>NZ_CP081113.1:2852500-3545000 GCF_025141875.1 Sulfitobacter sp. M368
TTCCGTCTGGCCCGTCCAGCGCCCCGTTTGAGCGTCACCGCTCGTCCGGTAAGGGGGGTTCTAAGGTTATGGATCAAAACCCGCAAGCGCTTTTTACAAGAAAAATGAAGTTTTTGCGAAATTTCATCAGAAGTGTATAATTTCAATTACTTACGTCCAAACTCTCGCGCAAAAACCCGCTGATCCAAGAAGATTTGCGGCTTTACCCTAGGGGAGGAATGGGTCTGCTAGCGGCCCCTTTGAGGTTATCCACAGGGATATGCCCTTTTTGAGAGGAGACTCACGTTCAAATCCCCCAGACTCACCCCGCGGCGCAGCCCGAATCCCGCCAGATGGCCCAAACTTGATTCCCTTAAGTGCGAATACGGTGCCCCCCTGCCCCAAGAGCCGGATGAGCTGGATGACCATGTATAGGAGGAATGGCCCTTACAGTGGCGGGCCGCCGACAGGTTCGTGCCAGCCGCGCCCCAGCAAAACCACTGGTCTTTATACTATAGTAAAGAGTGAGCGGCGCGGACGCGCAGGCCGTCTAGTTGGAGCGCACGCCGACCCGCATCATTGCGGCTTGGGTCCGGTCGCCTTCGATGCTCAACAGTGGACCGACCGGAAACGCGCTCATCCCGATCCGCTTCATCCAGCGTTGGAACACCGCCGGAACAATCCCGATGATATGCGATATGCCAAGCTCCTGCGCGGAGAGGGCCATCTGCTGCATCAAGATTGTCTGGATCTTCAGCCGGCGGTCAGAGCTGACGTTGTGAGAGACAAACAAACGTGTGGCCTCCCAGATGTGTTCCTTGACCGGCGCTTCCATAAACAGAAGGTCCGACGGAATATCGGGCAACATCCCCAACTGCGCGTCGCGGATCATATAGGTATAGGCGCCACAACGGGCGGTGGTCGGGGTCAGCCGGATGCCCGCGAGGATCTCACCATATTCATGCAAAACCACACAGCGGCTGAGCGGGGTGTCGTACTGGTCAAATTCCATCCCGTCGACCTCGGGCAGTTTCCAGCCACGACCCACGATGAAAGTCTCATGCCGGGCCCGCAGATAGCTGGTGAACAATTCGCCATGCAGATGCAGATTGTGAATCGATATGGTGCTGGCCCGGACATGGCCATCCACGATGACCGGCCCCTCACCCAGCCGCGCACCGCGTGCAGGCTCCGGCAATTGTGCCGAAAACGTGCCCGATGCAATTGGCAACTCCGGCCGCGCAAGATCGGGAAAGACCCTTTGAGCCTTAGAATATTGAGTTATCCGCTTCTCCGCAGTCACGCCTAATGTCGCCCCGTCTTCGCTCAAACATCTTTAGGTTGAGTGCAATGACCCCATTCACGCCACAATTGCACCTTACTTTGGTGTTTGTCTAGTTGCTAAGTGGTATGTGCAGAACCATTTTTGTGTCTGCAGCTCTGAAACAACAGAATGGCTCACAACAATGTACGAGAGCGGGCAAATATCAGATCAGCAACACCAGGATGGGGTTGCAGAAATGCTGACCTATCAGCTGAAGGATTATGCCAAGGCTGGTCTGGGTCTGTTTTGGCAGCGTCAGGCGATTTTTGGCTCTGCACTTTTGCTGGAGGCATATTACTACAGCCCCCTGATGGCCGCCTTTACCCTGTGCCTTGTGATCGCATCAGAGATCTTCGATTTCATGTGCTTTCGCCGGATCATGCAGCTCAATGACTATTCCAGTGACCGCGAGGCCTTCACCTGCCTGATGCTGGTCCAGATCGGCACAGTGGTCAGCGCCGGCATTATCGCATTTTTTGCCCTGTCCATTTCTTTGGCTCAGGGTCCAACCACCCATTTCATGCCGCTGTTCTTCTTGTTCGCGGCCGCGCTTTTCGCCGCGATGAACAACCACCAGATCCTGTCACTGATCGTGATGCGCCTGTTGATTTATGGTGTGACGTTCCTGTTTATCCCGGTCTGGGATATCTGGCAGACCAGCGCACCTTTGCATTCCGAACTGTGGGCGCAGTTCTTTACCAGTATCTTTGTGGTCTATTTCATCATTGATTGCTCGCGCATCTATATGAAGTTCTACGAGCGCAACCGCCAGCAGCTGCAAAAGCTGCAGATCGAACATGAGACCACCAAGAACGCCCTGCGGTCGAAGTCCGAGTTTCTGGCCACCATCAGCCACGAATTGCGCACACCTCTGACCTCGGTCAAAGGCTCGCTTGATCTGGCATGTGCAGGTGCGCTTGGCCCGATGCCTGACAAATTGCAAAACGCCTTGGGCATCGCCCAGCGCAACGCGTCACGGCTGCATGCCTTGATTGCCGAACTTCTGGACCTGCAACAGATTGAGTCGGGCAAGATGTCGTTCTCATTTGAAACCGTCAAAGCCGATACTGTGATCCGCCGCTGTGTGGCCTCGCTGGAACCTTATGCAGATGGTCTGAATGTGCGTTACGTCCTGGGCGATATGCCGGACGATGTCTATGTGAGCGCAGACGAAGCGCGATTGGAACAGGTTGTGACCAACATCATGTCCAACGCGGCGAAATTCTCGTTCGAGGGCGGTGAAGTTGAAATTTCCATGGTCGCCACGGATGACAAACTGCGCATTTTGGTACGTGATCAGGGGATTGGCCTGGCAACTGCAGACAAGGAAAAGGTCTTTGACCGCTTTAGCCAGCTTGATTCCTCCGATCAACGCCGCGCAGGTGGTACAGGTTTGGGGATGAACATCTCCAAAAAGATCGTCGAGGCCCATGGTGGCACAATCGATTATGTTCCGAACCCGGACAAGGGCACGACCTTCTTTGTCGAATTTGACCGCGCCGCGATGCCTGCTGAGGTTTACGCCGCCGAGGCAAGCTAGGGCAGAACAATCAACCTGCGGCCAGAATGGCTTTGGCCGCAGTGACGTTGATCTCACCGTTGTGCACCAACATCCTGGCGACCCTCTCCACATCCGGCCCTTTGGCGCCAGCAGTGATGGCGATATTTCGGGCATGCAGTGCCATATGCCCCTTTTGAATGCCTTCGGTCGCCAGCGCCTTGAGCGCGGCCATGTTCTGCGCCAGCCCCACCGCCGCGCAGATCTCGCCCAATTCCTGCGCAGAGGATATATTCATCAACCGCAGCGCCGCCTGCGCTGCCGGATGGGTGCGGGTCGCGCCGCCGACAATGCCCACGGCCATCGGCATCTCCAGCGTTCCAACCAAAGTATCGCCATCCGCCAGTTCCCAAGTGGTTAAAGCACGGTACTGGCCAGATCGCGCCGCAAAGGCATGTGCGCCCGCCTCGATCGCTCGCCAGTCATTGCCGGTTGCCAGAACCACCGGATCAATGCCGTTCATGATCCCCTTGTTGTGGGTCGCCGCGCGGTAGGGGTCGATCAGTGCCAGCGTGCAGGCCTCCACAATGCCCTGCGCCACATCGCGCCCATTCAGCGTCTTGGTGTCCAAGGCTGCAAAAGGCAGTTCTACCCGCGCATTGACCAGCCGTTTGTCGGCAAGGTTGGACAATATCCGCAGCCGCACCTTGCCGCCCGTGATCTCTTCGACCATCGGCGCAAGGGTTTCCGCCATCGAGTTGACAGCATTTGCCCCCATCGCATCACGCACATCGACCAGCAGGTGCAGCACCGCCATCGGGCCGATGGGCGAGGTTTCAAAGATATGCACCTCAATGCCCCGGCATCCGCCGCCCAATTCCACCAGCACCGGATCGCAGGCATTGGCCTGCGCCACCAGTGCCGCCTCCTGCGACAGAAGCTGCGCACGAGCCTTTGCAACGTCACCCAGTTCAAGGATCTGGATTTGCGCCCGCATGATCGGCGCGGTGCTCTGAACGATAAAGCCGCCGCAGGATCGGGCGATCTTGGCCATATGGGAGGCCGCAGCCACCACAGACGGCTCTTCCACCGCCATTGGCACCAGAACCTCGCGGCCGTTCACGATAAAATTAGTCGCCACGCCCATGGGCAGTTCGAATGTCCCGATCACATTCTCGATCATTGCATCCGCCGTACCGGGATCAAGCACCCCTGCCCCGGACAATGCCTCGATGTCCGCAGCCCCCAATCCGGCTGCTGCTCCCACCCGGTTCAAGCGATCTTGCGGCGCAAGATCACGCAACCCTTCGATGCGCGAGGACAACAGTTTACCTTTGTGGTGATTTTTGGAATTCATGATGTGCCTTTGAAATCTGGGAACGGCCAGCGCCATCATCAGTCAAAATCAAAGGGATGCAACTATGGCCTCGTGATCCTACCGCTGGCTCAAGTCCAGACCATCAAGCCGGTGCATCTCGTGTTCGATCTTGGCAGAAAGCGACAACAGGCCAATGACCTCCTGTTCGGGAATCCGCGTCGCAAAGGAATAGGCAACATCTTCGATCAGTTTCGACGCCAGCATCAAGCCTTCGGTAGAGAGCAGCGGATGAAACTTTGTCTCCGGATCGCCATTGTTGTCGGCGGTCGCCTGACGCTGCGCCTCAAGCGCGTGGCTGTAGAGGGAAATGCGTTGCGATTTGAATGCAATCAGATCTACGACCGAAGGCACCTCATCCGCCGGATCGTCCGGCTTGCGGGTCACCATCACATTTTCCTTTCCGAATTCAAGTATGCACTGTCTACGGAGGTAAAAAACTTTTCGCAAGGAAAAGAATGGATTACGTCAAAAACATGAAACAATTGCCTCAAAAATATGACACTCGCAATTTGTTCAATCCATGGTAGTTTGAAAGGGCAATCAGAACCTGCAAGCAGAAGCTGTGCACGTCTACTCTGCATTGTATCGCACCGGCTGCAAAGGATCGTTGTGACCAGAAAACGCGCTCGCATCGGGGACGTTATCAGGCTGACAGGGTTGTCCCGTGCAACCATTGACCGGGTTCTCAATGCAAGGCCCGGTGTCAAATCCAGCACCAAATCCAAGGTCGAGGCCGCGCTTAAGGAGTTGGGGTATGCCCCGGATGTCCTGACCTCGCGCGTGGCCGCGCAGCCTGCGGGGGTCGAGGTTTTTGTGCCCGTCGGGCCTAACCCGTTTTTCAAGGTGCTGCGCGATGGTCTTGAGGCCGCGATTGACCTGTTCAAATACACCAATCTGACCATCCGTTTCCGCGAATTTGATCCCTATGATTCCGATACCCTGTCGGGTCAGTTGCGCCGGGTGAAATCGGATATTGCCGCCGTAATCGCCGTGGGCGTCGAAGCGCCCGAGGTTGAAGCCGCCCTTGAGGCGCTGCAAAGGCGCGGCATCAAAGTGCTGACCTTTGTATCTGATACGCCCCGCGCCAAACGCACCGCTTATATCGGTCAAGACAACCTTGCGGCGGGACGCACCGCAGGGCGGCTGATGCTGGGCGCGCTTGGCGACAGGACAGGCACCCTTGCGGTCATGCTCAGCAACTTCCAGTTTCGGCACTTTCTGGACCGGCAAGCAGGGTTTGGGCAGATCTGCGCTGCGTTGCGCCCGGGTCAAGCCGTGACGACCACGCCGCCTTTTGGCCAAGACCCCACGCGGTCGGCGACCATTATGAAAGATCTCGCTCAGGCCCATCCCGATCTGGCCGGTATCTATATCGCCGGTGGCAGCCAGCCCGGTGGCCTGGCCACATTTGCGCAATCGTTTGACCCCGCGCCGGTGATCATCGGGCATGAGGTGACACCCTTCAGCCGCGAAGCCCTGCACAGCGGGCTTTTCCGGTTTGTGATCTCTCATGACACCGTTGATATGGGTCGCAAGGCAATTCGCGCGGTTTTGGCCGATGAGCTTCCCGCATTCATCCCCAGCCCGATCAACATTCACGTGGCAGAGAACCTGCCGTGAAAAAGGGGCATCCGCGCGGGTGACCAACCCGTGCGACATGCCCCTTTTTCGGATCGCGCCCACCTTCAAAGGGCGCGAACCGATGTCATGCTTTGACACGCTCCATTCTGGGATCATAAAGCGGCGCTAGGCTGACTTCGGCTTTGACACGTTCTGTGGCCACCTCCAGCTCATAGTCTCCGGCCATCACATCTTCGGCCGTCAAACCGCCATCCATGCGCACGTAGCCCATGCCAATGGATTTGTTCACGTGATGCCCAAAGCCGCCTGAGCTGAGATAGCCGACCCGCACGCCGTCGCGATAGATCGTCTCGCGGCCAGACAGGATCACATCGGGATCGGTGGTGAAGGTCGCGAGGATCTTGCGCAACTGTCCGGCCCGCTGCGCCTCAACCGCCGCGCGGCCTTTGAAATCGATATTCTGTTTCATCTTTACCGCCCAACCCAGACCGGCCTCGTCCGGTGTGTGATCAGGACCAATGTCCGACGGCCATGCGCGGTAGCCTTTTTCCAACCGCAGGGTTTCAATCGCGCGGTAGCCTGCATCGACAAGGCCATGTTCCGCGCCCGCCTTGTGCAATGCCTCATAAACCGTGGTGGCATATTCAACAGGCAGATGCAGCTCCCACCCCAGCTCACCGACATATGTCACACGCAGGGCATTCACCGGACATCCCGCTATGCCGATTGTCTTGGCCGTGCCAAAGCGGAACGCATCGTTGCTGACATCATCGCGGGTGACCGCCGCAAGGATATCCCGCGCCCTTGGCCCCATAAGAGACAGAACAGCATTGGATGAGGTGATATCGAACAGCTGCGCGTTCATGCCTGCAGGAATGTTGCGCGAAATCCAGTCAAAGTCATGGGTGGCATAACCGGTGCCGGTGACGATGTAATATTCATCCTGCGCCATGCGCACCACGGTCAGGTCACATTCGATCCCGCCGCGATCGTTCAGCATTTGTGTGTAGATCAGCGATCCAACCGGCCGCGCCACGTTGTTGGCCGCGATCCAGCCCAAAGCCGCCTCTGCGTCCGGGCCTTTGAGGGTGAACTTGGCAAAGGAGGTTTGGTCAAACAGCACCGCTGCCTCTCGGGCTGCCTTGTGTTCGCGGCCCACCGCATCGTGCCAATTGGGGCGCTGGAAACTGTAGATGTCTTTCTGCGCCTCGCCTGCCGCAGTATCGGCAAACCAGTTGGGCCGTTCCCAACCCAGCTTTTCGCCAAACACCGCGCCCTTGGCCTTGAGATGTTCATAGAGCGGGGATTTGCGGCAAGGGCGTCCACTGTCATGTTCTTCGGACGGCCATGCCATTGTGTAGTGTTTGCCATAGGCCTCAACCGTGCGGGTGCGGATCCAATCGTCGTCAAAATGCGGGCGACCAAAGCGGCGGATGTCCACGGGCCACAGATCATAGGGCGGCTCGCCCTTGGCGACCCATTCGGCCAGGGCCATGCCTGCGCCACCACCGGCGGCAATGCCGTAGGCGTTGAAGCCAGCGCCAACAAAAAAGTTTTTCAGCTCCGGCGCTTCGCCCAGAATGAAGTTGCCATCTGGGGTAAAGCTTTCCGGCCCGTTCACCAGTTGCTTGACCCCTGCGGTTTGCAGGGCGGGCACCCGGCCCAATGACAATTCAATCATCTGCTCAAAATGGTCAAAATCACTGTCGAGCAGGGTATAATGGAAATCCTTGGGAATGCCGTCCACGGCCCATGGTTTCGGGTTCGGCTCATAACCGCCCATGACCAATCCGCCGACGTCTTCTTTGTAATAGGTCAAGCGGTCCGGATCACGCAGGGTTGGCAGATCGGGTGTCACTCCCTCGATCCGTTCCGTGACCATGTATTGATGCTCCATCGGGACAAGGGGCACATTGACCCCTACCGATTTGGCAAAGGTGCGGGTCCATTGGCCGGCACAGGCGATCACAATGGGCGTGTCGATCCGGCCCTTGTCGGTCTCGACGCCTTTGATCACGCCGCCTTCAACATCCACGGACAAAACCTTGGTGTCTTCAAAGATCCGCGCACCGGCCATCCGGGCGCCTTTTGCCAAGGCTTGGGTGATGTCGGACGGGTTGGCCTGCCCGTCCGTGGGCAGGTAGGCCGCGCCGATCACGTCATCGACCTGCATCAACGGCCACAGATCCTGCGCCTCTTTCGCGGTCAGAAGTTGCATGTCCAGACCAAAGGAATGCGCGGTGGTCGCCTGCCGCTTGACCTCGGTCCAGCGTTCCTCGTTACAGGCCAGCCGCAGACCGCCGTTCATCTTCCAGCCCGTGCCAAGGCCGGTTTCGGCCTCCAGCGTTTTGTACAAATCCACCGAATAGCCCAGCAACTGGGTGATATTCGCGCTGGAGCGCAACTGACCGACAAGGCCCGCCGCGTGAAATGTGGTGCCGGAGGTCAGCTTTTTGCGTTCCAGCAGAACCACCTCCCAGCCAAGCTTGGCCAGATGATACGCCGTGGAACAGCCGACAATGCCGCCGCCAACGATGACGGCCTGCGCCGTTTTTGGAAAGTCACTCATGATTGGCCTCTTGCAGGGAATTGGGTGGCATAGGCCTGTCGGTAATTGGACAGGTTTTCTTTGGAATAGCTGGCATAGTCGAACTCCAGCGCTGAGGTGATTTCGGACACCATGCTCCACATGGTTTCGCGCAGCAGGGAGGCGCATTTCATCGCACCATAGCGCCGCATCAGATCGGCATCGGGCGCGGCGTCAAAGTAGCTGCGCAGCATCAGCGCCTCTGCCTCTGGCTCAAGTCCGGCGTTGGTGGCCAGACCGCCCAGATCAAACAGGGGCGTGTTGAACCCGCCATATTCCCAGTCAATCAGCCAAAGCCGGTCCGCACCGCGCAGAATATTGGCGGGCAACAGATCATTGTGGCCCAGCACCAGATCGATCTTGCCGACCGCCGCCTGCAGTTGATCGGCCTGCGCCATCAAATCCGGCAGAAGGGGCCGGTGGGATGATCCGTTGGCTTCCAGAAACGCAGCATAGCTGCGCAGGATGTGAAACACATGGAACGACAAAACCGGCCCTGTGACCTGTGCCTCAACATCGCGGTGCATGGCGCGGATCATTTTGGTCACGTCCACCAACAGCGCCGGATCATGCAGGTCTTCTGCGGCGAGCGGCGCGGCATCAACAAATTCCAGCACCATCACCCCTTGTTCAAAGTGATGGACCGCTGGCGACACGCCCGCCTGCGCGGCGGCCCGTGCAATCGACAGCTCGTTCCAACGCATGACCCCGTGTTCCAGAATGTCATCGCCCAGCCGGACCACGAACTTGCGCCCCTGATCCTCGACCGTGAGGTTCACGTTGGTGATCCCGCCGCCCAACGCCTCGATATTTTGCGGAGCATCAAAGCAGGGCAGAGCGCCCACCCGAGCCAAAAGTTCGGCAGATACAGTCATTCCAATCCCAATCTTTCGCGTGATTGACGCGCCAGCGCGTTGACCACCCGGTCTGCAATGATCGCAAGGAAGGCAACGCCAAGTCCGGCGACGATCCCCTTGCCGACATTGGCCTTGGTCAGCGCGATATAGACCTCTTGGCCCAGATCACGGGTGCCGACGAGCGCGGTAATCACCAGCATTGACAGGGCCAGCATGATGGTCTGGTTCAGCCCCAGCAAAAGCGACGGCGCAGCCAGTGGCAGTTTGATCCGGCGCAGCAATTGCCAATTGGTGCAACCGGCAACCTTGCCCGCCTCGATCAGTTCGGGGTCAATGCTGCGGATGCCATGGGCGGCGTAGCGCACGGCGGGGGCCAGCGCATATAGGACAATGGCAATGAGCGCGGAAAAATCGCCGACCCGGAACAACATGATCACCGGGATCAGGTAGACAAAACTGGGCAGGGTTTGCAGGGTGTCGATGATCGCCCCGATGACCGAGTTGGCCCGCGCGTTTTGGCCCGCCCAGATGCCCAAGGGAATGCCGATAACGCTGGCCAAAAGAACCGCAACCGAGGTCAGGTAGATGGTGATCATCGCCTTGTTCCACAGGCCTGTCGCCGCAATAAACAGCATCATCGCCGCCGCCAGAAGCCCCAGACGCCAACCGCCCGCACGCCCTGCGGCCAGCCCTGTCACCACAACACCAACCGGCCAAGGAATGCCGCCAAAGAATTGTTTCACCGGCAGCAACAGCCAGGTCAGCAAAAAGGTTTTCACCGCGTCGATGGCATCAAAGAAATTGATATTGATCCAGGCAATCGTCGTTTCCCAGATCGTACCGGTCGTCAGCGCTTGTTCGGCAGGGTAGACACGAAAGAACGGGATGAACAGGCTGGCCAGCGTGGCACAGACAATGACCGCAATTGTGGCCGTCACCCAAGGGTAACGCTTTGGCAAAGGCAGGCTCAGGTCGGGTTGCGGGCGCAACTGGCGTTCGGCAAAAGCCTGGCTGAGCCGGTCCAGCGCGATGGCCATGACCACAATGGCAAACCCGGCCTCAACCCCGCCGCCAATGTCCAAGCGGCGCAGCGAGGTCAGCACGTCATAGCCCAGCCCCCCTGCCCCGATCATCGAGGCAATGATCACCATGTTCAGAGTCAGCATGATCACCTGATTGACGCCAACCATGATCGACGGCAGCGCCGCAGGCACCATAACCTTCCACATCAACTGGCGACGTTTGCAGCCCATCATCTTGCCCGCTTCGATCAATTGCTCTGGGACAGACTGCAAGGCCACCGTTGTGTTGCGGACCATTGGCGGCATGGCATAGATCACCGTCGCAATCAGGGCCGCCACCGGGCCAAAGCCGAACAGAACAAGGATCGGCACCAGATAGGCAAACACCGGCACTGTTTGCATCAGATCCAGAACCGGCCGCATCAGCCGTTCCATCCGTGCGGACCGATAGGCTGCAATGCCAAGCAAAAGACCACCCACCGCCCCGATGGGCACCGCGATGAGAACCGATGCCAGCGTGACCATTGCGCTGTCCCATTGGCCAAAGATGGCGAGATAGGCAAAACAGGTGCCGACCAGCGCGGCCAGCTTCCAGCCACGGGCGTATTTGGCCAATGCCACAAAGACAAAGATGATCGCGATCCAGCTCAGCGCGGGCACAATCTCGACCGCCTGCTGGCCCTGACCTTTGGCAAAGCCATCCAGTAGCAGCGACCGCACCAGATTATAGGGCGCTTCAATCAGGCTGGCGATGAACCGCGTGACATCGCGAAAGGTAAACCAGCCGAAACTCAGATCCTCCACCAGCCATTTGGTGAAATCCGACAGCCAGTCGTCCACGGAGATCTGGTAGGCTTTGGGAAAGCGTACGATCCAACGGGCATCCAGCGCCTTGTACAGCGCAAAGGACCAGGTTGAAGCGGCCCATGTGACCGCCAAGAGGATCAGCCAGAACAGCCGTCCACCGGTCAGCCACCGCGCCTTGCCGCCCTTGAGAGGGGGATGATCTGCCACTTGATCCGTCATTTGGCGTTGCGCCCGATCATAACGGAAATCGCGGTTTGGGCATCCACTGCGCCGATCACCGTGCCGTCTGCCTCAACCACTTTGAACGGGTGCGCGGCGGCATCGATTTGCTCCATCGCTTCGGCCACGGTCATGCGGGCGGGGAGATCACCGGCATAGGTGGCATCCGGGTCCACCGGCACCGCGATGGAGCGTAACTTGACCACCTTGGAACGGTTCACGTGGCGCGTGAACTCGGCCACGTAGGGCGTAGCGGGGTTGGTCATCAATTCCTCAGGGGTGGCGGTCTGTTCGATCCGCCCGTCCTTCATCACCGCAATCCGGTCGGCAAGGCGGATCGCCTCGTCAAAGTCGTGGGTGATAAAGACGATGGTTTTCTTCAGCATGGATTGCAGGCGCAAAAACTCGTCCTGCATCTCGCGGCGGATCAAGGGATCAAGCGCCGAAAACGGCTCATCGAGAAACCAAAGGTCGGGTTCAGTCACCAAGGATCGGGCGATCCCGACACGCTGTTGCTGGCCACCAGAAAGCTGGCGCGGGTAATAATCCTCGCGCCCTTTCAGACCGACGGTTTCGATCATCTCATGCGCGCGTGCCTCGCGGGTGGTGCGGTCAACGCCCTGAACATCCAAGGGAAAGGCTACGTTTTGCAAGACTGTCAGATGCGGCAACAGGGCAAAATGTTGAAACACCATGCCCATCTTCTTGCGACGTATCTCGATCAAATCCGCCTCGGAAATGGTCAGCAAATCCTGACCTTCAAAATTGATCGCCCCGGCGGTCGGTTCAACCAATCGCGACAAACAACGCACCAGCGTCGATTTGCCCGAGCCGGACAGGCCCATGATCACAAAAATCTCGCCGTCTTCGATCTGCACATCCACGCCGCGCACCGCGCCGATCATCTTGGCCTTGGCCAGATCGCCATCACTTGGCGCCCCGTTGTGAGCGGTCAGAAAGGCATCGGCCTGCGGGCCATACAGCTTCCAGACGTTAGAGCAATCCAGCATAACGTTACGCGACATCCGGCGTGATCCTGTGACATGAGAAAGGGGTGTTTGGTCCGGGGCGATGCGGCACCGCCCCGGAGAAGTTCAGGCGGGTTTAGTTGATCCAACCCTGCCAGGTGCTTTCGTTGTTGGCCATCCATTCGGCCACAACCGCGTCAACGGTTTTGCCGTCAAGATCGACCGCGCCAACCATGGCGCCCATTTCATCACTGGTGATATGGAAATCATTGATCGCCTCGGATGCGCCGGGCCATTTGTCGGCCACGCCGGACCAGGCCACCTTGAAGATCTCGCCGCGCGGCTTGCCGCAGTCATAGGCGGCATCTGGATTGAGACCCACAGATGGGTCCGCATAGCATTCTTCCGAATAGGGCGGGAATTCCACGAATTTGCCGTCATATTTGGACGGTGCCCAATGTGGGGAATAGATCCACAGGACAATCGGATCTTGCCGCTGATAGGCCGCCTCAAGCTCTGCAAATAGCGCGGCATCCGTGCCCGCGTGAACCACTTCGAAATCCATCTCAAGCGCTTCGATCCGCTCTTCATCAAAGCCGCCCCATGTGACGGGACCGCCCAGATACCGGCCCATCGGGGCGGTTTCGGCTGTGGCAAATTCGCTGGCACAATCGTTCAACGCTTCCCAATCGGGCAAGCCGGGGCAGCGTTCTTCCATATAGGCCGGATACCACCATTCCTCGATGGCCTTCATGCCGGTTGGGCCTGCGCTGACCACGTTGCCGGTGCCAATCGCTTCGTCCATGGCCTCTTTGCCGGTGGTTTCCCAGATTTCCATGGCCACGTGCAGATCGCCGGTTTTCAATCCGGCAAATTGCGCGATGTAATCGGCCTGCACATATTCAACATTATAGCCCGCCTTTTTCAGCACCTCCCCCATCAGGGTCGTGGTGATGATCTGGCCGGTCCAGTCATGGGTGGTCAATTTGATCGGGTCAGAAGATTCAACGTCCGCAAATGCGCCCGCGGTCGATAGCGCGAGAGCAAGTCCCGCAGCCGTCAGTTTAGATGTAGTCATCGTCAGCCTCCTTGCTGGTCTGCGCCCGGTGCGGCGTTTTTGTCTCTGCATCACGAGCTTCCCTTAATCTCCCTGAAAAAACACATAAAGCAACAACAAATGTGGTTATCTGGAAAAAAATGTTGGATTTTGAGGTTTTTTGTTGTTTCACTTGCCTTAACGTGGCGTGATATGCCTAAATGAAAGTCACCTGTCCCCTTAGAAGAAATGCCCTGTCATGGACCCGCTCGCCAATCACCGCCAACAGGAAATCATGGATGCGCTGCGCCGTGCGGGTGGATCGTTGCGGGTGGGCGCCATCGCGTCAGAGTTGAATGTCACCAGCGAAACCGTGCGCCGCAATTTGCGGTCTCTGGTTGAGGGCGGCTTGGTCGAAAAGATGCACGGCGGCGTCCGTCTGAACGTCGCGGATCAAGACCAGGAACAGCAAGAAGAAGGCACATTCAAACAACGCTTTAGCGAGAACATCGACGCCAAAAAGGCCATCGCGCGATCTGTGTGCAAGCTTATCCCCGACGGGGCGTCGCTGTTTCTCGATATCGGCAGCACCACGGCCCATATCGCCGATGCCCTGCGCGAGCGTCATCGCCTGACGGTTGTAACGAACTCCATTCACGTGGCATCCAAACTGGCGATGCGAAATGACAATTGCGTCTATATGGCGGGCGGACGTTTGCGCAGCCATGACGGCGGTGCCTTTGGCCATGCGGCGATGGATTTTGCGGCAAACTTCAACACCGACTTTGCCGTTATGTCCTCCGCCGGGATCACCGCCGGACAGGGATTCGCGCTGTTTGATCTTGAAGAGGCGCAGTTTTCACGGCTGATTCTCCAGCGTGCGGGCACCCGGATCATGGCCGCTGATTCCAGCAAGTTTGGCCGGGAAGCCCCGATTCTGATCGGTGATCCGACACAGGTTGATATTCTCGCTACGGACCAGCGCCCGCCCGAGGATCTGAGCAAAGCCTGCGCCGGATGGGGTATTTCCATCCATACGCCGCAAACATAAGGACACCCCGATGATCAAGTCAGAAGCAGTGCGCATCGCGCATGAGGCCAGCGCCGTGGCGATGAAGTATTTCCGTGCGCCTTTGGACATCATCGAAAAGGCCGATGACAGCCCGGTGACAGTGGCCGATCGCGAGACCGAAAGCTATATCCGTGCGGAACTGGCGAAGGTGTTTCCCGATCATGCTATCTTTGGCGAGGAACACGGGATCTCCGGATCATTGGACGGCCCAAGCTGGATCATTGATCCGATTGATGGAACACGATCTTTTATCACCGGATCGCCGCTGTTTGGCATGTTGATCGGCCATCTGGTGGGCGGCGTGCCGCAATTGGGCCTGGTCCAGATGCCCGCCCTTGGCGAGACATTTGTGGGTCTGCGCGGCGGCACAGCCGAATGCAATGGCACGCCCATTCATTGCCGGTCCACCACACAGCTTGATCAGGCGATGGTCTATATCAACGAGGCGGAGCGTATTTTCTCCCATAACCCTGCCCTTTTCGGGCGGCTTTGCCGGATCGGCCACACGCGCCGGATGGCCTATGATTGTTACCCCCACGCCATGGTCGCCGCCGGGCGCATTGATGCGGTGGTGGATTTTGGGCTGGAGCCTTATGATTATCTGCCCTTGGTCAGCCTGATCGAGGCCGCTGGCGGCGTGATGACAGATTGGGAGGGCGCGGCCCTGACGCTTGGTTCCGACGGCCGGGTGGTGACGGCGGCAACGCCGGAGCTGCATCAGGCGTTGCTGGCCCAGATCACCGGCTGATCAACGCGCCGCGACCGCCGCCACATGCGCGTCGAAATCAGGGTTGTCCATCAAGGCGCGGCAGCGTGCAAATCGGCCCGTGGCATAGGCCCAGAAATCTTCGGCATCATTGCCATCCGCATGCTGGATCAATCCCCATAGGGTCCACAGCAGATCGCACATCGCCTTGTAGATCACCACACGGCCCATCTCCTCGTCCGTGGGCGCGCGGCCAAAATAGCCTTGCAGTAGCTCTGCCTCTCTCTCCGCGTCCATCTCGGCCTCCACGGACAGGTCCCCCACATCCCACAGCGGGTCGTTCATGCCCGAATATTCCCAATCCACGATCCACATCTTTGTCCCGTCATCGAGAAAATTCTCGGACAAAGGATCACAATGGCAGGGGGCAAGCGGTGCAGGATGGGCGGCCAGCGCTGCCTTGACCGGTTCAGCCGCCTTGACCACATCGTGATAGCCATCGGGCAGGTCCACATCCTTGGTCGACAGGATTTTGAGGTAGTCGTCGATCATCGCAAACAGCTCAAACCGGAAATCAAAGGTCTCACCCGAAGTGTGCAATTGGGCCAGTGCCTTTCCGGCCCGCTCTGCCGCGCCGGGAATGGTTTTGAAATTCTGCGGCGTCATGGTGGTAATGCCCGGTACGGCCACCGAAATCATCACGCCGGTCTTCGCATCAGCCCAAAGAACCTCTGGTGACACCCCCGCGGCATGGGCCGCATGGGCGTTGGTGATCTCAACTGCGCGGTCGATATACTCTTCGGTGCCATCACCGGGGATACGCACGATCACACTGCCCGCCGCACAATCGACGCGGTGTACCAGATTGGTCAGCCCCCCGAGCCGCGTGATGGTGCAGTTCTCTTCGCTCAAATCGGCATAGGCTGGCAGCACCTTCAGTTGCTCCAACACCCGCGTTGCATGTTCTGTCATATCCTGCCCTCCCCTTAGGATTTCAATCGTGTGTTTTCTGGATCGTACAACGGCCCCTCGACCTTGGCGATGGGATGGCGCTGGCCAAACACCTCAACCTCAAAATCGGTCTCATCCCATAGCGCTTTGTCCAGATAGCCAAAGAGGATGGTTTTGCCGGCGCTATGCCCAAACCCCGCCGCTGTCGCTAGAGAGACTGTTTGCCCGTTATGGATGATGGTTTCCCCCCCATAAAGCGGCAGCCTGGCCTCCGTCACAAAGGTACACAACCGGCGCTTTGGCCCGTCCTGCTTTTGCTGCGCCAAAACCTCGCGGCCGATGAAATCTCCACCTGATTTCAGATGCACCCGGAACCCGAGCCCCGCCTCAATGGGGGTGTAATCGGGGGAGATGTCACCCGACCAGTAGAGATACCCCTTTTCCAGCCGCAGACTGTCGATCGCGCGGTAGCCGACATTGCAGATGCCCTGTCCCTGTCCCGCCTGCCACAGTTGGTCATAGACATGTGCGCCAAATTCGGTCGGCACATGCAATTCCCAGCCCAATTCGCCAACAAATCCGATACGCACCGCCCGCACCGGTGCCGCGCCAAGGGTGATGTTTTGGGCCGTGCCAAAGGGGAAAGCCGCGTTTGACAGGTCTTCCTCGCAGATCGATTGCAGCACCTGTCGCGATTTGGGACCGCAGATATTGATCACCGCGCGGGCCGAGGTCACTTCGATCAAATGACAACTGCCATCTTGGGGCATGTGGCGGCGGATCCAATCGGCGTCATGCACGCCAAAGCCCGACCCGGTGACGATATAGAAATGATCTGCGCCCAACCTTGTGATGGTCAGATCCGCCTCGATCCCGCCCGCCTTGTTACACAGCTGCGCATAGATGACGCTGCCCTCCGGCTTGTCCATGTTGCAGGCGGCAAGATGCTGCAGCGTGTCCAAGGCGGAAGGGCCGAACATCTCGAACTTGGCAAAGCTGGATTGATCTATCAGCGCCACACCTTCGCGCACCGCCTTGTGTTCCTGTTCGGAAAACTGCTGCCAGCCGGGATTCAGAAAATCGAGCTGGTCCACGGGGTCCACCCCGTCCGGTGCAAACCACAAGGGCCGCTCCCAGCCGTTTTTCGATCCGTAGACCGCGCCCTTTTCTTTCAGACTTTGATAGAGCGGCGACAGACGCAGCTGCCGTGCGGTTTCATGTTCCTGACCGGGATAGCGCATTTTGTAGTGATGCGCGTAATGTTCCACCGCGCGGGGATACATGAATGCGCGGCTGCCGTGATGCGGGCCAAAACGGCGCACGTCCAGCGGCCAAAGATCCAATGATGGCCGTCCTTCAATGATCCATTCCGCAATCATCTCGCCTGCCCCACCACCTGCGGCAATGCCATAAAGGAACCCGGTCGCCATCATCAGATTGTCAAAACCCGGTGCCCAGCCCATGACAAAATCACCATCCGCCGAATAGGGGATCGGCCCGTTGATCACCTGCCGGATGCCCACCTCGTTGAGCACCGGAGTGACCTCGGCGGCCAGTTCGGCCAGCGGTCCAAACCGGTCCAGATTGTCGGGCAACAATTGGCGCACAAATTCACCGGGAATGCCGGTGTCACCAAACGGCAAGGTGCCTTCTTCATAACCGCCAATGACCAGCCGCCCGCCTGCGTCTGGCTTGTAATAAACCAACCTTTCGGGATCACGCAGGGTCGGCAGACCTTTCACCAATTCGGGCTGCGGCAAGGGTTCGGTGACGATATACTGGTGCTCAACCGCGCAGGCCGGCACCTTGATGCCAAGCTTTGCGCCCAGCTCCCGGCTCCACATGCCTGCGGCCATGATCACCGTATCGGCGCTATAGCGCCCTTGATCGGTGATGACCTGGGAGATCTTGCCCTCTTCAACGATGAAATCCTCGACCTTTTCGCCCTGGCGGATATCCACGCCCATTCTGCGGGCGGCGGCAGCGATGGTCTGGCACAGGCTGGCCGGGTCCACATGGCCGTCCGACGGGATATAGGCGGCGCCCTCCAAACCGGTTGCGTCAATATAGGGGAACAGCGCCTTGGCCTCTTCGGCGGTGATCATCGACATTTCCAGGTCGAAACTGCGAGCCATGGTGGTCAGGCGTTGCGCCTCAAGCAGGCGTTCCTTGGTCGCCGCCAATCGCAGTGATCCGACTTTTTTCCAGTCAAACGCCATGCCGGTTTCCACCTCAAGCGCATCGTACATCGCAACGGACCGTTTAAGCATCCGCGTGGTGTTGCGCGAGGATCGCAACTGTCCCACCAACCCCGCCGCATGCCAGGTCGCCCCTTCGGTCAGCGATGCCTTCTCCAGCAGGACGATATCGGTCTCGCCGTTCTTGGCCAGATGATAGGCGGTGGAACATCCGATGATGCCGCCGCCGATGATGAGATGTTTTACGTGATGTTGTGTCATGTCGTTCCGCCAGATGAGTCTCTCTCAGCATGACGATAAATCAACACAAAACAACATTTTTTGTCGCTTTCCCCAAAACGAAAATTGTAATATACAGAAAACATGGGAAAATATGATCAACAAATAGCGAACATCGTCGCTTTGCGGGGCACTGTCTCGGTGACGGATCTGGCACGGATGCTGGACGTGACCGATCAAACCGTGCGCCGGATCATCAAGCCGCTGGTTGATCAGGGGCATATCGAAAAGCTTCACGGGGCCATCCGCGCCGTGGGCAACCCACTGACCGCCCCTTTTGCCGCCAGGATGGAGCAGAACCGCACCGCCAAGGCCAAGATCGCAGATCACATCGCCGACATGATCCCCGACGGCGCGTCTGTTGCCATCGACACCGGCTCAACAGCGGCATTTGTGGCCCAAGCCCTGCAAAAACGTCAGGATCTCACCGTCGTCACCAACTCTGCCTATATCGCCAGCACCTTGGCCCTGATCCATGGCAATCGGGTGTTTATGGCCGGCACCCAATTGCGTGATTATGACGGCGCGTCCTTTGACCGAACAGCCTTTGAGGTGATTGAGCGGATGCAGGTCGATTTTGCCATCCTGACCGCCGCTCAGGTCGATCCCGTGCAAGGCATCCGCGTGGCAGAGCAATGCGAATATGACATCTCGGTCGCCATGTCCGGCATTGCCCGTCAAACGATCTACGCCATCGACAGCAGTAAATTCCTGCCTACAACAGCATTGGTTGGGCTTGTCCTGCCCCCTGCGGGTGGCACGCCGATGATTGTGACCGAAGCCGCACCGCCGGAAATGGACGCGGCGACCAAGCAGAATTTCAAGCTGCAACTGGCTGAATAGGCTGGCAAGCCCTATCTGATCCGGCGCAGGGCGTTGACGGTAAAGGCGTTCTTTTGAAGCCCTTGATTGAATTTATAACCTTTCCAGTTCAATCGGGTTCGGGCGCCGGTCAGATGATTGACCATTTCCATACGGGAAGACCGCCAGAACCGGCCGTTGTATTGGCGGTACCCGGACAAAGACAGTGTCTTGAGATGCGCCCCCCGGCGATCAAAGAAATGGACCTGTTGCAACCGCAAATGGGCCGTATCCAGCCAGATCCGCTGGCGGCTATAGCCGGACTTGGACGTCGGGAACCTGTCGATCACATGGCAGCGCCCACCGCCGGGGCAGTTCTGTTCGGCAATCCATTGATGTTTGAACTTGTCCACCTCTTGATCTGCCATATCCTCAAAGGCGAATTCGCTGCCGACAAAGGAGCCTGAGCGCCCCGAGCCGGAAATCCGCCGCACACGTTCCATCGCGGGCAGGTATAGCCACTGATCGTCCTTCTTGCCGGCGTAGACATGTGTCAGCAACGCGGTGTTGCGAATGTCGCCCGGCCAGCGAAAGATCAGCATGGACCGCGAGGCCCCTGCCCCTGTTGTTACCCATCTGGCGTCAAACCGCCGGGTTGCAGATTGTCCGCTTGCGGTTTTGAGGATCATCTCTCCGGACACTGTTATGTCTTCATACCCCCCGTTGCGGTTTGACGCCTCGGTCGCAAGGCGCAAACCGCGCTGTTCACCGGTTTCTGCAATGGCCATGCCCGCCCCAAGGGCCAAGAATCCAAGAACAACTCCAAACAGGGTACGGCGGATCGATGTCATAATGATTTTCCTTGAAAGGTGCGAAGCAGGGCAGGCAACAAAAACAGATCCGACAACAAAGCAAAAGCGATCACCGTGGCGGTCAACATACCGATGTGTTGATTGATGGAAAAGCCCGATGCCGACATGATGCCAAAGCCAAGGATCAAGGCAATGGACGTCAGGGTGATGGACGAGCCGACCACGGCAAAGGTTTCTTCCAAGGCGGCCTCCACTTTCATGCCGCGCCGTCTTTCCCGCAGGTAGTGCATCAGGAAATGTACCGTGTCATCGACCACGATGCCGAATGTCATTGTGGTCACCACTGTCGATCCCAAGTTCAGATCTCCCATGAACCACCCCCAGAGTCCAAAGGCCAACAAGGCTGGAACCAGATTTGGCACAAGGCTGATGACCCCGTGGCGCAGGCTGCGCAGGGTGACAATGAGGGTGAGTGAAACGATCCCCAGCACGGTCAAAAAACCAAACAACATCTGACTGTTGTTGCGCTGGGATATACGGGCAAAGGCAATCGCCATCCCGGCCGCCCGCGTGGCGATTTGTGGTTCGTTTCTGCCCAACCACGCTTCGGCATCTTGGGCCAAGGTCCGAACCACCGAACTATGCGGGCTGCGCAGGGTGGCCGTGAGCAGCGTTTGCGTCCGATCCACGTCCATCATCACATTGAGATCCATCCCGACAGGCAATGACAATTCATAGAACATTAATAGCTGCGCATTTGCGGGTTGGGTCTTGGCAATTGCATAGGCGTCTTCCGCATCGCCGTTCATGCTTTTGTTCAGGTCTTTGATGATCCGGGGGAGAGAGGACACCGCCACAACTTCCGGCTGCGCCTCCAACCAAACGGCAAAGCGATCCACCGCTTTCAAGAACTCCGGTTCGAATACGCTTTGGCCTTCGGGGGCTTGCAGGTTGAACTGCATGGTTTCTAGGCCCGTCAGCTGTTGTTGAATGGCCTCGGCGTCCTGCCGCAATTCGTAGCGTTGATCGAAATAGCGGATGACATTGTCGTCGTAATCCAGCCGAAAGATACCGAACACTGCCAAACCGCCGGCGACCGGAAACAGCATCAGCCAGATCCGACGTCTGACCAGAACCCACCGGGCAAACTGGCGCATGCGCTGCCCGCCAACCATCAGGCGGCTCGCGCGGCGTGGGTAGGCGGTGTGCAACAACATTGGCAACAGCACAAATACGGAAAGATGCCCGACCAACAATCCGAACGCCACGATATTGCCCATCTGGGCCAATGGCGGCGACGGTGCAAAATTCAGGCAGAGGAACCCAAATGCCGTTGTCAAATGGCTGACGGTCACTGGCGCGATGTTCTGCGCAATGGCATAACGAAACGGATCGCCCTCGCGCCCCGCTTCGGCGGCGCGTATGGTGCCAAGCACGATGTGCACGCAACTGGTGGAAACCAGAACCATCACGGCAAGCGGCCCAATAGCAGTGCCCGCGGTCAATGCGACGTTGGCCCATCCGGCAAAACCGAAGGTGGCCGATGTGGCACAGACCAGAACAACCACAGAGGCTGCAACGGCCGCAACAGACCCCAAAGCAAGCGTAAAAAGAACGACCACGGCCAACAGCGCGACCGGAACCAGATATTGAATATCTTCAATAGCGACCTGAGCCAACAGGCTGTTGCCCAGCAATCCACCCGCGACATGAACCTGCCAGCCCGGATAGGATGCCTGCCAGTCCGACCGCAGTTGCCTGAGAAATTCCTCCACGTCCCGGCGCGCCACCGCTTTGTCTTCCTCCTTGGGCAGAATGACACGCATGGTGATCCCATAGGCGTCGCCTTTCTCAGACAATAGTGTGTTGCGCAGGCTGTCAGAGGCCATGGCCAATTCGCGAAACCGCTCTGCCGCCTCTGGCGTGATCTCGGCCTCCTCGTCAAGCATCGGCTCCACAAGGATATCGTCATCCTGCGCATAGGAATGCATGTGATTGATCGCGGAATCGACACGCAGGGCATAGGGCATTTGCCATGCGTCCTCAGTCATTTCCTGCAAGGTTTTCAAGGTGTCGGTCGCAAAGGCCGATCCCGGTGGCGGGACGACCATCAACAGCAGGGTATTGGAGACCGTGTAGGTGTCCTCAATCTGCAAGACTTCCACAAATTCACTGTTGCCGCGGCCAAAGAACCCGCGGCTGTCAGATGAGAATTCCAACCGGGGAATGCCTGCGGCCAGACCGAGGATCAGGACAGCGAAAGCCACCATTGCGGCAAACCGAAACCGGAACAATGCGTCAGTGATCCGCTCTGAGACCGTCACGGATCTGCCGCCGGACGTTGATCCATGTGCAAATATTCATAGCGCCGAAAGAAATCGGCGAATTGTTCATCCACCATTGCACGGGTCTTATCGTCCAATTCATAGCGATTGTTCTGATAGGGACGCGCAGGCCCGACCAGCGCAGCAAGTTCCGCCTCAATCGGGGCGAAATCACCCAAATCCAGATGATCATATATGCCGCGCATCACTGTGACTGGATCAGCCCGCAGATCTTCATAACGCAATGTCATGATCTGTTCGTCGGGGATATGCTGCCGGTCCTTGTCGAACTGCTTGTGAAACGCAACCGACCGTTTGATCATGCTCGCATCGCGTTGTTCCGGCACAGGTAGATGATCTTGAAGGGATGAAACCGAATGCATCGCGGTCCGCGAATTTCTGTTTGATAAAAACACCTTATAAGGGTCGCGGACGATGTGGATGAATTTTGCATTCGGGAAAATGCGCAGGATCTCTTTTGTCCGCATCGTATGTGGGGGGGACTTCAGAACCAGCCGTTGTCCGGGGTTCACAAACTGGACACGTGTCAAGAAGGCCAGCCACTTTTTGCGCCAATCCGCCGCATCTGACTCACTCATGTCTTCTGGGTTCGTCGGGATCCGGCGAACGTTATTGGGAAACATGTTATGAAGGTAAGGAGACAAAGCGCCGGAAAGTGCAATTGCGTGCTCGTCTTCTTCAGGACTTTCCAATTTCAGATGGACATTGTCCATGGGGCGCTTTCCATCCATCGCCCAGCGCAGCACAGGCGTCAACAAACGTCGCCCGACCAAAAAGGTTTCGGGGCGGAAACAGGCTCTTACATCCGGCGCGGCATGGCGCGGATCAGAGATCAACAATTGATGCAGCCAGGTTGTCCCGCTGCGCCAATGCCCGATGACAAATATTGGGTCAGGCTCTATTCGAACCTTCGCCAAACGCCGCCCATAGATTAGTTGCGACAGCCATTTGAGCCCCAAGTTGCTGATGCTGAAAAGGGTGATCATCGCAACCAGCGGGTAGCGGCTGGGCGAAACCATATGCCACTTTCCCTTCATCGCACGCAGCCATGCATCCAGCGCCATCCCGTGCCAAAGCCGCAGCGACAGGGGGTGCAGACCGAACTGGCGCAGGTTGATAGGTTCTTTGGGGGCCCGGTCCGTGGTCATGTCAAATCCATGCCCACCGGTTCCAGATCAAGCAATTGGCAGATCGTGTTTGCAATCGTTGTGCTTTCATTCTCGGTGTAGCTGATACCGTCATAGGACAGGCCAAACCCGGTGCGAACCTTGGCCGATCCCGCCTCAAGTCGCATATCCGCAAACCGTCGCCGCCGGACCGAAATATCCAACGCTTCAAGCGTGAAGGGTCCGATCTTCTGGATAGCCCCTACCCCTGCGTAAAACCCCTCGCTGAACATGGACCTGTCTTGGCGGGACATGGCGCGGGGTTGATGCACGGAAAACTGGCTGAGGTTGTACCCACGTTCGATCAACCTGCGTTGATAAGGCGTTCCCCGGCGTGCCGCATCAGATGGCAGATGGGCCATCGCCTCGGCAAAGGTATCTGCAAGGGCTTTGGCTCCCTCCATTATGCGCGACGGCCCAACAGCTTTGTATGGCAGAAACGGATCGAGCGTGTGATCCCCCACATAGGTATCAAGGGCAGGATCACTGCGAGAGATCGCAACCATAAACATCAGCCGATCCAGATTATAGCACTGGCAAATTGCCTCAAGATAGGCTGCGAAGAGAAGCGTCGTTGCGCTGAGGTTTGCAGCTTTGGCCGCCGCTTCGAAGGATCGGAGGCTGTCCGGAGTGGCCCGGCAGAAAAGTTGCCGTTGGTCTACCTTTCCCAGCGCATAGGATAGGGGTTCGATCCCCTTTGCCTTTCGCCCGACATTTGGCTCTGGTGGCAGATCGCGGTGAAGATCTTCCCAGAATGTTTTGGTCTTGAGCGCCTGGCTGGGACGGGGGGATTGGAACCGCTTGATATATTCGGCGTGCGATACAGCCTTGCCTGTGACAGGCAGTCCGATCAGGAGCTTGGTCAAATCTTCAGTCAGGACCACCATACCGTAACCATCGGTAATTGCATGATGCACCCGTGTGATCAGAACATCACCGCGCGCGCCACAATGGGCCACGATGACCTCGGCCAGGGGGGCGTCGATCAGCGGCATGGGCGCATTGGCGATCGCCGAAATAGCGGGCAGAAAATCCTCGTCGCTCAAATTTCCCAGATCTACCTCCCGGATGGTTTCGCCTTGCGGCGGGTCAATCACGGCTCGCCATTTGTCTTTGATCAGGCAAAGCCGGATGCGTAGGCTGTCGTGCCGTTCTCGTAGCTTGTCCACGGCCCTGCGCATGCGGCGCAGATCAATTTTGGGGCGCACGAGAAAGGCATTGGACAGGATAAACCTGTCCCGCAGATCATCGGTACAGTCAGGGTGGTTCGCCTCATCCAGCAGGTATTGCTGCCAAATCGTGACAGGATAGATCGTTGGCTTCGCAGGCGCCGCTATCTCCTTTTCTGCCATCAAACGGGTTCTACCTGCGCCAGACTGGCCAGCAGAGTATCTGACACAGATTGCGCCGTCTGCGGCGTTACAACATCGCGATCATAGATCAGTCGCAAACGGGTTTGGTCGTCCTGAATGCACACCTGCAACCAAACATCATGCAACAGATTGCGCGGCGCAACGCTGGAAAGCGTATCAACCTCTTCAAAGAGGATCTGGAAGGGCGAGACATCCCAATCTTCAAAGGCCGACGCGAACTCCGCCGCGGCAGCATAGCTGTCAAATTTGCGGTGCTTGTCCGCGGCGGCCAGAACGCGGTCAAATTGCGCCAGATCGGCGCGTCCTGCACGGGTGGTCGGCACTGGCAGGGGCTGCTCGACGTCAAAGGGGCCAATGGCCGATCCCTTCGGCAAACCCGCGCGCAGTGAGGTTCTTCGTCCGATCAGAACCGGACCTGTGCTGCGGGTGGCATCGCGCAGGGCCGTTGCAAAGGCACATAGCAATGTGGAGGTTGTCCGCACGCCTGAGACCGATGCAGTGATCACCTCCGCTGGCCCGTGGTTTCGGCCAGCCAGAGGCGGCACGAGCGCGCGACTGCGGGTGCTGAACGGCACCGGGCGGGCTGGCGCCGCAGAAAGCGCGTACCACCAGAACGCACGGTCTTGTTGTGAAGCCGGGTCTTCCGCGTCAAACCGGCCGTTGACCAGATGTGACAAGAGCTTGCGACGCGGCACCGGTTTTGCCAAAGCTTCGCCCGCCAGCACCTGCGTGATTTCCTGCAATAGCAAATCTGCCGAAGCGGCATCCCCAGCCGCGTGATGCAGGCGCAGGGCAAGAAACGTCTGATCGTCCTGATATTGGCAGGACAGCCGCGCCCATGCGCCGCTTGCAACCTCAAGAGGCGTATCATCTGTTCCCTGGATAAGCGTCACACCCGGACCGCCGGGTTTGATCTGGCCATCCAACCCGACCCTCATGGTCAACAGCGGATGGCGGCGTTCGACTTTGCGGAGGGCTTTTTCAAGGTCGCCTGCGGCGATGTGTTTCTCCAGATTGCAAATGGCGGAATGTTCCATCGCGGCTTGCGCAGGTTCCGATGTCATAGGCGCGGCCACATCGCGCAGCACCCCGATCTGCCTGTTGCTTGCGGCGAATCCTCCAGAAGTTTTTCCTTCGCCCAACGTTACCCCTGACGCCTCTCCCTGCGCCAAAGCAGCCGCTTCGGCCCGGCGGATCAATTCAATCTCGGCGGCAAGCATGGTTGACAATTCGCGGATGGAGGGCGCTTGCAGGAACTTTGACACCGGGATCGTGGCTTGCAGGGCCGTTTCTATGCGGATCTTCAGTTCAAACGAAGACAGGCTGTCGAGGCCCAGTTCGCTCATCGGGCGCTCCACCTGGATGACGCTCTTTTCGATCTTCAGGACGTTGGTGATCTCATCCTTAATGTAATCCTCGGCCTCAGAGATCAGTTCCTCGCCCGACAATTGCATCAGACGCGCCCGGATTTCGGTTGTGCCACCGCCCGTCGCATCAAGAACGCTGGCCAGACGCGGCGATGCGCCGAGTGCAGGGTTGGCGCGGGCCACCTGCGCCCAGTCCGCGCGGGAGTAGACAAACGTCGGCGCATCGCGGGCAATTGCCAATTCCATGGCGGCGTCTGTGTCTTTGCGATCAAGCCCGAATTGTCCTACGCTTTCCAGATAGGAGGCCAAGGCGCTGTTGCGGGACACAAACCCGGCATCTGCAATCACACCCCAGTCGATCGCGGTGCCCGGACGGCCCAATGACAACCGGTAATGTGCAAGCGCGTCCAAAAAGGCGTTGCCGGCAATGTAGTTGGTCTGCCCTGCCGATCCCGTTGCCTGCGCAATGGAGGAAAAACCGATCATGAAATCAGGCTCTGTACCGGTGGCAGCAAAGGCACGGTGCAGATTCCATGCTCCTTTGATCTTGGGAGACAGCACATCGGTGATCATTTCTGGCGTGAGCTGGTTGGCAAATCCATCTTTGATCACCGCCGCGCCATGCACCACACCTTTGAGCGGTCTGTCACTGCCCTGCGCGGCGCTGACAAACTGATCCACGGCATCGGTGTCACTAATATCCAGCGCGACAATCGAAACCTCGGTGCCACGATCCCGTAGTTTCTTGATCTTTTTCTCGTCTGCCTTGGCGATCTTGCCAGAGCGGGACGCAAGAATAAGATGCCCTGCCCCAACGCGGGACAACCAGTCGGCAACGCTCAGGCTGAACCCGCCAGTACCCCCAGTCACAAGATAGCTCGCATCCGCAGACAGGCTTACCGCGCGGGTTTCATCGCGCTTGATCTCAAAGCGGTCTTCTTCCAAAGACACAACCACTTTGCCCATATGTTTGGCCTGACTCATGAACCGGATCGCATCACTTAGACGGCTTACGGGAAACTCCGTCAGAGGCAAAGCCGTCAAGGATTGCGCAGTCAACATCTCGGCCAGCTCGGAAAAGAGATCGGCCATGAGGTCCGGGCGTTCCTCACCCATTGCAGCGAGGTCCAGAACGCTCAGCGACACATTGCGGCGCAGTGCCTTCATGCCAATGGCAGCGTCTTCGTAGACATCGCGCTTGCCGATCTCCAGAAACCGGCCATAGGGCGCCATGATATCAAGCCCCTTGGCGATGAAGTCTCCCGGCAGGGAATTGAGCAGAATATCAACGCCGTTGCCCTTGGTGATCCGCATCACGTCATCGGCAAATTTAAGTGAGCGTGAATCCATCACATGCTGCACGCCCAGCGCCTTTAGGTGACGCCGTTTGGCAGGGCTGCCTGCCGTTGCAAAAATCTCGGCTCCGGCCGCTTGCGCCAGTTGAACTGCCGCAGTGCCCACACCGCCTGTCGCCACGTGGATGAATACTTTCTCCCCTTGGCGCATCCTTCCAACGTGGTTTAACGCGTAATGGGCCGTCGCAAAGGCGCTCGGAATGGTGGACGCCTCGGCCAGCGAAATATGATCCGGAACGCGCGTCAGCGCATCGGAATGTATGGTCATGAAGCGTTGCAAACACCGTTTTCCAAGCCCCATGACGCGGTCACCGGGCTCAAAGCGGCTGACCTCCTCGCCGACCGCTTCGATTGTGCCGCCGAATTCAAGCCCAAGATTTTGCCACGCAGGTTCCGGCTCGGCTTCGCTGGGCAACAGCCCCGTAACCGCCATAATATCGCGGAAGTTCAGGCCCACCGCAGAAACGCGCACGCGCACCTCATTTGGCCCAATTGGGGCAAGCGGAATTTCGACCAAGCGCACCTGATCGATCACACCGGGCGCTGGCATAGTCGCATGAAAGTTGGTGGTGGTATCACTTGGCAGGACGGTCAGTGTCTTTGCGTCAAAATCCTGGACCTCGGCATGGTGCAAACGCGGCGCAAGGCAAGTATTGTCACGAAGAATGATTTCGGTATCCGGACCGGGCGTCAGGATATGGCGGGCCAGCAACTGCGGTGCTTTCAGTGCGCCTACATCAGCGTCGATCACCCGCACATTGTATTCGGGCGCTTCGGTGGCGAGCCCGCGCACCATAGCGGCAATCGGCATCTGCGACAGGATGGCCGCGTCACCTGATTTGCTCTTTGCGTCAGGATAGGCCCCCGAGGTCAAGAAAACAAAATCAGGCAATCCATTGGTGCCCGCACGCGCGTAATCCATCAACTCCCCAAGTGAGATGATGTCTTTTACACAGGCGTCGATGGGTTCGAACAACGCGTCTGTGCCAGTGTCTTCGCTTACCTCGCTCAGGCCAAGCGGCCAGCCCACGACTATGCCGCTCACGCCGCCGTTTTCGATCTGGGTGCCCAGCATATCGGCCAGCGCGCCGCCGGGATCATCGCTCAGCGCATCGCGTGAAATACAGCGGATATCAGCGCCAAACCCTTGCATCGCCGCAACCAGCCTGGATTCATCCACGCCGCGATCGGTCAGAACAATCCAATGACCAGCGTTTGGATCGGCGCTCAATGGCTCGCGCAACTCAACAATGTCCTGCCGGACAAAATGCGCCGGAACACCCTCACCCTCTTCGTCGGCCTTTTTCGAGGGCAGCAATTTTACCCGAACATCCTCAACCACCATGAGAACGGTGCCGTCCAGATCCATCACGGTAAAGCCGACCGAGGCGTCGGTGTCCTTGGTGTTTTTGAACTGATCAGCCCTGACAATCACCTCATCCGGGAAATCCGCATAGACACGCATCCGGCCCACGCCAACCGGCAGGCACACCGGATCACCAGGCTGACGGCCCCGCGCAACCTTCTTGAGCGTCATGCTCGGCTCAAGAATTTGCAGACACCCGTCGAACATTGTCGGGTGCAGGTGATGCCGGTCTTTGGTCGCCTGACCTTCGTCGCGCAGAACAATCCTGGCGACGGTCTTGTTTCGCGACATCCACAGATCTTCGACCGTCTGAAACGCCGCGCCATAATTGATCAATCCGGTGGAAGCATCCACATCATACACATAAGCTGCATCAATCTTTTCAAAGGCGCTGTCTTCCGGGTCGAAAGGCCGGGCCTTCGGCGCCTCCACATCCAGAATGCGCACCTTCGCCTCGCTGCGCAGCACCCAGTCATCCTCGGCGTCGCGGATCCGCGAATAAAGTTTCACGCGCCCTCGTTCGGGATCGTAGACATTGCTGAACAGTACCTCGTCATCAGCATTGATGAACAAGGCCTCGTGGATAATCGCGTTTTCCACCTCGATGATTTTGTCGGGGCCAAACTGATCGCGGCACAGGGCAATCATCGTGTCGACATATCCCGCCGCCGGGAAAATCACATCGGACTGCATCCGGTGATCTTTGAGATAGGGATAGGCCTTGAGGTTGATCTCGGACGTCCATGTCGTGCCGTTGCCACGTTCCGGCATCCCCAGAAACGGGTGTTTGATCGGCGTGAACAACAGGCCGCGGCTTTCTTCGCTGTCTTGCCAGAACGGTTCTTCCACCCATTGGTTTTGCGGCAATTCGACATGGCCAGTTGGCGTGCCGGTGATCGCCGGCCAATTCAGCGGGTAGCCCATGGCAAACATCGCCGCGGCAGCACGGGCCATGGTGTCAAAATCGTTGTCCTTGCGGTTGATCGTATTCAAAACAGTGACCGATGCGCCCGCTTCGAGGGCCGTGCTTTTGGTAGGACCGGCAAGAGTTGCTGCCGGGCCAAGCTCCACAAACAGGTTCGCCCCCATGTCGATGGCGGTCTCAATCGCCGCCTGATACCGGACTGGCCGCCGCAGGTTGAGCCAGCCATAATCTGTATCAAATCTCGTTTCAGGCTGCCCCGTCACCGTCGAAATAAACGGCAAGGTTGGCACAGACCAATCAATCGTCGCCATCTCGCGGCGGAACCAGTCCTCGCCAGCGTCCAGATGAAAGGAATGCCATGCGGTATCGACCGTCAAAGCCCGAATGAAGGTATCGGGGTTGAGCAACTCGAATTCTTCCACAAACTCATGCAGTGCATCAAAGTCGCCGCTGATCGTGGTCGAACCGGGACCGTTGATCGCAGCAATGCCCAATTTGCCATGCTCCGGCAGGATCGCCTCAACATCAGCCTGGTTCATGCCAATGGCGGCCATCGCACCTTTTGCGCCCAGCTGGTCACGGATCACACCGCGCTTTGAAAGGAATTTGGCCGCACCGCTGAGCGACAGACCATCAGCGATATAGCTGGCCGCGGCCTCACCGATGGAGTGGCCTGCAACCATATCCGGCTCAACACCAAATTCTTTCCAAAGCGCGGCGAGGCCCGATTGAATGGCAAAAAGCGCCGGCTGGGTGACGGTGGTGTCATCAATGCGGCTGCTGTCTTTATCCTTGAGCAGTTCTGCACGGATTGACCAGCCTGCAACCGGGATAAACTCGGCATCAAAGGCGTCAACAGCACTCGAAAACACGGCGTTGCGTTCAAGCAGGTCGCGGGCCATGCCCCACCACTGGCTGCCTTGCCCGGAGAAGGTAAAGCACAGCTTGTTGCTGGTTTGCTTTTGCCCGGTGATGATGTTGGGGGCATCGGTTTCGCCTGCCGCCAAGGCCTTGAGCGCCTTTCTCAGTTCCGCAGTGCTACGGGCCAGTATCACGGCCCGGTACATTAAATGGCTGCGTTTGGTGGCAAGTGCCGCCGCAATATCGGCTAGGGTCGTTTTGGCCAGCGCCCCCTTGCCGCGCATCGCATCCAACAGTGCCGCCGCGTTGGCTTGCAAAGCCTCCTCCGTGGCACCGGATACCGGAACAAGATGGGGAAAGCCGTCTTCCTGGCCTGCCAGCGGCGGCGCAGGCTGCTGTGGCGGAACCGGATGGTAACTATAGGATTTCTCAGGCGGCGAGGACAGCAACGCACAGGCGTTTGCGCCGCCAAATCCAAAGGAATTGACCACAGCGTAATTTGCACCGTCCCTATCCGGGAAGGCTTCGGGTTTCACCGGCACCTCAAGGTTCAACGCATCAAACGGGATATATGGATTGGGGTTTTTGAAATGGATATTGGGCGGCACTATCCCCGTTTTCACAGCCATCGCCGCCTTGATCAAACCGGTGATGCCAGCGCCGCTTTCAAGATGGCCAACATTGGCCTTGCTTGACCCTATATAGACAGGATGGTCGGGCGTGTTCTGGCCGATTACCGTGCCAATTGCGCCCGCCTCAATCGGATCGCCAATGGGTGTTCCGGTCCCGTGGGCCTCGACAAAGCCGATCTGCTCAGGTCCAATTGGGGCTGCGTTGAACAAGCTGCGCAGCATCGCGATCTGGGCCTGTTGGTTTGGTGCGGTAATGGTATTGGTTGATCCATCCTGATTGGCAGCTGTCCCCTCGATAACAGCATGGATACGGTCGCCGTCCGCCTGCGCATGGCTGAGGGGCTTGATCACGATCATACCCGCCCCTTCGCCGCGCACAAAACCGTTGGCGGCGGCATCGAAGGTCGAAATGCGCCCCGTCGGAGAGATCATGCCCGCCTTGGAAAATGCCAGAAACGGCGACGGGTGCGTCATCGCGTTCACGCCGCCCACAATCGCCATATCGCAAGCGCCGGTGCGCAGGTTTTGTACCGCCTGATCCAACGCCGTCAGCGAGGACGAACAGGCCGTATCAACCGCATAGCTTGGCCCTGTGAGGTTGAGCCGGTGCGAAATCCGGTTGGCACTGATACAAAGCGCATACCCGGTGCCGGCATAGCTTTCGGTGCTGGTAATGCGCATTTCCTGCAAAGTGCGATATTCGGATTGGGAAATTCCGATGAACACGCCTGTGCTTTTGCGGGCAAATTCTTCTAGCGGAATTTGCGCATCCATCATCGCCTCAACCGCACCTTGCAAAACCAGGCGTTGCTGCGGATCCATGCCGGCGGCCTCGCGCGGGGAAATGCCAAAGAATTTGGCATCAAAGCCTCGCACATCCTTGATAAAACCGGCCCATTTGCTCACCGATTTGGCAATCGCTGCCGGATCGGGATCATAAAAAACATCAACGCCCCAGCGGTCTTTGGGAATCTCAACAATACCGCATTGTTTTTTAAGAAGAAAATCGAAAAAATCGGCTGGAGTTCGGTTGTCGCCAGGCAGATTGCAGGACATGCCAACGATCGCAATCGGCTCATGAATACCGGCTGCAGCGTCGCGGTTTTGATCTTTCATGCGTGTCTTCCTATAGCGCACCAAAATGCATCGCCGTCAAAACGGTCCGGTACATTCTCCCCAAGAATTTTACGTTTAACACAAACATGACGGAGCAACAGTATCGGGAAGGGGAAAATTCCACTTGATTGAGCGGCAATGGCGGTAGAGCCAGGGCGTGTCGATCCCGCACCAATGATCAAGATTGTGACCACGACTGCGGCCATGTGATTGCGCCTGTGCCATGCTGGGATACTGTGCCCGTCTGAAAGGCAGTTTAATTGGGGTCGATTTGGGTATGAAACGTCTTTGCGCAGCTGCGGTTATGGCCTCCGCCTGGGCCGTTCCGGCATGGGCGGAAGGCAACCCGTTGAACCTCAGTGGACGGATTGACCTTGGATATCGCTATTACTTTGACGACGGCCAATATGCAGGGCAAGCCGAAGCCGGATTTCACCCTTTTGTCGGCTTCCAGCTGAACGGCAGTTTCGGTGTTGGCACGGGCGAAGTTGTGTTTCAATTCGCTGGCCTGAATGATGATGAAAACGACCGCTCGCTCTTTAACATTCAGAAGGCATATTTCACCAACAGTTTTGAAAACTGGGATCTGGTTCTGGGCTACAATGTCGAAGATTGGGGGGTCAGCAACGGCCGCACCATCGTCAACGTGATGAACGCCAAGAACAGAACAAATCAGGTCGGCAACAGCGATCTGATCGGTACACCCATGGCGAACGCAAATCTGTTTACAGATATCGGTACATTCAGTGTCTATGCCTTGGGCGACAGTGTGCGCGGCAATTTTGGTGGTCGTGCCACCCGTCAGCGTGGCCCATTCTATACCGATGATGGATTGGTCCGCTACGAAGACAGCAACAGCCCCGATTTTGCGTTGCGCTACACCCATGGGTTCTCTCTGGGCGAGGGTTCATTGGACGTCGGTGTGTCGGCCTATCAGGGCACCGCCCGCGAGTCCCTCAGGATGCCCGGTTGCATAAGCGCCGATAGCGCGGTCAGCGCCTTGGCCTGCGCACAATTCAACGACGATGTATTGGCAGGCTACAACAGCGGAAAGACAGTGGCCAAGGCCGCCGCAGACGCGGGAACAGATGCCTTCACTGCCGTGACACCCTACTACCAGGAGATCAGGCAACTGGGCCTGACCACAGTCTACGCCGAAGGAAACACGCAATTGCGGTTTGAAGGGTTCCTGCGGGAAGCATCTGGTGAACGTTTCGTCGGCGCCATCGTTGGGGGCGATCATTCTTTTCACAATCTGATGGGCGGCGACGGCACCCTGACCCTTGCGCTGGAATATCACTATGATGATCGGAGCGGCCGCCAACCGGTCACCGTTTATGACGATGATGTGTTTGTTGGCGTGAATTTCATCGCCAATGACACAAACGACAGCCGCTTTAACCTGGGGGTCTTTTACGACCTCGATCAGAGTTCCCAGATTTACACCCTATCCGCGTCGCGCCGGATAGGCGAGCGCTTGCGTGTCGGCATTAATGCCAACCATGTGGTGTCTGACAGTCTGACAGATCCGCTCTCTTCTGTGGACGGAAACAGCTATATCGAGTTTTCTCTGTCAGCGTTCTTTTAGCGGGCAACCCAAAGCACCGTGCTCGCGCGGCAAAGGAAACCATAAACCAGATGGAAAAGCGCCAGACCTTAGGGACCATGGTCATTCGGGTGTGTGGCCTTATGTTAGGCGCTGCGGCGACTGCGATGATTGCGCGGTTGCTGCAACCCGAAAAGTTTGGCGAATATTCTTTTGTCCTCGCGGTTATGACCATCCTGTCCATGCCTCTGGCGTTTGGGCTGCGGCAGACATTGGTTCGTGAGATTGCCTATGCCCGCGCCCATGCGGGCACGGGGCACAGCAGGCAAATCTGGACATGGGCCTTGCACCGCGCAATCTGGGCCACCGGAGTGTTTGCAGTCGCATTGGCCGTCTGGATCGCATGGGGAATCAACGACACGGACCTGCAATGGCACATGGCGCTGGGTCTTGGGATCTATGTGCTTTTGCCTGCACCAAAATTGCTGAGCGGTGTATTGCATGGCATGGGCCACACGGTGCAAAGCCAGTTTCCCGAGCATGTGCTGCGGCCGGTTCTGACAATTGTGGTGCTGGCCAGTGTTTGGATCGCCAGCGATCCGGCAGCTTTGTCGGTGTCGGCCGCCCTGCTGATTTTTTCACTGGCCTTGGTGGCAGATGCGGCCCTGTCGGTGGCGTTGCTCAAACGTGGATCAGATTTTCGTTTCTGGCCGCAAATACAGGGCCAAGCCAAGACCACCCGCAGCCGGGACTTGACCATCTCAACCCTATCGTTCGGGGCCATAGCAAGCGTGCAATTGATCAACAATAACCTTGATATTGTGATGCTCGGGATCTTGAGTACCGACGCCCAGGTCGGTCTTTATAACGCTGCAGCAGTGCTGTCGACCATTGCGGTTTTTGGTCTCGGCGCGGTCAACACCGTGATCATGCCGCAGATTGCGAAATTACACGCCGAAGGGAACAGCGCCGAACTACAGGCCACAATCACCAAGGCGGCGCGGATCATTACGGTGTTCGGCATCGGGGGGGCAGCGATCACCTGGGTGTTCGGCAGGCATCTTTTGATCCTCATTTTCGACAGCAGCTATGAGGGCGCGTTTTGGGCCTTGGTCATCCTGACTTTTGGTCAGCTCGCGAATGCGTGTTTTGGACCGGTCGCGCTGATCCTGAACATGACCGGCCATCAGACGCTCACGCTGATTGGTGTTTCGACCTCTGTCTTGGTGAACGCGGCGCTGAACCTCGCTTTGGTGCCGCGCTATGGCATGGAAGGGGCGGCGGTTGCCACGGCTGTTTCGCTGGTAATCTGGAATGGCCTCTTGGCCGTCGCACTGAAACGGCGCACGGGATATTCCAGCAGCATCCTTTGACAATATCGTCGACGCGGCGCACCAAATCCAAGGTGACGACGGTGCCAAAGCTGGTGTAGAGAGAAACCAGTACGATTGCTTGTGTTAAGGAACTGCGCTGTGAACCCGCTTGACCAATTTGAAACCCAATTCAATGCGTCCTATGCGCAGCTTCGCAGTCTATTGCAGGTCACCAGCCAGCCCTTGCCCCCTGTTATTGACGATGCTTTGAGCCTGACTGTCAGTGAATACCTGGCCTCGCTAGACGCCTCGGAACAGGCGCTGCGGGACATTCCGGTGGCGACCTTGGTCAACCTGTTCTCTTTTATTTCCCAGCAGGTCGATGCGGAAGCCTTGGCGATTGTTCAGGCCTTGATTGATCAAGACTACGACACCGCGTTTGCCGCCATCAATGCGGGGCGGTCTTTCGTTGCGAATGCCGCGCCGGATGTCACGATGGAGGCGTTTATCATCTCCATTAATCCCGACTACGATTTTGGCAACGGCACCGGCGGTGGAAAAACCGAGATTGAGCAATTGTTTGCCTCCTACCAGGATCGGCTGGATGCTTTTTTGTGGTCTGAGGATGAGGCGGGCTATACCTCTCCCACTTTCATTGTCGATGATGCGACAGGTGCATGGGCCTCGACCGACACTGGCAATGGCAGTGTCACCGGCGCCACCTTGGATGCCCTTTTTGGCCAGCTTGGCGAGGCGGCGGTATTGGCGCTGCTGTCGGACCTCAATGAACAGGATGGCGTGATCGACGTATTGGTGTCTCAAGGAGCAGAACCCGAGGATTTTGATGCGGCCATCGTTGCCGCCAAGACCGCGGCGTCGCAAGCACTGCAAAGCCTGCAATCCTTTGGCGCACAGATGACGGATCAAGGGGCTGCAAGCGCTGCGGGTTTTGAGGCACAGGCAAATGCGCAGTCTCAGGCGCTAGTCGCGGCTTTGGTCACCGCCCTGCCCGGCCTGGATGGCGCTTTGGACGATCTGATCATCGGGTCGCGCAACTCCAACCCAAGCTTTGTGGTCAGCACGAATGGAGCCGCCGCCGGGTCAGAGTCCGGCGACTGGTTCTACTTGACCGGGGAGGGCGACGCCTTCGATGGGGGCATCGGTGATGACATTATTTTTGGTTTTGGCGGTGCGGACCAACTGATTGGCAATGCAGGCAATGATAACCTGTTTGGCGGCAAGGGCGACGACACCCTCGATGGTGGTGATGGAACCGGCGATGTGGCGCATTTTGACGCCGGAATGGGCCGCTACACCCTACGGCTGGCACAGGATGGCACGATCTTTGCTGAAGACCGGATGACGGACGGCCAAGGGACCGATAGCCTGACAGGTGTGGAAACCCTCGCGTTTTCGAGCGGCGTGAGCATTTTTGACGACGGCACCCTTGATCTGTCTATCATCGAGGGCATCACCGGCTTGAACGCCGATGAGATCAACACATTCGTCGAACTCTATATCGCCTATTTCAACCGCGCGCCGGACGCGCTTGGCCTGTACTTCTGGGGATCGGCCTTTGCAGATGGCACGACCCTTGAACAAGCCGCGACCTTCTTTCTTGACCAAGAAGAAACGCGGGCAACCTATGCGCCGGACGCCAGCAACCTTGAGTTTGCCATGCAGGTCTATGCCAATGTGCTGGGCCGCACCGCTGATCAGGCTGGGCTCGACTTCTGGGTCGGCCAATTGGACAGTGGCGGGGTTGGCCGTGACGCGTTTATCCTTGAGGTGTTGCGCGGCGCCAAAGCCGAGCCGCCACAAGACGCCAGTCAGGAATTTGTGGATTTGCAGTTGCAGGATCAAAGCTATCTCAGCACCAAGACAGACATTGGAACTTACTACGCCGTGATCAAAGGCCTGTCCGATGTGGATGATGCGGCCGCCGCTATGCAGCTTTTTGTGCGCGGCGACGACAGCAGTGTAGATGCCGCCGTTGCGGCTATTGATGCCGACTATGCCCAAGCAGTGACAGCCGACAGTGGCACATTGATTTTGCAGCTCGTCGGTGTTGTCGATGATGCGTTTCTCGCCTGATCCGGCCAATTGCCTATCGTAGGGCTACGATGATGCGGCAGGCGGAAAATGGCCAATCCATTCCGCTATTCAAACGCCAGATCCACCCGCCCAAAGGCACCAAAATCGGCAGCGATCCTTGTGCCGCTGGGGCATTCCACCGGGCGGATGAAACTGCCCGACAGGATGACCTGCCCCGGTTCGATGCTTTGCCCGTATTGCGCCATGCGGCGCGCCAGCCAGACGACGCTTTCGACCGGATCGTTCAAGACCCCCGCGCCAAGGCCGGTTTCTTCGACCTCGCCATTGCGACTGGTAATCGCGCCGACCCAGCGCAGATCGAAGGCATCCACCGCGTGACGCTCTGCCCCCAGCGCCACGCCCGCATTGGCGGCATTGTCGCTGATCGTGTCAAAGATCTTGCGGCTTTGGCCGGTTTCAGGATCGGCGCGGATGATCCGTGTGTCCAGAATTTCAATCGACGGCGCGACGTAGTCGGTTGCGGCGAGAACAGCCTGCCGCGTCACATCCGCGCCGCCCAAGGGCGCCTTGAGGACAAAGGCAATCTCGGCCTCGATCCGAGGCTGGATAAAGCGGCCTTTGGGGATCATCGCGCCGGTTTCAAACATCATGTCGTCAAACAGGATACCACTGTCCGGGATGTCGATGTTCAACGCATATTGCATTGCCTTGGACGTCAATCCGATTTTCCAGCCCGTGACCCTGCGCCCTTGCTCCAGCTTGGCGTGGTAGATCGCGTTCTGGATTGCATAGGCATCATCCATCCCCATTTCGGGGTGGCGTTTGGTGAGCAGGCCAATCTGCTTGCCGGTCGCTTCGGCGTTCAAAAGATCGGCAGCGGCGATCTGGTGGTCTTGTGGGGTCATATCGCTTCGTCCTCGACGGTGTTGCGCAGGGTGCCGATGCCGTTCACCTCGACCTCGACCACATCACCCGGTGCGAGGTACTGCGGCGGATCAAGCCGCGCGCCGGAGCCTGTGGGCGTGCCGGTGACGATAATATCGCCGGGCTGCAGGGTCATGAAGGTCGAGATATATTCGATCTCGCGGCGGATGGGGTGCATCATGCGCGACAGCACATCATCCTGCCGGACCTCGCCATTCACGCGTGTAATAATCCGCGCATCGTCCAACTGCGATGCATCGCGGAAAGGCACTAGCCACGGGCCAATCGCCCCGGAGCGATCCCAGTTCTTGCCTTGCGTCACATTGAATTTCGCGTGACGCACCCAATCGCGGATTGTCCCTTCATTACACAAGGTCAGCGCGGCAATATGATCATAGGCATCCCTTTGGGCAATCCGGCGGCCCGCTTTGCCGATCACAATCGCAACCTCGCCCTCGTAGTCCAGCATGTGGCTTTCGGGCGGGCGGATCAGCGGGCGATCATGACCAGTGAAACCACTGGCAAAGCGTGGAAACAGCGACATGAATTTGGGTTGGTCGCTGCCGTCCTTGTATTCAGCATTGCGGTCGGGGAAGTTCACCCCAACGCAGAGAATGCGCGGCGCATCCGGCAGAACCATTTCATATTGGAATACCTGATGTTTCGGGCTTTGCCCCTGTGCGGCGTCCTCCAGATCCTTCAGCCCACCGGCCTTAACCACGTCCAAAAGGCTGGCCCATTGCGGAAAGGCATCGCCCAGCGGGATCATCCCGCCTTCAACCGCGGCGCCATAGTGCATCTCCCCATCGGCAGTGTATGTCGCAAACCTCATTGCATCTTCCCCCAAACGTCACGGATCACCGTTTCCGCCATCATCACATCTGCGCGGGTTGTGTCGAATTGTCCGACTTGAAAGCGGATGATCTTGCGCCCCTGAAAGCTGCCTTGCGTGACATAGATCCGGCCATCGTCATTCAGCGCGTCAACAAGGTGTTGCTGATCTTCATCCGCCCCCGGACAGCGGAAAGAAAACAAGCTCAGGATCGGTTCCGTCACGATCTCGAACCCGTCCAGTTTTCGGATCGCCTCGCAGACCTCGCCCGCCCAAAGGATGTGATTGCGAATGCGGCTGCGCAGCCCGTCCAACCCGTAAGACCGGATCAAGAACCATATCTTGAGCGCCCGAAACCGGCGGCCGAGCGGGATGGTCCATTCGGAATAATTGGTCACGCTTTCGCCCGTGGTCTTGAGATATTCAGGCTCGATCTTCAGCGTATTCAGTTGCGGTTGTGCGTCGCGCAAGAATTGCACTGAACAGTCAAACTGTGCGCCCAGCCATTTGTGCGGATTAAACACGATGCTGTCAAAGCCATCCACATCGGCCCAGAACTCCGCCTGCAATTCGGGACAAATCATCGCCGCACCGGCCCATGCTGCATCCAGATGGGTGTAAAGATCTTCGGTTCTGGCGATCTTCAGAATGGGGCCAAGGGTATCACAAGCCCCGATGCCGGTGCCACCGGTGATCGCGATTATGCCAGCAGGGGTATGGCCCGCGGCGCGGTCCGCGGTGATGGCCGCTTGCAAGGCGGCGGCATCCATTCCGTGGCGCGGGCCGGTGGCCGGGATCTTGACCAGATTGGCCTGCCCGATGCCCGACACCCAACAGGCGCGATCAATCGAGGAATGCACCTGATCGGAACAATATATCCGCAGGTGCCCCTTGCCCGCGATGCCATCACGGTTGCCGGTGTATCCCGTGGCCCGTTCACGCATTGTCAAGACTGCCGACAGCGTCGCCGATGATGCGCTGTCCTGAATGACGCCGGTAAATCCCTCGCCCAGCCCAAGCGCCTGACGCAGCCATTGTACCATGACGGTTTCAACCTCGGTCGCGGCGGGGGAGGTCTGCCAAAGCATACATTGCGAGGCGATGGTGGTGACCAGCATTTCCGCCAGCATCGAGGGCGGCGCGGCATTGGCAGGGAAATAGGCGAAAAAACGTGGGTGCTGCCAATGGGTAATCCCCGGCATGACGATGTTCTCGAAATCCGCCATGATACGGTCCATCGCTTCCGCACCATCCGGCGGCGCTTGTGGTAATTGCGCTGCGGTCTCGCCAAAAGCGGTTTGCGCCCGCACGGGGCGGTCCCGCAGGGTTTTGTGATAGTCTGCTGACCAGTCAGAAATATGCTTGCCCCAATGGGCGAATTCATCCCAATCCATGGGGAGCCTCCGGTGTTTTAGCCATTGCTGACTTTAGGTTGGCCGCAGGTCAATGCCGGGCGGCTGTGGCACACTCAGGGTGCGATGATCGGGCTGGCCTCAATATCGGACTCCTTGGTGTCCACACCCACAAAACTGCTGCCATGCTTAAACCAGCTTTCGGGCGCTGCCGCCCCCCAAAGGGTTTGGCGCTGCGGGTCTTGCAGATCCCATTTGATCGGCTCCAGATCCGGATCAACGGTCTGATAATCCGAGCAATAGATCTCGATCCGGTGGCCGTCCGGGTCCAGCACATAAAGGAAAAAGGCGTTTGAAATGCCATGCCGCCCCGGTCCGCGTTCGATGTTGTCCACATATCCGGTGGTGGCCATCAGATCGAGCAGGTCGATGATATTCATCGGGGTCGGCACCCAGAATGCCACATGATGCATGCGCGGCCCCGTGCCATTGGTAAACGCCATGTCATGCACACCGCCCTTGCGGTGCATCCATGCCGCCCAAAGCCGCTTGCTGTCTTCATCTTCGGTGTATTCCGTCACGCGAAAGCCAAAGTCACTATAGAAGGCAACAGAGGCATCTACGTCATGAGAAAAGCAATTGAAATGGTCGATCCGCAAGGGTTTGACCCCGCGATAGAGCGCATATTTCTGATGGATCGGCGCAAGGCGGTCCATCTTGTGATAGAACTCAAGCGGTATGCCCATGTTGTCCGAGGTCAGCAAAGTGCGCCCCTGATAGGGCCGTTCCACCCATGATGTCGGGCGCCCCTTGGCGTTGAAATAGGCTTCGGCCTTGTCCAGATCATCTTCGTCAAAGGTCTTGAAACCCATCACCTCAACCGTGCCGGGTTGGTCGGATTTTTGCAGGATGATGCAGTGGTGCCCCCGTTCCTCCATCGCACGCAGGTAAATATGGCTGGCATCCTCATCGGTGACCTGAAGGCCAAGCGTATCGGTGTAGAACGCCTTGGATGCCGCGAGGTCTTTGACGTTCAAACAGAGATGAGACAGCCGGATCGTGTTGAAATCAGGGTAAAGGTTCGGGGCAGGTACAGGCATGGTCTGATCTCCTTACAACGCGCCAAGGCGGGTGATTTTATGCGCTCCGGTGGCGAAACCGATGTGTTTTTGCTCCATGTAGAAATCAAAGGACCAATCGCCGCCGTCCCGGCCAATACCGCTGGCCTTGACCCCGCCAAAGGGGGTGGGCAAGTGGCGGACATTCTCCGAATTCACCCAGATCATTCCCGCCTCCAGCGCGTCGGTAAAGCGCAGGGCCCGCGTCAGGTCATTCGTCCAAAGGTAGCCGGTCAGCCCATAGGCCGTGTCGTTGGCAAGGCGCAAAGCGTCTTCCTCGGTCTCAAAAGGGATGGAGGTCAAGACCGGGCCAAAAATCTCTTCTTGGGCGATGCGCATGTCGTTTCGCGCGTTGGTAAAGAGGGTCGGCTTGACAAAATACCCTTCGTCCCCGAGGGCCGCGCCTCCTGCCGCCGTTGTCGCGCCATCTTGGGCGGCAATGTCGAAATAGCTGGTGACCTTTTCAAAGTGTTCGCGACTGATCAGCGGGCCGATTTCCGTTTTGGGATCAAGGGGGTGTCCCACCTTGATGTTGTTCACCCGTTCAACCAGCTTGGCCTCGAATTCAGTGCGAATGCTGTCCTGAATCAACAGCCGCGAAGATGATGTGCACCGCTCGCCGTTGATCGAATAGATCATAAAAATCACCGCATCCAAAGCGCGTTCCAGATCCGCATCTTCAAAGACAATCACCGGGTTCTTGCCGCCCAGCTCAAGGTGGTTGCGTTTAAGGGTCTCTGCCCCCTGCTTGATGATCATCGATCCGGTGCGGCTTTCTCCGACAAAGGCGATGGCCTTGATATCGGGATGCTCACACAGCGCCTTGCCAGCGGTTTCGCCAAAACCGTTGACGGTGTTCAACACCCCCGGCGGCAGGCCCGCATCTTCGGCGATCTCGACCAGCAAACGCGCTGTCAGGGGGGAGGCCTCGGCAGGTTTGTGAACCACTGTGCATCCTGCGGCCAGCGCCGGCGCGATCTTCCAGGTGGACAGCATGAAGGGCGTGTTCCAAGGGGTGATCACGCCAACAGGGCCAATGGGTTTGCGCGTTGTGACATTCATCAAGGTCGGCGATTGCAGCAACTGACCGTCCCGCGCCTGCACCACCTGATCCGCAAAATAGCGGAAATTTTCCGCACCGCGCAGCGCGGCTTTGGACATGAACTTGAACGCCTGCCCGGTGTCCCAGCATTCGCATAAGGCAATCTCTTCGGCGCGGGCTTCGATCCCCTCGGCCACGCGGATCAGGATGCGCTTACGCTCGAGCGCGGGCATATCACGCCATGCCGGAAAGGCTTCAGCGGCGGCTTTGGCGGCGCGGTCTATGTCCTCGGCGCTGCCCTCTGCCACATCGCATATCACGGATTTATCGACCGGCGACAGGGTTTGGAACACACCCGCGCTGCCGATGCTGTCTTGTCCCGAAATCCGGTTGGCGATCCCGTTCTCTCGGAACCGCTGCAAATATCCGTCCAACTTCGCGATATTGTCTTCAAGCACGCTCATGCATTGTCCTCCAGATGGTCGCGGATGTTGCCGAATTTTGGGGATAGATCACCGTCAATATCGCGAATTTCCGCTGAAAGCGCGATAGAATGGCTGGCCATGGCCGGCGCTGCAAAATCCTTGAGCGCCGCAAAGATCGTTTCAATCGCATCGCGCTTTACCGCGTCACTGCGCCCTTCGCGGAGGCGCACCGACAGATCAATGTAGCCGTGTTTGGCATCCCCATCCGCCATCGCCACATGGTCCGCCTGCATGGCACGCACACGGATACCGGCCATGGGAAAGGTCTCAATCCCTGCAGCCGTTGCGCGGATCACCTCGCACAGCTGCGCGATGTCCAGAACCTCTTCGAGGTTGGCGGAATAGTCGATGTGGAAGTGTGGCACATACTTTCCTTAACATGTTAACAATTGTGATGTTAATAAATTCGCCGTTGTTTTGTCAAGCCCGGCTGCTGATCGTTTGTTCTCCTCATGCAGCAAAGTCCGCTTGCCAGCACAAGCACCCTTGGCATCGCGTCCCAAACCATTGATATTTCCCGGCATGGTCGCAAGCCATGCAGGGAATTTAATCCCGAGCCAAATCAATGTGAGTGCCCGATGACCAACCCGCTGCCTTCGACGTCCCGCTCCCTGCCCATTGCGTTGATCCGCGCCCGCGAGGGGGTCATGGCACCAATCCGCGAAATGCTGGCAGAGACCGGGATCACCGAACAGCAATGGCGGGTCTTGCGGGTGCTGGCCGAGCACGGATCGCTTGACACATCCACTTTGGCAGATCGGGCCAGCCTGCTGTTTCCCAGTCTCACCCGCATCGCCACAACGCTGCGCAACAAGGGGCTGATCACACAGACCCGCGACGAGGTCGACCGGCGGCGGCAATTGATCGCAATCACCGAAGCGGGGCAAAAAATCATTGACGACCGCGCCGATCAGGCCGCGCAGATCGTGGCGAATTTCAAGGCCACATTGGGCAGTGACAACTATGAAACCCTGCTGGACCTACTGGCGCAGCTTGATCCGGGGTCTTCAAACTAGCCCTTTGGCCCGCCAACCGTCCAGGATCTCCAAAGCCTTGTCCGCAAATCCGGCATCATTGATGTGGCAATCAAGACGATGCGCTTTGGCCTGTGACGGCAGGCCGCTTTCCAGCGCCGACAGAAACGCGGACAAACCCTGCGCGTCATGCAGATCTGCGCCTTCGCGATCCCATTCACCCAAGCCAAGCTCTGGCAGCAGAACCTCAACCGGAGCTTTGGCCGAAGCCAATTGAGTACAATGGGCTTGCGCCACCGCTATCCGCTCTGCCTCATTCAAGACCACAGAGGTCAAAAGCCGGTTGTGTTCGTGACTGGGGTGATCGGACCATTTGTCCGGCAGGGGTTGCCAGCCGACAATATCCACAAGATCGTAGCAGCCCGGCGCAACGATCTGCGGAGTGCCGTTTAAGCCCGCGTTGGTCAGCCGGTCCGCCCCCGCCGAGATGTTTGAGCCGTGAATATGGTTGCCCAGTTCCTGCGTGCAAAAGTCAAAGACACAGACAAACGCCCCCTGCCCTGCAAGACTTTCGAAAGCACGTCCTCCCATCCCCGTGGCGTGGAACACGGCCACCTCATATCCGCGTTCTTCCAAACCAGGCTTGAGCGGGATCACATACTTGAGCGCCGAGGTGCCAAGCGAGGTCATGCCGATCATCGGCTTGTCCGGATCAGGCATTTGCACCGCCCGCGCCGCGCCCAGCACCGCACCTGCCGCCTGACTGAGCGAGGCTTTGCAAACCGAATTGAGGCCATACAGCCCGCCAGCCCAAAGGATCATCTGCGTGTCTGCCGCCAACCGTTCTGCCGGGATCAGCGGTGAGAAAGACACGGTAGAGACAATGTATTTCGGCACACCAAGCGGCAAGGCCGTACACACATCCAGCGCCAGATCCGTACCCATCGTGCCGCCAAGCACGATCATCCCGTCAAAGGTCCGCTGCGCATAAAGCCGCGTTACCAGCATGGACGCACCTGCGGCCATGATCTGCATGGCATGGTTTTCATCGCCCGATGCAATCGCCTCTGCGATGGTGCTGCCGCCCTCTTGGGCGACGTCATATTTGGAGTAATCGCAAGGCGCCGAGGGATCGCCCAAAACGGAAACATCCATCGTCAGAACGCGCCCGCCCTGCGCCCGGATCACGTCCGCCAGAAATCCCAGTTCATCGTCTTTGGTGTCATAAGTGCCGATCACCAGAATGGTTTTCTCAGTCATATGCACCCCCTTCAGAGTTTGATCCAAGCGGTCTTCAGATTGATGTATTTCTCAATCGCATGGAGTGATTTGTCCGACCCATTCCCGGATTGCCCCACACCGCCCAGCGGCACAGTGCCATCAGCACCGCCATAGGTGTTCACATGCATCACTCCGGTTCGTACAGCACGGACCATGCGGTGGGCGCGGCTGAGGTTTGAAGTCCAGACCGCACCCGCCAACCCGTAGACCGTGCCGTTGGCCATCCGCACGGCGGCGTCCTCATCTTCGAACGGGGTGACGGCCAAGACCGGTCCGAACACCTCCTCTTGCGCCAGCGTCGCATCGGGCGCCACGCCTGTCACAATGGCGGGGTCCATGAAATAGCCGCCGGTCTCTTGCAGGATGCGACTGCCACCTCTGACAATGTCGCCGCCTTCCTGCTCCGCCTTGCGCAGAAAATCCAGATTTTGTTGCAACTGCCGCTCCGAATTCACCGCGCCGATGTTGGTGGACAGATCAAGTGGGTCACCAACCTTCATTGTCCCTGTGGCCCGGGCAACAGCGGCGACAAAATCATCGTGGATGGATGACTCGACCAAAAGACGCGATCCCGCGACACAGACCTGACCGGCGTTTCGAAAGATACCGGCAGCAGCAACTTTAGCCGCCTCATCCAGATTTGGGGCATCGGCAAAGATGATGTTGGGAGATTTGCCGCCCAGCTCAAGATAGACCCGCTTCATATTGGACCTTGCTGCATATTCCATCAGGCGGCGTCCCGTTGCGCCCGATCCTGTGAACACCAGGGCATCCACATCCATCGACAGGCCCAGTGCCTCGCCCACCACAGCGCCCGCACCCGTGACCGCGTTCAGAACACCGGGCGGCAATCCGGCCTCAAGCGCCAGATCGGCCACCCGCATCAGCGATAGCGATGCGCTCTCGGAGGGCTTCAGAACCACCGAATTGCCCATCGCCAGCGCCGGCCCCAACTTCCAAGCGCCGATCATCATCGGAAAGTTCCACGGAATGATCGCGCCAACCACGCCCACCGGTTCTTTGTGGATCAGGCCCAGAACATCGGATGATGTCGTCGCGATCTCGCCATAGATCTTGTCGAGTGCTTCGGCGTAATAGCGGATCGTGGCGGCGGCGGATCCCGGCTCGGCTTTTCGGGCCATGCTGATCTCAGTGCCATTGTCGCGCACACCCAGTACGGCGAGTTCAAGCGCATGGGCATCGATCAGATCGGCCCATTTCATCAGGACTTTCTTGCGGGCTGCGGGCGCTTGTCCGGCCCAGCGGCCATCCTCAAATGCCGCACGGGCCGATGCGATGGCCGCGTTCATGTCTGCCGCGGTGCCATTGGCGACCTGCGTCAACACCCGCCCATTGAGCGGCGACAGAACATCCATCAGCCCGCCATCAGACGCAGGCACATGCTTGCCCTCGATCAAGTGGTGGAACACCGGAACGGGCTGATCCCGCAATGCATTAATGCTGTTTTGATCCATGGGCCTACCGTGTTTGACTGTCGTGCATGTCGTGGTCCTCTTCGGGCTGATGGGCGCGAAACTCTTTGACCAGCGCACGGATGTGCAATGCGATCACCAATACGATGATCACGAAGAGGATAAAGGAAATGGGCCGGTCGATCATATCCAGCGGCGTCTTGAGGCGCGGCAGGGCCGAGCGCAGCTTGACCTCCATGATGCCGCCCAGAACCATTCCCAGAATGATCGGGACAATTGGCAGGTTCAGCCGCTTCAGGATCAGACCAAGCACACCGAACCCCGCCGAAATCATACAATCGGTCAGTGAATTGCGCAGTGAATAGACCCCCACAAAGGAAAGGATCAGGATCACCACCCCCAAAAACCGGGTTGGCACGCGAATGATCTTGGTGAGCAGATTTGTCGAGAACAGCAAGAACACCATCACGATCACATTGAGCAGGATCAGCGCGAAATAGAGCCCGTAAACCAGATCAATCTGGTTCTGGAAAAGCTGCGGTCCGGGGATGACATTGTGAATATAGAAAACCGATAGCATCATCGCGGTCAGCGCCTCACCAGGGATGCCCAGCGCCAGAAGCGGGATCATCGCGGCGGCGGGCACGGCGTTGTTGGCCGCCTCTGAAGCAATCAATCCTTCGGGGGATCCTTTGCCAAAGTCATCGGGCTTGGCAGAGGTCTTTTGTGCGTATGTGTAGCTCATGAATTGGGCGGTAAACTCACCCGTTCCGGGGATCATTCCCAAAAGCACCCCAAAGCTGGAGGACACCGTCGCCACCCGTTTGTGCTTGAGCAGCTCTTTGAATCCAGCAGTCAGTTTACCTGTCACCGGTTTTGCATCCGGGCTGCTGTCTGGTGCCGTCAGAAGGAAAAACGCCTGGCTCAGGGCAAAGAGACCCAGAACCACAACAATCAGATTGATACCCGAACTGAGGAACGAAAAGCCAAATGTGTAGCGCTGGGTATAGGTCACAGCGTCCAAACCCACGGTCTGTAAGAAGATGCCGAACATAGCCAGAAAACCGGCGGCAAAGATCTGTCCGCGATGGGCCAGGATCACCAGCAAAACACCCAGAAAGGCCGCGAGAAATATCTCGCGCGAGCCGAACATCGGGGCGATCATGGCAAGCACTGGAGACAGCAGGATCAAACACCCTATGCCAAAAATACCCCCCCAGAACGAGGCGCTATAGGCCAATGACAGGGCGCGGTGGCCCTCGCCCGCCTGCGTCATTGGATAGCCATCATAAGAGGTCAGCGCATTCACCGCCGTGCCCGGCGTGTTGATTAATATCGCCGGGATTGCGCCGCCGTACATCGACGAACCGTAGATACCCAGCAGCATCGTCAGCCCGACAATCGGATCAAGTGAGAAGGTCGCGGGCAGCAGGATGGCGATGGCCACTGCGGGGCCAACACCGGGGATCGCGCCGATGATCACCCCCCCGATGGAGCCAACCAACAGCGCAACCAACACATCCCATCGGGCCAGCATTTCAGCCCCGGCAAGCAGGTTTTCCATGACGTGATCCGATCAGAAATAGGTCAACATAAACGGGCGCAGCCCATCGGGCAGCATCTCGTAGATTTTTCCGGCAGGCAGGTTCACCCGCAGCAGGGTTTTGAACAGCAAAACGGTGATCAGCGCACTGACACCTGCCGCAACCAACATACGGGCGCTGCGGTATCCAACACGCACAGTCAGTAGCAACGCAAAAACCAGCGTTGTTGGCAGGTAGCCGCCCAAGGGAACAAGCGCGGCATAGGCAATAAACCATCCCGCATATTCCAGCGCAGCAAACCAGGTCCAAACCTCGCGCCAGCGTCCCTCGATCCGGTCCGACAGCGCCGAGCCCAGCAAGTGAAACGTCGCGAACCCGGCCATCCCGATCAGTGACACCGCAGGCCAGAACCGCGGTTGGGCAAACAACTTGCCGCGCGGTTTGTAGGCTGTTTGGTCAAACAGCTGTGACAACAGAAAGACCGAGACAATCAACATCACCCAAGCAAAAACGATATCGCCGGGACGGCGGTATCGCTTGAACAAGGATTGCAGCGTTTTGACGCGCGACATGGATCACCCCCAATGACCAGACAAACCGCCGGGCAAAAGATGTCGCCCGGCGGAATGCAGTTTGGTTATTCGGACAGCATACCTTCGATGCGGCCCATGGTCTCAATGTCTTTTTCGATCTGCGCGGCAACCTCATCCGCAGACTGCCAATAGACCAGCGCACCGGTTTCCGCCGCCAGCTTTTTCGCTCTGTCCGACATCATGGTTTTTTGCGCCACAGCGATGATCTTGTCGCGTGCGTCCTGCGGCGTATCGGCATGCACAAACAGACCGTTCCACAGGGCCACGTCCAGATCCGGCGCAAGCTCTGCCACTGTCGGGGCATCCGGTGTCAACGCGATCCGCTCTGATCCGATGGAGGCCAGCACTTTGACATCATCCAGACAGGGCAGGATCAGTTGTAACGTGGTGTTGATCACGTCCACATCGCCAGAGGCCAAAGTGTTGCAATCCAGCGCATCAAATGCGGCGTCTGAAGCATAGGAAAAGCCCATGGATTTTGCCAAGCCCAATGTGACCTGCGTTGGCACCAGTGGCGCACCGAAGTGGCCAAGCACCACGTCATTGTCTGCAGCATGGGCGGCCAAGCCCGCCATATCGTCATAGGGGGCATTGCCGCCCGCCGCGATCACAAAAGGATAGGTCAGAAAATTGCCCAGCGGCACAAAGGGATCGGGGTTCAGTTCGGGAATGCCGATCTGCGGACCAACCACTGGGATCGCGATAATGAAAGATCCAATGGTGTAGCCATCAGCGGGCGCATTGGCCACTTCGATTGCACCAGGGAAAGGGCCGCCGCCGCCGCCGGGTTTGTTCACCACGGCTGTGGGCACGCCGTAGGCCTCGGAAAAGTCCTCAGCAATCATGCGCGTCAAGACGTCCTCAAGATCGCCCGGAGGCCAAGGGACAACAAATTCTACCGGCTTTTCGGGGTATTCGGCCTGTGCAGTTCCGGCAACGGCAGTCATAGCCAAGGCCAAAGCCGTCACGGACATTGAAAATCTATTCATTGGTTTCTCCCTGATATGGTTCATATAGTGAACCGACGTTTCATAAAAAGGTTGCCTTGTTAACCTCCCTCTGTCAAACTTTTTCTCAAGACAGCAACAAAGCGAGAGTCTCATGTCGTCCATTTCGAAAACGCTGGAGCTTTTGGCGTATTTCACATCAGCCCAACCCGAGATCGGGTTGTCGCAGCTGTGCCGGCAGGCTGGGCGTGACAAGGCGACGACCTACAGGCACCTGCAAGCACTTGAAGACGCTGGATTTGTGGAACAGAACCCGGTGACCAAACATTACCGGCTTGGGCCAGCGTTGCTACAGTTGGCGCAAATCCGTGAAGAGACCGTGCCGCGCAAAGCCGGGGCCGAAACCGTGCTGGATGGCCTGGTCGACACAACGGGCGAGACCGCTCATGTTTCCGTGCTTTCGGGCACCACAGTCTATCCACTGGTGTCCCGGGAATCGCATCATCACAGCACCCGCGCCATCATCGATGTGCAGTCTTTCCCGCTCCATGCCACGGCATCCGGGCTTTGTGCTCTGGCCTTTGGCCCATCTGAGCTTTGGCCCGCAGCGGTTGCGAAGTTGCAGACATTTACCGATCGCACCATCGCATCAAAAGAGGCGTTGCAGCAAACGGTCGCGGCAGTCCGGCAAAGTGGCTTTGGCCGCTCCGACCGTTGCTACGAGGACGACATTCAGGGGGTTTCGGCCCCGGTATTTGATCAATCCGGCCGCTTTGCCGGTGCGGTCTCCGTCGCCTGCGTTGCCTCCCGTTTCACGCCAGAACTAGAGGCCAGGGTCAAAAAACAGCTGATCAACGCCAGCCGCGACATCACCCGAAACTGGGGCGGTGCCGTCCCTGCCGAAATCGAGGCCGCATGGGCCAGTTCACTGTCACGTTCGAACGTATTGGAAAACACATCATGAAAGACTCCAACTTCCTCAAAGAGAACAACGGGCGGCTGATGTGGCATCCGATGACCTCGCCGCAGGACAGCGCCGAGAACCCGCCCAAAATCATCACCGGTGCCAGCGGCGTGAGCGTTACGGATATTGACGGGCATAGTGTGGTGGACGGTGTTGGCGGGCTATGGAACGTCAATCTGGGCTACTCCTGCCAACCGGTCAAAGACGCGATGACCGCACAGCTGGACACCCTGCCCTATTATTCGACGTTCCGCGGCACGTCCAACGATGTCGCGATTGAGCTGTCTTTTGAACTGTCGGAATTCTTTGAGCCTGACGGGATGGCACGAGCGTTCTTTACCTCTGGCGGATCGGATTCGGTTGAAACCGCGCTGCGTCTTGCCCGCCAGTATCACAAGCTGCGTGGAGAGGCGGGACGCACCAAGTTCTTGAGCCTCAAGAAAGGCTATCACGGCACCCATATCGGCGGGGCATCTGTCAACGGCAATGCCAATTTCCGCACCGCTTATGAGCCACTTTTACCCGGCTGTTTCCACATTCCGGCGCCTTACACCTACCGGAACCCGTTTAACGAAAGCGATCCGGAAAAGCTGGCCCAGCTTTGTGTGCAGGCGCTGGAGGACGAGATCGCCTTTCAGGGGGCAGGCACCATCGCCGCGATGATCATGGAGCCGATTTTGGGCGCAGGCGGGGTGATACCGCCGCACAAATCCTTTGCGCCAATGGTTCAGGAGATCTGCAATCGCCACGGCATCTTGCTGATCACCGATGAGGTGATCACCGCCTATGGCCGAACCGGCGCATGGTCCGGTGCGCGGCTTTGGGGCATTCAGCCGGATATGATGTGTACCGCCAAGGCGATCACCAACGGATATTTCCCCTTTGGCGCGGTGATGATCGGCCACCGCATGGTTGATGTGTTCGAGGGCAACCCGTCTGCCAAAATCGGCCATGGCTACACCTATTCGGGTCATCCTGTCGGTGCGGCGGCGGCGCTGGCCTGTCTGGCAGAGACCAAGCGCTTGAACGTGGTGGACAATGCTGCCGCGCGGGGCGCGCAGCTTTTCAACGGGTGCAAAGCCCTGATGGAGAAATATGATATCATCGGCGATGTGCGCGGCGGGCATGGGTTGATGACCGCAATTGAGATGGTCAGTGACCGCGCGACCAAGACTCCGATTGACGGGGCCTCCGCGCTGGCGGTGCAGGAAGGTGCCTATCAGAACGGTGCAATGGTGCGGGTGTCCGGCCCCAATCTGATCCTGTCGCCGCCATTGGTCCTGAGCGAAGCGGAGGCAGATACGATCCTGTCAGCCTTGGATGCGGGCCTCGGCTGCGTCTGACGTCGGCGCATGGGCCTGACAGCGATTGACCGCGAACACACCAATGCCCCGCCCAGCATCGCGGGGCGGGGCATTGATTGTTTCGCTATAGATCAAAAGTTGAAGTCTTCCTCCGACAGGGTAAAGCCGCTGACCCCGATCACACCGATGTTGCCCTCTTTGCCCGCGTCATTGGTGAAGGTCACACGCGCCGCCGTGTCGGTCAGTTGCAGGATCATCACGTCATCCATGCCCTGCACGGCATCCATGCGGGAAAAGTCTATCTTGTCGGCACCGTCTTCCCAGTCAAAGATCTGGCCACCACGCGTGCCATCCATGAACAGAAAGGTATCGGCCTCAGTGCCACCGGACATGTTGTCATGGCCACTGTTGGACACCAGCGTATCCTCCCCCATTTCACCAAAAAGCGCATCAGTGCCCCAGCCGCCTTCGATCCAGTCATTGCCGGCACCGCCAAACAGCAGATCATTGTGCCCCTCGCCAAAGAGATAATCGTCACCCTCGCCAGCCAAGACAAAATCATTGCCGTTGTTGCCGTGGATATTGTCCGCCTCTGCTGTACCGTTCAGCATATTCGCGTCACTGTCGCCCGCGATGTGGTTTGGCAGTCCCTCGATCGGTTCCAGAATATCGATCCCGTCAAAGACCCCTTTGGCCGTGACCCGCACATCTTCTTCGGTGACAGTGTCACCGTAGATTTTCACCGTGCCGAGGCTATCCTCGTCATGGGCGCCGCCGCCATCGCCTTGTTGGGAACGAACATGCAGGAGGGAGTAATCGCCACCTTCATCCACACCATAGGTGATCTCGGCCAGTTCGACCGTGTGCCCGCGCAGCTCAATCTTGTCATTGTCCTGATTGGAAAAGTCCAAGACCACGTCATCACCGCCGCTTTCGACCCAATGATCGTGCACCGCATCATTTTCACCCGCGACCTTGCGCCAGTTGATGCTGCCGTCCTCACGGGTATGGCGGGCCAGAACAACGTCTGTCGCGTCCAGCAGATAGTTGAACATAAAGGTATCGCGGTGCTGGCCGCCTGACACGATGTCGGTGGAAAGTGCTGGATCAACCGGATCCGTGATGCGCCCCGCGCCATCCGTCTGTGCCGGGTCAGGCTCTCCGCCATCGGCATAGACGCGGATGTGATCGTTGCCCAGTCCGGCAAAAACCTGCTGTGATCCTGAGCCAAGTTCGATCTGGTCAGTGGAGTTCACGTCATCGGGGGCTGTTTCCAGCACCACACCGTCCTGGATGATCTGGAAGGCCTGCGTGCCGCCGTTGTAATCAGCCAGTTTGTCTGTCTCGGCCAGTTGGTCACCGCCATCGAACACGCCGTCACGTTTCACGGTGATGTCCTCCTTGGTGACCTTGTCGCCATAGACCTTGATGATGCCAAGCGGATCCTCGTCATGGGCGCCGGTGGCCGTATTTGCCCCGCCCGCGCCGCCGTCGCCTTGCTGGCTGATCACACGGATGGCGGAGAACGCACCGCCTCCGTCATTGCCGTATGTAACCTCCGCAATCTCAACGGTGTGGCCACGCACCAGGATCTTGTCGCCTTCTTCTTTCGAGAAATCGAGGATCGTATCAACGCCGAACCCCTCAACCCAGTGGTCATGCACGTTGTCGTTCTCGCCCGCAACGCCGCGCCAGTTGATGTCACCCGTGCTGCCTGTGTGCTGGGCCACCACCTCGGCTCGGCCGTTCAACAGCGCGTAGAATTCGAACCGATCCGCACCTGCACCGCCTGAGAAGTAATCGTCCGATCCATCCGCCCCGATGGCCGGATTGATCCGCCCCTCGGCGCCATCGGTCTGGGCGGGGTCCGGCTCTCCCGCGTCGCCGTAAGAGATGATCCGGTCATTGCCGCCGCCCGCCTCAACGATCTGGGTGCCACTGCCCGCCTTGAACGTATCGCCCCGCGCGGTGCCCTCAAAAGCCCGTTCAAAATTCTCGGGATCTTCGATACCCCACTGTGGATGCACGATCTGCGGTGCGTCATTGTCGGCCAGACCATCCGCTTCGGCGGCAGCAATATCCCCAAGCTGATCAACGCCGTAGAACACGTCCGCTCTCAGATTGATATCTTCCTTGGTCACCTTGTCGCCGTAGACCTTGATCGTGCCCAGCAGATCTTCGTCATGGGCGCCAGTGGCCGTGTTTTCGCCGCCCGCACCGCCATCGCCCTGCTGGGAGCGCAGTTGGATCAGGCTGAATTCGCCGCCCTCATCCGCACCATAGGTGATCGCGGCAACCTCCACCGTGTGGCCGCGAATGTCGATTTTGTCACCATCCTGGTTGGAGAAATCGAGGATCACATCATTGCCGATGCCCTCGACCCAGTGGTCATGGACATTGTCGTTCTCACCGGCGACGCCGCGCCAGTTCACCTCTCCATCGCTGCGGGTGTGTTTGTTCTGTATCTCTTGCTTGGCGTTGAGCAGCAGACGGAAGGCAAAGGTATCGCGTCCCTGACCGCCCTTGATGATGTCGTCCGACAGATCCGCCGCGACGGGATCATTGACACGCCCCTCCGCGCCCTCGGTCTGGGCCGGGTCCGGCTCACCGCCATCCGAAAAGCTGTAGATGATGTCATTGCCGCCGCCCGCATCCACGGTTTGCGATCCTTCACCAATCGAAATCCGGTCAGACTGCCTGTGGATCGACCCGGTGTAGCTGGTGTCGTCGGTGTTGCTGGCAACGACCTGCGTGATGCCAAGGTCAATCGGGGCATAGACCGCATCCGCTGTCTCAAGCCGGTCGATGCCCTCATTGTTCCGCTCAACAATCAAATCGGCGAGTTCAACCCTGTCGCCATAAACCTTGATCTGGCCGAGTTGGTCTTCGTCATGGGCGCCGGTGGCCGTATTGGCTCCGCCTGCGCCGCCGTCACCCTGCTGGCTGTAGACTGAGATCAGGGAAAACGCGCCGGCCTCATCCGTTCCATAGGTGATATCGCCAATGGTCACGGTGTGACCTGTGATCTTGATCTTGTCACCCTCGGCCTTGCTGTAGTCCGTAATCGTATCCAGGCCAAACCCCTCGACCCAGTGATCATGGACGTTGTCGTTTTCTCCGGCAACGCCGCCCCAATTCACCCGGCCGGAGCTGCCGGTGTGCGCGCCGACGACGCTTTCCCTGGCATTGATCAACGCGCGGAATTCAAACGTGTCGCGGCCCGCGCCGCCTGTGAGCGTATCGTCGGTGCCGCCGGTGACAGGGGGGTAAACGCGCCCCTCCGCGCCGGGCGTTTGCGCCGGATCAGGCTCCCCCCCATCCGCGTAGGATATGATGCGGTCATTGCCCGCGCCCATATCAACAGATTGTGCGCCGCTGCCAAGGATTGCTGTTTCGCCGAATTTCGTTCCGTTCACGTTGTCCGCCATTTGGTCTCTCCCAAGGTTTTTTGCGGTGTGTCCTGTTTTCAGATCCAGCACCGCGCTTATTGTTGGAGACCATTGATTCCCGTAAAACGTGAAAAATCTATGTTCGAATTCGAGCAATTGTCGGAAGGGCCGTTTTTCGCGCTGCCGGCGCGGTGCACCGCCATTTTTTTCGGTTTGCACCATATGATGTGGGGGATCGGTCGCTAAATCGCGATAGTTTGCGCTGACAAATCCTGAACCGGCTCAGTGTGTCCGCAGCTCAAACCGCAATTTCTTGCCTTAATCCACGCCTCAGAATCAAATGCCCCGGCCAAATGTCATGAAAGCGTCTTAATTAAATGAGGTGAGGATCAGGCCGGACCGGCGCCACGACTGCAGCGCCAGCCCATCGCAACAAACCGCACAAAGCAGTATTGGCAGTTGTTCCGAACGGGCCGCGGCGCGCGTCAAAGGCTTGCGACGACCGCATCACGCACGATGTCCAAAACGGCCTTGAGGTCTGTTTTCGGAACGCCGCCAAACGCAAGACGAATGGCTTGGGGAACGGCGGTTGTGGTTGCAAACGGCTCTGCCCCGCTGACCGATAATCCCTGATCTTTCAAAGTTGAAATGATCGCGCTGGACCGCGCCCCTTTTGCCAATGGCAGCCAGGCAAAGCCCGCGTTCGGATGCGCCGCGATGGGGAGATCGGCAAATACCTCCCGGCAGATCTTTTGACGCGCGGCCCCGTCTTCCCGCCTGCTTTGCTCCATCCGGTCCAATGTGCCGTCATCAATCCAATTGGTCACAAGATCCACGATCAATGCGGGCGTGTTCCATGTGGTCGCACGGATGATGCCCGACAGGGCATCAAGATGTTTTTCCGGTGTGATCAAATACCCCAAGCGCAGCCCCGTGGCGAGATTCTTGGAAAAGCCGCCGATGTGAAGGGTTCTGGCAGGTGCAAGCGTCAGAAAACTTGGCGGCGGATCAGGTTCGAGGAATGCATAAGCCGCATCTTCCAAGATGGTCAGATCATAGGTCTGCGCCAATTCAACAATACGGCGACGGGTGCCGGCATCCATAACCGACCCCAGCGGGTTTTGCACCGTGGGCATCAAATAGACGGCCCGCAATCGGTTCAATCTGCACGCCGCCTCCAGCGCATCAGGGTCCATCACCCCGGCAACCGACTGCACCGGCACAAGATTGATCCCTTGCAAAGACGCCGCTGATTTGAAGCCGGGGTAGGTCAGGGCATCGACGGCTATTGCATCACCGCGTTGAAACAGCCCCAAGATGGCAATCGCCAGACCATGTTGCCCGCCAGAGGTGATCAGCAGGTGATCAGGGTCAATCGGGCCGTGATTAGCGCCCAGCCGTTCTGCGATAATCCTGCGTTCGTGCCGCCGCCCGGCGTGCGGCTGGTAGCGCATCATCGCCTGAAGATCACCCGAGGTCGCAAGCCGCCGCAGGCCGGAGCGCAGCAGCTCCGCATCCGCCGTCTCGCCGGGCATGTTGAACACCAGATCGACGAGGCCATCCGGGGAGGTTTGCAAAAGCCCATGCGTCATGGACAGGCCCTGATCGCGGACAAATGTGCCTCTGCCCGCCTCTCCGACGATGATGCCGCGATGCTCAAGCTCGCGATACACGCGGGTCGCTGTTCCCAAGGCGATGCCAAATTTCTCTGCAAAAGCCCGATGGGTGGGCAGTTTTGTTCCCGGCGGCAGCTCGCCGTTCTTGATCGCATCCGACAGCTTGTCAGCGATTTGCATGTATCGGGTCTTGGTCATGGTCGAATGTTCTTAGTACAATAAAGAAATTGTGACAACTACATCCCTGTGACATGGCTGTTCCCAAAGAGAACGGAGCATCCATATGCCGCGACTGATTTCCATTCCCATTCTGACGATCTGCCTGTTCACAGTGACTTACGCAGTAAATCTTCAATCGCCCCTCTATCCGGCCTACGCCCTGCAAGGCGGCGCGGCGGCAACCTCTGTTACGGTGGCATTTGCTGCATATGTCGGTGGTCTGATGCCGACGTTGCTGCTTTTGGGCGGGCTATCGGACAGGATCGGGCGGCGATACCCCATTGCGCTTGCCTTGTGTCTTGGTGCCGCTGCAACGTTGCTTTTGATGCAATTTCCCAGCTGGAATACCTTGGTCATTGCGCGGGTTTTGCTTGGGATCGGTACGGGCCTCGCAACAACATCCGGAACCGCCTACATGACAGAGCTGCTTGGCATGGCGCAGGCCAGAACGGCGGCCCTGGTCGTGACTTCGGCAACCTCCTTGGGGTTCGGCGGCGGTGCATTGGCGACCAGTATCAGCCTGGGCCTACAGGGTCAGACGTTTTTGCCGGCGAGTTATATCAGCCTCGTTGTGATTGCCCCCCTCCTTGCCATCCTCGCCTTGGCCCTGCCCCGCGCCGATGTTCCCCGGCCCGTATCGCCCCTGCGCTTGCCCTACTTCCCGGCCGGAACATGGGTTTTTGGCGCAGCCATGGCATTGGCGTGGTCCACAACCGGCATGACCATTGCGATTGTCCCACTGGAACTTGCCGCCAAGGGGCTTCAGGGCTGGATCGGTCTCGTGGTTTTCCTGGCGATTTTTGTTGGCTTCCTGTGCCAACCCCTGGCGCGCCGGATGCAGAACGGCTCGGCGTTGAGTGTTGGGTTTGTCTTGATCCCGCTGGGGTTTGCCATTCTGCTTGTCGGGGTTTGGATGAATGCTCTGGCGCTTGTCCTAATCGGCACCTGCGTGACCAGTGCGGCCAGCTATGGGTTCACCTACCTGTCTTCTCTTGCCGAGGTGTCCTTGCGGGCCGGACCGGACCGTGCCCGCGCGACGGCTGGCTTGTTTGTCTATGCCTATTTCGGTTTTTCTGTCCCCGTTGTTGCTGCTGGCGCCTTGGCAGACTGGCTCGGGAGGCTGCCCGCGATGGCGGCATTTGCCGTGGCCCAGATCGTCATCACCATTGTGGTCAGCCACATCTGGAAAGGACGCATGCGCCGCAGCGACATTGGCAAAGAGTGAACTGGCCGGCTCCATCCTGACACCATCAATTCGATCGCCGGCAATGTCCCGCCATGATCACCTGCGGGTGCGCGCCTAGCCTGCCTGACGGGCAGGACCATGACGAAAATCAAACGAATCCCTTGACTGATCGATCAATCAGTTTTTAGGGTGAAGCATGACAGTTGCAGTGCAAAAAGTTCAGGGGTCTTCGCGCAGCGAAGCGCGGAATGCCATTTTGGACGCCGCCGAGGTGGCGTTCTCCGAGGCAGGTTTTCACGGCGTTGGAATGAAGGCGCTGTCTAAACGCGCCGGTGTCGCCCAAGGGCTGATCCATTATCATTTTGGCACCAAAGACGGGCTCTACGAGGCGGTGATCGAACGCCGTGCCGTTTCGATCACATTAACGCGCTCGGAACTTCTTAAGCAGATCGATCTGTCCCACCCCAATGCGGTGCGCAGTATTTTTGAGGCTTTCTTTCAACCGCCGTTGTCGACAGAGGGCGGCGGCACCTCCTTTGCACGTGTATTTGCCTTGCTGGTCAACGGGGACGAACGGGACCGCGCCTTGGTGCGCAAATATTACGATCCATCAGCGCTCGAATTTATCGAGGCTTTGCAGGTCGCGCATCCGGCTGCTGACCGTGAAACCTGTGCATGGGCCTATTCGATGGCTCTTGGCCTGCTTGTGGGGGCCGTCGGGCGATCGCGCCGTCCAGAACGGCTTGCTGGAAAGAGCGGGCCTGACCCTCTTGAAACCGAAGCCTTGGTCAATCGGCTGACCACACATGCCACGGGGGGTTTTTTTGCCTTGAGCGAGAACCAAAAGACCTAAACCGCCGCCGGGGGAGAGCGGCGCAATCTAATTTATTCTGGGAGGAAAACAAATGAAGATCACAACAACCCTGGGCATCGCGGCCCTGATATCGGCGGCTGTGCCCGCGGCAACCATGGCTGAGAATTTTTCCGCAACCGTTGTCGCGGGGCATCCACCGGTGTTTCGATGGGTGCGCATGCTGGACGAAGCGTTTTATCCAGCAACCAACGACGCCCTGTCAGAACACGGACACAGCGTGGCATTTGATGGTCAATACGGCGGAACGATCGCAGCCGTCGGAGATGAATTGGAAACCGTGGAAAGCGGGCTTGCCGAAATCGGCGTGTGTTCTTCACTGTTCGATCCGTCAAAACTCGCGATCCAGAATGTCACCTATTACACACCATTCGTCAGCTCAGACGCGCGGATGGTTGGTGAAAAAATGAACCAGTTGCACAACGATGATCCACGTATGCAGCAAGCCTACCTCGACAATGGCAACACCTATCTGGGTGGGCCGGTTGTTGTAGATGATTACCTTTTGATGACGAACTTTCCTGTGCAGAGTCTTGCCGATCTGGAAGGGCGCAAGATCGCGGCACCCGGCGCTGCGGTGAACTGGCTCGAAGGGACCGGTGCCGTGGGGGTCTCGGGCAATCTGACAACCTATTACAATGAAATGCAGACAGGTGTGTACGACGGTGTCATCGTCTTTGCATCCGCCGCATTGCCGAGCAAACTGTACGAGGTGGCGCCATATGTCACCCGCGCAGGTCTTGGCGCCCAGTTTGCCGGGGGCATCTGCGCCAACACCGACTGGTTCGAAGGTCTGCCGGCCGAGGTTCAAGATGCCATGCGCAAAGGCGCCGACGCAGCGCGGGCCTGGTATCTGGATGACCTCGAAGCGGCGATTGAGAAATCCTTTGCCGTTATGGCGGACGCAGGCGCGACCATTACGGACGCCCCGGAAGAAATGCGCCAAGCCTGGGCAGATGGCATGAACAATGTGGCGGCGACATGGGCGGCGGATCTTGATGGTCGCGGGCAGCCCGGCACAGAGATTCTGAATGTCTATATGAACGCCATGCGGGATGCCGGTGCGACGCCGTTGCGCGACTGGGATAAAGAATGATCAAGACCCAAGAAAGGACCGAGCGTTCTCTCTGGCTCGGTCTGCTGGACAGGGTGGCCTCCGCGATGAACATCGCGGGGTCTGCCCTGATCTTGATGCTCATGATCCTCATTGGGCTTGATGTCGCGGGGCGGAATCTGTTGGCTGCGCCTGTTCCCGGAGTGCCTGAAATGGTGTCCTTGTCCATCGTGGCAATCGTATTTCTGCAATCGCCACGGACCCTTTTGGCAGGCCGGATGGTCCGCTCAACCGCGTTGCGGGATCTTCTCATGCGCCGTGCACCGCGCGTCGCCCTGATCCTGGAGGACATCTGGGATATCATTGGGTTGTGCGTGTTGGCGACGATTGCCTGGTCGACCTGGCCCACATTGGTACGCGATTGGGAACGCGACACCTTTGTCGGCGCGGTGGGCAGTTTCACCGCCCCGGTTTGGCCCGTCAAAGCAACTATTCTTGCAGGATGCATCATGCTTGTCCTGCTGTTCGCCGGACAAACCTGGCGCCGTCACTCCAATGCAGGGCAGGACGTTTGATGGAAGCGTTTGATATCGGCCTGATCTCGCTTGGTGCGATGGTGGTGTTTGTGATGGCCGGGCTTTATGTCCCGATTGCGTTGATGGCCTGCTCCTTTGTGGGCATCTGGGCGATCAAAGGGTCTCCCCTCCTGGCGTCCAAAGCGCTGGCACTTGCGGCGAGTGACACCATCGCCAGCTACTTCTTTGGTGTTGTGCCATTGTTTGTCCTGATGGGATTTCTGGTTTCGGAATCCGGCATGGGTCGGGATGCCTTTGATGTGGCCAATCAGGGATTTCGGAAGATCAAAGGCGGCCTCGGCGTTGGCACGGTTGGCGCCAATGCCATCTTTGCCGCAATTACAGGGATCTCTATCGCCTCTGCTGCCGTCTTTACCAAAATCGCGGTCCCGCAAATGGTGCGCCACGGGTATAACGCACGCTTTGCAACGGGCGTTGTTGCGGGCTCTTCCGTCCTGGGCATGCTGATCCCACCATCGCTCTTGTTGATCCTTTACGGTCTGCTGACCGATCAGAGCATTGGCGACCTGTTTCTTGCAGGCATCGGCCCCGGCATCCTTTTGTCGGTGGTTTTTGGCCTCGGCATCATCGCCACAGCCGTCTTTGCGCCGCGCTTCATCGGAAACCCGACCATTCCTGAAGACGGCGCGCTGTCTGGCACCGAAGTTCTGGCCAAAGGTCTGCCAATCGTACTTTTGATCTCGGTCGTTCTTGGCGGCATCTACGGAGGGGTCTTCACACCGGTCGAAGCAGGTGCCATCGGATCCATCGGTGCGCTGGTGCTTGGCTTGGCCAAACGTGCGCTCAACCTGAAAGCCATCGGGCGGGTGCTGGTTGAAACCGGACTTGTGACCGCCTCGATCTGCTTTTTGATCATCGCCGCGCAGATGTACTCGCGAATGTTGGCGTTCTCTGGCCTGCCCGCTGAATTCGGGTCTCTGGTCACAACTGCGGATCTCTCGCTCATGATGGTCATCACGCTTTACGTGGCTGTCGTGATCGCGATGGGTATGATGCTGGACAGTTCATCCATCATGCTCATTCTCGTTCCATTGATGATGCCGGTGATGAATACCTTTGGTGTCGATCTGATCTGGTTCGGGATCGTTACGGTGATCGCTGTCGAGATTGGTCTGCTCACGCCGCCCTTTGGCATTTCCGTCTATGTGATCAAGTCCACACTGGATGATCCCTCAATAACTCTGGCCGATATTTTCATCGGGGCCGCCCCCTTTGCACTGGCCATGCTTGGCGTCCTCATTCTCGTGATCGCATTTCCGGTGATCGCCACGGGTCTTATCCCTTGAACCTAAGAAAGGAGCGGTCGTGCCGCGCAAGATAATCGACATTTCCGTCTCGCTCGAAGCGGGCATTGCATCGGACCCGCCAATGATGCTGCCTCAAATCAAATATGAGGCACACAAGGACACCGCCGACCAGATGGCATCGTTCTTTCCCGGATTAACGGTTGACGATCTGCCCAATGGCGAAGGCTGGGCGGTCGAAACGCTGACCGTTTCGACACATAACGGCACCCATCTTGATGCCCCCTACCACCATCATTCAACGATGGATGGCGGCAAGCCATCAAAGACCATTGATGAAGTGCCTCTGGACTGGTGCTTTCGCCCCGGTGTGAAACTCGATTTCCGGCACTTCGAGAACGGCTACATCGTTCAACCCCGCGATATCGAAGCGGAACTCGACCGCATCGGGCATCAACTGCAACCGCTGGATATTGTGGTGGTCAACACCTCTGCCGGGCTCCGCTATGGGCATGAGGACTACCTTGTATCAGGTTGCGGTATCGGGCGCGACGCAACCCTCTATCTGCTTGAACGGGGCGTGCGTGTCACGGGAACCGATGCCTGGTCTTGGGATGCGCCTTTTGCTCTGACTGCGGCGGAATGGGCAAAAAACCGCGATCCTTCAATCATCTGGGAGGGGCACCGTGCCTCCATTGATATCGGATATTGCCATATGGAAAAGCTGTCCAACCTTGAGGCCTTGCCGCCCACGGGCTTCGACATCAGTTGCTTTCCGATCAAGATAAAACGTGCCTCTGCCGGATTTACCCGCGCCGTGGCTATACTGAGGGACGACACATGAAGCTGGGAACAATTTGTTATCAAGACAAGGATCGCCTTGTTGCACTTGTGGACGAAAACACCGTTCTCGATCTTGCAAGGGCCTCATCGGATGCCAGGCATTTCTCCGACATGGTGGCGATGATCGAAGCCGGCCCAGATGCGCTGGAGCATGCGCGAAAGCTGATGGCTGAGCCCCCGCAAGAGGCCCTCATTGCCCTCTCGGACGTAGAGCACCGCGTGCCCTTGCGCCCCGTGCAATATCGCGATTGTCTGGTTTTCGAAGAACACCTGCTGAACAGCTTTGCGCAGGCGGAGAAGATGACGGGCCGCCCCTTCACGATCCCGCCGGTCTGGTACGATCAACCGATCTACTACAAGGGCAATCGCATGTCCTTTGTCGGCCACATGCAGACGGTGCAATGGCCCAAATACTGCGATCACCTCGATCTGGAACTCGAACTTGCAATCGTGATCGGCAAACAGGGCAAGGATATTTCCCAAGCCGACGCGCCAGGCCACATCTGGGGTTACACGATCTTGAATGATGTGAGCGCTCGCGACGCCCAGATGCGCGAAATGGCAGGTCAGCTTGGCCCCGCCAAGGGCAAGGATTTTGACACAGGCAACATTCTGGGCCCTTGGGTTGTGACCGCGGATGAGATACCCCATCCCGCCCAACTTGATATGCATGTCGAGGTCAATGGCCAGCGGTGGGGCGGTGGCAATTCACGCCAGATGCACCATGATTTTGCCGCCGTGATTGCGCATATTTCCGCGTCGGAAACCCTGTACCCCGGCGAAGTCATCGGATCGGGCACCGTCGGCACCGGCTGCGGCCTTGAGATCGGCAGAAAATTGGCGGATGGCGATGAAATGGCGCTGACGATCGAGCGGATCGGAACCTTGCGAAACACAGTCCGGCGCGGAGGCCAAGATGACAGCAACACCTGAAAACATGCCAGCCCGTGCCGAGGTCACATTCACATGCCACGGCACGGCGACGGGCAAGATGCGCAACGATCTTGATGTGCGCATGGTCAAACCCTTTGCCGAGCATTTCGAACTTGCAACCGATGAAGGGCCCTTTCACGGAGGCGACGCCACAGCGCCCCCGCCTCTCGCCTTGTTCATCGGTGGATTAACCGGATGTCTGATGACCCAGATCCGCGCATTTGCCAAACGTCTGAAGGTCGAGATTGCAGACCTCCAGGTGGATTGCCAAATCACCTGGGATTGGGCGAAGGCTGGTAAGGTCTACGAAACGGGTCCCAAAAGCTTTGCCATCGACGTGATCCTGGACAGCCCCGCCCCTATTGAGGACCAAATTGCACTGATCGAGGCAGCCAAGAAGGGCTGTTTCATTGAGCAAACACTGTCTGCGCCAAACACGATCCGGCACCGGCTCAAGACCGCGGAGGGATATCGCGACGTGTGAACCGGCGGCCTGTCTCGCAAAGGCCCGTGCCTCAAAGACGAAAAGCGGCCACCACACCACGCCGCCGCTCTTTGCAATCCACCGCCAGCCATTCACCGCCCCCCTCGGCCCATCACCCGTGATTTCCTGACCGGCGTATCTGGCAAGGAAAACTCAACGAACATCGCTTCCGCTTGTTGATGGAACAATGAGGAGCAGATCAGCGCCCACTCCGCGATGGCCACAGACAGCGCCCCCGCTCACGGCCTCAAGGGATGCTTTGAGTGCAGGAAGAAACCTTAGAAAATCACCGCGCCGATCAAGGCCAACGAACAACTCTCCTGCCGGCTCCCCGGCGGGTTTTCTTCTTTTCAGCGGATCGGGATTTTTGAGCCAGAGATTATGGCGGAGACGAAGGGATTCGAACCCTCGAGACCCTTCCGGGCCTACTCCCTTAGCAGGGGAGCGCCTTCGACCACTCGGCCACGTCTCCGCTGACCCGTTTATCGGCAAGCTCTTTGGGGGGCAAGGGCGAAAAACGGATTTATACCGTTTCTGGAAACCGCACCGCTCGGGGCATTGATGTGGTGCCTTGGGATATCGTCAACTGTTGGCCAAATGCGGCTGTTTCAGCACTGTCACTGGCTTGTGAGAGTGAAGTGAACACCGCGCTAACATGCTGTTAGGAAAACAGAAAACCGCCCAATCCCACGCTCAGAATGCGGCGGTTCCTTCTCTGGCAGGAACTATGTCCGCCGTCCGTCATTATCTATCCATCAGACGACACAACAACGCGGCAGAGATCGCCGCCACTTCAGAAAAAAGGAAACGATATGACTTTGAGCAAAATCACATTGACCGCCGCTACTGCCGCCCTGATTGGATCCGCCGCCTATGCTGACAAAAGCACGCGCTATTACGACATGCGCGCCGACACCTCGCAAAGTGCCTCGGTGGAGCCCAACGCCGCCTCACAGGATCAGCGTGTGGTGCGTGGGGAGACCATTCCAGGCAACACTGCGGGCGAGGAGAACATCGTGACCTACTCAAGCCGCAATGCGCCGGTTAATCCTGGCTATCAGAACGTATATTCTGCCGGCGGCATTGGCCCATACAACGACAGCCGGTGATGGCCTCTGCCCCTCAAAAACAACAAAAGGCGCCTGCATCCGCGGGCGCCTTTTGACATCGCGAGGACGCCGGTTTTTACGTGTTGAACAAGAAGTGCAGCACGTCACCGTCTTTGACGGTATAGGCCTTGCCCTCGGCGCGCATTTTGCCTGCCTCTTTTGCAGGCCCCTCGCCGCCCAATGTCACAAAATCATCATAGGCAATCGTCTCGGCGCGGATGAAGCCTTTTTCGAAATCGCCGTGGATCACACCGGCCGCTTTGGGCGCGGAGGTTCCGGTTTTGATGGTCCAGGCGCGGGCCTCTTTGGGGCCGACGGTGAAATAGGTCTCCAGATGCAGCAGCTCATAACCTGCGCGGATCAACCGGTTGAGGCCCGCTTCTTTCAGACCCATTTCTTCAAGGAACATATCGGCTTCTTCGTCTTCGAGCTGGCTGATCTCTTCTTCGATCTGGGCGGAAATGATCACATGGGCATTGCCCTGCGCAGCGGCCATTTCGGCCACTTTGGCCGAAAAATCGTTGCCCTCTGCCGCTTCGCTTTCGCCGACATTACAGACATAAAGGACCGGCTTGGTGGTCAACAGTTGCAGCATGCGCCAGGCTTTGGCGTCCTCATCGTCCACCTCGACCACGCGGGCGGGTTTGCCCGCCTCCAGCGCCTCAAGCGCCATGCGCATCAGGCGTTCCTGCTGCACGGCTTCCTTGTCACCGCCGCGCACCTTGCGCACGATGTTTTGCAGGCGCTTTTCGATGCTTTCGATGTCCGCGAGCATAAGTTCGGTGTCGATGGTCTCGGCATCCGCAACCGGATCAACGCGGCCTTCAACATGGGTCACATCGCCGTCTTCGAAACAGCGCAGTACATGGGCAATCGCATCCACTTCGCGGATGTTGGCGAGGAACTGATTGCCCAGCCCTTCGCCCTTGGAGGCTCCTTTAACGAGACCGGCAATATCCACAAAGGTCATCCGCGTCGGGATGATCTGTTTGGAGCCTGCAATCGCCGCCAATGTATCGAGCCGTGCGTCCGGCACTGCCACTTCGCCGACATTGGGTTCGATGGTGCAAAACGGAAAATTTGCCGCCTGCGCCGCCGCCGTGCGGGTCAGCGCGTTGAAAAGGGTGGATTTGCCCACATTCGGCAGCCCCACAATACCCATCTTGAAACCCATGATACCGTCCTTTTTAGATCAGGGGCTGTCCTAGGGGTTTGCAGGGCGTTGCGCAAGCCTCAGCGGGCGTCGCGTCTATAGCGGCGGTCCTCATGGGTCTGATAGATCAAGATCCAGGCCAGCAGCACAAACATCGGATGGGTCAGACCGCCGGTGAACAAAATCGCAGGCACCCAGATCAGGAACACAACGATGCTCAGAAACACCCGCCCCAAAAGCAGGATGGAAAGCGGCGGCAGAAAGAGGGCAAGTACATAATTCATACCCCCTAGATAGGGCGGCGGGCCGAAATTTGAAGGGAGCAGGTCAAATGGCCGCTCTGGAGGTGCAAAAATGCCCCCTGCCCCGCGTGGCGGATTGATTTCCCCGGCGGTTTTCGGCATTGCCGAAGGCAACAGCATTGAAAGGCCACCGACATGACCCGCATTGACGCAAAATTTGCCGATCTCAAAGCCAAGGGCAAGAAAGCCTTTGTGTCCTACATCATGGCTGGTGACCCCGATTTTGATGCCTCCTTGGCCGTGATGCGCGGCTTGCCTGAGGCTGGCGTGGATGTGATCGAACTGGGCCTGCCCTTCACCGATCCAATGGCCGATGGCCCGACGATCCAACTGGCGGGCCAACGCGCCCTTGATGCGGGCATGACCCTGAACCGCACGCTTGAGATGGCCGCAGAGTTCCGCAAACAGGACGACACCACACCGATTGTTCTGATGGGCTATTACAACCCGATCTATTCTATGGGCGTGGACGCCTTTCTGTCGGCGGCCAAGGCGGCGGGCATTGACGGGCTGATCGTGGTGGATCTGCCCCCCGAAGAGGACGAAGAGCTGTGCCTGCCCGCACAGGCCGCCGGGCTTAACTTCATCCGTCTGGCCACGCCAACCACCGACGACAACCGCCTGCCACGGGTTGTGCAGAACACCTCGGGCTTTGTTTATTATGTCTCCATCACCGGCATCACCGGCGCGGCTGAGGCCGAAGCGGGCGACGTGGCCCCCGAGGTCACCCGCATTCAAAAGGCCAGCGGCCTGCCGGTGATTGTCGGGTTTGGCGTGAACACCCCCGAAAAATCCGAGGCTATCGCAGGCGTTGCAGATGGTGTGGTCGTCGGTTCTGCCATCGTGTCGCGTATTGCAGCAGGGGACAGCACGGCGGATGTTCTTGCCTTTGTAAAAACCCTGTCAGACGGCGCTCACCGGGCTTAAGCGCCTAACCGCCTGCAGTCACATCGCGGGCATCGTCAAGGTATTCGCGCAATGCGGTCAGGGTGGGTTTGATCCGGGCCAGCGCGGCCATGTCAAACCCCTTGGCCAGCAGGGCAAAATCTGCACCCAGCGCGGTGATCACCTCTTGGCGCATTGCAATGCCCTTGTCCGTCAGCCAGACCCGTTTGGACCGCCCGTCATCAGGGTTTGAGCGCATTTCGACCAACCCATGCTGCACCAGCCCTTTTATGGTGTGGGTCATTGAGGTTTTTGGCACCTGAAAGGCGCGGGCCATGTCGATCGGCACCGCGCCATCACCCCGCATCGTCAGGTGGTTGAGGACCGCAAAATGCGGTGCAATCAAACCATCCGGCAAGCGCGCCTCAAGTCGGGCGCGGCTGAGCTGTTCGATGATCCCGACCTCTTTGAAAAAGTCGAAGATCATGGCGGGGTCGAAGTCATGCGTCAATCAGCTTGGTCTCCAGTGGCCAACGCGGCGTGCGCTGTGTGGCTGGACCATAGCCCAACCGCCCCAGCATTTGAACCGTATGCCCCTCGGGAGCGAGCATTTGATGCGCCTGCGCGTAATGCTCTTTCATTTCAGGATATTCCTGCAACGCCTGACTGACCGGATGCAACGACAGCCCCATCCCTGTGGTCGCCAGATTAAGCCGAAGCCAGCGGCGCCCCGCTGCAATCTGATCCGTCCGGTTGTTGCCATTGGTGGTGACCACCGCATAGGCAGGCGTGGCCATCAGCATGTCGTGATAGATCGTTAGTCCTTGTTGAAAACCGCTGCTGTCTGGATCAGAAAGCGCCTCCCGGCTGAGCAGTCCTGCCACCATTAATCCCTCCAGAAACGGGCCGCCGAGATCAATGCCATCAGGGTTGGCGTTGATTTCGGTTTTGCCCATCCGCATCAGATCCACACTTTCCTGCATCGTGCGCGGGGTCATCGTTTCGACCATCCAGGCATCAATGGTCAGCCTGCGCAGCTTGTCGACCATCGCGGGATCAGTGTGGATATCTGCAAGCAGCTCAAGTTGATTGGCCAATGCCGCAGGCACCGTGCGGTCCTCATAGGGTTCCTTGCACGATCCGCGCATCAGGATATGCGCCGCCAGCGGATCGGCTTCGCCGCCTCTGGTCAGTTCCGCATTGGCCACAGGGCCATCAGGCCCTTCGGGGAACAGCGTCACCTCAGTCTGGTACCCCGCTGCGCCAGCCGCCAGTTCCATCTGCTCGATGAAACAGCCCAAACCGATAAAAATTTGCCGGTCGAGCGGATCGGTCTCGGGCAGGGCTTTGGTGCTGTCTCGGATCAGGGTCAGCCCGGTATCCCCCTCCAGCCGTACTTGCCAGGGTTGCAGGTTGTGCGGGTTCGGGGCCAGCAGTGCATAGCTCAGTGCGTTCAATCTTGGATCGTCATATTGGCCCGCCAAGGACCATGGCCGGATTGCGCTGTTCGGTGTGCGTGTCGCCGCAAAGCCGCCCACTGCCCCCGTTGCCGCCAACACAGTGCCGCCGCCGATCAGAGCCAATGCTTTTCGTCTGGAAAGTGCCATTTCGAATCTCCATATAGTACGATTTCGAACTATATATATGGTACAACATCGCACCAATCAACCCAGCAAAAAGAAAATTGATCTTCTGCCTGCTGATTGGTAAGCAAACATTACCAAAGTGGAGCAAAACACCATGCCCGTCATCACGAACATCAATGATCTCAAACGCATCTACGAACGCCGCGTGCCGCGCATGTTCTTTGACTATTGCGAATCCGGCAGCTGGACGGAGCAGACCTTCCGCGAGAACACCTCTGATTTTGACCAGTTGCGCCTGAGGCAACGGGTCGCGGTCGATATGTCGGGGCGCAGCACCGCGAGCCAGATGATCGGTCAGGATGTGGCCATGCCCGTGGCGCTGGCCCCGGTTGGCCTGACCGGCATGCAACACGCCGATGGCGAGATCAAAGCGGCCAAAGCCGCGCGGGATTTCGGGGTGCCCTTCACCCTGTCCACGATGTCGATCAACTCCATCGAGGATGTGGCCGAGGCAACGGGCGCGCCGTTCTGGTTTCAGCTCTATACAATGCGCGATCAGGACTATGTCAGCCGCCTGATCCAGCGGGCCAAGGACGCCAATTGTTCGGCTTTGGTAATCACACTGGATCTGCAAATTCTGGGACAACGCCACAAGGATCTGAAAAACGGGCTGTCTGCCCCGCCAAAACTGACGCTCAAGACCATGGCCAATCTGGCGACCAAATGGTCATGGGGGCTTGAAATGCTCCGGGCGCAGCGGCGCGAGTTTGGCAATATCGTTGGCCATGTCGATGGGATCTCCGATGCCTCCAGCCTTGGGGCATGGACCGCGGAACAGTTCGATCCATCACTGGATTGGAACAAGGTCGCCAAGCTTAAAGAACAATGGGGCGGCAAGGTGATCCTCAAAGGAATTCTGGATGCCGAAGACGCCAAAATGGCGCTCAAGGTCGGTGCGGATGCGATCATTGTCTCCAACCACGGCGGCCGCCAGCTTGACGGTGCGATCAGTTCCATCGCGGCGCTGCCTTCCATTCTGGACGCGGTTGGCGACCAGGTCGAAGTGCATCTGGACAGCGGCATCCGCTCTGGTCAGGACGTGCTCAAGGCGCTGGCCATGGGGGCCAAGGGCACCTTTATCGGGCGGGCCTTTGTCTATGGCCTTGGCGCGATGGGCCAAAAGGGCGTGACCACCGCCCTTGAGGTCATCCACCGCGAGCTGGACATCACCATGGCCCTTTGCGGGGAAACAAAAGTCACGGATCTGGGCCGCCATAATCTTTTGGTGCCGCGCGATTTTGGCGGGGTCTGGCAGTCTTGATCCCCCCCTGATAGGTCTGGTCCATGTTGATTTTCCTGCGGCATAGACTGGCCTTTCTGGCGGTCCCCAAGACCGGCACAACTGCCGTTGAAATGGCCCTGCGCCCCAAGGCGGAGGTGATCTTTTCACGCAATCGAAAGCATATCAACGCGCAGAGGTATATGCGCAAGATCGGCCCGTTTCTGGAGGATACCTTTGGCGTCTTTCCCGAACCGCTGGCGGTGATGCGCGATCCGGTCGATCAGATCCGCAGTTGGTACAAATATCGCACGGCGGACCGGCTCAAGGGCAGCGATCTGAGCACCGATGGCATCAGCTTTGACGATTATGTGAGGGACGTCATTTCGGAGAAACCGCCCCCCCACGCCCAGATTGGCACGCAGTTCAATTTCCTCACTGATGGCAGCGGCGCGGTTCAGGTTGAACATCTGTTCGCCTATGAAAACCAACATACCTTCAGGCAGTTCCTGTCAGAACGGTTGGAGGAGCCGGTCGAAATCGCGCCCAGGAATGTCTCACCGCCTATGGATGCCGCACTGAGCGATGATGTTGCCGCGCTGTTGCGGGCGGCGCGGGCCGATGAATTTGCGCTTTATGCCCGGTTGCTGGCCGCTGGCGGCTATTTGCATCAGGCGCGGGCGTAGGCCACGCGCCGCGCCACCGCCGGGATCAACGCCAACGCCGTCAGGGCCAGCAGCACCGCGATTGCCCCGAAGGCCGTGCGCAGACCAAAGCCTTCGGCGATCAATCCCATCAAGGGCGGGCCAAAGAAAAACGCGCCATACCCAAGCACCGAGGCGCGGCTGATCGCCGCCAGCCGCACCTGCGGCGCAACCACCCGCCCGATCAACGCAAGCGCCAAGGGCGCCACCACCGAAATGCCCAATCCCGCAATGGCAAAGCCGGTCAGCGCGACAGCGACACTGCCCGCAGCCGCCGCCAGCACCAGCCCGGCGGCAGAAACCAAGGCAGCCACCAGCATCAGATGGGTGTCACGCATCCACTGGGACAGCGCATGACCGCTAAGCCGGCCAATGCCCATCGTCAGCCCCAAAAGCGCCGGGCCCATGGCCCCTTCGCCCGCGGTGCCGCCCAAGGTCCGCTCAAGATGCAGCGCCGACCACCCTTCGGAGGCCGCCTCGGCCAGAAAGGCCATCATCACCACCAGCCCCACCAAAAGGACCAGCACATGCGGCAAGCCGCTGTTTGGTGTGTCACGAATCTCCTGCACCTCGGGGGCAACCCCGTAAGAGGCCCAGGCCAGCAGCGCCAATATCACACAGACACCCGCAAAAACCGGAACCGGCGTAACCTCAAGGCTGCGCAGGGCACCGGTCGCCAGCGCTCCGCCTGCATAGGCAAAGGAATAGAGCGCATGATTGAGGTTCATCAGCGATCTGCCAGAGCGCTCTTCGATCTCGGACACCCGCGCATTGATCAGGACATCCACAACCCCGGATCCCGCAGAGGCCAGCAAAAGCGCAACCGTGAGAAACGTCAGGCTGGCCGCCGCCCCCGCACCAAACATCCCCAGCCCCAGTGCGGCCATGCCCAATGGCAGCGCCAACCCTTTGGCGTATTTCTGGCAGGCAGGTGCCAGCCACATGGCCGCCACCGCCCCGAAGGCCGCAAACAAAACCGCCGCCCCATAAGCCCCGTCCGAGGCCTCTACATTGGCCTTGATCACCGGCATCTGGGCGAAATACACAGCCCAGGTCAGCCCGATGGCGAGAAATCCGGCAAGGGGTTTGCGAGTCAAATAAAGATCGTTTTTCAGGCTCATTGCACCGGCTTGCCACGCCCGTGATCAAGAGCCAAGACCGCAAGGACAGATTTGCCCTTTTCACACCGGCAAAAGGCGTCTATACGCGCGGCTTCACGCGGGAATACAGCCTTGGAGGATTCCCGCCCTAAATATATTGGAGATTAAAATGGCCGGAGAGATTCCAGATCTTGAAGCCCAGGTTCGCACGGGGACAGGCAAGGGCGCCGCTCGTCAGGCGCGCCGTGACGGTATGGTACCAGGAATTGTGTTCGGGGGCGACAGCGATCCCTTGCCGATCAACATTCCTTTCAACAAGCTGCTGACAATGCTGCGCAAGGGCCGGTTCAAGTCCACCCTGTTCAACATGAAAGTCGAAGGTCACGACGACGTGCGTGTGATCTGCCGCGACGTTCAGCGCCATGTTGTCAAAGACCTGCCGACGCATGTTGACTTCATGCGCCTCAAGCGCACCACTAAGGTGAACCTGTTCATCAACGTTGAAGTGCACGGCGAAGAAACATCCCCGGGTCTGAAAAAGGGCGGCGTTCTGACGCTGATCCGACCAGAAGTTGAACTGGTGGTAACTGCGGCTGACATTCCTGAAAGCCTCGTCATTGACGTGTCTGGTCTGGAAATCGGCGACAACCTGACAATTTCCGATGTGGACCTGCCAGCAGGTGCCAAGCCAACAATCGACCGTGACTTTGTTATCGCGCAGGTCTCCGCACCTTCCGGTCTGGCCAGCCAGTCCGACGATGAAGACGAAGACGTCGCAGCCGACGAAGTGCCAACCACAGAGCAATCTGACGGCGACGAAGAATAAGCATCACGCGCCTTGCGCAAATGCTGAAAGGGGTCGCATCTGCGGCCCCTTTTGTTTTTCCGGCCAACGCCGCGAGAATACTCCAGGTGCTCTGACAGATGACATTATGATCTGGGTCTTTCCATAAGGTGCTGGCCCGCCTCCAGACGCGCCCCCAAATTCTGGCCCAAGGCAATTTTGCCGCCCCGAGCATTTCCCTCGCCCCGCAGCAGCGTTACAGTGCCGCCAAGTTCAGGAGTGATGTGATGAAATTGATTGTTGGTCTCGGCAACCCCGGTGGCAAATACGCCCGTAACCGGCACAACATCGGCTTTATGGCCCTCGACCAAATCGCGGCGGATCATGGATTTGCCCCGTGGAAGGGCAAGCATCAGGGCAGCATCAGCGAAGGGCGATTTGGCACTGATCGGGCGGTGCTGTTGAAACCTGAGACCTTTATGAACAACTCCGGCCAGTCGGTGCAGGCCGCGATGCGGTTTTACAAGCTGGAACCGGCAGATGTGATCGTGCTGCACGACGAGATCGACCTCGCCCCCGGCAAGGTCAAGTGCAAAACCGGCGGCGGCCATGCGGGGCACAACGGGTTGCGCTCCATCCATGCCCATATCGGGCCGGAGTATGACCGCGTGCGCCTTGGGGTCGGCCATCCCGGCCACAAGGATGCGGTGCCGGGCTATGTGCTGCGCGATTTTCCCAAGGCCGACGCGGATTGGCTCGATGATGTGCTGCGCGGGATCAGCGATGGCGTGGCGCATCTGGCAGTGGGCGACACGGCAAAGTTCTTGAACGCCGTGGCCATGCGGGTGAACCCGCCGCGTTCCGGTACGGGCACCAAGGGGCCGAAAGCGACCAAGGCGGCTGAACCTGCCCCGGCAGAAACTGTTGAAGAGCCACAGAAATCTCCGTTTCAGAAGCTGATGGAGAAATTCCGTTGAACTTCACACAAGCCTTCCGCGCCCAAGCTGACGCCTGCACGCGCTTGGGCTCGCCTTTCATGGGCCAGCTGTTGTCCATCCTCGCAGAGCATTGGCCCGCGACCGGTACATTGGCCACCAAGATGGCAGCCTTTGACGGTGACATCGGGCCAGCGGGCCACTCGCTGCCACTTCGCATCGCAGGTGGCCTGCACGCCTTGGTGCTGAGCGGCCAGTCACCCGAGCTTGCCGCGCTTTATCCGCCCCATGCCGCCTCAGATAGCGATCTGCGCGATGGCGTCCTGACAGCTTTGAGCCAGCATGAAGCCTTTTTGCTGGAGTGGACGGACAGCGCCCCGCAAACCAACGAGGTGCGCCGCTCCGCCGCGTTGATTGCGGGTGCCCATGTCGCCGCCGCACATTTCGACCTGCCCATCCGGCTGAGCGAGCTGGGCGCAAGCGGCGGGCTGAACCTGATGTGGGATCATTTTGCTGTTGACGCTGGCGGGGTGCGCTTTGGCGCCTCCGATCCGGCTCTGGTTCTGCACCCCGATTGGGACGGCCCCCTGCCCCCCGAGACGGCGCCCTTCATCGCTGATCGCGCTGGCGTGGACCTCAATCCGCTTGACCCATCCACCGGCGAAGACCTGCTGCGCCTCTCGGCATATCTCTGGCCGGATCAGCCCGAAAGGCTTGCCCTGACGCGGGCGGCGGCCAGCGTCACCAATGCGCCGCTCACGCGCGGTGACGCGATTGATTGGCTGGCGCCGCGTCTTGACGATGCCCCCGAGGGACAGTTGCACCTGATCCAGCACACAGTCGCATGGCAGTACTTTCCCAAAGCCGCGCAAGACCGGGGCCGCGCTCTGATCGAGGCCGCTGGCGCCAGGGCCACCGCGCAGCGCCCGCTGGCTTGGCTGTCAATGGAAAGCGATGGTGACACCAGCGGCAACATGGGCGCAGCACTGGTGCTGCGGCTTTGGCCCGGCGATCTCACGCTCAATCTGGGCCGGGCCGATTTTCATGGCCGCTGGATCAAATGGGACTACGCAGGGTAAAGCTTGGCATTAAAGACCCGCCTGTGCTTGGATGATGCAGGGACAATGGGGGATCACCATGCGTAGTTTCGGTAAATGGCTGGGGCGGCTGCTTTTGGCACTTGTTCTGGCGGCAGTGGTCGTCGGGCTCTGGAAACGCGAAGAGATCACGCGCCTGCTTGCAGTGAACTCCCTCTTCAGCGCGGATAAGATCGTTTCGAACTTCAGCCATATGGATGCGGCCTTCCTGACCGCCCCCGTGCCGCGGGGCAACGGTCCGACTGCGCCGCTGGATTACGGCCCCGAAACCGCCCTGCCGTCAGAGGTGGATCAATGGATCACCGACCGGACCGTTACCGCGCTTGTGGTGCTCAAGAATGGCGACATCGTCTATGAGAACTACTTTCAGGGCACCGGACCGGATGATCTGCGGATCTCCTGGTCGGTCGCCAAAAGCTACCTTTCGGCACTTGTCGGGATTTTGCTGGACGAAGGCAAAATTGCCTCTCTCGACGATCCGGTCACCCAATACGCACCGCAACTCAAGGGCAGCGCCTATGACGGGGCAACCCTGCGCAATGTCCTGCACATGTCCAGCGGCGTGACCTTTGACGAGGATTACCTCGACAAGAATTCCGACATCAACCGGATGGGCCGCATCCTCGCCTTGGGCGGCAAGATGGATGACTTCGCTGCAGGTTTGACCGAACGCTACGCCGCGCCCGGCCAGCAATGGCAATATGTCTCGATCGACACCCATGTGATCGGCATGGTGGTGCGCGGCGCGACGGGGCGCAGCATCGCCGACCTGCTTAGCGAGAAGATCATCGTGCCTCTCGGCCTGGAACGCAGCCCCTATTACGTCACCGATGGTGTCGGCACCGCCTTTGTGCTGGGCGGTCTCAACCTGACCACCCGCGACTACGCCCGCTTTGCCCAGATGTTCGCCCAGGGCGGTGAATGGCAGGGTCAACAGATCGTTCCAGCCAGCTGGGTGGCTGAATCAACCACTGCCAGCGCCCCGACGGCACCGGGCAAAATCGGCTATGGCTACCAATGGTGGATCCCCCAAGGGGCCGCGCCGGGCGAATACATGGCGCGCGGGGTCTACGGCCAGTACCTTTACATCGACACGGCCCGCAACGTGGTGATCGCCACCAATGCCGCCGATCGCAAATTCCGCGAGCCGGGCGTCAGCCAGCGCAATATCGACATCTTCCGACTGATCGCCAAAAACCTGTGAGGGACCATGGAACCTGACCAAAGCATCAATGTGCTGAACGGCCCGCTTGCCCTCTGCGGCACCGATCCAGTTACCGGTTTTTTCCGCGACGGGATGTGCAACACCTGCGCCGAAGATCATGGAAGCCACACGGTCTGCGCCGTGATGACCGCAGAATTCCTCGCCTATTCGAAATATGTCGGCAATGACCTCAGCACCCCGAGGCCCGAATTCGGCTTTGACGGGCTGAACCCCGGCGACACATGGTGCCTCTGCGCGGGCCGGTTTTTGCAAGCCGCCGACGAGGGCTGCGGGCCCAAGGTCTCGCTCGAAGCCACGCACATCCGCGCCTTGGACGTGGTGCCTTTGCAAACCCTCAAAGACCACGCGTTGCAAAGGCCAGCCAAAGACTGAACTTGCCCCTTTTTGGCCCTAAATACCTCCGGGGGTTTGGGGGCTGGCCCCCAATGATCTCTCGTTTGGGGGCTGGCCCCCAATGGTCTCTCGTTTGGGGGCTGGCCCCCAATGGTCTCTCGTTTGGGGGCTGGGCCCCAATGGTCTCTCGTTTGGGGGCTGGGCCCCAATGACTGCGCGGTTTGGGGCCGCTGGAGAACCTAGGCGAATTCACCCATCTCAAAGCCCAGCGCCTTGGCGACGGTAAAGATATCCTTGTCGCCGCGCCCGCACATGTTCATGCAGATGATGTGATCCTTCGGCAGCTCCGGTGCGATCTTCATCACATGCGCCAGGGCGTGCGATGGCTCCAACGCGGGGATGATCCCTTCCAACTCACAGCACAGCTGGAACGCCTCCAGCGCCTCCACATCCGTGATCGACACGTATTTCGCACGGCCAATCTCGTGCAGCCACGCATGCTCTGGCCCGATGCCGGGATAATCCAGCCCCGCCGAGATGCTGAAGCCTTCAAGGATCTGGCCATCGTCATCTTGCAACAGATAGGTTCGGTTGCCATGCAGCACGCCAGGGCGGCCGCCGGTCAGAGAGGCGCAATGCTCCATCTTGGCGTTCACACCTTTGCCGCCTGCCTCGACACCGATGATGTTCACTTCCTTGTCATCAAGAAACGGGAAGAACAGGCCCATCGCATTCGACCCGCCCCCGATGGCGGCAATCACGGTGTCAGGGAAACGGCCCTCGGCGGCAGTCATCTGCTCGCGCACTTCCTTGCCGATGATGCTTTGGAAATCGCGCACCATGGCTGGATATGGATGCGGTCCTGCCACGGTGCCGATGCAGTAGAATGTATCGCGCACATTGGTCACCCAATCGCGCAGGGCATCGTTCATCGCGTCTTTCAGCGTACCCCGGCCAGAGGTGACGGGCACCACTTCGGCGCCCAGCAGCCGCATACGGAACACGTTGGGTGCCTGACGTTCCACGTCATGTGCGCCCATATAGACCACGCATTTCAAGCCAAACTTCGCACAAACCGTCGCCGTGGCGACCCCGTGCTGGCCCGCGCCGGTTTCCGCGATGATGCGTTTCTTGCCCATGCGCCGGGCGAGGATGATCTGGCCCAGCACGTTGTTGATCTTATGCGCACCGGTGTGGTTCAGCTCGTCACGCTTCATATAGACCTTGGCGCCGCCCAGATGTTCGGTCAGGCGCTCTGCATGATACAATGGGCTGGGCCGGCCCACGTAATGCGTCCAAAGGTCGTTCATCTCTGCCCAGAAACTGTCGTCGGTTTTGGCCTTTTCGTATTCCTGCTCCAACTCGAGGATCAGCGGCATCAACGTCTCGGATACGAAACGCCCGCCAAAATCACCAAAACGGCCCTTTTCATCGGGGCCGGTCATGAAACTGTTGAAAAGATCGTTGGCCATAACGGCGCTCCTTCATGAGATCGGGCATGTGGTCTGGCCTGACATAGCGCAGCATAGGCCGGACCGCCACTAGGATCGTATAGGAAATTGCACCCCTGCGGCGTCAATCAAAAATGCTCAGCAGTTCCTTTTTCAACTTGTCCTCGATCCCGTCCTTGACCGCCTCTTCGATGGACTGGCCCTCTTGAACCTTCACGCCCAGTTCCTTCTCGATCTTTTGCTGGACCTTGGCTTCTACCTTGGCTTTGGCTTCTTCCTTTTCTTTCTGGAAATTGAGATCCACCGCCGCTTTCAGATCTGGCCGGATCTTGGGATCGGCCCATGGCCCGTAAATCCGCACAGGCACCGCGAGCCCGCGATCCCCGTTCACCCGCAGCGCCTTGGGCGTCACCGTGTAATCCAGCGTCTGCGCGCCCAGATTGATCTCCCCCGCGCCTGCCGCGTTGAAATTGGGCAGCAACATCAGCAGGTCCGAATTGCGCAACACCCCGCCCTTGATGGCGTAGCTGGCGTTCAGGCTGTCAAACACCGTGGTGCCGCCCTCCACATCAAACGAGCCCAGCAGCGCGTCCAGATCGATCCCTTCGATGGCCCCGCGCCCCACCTTGAGGCTGCCCTCACCGCTGAGAGAGCGCATGATCGCATCCACGCTTTGCCCCACCCCTAGGAACGAGAGCGAGGCGTTGCCCTGCCCGCGAAACCGGCTCAGATCGGCCAAATCGGTCAGCAGAGGCTGCATCTGCACGCCGAGCGCCTGCAATTTGCCGCCCACGGACAGGCCGTTGCGGTTGTTCATCACAAATTCGCCCGCCAGTTTGCCGTCATAGGCGTTGACCTCGCGCAGCTCGAACACCATCCGCGATCGATCGTTGCGCAGCACCGTGCGTGTCGCGCCCAAGGACAATGCGCCCAGATCAATGCGGCTCGCGTTCAAGGCAATGGTGCCGTTAAACGCCGCCAGACCCGAGGCATCAATGCGGTCTTTGGGCCAACCCGCCCCGGCACTGCTGCCGCCGCCCTCGCCGCCTTCGGTGAGGCTGCGCAGATCCAGCGCTCCGGCGTTCAGCTGCGCATTGATCTGTGGCACACCGTTCAGCGCCACATCGACCCCGCCGCGCAGGGTGTTGCCGCCCAGATCCGCCACCAGATCCCGCAGCGCAAGCCGCCGGTCGGGGGTCAGCGTCAGATCAGCCGTGACATTCAGGCTTTGCCCCAGTCCCTTGGGCAACTCCACACCGCCCGCGCCCAGTTGCGCCAGAAATGTCCCGGTGTTCCCGGCCTTCAGCGCGAAAGCCCCCGCAACCGCCCCTTCGAGCGATCCGCGCCCTTGCAGGCTCAGCTCGCCGCCTTTGGCCGTGATCCTGGCCCGCAGCGGCTGCACCGCACCGGTCAGGAAAGACCCAAAATTCTCGATCCGCGCATCAATATTGACCTTGTCCTGCGCGGGGCGCAAAGCCGCCGAGATATCCGCCGCGCCATTGGCGTCGGGCCAATCCAGTGTCAGATCAACCCCTTGATAAGAAACCAGATCCGCCCCTTCGGCATCATAGATCAGGGTCGCATCGGTGATCTTGAGCTTTTGGATGGTCACCGCCTTGGCAGGCCGCGCGGGCGAGGTTTCGGTCTCGATCTGCGCCGCGCCTGTGGCGTCTGTGAACTGCCAACTTGCGCGGCCATCCTTGCGGCTTTCCAGCCGGATCGTCGGGCTTTGCGCCTCGATGTTGGTGATGCGAATTTCGCCGCGCAGCAGCGCTGATGCATCCACCCCAATCGCCGCGTTCGTGGTGCTGAGCATCGCGCCGTCCTTGGCCCAGCTGGCATTGCCCACCTCAAGACCGCCCGCTGTCACCCCCAGAACCGGCCAGAATGTCATGGAAACATCGCCGCTGATCGTCACATCGCGCCCCGTCACCTTGCGCAGCTGATCCCCCGCGATCTGCGCGATCTTGTCCGCAGGCAGCATCAAAACGCCCACGACGACCAGCACAGCCACCAAAACCACAAGGCCCAAAACCCGCATGATCCATTTCATTGCCGCTCTCCTGTTTTGCGGGGGCTTTCACCGCCCCTTTGCTTGCCTTATAGCCCATTGGATGAGCACAAACCCACCCAATCTGCGCCCTGATCTGGCCCCCAAAGCCAAAATCAGCGATCCCTCCCGCCCCGGCCAGCCGACCATCGGCATGGTCTCGCTTGGTTGTCCCAAGGCACTGGTGGACAGTGAACGCATCCTGACGCGGCTGCGCGCCGAAGGCTATGGGGTTTCGCCCGATTATGCCGGGGCCGATGCGGTGATCGTGAACACCTGCGGCTTTCTCGACAGCGCCAAGGCCGAAAGCCTTGATGCCATTGGCGAGGCGCTGACCGAGAACGGCAAGGTGATTGTCACGGGCTGCCTCGGGGCAGAGCCCGACTATATCCGCGAACATCACCCTCGCATTCTGGCGGTGACCGGCCCGCATCAATATGAACAGGTGCTGGATGCCGTGCATGGCGCGGTGCCGCCCAGCCCCGATCCCTTTGTGGATCTTCTGCCGGCACAGCAGGTCTCTCTGACCCCGCGCCATTACAGCTATCTCAAGATTTCCGAGGGCTGCAATCACAAGTGCAAGTTCTGCATCATCCCCGACATGCGCGGGCGGCTGCAATCGCGCCCCGCCCATGCGGTGATCCGCGAGGCGGAGCGGCTGGTGGACAATGGTGTCAAAGAACTGCTGGTGATCAGCCAGGACACTTCGGCCTTTGGCGTGGATATCAAACACGCCGAGGACCGCGGCCACCGCGCCCATATCACCGATCTGGCACGTGATCTTGGGGCGCTTGGTGCAGGGCGTGATCTTTGGGTGCGGCTACACTACGTTTACCCCTACCCGCATGTGCGCCAGCTGATCCCGCTGATGGCCGATGGGCTGATCCTGCCCTATCTCGATATTCCGTTCCAACATGCGCATCCTGATGTACTCAAACGCATGGCGCGGCCTGCGGCGGCGTCCAAAACGCTGGATGAGATTGCCGCATGGCGCGATGTCTGCCCCGATATCACCCTGCGGTCCACGTTCATTGTCGGCTATCCCGGCGAGACGGAGGCAGAATTCCAGACCCTGCTGGATTGGATGGACGAGGCGCAGCTCGACCGGGTGGGCTGTTTTCAATATGAAAACGTCGAAGGTGCGCGGTCAAGCGCGCTGCCCGATCATGTGCCGGATGAGATCAAGCAAGACCGCTGGGACCGTTTCATGGCCAAGGCGCAGGCAATCTCCGAAGCCAAGCTGGAGGCAAAGGTCGGCCAGACCCTGCAGGTGATCGTGGACGAGGTGGACGACGAGGCAGCCACCTGCCGCACCAAGGCGGACGCGCCGGAGATCGACGGAAACCTCTTTATTGACGAAGGGTTCGCAGATCTGAAGGTGGGCGATCTGGTTACCGTTGAGGTGGAAGAAGCCGGAGAATATGATTTGTGGGGGCGGGTGGTTTGCGAAAAAGACTTCTAGACCCTCTCTTAAGAAATACAGCTTTTGGTGCTTTCCTTGGGTTCGAGTTGGCAATTGGCTTAGCTTGGTTTTTTGATAACGAAATTGCGTTTGCCCCCCAGCTTCTAACAGCTTCGGCGGCGCTGTTTGGAAGCCTTCTCGCAGTAACGGGAGTTTTGGCCAGCATCGAAAACCAGCGAACGCTTGACCAGATGCAAAGACAAAGGTCTTTGGAAGCTGCCAAAGCTACTTTGCCTTTGGCGCTTACAAACTTACTGGATATCGTTGATAGAGGAATAAGGTTCACAGCGAAAAGCCTGCCCATCGATCGCACTCAAACCGAACTAGTTGATGAACTGAACCTTCCACCCGATACTCTCAAGGCACTTCAAAGAACTATTGAGTACTCCGAAGCTAGCGAAGCGCGAGTGCTAAGAGAGATTATTAGTCACTTTCAGGTGACACATTCCCGTACAAAACATTGGCTCATAGAAGACGACCAGTTTTTGATGATCCATATGAGCCTCCCTGTCGAGTGGGCCATTTTGGCGAGGAGAATTGAACAGTGCTTTGCTTTCGCCAGAGGTGAAAGTGACACCATTGAAGAGCACTTCAGCGACCTGAAAATCCGCGAATATTTTTCTGTCAGACTGCAGCTATCAAACCTAACGGTGAACCAGCTAGCCGATTCAATAATTGATACGGAAGAGCGCATCCGAAACAAAAAGAGGTTTTGATTGGCCGCCATTTCTGCCGATCGCCACTTTCGTAAGTCAACAAAACAAAGTCAGGGCTGCGAACAACAACATGGCCATGCGAGCTGCCCAATCCTTATGGCTCGAAAACTGTCAATTTTTAAGTTCTGAAAACCTGTCTCTCCGCAATGAGTGAACGGCATTTATCGCGACTTGAGACCTTGCACAACCACATGGCGCACCCGCCGTGCAGCGTCAGACCGCCCCACCAGCCTGACGCTTTTGCGGACGGATGTGCCCTCTCGCTAACGAACCTTAAATAGCCAACATAAATGATAGGTCAGATGCGCCAGCCCGCAGTCTGCCGCTGCACGGCGCGTGTTGTGTTTCGAAGGTGGTCAAACGGCCGATGTTCTCCTCCCCCTTGAAAATGTTCCCCATATGTTCTATATCTTAATGAAACGTTAAGAGAGGTGCATATCATGTCCTTCCAACCCTCATTTCCCGGCCTGTTTTCCCCCGCACGCGGGGCCGCGCCGGTTGAAGCTGAACCGCAATCCACCGCCGCGCAGCCCGCGACGGAAAAGCAGATCGCCTATGCCCGCGTGCTGTCCGCCAAATCCGGCGCGGCCCTGCCGGAGGGGATCACCGCAGACCGTGCGGCGCTGTCCAAATGGATCGACGCCCACAAGGCGCCCGCACCGCAGGGCCGGTTCAGCAATTACCCCTCTTCCAAACAGGTGGCCTTTGCCGAACGCATTGCACGGCTCAAGCGCAATCCGGTACCGCCCGAGTGTTTCCGCGACAAGACCATGATGTCGCGCTGGATCGACAGCAATAAACCGCGCTGACCCTTTGCCGCCGGGCCGCTGCGCCCTATCTTTGCACCATGAGCAGCGACACCAAAGTTTTGTACAACGGCCAATGTCCGGTTTGCAGCCGCGAGATGGATCATTACGCCAAGGCCAGCACCAAGGCCGCTATCCCGATCCGTTATGATGACCTGAACGATCCGGCCAAGCTGGCCGATTGGGGCATAGACAGTGATCAGGCCGCGCGGCGGCTGCATCTGCGTAAGAACGGGCAGACGTTTGTGGGCATTCCGGCCTTTATCGAACTGTGGCAAGAGATCCCGCGCTATCGCTGGCTTGCACGGGCGGTGGCGCTGCCGGGGGTCAATCGGCTGGCGGTGCTGGGCTATGATCACGTGCTGGCGCCTCTGATCTATCGCTGGCACCTCTGGCGGCAAAAACGCGCCTAAGCGGGAGCTTTCCCTTTGGTCATCCATGGCGTGTTTACAAACCGCTGCTAGGCTTTGTGCATGGCTTATCCTTACTCCAAAGCGGAAACACTTGCCGATGGCGCGGTGCATCTGGCCGGTCTGTTGCTGGCCGTGCCTGCCTCGGTGATCTTATTGATCCAAGCGGCGCATAGCGGCACGGCGCTGGCCCCGACAGGGCTTTATGCCGGTTGCATGATCTTTGCCTTCATGGCCTCGGCGATCTACCATCTGACACCGCACGACGGGCTGCGCCCGGTCTTGAACCGGATTGACCATGCCGCGATTTACTTCAAGATTGCAGGAACTTACACCCCTCTTGTCATGGTGATCGGATCGGGTTTTGCCTATGGCATTCTCGGTATCGTCTGGGCGCTGGCGGTCATTGGTGCAGTGGCCAAGCTGTGGTTCTGGCGCACCGACGGGCGCGGATCATTGGCGCTTTATCTATTGATGGGCTGGCTGTCGGTTCTGCTGATCTGGCCGATGTGGATGACCCTGCCGGGCGGCGCATTGGCGCTGATCGTGGCGGGCGGTCTGACCTATTCGGTCGGCACATTTGTCTATGCCCACAAGGGGATGCGGTTCCAAAACGCGATCTGGCATGGCTTTGTGCTGGTGGCCTCCGCCTGTTTCTTTGCCGCGATCCTGCTGAGCCTCTGGGCTCACGCGCCGTCGATATAGGCGCTGACGCAGGTCTGTACATGGCGGAACCTGTCACCGCCCAGATGTTTGCCGCCATACCAGCGGGTCACGACAATCACATGATCGGTCAGCTCTTCGCGCTCCAGCATCCGCAGGATAACCATGCCTGCACCGGCCTCGCCATCGTCGCCCTTGAGGGGCGTTCCATCCGCGAACAGAACCCCCCAGGTGTTGTGGGTCGCCTTGGCATAGGCCTTGTCCCGCTTGAGCGATTTTAGCAAGGCATCGACCTCGGCGCGGGTTGTGGCGGGCCCGCCGGACACTGCATATTTCGATCCGCGATCGGTCAGGATCACGCCCAGCTTCTTGTGCATATCGGTGTCTTTCAGCGGCGGGTCAAACGCTCTAGCGCGGTGCCGTTTTGCCATGTGCCGTGCAGGTTGCCGTTGGCCATCACCACATAGATTACCGGATGCGGCTGGCCCCAGTTGACCACCACAATTTGGCCGTCGCGCACACCGCTGCCAGCGTAGGTCTGGCTGCCCACGGTCCATGTGACCTGCACCGATCCGTTCTGTTCGCTCACAACCGCCACACCGGAATAGGCCGATCCATCTGGATTGCGCCCTTCGGCAGTGAAAACACCAGAGATCCCAACGGTTTGCGCCGCTACAGGATAGGCCAGACAGGCCACCATAGCCCCTGCGATCCAGGCCCTGCGGGTGAAATTGCTGCGGCTCATTGGTCTCTCCTGCGGTGTGCTTACTTATTCAGATTAACTCACATTTGTCGCCGATGATACCAATGTGCAACGATCAAAAATCAGCGGCTGTCTCTTGTACGATCTCTATTCTGGCTGCATTTGGCGGATGGGTTCCCAAGAAGACGTCACCGGGATCTGGAATACGGTTAAAGAATTCAGCCCCCCTAATCGGATCATAGCCTGCCTTTGCGGTTATGACTGTGCCCAGAGCATCGGCTTCCAATTCATACCTTTTAGAATAAGCGCGGGCGCCGTAATCCGCACCAACACGACGGGCTGTTTGAACGGCTGCGTTATCTCCCCCGTTCAACAGTGCGATGCCCGCCAGAATGACTTCTCCAGCCATTGCGTTAAATTTTTGACGGGGAATATGCCCTGAAATATGGTGCGCCGCCTCATGACCCAATATGAAAGCCAGCTCATCAGCATTTTTTGCTGTTTTGATCATTTGCAGGGTAAAGACGATAACTGGACGCCCCCATTTGTCTAGAGTCTGGTAAGCATTGGCAGGCTCATCCGGGCGAACATCCACCACAATCCAAAAATTGCAATTTATCCGTCTGGTGCGAACCCGACATTCCTGTTCTGCAATCGGCTCGACATCTTCAACGACGTGAACGAACCTGCGTACAGCTTGGTTTTGTTGCAACTTGGCCAAATAAGACTGTGATACAGCAGTTGTACCGCCTTGCGCTTCGGTCTGCACAGGCACCACTTCGCAGGCTGCCAGCACCGCCACAGCGACAATCGCGCACATCGTCTTTTTGATCATCTGCCAACGTCCTTTGGGCAATATCCAATTGACGCCAATCTAGCACGCCCGGCGTATGAGGCCACCCCGATCACCACCAAGTGACACAGTGCTTGCAAAGCCCTGCCGAAACCATCAGGTTTGCCCCATGTTTACCATTGAACACGAATTCGACGCGACGGTGATCACCCTTGTGGACGAAGGCAGCACGCCCCTCCGCGAAGATGTAACCGTACAGGCCTTTGCTGGCGAGATCACTTTTGAACAATGGGATCCGCGCACGGACCGGGTCTCCAAAATCACGCTTTCGCCGGATCAGCTTCGCGATTTGACGGCGGCGCTGAACCTGCCCGAAGGCATCTACCGCAGCGCACCATAAGAACAGGACCAACCAAGATGGCCACCGGAACCAACATCAAAACCTATTACGACGGCGCTTGGCATGACGGCGACAAGACCGTGATCAATGCCGCAGATCATGGCGCATGGCTGGGCACCACCGTGTTTGACGGCGCACGCCTGTTTGACGGGCTGTCCCCTGATCTTGAAGCCCATTGCGCCCGCATCAACCGGTCTGCCAAGGCGCTGATGATCACACCCACCGTTGAAACAGAAGAGATGGTCGAGATGGTCCGCGAGGGCTTGAAAAGCTATGGCCGCGACAGCGCCGTTTACATTCGTCCGATGTATTGGGCGCTGGCCGGTGACGAGCTTGGCATTGTCCCGCGTGAGGGGGCAACCGGGTTTGCCATCAGCCTCGAAGAGATCCCGATGGCCCCGCCCGAGGCCGCGACAACCCTGACCCGAACACGCTTCCGCCGCCCCGTGCTTGAGGACAATGTCGTGAATGCCAAAGCAGGCTGCCTCTATCCCAACAACGCCCGCATGATGGTCGAGGCCAGATCCAAAGGTTTCGGCAATGCCCTGGTGGCCGATGCGGCCGGAAACGTCGCCGAAAGCGCCTCTGCCAATGCGTTTATGGTCAAGGATGGCGAGGTTTTCACGCCGATTCCCAATGGCACCTTTCTGGCGGGCATCACCCGTGCGCGGCACATCAAGAACATGCAGGCCGATGGCATCAAGGTACATGAAACCGTGCTGTCCTTTGACGATTTCCACGATGCGGACGAGGTTTTCCTGTCGGGCAACATGATGAAAGTGACCCCTGTCAAAGCCTTTGACGACACCACTTACGAGGTGGGTGCAAACGCCAACCCCGTGACCCGCCGGGTGCGCGAAATGTATTGGAACTGGGCCGCCTCCGAACGGTAAACGGCCTGTCCAGACCTCCAAATCCGATCACTCCAGCCGCAGATAGCGATTGCCCTGCGCCTGAACTGAGGTCATGATCCGCCCTCAAGGGAGACCAGAAGATGCGCAAGTTCCTTGTTGTCTTGGACGACAGTACAGAATGCCTTAATGCCATGCGTTTCGCCGCGCTGCGAGCCGCTCACACCGGCGGCGGGGTAGAGGTTTTGGCGGTGATTCCGCCCGAAGAGTTCAATCACTGGATCGGTGTCGGTGACATCATGCGCGAAGAGGCCCGCGAGCGGATCGAAGTGCATTTCGAGGTGTTTGCAAAGTGGATGCGCGACAAACAGGGGGTCGACCCCGAACTGGTGATCCGCGAAGGTCAACCCGTGGATGAAATCATTCAGCAGATTGCCGATGATCCCGAGATCGGCGTGCTGGTGCTTGGCGCCAGCTCGGACAAGAAAAAAGGGCCCGGTCCACTTGTCACACAAATGTCCCGCTCTGCAGGCAGTTTGCCGGTGCCGATCACCATTGTGCCCGGCGATCTGAGCAAGGAGCGGCTTGAAGCGATCACCTGATTGCGCCGTTTAGAATCGTTCCAAATCTTGACACTTCGCCCCTCAGGGCGCATATCAAAGCCAAGCCATCTGAGGACACCGCGATGTTTATTCAAACCGAATCCACCCCGAACCCGGCCACGTTGAAATTCCTGCCCGGTCAATCCGTTCTGGAAATGGGAACGGCGGATTTCCCGACGCCCGACACCGCTGGTTCCTCCCCTTTGGCTACACGGCTGTTTGCGGTGGATGGTGTGACCGGCGTTTTCTTTGGCACCGACTTTGTCACCGTGACCAAGGCCGACAGCATCGAATGGGACCACATCAAGCCTGCCCTTCTGGGCGCGATCATGGAACATTTCCAATCCGGCCAGCCGGTGATGGGCGAAGGTCACGAGGCCAGCTCGGGCCATGCCGCACATGACGGCGAAGATGGCGAAATCGTTGGCCAGATCAAAGAATTGCTGGACAGCCGCGTGCGCCCCGCCGTGGCACAGGATGGCGGCGATATCACATTCCACGGCTTTGATCGTGGCGTGGTCTATCTGCACATGCAAGGCGCCTGCGCGGGCTGCCCCTCTTCGACATTGACCCTGAAAATGGGCATCGAAAACCTGCTGCGCCACTACATCCCCGAAGTGACCGAGGTGCGCCCGGTTGCCTGAGACCCCGCTTATTCTGGCGTTTGACACATCGGCCGCGCATTGCGCGGCCGCTTTGCTGTCGGGCGACCAAATCATTCAAAGCGCCGTGGAAGAAATGTCAAAAGGTCAAGCCGAACGCCTGCTTTGCCTTTGCGAAGACCTTTTGCAAGCCAGCAACAAAAGCTTTCAGGATCTTGATGCGATCGGCGTTGGCGTCGGCCCCGGCAATTTCACCGGCATTCGCATTTCCGTTTCCGCCGCGCGGGGTTTGGCACTGGGTCTTGGCGTGCCTGCGGTGGGCGTGTCCAACTTTGACGCGCTGGCCTTTGGCATCGATGGGCCTTGCGCCTGTGCCGTCGATGCCCGGCGGGGGCAGGTCTTTTTTCAAGGCATCGGCAACCCAGCCTTGGCCGAGCCTGCCTTGCATGACGCAGATGTATTGCCACCCTTCGATGGGCCATTGATCGGCGCGGGCGGCCAAGCGCCACAGCTGCCGGTGGCCGAAGCCATCGCCCATATCACCGCGCGGCGGTTTGCCACCACGACCGACCGCCCTGCCCCCCTCTACCTGCGCCCTGCCGATGCGGCCCCGGCGCGTGATGCCCCTCCGGCCATTCTGCCGTGACCCCGGCGCGGATGGCACAGCTGCACCGCGCCGCCTTCCTGCGCGAACGTCCCTGGTCAGACAAGGAATTCTCCGACCTGACCCAAAGCCGTTTTGTCCGCTGCTTTGATCACGCTTTTGGCTTTGCCCTCACCCGCACGCTTGCTGGCGAAAGCGAGCTGCTGACACTGGCCGTTGATCCCGACCATCAGGGCAAGGGAATCGGTCAGGAATTGCTGCAAAACTGGCTGGATTCCCTGCCCGAAGGCACCGAAACCGCCTTTCTTGAGGTCGCATCGGACAATCAGCCCGCGATAAATCTTTACCAGAAGTTCAAATTTATCGAGGCCGGACGCCGCGCCGCCTATTACAGCCGGAGCAATGGTACAAAGGCCGATGCTATTGTGATGCGCCGCGCCGTGACCTTTGGTCATGGCCATGTTTCACACCGCAAAATGCCAGAAAGCGGTTGACCCTCCCCCCCGCATACCGCCTAAATTGGCTCTGATCTATTGATCTTGGGCAATCGGCCAACATAGGCCGCGCCCCAACAGTATAAACCTGGGAGACAAAAATGACCCTTATGACCAAATTTATGGGTGCTGCCGCCGCATTGGCGCTGAGCGCCGGCGCCGCATTGGCCGAACCTGCGCTGATCTTCGATCTGGGCGGCAAGTTCGACAAATCCTTCAACGAAGCGGCCTTCAACGGTGCGCAGCGTTGGGCCGAAGAAACCGGCGGCACTTTCCGCGAAATCGAACTGCAGTCCGAAGCCCAGCGTGAGCAGGCCCTGCGCCGCTTTGCCGAGGCCGGTGCAAACCCGATCATCACCACTGGTTTCGCCTTCGCGACACCTGTTGATGCGGTTGCAGGCGACTATCCTGACACCAAATTCGTGAACATCGATGGATGGCTGCCAGAGATCCCTGCCAACGTGCAGATGATCAGCTTCCAGGAGCACGAGGGTTCCTATCTGGTGGGCATGCTGGCCGCCCAGGCGTCCAAGTCCGGCACCATCGGCTTTATCGGTGGTATGGACATCCCGCTGATCCGCCACTTCGGTTGCGGCTATGCGCAAGGCGCCAAGGCGGTGAACCCTGACATCAAGATCGTTGCCAACATGACCGGCACGACACCATCTGCATGGAATGACCCGGTAAAAGGCTCCGAGCTGACCAAAGCGCAGATCAGCCAGGGCGCTGATGTTGTCTATGCGGCCGCAGGCGGCACCGGTGTTGGCGTTCTGCAAACCGCAGCGGACGAAAACATCCTGTCCATCGGTGTGGACAGCAACCAAAACCACCTGCATCCGGGCAAGGTTCTGACCTCCATGCTCAAGCGTGTGGACGTGGCCGTGTACAACGCCATGAAAAACGGTGCTGACGGTGTGACCGGTTCCATGGTTCTGGGTCTGGCCGAAGAAGGCGTGGGCTATGCGATGGATGAAAACAACGCACCTCTGGTCAGCGATGAAATGAAAGCCTCCGTCGAGGAAGCGCGCCAGAAGATCATCGACGGTGATCTGGAAGTTGTGGCCTACTACGCCAACGACAGCTGCCCAGCGCTGGACTTCTAAGGTCCGTTTCAAGACAATATGACATGGGCCGCGCTGAGAAATCGGCGCGGCCCTCTCAACTCCGGGGGGACATATGGCCAATCAGGCACCAGCGATTGAGCTGAAGGGCATATCCAAGGCTTTTGGGCCGGTTCAGGCCAACAAGGACATTTCGATCCGGGTGATGCCCGGCACCATTCACGGCATCATCGGCGAAAACGGCGCGGGCAAATCCACGCTGATGTCGATCCTCTATGGCTTTTACAAAGCCGACGCTGGCGAGATCTTTATCGGCGGCAAAAAGGCCAATATCACCGACAGCCAGGCCGCCATCGCGTCAGGCATCGGGATGGTGTTCCAGCATTTCAAGCTGGTCGAGAATTTCACCGTGCTTGAGAATATTATCCTCGGCGCAGAAGACGGCGGGCTACTGAAACCATCGCTGGCCAAGGCACGGCGGACTTTGATCGAGCTGGCCAATGATTACGGGCTGAACGTAGAACCCGATGCGCTGGTCCAGGACATTGGCGTGGGGATGCAGCAGCGGGTCGAGATCCTCAAGGCGCTCTACCGGCAGGCCGATATCCTCATCCTTGATGAACCCACCGGGGTTCTGACCCCCGCCGAAGCGGACCAGTTGTTCCGCATTCTGGGTCGGCTGCGCTCCGAGGGCAAAACCATCATCCTGATCACCCACAAACTGCGCGAGATCATGGAGACCACCGACACCGTGTCGGTGATGCGACGCGGCGAGATGACCGCCACAGTCAAGACCTCTGAAACCTCGCCTGCCGAACTGGCAGAGCTGATGGTGGGGCGTAAAGTATTGCTGCGGGTCGACAAAAAGCCTGCCACCCCCGGCGACGTGGTGCTGGATGTCAAAAACCTCAAGGTGAAAGACGACAAGGGCGTCGAACGGCTGCGCGGCATTGATTTGCAGGTGCGGGCGGGCGAAATTGTCGGCATCGCGGGTGTCGCGGGCAATGGTCAGTCAGAACTGCTTGAGGTGCTCGGCGGCTATCAAGATGGCACCGGCGAATTGCGCCTGAACGGCCAGCTCCTTGATCTGTCGGGGCGGCATTCGGATGGCCAGTCGCGCCGCGCACGGGGGGTGGCCCATGTGCCCGAAGACCGCCAGCGCGAAGGCCTGATCATGAATTTCCACGCCTGGGAAAACACCGCCTTTGGTTATCACCACGATCCGTCCTACCAAAAAAACGCCATGTTGATGGACAATGCCGCGATCAAGGCAGACACCGCCGAAAAGATGGAACGCTTTGACGTGCGCCCGCCGGACCCCAACCTTGCGGCCAAGAACTTTTCCGGTGGCAACCAGCAGAAAATCGTGCTGGCCCGCGAGATTGAGCGGAACCCCGATCTGTTGTTGATCGGCCAGCCCACACGCGGCGTCGACATTGGCGCGATTGAATTTATCCACCAACAAATCGTCGCGCTGCGCGACCAGGGCAAGGCGATCTTGCTGGTCTCGGTTGAGCTCGAAGAGATCCTCGCGCTCAGTGACCGGATTGCCGTGATGTTCGACGGACAGGTGATGGGAGAGAGACTGCCTGAGCAGACCGACGAGAAAGAGCTGGGCCTGCTGATGGCGGGGATCACCGACACCGCCAATGCCCATACTGTTGAAGAGATCGAAGAAAACCTCGCCCATGCGGGCGGCGACGCAGGCAAGGAGGTCTGATATGGATGTGATGCCAAAATGGGCCGAAGTGGTCCTTGTACCCTTCATTTCCCTGCTGCTTGCGGCGTTTATCTCTGGCTTGGTTGTGTTCGCCATCGCGGATGTTCCGGACACGGCCATCACCATGATGGACCGCATCGGTGCCCGGCTCGATTTTGTCTGGGGCGCGGCCAAGCTGATGGTCAACGGGGCACTCGGCTCAACCTATGGCTGGGGCTACACGCTTTATTACGCGACGAACTTCATGTTCACCGGACTGGCCGTGGCCATCGCCTTTCATGCCCGTCTGTTCAACATCGGCGGCGAAGGTCAGGCGATGCTGGGCGGTTTGGGTGTGGCGATTGCCTGTCTCTATATTCCTTGGCCGCATTGGTCTGTGGCGCTGATTGGTGCCGCGGCAATGGCGGCCCTGTTCGGGGCGGTCTGGGCTGCGATCCCGGCTTGGCTTCAGGTCAAACGCGGCAGCCATATCGTGATCACCACGATCATGTTCAACTTTATCGCCGCCTCTTTGCTGAACTATCTGCTGGTCAATCTGATGCGCCCCAAGGGCAGCATGGATCCCGCCACCGCGCATTTCCGCGAGGCCACGAACCTGCCGACGCTGCATGACCTGCTGGCGCCCTTTGGCATCGCCTTTTCCAAATCGGCCCCGGCCAATGTTTCGCTTCTGGTGGCGATTGCGGCCTGTTTTGCCTTGTGGTTGCTGATCTGGCGCACCCGTCTGGGGTTCGAGATCCGCAGCTATGGCGAATCCGAAAGCGGAGCCAAATACGCTGGCATCTCGCCCTTCAAGATCACCATGATTGCGATGATCATCTCCGGCGCTTTGGCCGGGATGATGGCGATCAACAACGTCATGGGCGAGGCCGAAAGACTGGTTCTGAACGCCACCGAAGGGGCCGGTTTTATCGGCATCGCCGTGGCGCTGATGGGGCGGTCACATCCGCTGGGCGTGTTTATCGCCGCGATCCTCTTTGGGTTCCTCTATCAGGGCGGCGCAGAGCTGGCGCTTTGGACCTCGATCCCGCGTGAATTGATCGTGGTCATTCAGGCGCTGGTGATCCTGTTCACCGGGGCGCTGGACAACATGGTGCGGATGCCGCTGGAACGGATGTTCCTGGCCCTGCGCCGGAACAAAGCGGCGGGGGCGAACTGATGGATTATATGACGCTCATCCAGCTGCTCGACAGCTCTGTCCGTCTGGCCACGCCTTTGCTGCTAGCCTGTCTTGCGGGCCTTTTCAGCGAACGCGCGGGTATTTTTGACATCGGCCTTGAGGGCAAGATGCTGGCCGCCGCGTTCTTTTCCGCTGCGCTGGCTTCTGTCACCGGCTCCGTCTGGCTTGGCCTGCTGGCAGGCATAGGCGCGTCCCTGATGCTCAGCGCGCTACACGGGGTCGCCTCCATCACCTTCCGCGGCAATCAGTTGATCTCTGGTGTAGCGATCAATTTCCTTGCGGCAGGCATGACCGTGCTGATTGCGCAGGATTGGTTCAAACAGGGTGGGCGCACGCCCTCACTGACCGGCGATGCACGTTTCGAAGGGATCACCCTGCCCGGCGCCGATGCCATGGCGGATGTGCCGATCATCGGCCCGCTTTATTCGGAACTGATCTCCGGTCACTCCATTCTGGTCTATATGGCGCTGGCCGCTGTACCGGCGACATGGTGGTTGCTTTACCGCACCCGTTTCGGCCTGCGTCTGCGTGCGGTGGGGGAAAACCCCGCGGCGGTGGACACGGCCGGTGTTTCGGTGATCGGGCTGCGCTATGCGGCTGTGGCGATCTGCGGCGTCCTGTGCGGCATCGCGGGCGCATACCTCAGCACAGCCCTGCAGGCGGGCTTTGTCAAAGACATGTCCGCCGGCCGCGGCTTTATCGCGCTGGCGGCGCTGATCTTTGCCAAATGGCGGCCATGGTACGCGCTTTGGGCGACGCTGCTCTTTGGTCTGTTTGGCGCTTTGGAAACCCGCCCCGACGTGATCGAAAGTGTGATCGGAATGAAGGTCCAAGGCCAGCTTTTGGGCGCCCTGCCCTATCTGATGACGGTGATCATTCTGGCCGGTTTTGTCGGCAAGGCGATTCCCCCCCGTGCGGGCGGTGAACCCTACGTCAAGGAACGCTGACGTTCGGCCCCCGGAAACGGGGGCCAATCCGCCTCAGGCGCGGGCAGATAAGTCCAGTTTTTCAAGGGTGATGAGCCCATTTCGCTGCGAGGCAGCGGGCATGGTTGATTTCCCGCGTTAACTTGCGCTAAGGGATGCCATGCAAATCTACCTTCCCATCGCCGAAGTTTCGGTCAATGCCTTCCTCTTGTTGGGGCTGGGCGGACTTGTGGGCGTCCTGTCTGGCATGTTTGGCGTCGGCGGTGGCTTCCTGATGACACCGCTGCTGTTCTTCATCGGCATCCCGCCCGCCGTGGCTGTGGCCACTGAGGCGAACCAGATCGTGGCCTCTTCCTTTTCCGGCGTGCTCGCCCATTTCAAGCGAAGGACCGTGGATCTGAGGATGGGCACGGTGCTGCTGATCGGGGGTCTGATCGGTGCGGCGCTGGGTGTGATGGTGTTCAACTACCTCAAGGCGCAGGGTCAGGTCGATCTGCTGGTCAAGCTTTGCTATGTGGTGTTTCTGGGCGTCATCGGCGGGTTGATGTTCCTTGAATCGCTCAAGGCGATCCGCAACACCAAACGCGGCAAACCGCCCGCCCGCAAGAAACACAACTGGATCCACGGCCTGCCGTTCAAGATGCGCTTTCGTGTCTCAGGGCTTTATATCTCGGTGATCCCGCCTGTGGTCGTTGGCATTGCCGTGGGCATTCTGGCCGCGATCATGGGTGTTGGCGGCGGCTTTATCATGGTGCCTGCAATGATCTATCTGCTGGGCATGCCGACCAAAGTTGTTGTCGGCACATCGCTGTTCCAGATTATCTTTGTGACCGCATTCACCACCATGCTGCACGCGACGACCAACTATACCGTGGACATCGTATTGGCGGTACTGCTGCTGGTGGGCGGTGTGATCGGCGCACAGATCGGCACCCGGATCGGGGTCAAGATGAAGGCCGAACAATTGCGTATCCTGCTGGCGCTGATGGTGCTGGCTGTCTGCGGCAAGCTGGCGCTGGATCTGCTTTTGCAGCCAAGTGAGGTGTTCTCGCTTGGTGCGGCAGGTGGCCACTGATGCGGATACTTTTGCCTTTGTTGCTGGCGGCGTTGTTTCTGGCTTTGCCAGCGCGGGCCAACGAAGAGATTGTCCTGGGTCTCAGTCAGGCCGAGGTGTCCATCACCACCAATTTCAACGGCTCCGAGATCCTGGTCTATGGCGCGGTCAAACGCGACCAGCCCATTCCAGACGGACCAGAGCTGCACGTGGTGATGACAGTGTCCGGCCCGTCCGAGCCGGTTGTCGTGCGCCGCAAGGAAAAACGGTTTGGCATCTGGGTCAATACCGAGGCTGTCGAAGTGGACCGCGCCCCAAGCTATTATGCCGTGGTGACAAGCGGACCGATGCTCGACGTGCTGAAACGGACAGAAGACCTGCGCCACAAGGTGTCCATCCCCCGCGCGATCCGGTCCGTGGGCGCGCCAATGGAGATTGCTGATGCCGCCAGCTTTACCGAGGCGCTGATCCGCATTCGTAAAAAGGCCGAACAATATCAGGTGATCGAAGGCGGCGTGACCGTGGACGAACAGACCCTGTTCCGCGCTGCCGTGCGCCTGCCTGCGGCTCTGACCGAAGGTGCCTATGACACCCGGATTTTCCTGACCCGTGGTGGTAATGTGGTCGCGCAATACGAGACCATCATCGACGTGCGCAAAGTCGGGCTGGAACGTTGGCTGTTCACGCTTTCGCGGGAAAATGCGTTTCTCTATGGCTTGATGTCACTGGCGATTGCCATCGCCGCAGGCTGGGGCGCATCGGCGATCTTCTCGCTGCTCCGCCGGTAAATCAAGCGCCACCGGAAGCTGCGCCTTGATGCGGCCCAGACTGCCCCCTACCCGCGTCCGATATAGGGCATCTTGGTCGCCATCACCGTCAGGAATTGCACATTCGCCTCCAGTGGCATCTGCGCCATATGCAACACCGATTGTGCGGCATGGGCGACATCCATAGTCTGCATCTCCGGCTGCTTTTCCTTGAGCGCCGCCACCATATCACTTTCAGCATTGCCAATGTCGATCTGGCCGCAGGCGATGTTATGTGTCCGCCCGTCCAGCGACAGGGTGCGGGTCAGGCCGGTGATCGCATGTTTGGTCGTGGTATAACAAACCGATCCCGGACGCGGCACATGAGCGGAAAGCGATCCGTTGTTGATGATCCGCCCGCCGCCCAGCCCCCGCATCCGGCCAAAGGCCAGCCGCGCCGCGATGAACATGCCATGAATGTTCACGCCCATGACCTGCGCCCAATCCTCAAGCGCGATCTCGTCAATCGGACCGGAAGGGCCAAACATGCCCGCATTGTTGAATAGAACATTTAGATCGCCAAAGCGGTCAAAGGCCGTCTGCATCGCATCGGCATCCGTCACATCGGCGGGCAAGGCCACCGCCTTTTCATGTGCCGCTGCCATCTCTTCGAGCACATCCGCCCGCCGGGCAATCAGACCCACACGCCAGCCTTCGCGCAAAAACAGCTCTGCCGTGGCCCGGCCAATGCCGGAACTGGCACCGGTAATGATAATCGACTTCATGCAAAATCCTCCGTTGTCGGATCAAGGGTCAGCGGCGCAACCGGCGTGGCCCGCAGATCATCCACCACCAGCGGCCCGGTGGGTTTCGACAACCGGTTGCGGACCACCCAGATCAAACGCTCCTGCGCACGGGTGATCGCCACATAGGCCAGCCGTTTCCACAGGGGCTGTCCCGCCTCCATACGGCCCATCCGTGCCGCGGCATATAGATCCGGCGCAAAGACCTGCACGGTCTCCCACTGGCTGCCCTGCGCCTTGTGGATGGTCACTGCCGCCCCATGCAGGAACGTGGCCCCCATACGAGCGGCGAAGGGGATAAAGGGCTCTTCCTCGTCGGGCTTTTCAATCTTCACAATGGACGCGGCAGACACCTGCGGGTCTTCGGCCCCCATGACATGCAGTCGGCTGAACCCCGGTTTGCGGCCCTCGCCCAGAAACACCACCTGCGCCCCTTTGATCAGCCCACGCGCCTCCAGATCCAGCCGTTTCTTGCGGTGTTTCAGCGGCAGTTCAATTCCGTCACAGATCAGCGGCTCCCCCGCCAGAAGCGCATCTTCGGGCGCGCCATGCACCGACCTAAAGGCATTGATCAGACGGATGCGCGTGGCATTGCGCCAAACCAGCACAGGCGAGCGTGCCATCAGATCCACCTCGACCCTTTGCCCCCAGACCACGCGGTCATCCTTTTTCGAGGCTGCTTCGATCATCCGTTCAAAATCCTCGAACCCCAAATCCGGATCCGCCAGCGCATGGGCAAGATCAAGGATCGGGTTGTCAGCGTCTTGGCGGTGAATGCGGTTGAGCGTCAGAACCCGCTTTTCCGGCAGTTTCTCAAACACCATGGTGCCGGATTGATTGACGGGCGCAAGCTGAGCCGGATCGCCAAACAAAAGCAGCGTTGGGAAAATCTCTTTGAGGTCTTCGAACTGCTTGTCATCCAGCATCGAGGATTCATCGACAAATCCGATATCCAGCGGCTCTTCCCGCCGTTTCCAGCCGGTGATGAAATCCGACCCGCGCAGGCCCGCCGCCGCCAAGGCACCGGGAATGGATTTGTTGCCCGCATAAAACGCCGCCGCACGGTCCAGCGCCAGATCGGTCAGGCCTTCAATCTCTGGTCTCTCACCGCTGCCTGCCAGCCATTCGGCGATCTTTTCGTATTCGGGATCATAGACCGGCGTGTACAAAATCCGGTGTATCGTCGTCGCCGGAACGCCACGCAGACGCAACACCGAAGCCGCTTTGTTGGTCGGTGCAAGGATCGCCAATGTGCGTTTGTCCTTGCGCTTTCGCGACTCGTAATCGCCAGAAACCACCTCAACCCCCGCCTGCTCCAGAGCCTTGTAAAGCTCTGCCAGCAATAGGGTTTTTCCTGACCCGGCCTTGCCCGTCACCGCCATCACCTGATCGGCACCGCCGCCCGGTGGCATCAATAGGCTGTCGTCCAGATCAATCCCCGCATGGCGCAGCATTTCGGTGACGCTGTCATAGGCGGCGGCTTGATCGTCGGAGTAGGTCACGGAGGGCACATTCATGCCGCGACAGTAGAGCTTTTCATTTGGAACTTGAATCGGTTTCTCGCCCCCGATCGGTCAGGCGACGATCAATCCCCGGCTTAACGCACGCACCACTGCATGGGTCGTATTCTGCGCGTTCAACTTGCTGCGCGCGCTTTCGATATAGACCCGCAGCGTGTGCTCGGAAATGTCCAGATCTTTGGCAACCTCTGCCCGGCTGAGCCCCCGCGCCAACAGCGTCATCGCGTCCAATTCGCGCGGCGACAGCGCCTTGGTCGGCTTTTCGTCCAGGTTCGCCACCACCTCCAGCGCCTTCTGGTTAAAATAGTGCGACAGCAGGATAAAACTGTTCTGATGCTTACGCGTGAAAGCGGCCCATTCCGCATCCTCGCAAGAGTGATTGACCGAAAACAATGCGAATTGCCCTTTGGGCCCGCGCACAGGCACCGAATACCCCTGCGTTCCGACACCATGCATCGCCGCCTCGACACGGAATTTGCGGGCCGGTTTTGCACTCCAGTCCAGATCGTTCCAGTTGAACGGTTCAAATCGGGAATTGCCGCCGATCAGCACCGGATCGATGCGCATATATTGTTGCTGCGCATAGCGGGCCTTCCATTCCATCGAATAGGTCGCATAGCCATAAAGCCCATCACCGGGGCCAAAACAAAAATAGGAGACATGATCGATCTGCAGCAAGTCACGCAATTCGATACAGGCGTCTTTGAGATCCTCAATCGTGTCAGCGCGGGCCAATGCCTTGAGGACGGGGTTCAATTTCTTTGTCGTTATCATGACCTGAAATAAGGCGTCTTTCTTGCAATGCTGATATTTCGGCCATGGCAACTATTGCACTGTCGTCCAGCTTTGCCGCCAATTTCGGCAAATCACTGGATATCGCAAAAGTTCTTAAGTCGGCCAGAACATCTAAAATCCAATCCGTTTGCATCTTACACGTCCCCTCAAATATGAACAGCGGATTTGCACAGCTCAGGGTTGCACCACGCCAAGCTTACGCAGCGTCAACTTGTTATCTCACCATGATGTGACCGCTCAAATCCCAAAGCATTGATCCAGAATACAAAAATGGCCTGCGAATCGTCGTCCGATCCACAGGCCATTGTTTTCAATTTATCGCTAACCGGAGGTTAACGAGCGTCGAGCGCGTCTTCCAATGTGCGCAGGCCGGTTGTCGGCGCCTGCACGAGCACAGACATATTGCCCGGCTTATGTTCGTTGCGCATCATCTTCATGTGCGCTTCGGGCAGATCGGCCCATGTGAACACTTCGGACATGCACGGATCAAGGCGGCGCTCCAACATCAGGTTGTTGGCAGCCGAGGCTTGCTTGAGGTGGGCAAAGTGGCTGCCCTGCAAACGCTTCTGGTGCATCCACATGTAGCGCACGTCAAACGTCAGGTTGAAACCCGAGGTGCCCGCACAGATCACAACCATGCCGCCCTTCTTCACCACGAAGGTGGACACAGGGAAGGTCGCTTCGCCGGGGTGTTCAAACACCATGTCGACATTGACGCCCTTGCCGGTGATGTCCCAGATCGCCTTGCCGAATTTGCGCGCCTCTTTGAACCATTCGGCATACTCCGGCGTGTTCACCGTGGGCAGCTGGCCCCAGCAATTGAAATCCTTGCGGTTCAACACGCCCTTGGCGCCCAGATCCATCACAAAGTCGCGCTTGCTTTCGTCAGAGATCACACCGATCGCATTCGCACCCGCCGTATTGATCAGCTGGATCGCATAAGAGCCAAGACCACCCGACGCACCCCAGACCAGCACGTTCTGGCCGGGCTTCAGATCATGCGGCTCATGGCCGAACAGCATCCGGTAAGCGGTGGCCAGCGTCAGCGTGTAGCACGCGCTCTCTTCCCATGTCAGATGCTTGGGGCGCGGCATGAGCTGCTGTGCCTGAACGCGGGTGAACTGGCTGAATGAACCGTCCGGTGTCTCGTAGCCCCAGATCCGCTGGCTTGGGGAATACATCGGATCGCCGCCGTTGCATTCCTCATCATCGCCATCATCCTGGTTGCAGTGGATCACCACCTCATCACCCACCTTCCAGCGCTTGACCTTGTCACCTACGGCCCAAACGATACCCGAGGCATCGGAACCGGCAATGTGGTAGGGCTGCTTGTGGCCGTCAAAAGGGCTGATCGGCACGCCGCGCGCGGCCCAGACACCGTTGTAGTTGATGCCTGCAGCCATCACCAAGACCAACACGTCATGACTGTCCAGCTGCGGCACATCAACCACCTCTTGCAGCATGGCGGTATCGGGATCGCCGTGACGCTCGCGGCGGATGGCCCATGCGTACATCTGCTTTGGGACATGGCCCATCGGGGGCATCTCGCCCAATTCATAGAGATCTTTTTCCGGTGCGTCGTACTGCGCGATGGATGTATCGAGTGCCATGAGGGGCCTCCTGTCGGCTGGTCTTTGCGTTGCGTTTCTTTGCGTTTTGCCGCGATGCAGAATCAAATCGCTTGCCCATGGAATATTGGCGAGCGCGAAACAATGCAACCTCTGAACGGCACTTTTTGAAACTTTATGACCCAGCGGGTGCAGAAATTTCCTGTGCAAGTGCAGCATTCTCGGGCAGGAAATGCGCAATGGAGTTGGCATAAAATCGCAAGATCGGTGCCTGCCCCTCTACCATATGCCAGTTTCCGTCCCGCATTTCGATGATTTGCCGCGCCACCAGCCCGGCAATCGCGCGGCCCAGCTCAAAATCAATTGCATCGGCTTTGATCACCCGGTTGGCCTGCGGCACCATCTCAAGCAAGGCGCCAACCCGCGCTTGCAACGCATCAGGGCGATAGCCCCCGGTTTGTTCCAACAGGGCATAGGCCACCACCGGCACCGACAACACCGGCATGGTCTGAGAGATGCGTTCCATCAGGTCTTCGGAGATCTGTTCGATACTGGCATCCGGTCCCGCCTCGCGCAGCGACATTGGCGTGCCAAAGGCCACAGCCGCCATACCAAACCGGGTTTCCTGCCGGGTCAGCCGCTGCCACAGCTTGCGCAGCACAAACCGCAAGACCACAGTGATCCGCGCCCCGAACCGCCGGTCGCCCCGTTGGTCAGCGGCGATCAGCACCGTGTCTTCGAGCACCCGGTCATAGTTGATCGCAACCGGAACCAGCACCACGTCCCGCTCGCCCTCGGGTTCAAACCCATCCGCCACATAAGACAGCAAGCCCATCCGAGGCGGCTGCAACTTTCCATTCAGGCTCAGCCCGCCTTCGGGATACATCGCCTGATTGACGCCGCCCGCTGTCGCCATCTGCACGTAACGGGCCAAAACCTTGCGATAAAGCGCCCCGCGCGATTTGCGCCGGATGAAATAGGCTCCCATGGATTTGATCAACCGGCTCAGTGGCCAAACCCGCGCCCATTCTCCCACAGCATAAGCCAGCGCAGATTCCCGCGCCGCCAAATAGGTGACAAGCACATAATCCATGTTGGACCGGTGGTTCATCACATAGACGATCGTGGCTTCCTCGGGGATTGCATCAAAGATCCGGTCGTTGCTGTCGGCGGTTTTGATCCGGTACACCGCATTCACCAGCAGCCGCGCCACCCGAATGCCAAAGCTGAAATAGGCAAAGGCCGAAAAGCTGGGCACAATTTCGCGGGCATAATCGCGGGCCTTTTGAAAGGCCACGTTCTCAGGCACCCCGTTTTCGCGGGCATAGACCACAATTTCGCGGGTCACTTCGGGATCATAGATCAACCGTTGGATCATGTCATAGCGCCGCGCCAGCTTGAACGGCTCAATCGGCCGCTTGAGCCGGGTATTCAGCCGTGCAACCGCCCTTTCCAGCCGCCGCCGAAAGAACCAGCGCACAGACGGCAACAGAAAATGGCTCAGCGCCGTCACCGCCGCAAACAGCAAAATCAGGATAAATAGCCAAAGTGGCAGCTGCACCGTCTGGTTCATGTCCGCACATTCGCAGTGCCTGCACACAAGAACAATATCAATCTGCAAGATGTGCGGGGCTTGATCACCAAAACACCGGCGGTTTTGCGGCTATTGTGGGCATTGCGGAAAAAAGATGCTGCACCGGCACATGCCGCATTGCAGCGAATTGACATTGGTATAAAATGTCCCGTAAACACAATCAAACGCAAGAATATTGCCCGACCGATTCAGCGAGGCCCACCATGTCAGACCCAAAGACCGACCACAAAGATGCATCCGCAGCACCCAAGACAGATCGCCCCTGGTTGATCCGGACCTATGCGGGCCACTCCACCGCTGCGGCGTCCAATGCGCTTTATCGGGCCAATCTGGCCAAGGGACAAACCGGCCTGTCCGTGGCATTCGATCTGCCCACCCAGACCGGATATGACAGCGATCACGTGCTGTCGCGCGGCGAGGTTGGCAAAGTGGGCGTGCCGGTCAGCCATTTGGGCGATATGCGGATGCTGTTCAAAGACATCCCGCTGGAGCAGATGAACACCTCCATGACAATCAACGCCACCGCGCCATGGCTTTTGGCCCTCTATATCGCTGCGGCTGAGGAACAGGGCGCGGACGTGTCGAAACTGCAGGGGACGGTGCAGAACGACCTGATCAAGGAATACCTCAGCCGGGGCACCTATATCTGCCCGCCTGCCCCGTCGCTGCGGATGATCGCGGATGTGGCTGAATACTGCTATACCAACGTGCCGAAATGGAACCCGATGAACGTCTGTTCCTATCACCTGCAAGAAGCCGGTGCGACGCCCGAACAGGAACTAGCCTTTGCCCTTGCCACCGCGACCGCCGTTCTCGATGCGCTCAAGCCGCGCGTCCCGGCGGAAGATTTTCCCGCACTTGCAGGGCGTATCTCGTTTTTTGTGAACGCAGGCATCCGTTTCGTGACCGAAATGTGCAAAATGCGGGCCTTTGTCGATCTGTGGGATGAAATTCTCGAAACACGATATGGCGTGCAGGATCCCAAATACCGCCGTTTCCGCTATGGTGTGCAGGTCAATTCGCTTGGCCTGACCGAACAGCAGCCCGAAAACAATGTCTACCGCATTCTGATCGAAATGCTGGCCGTGACACTTTCCAAAAAGGCCCGCGCCCGCGCCGTGCAATTGCCCGCTTGGAATGAGGCACTTGGCCTGCCCCGCCCCTGGGATCAGCAATGGTCAATGCGGATGCAACAGATCCTGGCCTATGAAACCGATCTGCTCGAATTTGACGATCTGTTTGACGGCAACCCGGCTGTGGATGCCAAAGTCGAGATGCTCAAAGACGGGGCGCGTGCCGAATTGGCCAATCTTGACGGTATGGGCGGCGCTATTTCCGCCATCGACTATATGAAAGGCCGTCTGGTCGAAAGCAACGCCGAACGCCTTGGCCGGATCGAGGCCGGCGAAACCGTGGTGGTGGGCGTCAACAAATGGCAGCAGGGCGAACCGTCCCCGCTTATGACTGGTGATGGCGGCATCATGGTTGTGGATCCTGCGGTGGAGGCCGAACAGATCGACCGGTTGAACCAATGGCGGGCCGAGCGGGATGAAAGTGCGGTCAAGGCCGCGCTGGCCGATCTGCGGGCCGCTTCCGCCGAGGGTCGCAACGTGATGGAGCCGTCGATTGCCGCCGCCAAAGCGGGCGTAACCACCGGTGAATGGGCCGCGCAAATGCGGGCCGTGCATGGCGAATATCGCGGGCCAACCGGCGTGGCCACAGGTCAGTCGAACAAGACCGAGGGCTTGGATGATCTGCGCAGTGCCGTCGATGCGGTTAGTGACCGTCTGGGCCGCCGCTTGAAATTCCTCGTCGGCAAACCCGGTCTTGATGGCCATTCCAACGGCGCCGAACAGATCGCCGTCCGCGCCCGCGATTGCGGTATGGATATCTCCTACGAAGGCATCCGTCTGACCCCGGCCGAGATTGTCGAGGCGGCGCAAAAGGACAGGGCCCATGTTGTCGGCCTGTCGATCCTTTCCGGATCACATATTCCGCTGGTCGAAGACCTGATGACCCAAATGCGCGAGGCCGGTCTGGGCCATATTCCGGTGATTGTGGGCGGTATTATCCCCGACGATGACGCCGCCCGACTTTCTGCCATGGGTGTTGCGCGGGTCTATACGCCCAAGGATTTTGAATTGAACGTGATTATGGGCGACATCGTCACCCTTGCCGATCCCGAAGCGGTCGCAGCAGAATAAACCGCCGCTCATTTCAATATCATTTTAATCTTTCCGCAATTAGTGTAGGTCCATCTCCGAATTAGGAAATGGACCTTCACACATGAAAATCGATCTGAAATCACTGAGTTCCAAAGAATTGGAAAAGCTGGTTGCCGACGCGAAGAAAGCACTGGCAAATGCCCGCGCCCGTGACCGCGCCAAAGCCCGCAAAGCAGCCGAGAAAGCCGCCGCCGAATATGGCTTTTCTCTCAATGAGTTGTCCTCTGAAATCAAAGGTGCCTCAAAGCCGCGCAAAGCCAAAGCAAAAGCGCCCGCCAAGAAGGGCAAACCGCAATATGCCAACCCCGAGGATGCCACTCAAACATGGACGGGAAAAGGGCGACAGCCCAATTGGTATCGCGCAGCGGTTGAAAGCGGAATTGCGCCTGAAACGATGCGCATTGGAAGTTAATACACCTTAATGGAGAATTATAACGCCTCCTAATTGCATTCCGAATTCCACTACAATTCAAAGGGCGCAATTCTTCTCCCTTATAGGCAATAATAGAAAAAGGCCGGCCCAACGCAGCCGGCCTTTTGCACGCCTCTGATTTGACAATCCACTTGCCCCCGCGCCCCCGGAAAGGCAGGTTACACCCCTGTCAAAAGCGGAGATTCCAATGACCGTCCATATCGGAGCCAAGCCCGGCGAAATCGCAGAAACCGTCCTCATGCCCGGCGATCCTTACCGCGCCAAATGGGCGGCTGAGACCTTTCTTGAGGGGGCCGAACTGGTCAACGAAGTGCGCGGCATGCTTGGCTTTACCGGCACATGGAAAGGCAACCGCGTGACCATCCAAGGGTCCGGCATGGGCATGCCTTCGCTGTCGATCTACGCCAATGAGCTGATTCGCGATTATGACGCCAAAACCCTGATCCGCATCGGGTCATGCGGCGGAATGCAGCCGCAGGTGGGTATACGCGACGTGATCATCGCCATGACCGCCAGCACCATCACATCGCCATCTTCCGGCATTTTCAAAGAAGTGAACTATGCCCCAACCGCCGATTGGTCATTACTGCGGGCCGCTGTGGCGGCAGCGGAAGGCAAAGGATGCAAAACCCATGTCGGCGGAATCTATTCCTCAGATGTGTTTTATGCCGAACGCCCCGATCTGGACGAACAAATGGTGCGCCACGGTATTCTGGGCGTGGAGATGGAGGCGGCGGAGCTTTACACCTTGGCCGCCCGTCATGGTCGCCGCGCACTCGCGGTTCTGACGGTCTCGGACCATTTGCAGACCGGTGAGGCGCTGCCGTCAGAAGATCGTGAAAAGACCTTTGGCGATATGGTCGAGATCGCTCTTGAAGCAGCGTTCGCTTAGGGTCTTTTTCGCCCGGCACCGCTGGTCATGCGCCATGACTGCGGTCATAGCCATTGACGGGCGGAGGGGTCCAACCGTCCAGCCCCCCGTCCTTCGGCGCAAACACCTCTACCAACAACGGGTAGCAGGCGGCCACGTCTGAGGAATGTTCTGCCGAACAATCCCCACCGGGACAGGCGCTGAGCGCGCCAAGAAGATCCATCTCGGCAAAGAATTCCAGATAGTCGCCGGGCCGCACCGGGCTGGCTTTCATGAAATACTGCCCCGTGTCGTGGGTAAACCCGGTACACATGAACACGTTCAACACGTCATGCACCAAGGGTTCTGCCTCTTGCACAGGCACACCCAGATGCGCGGCCATGGCACGGGTCAGATTGGAATGGCAGCAATGGTGATATTGCCCGCCTTTCAACAAGTTATGCGTATAAGGATCGCAACGGGTGCCAATCACGTCATGCACCGCCCCCCCATAGGCATCTATCCCGTACCACCCCAGCGTATCATGGCTGATCGTCGCCATAGGCCGCATGCCCGGAAAAGAGGACCACATCCGCTCTCCCGTGGTGATATGGGTGCCATGCAAAGCGCGGGTCTTGCCAGAATAGAACCGTTCGTTCAGATCATTGGCGTTCCACAGGTTCAGATCCCCCACCTGCGATCCTTCAACCGAGGTGATGCGAAAAAAATGCCCGGCAGGCACGGTGAACGTCGCCGCATCACGGGGCTGTACCAGTGCCTCACCCGTTTTGCGCAGATCCTGCCGCGCCCGCGTCAGCAGTGCCATATCCGGCTGCGGCAGGGTCTCGACAGGATAGCAGATCACCGGTTTGATCGTGCGGCGGGCTTCGGCATCAATAGGTGTGGTGATCATCTGGCATCCTCCCGATGTTTGACCGACGTTGCCGCAGCCATACACAGCTGTAAAGCCTGCTCAGGCGTTCTGCCCCGCGATGCGCCCTGAATACAGGCAACCGCCCAGAAACGTCCCCTCAAGGGCGTTGTACCCATGATAGCCGCCCCCGCCAAAACCGCAGACCTCTCCGGCGGCATAAAGCCCCTCCAGAACATCGCCCTTGGGCGTCAGAACCCTGCCTTGCATATCCGTGTGCAACCCGCCCAGCGATTTCCGCGTCAGGATATTCAGCCGCACCGCAATGAGCGGCCCGTTTTCCGGATCAAGGATCGCATGGGGTTTGGCCGTGCGGATCAATTTGTCGCCGCGATAGTTGCGTGCGCCGCGAATGGCGGTGATTTGCGCATCCTTGGCAAAAGGATTTGTCAGTTGCAGATCCCGCGCGGCGATTTGCCCCCGGATATGATCCAGCACCACCGGCGCATCGGGGGTCAGCCGGTTCATCCCCGCCACCAGCGTTTCCAGATCATCCGCGACGATGAAATCCGCACCGTTTTTCTTGAATGCCTCTACCGCAGGTGTGGCCCCCTTGCCCAATCGGGCCTTCAAAACATCGCGCCAGCCACCATCAGTCAGGTCCGGGTTCTGCTCCGACCCGGACAGGGCAAATTCCTTTTCGATGATCTTTTGGGTCAGGATAAACCACGAATGCTGGCCCGCGCTCAAAATGCGTTTCAACGTGCCAAGGGTGTCAAAACCCGGCAAATACGGCGCTTCCATCCGGTCGCCCTTGGCATCAAACCAAAGCGAGGACGGACCGGGCAAAATGCGAATACCATGATTGGGCCAGATCGGATCCCAGTTTTGCAGCCCCTCGCAATAATGCCACATCCGGTCTTCGTTGATCAGGCCCGCGCCCGCCTTGGCCGCGATCCCATGCATCTTGCCGTCGACGTAATCAGGCACACCCGCAACCATCACGTCCGGCGCCGGGCCAAGCCGATCTGCGGGCCAGTGTTTGCGCACCACGTCATGATTGCCGCCAATCCCGCCCGTGGTCAGTACCACCGCATCGGCGCTGTGTTCAAAGCTGCCGATGACCTCCCGCGTGGTGCTTTTGCCCCGCGCCTCGGTGCTGTTTTCCAAAATATCGCCGCGCAGTCCCGTGACCCTGCCATCGCTGGTGGTCAAATCCGTGACCCGATACCGGAACCCCAGTTGCAGGCTGCCTTGCGCGGCATATTCCGTCATCCGCTTGGCAAAGGGGGCCACAACGCCGGTGCCGGTGCCCCATGTGATGTGAAACCGCGGCACCGAATTGCCATGCCCGTGGGCCTGCTCGCCCCCGCGTTCGGCCCAGCCCACCACCGGAAACCACCGCATGCCCAGATCATAACACCACTGCCGCATGCCGCCTGCAGCCCAGTCAATGAACCCTTCGGCATAAGCGCGGGGATTGGCATCCTCAGCGCGGTCAAACTGCGCCGATCCCATCCAGTCGCTCAGCGCCAGTTCGGGGCTGTCCTTGATGCCCAAACGGCGTTGCTCGGGGGTGTCGACCATGAACAAACCGCCAAGCGACCAGAACGCCTGACCGCCCAGGGATTGCGGCGCCTCCTGGTCCAGCAGCAGAACCTTGCGGCCCCGCTGCACCGCCTCATGCGCGGCCACCATACCGGCCAGCCCCGCACCGACAATGATCACGTCCGCTTTGAAATTGGTGTTGCTCATTTGATCCCCCGCTTTGCCGTTAGGTAAGCAGGATCACAGCTCTCTGTCGAGCCGGACGCTGGGTCAGATCTTGGCCTTGCTCACAAACCCGTTTTGGGTTGCCCGCTCAGACAGCGGTCCGGCTTGCCGGTGCTGCGAAAGGCCTCTGCCCCGCAGTTGATGCAATTGTATTTGACCAATGCGCCCTTGCTGCCTGCCCGGTCTTCGCGCCAGCGACACAGGCGCGTGCCCGCATTGCGCCGCGCCACGATGGCAACGACGATCACAGCAATCACAAGGGCAATGAACAGGGGCATAGGCAAAACCAGCCCCCATGGGGGCTGGGATCAGTCTGGATCAAACGGTGCGTTCGACCATCAGTTTCTTGATCTTCGCAATCGCTGCTGCGGGGTTCAAACCCTTGGGGCAAGTCTTGGCGCAGTTCATGATCGTGTGGCAGCGATACAGTTTGAACGGATCTTCCAGATCGTCCAGACGCTCGCCCGTGGCCTCATCGCGGCTGTCAATGATCCAGCGATAGGCATGCAGCAAGGCCGCTGGCCCAAGGTAGCGGTCGCCGTTCCACCAATAGCTTGGGCAAGAGGTGGAACAGCAGGCGCACATGATACACTCATAAAGACCGTCCAGCTTGGCACGATCATCAATGGACTGCTTCCATTCCTTTGCCGGGGCGGGCGTGTCGGTCTCAAGCCAGGGCTGGATGCTGGCGTGCTGCGCATAGAAGTGGTTCAGATCCGGGATCAAATCCTTGACCACCGGCATATGCGGCAGCGGATAGATTTTGACCACGCCTTTGATCTCTTCCATGCCGTAGGTACAGGCCAGCGTGTTGATCCCGTCGATGTTCATCGCACAGGATCCGCAGATCCCCTCACGGCAGGATCGGCGGAAGGTCAGCGTTGGATCAATCTCGTTCTTGATCTTGATCAGCGCGTCCAAAATCATGGGTCCGCAGCTGTCCATATCCACAAAATAGGTGTCGATGGCCGGGTTTTTGCCGTCATCGGGGTTCCAGCGGTAAATCTGGAACTCACGCAGATTGGTGGCGCCTTGCGGCTTGGGCCATGTCTTCCCGCTGGTCATGCGGGAGTTTTTGGGGAGCGTCAGCTGAACCATTTCGCGTCTCCTGTTTCAATCTCATCTGCCCCTTGGGGCGTTTCACTTGACCCTGCGCCGGGGCGCAGGATGTAAATTCTTGACCGCCTTACGTGGCGGCGGAAGCCAGCACCCTGGCCTGCAAACAGGCGGCGGTCTCAGGCCGTCCCAACACAGTGCGCACAGTTTCCACGGTGCCATCATCCACACCCACCACGGCCGCTTTGGCATATTCGCGGATCTCAAGGGCCGAGGAATTGTCGATGATGCAATCGGTGAAGGGCGTGATCAGCTCCTTGGGCACCTGCGGGAAACGGGTGGCAAGGGTTTCTGTCACCACCCCTTTGGCCCCGCGCCGCGCGGTGTTGTCCACGGCCTGCTCCACCTCGGTGCAGGCCGCCAGCGTTGCCGCGCAAAGAACAAGGGCCACCAGACGCATCGGCTTAGTACACCCGCGCCTTGGGTGCGATTTTCTTGAGGTCGATACCGCCCTCATCCTGCTGGGTCAGCGGATCAAGGTGCACAGGCCGGTCGCCCAACTTGGCCTTGTTCCCGTCAAACCAGCACAGGCTGTGCTTGCGCCACTTCTTGTCGTCACGATCAGGATAATCCTCATGGGCGTGCGCACCCCGGCTTTCCTTACGCGCCGCCGCTGCGGTGATGGTGGCCACCGCATTTGGCATCAGGTTGGTCAATTCCAGCGTTTCCATCAGATCGGAGTTCCACACCAGCGATCGGTCCGTGACGTGCAGATCGGCCATCTTGTCGGCCACGGCGACCATCTTTTGGCGGCCCTCTTCCAGCGTCTTGTCGGTGCGGAACACCGCCGCATCGGCCTGCATGGTTTTTTGCATCTCAAGGCGCAGCTCGGCAGTGGGCACGCCGCCCTTGGCATGGCGCAGCCCGTCAAAGCGATCAAAGGCCGCATCAACCGAAGCCTGATTTGGCGTCGGCACTGCGGTTTTCGGATCGACGATCTCGGCTGCACGGATCGCAGCGGCGCGGCCAAAGACCACAAGGTCAATCAGCGAGTTTGAGCCCAAACGGTTCGCCCCATGCACGGAGGCACAGCCCGCCTCGCCCACGGCCATCAGGCCCGGCGAGATTGCATCGGGGCTGTCCTTGGTTGGTGCCAGAACCTCACCCCAATAGTTCGTCGGAATACCGCCCATGTTGTAGTGTACGGTCGGCAGAACCGGGATCGGTTCTTTGGTCAGGTCCACACCGGCAAAGATGCGCGCGCTTTCGGAGATGCCCGGCAGGCGCAGGTCCAGCGTTTCCGGCGGCAGGTGGTTGAGGTGCAGATGGATGTGATCGCCATTCTCGCCCACGCCGCGCCCTTCGCGGATTTCCATGGTCATGCAGCGGCTCACCACGTCACGTGACGCCAGATCCTTGTAGGTCGGCGCATAGCGTTCCATGAACCGCTCCCCTTCGGAGTTGGTCAGGTATCCACCTTCGCCCCGCGCCCCTTCGGTGATCAAGCAGCCCGCGCCGTAGATCCCGGTCGGGTGGAACTGCACAAACTCCATATCCTGAAGCGGCAGCCCCGCACGGGCCGTCATGCCGCCACCGTCGCCGGTGCAGGTATGGGCCGAGGTGGCGCTGAAATAGGCGCGGCCATAGCCGCCGGTAGCCAGCACAACCATCTTGGCACTGAACAGGTGCATGGTGCCATCATCCAGCTTCCAGCACAGCACCCCCTGACACACGCCATCGTCGGACATGATCAGGTCAATGGCGAAGTATTCGATGTAGAATTCCGCGTTGTTTTTCAGCGACTGACCATAGAGCGTATGCAGGATCGCATGGCCGGTCCGGTCCGCCGCAGCGCAGGTGCGCTGCACGGGGGGGCCTTCGCCAAATTCGGTGGTATGCCCGCCAAAGGGGCGCTGGTAGATCTTGCCCTCTTCGGTGCGCGAGAACGGCACGCCGTAATGCTCCAGCTCGTAAACCGCCTTGGGCGCTTCACGCGCCAGATATTCCATCGCGTCCGTGTCGCCCAGCCAGTCAGAGCCTTTGACCGTGTCATACATGTGCCACTGCCAGTTGTCCGGGCCCATGTTGCTCAGGCTGGCGGCAATCCCGCCCTGCGCCGCAACGGTGTGCGAGCGGGTGGGAAACACTTTGGACACACAGGCCGTGCGCAGCCCTTGCTCCGCCATCCCGAGGGTTGCGCGCAAACCGGCCCCGCCGGCACCCACCACAACCACGTCATATTCGTGGGTTTCATATTCATATGCGGCCATTATTCGGTCTCCCGTGGGAATGTTTGGATCAGAGCGCCAGCTTGGCAATGGCAAAAACGCCAACCGCCGCTGCGCCGTAGCTCAGGCAGGTCATCAGGATGATCGCCACTTTCTGGCTGGTGCCATGCACATAGTCCTCGATCAGAACCTGCACGCCATCATTGAAATGTTTAAAGCCCACCAGGATGGTCAGGGCCGCCACAATCGCCGGGAACGGGCGGCTGTAATAGGCAAGGATCTCCTCATAGCTTCCGCCCAGCGCCGACCCAAAGGTGAACACAAAGAACGGAATGAGGATCAGCAGCGCAACAGAGCTGACCTTCATGGCCCAGAAATGCGCCGTGCCGGTTTTGGCAGAGCCAAGGCCACGGGCGCGTTTGCGGTCGGTAAGATATGCCATTTCCCAGACCTCCTTAAACGATCACAACAGTGATCAGGGTGAGCAGGATAGACCCAAAAATCACGGCCCAGCCCAGTTTTTCGGCGGTCGGGATGTCCAACGCATAACCGTTGTCCCAGATCAGGTGCCGTACCCCGGCCAGCGTGTGGTACCAAAGTCCCAGCACCGAGAAGAACATGACCAGATCGCCAAACCAGCTGGTCAGCAGCCCGTTCACAACGTCGAAATAGGCCGGCGAAGTTGCCGCAGACAGAAACCACCAGACAATCAGCAACGCCGCCACCAGCATCGCATTGCCGGTGATCCGGGTCAGGATGGATGACATCGACGTCAGTTGCGGTCGGTAGATCGTCAAATGAGGCGACAGCGGGCGGTTGCCCCGGTTTACATCGGCCATGGCACAGGTCCTTTGCTGTTGGTTACCCCAGTGATAGCGTTTTTTTGCGGCCTGTCACGGGTCTAGCGGGGGTAAGGGCGCGGTTTGTTGGCGCATCTACGCACATTTTTTTCAAAAGAGTAGCGATTCTTGCATTTTGTGATCACACGATATTATACTGTGATCACAACCTCACTCGAATGGAAGGGCAAGACTCAGTTGCTTGGTGGTTTCACGTTGCAATTTGCGCCGGATCTGTGGGGGATAATCCTCAAATCCGTTGGCTGTTATAACAAATGCCCCTTCACCGGAAATGAGATTCTCAAAAAAGTAGGCTGTAAGGTCGGTATCATCGGTCTCAATGGCCAAAGCGTTCACAATGATGCCCTTGGCCCGCATTTGTGGCAGTACATCAGCCGGGGCGATGCCTTCGTTGGATTTGCCATCCCCCGACACGTCGATCACCTTGCGGCGGCAGTCCGAGGCCGCTTCCAAAACCTGTGCAGACAGGTTCAAAGCCTCGCCAATGGCGGTTGAATAGTTGCGCCAGCGCCGTGGTGCATGAGCGACCTGTGTCGCCAACACCGCAACGTCTGAAAAATCTGTGATCACGGTCCAGGGGATCGTCTGTTCCTGCCGCGAGGTGCCGGACCATTGGATCAGCGTCACCCGCGCCTGTTGCTCAACCAAGGCTTCCGTCACGATCCCGTCTGACAGCGCTGCCGCCAGCCCGTCCATCTGGATGCGGTATTCATTCCGGTCAACCGAGCCAGAGACATCCACCGCCAAAACCAACGCCAGTTCGCAAGCCAAGGCGGGGCGAGCCAGCAATATCAGAAGGGTCACAAACACACGCATGCGCGTAGGTTAGATCACTGGGTCCTCCGGCGCATCACACAATCCTGAGATTGGCATAAAGGGCTATCGGCGGCTCGCGGGTGGGCGATCAAACATCGCAGTTCGGCACTTTATGGCAGCCAAGCGCACACTCCCCCTCCAGCCGTCACGCCCCCATCAAAATCGCCGACCTGTGGGGCGGGCCGACGATGGCCCGGCGGCCGCGCCTTGCTTCGGGCCCACTCAAACAAAAAGGGCGCGCCCAACGGCACGCCCTTCCCAAATCTCTTGCAGCAGACCTTACTTCAAGCTGCCGTCGATCCCTTTGCAGGCCTCAACCAGACCCTTAACCGCATTGACCGAATTGTCGAACATCGTCTGTTCGTCCTTGTTCATGGAAATCTCCACAACACGTTCGATCCCGCCAGCGCCGATCACCGTCGGTACACCGACATAGAAACCGTCGAGGCCGTAAGCGCCATCCACATAGGCCGCGCAAGGCAACACGCGTTTTTGGTCTTTCAAATAGCTTTCCGCCATTTCAATCGCCGATGTCGCAGGCGCATAGAAGGCAGAGCCGGTTTTCAACAGGCCAACAATCTCGGCGCCGCCATCACGGGTCCGCTGCACAATTGCGTCCAGCTTCTCTTGCGTGGTCCAGCCCATCTTCACCAGATCCGGCAGCGGGATACCGGCAACGGTCGAATAGCGCACCAGCGGCACCATCGTATCGCCATGGCCGCCCAGCACAAATGCGGTGACGTCTTTCATGGAGACGTCAAATTCGCTTGCCAGGAAGTGACGGAAGCGGGCGCTGTCCAGAACGCCTGCCATGCCGCAGACCTTTTCATGAGGCAGGCCGGAGAATTCGCGCAGCGCCCAAACCATTGCATCCAGAGGGTTGGTGATGCAGATCACAAAGGCGTCCGGCGCGTGTTTGGCAATGCCCTCGCCCACGGACTTCATGACCTTGAGGTTGATGCCGAGCAGATCGTCGCGGCTCATACCAGGCTTGCGCGCGACACCCGCGGTCACGATGCATACATCCGCGCCTGCGATGTCGGCATAATCTTGGGTGCCGGACATGTTGGCGTCGAATTTGGCCGAGGGGCCCGATTCTGCGATATCGAGCGCCTTGCCCTCCGGGATGCCTTCCGCGATGTCGAACAGAACAACGTCGCCGAGTTCTTTCAATGCTGCGAGATGGGCTAGGGTGCCGCCGATTTGACCGGCGCCGATGAGCGCGATTTTGGGTCTGGCCATGATATGTCTCCGTCCAGGTTACGTTGCGCGTGAGATAGCGAAATGCGGGCCGCGCTGCAAGTTGCGCGATCAAGACAGGCTTAAACGCCGCAGATGGTTAAGATTTCGTGATCACAAACGCCGCAAAAAAGGGCCACCGCAGATGCGATGGCCCATACTCTTTAACATACTAACCTTTTGTTCGGGCCTGCGCCCAAACGAAACGGGTCAAATCAGCCTTTGTATTCAGGCTTTGCTTTCAACGCCGCTTCGTTGGCGTCGATGTAGATCCGCAGTTCGTCACCATTGGCATCGCGCAGAATCTGCAGCTGTTCAAAGGGAACTGCGACCGGCTTTTCCCCTAGACCCAGGAAGCCACCGACATTGATGACAACTTCGGCCACTTCGCCCTTGTCGGTCAGGACCAGCGCGTCAACTTCGCCAACAGTCTCGTCGTTCTGGCCCATCACAGCCGCACCCTGAATTTTTTCAGCGGTCAGCGGGTCGGCTTTTGCCACTTCGATGTCCATCGGCTCAAAGCCGTCACGCTCCACCATCGGGCGGCCCAGTACCGGCGCATCAATCGCCTCGTCCGCCTGGGCTGTCAGCTGCTCGGCTTCTGCTTCGGTTTCCTTGGCGACTTCATCAATGCGCGTCTCGACGCCTTCTGCCGCTTGATTGGCAGAGGCAACCAGATCCTGCTTCAGATCCGTCGCTTCAGCTTCGGCGCTTTCAGCCATCTCATGAGTTTCGGCTTTGATGTTGGTCGCAGCCTGCTCCATATCACGCTCAATCTGGCGCTCGAACGCAGGGGCTTTTTCCAGCATCTCCTTGGACGTTGTCACAACCAGGAAACGGTCGTTGCTGTCGCCCTCTTCACGCAGCACCTTGATGTCGTCCATCGACACGCTCACGTCGCGTTCCCCCAGACCGAGGAAGCCGCCGACGCCAAGGATCACCGCACGCACATCGCCATTTTCGCTGATGATGATGTCGTTGATCTCGCCGATGTCATCCCATTCGCGTTCCGCGCCATCCGCGAGGGGCGTCATGGGGTCAATGTCTGTTTCGGAATTGTAGATTCGCATGCCGATCAGGTCGGATGCGAAGAAGTCGCTTTTCTCAGCTTCTACAGTTGTGATCGCGCCCGAATGGCTGCCCGCGAAAGCGGCGCTGGACAGGGTCAGAGCTACGGCTGTTGTTGTCAGAAAGCGTTTCATTGTACTGTTCTCCTAAGAGTTACTAAGTTAACGTTACCGAGTGTGGACATAACGCCGCATTGCCGGTCTTGTTCCGGCCCTTTTCGAAAAAATGTGAAGTCCCGCCGCCATGATCACCTTTGACCTCTGGTTTTTATGTATCGCAGGCGCGGCGGTGGTTTTTGCCGGGGTGTCCAAGGCCGGATTCGGCTCTGGCGCAGCCTTTGCTTCGGCCACGGTGCTGGCTTTGGTGATCGAACCGGGGCTTGCGCTTGGGGTGATGCTGCCGCTGCTCATGTTGATCGATGCAGGATCGCTCAAACCCTATTGGCGCAAATGGAGCGTGCCGGACGTGCGGCTTTTGGTGCTGGGCGGCGTACCCGGCGTGATCCTCGGCGCGGCGCTCTACCGTGTTGCCTCACCCGATGTCTTCCGGCTTCTGATCGGCGGCGTATCGGTGGGGTTTGTCTTGTGGCAAATGATGCTCAAGCTCGGGATAATACGTCTGGCGCAGCAGCGCATGCCCGATTGGGCGGGGCTTGTGATTGGCACTGTCGTCGGCTTCACCACCTTCGTCAGCCATGCCGGCGGCCCGCCGGCCGCGATTTTCCTGCTCACCCGTGATCTGAACAAAACACAATATCAGGCCACCACGGTGCTGCTGTTCTGGATTTTGAACATCATCAAATTTGTGCCCTATGCCATGCTTGGCATGTTCACTGCGCAGACCTTTCTGGCCAATCTGATTCTTGCGCCCTTCGCGGTTCTGGGCACTTGGCTGGGCGTACGGGCCCACGTTCTGGTGCCAGAGCGGCTGTTCTTTGCGCTCACTTATGTGTTGCTGGTTGTTACCGGATCCAAGCTGATCTGGGACGGGCTGACATAAAAAAGCGGGCCAAAGCCCGCCTTTGTTGCTTCCACGGTTTTTTGTTTGCCTCAGGCGTCTTCGTCACTGGTCGGCAGCGCCTCTGCCACCTCTTCAAAGGCTTGGCCCGAGGCCACCAGACAAGTCAGCCCGCCCGGCCGGGTGATGGTGATGGTCCAGCTGCCGGTCTCTTCGGAGGCAAAGACCTCTACCACCGCGTTGTTTGCACCAAGGCCCACGGATTGGCGGGTCTCTCCGTACCCTTCGGCCAATCGTTCCACCACCGCGATGCGCGGCCCACAGTTTCGCGACGATTGCGCGGATGCATCCGTCGCCGCGGTCATATAAATCGCCGCAGCGGCGATCAGCCCGATAGATTTCAAAGTTTTGTCCATACGTTGCATTCCATTGCCTTCATTCAAAAGACAGCGCCCTCGGTTCCTGACCTGTCCGGTGTTCCCGGCAGAACTGGGGGCGAGCCCGGTTATGACATGTCTGCACTTCCATTCAGGAGATCCGGCGTCCGCGCCGATTTGGCCCAAGCCACGAAATGCGACGGGGCAAGCCTGCGTCAGAGGACTGAAATTAAGGTTAATGATGCGACCGGATTCCTGTTGGATTTGATTTTTGCTGCAGCGCGGCACGTTTTGGCTTGAACTTTTCTGAAAGAAATGCCCCTTTGTGCGCAATTTTATGACCCGGCGCATCCGCGCCCTCGAACGGAGCTGCCCATGCCCAAGATCACCCGCCCCTTGCGTTCTGTCCTCTATATCCCCGGCTCCAAGCCCCGTGCGCTGGATAAGGCGCGGACCTTGGCTTGCGATGCGATCATCTTTGATCTCGAAGATGCGGTCACGCCGGAGGAAAAGGTATCGGCCCGCGAAACCCTTGCCGCCGCACTGGCCGAAGGCGGCTATGGCGCGCGTTACAAGGTGATCCGTATCAACGGTCTGGACACCGAATGGGGCGCTGACGATGCCCGCGCCGCTGCCAAGATGGACGCAGATGCGATCCTGCTGCCCAAGGTCGGCAGCCCGGCGGACCTCGATGCATTGGCAGATCTTGTCGGCGACACCCCACTGTGGGCCATGATGGAAACGCCGATTGCGATGCTCAACGCAGGTGCCATCGGCGCCCATCCGCGGCTTGAGGCAATGGTCATGGGCACGAATGACCTCAACAAAGATCTGCAAACCCGCACCCGCTCCGACCGGCTGCCGCTTATGACGGGCCTCGGCCTGTGCGTTCTGGCCGCCAAGGCACACCAGATCGCCATTATTGATGGCGTCTATAACGCCTTCAAAGACGACGACGGCCTCAAGGTCGAAAGCGATCAGGGCCGCGACATGGGCTTTGACGGCAAAACCCTGATCCACCCTGCACAGCTTGACGTGGCCAATGCCGCCTTCTCCCCTTCGGAGGAAGAAGCCGATCTGGCCCGCCGCCAAATCGCCGCTTTTGAGGAAACCGAAGCCTCCGGTCAGGGTGTTGCGGTGGTCGACGGGCGGATCGTTGAAAACCTGCATGTTGCAACTGCCCGCGAAACACTGGCAAAACTGGAGGCAATTGCCGCCCTTCAGCAGGAGTAACCCGCCATGATCCTTCTTTTCCTCGGCCTCGCCCTCTGGGTGGCCGCCCATTTCTACAAACGCGCCCTCCCCGCCCAACGCGCGGCCCTTGGAGACAAGGGCAAGGGCTTTGTGGCGCTTGCCATTGGCCTCTCTATCGTGCTGATGATCTTCGGCTACCGGATGTGGGACGGCACGTTCTTCTGGGGCCGCACGTCTGCCCTGACCGGGATCAACAACCTACTGATGGTTGCCGCGCTCTATTTCGTCAGCCCCGGCCCTTCAAAAGGGGCGATCTTTTTCAAGATGCGCCACCCGATGCTGACCGGCTTTTCGCTCTGGGCGGTTGCCCACCTGCTGGTCAATGGCGATACGCCTTCGCTGGTGCTCTTTGGCGGGCTGCTCGTCTGGGCGCTGGCCGAAATGGTCGTGATCAACCGTGCCGAACCCGGCTGGACCCCGCCGCAAAAGGGCAGCATCGCCAAGGACGCCATGTTCCTTGCGATCTCCTTGGCGCTGCTGGTGGTGATCGGCTTTGTCCACAGCTGGCTCGGCTACAATCCCTTCGGCTAAGGAAAACGCCATGAAACTCTATCGCTTCCTCTCCGAAGAGGACACATCCGCCTTTTGCCACAAGGTGACTGATGCCTTGAACAAAGGCTGGGAACTTTACGGATCACCCACCCAGACATGGGACCACAAGGCGGGCGTCATGCGCTGCGGGCAATCCGTGGTGAAAGAGGTGGACGGCACCTATACCCCCGAGACCAAGTTGGGGGCGCACTGATGGCCAAGACAAACCAAGGGCGCTTTTTCGAAGACTACCGCTTGGGCGAAACCCTGCACCATGCGGTGCCGCGCACCGTGTCGGGGGGCGAACGGGCGCTCTATCATATGCTCTACCCCGCCCGGCATGCCCTTTATTCGTCCGACCAATTTGCCCAGAACAGCGGCCTGCCCGCCAGCCCGCTGGATGATCTGATCGCCTTTCACATCGTCTTTGGCAAAACCGTGCCGGATGTCTCGCTCAATGCGGTGGCCAATCTGGGATATGCCCAAGGGCGATGGCTGGCCCCTGTCTGGCCCGGCGACACCCTGCGCAGCCAATCCGAGGTGATCGGCCTGAAGCAAAACTCCAACGGCAAATCCGGCGTGGTCTATGTGTGCACCACCGGCGTGAACCAGCGGAATGAAACCGTGCTGGAGTATGTGCGCTGGGTGATGGTGCGCAAACGCGATCTGGATGCACCTGCACCGGAGACCGTGATCCCCGATCTGCCCAAGGCGCTGACCCCCGATCAGTTGGTGGTGCCGCAGGGTTTGGATTTCTCCAACTACGATTTCACCCTCGCGGGCGAGCCGCACCGCTGGGGCGATTATACCGTGGGGGAACAGATCGACCATGTGGATGGCGTGACCATCGAAGAAGCCGAACATATGATGGCCACGCGGCTTTGGCAGAACACAGCGAAGGTGCATTTCGACACCTCCGCCCGCCCAGATGGCAGCCGCCTGATCTATGGCGGCCATGTGATCTCGATGGCGCGGGCGCTGTCCTTCAACGGGTTGGCCAATGCGCAGATGATTGCGGGCCTCAATGGCGGGGCGCATGCCAACCCCTGCCTGTCCGGCGACACCGTCCGGGCATGGTCCGAGGTGCTGGACAAAGCCGAGACAGACGCGCCGGGCGTCGGCGCAATCCGCCTTCGGTTGGTGGCGACCAAAGGCGGCGATCCCTTTGCCCTGCGCGGGGAGGACGGGAAATACCTGCCCGATGTGCTGCTCGATCTCGACTATTGGGCGTTGATGCCGCTGTGATCTGGCTGCGAGGCCAATGCATTCTATGATCCGACGGATCAAACGATTACAATGTGTCTCGAACTTGAGTCGCACCTCATGAGACTCGCCGCGCAAAACGGCTAAGCCTCCTCATATTTTGTTGGGGATTCGCATATTCACCAGATTTTGTGATCACACTTTTTTCTCGTGTGATCACAAATGTCACTTTATACTGGTAATATGAGGCAAACTGCGAAAAACCTTTACCGAACCATAAGATTCATCGGCATACTGCACGGTGACTTGAACCAAAACGGGACCGTTTTTCATGAACATCCACGAATACCAGGCGAAAGCCCTCCTGCGCAGCTATGGCGCCCCTGTATCCGATGGCCGCGTCGTGCTCAAAGCCGAAGACGCCAAATCCGCCGCCGGTGAACTTGACGGCCCACTTTGGGTGATCAAGGCACAGATCCACGCAGGCGGCCGCGGCAAAGGCAAATTCAAAGAGGCCGACGCAGGCGAAGCAGGCGGTGTCCGTCTGACCAAATCCGTGGAAGAAGCCGCTGAAGAAGCGAAAAAGATGCTCGGTCGCACCTTGGTCACCCATCAGACCGGCCCGGTCGGCAAGCAGGTCAACCGCATCTATATCGAAGACGGCTCCGGCATCGAGACCGAGCTTTACCTCGCGCTGCTGGTCGACCGCCAGACGTCCCGCGTGTCATTCGTCTGCTCCACAGAGGGCGGCATGGACATCGAAGAGGTCGCAGCCAGCACCCCCGAAAAAATTCTCAGCTTCTCGGTTGATCCGGCCACCGGCTATCAGGCGTTCCATGGCCGCCGCATCGCCTTTTCGCTGGGTCTGGAGGGCAAGCAGGTCAAACAATGCGTTGGCCTGATGGGTCTGCTCTACAAAGCGTTCATGGAAAAAGACATGGAAATGCTTGAGATCAACCCCCTGATCGTCACCGATACCGGCGATCTCAAGGTTCTGGATGCCAAGGTGTCCTTCGACGGCAACGCAATTTACCGCCACGCCGACATCGCGGAACTGCGCGATGTGACCGAAGAAGACCCCAAGGAACTCGAAGCCTCCAAATACGATCTGAACTACATCGCGCTTGACGGTGAAATCGGCTGCATGGTGAACGGCGCGGGTCTGGCGATGGCCACAATGGACATCATCAAACTCTACGGAGCCGAGCCTGCCAACTTCCTCGATGTGGGTGGCGGCGCGACCAAAGAGAAAGTGACCGAAGCGTTCAAGATCATCACCTCCGACCCACAGGTCAAAGGCATCCTCGTGAACATCTTCGGCGGTATCATGCGCTGTGACGTGATCGCAGAGGGCGTTGTCGCCGCTGTGAAAGAGGTTGGTCTGAAGGTGCCACTGGTCGTCCGGCTCGAAGGCACCAACGTGCAGGAAGGCAAAGACATCATCAACAACTCCGACGTTGATGTGATCGCCGCCGATGACCTGAAAGACGGCGCACAGAAGATCGTGCAGGCTGTTAAGGGTTAAGCCTCGGCTGAGCCACTAAGGTGAAGATATCGGTATGAGCGCCATCACCAGATCCACCGCAACACGGCTTGCAGGCATCGCCCTTTTCGGGGCGGCGTCTGCTGCTGTTGCGCAGGGATCGGCCCATACCGCCATCGACACTTTCAACGCCTGGTGTTTCAAGGCCGGCCAGACAGAGGCGCAGGCGCGGGCCAATATGGGCGCGGATGACGCGCCCTTTGCCCTGACCTTTTGGGACGACAGCCTTGAGCCGCGCCCCGCCGATGCACCACAGGGCGTGGAACGGCGCTGCGAGGTCGCCTTTGACGGCGATCACAGCGCAGCGGCGATCAAAGCGCTGCGTATACAGATGGCAACGCCGCCGGTGTTCGGCACCAAGATCCCCCTGCCCGAGACCCACGCGGCACAAGATGGCACAGCCCTGATAGAAGGGCGCGAATTGCTGCGCGGCCGTGTGGCGGTGGTGCAGGTCGGCACCCGCACGGCCCAAGGTAATGTGCAAACCTACATGGGCGTTGATCGCCTTTATGCCGGGCTTGGTCTGCCGAAGGATGGATCATGAGCGCGACGCTGCATGCATTCCCGGGCGCGGAACTGCCCGCGCTTGACGCCGCGCCCGCGTTGCGGGACTGCCCGGTATGCGACAGCAGCGCCTGCACCCCCTTGCCCGCCTATTCCCCCGATCACTGGGACATGGTGACCTGTGCGGCCTGCAATCTGGTCTATCTGCGCAATCCGGCAGAATATGCCGCGCTCGAAGAAGACTTCGCCTGGGAAAAGACCTACGAAGAAAAGAAAACCTCTACCGAAGGCTCCACCCCGATCAGCCCCTATGTCCGCACCATCCGCACCAAACTCGGACTGACCCGCGACAGGACCGCCGCCTTCCGGCGCTGGTTCCATGACGGTCATGTGCTGGACATCGGTTGCGGTGACGGCGCACGGATCAAACCACCGATGACACCTTATGGCATCGAATTGTCCACCGCCCTGCACGCCCGCGCCGACAGCGAAATGCGCAAATCCGGCGGCTATTGCATCCATGGCGCCGGGGCCGAGGCCATCTGGAAATTCGACAAGGGCCAGTTTGATGGCATCGTCATGTTCTCTTATCTTGAGCATGAAACCAACGTAATGTCGGTGCTGCGCGGTGCACGCCGTGCGCTCAAAGACAATGGCCGCGTGTTTGTGCGCGTGCCCAACTACGGCTCGCTGAACCGCAAGGCGATTGGCCCGAAATGGTGCGGTTTTCGCTATCCAGACCACGTCAATTACTTCACGCTGGCAACTTTGAAAAACGCCGCCAGACGCGCCGGGTTCCTGGCGACCCTGATCAACCGCATCACTCTGCCGCTTGATGACAATGTCTCGGTGTTGCTGCGCAAATCACCGGAGGGGCTGGCATGATCTCATCCAACTCCGCCCCAACCCTTAACCGCCCCGCCCCTTTCGCCGCTCCGGCAGACCGGCGCGATGGCAACCCGCTCACCATTCAAATGACCCGCAGGCGCTTTCTGTCCATTCCGGATACGCAGCCCCTGCCCGCTAACTAAGGAAAACCAATGGCCGTACTTGTAGACGAAAATACCCGCGTGATCTGTCAGGGCCTCACCGGCTCCCAGGGGACATTCCACACCGAACAGGCGATTGCCTATGGCACCAAGATGGTCGGCGGCGTGACACCGGGCAAAGGGGGCCAGACCCATCTCGACCTGCCGGTGTTCAACTCGGTGCACGAGGCCAAACATGTGACCGAAGCCAACGCATCGGTGATCTATGTACCGCCCCCCTTTGCTGCCGATTCCATTCTTGAGGCGATCGACGCCGAGATGGAGCTGATCGTCTGCATCACCGAAGGCATCCCTGTTCTGGACATGATGCGCGTGCAGCGTGCGCTGGAAGGCTCCAAATCCCGCCTGATCGGGCCCAACTGCCCCGGCGTGATCACACCTGACGCCTGCAAGATCGGCATCATGCCCGGCCACATTCACAAGCGCGGCTCCTGCGGCGTGGTCTCGCGCTCCGGCACGCTGACCTATGAGGCGGTCAAGCAGACCACCGATCTGGGCTATGGTCAATCTTCGGCCGTGGGCATCGGCGGCGACCCGATCAAGGGCACCGAACATATCGACGTGCTGGAAATGTTCCTCGCCGATGACGAGACACAATCGATCATCATGATCGGCGAAATCGGCGGCTCTGCCGAAGAAGAAGCGGCGCAGTTCCTCGCCGATGAAAAGAAAAAAGGCCGTTGGAAGCCAACCGCCGGTTTCATCGCGGGCCGCACTGCCCCTCCGGGCCGCCGCATGGGCCACGCCGGTGCGATTGTTGCGGGCGGCAAAGGCGGTGCCGAAGACAAGATCGAAGCAATGATGTCCGCCGGCATCACCGTCGCCGAAAGCCCCGCAACACTGGGCGAAGCGGTGAAAGAAGCCATCGCAAAAGGTTAAACCAAAAATCGCGGGCCGGGCATGTGTCGTCCGGCCTGCGCCTCCTCCTTATAGGCAGCGCCTGCTCCATATTCCGGCCCCAAGACATACGGTCCTAACTCAAACGAGGTATTTCCATGACCGAACAACCCGGCAACGACCAATTCCACGCCTCTTCCTTCCTTGAGGGAGAGAACGGCGAATACCTCGAACAGATGTATGCCCGCTATGCCAATGACCCCAATGCCGTTGATGCGGCGTGGCAGGCGTTTTTCGGGGCGATGGGCGACACCTCCGGTGATGTCACGGCTGAGGCCGCTGGCCCGTCCTGGGCGCGGCCCGATTGGCCCCCCGCCCCCGCAGGTGACGTGATGGGCGCATTGACCGGGGTCTGGCCCGAGGCCGAAGAGGCCGCCGCAGCCGGAGACAAGATCAAATCCAAGGCCGCCGAAAAAGGCGTCAGCATCACCGACGATCAGGTCAAACAGGCAGTGCTGGACAGTATCCGCGCCCTGATGTTGATCCGCGCCTATCGTATTCGCGGCCATCTGGCGGCGGACCTTGACCCGCTTGGCATGCGCGACATGGGCAGCCATCCCGAGCTTGATCCGAAATCCTATGGGTTCTCTGACGCGGATATGGACCGTCCGATCTTCATCGACAATGTGCTTGGCCTCGAAGTTGCGACGATGAAACAGATCGTCGATATTGTGAAGCGCACCTATTGCGGCACGTTTGCCCTGCAATACATGCACATCTCCAATCCCGAAGAGGCCGGTTGGCTGAAAGAGCGGATCGAAGGCTACGGCAAAGAGATCGCCTTCACCAAAGAGGGCCGCAAAGCGATCCTGAACAAGCTGGTCGAGGCCGAAGGTTTTGAGAAATTCCTGCATGTGAAATACATGGGCACCAAACGCTTTGGACTGGATGGCGGCGAAAGCCTGATCCCCGCTATGGAGCAGATCATCAAGCGTGGTGGCCAGCTTGGCGTCAAGGAAATCGTGATCGGCATGCCGCACCGGGGCCGCTTGTCGGTGCTGGCCAACGTCATGCAGAAACCCTATCGCGCGATCTTCAACGAATTTCAGGGCGGCAGCTTCAAGCCCGAAGATGTGGATGGCTCCGGCGATGTGAAATACCACCTCGGCGCGTCGTCCGACCGGGATTTTGACGGCAACTCCGTCCACCTCAGCCTGACAGCGAACCCCTCCCACCTGGAGGCGGTGAACCCCGTGGTCATCGGCAAAGTCCGCGCCAAGCAGGACCAGTTGAACGATCATGACCGGATCGCCGTGATGCCGATCCTGCTGCACGGGGATGCAGCCTTTGCCGGTCAGGGTGTTGTGGCCGAATGTTTCGCCCTGTCGGGTCTGCGCGGTCACAAGACCGGCGGCACCATGCATATCGTGGTGAACAACCAGATCGGTTTCACCACCGCGCCGCATTTCTCGCGCTCCTCGCCCTATCCCACCGACAACGCGCTGGTGGTTGAGGCGCCGATCTTCCACGTCAACGGTGACGATCCCGAGGCCGTGGTACACGCCGCCAAGGTGGCGACCGAATTCCGCCAGAAGTTCCACAAGGACGTTGTGATCGATCTGATCTGCTACCGCCGCTTTGGTCACAACGAAGGCGACGAGCCGATGTTCACCAACCCGGTGATGTACAAAAAGATCAAGAACCAGAAAACCACGCTCAGCCTCTATTCTGATCGTCTGGTCCGTGACGGTCTGGTGCCTGAAGGCGAGATCGAAGACCTCAAGGCCGATTTCCAGAAACGCATGAACGATGAGTTCGAGGCAGGCAAGGATTTCCGCCCCAACAAGGCCGACTGGCTGGATGGCAAATGGTCCCATCTGGACAAGCAGAAAGACAAATACCAGCGCGGCAAAACCGCGATTGCCAAGAAAACCATGGACGAGGTCGGCAAGGCGCTGACCACGGCACCGGACGGCTTTCCGCTGCACAAGACCGTTGGCCGCTTGCTGGAGGCCAAGGCCAAGATGTTCAAAGAGGGCGAAGGCTTTGACTGGGCCACAGCCGAGGCGCTGGCCTTTGGCTCCCTGCTGACCGAAGGGTACAAAGTGCGCCTCGCCGGTCAGGATAGCACCCGCGGCACCTTCTCGCAGCGCCATTCCGGTCTGGTCAATCAGGAAACCGAAGAACGCTACTACCCGCTCAACAACATCCGCGAGGGTCAGGCCGAATATGAGGTCATCGATTCCATGCTGTCCGAATATGCGGTGCTGGGTTTTGAATATGGCTATTCGCTGGCTGAGCCCAACGCGCTGACCCTATGGGAGGCGCAGTTTGGCGATTTCGCCAATGGTGCGCAGATCATGTTTGATCAGTTCATCAGCTCTGGCGAAAGCAAATGGCTGCGCATGTCCGGCCTCGTCTGCCTGATGCCACATGGCTATGAGGGGCAAGGGCCGGAACACTCCTCCGCGCGTCTGGAACGGTTCCTGACCATGTGCGGCGGTGACAACTGGATCGTCGCCAATTGCACCACGCCCGCAAACTATTTCCACATCCTGCGCCGCCAGCTGCACCGCAGCTACCGCAAGCCGCTGATGCTTATGACGCCCAAATCGTTGCTGCGTCACAAACTGGCCGTCAGCCGCGCCGAAGAGTTCACCACCGGATCCTCCTTCCACCGTGTGCTCTGGGATGATGCCCAGCAGGGCAATTCCGACACCAAACTGGTGGCAGACAACAAGATCAAACGGGTCGTGATGTGTTCCGGCAAGGTCTACTTTGACCTGCTTGAGGAACGTGACGCGCGCGGCATCGACGATGTTTACCTGCTGCGCTTTGAACAGTTTTACCCCTTCCCCGCCCAATCCGCGGTCAAGGAACTGGAACGGTTCAAACAGGCCGAAATGGTCTGGTGTCAGGAAGAGCCCAAAAACCAGGGCGCATGGTCCTTCATTGAACCCAACATCGAATGGGTGTTGGGCCGGATCAAGGCCAAGCACACCCGCCCAAGCTATGCGGGCCGCACCACTGCGGCCTCTCCCGCGACTGGCCTCGCCAGCCAGCACAAAGCACAACAAGCCGCCCTCGTGGACGAGGCGCTGACGATTAAAGGAAACTAAACCATGACTGAAGTACGCGTTCCGACCCTTGGCGAATCCGTGACCGAAGCAACGGTCGCCACCTGGTTCAAGAAACCCGGCGACACGGTTGCCGTTGATGAAATGCTCTGCGAACTGGAAACCGACAAGGTGACCGTCGAAGTGCCCAGCCCCGTGGCAGGCACCCTTGGCGATATTGTCGCCGGTGAAGGCGAAACCGTGGGTGTTGATGCGCTTCTGGCCAATATCACCGAAGGTGATGCCGGATCAGCCGCCGCGCCCAAAGGCAAGGAAGCCGCCGCCGACGCTGGCGCGGCCTCCGCTGCTGCCCGCACCGCCTCTGACGGCGAAGGCGGCGGCGCTTCTGTGGATGTGATGGTGCCGACCCTCGGCGAATCCGTGACAGAGGCGACAGTCTCCACCTGGTTCAAAAAGGTCGGTGACACCGTCGCGCAGGATGAAATGCTGTGCGAGCTGGAAACCGACAAGGTCAGCGTTGAGGTGCCCGCCCCCGCCGCAGGCACATTGACCGAAATCATCGCCGCCGAAGGCAGCACGGTTGAGGCCAATGGCAAGCTGGCGGTCATCGCATCGGGCGCTGGCGCTGCGGCTTCGGCCAGTGCGTCCACTGCTGCACCGGCCCCTGCGGCCCAACCCGCCGGCGGCACCGGCAAAGACGTCGAAGATGCCCCATCCGCCAAGAAAGCCATGGCCGAAGCGGGCCTGAGCCCCGATCAGGTGCAAGGCTCCGGCCGCGATGGCCGCATCATGAAAGACGACGTGGCCCGCGCCCTGGCCGCAGGCACTTCTGCTGCGGCCTCGGCCCCGGCAGCGGCTGCACCGGCCCGCGCCGCATCCGCCCCGGACGATGCATCGCGCGAAGAACGCGTGCGCATGACCCGTCTGAAACAGACCATGGCCCGCCGTCTCAAGGAGGCGCAGAACACCGCAGCGATTCTGACCACCTTCAACGAGGTCGACATGACCGAGGTGATGGAACTGCGCAACACCTACAAGGCCGACTTCGAGAAAAAGCACGGCGTGCGCATGGGCTTTATGTCCTTCTTCACCAAGGCCTGCTGTCACGCGCTCAAGGAAATCCCTGAGGTCAACGCCGAGATCGACGGCACCGATGTGATCTACAAGAACTACGTGCACATGGGCGTTGCCGCCGGCACGCCGACAGGTCTGGTTGTACCGGTGATCCGCGATGTTGATACGATGTCTTTTGCAGAGATCGAAAAAGCCATCGGCACCATGGGCAAAAAGGCCCGCGATGGCAAATTGACCATGGCCGACATGACCGGCGGCACTTTCACCATCTCCAACGGCGGCGTCTACGGCTCCTTGATGACCGCACCAATCCTGAACCCGCCACAATCGGGCATCCTCGGAATGGCGAAAATTCAGGACCGTCCGATGGCCATTGGCGGTCAGGTCGTGATCCGTCCGATGATGTATATCTCGCTGTCTTATGACCACCGGATCATCGACGGCAAAGGCGCGGTGACCTTCCTTGTCCGCGTCAAAGAGATGCTCGAAGATCCACGCCGCCTGCTGATGGATCTGTAAAAGACCCCAAAGGCCGGGCATCCTGCCCGGCTTACCTCTCCACCCCGCCCCCACCACGATCTTTGAGGAGTTCCCGAGATGACCGAAACAACCATCCTTGTCGCCTATGGCCTGCTGGTTCTGCTGACGATCCTGCTGCAAGTTCTCGGTTCTCTGCAAACCCTGTCGATGGGCTATCTGATGTCCGCGCGGGATGAGCCGCGCGAGGTGGGGCGTATGACCGCGCGGATCAACCGGGCGCTGACCAATTCGATCACCGCGATGGCGCTGTTTGCCCCTGCGATCCTGCTGCTGGTGGTGCAGGACAAGACCACCCCAACCACCCTGCTGGTTGCGCAACTCTTTCTCGTGGCGCGGATCATTTATCTCCCGGTTTATGCCCTTGGCGTGCCTGCGATCCGCACGTTGGCATGGCTGGTCGGCTTTGCCGCCACCGCCGTATTGTATCTTCTGGCGCTTTGATAGCTGGGCCCGTGCAACCGGCCTGCCGCTTTCCCTGATCCCGCCCCCTGAACTGGATTGATGTCCATGTCCACCGAACTCACTGTCCTGACCCTGGCCGCGCTTTTGCAGGTGGTGCAGTTTTTGCTATATGCGGTGCCTGCCAACCGCGAGATCGGGCCGGGCTATACCACATCGCCCCGCGACCGACCGCCAAACCGCCCGATGTCGGACCAAACCGCGCGACTGGGCCGTGCCTTTGACAACCATTTTCAAGGGCTGATCCTGTTTACCATCGCCGCGGGCGTCATCGAAATGTCAGGCCAGAACAGCGCATTTACCGGTCTGTGCGCATGGATCTATCTGGCGGCACGGGTGGCCTATATCCCCGCCTATGCCAAGGGGCTGCGCCCCGGACGCTCTGCCATCTGGTGCGCCGGATTTCTGGCCACCACACTGATGCTGCTGGCGGCGCTTGTATGACCCGCCGCCGCCCCGCATCCAGCCGCCCTTGCCCGCGCCCCCTGCGGCGCCTAACCTGCTGCAAGGCAGGCCCGTCCATAGACCCCAATTCAGACACGTCCCAAACACCCAAGGAGACCCCCAATGTCCAGCTATGATGTCATCGTGATCGGCGCAGGCCCCGGCGGCTATGTGGCCGCCATCCGCTGTGCCCAGCTTGGCCTGAAGACCGCCGTTGTCGAAGGGCGCGAAACCCTTGGCGGCACCTGCCTGAACGTGGGCTGTATCCCGTCCAAGGCGCTGCTGCATGCCTCTCATATGCTGCATGAGGCGGAACATAACTTTGCCGAGATGGGCCTGAAGGGCAAAAGCCCTTCCGTCGATTGGAAGCAGATGCTGACCTACAAGCAAAACACCATCGACACCAATACCAAGGGCATCGAATTCCTGTTCAAAAAGAACAAGATCGACTGGCTCAAGGGCTGGGGATCGGTGCCTGAGGCGGGCAAGGTGAAAGTCGGCGATGAAATCCATGAAGCCAAGAGCATCATCATCGCATCCGGCTCCGAACCTTCGGCGCTGCCGGGTGTTGAGGTGGACGAAAAGGTGGTCGTGACCTCCACCGGGGCGCTGACCCTGAACAAGGTGCCCAAGAAACTGGTGGTGATTGGCGCAGGCGTGATCGGGCTGGAGCTGGGCAGCGTCTATGCCCGCCTTGGCGCCGAAGTGACCGTGGTGGAGTTCCTCGACGCAATCACCCCCGGCATGGATCCGGAGGTGCAGAAAACCTTCCAGCGCACCCTCAAGAAACAGGGCATGAAATTTGTCATGGGCGCCGCGGTACAAAAAACCGAAGCGACCAAGACCAAAGCCAAGGTGCATTACAAGCTGCGCAAGGATGACAGCGAACATGTGCTGGACGCCGACACCGTGCTGGTGGCGACGGGGCGCAAGCCCTATGTCGAAGGGCTGGGCCTTGAGGCGCTGAATATCGAGATGACCAAGCGCGGCCAGATCGCGGTGAACGGCACTTGGCAGACCTCGGTGCCGGGCGTCTATGCCATTGGCGATGTGATCGAAGGCCCGATGCTGGCCCACAAAGCCGAAGACGAAGGCATGGCCGTCGCCGAGGTGATCGCGGGCAAACATGGCCACGTCAATTATGGCGTGATCCCCGGTGTGATCTACACCGCCCCCGAGGTTGCCAACGTTGGCGAAACCGAAGCGACCCTCAAAGAGGCAGGCCGCGCCTATAAGGTTGGCAAGTTCAGCTTTATGGGCAATGCCCGCGCCAAGGCGAACTTTGCCGGTGACGGCTTTGTCAAAATCCTCGCGGACAAGGAAACCGACCGTATTCTGGGCGCCCATATCATTGGCCCTGCGGCAGGCGAATTGATCCACGAGATTTGTGTGGCGATGGAGTTTGGCGCATCCGCGCAGGATCTGGCCCTGACCTGCCACGCGCATCCGACCTATTCCGAAGCCGTGCGCGAGGCCGCACTGGCCTGCGGCGATGGTCCGATCCATATGTGAGCGATCTTCCAAGGCAGGCTTTCCCTGCCTTGGAGCCCCCCTTGGTTGCATGGCCACCGTACGCTGGCCTCACCATTCCTTCACCCGGCCCGCCTACAACCCACCCCGTCGCGACATCGCTGCGGGCTGACATTCCGTGGCACATTCGGAATAGGAGGTCTGCCATACAGGCAGGCCACACTGAACCGTTCAAGGTGCAGGGTGACACCTGTCTCACAGCTCCGATCCGGCGGCGCCGCCATTTCTTAACGGCCCCACAGATCCAATTAACATGATGGAACAAACCGCACCGGCCCTGCCTGTGCGGCGATTTGGCGTGGCTATTCTGCAGGGATATTGGACGTTTGCGGTGCCGCCGCCTGCGATTGCCCGCCCTTACGGCGCAGGCGCCGCCGCACCACCCGATAGGCATCCCGGCAAGGCACCCAATACAGGCGGGCGCAGGAGGTAAATTCACCCTTGTCCTCTTTGCCAATCCCGAACTTCACGTCGCGATTGTCCTCAGGCATGTGGTAAGTGCCAAAGATCACGTCCCAGATCGGCAACATAAAGGCAAAGTTCCTGTCGATGTGGTCAGGGTGGCAGCTGTGATGCACATGGTGGTGCGCCGGTGAGGGAAAGATCATCGACAGTTTGCCCGGCCATTTCAGCCAGATATGCGAATGGCGCAGGTTATACCCCGCCACATTGAACAACAGGTGCATCGCGGGCACCCCAAGCAGGCTCGGCAGGCTGGGAGTGAAGCCATAGATCAATGTCGCCAGACCCAGGATCGCCCCGTACCCAAACCCGTTCAAAGTGATGTAAAACAGGTTATCGACAGGGTGCTCTCGGTAGTTTGACACCGGATGCATCACCTCGGCACTGTGATGCACCTTGTGGAACTGCCACAGGAACACAGACTTATGCTGGAGGTAATGCGCCACATAGCCGATCAGATCAGCCACAATCACCGCAACAACCATAAAGCCCAGCGATTGCCCCAGTTCGGTCAACGGCGGGGTGATGTTATCGAGCGCCTTGGCCATGACCTGATCGGTGCCGGTGATGTATTTATAAGGCAGAACCGTGAACCAGGTGCCGAGCCCCAGAATAAGGAAATGCCCAAAAATGCGATGGAAAAAGAAATACCGCAGATCAAGCCAGGCCGACGGATGTTGCCAAACATGTTTGGGAAAGAGAAAGCGCAGAAATCCGCCCTCGGTCTGTGCGCCCCGCCGCCGCGCCAGCATATAGATCACAAACGCGATCACCACCGAACATGCCAGATACAGCACAAAAATGCGCTGCTGCGAGTCGAACGGAAACATCACGATGTCCATGGCATGCGCAATGAAGCGGTCTAAAAGGTCAATTCCTGTTTGCATTTTCTTGTCTTTCCCACTGCCTACGGCAGTTTTAATCGGGAAAAGTGTCGAAAATCAGTCAAAGTCCGAAAATTAATGTGCCGGTCACGTCACCAGTCACCACATGGTGTCTTTGGCCCGCGCACCCCATGCGTTGTCATAGGGCGCACCGCCCTCTTCGCCGCTGGTCATCTCGGCCAGAATTTCGCCCACAGTCGGCAAGCCGGTGCTTTCGTCCGCGCCCGCCCAAGTGCCCGCCCGCATCAGGGCGCGGGCGCATTGGGTGTAGACCTCCGCAATCTGGATCACGATCACGGTGGCAGGCAGGCGGCCCTTCTTTTCAAAGCGCCCCCGCAGGTCTGTATCATCGGTCAGATAAGCGGTGCCATTGACCCGCACCACGTTGTTGGAGCCCGGCACAACAAACATCAGCGACACGCGGCCATCCGCCACGATATTGCGCAGTGAATCCAATCGGTTATTGCCACGCCAATCGGGCATGGCCAGCGTGAATTCATCCAGTTCCGTCACCACCGGACCATCGTCGCCGCGCGGACTGCCATCGGTGCCGTTGTCGCCGACTGTGCTGAGAACACACAGTTTTGAGGCCATGATCCACTTGCGATAAAGCGGCGTCAGCCGGTCCGCGACCTTGCGCAACGACGGTGCGCCTGCCTGCCCATACAACGCCTCAAGCGCCGCGATGTCGGTGATCTTATGCATCCGGCCTTCTCCAGCCTGCCTCAAGCAACAACTCTTCGGAGGCCCGCTCAACCCGGGTTTCCAGCTCGGCCATAAAGGCCTCCTTGGTCAGGCCCGCCTCAATCGGCGTCAGAAATTCCACCACCGCAACACCGGGGCGTCGATAAAGCCCCCGGCGCGGCCAAAAGTAACCGGCATTGGTGGCCACCGGCACGCAGGGCTGGCCCAACTGGCCATAAAGCACGGCAGTGCCGACCTTATAGGGGATATGCGCCCCCGGCGCGACACGGGTGCCTTGGGAATAGATCACCAGTTGTCCGCCTTCCATGCGGCCCGCGTTCACATCCTCGATCATCTTGGCGATGGCCTTGCCGCGTTTGCCACGGTCTACGGCGATCATCTCCATCCGCTTGGTGTACTGGCCAATCACCGGGGTCCAGTGGATCTCGCGCTTCATGATGAATTTGGCCCGTGGCAGCGCGTGAAAGATCATGATGATGTCAAGAAACGACTGGTGCTTGGCCGCCACCAGAACTTCGCCCTGCGGGACGTTGCCGCGCACCTCGCAACGCAGCCCGATCAGCCAGCGGGCCGACCACATCGCATAGGCCGCGTAGGTTTTGCAGGCTTTGTAAGCCCCCGCCTTGGAGAACATCGCCCAAGGCGCAAAGGCCAGCCCGATGATCGGCATCGCGATGGTAACCTGAATGATATAGATGATCGAACGCACCCATTGCAGCATTATGCCAACTCCCTCAATGTTCGCCGTGCGGCAGCGCCGGTTGCGGCAAAGGCCACGGCCCCGGCCAAAACCGGGATGAGCAGCGGAAAGACCCAGTGAACGCCCTGATAGCCAAGCCCCGTCAGGAACCCCGGCGTGTCAGAGGCATCGGGCATCAGAACCATCGCAATCAGCCCAAGCGCGGTGCCCACCGCCGCGCCGGACAGCGCCCGCAGGGTAAAGCGGCGAATGAAAGCCTGTGCGATGTAATCGTCTGTCGCCCCGACAAGACGCAGCACCGCGATCACCTGTGCATTGGCGGCCAGAGCGGCCTGCGCGGCAAGGGTGATCATCGCCGCAACCGCAGCCGCGATCAGCAGGGTTGAGATCCAGCCCAGCATCCGCAGCCGCCCCGCCGCGTCAATCAGCGGCTTGCGCCAACGGCTGTGGTCATCCAGCACCGCACCGGGCACTTCGGCGGCCAAGCGCAGGCGCAGTCCGGCGGCATCCATGCCCTCATCGTTTTCAATCACTTCGATCAGGCGCGGCACCGGCAATGTGTCCAGCGCCAGATCGGGGCCAAACCACGGCTCCAACAGCGCTTGTTGATCTGCATCCGTGAGGGCGCGCGCACTTGCCACGCCTTTGGTGGTTTCCAGAATGCGCAGGGCGGCATCGGTCTGGAGCTGCCGTTGGTCCAGCGGCGCAACAATGCGCAGGGTCGCGGATCGGGCCAGTTCATCACCCCAACGGTCGGCCAAGCGCCCTGCCGCTAGGGACAGCGCCAGCGCAAAGACGGCCAGAAAGGCCATCGCCGCTGCGGCAAAGAGGGTCAGCTGCGCGGTAAAGCCCGAAGGCGGCACAACCCGGTCCGCTTGCCTGTCGCCGGCGATGAACCCGCGCAGATACTTCATGTTGGCGATCATAGGTCCGCCCCCGCCAGTTGCACGCGACGGTTGACAATGCGCAGCACCCGCGCCTGCACATGCGCCTTGGTGGCGCGGATCAGGCTCAGATCATGGGTGGCAATCAAGACCGTCTTGCCCATCTTGTTGAGCTCGATCAACAGCCGCAGCAGGCGTTGCGACATTTCCCAGTCGATGTTGCCCGTGGGTTCGTCCGCCAGCACCACATCCGGCGACATGATCACCGCGCGGGCCAATGCGGCACGCTGGCGTTCCCCGCCCGACAATTCCGGCGGAAGGGCCGATGCGCGGTTGGTCAGGCCCACCCAGGACAACAGTTCTTCGAGATCGCCATTGGCCGCCTCCGCATGCCGTCCCGACACCGTCAGGGGCAGGCAGACATTTTCCGAAACGCCCAGATGGTCCAGGAATTTGACGTCCTGATGCACCACCCCGACACGTCGGCGTATAAGGGCAATGTCGTCCCGATCCAAACCGCGCACATCAGCGCCGAACAGCCGCACATTGCCCGCTGTCGGCAGCAAGGCACCATAACACAGCTTCATCAATGTGGTTTTGCCAGCCCCCGACGGGCCGGTCAGAAAATGAAAGGAACCTGGCGCCAGCTTGAGCGATATGTCGGATAACAATTCGCCGCCGCCATAGCTGTAGGCCACGTTTTCGAGCTCGATCACGAAAATACCCCGTTATAATTGACCTGTTGTGCCTCAGCATCGCTTGGGTTTCAATGCACCACTTCGGGCCAAACCGACCCAGATTGCACTTTTCCTGTGGGAATCTTGGACATATGGTGCAGGTGTTATACCAAATCCGGTTTGAGTAATGTTGCAGGAAACAAAATGAGGCTGACCTGTCCGAATTGCGACGCGCAGTATGAGGTGCCGGATGAAGTCATCCCGGTGGCCGGGCGCGATGTGCAATGTTCCAATTGTGGTCAGACCTGGTTTCAGCATCACCCCGACCATGCCCCCGCAGATGAGGATGAAACCGATCTCGGGCTCGGGGACAGCGCACCCGACGAGGACGAAGAGGTTTCGCCGCCTCCACCGCCACCGCCCCCAGTAGAGCAGCCGCAGCGCCGACAGCTTGATCCGGCCGTGGCCGACATTCTGCGCCAGGAGGCCGAGGCCGAACATGCGGCCCGCAAGGCGCGGCAGGCACAGTCCCTCGAAACCCAGCCCGATCTTGGGTTGGATACCGCAGAGGATCACCCGCCGCACAGCTATGACGACGATGATGCCCCCGCCGCAGCACAGGACCAGCGTGCGCTTGAGGCCAAGCGCCGGATGGCGCGGATGCGCGGCGAGGCAGAACCGGTGTCCGAAGCCGCGGCCAATGCCGCCGCCTTGTCCTCGCGGCGCGAATTGTTGCCCGACATCGACGAAATCAATTCCACCCTGCGCAGTGACAGTGACCGCAGCGCTGGTAGCCGCGATGCCAACGGCAGCCATGCACCGCAAGAGGTGAAGAAACGCAAACGCGGGTTCCGCCGTGGATTTTCGCTGATGATCCTGATCGTGTCCGTGATGGCACTGGTCTATGTCTTTGCGCCGCAGATTGCACAGCAGGTGCCACAAGCCGATCCTTACCTGTCGTCCTATGTGACCTGGGTGGACGGCCTACGGACGATGCTGGATGTTCAATTGCAACGCTTGCTGACATGGCTCGACACAATGGCGAGCCAGTCGGCCTCCTGATCTTCTGTTTCGGCGTTAGAAACGCTCCAACAGCCGGTTGAGATAGTCACGCTCCAGTTCGGGGCGCTCTGTCTCGCCGGAGCGGCGGCGGATTTCATCCAGCAAACGGCGGGCGCGGTCCGCACCATCCGGCCCCTGCGCCAGCGGTCCATCGGAACTGTTGGCGCCGTTGCCGGCCTGTTCGCGGCCCAGCGGATCTCTGTTATCGGCGCGGCGGTCCGATTCCGTTGCGCCCTGGCCGGGTTGCTGGTTCTGCTCGTTCTGGGCCATTGCCTCACCCAGCGAGCGCATGCTTTCGCGCAGCGCTTCCATGGCTTGCGCCTGATTGTCGATGGCCTCGGCCAGATCGCCATCGCGCAGCGCCTCTTCGGCCTGATCCATCGCACGGCCCGCACGGTCCAGCGCCTCGCGGGCGGCCTCGCCCTCTTCGGTGCCGCCACCGGGCAGACGGCCCTGCTGGCGGCGCAACTCATCGCGCAGCGCCTGCTGGCGTTCGGCCAGACTGCGTTCGCCGTTGCCATCACCCTCGCGCGGGGCGCCCTCTTCGCCGCCCTCGCCATTCTGGCCCTGCTGCTGGCCTTCGCCCTGACCGCGCCCGCCCTGGCCCTCATGGCTCTGGCCGCGGCCCTGCCCGCCATTGCGGCCTTCGTTGCCATCGCTTTCACCCGCCTGAGCGCCGGGATTGTACTGTTCCTGCAAATCGCGGAACGCCTGATCGCTGAGCCCTTGCTGTTCGCGCAGCGTATCAGCCAGCCCTTCCATGGCCTGTTCACCGGGGGTCTGGCCTTGCTGGCCCTGCTGCCCTTCGGTGACACGCATGTTCTCCATCAGTTCCTGCAACTCTTTGAGGGCTTCGGCAGCTTCGGCCATGCGGCCTTCCTCCATCAGCTCCTGAATGCGGTCCATCATGGCTTGCAGGTCGTCCTGGGTCATCTGCATGCCCTCGCCCTGCTGCTGCTGTTGCCCTTCCTGACCGTTCTGCTCTTGCTCCTGCGCCTGTTGGCGCTGCAATTGCTGCAGATAATCCTCGGTCGCGCGGCGCAGCTCGTCCATCAACTCGGCGATTTCTTCGTCAGAGGCGCCGTTTTTCATCGCCTCGTTCAACCGGTCCTGCGCCCGCCGCATCCGGTCCAGCGCATCGGCCAAAACGCCCTCCTCCAGCTCAAGCGCCAAGCCCCAGAGATCCTCGGCAATCTCGCCTTGCACCTCGTCCGACAGACCATAGCTGGCATGCACCTCCAACTGCCGGACCACCCGGCGGAGCCGCAATGCAGAGACCTCGGTGCGGAACACGTCATTGGGTCGGTAGGACACCGCCCGCAGCACCTGCGCAATGCGCGGTCCGTTGGATTTCGACCACAGCAGATCACGCCGCATCTCGATCACCGCTGCCGCCGCCGGGGCAAAGAACCGCCGCCCGGGCAGGATCATGTCCTGTGGCACCGTTTGTCCCGATTGCTCGGCCGCGTCCAGAACGCTGAGGGTCATCTTGACGGGCAGATTGGCCCAGGGGTGCTTGGAAAAGTTGTCGATCAGGTTTTCTTCGAACTGCGCCCGATTGCCGGAAATGGGCGTTGGCAAGGGCACGATCATCTCGGGGCGCGGGTCGGGATTGGCCGCCAGACCATAGCGCCGGTCCACAGCGGCCAAATCAAGGATAATGCGCGCCTCGCCCGCCTCGACGCCATAATCATCCTGCGCGGCAAAAGGCAAACGCATCTCGCCCAGTGCCGACACTTGTGGATCGCCGATCACCTCCACCTCCGGTGCGCTGTCGGGGCGCATAGCCACTTGCCAACTGCGCCCGCCGGGGCCGTCGATGACAATCTCGCCCTCCTGCAAAACCGTGAAATCCTGTGCAACTTGCGTTGCGACGTCTTGTTGTGGTCCGTCAGGGGCCACGCGGCCCGAGACCGTTTCGGCAACCTGCAATGCCCCCACATCGCCGTAAAGGCGCAATGTGATCAGCGTACCCATCGGCAATTCCAGCGCCCCGGCGTCCAGATCATTGAGGTAGAGCGTCGGCTTGCCGGTATAGCGCGGCGGCTCTGCCCAGCCTTCCCAGACCGGGCCACCCGCCAGATCACCCCCGCCCGGCGCCATATCCGCAACCGACGCGACCCGCAGGAACGAGCCGAACACCAGTGCCACCACAAATGCCAGAAGCGCGGCATAGCGCAGTGCATATGGATCACGCGATGCGATCCGCAGGTCCGCAGGCACTGGTTTGGCCGCTTCGGTGCGGGCCGCCATCCGGGCCTTGTGTGCCCGCCACAGCGCCATCGCCGCGTCGTCCTGTGTGCCGATGGCCGCATCGTCCAGCAGCGCCTGAATGGGCCGGCCCGGCAGGCTTTGATCCAGCCGTGCCATGGCATCTGCCGCAGTCGGGAAGCGCAGCCCCCAGACCCCGCGCAGCAAAGCTCCAAGCCCCGCAACCACCAGTGCGGCGCCAACGCCCCAAACCAGTTCCACAGGTGCAATGTCCTGCAATCCCAGCATCAACGCGGCCAGACCCAGCAGAACAATGCTGATCAGTGGCCAGAACCGGCGCAGCAAAACCTCTGCCACCATCCCCGCCCGTGTCAGGCGCAAGGGCCAGCGCAGACGCGCCAGCGCCCGGCGTTGTTCATTGGGGGTGAATGTGGCCATGACAAACCTTTCCAAAAGGCCGTGTCAGCAAGATGCCGTCAAAGCCATTCAGGAATGGTATCGCGATTTATCATTTCGTCAAAGGTCGGCCGTGCGCGGATAACCGCGAATTGATCGCCATGCACCAGAACTTCGGGGATCATGGGGCGCGAATTGTATTCGCTGGCCATCACCGCGCCGTAGGCACCGGCACTGCGGAAGGCGACAAGATCCCCCGCCTCCAGGGGCGGCATCAATCTTTGTTTGGCAAATGTGTCGCCAGATTCGCAAACCGGCCCGACAATATCAATCGGCTGCGGCTCAATCCCGACAGCAGGTTCAATAACCGGCACGATGTCGTGATAGGCCTCGTACATCGCCGGGCGGATCAGATCGTTCATCGCCCCGTCAATGATCAGAAAATCGCGGCCTTCGCCGGATTTCACATAGATCACCTCGCTGACCATCAACCCCGCGTTGCCGGCGATCAAGCGCCCCGGCTCGATCTCGATCTCGCAGCCCAGATGGCCCAGCACCCGCTTGACCATCGCGCCATAGTCGGACGGCAAAGGCGGATCGGCATTGCTGCGTTCATACGGAATGCCAAGGCCGCCGCCCAGATCCAGCCGCCGGATGGTGTGGCCATCTTCCCGCAAGGCCTCGGTCAGTTCCGCAACCTTCAGATAGGCCTGTTCATAAGGCGCAAGTTCGGTCAGCTGGCTGCCGATATGGACGTCTATACCGACAATCTCCAGCCCCGGCAGGGCGGCGGCCATGGCGTAGACCGCGCGCGCGCGGGCAATCGGAATGCCGAACTTGTTCTCGGATTTGCCGGTGGCAATCTTGGCATGGGTTTTGGCATCCACATCGGGGTTGACCCGGATGGTGATCGGGGCGGTGACGCCCAACTCTTCTGCAACGGTGCTCAGCACAGCCATCTCCGGCTCGCTTTCCACGTTGAACTGGCGAATGCCCCCCGTGAGGGCCAGCTTGATCTCCTCGCGGGTCTTGCCGACGCCGGAGAACACGATCTTGTCGCCCGGTACGCCCGCGGCCCGCGCGCGGCGGTATTCACCGCCCGACACCACATCCATGCCCGCCCCGGCCTGCGCCAGGGTCTTGAGAACCGCCTGATTGGAATTGGCCTTCATCGCATAGCAGACCAGATGCTCCGTCCCTTCCAGCGCCTCGTCAAACAGACGGAAATGCCGCTGCAACGTCGCTGTTGAATAGACATAAAAGGGGGTGCCGACCGCCGCTGCGATCTCTGAGATAGGCACATCTTCCGCGTAAAGCGTGCCGTCACGATAAAGAAAGTGATCCATGTTCTTTCTGGCCCTAAAAATTCCCGCCGGAGGCTCCCCGGCTATTTGATGGGTGCTGACCGCAGAAACAGATAAAGCGGCAGACCACAGCTTACTCCAATACAGAAGGTTGCGGGAATGGCAATCAGCGCGGTCCAGTTTCGCCGCACGGCGACTTCGGCGATGATCCAGACCGTCAGGGCGATGGCGGCTATGGTCAGATCCCACACCAGCCCGCTGCTGGCGGCATTGGCGTGCCAGGCGTCAATCATCGCCGCGAGGTCAAAACCGTTCTGCCCGAACCAGCGCAGGAAGTAATACATCGGATGCACCGCACCCCAGACCGCCAAGGCCAGATAGATGAGGCGCAGCATGGACATCTCAGAAGGTCTTGACCACACCGACGTTCACATGGCCGCTCACATGAATGCCCGGTGTCGTATTTGTCGGTTTTTGGCGGGTGTCGGCATATCCGGCCCGGTCATCTTTGGGATCAGGCGGACCGCAGGCGACCAGCAAGGTCAGCATGCCCACAAGGGCGGTATGGCGGATCATGTCATCCGCCCCGATGGGGCAGGCAGGCTGATGGGTTCGACACCGGCCAGCGATGCAAACACCGTGCCACCAGCATTCGGGTTTGTCATATTGGAGGCAGGCCGGACCGGTTCACCATCCGCGCCGCAGCTTGCAAGCGCGGTCAGTGCCAACAGTCCGATGAGCCGTTTCATGACAGGATGTCCTTCCAGCGTTTGATCTGCATCCGCACCTGCGCGGGCGCGGTGCCACCATAAGACATACGCGAGTTCACCGAATTTTCCACACCCAGCACATCAAAAACATCTGCGCTGATCTGCGCATGGACGCTTTGCATCTGCTCCAGCGTCAGATCCGGCAGGTCGCAGCCTTGGCTTTCGGCCATGGCGACCAGCGATCCGGTGATGTGGTGCGCATCGCGGAACGGCAGGCCCAGCACCCGCACCAGCCAGTCGGCCAGATCGGTCGCAGTAGAGAAGCCGCTGCCCGCGGCGGCGGCGAGGTTTTCGCGCTGGCCATTCATGTCGCGCACCATGCCTTCCATCGCGGCCAATGCCAGCATCAGGTTGTCAGCGGCGTCAAACACCTGTTCCTTGTCTTCCTGCATGTCCTTGGAATAGGTCAGCGGCAGCCCCTTCATCACCATCATCAGCGCGGTGTTCGCACCAAAGATCCGGCCCACCTTGGCGCGGATCAGTTCCGCCGCGTCGGGGTTCTTTTTCTGCGGCATGATCGAGGATCCGGTCGAGAACCGGTCCGACAGTGCCACAAAGCGGAACTGCGCCGAGGACCAGATCACCAGCTCTTCGGCAAAACGGCTGAGGTGCATGGCGCAGATGCTGGCACATGACAGAAATTCCAGCGCAAAATCACGATCGCTCACCGCGTCCAGCGAATTGGCCGAGGGCCGGTCAAAGCCAAGCGCCTGCGCGGTCATCTCGCGGTCAATCGGGAAGGAAGTCCCGGCAAGCGCCGCCGCGCCCAGGGGGCTTTCGTTCATCCGCGCACGGGCATCGCGCACGCGGCTCAGGTCACGGCCAAACATCTCGACATAGGCCATCATGTGATGGCCCCATGTCACCGGCTGCGCGGTTTGCAGATGGGTGAATCCGGGCATCACCCAATCGGCGCCCGCCTCGGCCTGGCCCAACAGGGCGTTGATCAAGGCCAGAAGACCGCCTTCAAAGGCGTCAAACTGATCACGGGTCCACAGCTTGAAATCGGTCGCCACCTGATCGTTGCGGCTGCGTCCGGTGTGCAGACGGCCCGCAGGTTCGCCGATCACCTCCTTGAGACGGGCCTCGACATTCATGTGGATGTCTTCCAGCGCCGTTGAAAACTCAAAACGGCCTTCTTCGATTTCTGACAAGATCGTGAGCAAGCCTTCCCGAATGGCTTCGGCATCGCTATCACTCAGAATGCCTGTGGCGGCCAACATGGCGGCATGGGCACGCGATCCGGCAATGTCCTGCGCCGCCATCCGCTTGTCAAACCCGATCGAGGCGTTGATCGCCTCCATGATCGCGTCCGGACCAGCGGCAAAGCGGCCGCCCCACATCTTGTTCGATTTCGTGTCAGTCATTGATAAACCCTCGGAGGGACAGATGAAAAAATTCGCGCTGGCTGTCATGTATACGGCCCTTATGGCAGGTGCAAATGTTGCCTTCGCCGCTGGCCCCGACATTGTCCCTTTGCGGGAGGGCGACATGAAAAAGCTGGTGGTTCATGACGCGCCCAAGGCGACCTCTGGCGCGGCCTTCGATCTGGAGGACGGCGGCGGCAAAGCCACGCTTGAGGATTACCGCGGCAAGTATATCCTGTTGAACTTCTGGGCCACATGGTGCGCCCCATGCCGCAAGGAAATGCCGCAGATCAATGCGCTTCAAAAAGAATTTGGCGGTGAGCATTTCGAGGTGCTGACCATCGCGGCGGGCCGCAATTCTCCTGAAGGTATCAAACGGTTCTTCAAGGAGGCCGGCGTGGATGCCTTGCCCCGGCACCAAGATCCGAAACAGGCGCTGGCCAGCCAGATGGCGGTGTTTGGCCTGCCCATTACCGTGATTTTGGACCCTGAGGGCCGCGAAATTGCACGTCTGCGCGGCGATGCCACCTGGGACAGCGACAGTGCCAAGGCGATCATCAAGGCGCTGATCGACAGCGCTGCGGGCAGCTAAGGGCGGCGGAAATTTTCAAAATTTCCGGTCCGAATTCTTGAATAATTCGGTCTCTGGTCAGGCCGCGTGGTTCAGGATTGCCGCCTCGGACCCTGACAGATGCCGCCGGGCAAAGCTACCATAGGTATGCGGATCAAACTCCAGCGACGGATGGGTGGCCAAAAGCCGCGCCCGGTCGCTGTCGTCAAGGGCATTCAGGGAGGCAGAGGCGGGATGGAAGCTTTCGGTTTCCACCCCATTGGCCCACATCACCTGATGCCGGTCCAGCAGCAGATGGATATAGGTCACTTCGCGCATTTTCAGGTCGACACTGATCGAGGTGCCATTGATCAGATCCTTAGCGGCGACCAGCACTTCGGGTGTGTTGAACAGATCCTGCGCCACGGCACCTTTGATCAGGATGCGATGCTCGGGTGACACAACAAGATCTTCGTCGGGGATACCGGCCCCCAGAAGCCCTGCGGAAATCCGCACCGGGCGCAGCTTTGGCATGGCAAACAGCCGGGCGCCGGACATGCGGCGGCTGCCGATCCAGCGGATCTGCTGGGCGCCGTTGTCCTTGGTCTGGACCGCGTCGCCCTCTTGCAGGTCTTCGATCCGGGTCAGGCCACCCGGCGTGCGGATCATCGTGCCGGGGGTGAAACAGATCACACCGCCATCGCCTGAGGCGGCATCACCTGTGGGCGCTGCGCTGAGCGTGTGATGCACGATCCAAAGCTCGCAATCACGCGGCGGAATTTCATCAAGGAACATCAACAAAGGCTGGCTGCCGCGGCCCACCTCGATCAGGGTCACGGTATAGCTTTTGCCGCCATCAGTGATGACAAAGCTGTTGTCCATCAATGGGGGTTCATTGCCGTCCCGTTCCGGCTTGCGGATCTGGGATGGCTCACGGTCAAGGGCCGCGCCCACAAGGCGGTGCACCATCCGTGCCGCGCGTTTCCGGAGATTTTCTGCCCCGTCTGCCTGGTCCAGCCGCAAAACATCGCTTGGCCCATCCACCCGGATGGCGTCCCCGCGCCATGCCCATGCGGCCCCCACTGTCAGGGATTGCACCGGCGCGGCCTCAAGGCCGTCAATTTCTGTTTGCGACCAGCTTATGACAAACGTGCCTCGAAAGCCCGTTCTCATTGCTGTCCACCTGCCTCAGTCTTTTTATTAAGGAAAAGTTAACAGATTCAACGCGCTCTGGGAAGTGGGAAATTTCGGGACGTCGCTCAACCGACGCGAGTCGGCGCCCCGGCATGTGCAGTACAGCATAAGAGCGCCTGATTTTCGGGCTATTGCCCCCTCTGTCGCTTGCAAAACACTGGTAAAATGCTAACGTAAATCGGCATTTCTTGAGGACTTATTCATGGCCGAAACGCCCAAATCACTGCCTGAACGGCGCATCGTATCCTCCCGCCACTTGGCCGAAGGTGAGGGCTGGGAAGCCTCCGAACTCGAATACGGGATGATTATTGCCTATAACGCCTTCACCCGCTGGATGTCGCGCTGCATGGCGGCGGCGGGCAATGCGGACCTCACGCCACTGGAAATCCTGGTGCTGCATAACACCAACCATCGGGGCCGGGAAAAGCGGCTGACCGATATCTGTTTCCTGTTGAACATCGAAGACACCCATACGGTCAACTATGCGCTGCGCAAGCTGCTGAAATCGGATCTGGTGGAGGCGGACAAACGCGGCAAGGAAGTGTTTTATCGCACCTCGAAGGCGGGCAGTGACTTGTGCGAGGCCTACCGCACCATTCGTCAAACCTGCCTTCTCGAAGGGCTTGGGCGCATGGACACCAGCGGCGAGGAATTGCGCCAGGTCGCGGCCAGTCTGCGGGCGATGTCTGGGCAATTTGATCAAGCCAGCCGCGCGGCGGCCTCGCTTTGAAGATGGGGCAATAAGACGCTTAAATCAAAAGCCTGTGTCCGCCGCAGACACCCGGGGCCTTGCCCCGGACCCCAGAGGTTTAAGGGCCAAATGAAGAAAAAGGCGCCCTTCTCTTCATTTGGCCAGAAAAACCTCCGGGGGGAGCGCCGCGCAGCGGCGGTGGGGGCTGGCCCCCTTATGCGGTGCGTTTGAGAGGGGCGGTTTCCATCAGTTGTCCCATCACCCGCGCGGTGTCGTTCATGCGGTTGGAGAAGCCCCATTCGTTGTCATACCAGCTGACCACCCGGATCATGCCGCCCTCTGTGACCTTGGTCTGGGCGGCTGCAAAGCAGGAGGAATGGCTGTCGTGGTTGAAATCAACCGAGACCAGCGGATCGTCCTCGAAAGACAGCACGCCCGCCAATGGCCCTTGGGCGGCAGCGGCAACGGCGGCGTTGATCTCTTCTGCCGTGACCTTGCGTTTTGGCACAAAGCTGAGATCGACCAGCGAAACATTGGCCGTGGGCACCCGCACGGCGGAGCCTTCGAGGCGGCCTTCCAGCGCCGGCAGCACCAGTGAGATCGCCGCGGCGGCACCAGTGGAGGTGGGCACCATCGACAGTGAGGCCGCGCGGCCCCGATACGGGTCGCGGTGCGCGGTGTCGTGGCTGGGCTGATCGCCGGTGAAGGAATGGATCGTGGTCATGTAGCCGGTTTCAATGCCGCAAAGATCATCCAGAACCATCGCCAGTGGCGCGAGGCAGTTGGTTGTGCAGGAGGCGTTTGAGACAATCACATCGTCAAAGGTCAATTCCTCATGGTTGACCCCATAGACCACGGTGCGGTCCACCTCTTTGCCCGGAGCCGAGATCAGCACCCGTTTGCTGCCGTTCTCAAAATGTTTGGCGGCGGCGTCACGCTGGGTGAAGAGGCCCGTGCATTCATAAGCGATATCTACGTCAGACCAGGGCAGATTGGCCGGATCACGTTCGGCGGTCAGGCGGACGCTGTAGGGACCGACATGCAGCATGTCCCCCTCGAGCCGGGCATCTGCCTGCAAACGGCCATGGACGGAATCGTATTTCAGCAGGTGCAGCAAGGTTTCCGGCGCGGCCAGATCGTTAATGGCAACAACCTCAATCCCGTCGGTGCCATTTTCCAGCAGCGCCCGCAGCACACAGCGGCCGATGCGGCCAAACCCATTGATCGCAATTTTCGTTGTCATAATACCACCTCATGGCCGGATTTTTCGATTTGGCTCACTGTTAGCGCTATCATAGATCTTTTTCAACTGTTATTCGGGCTGCGCATCGGGATTGTACTATGAGGAGATTGTAAGATTGTGTTTGGCGGTGATGGATTTGCGGGCTCTGACGCGCTAGGCAATGCGGGCAAATTAGGTGGGTAGAATGACAGAACAGCAAGACACCGTATTGATTGCCGTGGATGGCGGTGGCACCGGTTGCCGGGCCGCGGCGGGCACCTTGCACCGGGGGGTCCTTGGCGAAGCAGCGGGCGGTCCGGGCAATGTTGGCACAAATTTCAAAGCGGCCACGGGCAATATCCGCAATGCGATTGACGCGGCCTTGGTTGAGGCCGGACTGGAAACCACGCCGGCATCTGAGATCTGTGTTTTTATGGGGCTTGCCGGGGCCAATTTTCCCGACGAGATGGCACGGGTCGCGGCGGAGTTTGACTTTGGCGCCGTTCATGTGACCAGCGACCGCGACACCGCTGTTGTCGGCGCGTTGGAGGATGCCGACGGGTTTGTTGTCACCCTTGGCACCGGCACCATCGTGGCCCGCCAGAAGGACCGCCAGATCAAGACCGTGAACGGCTGGGGTTTTCATCTTGCCGATCAGGCCTCGGGATCGTGGCTGGGACATCAATTGCTGCGCAAGGTGATGTTGGGCGAGGACGGGATGATTGCGCAAAGCCCTCTTGGCACGCAGGTCTTGGCCGAGATCGGCGGGGCGGCAAAGGCGATGACCTTTAGCGCCGCTGCCGCGCCGGGCGATTATGCCGCTTTGGCACGGCAGGTGATCCCTGCGGCCCAAGCCGGAGATGAGATCGGTCTGGCCCTGATGCAAGAGGGCGCAGCGTTTATCGTATCGGCGCTGGGCGTGTTGGGGTTCGCCCCCGGCGACCGGCTTTGCCTCAGTGGCGGCGTGGGGCCGCATTACGCGCCCTATCTGCCGGAACCATTTACCCGCCATCTGACGCCGCCTGCGGGCAATGCCTTGCAAGGGGCGTTTACTCTGGCAGGCCGGGCGGCGACGGCTGGTTGATCATGAGTGGGCGCTGTGGCGGCGGCGGACGCTGGCGGGCCGGCCCGGCAGATCAAGTCGGGCGTCGTTGCGCGACTGGCGCGAGATCACCTTGCCCTTGGCAATCACGCACAGGCGGTCCGGTCTGAGGCGCAGCGCCTCAATCGGGTTGCCCGCATCCAGCACCACCATGGAGGCCTTGGCCCCGACCCGCAGGCCGTAATCGTCCAGCCCCATGATCCGGGCATTCACATTGGTGACCATGTCAAAGCAGCGGCGCATCTCTTCGGGGCTGGTCATCTGGGCCACATGCAGGCCCATGAAGGCCACATCCAGCATGTCGCCGGTGCCCATGGAATACCACGGGTCCATCACGCAGTCCTGGCCCCAGCCAACGTCGATGCCCATGGCTTGCATTTCCTTGACCCGCGTCAGCCCGCGCCGTTTGGGATAGGTGTCATGCCGCCCCTGCAGCACGATGTTGATCAGCGGATTGGGGATCGCTGCGACCTCCGCCTCGGCCATCAGGGGCAGCAGTTTCGAGACATAGTAGTTGTCCATGGAATGCATGGAGGTGAGGTGCGATCCGGCCACCCTGCCCTGCAAGCCCAGACGTTGGGTCTCATAGGCCAGCGTTTCGATGTGGCGCGAATGTGGATCGTCGGTTTCATCGCAATGCATATCCACCATCAGCCCGCGTTCAGCCGCGATCTCGCACAGGGCGGTGACGGAGCGGGCGCCGTCCGCCATGGTGCGTTCGAAATGCGGGATGCCACCGACCACATCCACCCCCATATCGAGGGCGCGGATGGTGTTTTGCAATGCTGTGGGGTCACGGTAGAGGCCGTCCTGCGGGAAGGCGACCAATTGCAAATCGATGTAATCGGCCACCTCTTTGCGGACCTCCAGCAGCGCCTCGACCCCGATCAGGCTGTCGTGGCAGGTGTCCACATGGCTGCGGATGCACAACAGGCCAAGCGAGGCGGCCCAGTCGCAGTATTCCAGCGCGCGGGCTTTGATCTCCTCCGGCTGCATGACCTGTTTCAGCTCGCCCCAGAGGCCGATCCCTTCGAGCAGGGTGCCGGAGGCGTTGATGCGCGGGATGCCGTAGCTGAGGGTGGCGTCCATGTGGAAATGCGGATCGACAAAGGGCGGGCTGACCAGATCGCCGGTTGCGTCGATGACTTCGCCTGCTTGAGCGGAGGAGAGGTCTTCGATAGCGGTGATGGTGCCGCCGGTGATGCCGATGTCGGTGGTACGGCCATCCGGCAGGGTGCCGCCTTTGAGGATCAGGTCAAACATGAAGAAACTCCTGTGCTGTCGGAAATGTGGTTGCGCCCGGACGTAGGCCGGGCTGCCCCCGACCGCCCCCATGGGCGGGGGCATTCGCCCCGCCCGCGGTCAGGGCCAACCCTTCGTGAGACGTCCTCACCGTTCCCCCTTGTTGAACGGGACCATCAGGGCGGCGGGCACTTGCGCACGGCGCGACATGATCACCAGCGCCAGAATGGACAGGATGTAGGGGGCCATCAGGAAAATCTGGTAGGGAATATCCGCGCCCAACGGAGTTTGCTGCACCCGGATTTGCAGCGCGTCAAAGGCGGCAAACAGCACCGCGCCCAGCAGGGTTTTGCCCGGCTTCCATGAGCCGAACACCACCAGTGCAATGCAGATCCAGCCGCGCCCGTTGACCATTTCAAAGAAGAAGGAGTTGAACGCGCTCATGGTCAGGAAGGCCCCGCCAACCGCCATCAGACCGCTGCCAACCATGACAGCGCCCATGCGGATGCCGGTCACGGACAGCCCCTGCGCCGCCACCGCCGCAGGGTTTTCCCCCGCCGCCCGCACCGCCAGCCCCAACGGCGTGCGATAAAGCGTGACACTGACCACCACGGCCAGCACAAAGGCCAGATAGGTCAGCGGCGTTTGCGAAAACAGCGCCTCGCCGATCAGTGGAATGTCAGACAGGACGGGGATTTCATAGGGTTGAAAGGCCTCGATCTTGGGCGGGGATGTCACCTCTGGCAGGGCGAGGCGATAACAGAAATAGGTCAGTGAGGTGGCCAGCAGCGTGATACCAAGACCCACCACATGTTGGCTGAGGCCAAAGGGCACGGTCAGCGTCGCGTGCAGCAGGCCGAACCCCATGCCGGACAGCATTGCCACCGCCACCCCGAACCACAGCCCGCCGCCCAGATAAACGGTCAACCATCCAGCGAATGCGCCCACGACCATGATGCCCTCGATCCCGAGGTTCAGGACACCCGCGCGTTCGCAAATCAGCTCGCCCAATGCGGCGAAGATCAGCGGCGATGCGATGCGGATCGCAGCGGTCCAGAAACTGGCCGAGATCAGAATGTCGAGAATATCCATCAGCTGCGCCTCACCCGGAATTTGGTCAGCATGATCGCCAGCACCATCAGCAGCAGGGCAAAGGCCAGCATGATATCGGCCAGATAGGTTGGCACGCCCGCCGCGCGGCTCATGCTGTCCGCGCCGACAAAGATGCCCGCGACAAACAGCGCCGCCACCACCACGCCCAGTGGATTGAGCAGCGCCAGCATCGCCACGATGATGCCGGTGTAGCCAAAGCCGGGGGAGATATCCAAAGTAAGGCTGCCCTTGAGACCTGCGACCTCGGAAAAGCCTGCGAGCGCGGCAAGGCCACCAGACAGCAGCGCGGTTTTGATCAACACGGCGTTGACGGGAATACCGGCAAAGCGCGCCGCCTCGGCATTCAGGCCCACCGCCCGCATTTCATAGCCCAGCGTCGTGCGGCGCTGGATCACCCAGACCACCAACGCAGAGATCAGCGCGAGGCCAAAGCCCCAGTGCAGGCGCAATCCATCCATGATGCGCGGCAGACGGGCCTCGGCAATCAGGCGGGCGGATTTGGGCCAGCCCAGGCCCATCGGATCTTTCAGCGCCCCTTCGAGAAGCATCGACACCCAGAGCAGCACGACAAAATTCAGCAGCAGCGTCGTAACCACCTCATCCACCCCAAAGCGGGTCTTGAGGAAGGTCGGCACCAGCAGGGCCACCGCCCCGGCCAGCATCGCGGCAATGGCGATTGTGGGCAGCAGGGCAAAGGCGGGCCAAGACAAAGCTCCGGTGCCTAGGACTACGGTCACGACCGCGCCCATGTAGAGCTGTGCCTCGGCGCCGATGTTCCACAGCTGGGCGCGGAAGGCGACGGCGACAGCCAATCCGGTAAAGATCAGCGGCGTAGCGCGGTTCAGGGTTTCGAGCGCCGCAAATTTTGAGCCAAACGCGCCTTTGATGATCAGGCCCAGCACCGAGAACGGCTGCGCCCCTGCGATCATCGCCAGTAAGGACGCAATCACCACCGTGCAAATCAGCGCCAGCGCGGGCAGGCCCAATTGCCGGATCAGGGTCGGGTTGGCCACAGGTTCAAGCCGCATGACTGCCCCCTTCGTTCTCAAATCCGTGTCCGGCCATCCAAACACCCAGTTCTGTCGTGCTGAGGGCGCCGCGTGCAAATCCGGGCGACAATCGCCCTTCGGAGATTACATGGATCACATCGGACAGGGCTGTGACCTCGTCAAGATCTTCGGAAATCAGCAGCACCGCCGCGCCGCGATCACGGGCGGCCAGCAGTTGCTCATGCACATAGGTCAGCGCCCCGATGTCCAGACCGCGCACGGGTTGGTTGGCCAGCACCACTTCGGGCGTGGTTTCAAGCACGCGGCCCAGAATCAGCTTTTGCATGTTGCCGCCCGACAGCAGACGGATGCGGGTGTCGGGGCCGGGGCAGCGGACGTCGTAGCCTTCGATCACATTTTGAGTAAATTCGCGGGCTTCTTGCCAGTGCATCCAGCCTTTGGTGCTGAACGGGGGTTTTGTATAAAGCTCAAGCACCGCGTTTTCGGTCAGGTCAAAATCGGCGATGGTTCCGGTTTTGTGGCGGTCTTCGGGGATGCGGGCGATGCCCGCGGCAAGGGCTGCACGCGGGGTCCAGTTTTTTGGCGCGGCGTCATGAATGCGCAGGCTGCCGGAGGCCGGGGCGATCAGCCCGCCGATCAAATCGGCCAGAGCCGCCTGCCCGTTGCCAGAGACACCCGCGAGGCCAATGATCTGCCCTGCACGCAGGTTCAGGTTGACGGATTTCAGCCCCGGTGCACTGCCGCGATCAGGGGTCGAAACCTGATCCAGCGCAATCAGTACGTCGCCGGGATTGGCGGCGCGGACAGAGGGCGGCGCGACTTCTTCGCCCACCATCATCTGCGCCAGAATATGTTTGTCTGTGTCGGCGGTGCGGGCCTCGGCCACCAACCTGCCATGGCGCAGCACCACAACCCGGTTCGAGATGGCCGTGACCTCATGTAATTTATGCGAGATGAAAATCACCGAAAGGCCCAGCGCCACGGCCTTGCGCATGGTGGCAAAAAGATCGTCGGTTTCCTGCGGGGTCAGCACGGCGGTGGGTTCATCCAGAATCAGAATGCGGGCATCGCGGTAGAGCGCCTTGAGGATTTCAACGCGCTGGCGTTCGCCCACGGTCAGGCTGCCCACCTGCGCATCGGGGTCGACCTGCAAGCCATAGTCCTGCACCAGCGTCAGAATGCGACGCCGCGCCGCCGCTTTACCAAAGCCGAGCTTCCACAGGGGCGATGTGCCAAGCACAATGTTTTCCAGCACGGTCATGTTGTCGGCCAGGGTAAAATGCTGATGCACCATGCCGACCCCCGCCGCCAATGCGGCACGGGGATTGCCGGGCGGCAAGGCCTGACCAAAGACCTCGACGCGGCCCTCGTCGGCGGTGTAATGGCCAAAGAGGATGTTCATCAGCGTTGTCTTGCCCGCGCCATTTTCGCCAAGCAAAGCAATGACTTCGCCCTGAGCGAGATCAAAGCTGATGGCGTCATTGGCGGTCAGGCTGCCAAATCTTTTGGTGATATTGTCGAGGCGCAGGACAACCTGCGCCTCTTTATGCTGTGCCATTTAAGAGGACTTCGGTTCTTCGTCGTTGATCGTGACACTGAAGGAGCCATCTTTGATCGCGGCCTCTTTTTCCATGACCAATTTCATCGCCGCTTCGGGGACTTTGCCCTCGAAGGTGCCGAGTGGCGCAAGCGATGACCCACCTTCGGCCATGAAGGAATATTTGCCATAGTCATCGGCGGTGAAATTGCCGGCCTTTACCGCAGCAATCGCCGCGTCCAACGTCGGTTCAAAATGCCAGATCGCGGAGGCGACAACAGTGTCGGGATAATCGGCTTGGGTGTCGATCACATTGCCGATGGCGAGCACACCTTTTTCCTGCGCCGCGTCCGACACGCCAAAGCGTTCAGCATAGAGCAGATCCGCGCCATTTTCGATCATCGCAAAAGCGGTTTCCTTGGCCTTGGGCGGATCGAACCAAGAGCCGATAAAGCTGACCTGGAACTTGATGTCGGGGTTCATTTCTGCCGCGCCTGCCATGAAGGCATGCATCAGGCGGTTCACCTCGGGGATCGGGAAGCCGCCGACCATGCCGATGTTGCCCGATTTGGTCATCGCACCGGCGATGATGCCGGACAGATAGGCCGCATCCTGAATGTAGTTGTCAAAGACAGAGAAGTTCGGCAGCGCCGCATCCTGTTTGAAGCTGGACCCCATCAGGAAGGCCACGTTTGGATAGTCTGCCGCCACTTCGCGGGCCTCTTGTTCGGCGCCGAAAACCTCACCGATGATCAGGGTGTTGCCGCTTTCGGCATATTCGCGCATCACGCGGGCATAATCCGTGTTGGAGACATTTTCGGTAAAGGTGTATTCGATGTCGCCCCGTGCCTGCGCGGTTTCAGCGGCCTTATGGATGCGGCTGACCCATTGTTGTTCGACCGGCACGGTGTAAATGCCCGCGACCTTGATTTTGTCCGCGGCAAATGCGGCCTTGGGCGCAAAGGCAGCGGCCCCCAGCAGAACCGCGGCAGTGCCGAGCAATCTGCGGCGTGTGATACTATTGTTTTGTGGCTTATTCATTGGTTATCCCCCAGTTGGACGTCTGATATTTTTACCGTTTGGTTAAAATCGTCTTGAGTCAAGCTTTGTATGTCGGCCAGTGGCAAGCTTAGGCTTGGAATTTGTAACTGCCAAAGACTTGTGCGGGCAAGATGCGGGTGAGGCGAATTCTTGGGCAGGTTGGAAAAGGTTGGGTGTTTCCAAGGGGCTGGCCAAAGATGCTGCGACGCGGCGGCGGCCCCGACTGTTCACGCCAGCCGTTCCTCCCAAAGTTTCATGACCGGGCGGGCTTTTTCGAACTCGGACCGCACCGCCTTGACCAATCCGCCCTCGGCCTGCCGCCATTTGTCATCCATCGGGCCGCTGAGGATCAGGTTCTTGCGCCTCAGCAGATCGGCATGGGGATGATCCTCGGCATAGGGTTTTGGCACTTTTTTGAGCGGCGGCGCACCCCATGAGGAAAACTGCAGGCCGGTGGCGGCGATCCGGTCTGATAGTTCATCGCCGTCACGATCCACAAAGGCGCGGAACCGGGTCAGGGTTTCACCCTTGAACCCGCCGATGCCAAAGCCGATGGTCATGTCGCCGGGTTCGGAGCCAAAGAAAAAGAATGGCGCAAAAGGATCATCCCCGGCCTGCGACCACATCATGTGCAGATGGGCGTTGAGCGGGGTCTTGTCTTTGGAGAACCGCACGTCCCGGTAGATGCGAAACAGCTTGGGCTTGAAAGGCTTGCCCGAGATCCGGCTGAAATCCTCGGCCAGCAGATCGGCAAAGAACTCTGCCGGTTTCTTGATCGCGGTGTTGTAGTGATCCTTGCGGGGGTTGAACCAGTCTTTGGTGTTGTTCTCGCGCAGCTCGGCAAAGAAGGCGTTGCTGTCGTCGATCATCTGGGTAAAGCCGTCGGGCGGCGTGGATGGGTCCGCTTGTGTCATGTGATCCCCCTGAACAATCAGTGATGCCGCCAGTATAGGGCCGCAGGCGCGGTTGAATACAGCGAAGTGCTACCCTGCAGCGGCGCGGATCATGTCGGCGGCCTTTTCGGCGATCATAACCACGGGCGATGCGGTATTGCCTGACACGATGCGCGGCATAACCGAGGCGTCGATGACCCGCAGCCCGTTGAGCCCATGCACCCGCAGGTCGGTGCCGACCACGGCGTTTTCGTCCGCACCCATCTTGCAGGTGCCAACCGGGTGAAAAATAGTGGTGGCGATATTGCCCGCCTGTTCGACCAGCGCCGCATCGCTTTGATGATCGGGGCCGGGGAGGATTTCTTGCGGGCTGTAGGGTTTCAGCGCGGCGGCGGTCATGATCTTGCGGGCCTGTTTGATCGAGGCCACAGCAACCTGCTTGTCACGCGGGGCCGAGAGGTAGTTGAGCTTGATATGCGGTTGCTGGGCGCTGTCCGTTGAGCTCGCGTGACAACTGCCGATGCTGTCGGGGCGCAGGTTGCAGACCGAGACCGTGATCGCCGGAAACGGATGCAGCGGATCGCCAAGGCGGTCGGTCGACAAGGGCTGTACGTGGTATTCCAGATCCGGCGTTTCGAGCGCGGGATCGGATTTGGTGAACATGCCAAACTGGCTGGGTGCCATGGACAGCGGGCCGCTTTGCGTGGTGAGATATTGCAAGCCAAGCCGGGCCTTGCCCAGCAGGGAATTGGCCATTGTGTTCAATGTCTTGGCATTGCTGACCTTGTAAACGGTGCGGATTTGCAAATGGTCTTGCAGGTTCTCGCCCACCCCTTGTAGGTCATGTTTGGGCGTCAGGCCCAGCCCCGCGATATGATCGGGTTGGCCAATGCCGGAATGCTCCAGAATCTTGGGAGAATTGATCGCCCCTGCGGCCAGCAGCACCTCGGCGGTGCAATGGGCCTCATAGCTTTGGCCGCGCCGGTTGTACCGCACCCCTTTGACGGTTTTGCCTTCAAGGATCAGGGTTTCGGTATGGGCATGGGTCAGCACCCGCAGGTTGGGCCGTTTCATCGCAGGGCGTAGGAAGCCTGTTGCCGTGCTCCACCGGACGCCAGCCTTTTGGTTGACCTCGAAAAAACCGGACCCCTCGTTGTTGCCATCGTTGAAATCGGCGCGGGGGTGAATGCCAAATTCCTTGGCGCCCTCCTGTACCGCCTCCAGAATGTCCCAGCTCAGGCGTTGGGTCGTGACCTTCCATTCGCCGCCGGCACTGTGCATCTGCGAAGGCCCGCCGTGGTGATCCTCGGACTTAAGAAAATAGGGCAGCACATCCTCCCAGCCCCAACCGGTGTTGCCGAGCTGCCGCCAGTGATCATAATCCGCCGCCTGCCCGCGCATGTAGATCATACCATTGACCGAGGTACAGCCGCCCAGAACCTTGCCGCGCGGATAGACCAGGGACCGCCCGTTCAACCCCGGTTCTGCCGCCGTCTTCATCATCCAGTCGGTGCGCGGATTGCCGATGCAATAGAGATAGCCGACCGGAATTTTGACCCAGTGGTAATTGTCCTTGCCGCCCGCCTCCAGCAGCAGAACGCGGGTCTTGGGGTTTTCGGTCAAGCGGTTGGCCAAAACACAACCCGCCGTGCCCGCGCCGATGATGATGTAATCATAGGTGCCGTCCAGCGTGGTGGTTGTGGTCATGATTTTCCCCTTCCAGCGGAGTGCCGACGTCTTTGTTGCCATTCAAATCTGATTTACACGGAAATGAAAAGTCGAGCTGCAACAAAGCAATCAGGGGGTGATTAAGTTGTGGAGTTTTCCCTAAAAGGTTATTAACCTTCTCTTGCAGTTTTGTTGAATTGAAGCGCTAGTTTTTTTGACCGGGAGAGCAGACATGCCAATTATTGAAGGGACCGACGGAAATGACACCCTTTTTCCCTCAGACAACATTGGCAATGAGATCCGCGGCCTTGCCGGGGATGATACGATATTTCCGGGTTACGGGCATGACACATTGTCTGGAGGTGACGGAACCGACCTTGCCTATTTTGATACAACCTACAATGGCCAGCCTATTTTTGGGCAAGGTGTGAATGCCAATCTTCTTGATGGCGACGCACGGGCCATCACTTCGCAGGGTATTCGCTATTACGTGCTCTCTGAAATCGAGAACATCTATGGCGGCGGGGGAAACGACACTCTTACGGGCGATCATCTGGCCAATGAGATTCAGGGTCTGACTGGGGATGATGAGCTTTTTGGCCTTGGGGGCGATGATCTACTGTTTTCCGGTGCAGGCAATGATTTTGTTGACGCGGGGGCGGGTGACGATGATGTCTATCTCGACTGGGGGAACGCCACGCTTGACGGTGGTGAAGGCGATGATTGGTTGCTCTTTACAACCTACAGAGATGGCGAACCAGTGATTACAGGCGGCGTGAACGCCAGCCTGCTAACGGGGGTCGCAACGACGCAAAATGGCGCGGAGACCTACACATATAGCTTCCAGAACTTTGAGGGCATTGAAGGCAGTTACTTTGACGATCAATTGACGGGCGACGACAATGACAATGTTCTGTCTGTGATTGAGGGTAACAACACCCTTTCCAGTCTCGGGGGTGACGACATCCTTTACTCTGGAATTGGCAACGATACCCTTGATGGCGGCGACGGCCACGACCAACTGCTTTATTTTTCTTCTGCACATGACAGCGGATTGAACATCAACATGACCACCGGATTGACCCAAGGGTCGGTGAACGGTCAAGCGTTCACCGACCAGTTCACGAATATAGAAGAGGTCGAAGGGACAAACTTTGATGATGTTTTGATTGGAAGCTCTGGCAACGACTTCCTTTTTGGCCACGAGGGCGCAGATACCATAAAGGGTGGCGGAGGAGATGACCATTACCTAGGCGGTTATGGTTTTGATATCGCGCTCTTTGATGGTAACTCGACCCAGTTCACGATCAAGGTTGATTTGGCCGTGAGCCAGGTCTTCATTGTTGACCGTACAGGCGCAGAAGGAACCGACACGGGCGGAACAAACCTGTTGCGGTTTGCCGATCGGGACTGGGATCTTGTTGGCGACGGGCAGATCTATCTCGATGAAGCTGACATTTCTGCCGCAGATTTTCTTGAGTTGGTCGAGCTGTACATCGCCTATTTCGACCGGGCCCCAGATGCCGAAGGCCTAAACTTTTGGGCAAGGGCACTGGTCAATGGGACGGCTTTGGATCAGGCGGCGGATTTCTTTTTCGATCAGCCCGAGACACGCGCCCTTTATGGTCAACAGATGGATACGGAAGCATTTGTCACCGCGGTGTATGGCAATGTCCTTGGGCGTGGGCCGGACGATGAAGGCCGCTCATTCTGGGCCGATGCCATAGACGGCGGCGCGGTCACCCAAGGCCAGTTCATTCGCAGTTTTCTGGCAGGAGCCCGCGCCGAACCCCCTGCAGACGCGAGCGCTGATTTCACCCAGCAACAAAATGCGGACCGCGCATTCTTGGACAGTAAGACCGATATTGGCGTATATTATGGCGCCCTATTGGGGATGAGTGATGTGACAACCGCCAACGATGTGATGAACCTGTTTGACGGAAGTATAGAAAGCCGAACAGCAGCGCAATTGGCCGTAGAAGCTGCCTATGAGGATGCTGTCTCAACCGATGGCAGCGGCGAGATGTTGATCCAAGTTATTGGTTTGGTCGAGAACCCCTTCGGAACAGATTTATCCTGATCCAAAAGGGTAAATCGGCCTTAGCTCAGCCGCATTTGCTGTGCCCGCAGGAGGCGCAGGTCATGCAGCCTTCGACCATGCGCAGGTCATATTGGCCGCAGGAGGGGCAGGATTTGCCACGCGGGGTGTCAAGGCCGACGACCTGCGCTTTGGGATCGTTTTTCAGCCCCATGCCCTCGCCCGCGATGAAGCCTGTGGCGATCATATGCTGTTCGATGACGCCGCCAATGGCCGCGAGGATCGAGGGGATGTATTTGCCCTGCATCCATGCCCCGCCGCGCGGATCGAATACCGCTTTGAGTTCCTCAACCACAAAGGACACATCACCGCCACGCCGGAACACCGCCGAGATCATCCGTGTGAGCGCAACGGTCCAGGCAAAATGCTCCATGTTCTTGGAGTTGATGAAAACCTCGAAGGGGCGCCGGTGTCCGTTCAGCACGATGTCGTTGATTGTGATATAGATCGCATGTTCGCTGTCTGGCCATTTGACCTTGTAGGTGTTGCCTTCCAGATCCGCCGGACGGTCCAGCGGTTCGGACATATAGACCACCTCGCCGCCCTCATCGACGGGCACGGGTTTGTCGGCCTTGGTGTCTTCGCTCACACTGAGCACCGATCCGGTCACGTCATTGGGCCGGTAGGTGGTGCAGCCCTTACAGCCGCTGTCCCAAGCCTGCATGTAGACATCCTTGAAGGCGTCAAAATCAATGTCTTCGGGGCAGTTGATGGTCTTGGAGATGGAGCTGTCGACCCATTTCTGCGCTGCCGCCTGCATCTTGACGTGATCGGCGGGGGCGAGGGTCTGGGCATTCACGAAATAATCGGGCAACGGCGCATCACCTTTCAGGTCGCGCCACATCTGCACGGCGTAATCGACCACCTCTTCTTCGGTGCGCGAGCCGTCCTTTTGCAGCACCTTGCGGGTGTAGGCATAGGCAAAGACCGGCTCGATCCCTGAGCTGACGTTGCCTGCGTAAAGGCTGATTGTGCCGGTCGGCGCGATGGAGGTCAAAAGCGCGTTGCGGATGCCGTGTTCGCGGATCGCGTCGCGCACGTCTTCGTCCATCTGCTGCATGGTGCCGGACGCCAGATAGGCCTCGGCATCAAACAGCGGGAAAGCGCCCTTTTCCTTGGCCAGATCGACAGAGGCAAGATAGGCCGCCCGCGCAATCGCCTTGAGCCAGCTTTCGGTTTGTGCCGCCGCCTCGTCAGAGCCGTAGCGTTGGCCAACCATCAAAAGCGCGTCGGCAAGGCCCGTCACGCCAAGGCCGATCCGGCGCTTGGCCTGCGCTTCGCGGGCCTGGGCCTCCAGCGGGAATTTCGACACATCCACCACGTTGTCCATCATCCGCACGGCAGTTGCGACCAGCTCTTGCAGCGCGGCCTCGTCCAGCTGGCTGTCATCGCCAAAGGGGTCCGACACCAGACGCGCCAGATTGATCGAGCCGAGCAGACATGCCCCATAGGGCGGCAGGGGCTGTTCGCCGCAGGGGTTGGTGGCGGCAATGGTTTCACAATAGCTGAGGTTGTTGGCGGCATTGATCCGGTCGATGAAAATCACCCCCGGTTCGGCATAATCATAGGTGGCCTGCATGATTTTGTTCCACAGATCGCGGGCCTGCACCGTGTGATAGATCCGGTCATTGAACGTCAGGTCCCAGGATCCGTCAGCCTTGACCGCTTCCATGAAATCATCGGTCACCAGCACCGACATGTTGAACATGCGCAGGCGGGCCGGATCGGATTTGGCTGTGATGAAATCCTCGATATCGGGGTGATCGCAGCGCATCGTTGCCATCATCGCGCCGCGGCGGGAGCCGGCAGACATGATCGTGCGGCACATCGCATCCCAGACATCCATGAAACTCAGCGGGCCGGAGGCATCGGCCGACACCCCCAGAACATCCGCGCCCTTGGGCCGGATGGTGGAAAAATCATACCCGATACCGCCGCCCTGCTGCATGGTCAGCGCGGCCTCTTTGAGCATATCAAAAATGCCGCTCATGCTGTCGGGCACGGTGCCCATGACAAAGCAGTTGAACAGGGTCACGCGCCGCGCGGTGCCTGCCCCGGCAGTGATGCGGCCTGCGGGCAGGTATTTGAAATCCTCAAGGGCGGAATAGAACCGATCTTCCCAAAGCGGGGCATCCTCTTCGACCCGCGCCAGATCCCGCGCAATGCGCCGCCAGCTGTCCTCGACGGTGGCATCCTTGGGGGTGCCATCGGCCGCTTTGAAACGGTATTTCATATCCCAGATTTGTTCGGCAATCGGGGCGGCAAAACGGGTCATAGCAGGGGCTTTCTGAGCAGGCATTGGCAGGAAGATCTTTATCTTAGGCGGGGCGGCGGGATTCTGAAACGGGTGATTTCAGCAGGCCGGACGATTTCTATATGTTGTGACATCTGGCGGCGCAACAACAATATCAGGTAAAACGTGATGCAATGGCCCTTGTCCTCAAATCCATTAAATGCGATGAAACCTCATGACCTCAACCGTGCACCTGATCAAGCTTTCCGTTGGAACGGAGTCCGTCGACGGGCTTGCCGAATGGCATGCCACAAAACGGGCGCAAACCGCCGATGGGCTGCCACGGCATGTGACGCGCATGTGGCCCAAACGCGAGGCCGAGATTCTCAATGGCGGCTCGATCTTCTGGGTGATCAAGGGCGCAATTCAATGCCGCCAGCGTATTCTGCGGCTTGATGAACAGATCGGATCGGACGGCATCCGCCGCTGCGCGATCGTGTTGGAGCCGAAACTGGTCCGCACCCAAAGCAGCCTGCGCCGCCCGTTTCAGGGCTGGCGTTACCTTGCGCCTGACGACGCGCCGCCCGACCTGCCAGAGGGCCGTGAAAACGAAGAGGCTTTGCCGGTGGAGCTCAATCAGGCTCTTGCGGAAATTGGCGTGCTCTGAGCCGTTTGAACAGCGCCACCACTTCCCCCTTTTTGGCCCTAAATATTCCGGGGGTCCGGGGGCTGGCCCCCGGTTCAACGTCACCTCACCCCAAACGGCGATTGATCTCGCCAAGGGTTTTGCGATCGAGATCGCTCATCTCCGCCACACGGCTGCGCCAGAGGGTGGCTTGTGACTGCAAGACCAATCCATCGCTAAGGATTTTCAGATGGTTGGCCCGCAGGGTTTCGCCGCTTGAGGTGATATCCGCCACGGCCTCGGCGGTTTCGTTTTTCACGGTGCCTTCGGTCGCGCCCTGGCTGTCGACCAGTGCATAATCGGCCACGCCGCCGCTGCGCAGGAAATCCCGCACCAGTCGGTGATATTTGGTAGCGATGCGCATCCTGAACCCGTGATGCTGGCGGAAGGCCGCCGCGGCGGCGTCCAGATCATCCAGCGTGTCCACATCAATCCATGCCTGCGGCACCGCGATGATCAGATCGGCATGGCCAAACTGCAGCTCCTCCATCGGTTCGACCAATTGGTCCCAAAGCGCCAGTTTTTCGCGTACCAGATCGGTGCCGGTCACGCCCAGATGAATGCGCCCTGCGGCCAGTTCGCGGGGGATTTCCCCGGCGGACAGCAAAATCAGGCTGACGTTGTCGATGCCGTCAACCGCGCCCGCATATTCCCGTTCGTTGCCGGTGCGCTGCAGGGTGATGCCGCGCGCACCGAACCATTCAAATGTCTTTTCCATCAGCCGCCCCTTGGACGGCACGCCAAGTTTCAGCGTCATGCCTTGCCCTCCAGTTGCAGCATCAATCCGGGGCGCATCACGCCGCCGACGGCGGGGATCTCGTCGCCCTGCCCCAATTGCCGGGTCAGCGCGTCATAGCGTCCGCCGCTGGCAATCGCGGGCAAATCGGGTCGGGCCTCGGCGCGGAACCCAAAGACAAAGCCGTCGTAATACTCCATCGAGGCGCGGCCATAGCTGGCCTCGAAGATCAGATCACCGGTGTTCACACCGCGGGCCTGCAGTGCCTTTTCCCGCGCAGCCACCCGCGCCACAGCCGGCGCGATGGAGGGCAGATCCACCGCCAGATCATGCAGGCGGCTGAGGGCGTTGGGCATGGTTTCACGCACTTCAAGCAGCACTTCGATCAGGTCCACATCGCGGGCTGAAATCGCAGGGGCGGCGGCGTCCTCGCGCAGGGCGGCGACGCGGGCGTCAATCTCTGCGGCGCTGCGCAACCCCACAAGCGGCCCGCCTTTCGGGGCCTTTCCGGCCAGAAGCGCGGCGCGGGAGGGCGGCACCGCCGTGCGGCCTGCAAACCGTTCGAGCAATCCACGAAAGCGGCGCGGCCGCCAGATGTGCCGCATCAGGGCATGTTTGCGCCGCGCGGTGGTATTCAGCCCCTCTACCGCGGCCATCAGCACGCCGATATCACCCGTGACAGGTGCCACGGGCAGGCCTTTCAGCCCTTCCGCGATCAGGGCAAAAACCTCCGCGTCGGCAGCGGCCGGATCGGCGCGGTCAAAGACCTCGTACCCAACCTGAATATATTCATTGGCGCGGCTGGGGTCATGTTCCTGCCGCCGGAAAACTTCGCCCGCGTAGGTATAGCGGGCCGGTTCTGCGCCTTCGCTCATGTGCATTTGCACCACCGGCACGGTGAAGTCGGGGCGCAGCATCTGCTCGCCCCGCAGGGCGTCGGAGGTCACATAGGCGCGGGCGCGGATATCCTCGCCGTAAAGTTCCAGCAGGGTATCGGCGGGTTGCAGGATCGGTGGTTCAACCAAAGCTGCGCCCTGTGCCTCGAACATCGCCCGCAGGCCCGCAGCGCAGGCCAGTGTTTCAGAACGGGTCGGCATCAGCTGTGCAGATCCAGAATTTCGCGCACCTTTGCAATCAGTTGATCGCGCGGCACTTCGTACTGGCTGGGGCGGTCTTTCCATTCTTCCAGACTGGCGTTCTCGGCCAGTTTGGCGCCAAGGATCAAATCCTTGATCTGCACCACGCCTTTTTCATGCTCGTCCCCGCCTTCGATCACCGCAACTGGGGAGCCGCGTTTGTCGGCGTATTTGAGCTGGTTTCCGAAGTTCTTGGGATTGCCAAGGTAAACCTCGGCGCGGATCCCCGCCTGCCGCAGCTCGGCCACCATGGTCTGATAATCGGCCATGCGGGCCTTATCCATCACGGTGACAACCACCGGGCCATCTGCCTTTTTGTCCAGACGCCCCTTGGCATCCAGCGCGGCCAACAGGCGGTCCACGCCGATGGAAACGCCTGTGGCAGGCACTTCCTGACCGGTGAAGCGTTTGACCAGATCGTCATAACGCCCGCCCCCCGCGACGGAGCCAAAGTTGCGGGTGCGTCCCTTTTCATCCTGAATGTCGAAGGTCAATTCGGCCTCGTAGACGGGGCCGGTGTAATAGCCAAGGCCGCGCACAACGGAGGGGTCAATCTCGATCCGGTCGGGGCCGTAGCCGCCTGCGCTCAGCAGATCGGCGATCATTTCCAACTCATCGACGCCTTGCGCCCCGATGGCGGATCCTTCGACCAGTTCACGCAGGCGGTCAACTGTCTCGGCTCCGGTGGGCCGCTTGGCGTCCATGAAACCCATGACCACCTCGGCCTGCGCATCATCCAGTCCTGCACCCTTGGTGAAATCGCCGCTCTCGTCCTTGCGGCCCTCGCCCAGCAGTGCACGCACGCCGTCGGGGCCAAGCCGGTCGAGCTTGTCAATCGCGCGCAGCACGATGCCGCGTTCGGCCTCTTTGTCATCGCCCGCAAGGCCTGCCACTTCCATCACGCCGTTGAGCACTTTACGGTTGTTGACGCGCACCACATAATCGCCACGCTCGATCCCGACTTCCTCAAGACAATCGGCCAGCATCGCGCAGATCTCGGCATCGGCGGCCACCGAAGGTGCACCAACGGTGTCCGCATCACATTGATAAAACTGGCGGAACCGCCCCGGTCCCGGTTTTTCGTTGCGCCAGACCGGACCCATCGCATAGCGGCGATAGGGTTTGGGCAGATCGTTCTGGTGCTGGGCATAGACGCGGGCCAGCGGCGCAGTGAGGTCATAGCGCAGGGCCAGCCAATCGCCGGGCTTGTCGGCATCCGCGTCTTCCTGCCAAGCAAAAACCCCCTCGTTCGGGCGATCCACGTCGGGCAGAAACTTGCCCAATGCCTCAACCGTTTCGACGCCGGAGCTTTCCAAGGCGTCAAAGCCGTACCGATGATAGACCGCCGCAATCTTGGACAGCATTTCAGCGCGATGTGTGACTTCGCTGCCGAAATAGTCGCGGAACCCTTTGGGCGTTTCTGCCTTGGGGCGTGGGGTCTTTTTGGGTTTAGCCATGGATCATGTTCCTTGAGGCGTGATTTCGCGCGTCCCGCATCTACCCCAGCCCCTGTCAGAGGGCAAGCAATGGCGGGGTTAATGGTGTCGCAGGGCCGAATGCAGGCTGGCCTTTGTCACGCGGGGAAAGGCATGTTAGGGCAGCGCGGCAACAAGGAGAGTTATCATGGAAAAGCTGGAAGAACAGATCGCGCATCTGACACGGATGGTGGATGACCTTTCCGAGATCGTGGCGCGTCAAGAGGGTGAGATCACCACGTTGAACCGCCGTGTGCATATGCTGATGCAGCGCGAGGGGGAGCGCGAAGCCTCGGGCGGCGGTGCGGTGGTGATCGGCGATGAACGTCCGCCGCATTATTGATCGGCTGGCGGCGATCTTTTTGAAAGGATCGCTGCGCATTCTTTGAAGAATGCGGGGCACGTCCGGGTGCAGATGTTGCGGTTGGTGGCGATTTCTTTAAAGAAATCGGTTCGGAATTTTTAAGAATTCCGGAGCTATGTCAGTCGTTGCTTTTGAGCGAGGCGGCCAGCACTTCACCGTCGTGGATCAACAGTTCTGACCACCGGGCATTGCCGCCAAACCGCTCATAGGTGTTCACAAAGAACGTGGTTTTCTCAAGCTGGCTGATTTTGCTGCCGCAGGGTTTGCCTTTGCGGGCACCGCAGACGCGGGATTTGACCTTTTCATAGGCTTTGTCGGTGGCGCCATAGGCCAGATGTTTGCCCGCGGGGCCATAGTGCAGTTGTTCATACAACGAGGGCGCCCCCAGAAGGACGCTGGCGGCGGTCAACTGGCGCGGGCAACCGTCGGGAAACCCGGTGAGGTAAAAGGTGCGGGGCGCGGCGGAATCGGGGTTGCTGTCAAACAGGGCAAATCCGCGCGCATTGGCTTTCTCCACCTTGCGGCCCAAGGGTTTGCGCCGGGCCTCGCAGACACGGGCGATGACACCGTAGGGCAAGACCGTGCCATAGGGGACGTCTGTCGCGTCGGGGCCCGTGCGCGGTTTGTCCTTTTGCGGGGCAGCCACACGGGCAAAGAGCCCCCGGCGTTTGCGCGGGGTTTCTTCCGCCGGTGACAGGCTGGCCAAGAGAACGGGATCATCTGCGGGTTGGTCATCGGCGGTTGTATCCAGCACCACTGCCGTTTCTGTATCGGAGGGTTGCGGCGCGGCCTCTGCGTTCAGGACCGTGGGCGCGGTGGCAGCGGCATCCTTCGGGGCGGCCTCGGTGTTTGGCACCACGCGGCGCAGCAATCCCAGAAAGCCGCCGGTTTTTTCGGGCGCGGGTTCGGCGGGCTGCAGTTGGGCGGCGGTGTTGGTGGCTGGATCCGCGGCTGCGGTGCCGAGGAAGCCTTCGCGGGCGATTTCCTCTTCGGTCGGGAGCGCCTGTGCAACGGCTTCGGTTTCGGCCAGATCCACGTCCGACAGCCGATCCATGTTGCGCAGCGGATCACCGCAGGCCGCAACACTGGCCAACAGGGCCATAAGACACAGTTTCTTCAGCATGGATCCCCCCTCCCGCACCGGCGTTAACTAAACCAAAGGGGGCCGCGCGTCCACAGAGCCGGCTGGATTTCTAGATTTCCTGCACTTCAAGAACCCCGCCCAAGGACCGGATCGCGCCCTTAATCTGGGGTGTGACCGGATACTCGCGGCCCAGATCCACCTCGACCTCGCCGGGCAGGCTGGGGTCCATCAGGCACAGTTGCACCGGCCCACGCCCGCGTATCGCCTGGGGTGCCCCTTCGAGCACGCCTGCCACGGCGGCAATGGCGGCAGGTTCGTCGATGAAAACCCGCAGGCCCATGCTGCCGGCATCGGCAACGGCGGCGTCGATCGGGGTGACGGACCGGCCCAACAGCTTGAGTTGGTCACTTTCCATCGTGGCCTCGACCGTGACCACAACTTTTGATCCGGTTTCAAGGTGTTCGCGGGCGGCCTCAAGCGTGTCGGAGAACAGCGTGACCTCGTAACCGCCCGTGGTGTCGGACAATTGTGCAAAGGCAAAGCGGTTGCCACGGGCGGATTTGCGTTCCTGCCGTCCGGCGACAACGCCCGCGATCTTGGCGACCAATGCGCCGCCTTCGGCCTTGGCGGTGACCTCGTCCAATGTCATCACGCCCTTGCGTTTCAGCGGGCCCATGTAGTCATCAAGCGGGTGGCCGGAGAGGTAGAACCCCACGGCCTTGAACTCTTCGGTCAGGCGTTCGGCGGGCAGCCAATCATCGCAGGGCAGCATCCGCGGTTCTGGCAGGTCATCACCCGCCTCCCCGAACAGCGAGACCTGATTGGAGGCTTTTTGTTCGTGGATCGCGGCGGAGTAATTGACCAGCGGATCAAGCGCCTGAAACACGCGGCGGCGGTTTGGGTCAAGCTGGTCAAAGGCACCGGAGCGAGCGAGCATTTCCAGTGGCCGCTTGCCCACCCGTTTGAGGTCAACCCGGCGGGCGAGATCAAAGAGCGTGGCAAAGGGTTTGTCCACGCCGTCGACAGTTCGGCCATCGGTGATCAGTTTCATCGCCTCGACACCGACGTTTTTCAAAGCGCCCAGCGCATAGACCAGCGCCCCGTCCACCACTTTGAACGTCGCATCGGAGCGGTTCACGCAGGGCGGCACCCAAGGCAGTTCGAGCCGTTTGCGCACCTCTTCGAAATAGATCGCCAGTTTGTCGGTGAGGTGGATATCGCAGTTCATCACGCCGGCCATAAACTCGACCGGGTGATTGGCCTTGAGCCAGGCGGTTTGATAGCTGACCACCGCATAGGCGGCAGCGTGGGATTTGTTGAAACCGTAGTTGGCGAATTTTTCCAGAAGATCGAAAACCTCGGCGGCTTTTTTCTTGTCCACGCCGTTTTCCATCGCGCCCTTTTCGAACTTGGGGCGTTCCTTGGCCATCTCTTCGGCGATCTTTTTGCCCATCGCGCGGCGCAGCAGGTCCGCACCGCCAAGGGAATAGCCCGCCATGACCTGCGCGATCTGCATCACCTGTTCCTGATAAACGATGATGCCTTGGGTTTCTTCCAGGATGTGATCGATCGACGGATGCACGGATTCGCGCTCGCGCTTGCCGTTCTTGACCTCGCAATAGGTTGGGATGTTCTCCATCGGGCCGGGACGGTAGAGCGCCACCAGCGCCACGATGTCCTCGATGCAGGTGGGCTTCATACGCTTGAGCGCATCCATCATCCCCGAGCTTTCCACCTGGAACACGGCCACGGTTTTGGCGCTGGCGTAGAGTTTGTAGGACGCCTCGTCATCCAGCGGGATGGTGGCGATGTCGTCGATCAACCCCTCGGGCGGCTCAAACAGTTCGGAGCCATCCGCCGCGATGTGCAGATGCCGACCGGAGGCTTTGATCTGGTCCACCGCGTTCTGGATCACGGTTAGGGTCTTCAGGCCAAGAAAGTCGAACTTGACCAATCCGGCCTGTTCCACCCATTTCATGTTGAACTGGGTTGCGGGCATATCAGAGCGCGGATCTTGGTAAAGCGGGACAAGCGCATCCAAGGGGCGGTCCCCGATCACCACACCGGCGGCATGGGTCGAGGCGTTGCGCAGCAGCCCTTCGACCTGTTGGCCATATTCGAGCAGCCGCGCGACGACCTCTTCGTTTTTGGCCTCTTCGCGCAGGCGCGGCTCATCCGCCAGTGCCTTTTCAATGGAGACCGGTTTGACCCCCTCCACCGGGATCATTTTGGACAGGCGGTCGACCTGCCCATATGGCATTTGCAGCACCCGCCCGATATCGCGCACAGCGGCTTTGGACAGGAGGGCACCGAATGTGATGATCTGGCCCACCTTGTCGCGGCCGTATTTCTCCTGCACATAGCGGATCACCTCTTCGCGGCGGTCCATGCAGAAGTCGATATCGAAGTCGGGCATCGAAACCCGTTCGGGATTGAGAAACCGTTCAAACAGCAGTTGATAGCGCAGCGGATCCAGATCCGTGATGGTCAGGGCATAGGCCACCAGCGAACCCGCACCAGAGCCGCGCCCCGGTCCCACCGGAATGTCGTGATCCTTGGCCCATTTGATAAAATCCGCAACGATCAGGAAATAGCCGGGAAAGCCCATGCCCTCGATGATGCCCAGCTCAAAATCGAGGCGTTTTTCATATTCCTCGACACTGGTGGCATGGGGGATGACGGCCAGCCGCGCCTTGAGCCCTTCGTGGGACTGGCGCTTGAGCTCTTCGATCTCGTCATCGGCAAATTTAGGCAGGATCGGCGCCCGGCGATAGGCCATGAAGGCGCAGCGTTTTGCGATTTCGACCGTATTGGCCAGTGCCTCGGGCAGATCGGCAAAGAGCGTCGCCATTTCAGAGGGCGTTTTGAAGTAATGCTGCGCGGTCAGGCGGCGGCGCGGATCTTGCTGATCCACATAAGCCCCTTCGGAAATACAGATCAGGGCGTCGTGCGCCTCGTACATCTTGGGGTCGGGGAAATAGACATCGTTGGTGGCGACCAGCGGAATGTCCATGTCATAGGCCATTTCGACAAAGCCGCGTTCGGTCAGGCGCTCGTTTTCGGGCAGGCCGTCCTCTCCCGGATGGCGCTGCAACTCGACATACAGCCGGTTTCCAAAGGCCTTGTGCAGCCGCGCCATCAGCGCTTCGGCGGCAGGGCGTTGGCCGCCTTGCAGCAGTTGACCCACCGGGCCATCCGCCCCCCCCGTGAGGCAGATCACATCGGCGCTGAATGTCTCCAACTCGTCCAGCGTCACCTCGGGGAGCGCACCGCCCTTGTCGATGTAGAGACAGGAGTTCAGCTTCATCAGGTTCTCGTAACCGGCCTCGGTCTGGGCCAGAAGAACCACAGGAGCGGGATCGCGGGGCCGCTCGCCCGGTTGCACCTCTACATAGGCCAGATCGACCTGACAGCCGATGATCGGCTGCACACCCGCACCGGCCATGGCAACGGAATATTCCAGCGCCGCGAACATGTTGTTGGTGTCTGTGAGGGCCATCGCGGGCATGCCCATATCGCGGCACATGCCGGGCAGCTTTTTCAGCCGCAGCGCCCCTTCGAGCAGGGAATATTCGGAATGGGTGCGCAGGTGAATGAATCGGGGTGTGTCGGTCATGGACGCAGGTTAAGCCAGCCGTCCGGCCATCACCAGAGCCAGAGTTTGCTTGACAGCGATTTGCAGATGTTGCCGCAAAAGTCGCAGTTAAATGCTTGCCAAGTGGCCCTGCCCCCGACTAGCCTGAGTGCTGATATTGCCCGCGCCGCGTTCTACGCCGCATCGAACGCCGCGCAACCCTCGGGCCCTTTAGTACCGCGGCTGGTCAAACACATGGACATCACTTTTCTTCTCAACGAAGAGGTTGTGTCGCTCACTGGCGTATCTCCGACGACAACATTGCTGGACTGGCTGCGCGAGGCGCGTGGGCTGACCGGCACCAAGGAAGGCTGCAACGAGGGCGATTGCGGGGCTTGCACGGTGATGATCACCGATGAGGATGGAAGCCGCGCGTTGAACGGCTGCATCCTGTTTATGCCGCAGATCAACGGCAAGCGGGTGACAACAATCGAAGGTCTGGCGGCGCCGGACGGAAGCCTGCACCCCGCACAAGAGGCCATGGTCGCGCATCACGGCAGCCAATGCGGATTTTGCACGCCGGGGTTTGTGGTGTCGATGGCCACGGCACATCTGAACGGTGCGCGGGATCATGATGTGCAACTGGCGGGGAACCTTTGTCGCTGCACCGGTTATGCGCCGATCATTCGGGCCGCCGAGGCGACCGAAGGCACGCCAGTGCCGGTGCATCTGCGCAATTTGCGAAGCGGCTTACCCGCGGCGGTGGAGGCGGCGGATGTGCTGGCCGCAAATGTGGCGCAACCTGCCAGCGCGGATGAATTGGCAAGCTGGTACGATGCGCATCCCGATGCGACGCTGGTGGCGGGGGCCACGGATGTGGGGCTTTGGGTAACAAAACAGTTCCGCGATCTGGGCGATGTGGCCTTTCTGGGCCGCTGCGCCGATCTGCGCGGGGTTGAGGACGGGTCGGACACAATCCGCTTTGGCGCGATGACCACGATGACCGATGTTGAGGCGGCGATTGAACCCTATCACCCCAGCTTTGCCGCGATGATCCGGCGGTACGGGTCGGTGCAAGTGCGCAATGCCGCGACGATTGGTGGCAACATTGCCAACGGATCGCCCATCGGGGATGGCCCGCCCGCCCTGATCGCGCTGGGCGCACGGCTGCATCTGCGCAAGGGCGATGCGCGGCGCGAGATCGCGCTGCAAGATTTCTTTGTCGCCTATGGCAAGCAAGACCGCGCGCCGGGCGAATTTGTCGAGGCGGTGAGCGTGCCGAAACAGGATGATACCTTGCGCTGTTACAAGCTGTCGAAACGGTTTGATCAGGATATCTCTGCAGTGTGCGGCTGTTTGTCGGTGATCCGTGAGGGTGACACCATCACCGCGGCGCGGTTGGCCTATGGGGGGATGGCGGGCATTCCCATGCGGGCAGCGGCGGCAGAGGCGGCGATGATCGGGCAGCCCTTCAGCGACGCCACCATCCGGGCCGCGATGGCCGCGATGGCGGATGATTTCACCCCCCTGTCAGACATGCGGGCCAGTGCAGATTATCGACTGCAAACAGCGCAGAACATGCTGTTGCGGTATCTGCATGAGATGCAGGGCCATCAAACCAACGTGCAGGAGGTTTCAGCATGAGTGTTGCCAAGCCCCTGCCCCATGACGCCGCCCGCCTGCATGTGACGGGCGCGGCGCGATATGTCGATGACATTCCCACGCCGCAGGGCACATTGCATCTGGCCTTTGGCCTCAGCACTGTCGCGGCGGGCAGGATCACCGCGATGGACCTCAGCGCCGTGGCAGACGCGCCCGGTGTGGTGCGGGTTTTGACGGCGGACGATCTGGCGCATGATTGCGATGTCTCCCCCTCCAACCATGATGAGCCGCTGTTGGCGGAAGGCACTGTGCATTATGCCGGGCAGCCGATCTTTCTGGTCATTGCCACCTCGCATCTGGCGGCCCGCAAGGCGGCCAAGCTGGGCCGGATCGAGATTGCCGAAGACACGCCCATTCTCACCATCGAAGCGGCGCTGGCCGCCGATGCGCGGTTTGAAGACGGGCCGCGTATCTATCAAAAGGGTGAACCGGATGCCGCGCTGGAGGATGCACCGCTGCGCCTGAGCGGCCGCATCGAGATGGGCGGGCAGGAACATTTCTATCTGGAGGGCCAGGCCGCATTGGCCTTGCCGCAGGACAATGGCGACATGGTGGTGCACAGCTCCACCCAGCACCCGACGGAGATCCAGCACAAGGTGGCCCATGCCATCGGCCAGCCCATGCATGCGGTGCGGGTGGAAACCCGCCGGATGGGCGGCGGCTTTGGCGGCAAGGAAAGCCAGGGCAACGCGCTGGCGGTGGCCTGCGCGGTGGCGGCGATGGAGACCGGGCGCTGCTGCAAGATGCGCTATGACCGCGATGACGATATGATCATCACCGGCAAACGCCATGATTTCCGCATTGATTATACCGTGGGCCATGACGCCGATGGGCGCATTCGGGCGATTGAGTTTACCCATTACACCCGCTGTGGCTGGGCGATGGATCTGAGCCTGCCGGTGGCGGACCGCGCGATGCTGCATGCCGACAACGCCTATCATCTGGAGCATGTGCGCATCACCTCGCACCGGCTGCGCACCAACACGCAATCGGCCACGGCCTATCGCGGCTTTGGTGGGCCGCAGGGGGTGCTGGGCATTGAAAAGGTCATGGATCATCTGGCGCAAGTGCTGGGCCTTGATCCATTGGCGGTGCGGCGGGCGAATTATTATGCCGACAGCCGGCAAGAGGCATCCGCGGGTGCGCCGATAGACGGGCGTGACGTGCCGGACGGTACGGGCGATCTGGCCTCGCGCGGGGCGCCGCAGGCATCAACGGACGTGCCTGCCCCGCAAAGCGAGGCCCAGACCACGCCCTATCATCAGCCGGTTACGGATTGCATCATCAACGCCCTCACCGACCGGCTTGCCCACAGTGCCGATTACGCCGCCCGCCGCGCCGCGATTGCGGCATGGAATGACGATCAACCCGTGTTGAAACGTGGCATCGCCATAACGCCGGTGAAGTTTGGCATTTCATTTACGCTGACCCATCTCAACCAAGCGGGCGCATTGGTGCATGTCTATCAGGACGGATCGATCCACCTGAACCATGGCGGCACCGAGATGGGCCAAGGTCTGTTTCAGAAAATCGCGCAGGTCGCGGCCAGCCGGTTTGGCGTGCCGTTGGAAACGGTCAAGATCACTGCGACCGATACGGGCAAAGTGCCCAACACCTCGGCCACGGCGGCCTCGTCGGGATCGGACTTGAACGGGATGGCGGTGCAGAACGCTTGCGATACCATTCGAGGCAGGATCGCCGCGCATCTGGCGGAGCGGTATGGCTGCGACGCGAGTGACGTCAGATTTGAGGGTGGCATGGTACAGGCAGGTGCAGAACGTATCAGCTTTGCCGCCGCTGCGGCCTCGGCCTATGAAAACCGGATCAGCCTGTCCTCGACCGGATTTTACAAAACGCCGGATATCGAATGGGACCGGATCGCTGGGCGCGGCAGGCCGTTTTTCTATTTCGCCTATGGCGCGGCCTGCACGGAGGTGGTGATTGACACGCTGACCGGCGAAAACCGGATTTTGCGCACCGACATCCTGCATGATGCGGGGGCGTCGTTGAACCCGGCGCTGGACATCGGGCAGGTCGAGGGCGGTTATGTGCAGGGCGCGGGCTGGCTGACCACCGAGGAATTGGTTTGGGACGACAAGGGCAGCCTGCGCACCCATGCGCCATCGACCTACAAGATCCCGGCCTGTTCGGACCGGCCCGATGTGTTCAACGTGGCACTTTGGGATGAGCCGAACCCGGCGCAGACGATTTACCGGTCCAAGGCGGTGGGCGAGCCGCCGTTCATGTTGGGCATTTCGGCCTTTATGGCGCTGAGCGATGCTGTATCGGCTTGCGGTCCCGCCTATGGCGATCTGCAAGCGCCTGCGACCGCTGAAGGGGTGTTGCGGGCCATTCAGAAGGCGCGCGGTTGATGTTTGATCTGGCGGCTCTGACCCAAGCGGCGCAACACCACGGCAAAGTGGCGCGGATCGTTCTGGCGCAGGTGCAGGGGTCCGCCCCCAGGCAGGCGGGAACCGCGATGCTGGTCTGGGATGGCGGCAGTTCCGGCACGATTGGCGGCGGGCAGCTTGAGCTGCAATGTATGGAACAGGCCCGCAAGATGTTGGCGGGTTATGAGACATTGCATTTGCGGCGGGCGGCGCTGGGTCCGGCGCTGAACCAATGCTGCGGCGGTGCCGTCAGCGTGGTGACAGAAGTGTTTGATGCTGGCGCGCTGGCCGGTTGGCGCAGCGATTATCCGGCGATCCATGTACGGGCGGTGGCACCGGAGGCGGAGGCGGTGATCCCTGAAAAGCTGCACCGGAAACTGGCCCGTGCGGCGGCTGGCCCAGCGCCCCTGCCCCTGACCTATCAAAACGGGTGGTTGGCCGAGGCATTGTGGCAGCCGCAACAACAGGTGGTGATCTATGGCGCGGGGCATGTGGGCAAAGCCTTGGCTGCGGTCTTGGCCCCACTGCCGCAATTCGATGTCGTGGTGACGGACCTGCGGCTGGAGCTGTTGGCGGATGTGCCACAGGGCGTGCGCAGTGATGCGGCCATGCCGACCGAGGTGATGGCCAAGGCCGCGCCCGATGCGGCGCATTACATCATGACGCCAGAGCATGATTATGATCTGGAGCTGTGTCATCATCTGCTGCGCCGCGATTTTGGTCATGCCGGATTGATTGGTTCCGCGACCAAATGGGCGCGGTTTCGCAAACGGCTTGCGGCACTGGGCCACGCCCCCGCCCAGATTTCCCGCATTGCTTGTCCGATTGGCGATCCTGCCTTTGGAAAACACCCGCAGGCCATTGCGCTAAGCATCGCGGCGCATATGCTAGCGCCTGTTTCAACGCCCCGGAAAGTGAGCCTTTCATGACCGACACGCCCCTTCTTGATCTCTCTGGATTGACCAAGGCATATCCGGGCGTCGTCGCCAACGACAGCGTGTCCCTGGCGATCATGCCGGGTGAGGTGCACGCGCTGTTGGGGGAAAACGGCGCGGGGAAATCGACGCTGGTCAAGATGATCTATGGTCTGGTCAAACCCGACGCGGGCAACATGCAGATGAATGGAGAGGCCTTTGCCCCGGCAGAGCCGCGTGCCGCGCGGGCGGCTGGCGTTGGCATGGTGTTCCAGCATTTCTCGCTGTTTGACGCACTGACCGTGGCGGAGAACATCGCACTTGGCATGGAAAATGCGCCCAAGCTGAATGCGCTGAGCCAACAGATCCGCGATGTGTCAGATACCTATGGTTTGCCGCTGTCGCCCGACCGTGTGGTGGGCGATTTGTCTGCGGGGGAACGGCAGCGGGTGGAGATCATTCGCTGTCTGCTGCAGGAGCCCAAGCTGTTGATCATGGATGAACCAACCAGCGTTTTGACCCCGCAAGAGGTTGAAATCCTGTTTAAAACCCTGCGCAAGCTCAGCGCCGAAGGCACCGCTATCCTGTATATTTCGCATAAACTGGAAGAGATCCGCGCCCTGTGTGATAGCGCGACAATCTTGCGGTTGGGCAAGGTGGTGGGCGAATGCACGCCTGCCGAAACCTCGGCCCGCGATATGGCCGAGATGATGGTGGGCACGGTTTTGCAAACCCCGACACGGGCGGGCAAGACCCCCGGCGAGGTGGTTCTGGAACTGAAAGGCTTGTCGGCCAAATCGCCCAGCGCCTTTGGCATGCCGCTGCGCGACATTTCGGTCGAGGTGCGGCGCGGCGAGGTTCTGGGCATTGGCGGGGTTGCGGGCAACGGGCAGGACGAATTGCTGGCAGCGCTGTCGGGCGAGATGCTGACCACGCCCGGGATGATCCTGTTTCAGGGGCGCGAGGTGGGTCTGCTTGGGCCAAACCCGCGCCGGGCCATGGGGATTTTGACCGCGCCCGAAGAACGGCTTGGCCACGCCGCAGCGCCCGATATGTCGCTGACGGAAAATGCCATGCTGACGGGTGCGGCCCGTGAGGGGCTGGAAAAGGGTGGTTTCCTCAATTGGGGGGCTGCCAAGGCATTTGCCGAAAAGATCATAGCGCAGTTTGACGTGCGCACCCCCGGCCCCGGCAATGCGGCACGGTCACTGTCGGGCGGGAACTTGCAGAAATTTGTCATTGGCCGGGAGGTCTTGCAACGCCCTGAACTGTTGGTGGTGAATCAGCCGACATGGGGGGTGGATGCCTCTGCCGCCGCGTCGATCCGGCAGGCGCTGCTGGATCTGGCCGAGAATGGCACCGCGCTGGTGGTGATCAGCCAGGATCTGGACGAGTTGATGGAAATCTCGGATCGCTTTGCCGCGCTGAATGAGGGGCGGTTGTCGCCGCCGCGGCCCGCACATGATCTGACGGTGGACGAGATTGGCCTGATGATGGGCGGGGCGCATGGCATGGAGGTGGCGCATGTTTGATCACGCAGCGCAGGAGTTTTTCTTGCCAAATGAAGCAGGGGGCCGCGCATGATCCGGTTGGAAAAGCGACCAGAACCAAGCCGTGCATTTTCGCTGGCAACGCCATTGTTGGCGGTTCTGGCGACGATGGTGTTTGGCGGGCTGTTGTTTATGGCGCTTGGCAAAGATCCGTTGACCTCGATCCAGACGATCTTCTGGGAGCCGCTCTTTGGTGAATTTGCGTTTTACTATCGTCCGCAACTGTTGATCAAAGGGGCGCCGCTGGTGCTGATTGCGATCGGGCTGAGCCTTGGGTTCAAGGCGGGGATCTGGAACATCGGGGCCGAAGGGCAATACATCATGGGCGCGCTGTTTGGTGCCGGCATGGGGCTGGCGTTTTATCCGCTTGAGGCCTGGTATGTTTTTCCGTTGATGGTGATGGCGGGGGCCTTTGGTGGCTGGATCTGGGCGATGATCCCGGCGTTTCTGAAAGTCCGCTTTGGCACGAACGAGATTCTGGTGTCCTTGATGCTGGTCTATGTGGCGGAGCAGTTTTTGGCCTCCATGTCATTGGGATTGCTGAAAAACCCCGAAGGCTTCGGCTTTCCCGGATCGCGCAACCTGCAACAATACGAGAGCGCCTTTAACGGTGATCTGATCGAAGGCACGGGCATGCATTGGGGGGTTGTTGCGGCGATGATCGCGGTGATCTTTGCCTATGTGTTGCTGAGCAAGCATCGCCTTGGCTTTGCCATTCGTGTGACCGGCGAAGCACCGCGTGCGGCGAAGTTTTCAGGGGTGAACCCGACGCGACTGGTGTTGTTCTGCATGGGCATGTCGGGGCTGCTGGCCGGGTTGGCGGGGCTGTTCGAGGTTTCCGGTCCGGCTGGTCAGGTGACAATTGATTTTAACGATAGCTATGGCTTTACCGCGATCATCGTGGCCTTTCTGGGCCGACTGCATCCCATTGGCATTTTGCTGGCGGGGCTGTTGATGGCGCTGACCTATATCGGCGGGGACATCGCACAAAGCCAGCTGGGCCTGCCTGCCGCCGCCATTCAGGTGTTCCAGGGGATGCTGCTGTTTTTCCTGCTGGCGCTTGATATGTTCACAAATTACCGGCTGCGCTTTGGCCGGGCGGAGGTGGCGTGATGGACCTTTCAGCAATCAACCCAATCCTGTTTATCGCCGGTTTCCTTGTGGCGGCTACGCCGTTGATCTTTGCGGCCATTGGCGAACTCGTTGTCGAAAAATCCGGGGTTCTGAACCTTGGGGTTGAGGGGATGATGATCACCGGGGCGATCTGCGGCTTTGCAACGGCAGTTGAAACCGGATCGCCGATGCTGGGCTTTGTGGCGGCGGCGGTGGGCGGTGCGGCGCTGAGCTTGCTTTTCGCGTTCCTGACGCAGATCACCCTGGCCAATCAGGTCGCCTCTGGTCTGGCGCTGACGCTGTTCGGGCTGGGGCTTTCGGCCCTTTTGGGGCAATCTTACGTCGGGATCAAACCGCCACGGCTGGGCGATATCAACTTTGGCCCATTGGCGGATATTCCGGTGATCGGTCCGATCCTGTTCACCCATGATATTATTCTTTATCTGGGCATTGCTCTGGTCGCCGGCGTCTGGGCAGTGTTGAAATTCACCCGTGCCGGGCTGATCCTGCGGGCGGTGGGCGAGAGCCATGATGCGGCGCATGCCCTGGGCTACAAGGTGGTGCGCATTCGCACCCTGGCGATCATGTTTGGCGGGGCCTGTGCGGGGATCGGCGGGGCCTACATCAGCCTGATCCGCGTGCCGCAATGGACCGAAGGCATGACCGCCGGTGTCGGCTGGATCGCGCTCGCGCTGGTTGTGTTTGCCAGCTGGAAGCCCTGGCGGCTGTTGCTGGGTGCTTATCTTTTTGGCGGCATCACGCAATTACAGCTGAACTTGCAGGGCGCAGGCGTTGCCATTCCTGTCGAGTATCTGGCAATGTCGCCTTATGTTATCACGATCATCGTGTTGGTGATCCTGTCGGCGGACAAATCGGCGGCTCCGGCCTCGCTTGGCCGCACCTTCCATGCCTCGCATTAGAGGCCAAATCAGACCACTGCCCCGGATCATCCGGGGCCAAATCAATGGGGAACCCTGAATGAAACTCTCTGCACTTTTGACAAGCGCGGCGCTTGCGCTGGGGCTGGCCACGGCGGCGGCGGCTGACGACAAGACCAAGGTTGGTTTTGTCTATGTTGGACCGGTTGGCGATGGCGGCTGGACATATGAACACAACAAGGGCCGTTTGGCCGTTGAAGAAGAATTTGGCGACAAGGTTGAGACCGTGTTCGTTGAGAACGTGGCCGAGGGTCCGGATTCCGAGCGGGTGATGACGCAGATGGCGCTGGACGGTGCGGATCTGATTTTCACCACGTCTTTCGGCTATATGGATCCGACAATCAATGTCGCCAAGAAATTCCCGAATGTGAAGTTCGAGCACGCGACCGGCTACAAGCGGGCGGACAACGTATCGACCTATTCGGCGCGTTTCTATGAAGGCCGCGCCATTCAGGGCCATATTGCCGGGTCCATGACCGAGAGCAACATCATCGGATATATCGGGTCTTATCCGATCCCCGAAGTGATCCGCGGCATCAACTCCGCCTTTATCCATGCCCGCAAGGTGAACCCGGATGTGCAATTCAAGATCGTTTGGGCCTACACATGGTTTGATCCGGCCAAAGAAGCGGACGCGGCCAAGGTTCTGATCGAACAAGGCGCTGACGTGATCTTGCAGCACACCGATTCCACCGCGCCGCAGGCCGCCGCGCAAGAAGCGGGCAATGTGATCACCTTTGGTCAGGCCTCTGACATGGCGCAATATGCACCGCATCCGCGTGTGTCCTCGATCATTGATGACTGGGCACCCTACTACATTGCGCGGACCAAGGCCGTGATGGATGGCACATGGGAAAGCAAAGACACATGGGATGGCATCGGCGCTGGCATGGTTGGCATCGGCGAGATTTCCGATGCGGTACCTGCCAAGGTCAAGGAAGAGGCACTGGCGCTGAAGGCGGCCTTGGCCGATGGGTCTTATCACGCGTTCACCGGCCCGCTGAACAAGCAGGACGGCAGCGTCTTTCTGGCCGAGGGTGCGACCGCTGATGACGGCACGCTGGCTGGCATGAACTTCTATGTTGAAGGCATCGAGGGCACGATCCCGCAGTAAGCGGATCTTGTTCCAAGAGATGGAAAGCCCCGCGATTTGCGGGGCTTTTTTTATGGGTAATTGGGTTCCGCCCTGCATTCTAACGGAGCCGCAATGGCGGGGTTTGGCCATTGATATGGCACAGGCATGCATCTCAACTTCCAAATCCGAGGTTCGGGAATGTCCAAATGATGCCTTAGCTTAATTGACAGCGCCACATATTGGACGCTCAATGCAGAGCATCAATAAGGGAGACCCTTTGCCGATGCGCCTTTTGGATACCTTGCAAGTGACAAAACCAATACTCTCCGCCCCGATGGCCGGCGCGGCGGGGCCGGATTTGGTGGCTGCGGTCTGCAATGCGGGCGGTTACGGTGTCATTCCGCTTTGGGGTAAGTCAAAAGATCAAGTGGCTTGCGGAATTGAAGAGCTGCGCGCCCTGACGGATCGGAATTTTGCGGTCAATTTGAACCTGTCTTTTCCCTATGAAGATCAACTGGACATATGCATCGCCGAAGGGGTGCATGGCGTGTCATTGTTCTGGGGCATGGAGCCGTCAGCCATCGCACGGGCGAAGGCAGGTGGATTGACAGTTCTGATGAGCGTGGGAAACGCCAAAGAAGCGAAAGCAGCGGCCGAGGCCGGTGCCGATGTGATTGTCGCGCAGGGATGGGAGGCCGGAGGCCACGTTTGGGGGCAGGTTTCCACCATGGCCCTGATCCCCGCCGTTGTGGATGCGGTTGATATACCGGTTGTGGCCGCTGGTGGGATCGCTGACGGAAGGGGCATGGCAGCCGCCATGATGCTGGGCGCATCAGGTGTCTGGATCGGTACACGACTGCTGGCCAGTTCGGAGGCGACAATCCACGAGGTTTATCGCAACCGCATTCTGCAAGCATCAGAGGCCGACACACAATGGGCCCATGACCTGTATGATGTTGGCTGGCCGGACGCGCCGCACCGCGCCCTTTCCAACTCGACGTCGCAGGAATGGTTGCAAACAGGATCTTCTGCCCCAGGTCACCGGCCAAATGAAAATGAGCAGATTGGCAGACGTCCCAATGGTGACCCGGTTGTTCGGTATCAGAGTTATACCCCCTTGCCTGAAACATCAGGTGACGTGGAGGCGATGTCGCTTTGGTCAGGCCAAGGCGTATCATTGGTACGCAAAGTGATGCCCGCCGCCGATATTGTTGAAGAGATCTATCAAGAGGCAAAAAAGCGCCTGCAAACTGGCCATTCAGTGCTCTGATCCCTGCGAGATCCATTGCGGGCTTTTGGTCCGGCACTATGGCTGAAGGTAAGAGTTTCTGAGTAAATTCAAGAGCATCTCACCTGCCTTGGGCATCCTGTTTCAATCAAGTGCCAAGAGAAAATATTGAAAGCTTTTTGGCCTTTGGTGGGACAGTCTTCGATCAAACGCTCCGCAGCAGTGATCCATTTGGGGCTCCTCGCAGACCTTTTGTGCATTGCACGCAGGAGGTGCCAGAACACAACCGCTTCTGGCAAAGGCACACCCTCCCCTTTCCGCATCGCTGAAAGTTGCCCCTAGCGATCGCCCGTATCGTCGAGTTGGGTTTGAAAGCGGGCCTCGATTTCACGCAATTCTTCAATGGCGCTGCGAATATCCGAGCTGTCGATGATGTTGACCTCAACCCGTTGACCGGTGTGGGACAACTGCCTGCCTGAGGTCCGGTCTTTGGATGCCACATATTCCGAAAGCTCGAAGTACTGAACAGGTCGTTTGAAGCCGCGCGGAATGAACTCACCCTTGCCTTCAACTTTCACATGCGCCTCGACCAGTGAAACGGTGTTCTGATCCATGACTATTTTCTTTGGATCGGCCAATCCCTGAAGTCGTGCAGCCAAGTTTACCGGGCTGCCCAAAACGGTGTAGTCAAGCCGCTGATCCGAGCCAAAGTTTCCGACGGTACAATAGCCCGTGGCAATGCCAATCCTGACGCGCAAGCCGTTGGTAACACCATTTTTCTTCCAGAAACTTTGCAGCTGCTCGACACGTTCCTGCATCCTTACCGCCATTTCAACACACCGCAGGGCATCCTCTGCATCCCCTTGGGTTTCCGGGTCTCCAAAGAAGACCAGGATTGCGTCGCCAATAAACTTGTCGATGGTGCCACCACACTCGATGGCGATGTTTGTCATTTCCGACAGATACGAATTGATCACGGTTGCCAGACGTTCCGGCTCCATCGTGTCGCTCAGGTCGGTGAACTGCACGATATCGGAAAAGAAGATCGTCAGATTTTTGCGCGCATGTGTTCTGGACGCATCCTCTGTCTCGGAGAAAATACTGTTATAGATCTGCGGAGACAGGTACTTGGCCAGCCGATTTGCCAATGACTCAAGTTGCTGGCTCTTCTGTTCTATAATTTCTCGGTCACGAATTTTCTGCTCAAGCAAATCCTCTCGTTCGCGCCGCAGCGACCATTCAGCGGTCCGGTCGACAAACTGGCCCTGAACACCATTGAGGTAGGAAAAATCACTGTTCTGCGTGTATGTGGACAGCAATGAGAACACGCGATCCTCGCCTTCGACCGAGACCTGAACATGCGGCAAGAGCACGGATCCGTCTTGCTCCAGGCCCGTTCTGAATAGATCAATCTGATTGCCCGGCAGGCCCAGACGCTCCAGCACATCCAGCATGGATGTATCCGTGGCGTCGCCCAATTCAGGAAAAAAGACGCGGAAATTTTCGTTCACGCGTCGGATTTCAAGATCCTTGTTGGCAAAATACGCAGCTGTGATGGCATTCTCGAAGTTGAAGAAACTGAGGCCCAGAATGGTTTTCTGATTGAAAAACTGCTCAGCATTCATGACGAGTGCCCGTTAAGTTGGGCATTGGTGTCTTGATCCCTGAACTGCCGCTCCGCTTGCGCAATTTTACCCGTCACAGCGCCCCAGGTCGTGACGCAATAGGGGACGCAATACGTCAGCAGCACTTTCAGAAACGGTGGGAATTGCCCAGCCAGAATGAGATCTCCATGATTGATGGCCGTCAGCAGGGTGCCAACGATCAGAGCCGTGACAGCCGCTTTGTGCGGTGTGCCATCTCCGAAAAGCAAGGACGGCCAATCTGGCCTCTTTCGTGATATCTCGTTCGACATATCGCAAGTCTCCGCTCTGGGTTCAGACAAAATGTTCGACCGGAACGCCAGGCGGCCAATGGCTCGTAGGCAGATGATAGGGGCACATCAAGCGATGTGACAGGTCTTTCTTTACCTGTCGTCCCCCCCGAGGTTTGGCCCGTTTATCGCGCCGGCATCCACCTCAGGAATTTTAATCACGCTTGGAAGTGCCCCCATTGAGGGGTAGCGTCCCATGACCGGCCCAATCACTGGCGCTGGCAAACGGGAGAAAACAATGACGCTTTCACTGCAGGTTTTATACACAACAGAAAATGGCACGACATTCGATCATGCCTATTACGCGTCAACACATATGCCCATCGTGACCGAGCATATGGGCCCTCATATTGAGAAAACGCTGATCACCAAAGGCTTGGCAGGTGGCCCGGATACCCCCGCCGGTTATCATGCCATTGCAACCATGACCTTTGCCGATCAGGCGGCGTTGGATGCTGCAATGGCCGCTGCGGGTCCGGCACTGCAGGACATTCCAAATTTCTTCAGCGGAGATCCCAAGATGCTCATCGGCGAAGTTGCCGATTGAACGGAAAACTTTTCTGCGTTGCGGCCAATGTCAGCCCATGGGACCATCGGTTGATGGGCAACCCGAGACTACAGGGCAAATTCGGGATGTTAATAAATGACCTTCCAAAGGCTGCATTGGCCGTTGCAATGCTTGATACGTCCGCTTTTGCCGAAGCAGATTTGGGGCAGGAATGGGTCAATGCTATGAACGCCTGTGAAATGCTGGTTTCCAAGCAATCCTTTGATGGTTTTCAAAACTATGCCGATACTCAGTCTAAACTGAATGTTACACCACAGCTTGAGCGTGGCTTTAAGCATCCCACTATGCCATTGATTGTGAGTGCTATTTCAGACGGTTCTGAGTGGTTCCTGTGCGTTGTGACGGGTGACACCGGGAATGAGCAAGGGGCAATAATCGGCACCCTGACAGGAACGCTCCTTGCTCAAATAAGAGACTTCGGAAACCGAACCATGGCGTTTGACGATGCAAAGACCGTTGCACCAGTCCGTGTCATTTGTCATGCAGATGGACGTCTGACCTCGGTCTTCGCATTTTATGGCGAAGACCGGGAGTTGAGGGTCGCCGCCGCAAACCAACTGCCAAAAGGCACAAGTAGTCCCTGCCACTAGAAGCGGACATCCGGTTGTGAAGGAGCATTGTCCGCATACGACCGGTTCATGCACCGCACGGCGAACGGCGATGTTATCCGAACCGGCTACAGCTGACCCATGCCGCGAATGTGTTGAAAAAGCTCATACGGCCCCGGATCACGTGGTGACAGGGCGCTTCTCAGATGGACGTTTAGACCAGGGCCAGAACCCATTCGCGCAGCAAGCGATCGCCGACGGTTCATTCATGGGATGAGCCCGGCGTTTCAGGAATGACGGCATCGACCTCGATCTCAACGAGCCATTCGGGATTCACAAAGCGATTGATGGCCATGATCGTATCGACCGGTCGGGCATCTATGCAGTATTTCTTTCGGGCTTCGATGGCCTCCTTCCAATTGTCAATGTCGGTCAGGATCACCCGCGTTCGCACGATATCTGCCAAGCCCGAACCGGCATCTTCAAGTGCTGCCTTGATGATCTCGAAACACTGTGTGGTTTGTGCGAAGACATCACCAATCCCGACCGTTTTGCCATTTGCATCGACGGGGGCGGTGCCGCCGACGGCAACAAATGACCCGACCCTCACGGCTCTGCTGAAACCGACGATTTTCTCCATCGGATTTCCATTCGAGATAAGTTGACGACCGGACATGACAGGAGAACTCCCTATGTTGACCTTATTCAGTATAGCGAAGAACCACAGGGGAGTCGCGTGGTTTACCGACCTGCCGTGCAGCCGGATCTGTCATGCCACCCCGCCGCCGGTTGGGCATCGTGCAGCGCGGGGCGCAATCACAAAGTGGTCTTGTACACACCAGCCTGGAAGACACGCCCCGGTCCACTCTGCCAAGATCGGTGCAAACCGCGGTAAATGGCAGGTGGGGGACCAAAGACAGTGAACAGCCACTTACCAAGTCAATCAGACAAGCAACAGCGTTCCAAATTTTCCGGCTGGGTCGCGACAGCCATAGGTCCACTTGTTCTGGTGGATCTTATTGTCGAGTTGGCCATCACTTTTTCCGACGCCATCCCCATGGCGAGCGAAATTGTTCATCGGATGGGGCTATCGGTTCAGAAAATTACGGTCGCCAACTGGCATTTGCGCTCCTTAATCTGAGATTGCGATTTGCCCTTGGCCCTTCCCCTTTGATTTAATGAAAGTTCGAAAACCGACCGAGGCATAATCTCTCGCAGATTTGGAAACTTACCGCTGGCCATTAAATTCGATTGCCCCCCTTCCGGCGCGGGCTGAGCCGCCAATAGTAGTCTCTGGAGATCCAAGGGTAATGAAATCGGTTTTCTGATGCAGCCGCCATTCCCTGTATCGCGCACTTTGATTGTCACAAGGCCCGCGACGCCGAAACAACATTGGCGCTATGGGGAAAATGTAACGCGGTTCCATCATAACAGGCACCGAACTCTTTAAGCATATCATCATGCAATGCTGTTCTTTCAGCCTGGTTCATTGCAGCGATGCGTTCCGCAACAGGAGTGGCCATCATCAAACCGTTTACAAAAGCGGACCCATCTTCGGCTTCGAGATCAAGAACAACCGTCTCGACGGCGACCTGCCCGAAACCCGCATCGTCGAACAGAGCCTGCACCTTCTCCGCGTCGGGAAAACCACAAACCGCACGGATTGCCTGGGTGGCCTCTTCCCCGAAATAGCGGCTGAACGCCGCCACCTGTGCCTGCATCAAGGGATTTTCTTCCAAACCACGCGCCGTGCAAAACACGGCCCTGCCACCGGGTTTCAAGACTCGCAGACATTCGGACACAGCGGTAGGTTTGTCTGGAAAAAACTGAAGACCTTGCTGACAAATGATCGCATCAAAGCTTTCATCCTCGAAAGGCAGGTCTAGTGCATCTGCCAATTGAAAAGTCGCGTTCAGCCCGGCCGAGCGTTCCTTTGCAACAGCCAACATACCGGGATTGATATCACCACCTGTCGCCATAACACCTGACCGGGTTGCCAATCGCGCGACGATCCCTGTACCGCAGGCAAGATCGAGAAGGCGGTCACCGGGCGCAAAGTCCACCCGCGCAATCAGGTCGTTGGCCCATGGGGTGAAGATGACAGGTACGAGGTGTTCTTCGTATCGCTCCGCCATATTGCCGCTGAGTTGCCATTCCGTGTTCACCATGTTGTTCCCCTCCCGCACTGCATGTTTAATCGAATTCGCCCAGTCTTTCTGCGGCCACGCTGTCTACCTTCACAGGATGCGAACGGTTTGCCCTATGCGCTGTCCGCATCATTTTCCAACCATGCACTCGCTCTTTGCCGGACATCATCCGGGATGTCCGTTGCTCTGCGTGTTTCCAGATTGAGCATGACACATTTGAACAGTGTTTCAAACGCGATTGCATCGTCTTCGGACCGGATAAGGCGGTGGCGAAATGTGATGGATTTGGTCCCCATGGCGACAATCGACGTTTCCAACCGAATGGCATCACCCGATGACAGTTCTGAGCGAAAATCGCTTTCGGCATGTACGACTGCAAACGACAGCTTGCGGCCCGAACGCATGTCACTGACGGTTAAACCCATCTCTGCTTGAATGGCAAACACACCATCTGAACAGGCGGCAAAGTACTTTGAAACATTCATATGCCCCAGAAAATCACAATCCGAGGGGTCGACAACAGAACGGAAGGAAATCATGGCAGTCATTCTCTGGCGCCTTTCTGTTTGAACTGGCAATTTTTCAGTAAAAACTATCATGGGTCGCGTCGCAGACCAAACGATCGCTGCGATGATTGATCGGCCGCATGGCTACAGTCAAAGGAGCAAGCAATGCCATCCATCGATATCCAAGTTCTAGAAGGTGTATTTTCGACAAAGGAGAAAGCCGAGATAATACAAAAGGTGACAGATGCCTTCGGCGAAGTAGCCGGTCAGACGATCAGAGCCGGAACATCCGTTCGTATACACGAGGTGCGCAGTGGTGCATGGGGATACGGCGGAAATATTCTCAAAACAGAAGATGCTTTGGAGATGCGCGCACGCAGCTGATCAGGTGTCCAGATTCTAACTCAACCCAGCCTCAATTTTGAGCTGCGGACGATTGCCACTCCGGCATTTTCGATGGTTTGCCATGGTGCGCGTGAACGGCTGCTTATCTCGCCTCGCCGTCGCCGGCCGAGTGTGCATAGGTTTGCCGTTCAGGGGTCATATCTCGAAACACAAGAAATCGGGTGTTGGGCGCTTTTGGCAGAAAGCTCGTTTCGTCCCGCCCAACCAATCCTTCGCATTTTGTCAAAGCCGGAAAGTCGCTGCCTGCTGGGCAAAGTAAGGCACGCGCCGTTTGTCCAGCGCCCTACTGTGATTGCCCGGTGAGGTCTTCGGCAAGCATCAATGCGTTGCCATCGGGGTCATAGAAGGTTGCTGTTTTCACCATCCCTTCGACCACATCGGTTGCACCGCCAAATTTGACCTCGGCCTGTTCCAGCGCCTGCCTTGCAGTATCGAGATCGGCGGTCCCGAAAACCGGTACGCAGTTGCCGGGCGCGGGTTTGGTGTGCTCGCCCAGGCCAAGTGTGACGCCTGCGGTATTGGTTTGAAGCTCTGACCAGCCTGCCTCGTCTGCGTGGTATAGCGTTTCAAACCCCAGCATGCGTTCAAACCATGCGGCGCTGGCATGTCGGTCCTTGACGGAGAATGCGATGGTGATGGTCTTGTCCAACGAAATGAGCGACATGGTCTTTCCTTACGATTCTAAATATACTAACTATACTTTATGGACATAGCGCTGTTTGTCAACATCACCTCAAGAGCTTGGGCGCTGCCCATCTTGTCGAACCTCCATGAAGGTGTCGCGGCGCGGCAGGCGCCATTGCTGGCCGCGACGGGGGCAAGCCGGACCGCATTCGCGCAGAGTCTGGACCATCTGATCAAAATAGGGTTGGTGGAAAGAAACCCCGGCTACGGGCACCCCCTGCGCCCGGAGTTTAGACTGACGGCGCAGGGCATTGCCGCTGCAGCAATCGCCAACAAAGTTCAAAAGGTTCCAATGGATGAAGGTCAGGATTTGCTGCGCAGGTCATGGACATTGCCGGTGCTGACATCGCTTCATGCGCCAAGTCATTTCAATCAGATCAAACGAAATCTGCAAACCATTACGGACCGGGCTTTGTCCCAGTCGTTGAAGTCGATGGAGAGCAGAAATTGGGTCTGCCGCAGCGTTGACCAGGCCGCCCGCCCGCCCAGATCGATTTATCGTGCCGTGAATACAGGGGAAGTGATCAGCAGGATCACTGCACCTGAAATCAGGTTTGGCTAGGGTCAGATCATCCCTCCGGCGCGGCATAGCTGCCATCTGGCCCATGCACCTCATCGCCCTGAAGCGCCGGTGAGAACACGCAGATCAGATGCAGCGCATCGCCGTCCTCGGGCACATGCACCTCGTGCCGGTCATGGGCATTGGGCGCATAAAGAACCCCAGGCGTGATCTCGTGGCGCGTGCCGCTGTCCAGTTCAATCACCGTCCCTGCCCCGCCGATGCAATAGCAGGCCTCGATGTGGTGTTTGTATTCCAGCCGCAGCACGGCGCCGGGCAGTACATGGGTTTCGGTCATGGAAAACCCCATGCCATCGGACTTGACCAAAAGCCGCAGGCTGGTCCAGCCCGGACCGGCAGCGTCGCGTTCTGTGCCGCGCAATTGTCTGTGATCTTGAACAATCATTTCACTGCGTCCCTTTTCATTCCCTGATCTGGGTCTAGACTGACAGCAGCCGCATTTGAAAGTCCATGCCATGATCCATGTTCACCATCTCAACCGATCCCGTTCGCACCGCATTTTGTGGCTGCTGGAGGAACTGGGCGAGCCCTATACCATCGCCCATTACAAACGTGATGCGCAGACCAATCTGGCCCCGCCCGAGTTGCAGCTGGTGCATCCCTTGGGCAAATCCCCGATGATCGAGCTGGACGGCACGTTGATCACCGAAAGTGCGGCGATTGTCGAAGTCCTATGCGGTCGTTACGCGCCGGAAATGATTCCGGAGCGGGACACGCCAGCCTATCTGCGGCATCTGGAGCTGATGCATTTCGCCGAAGGCTCGGCCATGACACCGATCTTGCTGAACCTTTACGTGGGGCGTTTGGGCGATGCGGGCAAACCGCTGCATCCGCGCATCACGGCAGAGCTCGACAACCATTACCGCTATATGAACAGCCTTGTGCGCCCCTCGGGGCATTTTGTGCAAGACAGCCTGTCTGCGGCGGATATCATGCTGAGCTTTCCAGCGGAGATTGCAATGCGGCAAGAGCGGGCCAAGGACTTTCCCGCGCTGGCCGGGTTTGTGCAGATGATCCAGAACCGGCCTGCATATCAACGGGCATTGGAAAAGTCCGAAGAGTAGAGCCGCGCCCCATTGCACCGCTCCGCGCCGCATGCCACCGTCGCGTTATGAAACAGACTTTGACCAGCCCCAATGGCACCCCCGCCAGCCGCTTTGCCTTTGGCACGATGCAATTTGGCGGACGCGCCGATGAAGCGCAGTCGCGCGAGATGTTTGACGCCTGTCTGGCGGCGGGCATCACCCATTTTGACACGGCACATGTTTACACAGGTGGCGCCTCAGAGACCCTTCTGGGACGGTTCGTACAGGACCGGCGCGAGGATCTGATCATTGCGACCAAGGCCGCCTATGATGGCGGTGCGGGACGGGACAACTTGCTGGCCTCGGCGGAAACTTCGCGGCAGCGGATGGGTCTCGACACGCTGGACGTGCTGTACCTGCACCGGTTTGATCCAGACACTGACATGCACGAAAGTTTTGAGACCCTCGCCGGACTGAAAGAACGTGGACATGTCCGGCACATCGGCCTGTCGAACTTTGCCGCGTGGCAAGTGGTCAAGGCCGCAAACATCGCGGCTAAATTTGATCTTGAGATCGCGGTGCTGCAACCGATGTACAATCTGGTCAAGCGGCAGGCCGAGGTCGAGATCCTGCCAATGGCGGATGATCTGGGCATTCTCGTCGCGCCCTATTCGCCGCTGGGCGGAGGGTTGTTGACCGGGAAATATGCGGCGGGTGATGACGAAGGGCGTCTGGCGCAAGACAGCCGCTATGCCGCGCGATATGGCCAGCAACAGATGCATGATGCGGCACGAGGGCTGACACAGATCGCGGCGGAGGTTGGCGTACATCCCGCAACATTGGCCGTGGCTTGGGTGGCCAAACATCCCACCGCACCTTCGCCGATCATTTCCGCCCGCAGCGGGGCGCAATTGCGGCCATCACTGGCGGCGCTGAGCTATGTGATGTCCGATGCGCTTTATGATCAGATCACCGCGCTTTCAGTCACCCCGCCCCCGGCGACAGACCGGCTGGAGGAACAGGGTGAGTGATATTGTCGTTATTGGCGGCGGCATCGCCGGGTTGTCAGCAGCGGCGCGGCTGTCTGAGCATTTCCGCGTCACCGTTCTGGAGCGAGAACAGGCCACCGGCTATCACGCTTCGGGGCGGTCTGCCGCGATGTTTGAGCAGAACTATGGACTGCCCAGCACCATTGCGCTGAACAAGGCCAGCGCCGCCTACCACCGCGAGGCCAACGGCGGATATCTCAGCCCGCGCGGATTGATGATCATCGCCCGCGATGATGAGGCGGACGCGTTTGAGGATGATGTGGTCACCATGGGGATCGACCGGATTTCCAAGAACCGCGCGATGGAACTGGTCCCCATCCTTGATCCGGCCAAGTTCACGTTCGCCGGCTATCACGAGGCCGGCTATGACATCGACACCGACCGTTTGATGCAGGATTTCATTCGGCAGATCCGGGGCAATGGCGGCGCAATTGTCACCAAGGCGGAGGTCACGGCAATCACCCGTCAGGCGGATGGTTGGCAGGTTGTGGCTGCAGGCCAGACCTATGGCGCGGCCAAGCTGGTCAATGCGGCAGGGGCATGGGCCGATGAGGTGGCGCAGGCAGCAGGCATTGCGCCGATAGGGATCACGCCGCGCCGCCGGTCCATGGCACGCATTCCAGCGCCAGACGGGCTAGATCCGCAAAATTGGCCGATGTTCTTTGGCGTTGGCGAAAGCTGGTACGCAAAGCCCGATGCGGGTGCATTGCTGGTCTCCCCCGCCGATGAAGACGTGGTTGCGCCGCAGGATGCATGGGCCGACGATATGGTGCTGGCCGAGGGGTTGGCGCGGTATGAAGGCATGGTGCGCACACCGGTTACACGGTTGTTGGCGTCTTGGGCAGGGCTGCGCAGTTTTGCACCGGACAAGGCGCTGGTTTTGGGGCCTGATCCTGAGGATGAGAGTTTCGTCTGGTGCGCCGGACAAGGCGGTTACAGGTTTCAGACAGCCCCGGCGGCATCACAATTGCTGGCTGATCTGGTGCGCGGGGTGACATCTGCCCTGCCCGACGGTCTGGTGGCACAGCTCTTGCCGGATCGGTTGCGCAAATGACACGCAAGCTGCCCTCAACCGCCAGCGTGGCCATCGCCCAAGATGGCGCAAAACTGCACGCGCCGGCGGCGGCCCGCAATGCACAGGCTCTGCGCAATCTGCTGCTGGATCATGCCCCCAAGACAGGGCGGGCGCTGGAGATTGCCAGCGGCACGGGACAGCATATCGTGGAATTTGCCACCGCCCTACCGGGCCTTCACTGGCAGCCGACAGATATTGAGGCGGAGCGCCGCGCCAGTATTGATGCCCATGTGGCCGAGGCGGGCCTGTCCAACGTGGCCCCTGCCGCGCATCTGAACGCAGTGGAGGCCGGATGGCATGACGCCCATGCTCCGTTTGATCTGATTGTTCTGGTGAACCTTCTGCATCTGATATCCGAGGCCGAGGTGCGGACCGTGATCACCGAGGCGGCGCAGGCACTGAGGCCGCAGGGAGTGCTGGTCCTTTACGGCCCGTTCAAACGCGAGGGCCGGTTGACCAGCGAAGGCGACGTGCGGTTTCACGATCAGCTGCGCACCGCCGATCCGGCCATCGGTTACAAAGATACGCTCGACATGAGGCGTTGGCTTGGGGATGCTGGGCTGACGGCGGTGCAGACCATTGAGATGCCCGCCAACAACCTGGCTTTTGTGTCGCGAAAGATTTGATCATGAAATTATCCCGGTGCCTTGCTGTCCTTGCCCTTTTTGCCCTTGCGGCCTGCGGCGGATCCAGCGGGCCACCGGCAGAGCCGGGGGTTTTGTTTCCCGCCCGGTTTGGCGACACGGATCCGGTTGATTTTGCCAATCCCAAGCCCTCGCGCTTTGCCGTTCACGGGATTGACGCGGCGCGATTTCAAAAGAGCATCAACTGGAACACCGCACGGCGCAACGGGGTGAACTTTGCCTTTCTGAAGGCCACAGAGGGTGGTGATCTGCTCGACCCATCTTTCAAGAGCCATTGGCGCGGCGCGGGCCGTGCGGGGATGTATCGCGGCGCTTACCATTTCTATTATTTCTGCACCGCGCCTGAGGTGCAGGCGGCGTGGTTCATTCGCAATGTTCCCCGCACGGCCGGTGCCCTGCCGCCGGTTCTGGATATGGAATGGAACCCCTTTTCACCCACCTGCGCCCATGTGCGCCCACCAGCCGCCGAGGTGCGGGCGCAGATGCGCAAATGGCTGCGGATCGTTGAGGGCCATTACGGGCAGAGGCCAATCATCTACACCACGCCCAAGTTCTTTTCCGAGAATGGGTTGGGGCTGTTTCAGGGCTATGATTTCTGGCTGCGCACCACGGCCAAAACACCGGCAGAGGCCTATCCCGGCCAAAGCTGGACGTTCTGGCAATACACCGCAACAGGCGCCGTTCCGGGGATTGCCGGTGAGGTGGATTTGAATGCCTTTGGGGGATCGGCAGAGGACTGGAACGCCTGGGTTGCGCGGCGGGCTGCGCCCTAAGATCTCTGGCGGATAGGGTGGGTAAGCCGGGCAGAATGCCCGGCCTGCGTTTTGCTTAACCGTCTACGCGAATGGTTGCGTTTTTCGGATCATAGGGGCTGTCTTCGACGATCTCGGCATCCCAGAGCTGATCAAACATTTTGACCTTCAGCTTGGTGCCAACCACCGCATGTTCTGGCTTGACGTAGCCCATGCCGATGGATTTGCCGAAGGCCACGGAGTAGCCGCCGGATGTCAAACGGCCCGTGCGTTCCCCTTCGACATAAAGCACCTCACGGCCCCATGGATCGGCATCGTCTGGCCCGTCGATCAGAAGGGTGACGCATTTGGCGCGGATGCCGGTCTTTTCCATCGCTTCTTTGCCGTAGAAGTCTTTGCTCAGGTCAACAAAACGTGGCAGATCGGCCTCAAGCGGGGTCGCGTCGCGGCCCAGTTCGGTGCCAAAGGCACGGTAAGACTTTTCCTGACGCAGCCAGTTTTGCGCCCGTGCGCCCACCAGCTTCATCCCGTGCTTTTCGCCCGCTTTCTCAAGCTGATCAAAGAGATAGTTCTGCATCTCGATAGGGTGATGCAATTCCCAGCCCAGCTCGCCGGTATAGGCCACGCGGATCGCCTTGACCGGGCACATGCCCAGTTCGATGTTGCGCATGGTCAGCCACGGGAACCGCTTGTTCGACAGGGCGGTTTCGGGATCGGCGTCCTTGATGATCTCTTTGAGAACATCGCGGGATTTTGGACCTGCGATGGCAAAGACCCCCCATTGCGTGGTCACATCGTGGCATTCGATGTAGCCAAATTCGGGCGCTTTGTCCTCGATCGCCTTGCGCAGATAGTCGCTGTCGTAGGCCGTCCATGCCCCGGCAGAAACCAGATAGTAGCTGTCCTGTCCGGTGCGCACGATGGTGTATTCGGTGCGCGTGGTGCCATGGGAGGTCAGCGCATAGGTCAGGTTGATCCGGCCCACGGAAGGCAGTTTGTTGCAGGTGAACCAATCGAGGAAGCGGGTTGCACCCGGTCCTTTGACCACATGTTTGGTAAAGGCTGTGGCGTCGATCAAGCCCACGCCTTCGCGCACGGCCTTGGCCTCTTCCACCGCGTATTGCCACCAACCGCCACGGCGGAAGCTGCGGCTGTCGTGGTCGTTGAACCCTTCGGGGGCAAAATAGTTGGGGCGTTCCCAGCCGTTGACCCAGCCGAATTGTGCGCCGCGTGCGGCTTGGCGGTCATAGGCCGGCGAGGTGCGCAGCGGACGGCAGGCGGGGCGCTCTTCGTCCGGGTGGTGCAGGATATAGACGTGATCGTAGCACTCTTCGTTTTTGCGCGCCGCAAATTCGGTCGTCATCCAGTCGCCGTAGCGTTTGGGGTCAAGCGACGCCATATCGATCTCGGCTTCGCCCTCGACCATCATCTGCGCGAGGTAATAACCGGTGCCGCCCGCAGCGGTGATGCCGAAAGAGAAACCTTCGGCCAGCCACATGTTGCGCAGGCCCGGTGCAGGACCGACAAGCGGGTTGCCATCGGGGGTGTAGCAGATCGGACCGTTGAAATCATCTTTCAGGCCGCAATCCTCACAGGAGGGCACGCGGTGGATCATCGCGGCGTATTGGTCTTCGATCCGCTCAAGATCCAGTTGGAACAGATCCGCGCGGAAGCTGTCTGGCACGCCGTATTCAAAGCGTGCTGGCGCGTCTTTTTCATAGACGCCCAAGATCCAGCCGCCGCGTTCCTCGCGCACGTAGGATTGCGCGTCGGCGTCGCGGATGACGGGGTGTTCGGCATTGCCTTCACCGCGAAACTTCACTAGCTCGGGGTCTTGATCCATGACGATGAACTGGTGCTCAACCGGGATGGCGGGCATTTTGATGCCCAGCATCTTGGCGGTGCGCTGTGCGTGGTTGCCGCTGGCAGTCACGACATGTTCGGCGGTGATGACGATCTGTTCGTCGGACGGCACAAGGTTGCCGCCCTTTTCAATCATCTTGGTTGCGGTGACTTCCCAGGCTTCGCCGTTCCAATGGAAAGCATCGGCCTGCCATTTGCGTTCAATCATCACGCCGCGCTGACGGGCGCCCTTGGCCATCGCCATGGTGACATCGGCCGGGTTAATGTAGCCGTCGGTCTGGTGATAGAGCGCGCCCTTGAGATCCTCGGTGCGGATCAACGGCCATTTGGCCTTTACCTCATCAGGGGTCATGAACTCATAGGGCACACCACAGGTTTCGGCGGTGGAGGCGTAGAGCATGTATTCGTCCATGCGCGCGTCTGTCTGGGCCATGCGCAGGTTGCCAACGACGGCAAAACCGGCGTTCAGGCCGGTCTCTTCCTCAAGAGTTTTGTAGAACTTGATGGAGTAGTCATGAATATGCGTCGTGGCATAGGACATGTTGAAATACGGCAGCAGCCCTGCCGCATGCCAGGTGGAGCCGGATGTCAGTTCATCCCGTTCCAGCAACATAACATCATCCCAGCCCGCACGGGCGAGGTGATAGGCAATGGACGTGCCGACAGCACCCCCGCCCACGACCAATGCTTTGACTTGCGTTTTCATTTGACGATTCCTTTGATCTCAATTGATCCTGTTTTACGGATTGGCCCTAGAATACGCGGGCACCAGCCGACCCAACATGTTAAAAAACCGACCTGCGCTGCGGCATGGTGACGTTAAGTGACCTCGATGGGTCAAATTTGACCGATATTGGCGATGGCGGGCAAGACCGTGCAGCGCGATCCTTTTCTGTTTGGGTTGCAGCAGACAGCGGCTCAGAAGATCGCAGCATGTGACCGATATATTTATCATGGCAACAAAATAACGGCAGCAAACCGCCACACTGCGAACACATTGCCCTGCAAATTGGCGCGGCAATCATTGTCGATCCCGGTAGCCCTTTTTATGTTAACTGTCATTTCCTGCATCACCGTCGAACACGATCTCAGCCTGGTCCTCGTGGCCGGACTTCTATGTGCCTTCGGCAGCTGGGTCACATCGCGGCTTTATAAATCTGCGCAGATGCGGCCCAAACACCGCGCGATTTCGTGGCATTTTCTGACGGCCCTGACCGCAGGCGTAACAATCTGGTGCACCCATTTCATTGCGATGCTTGGCTATCGACCCGGTGCGCCCGTGAACTTTGACTACACGTTGACTATCGTATCCCTGATTATCGCAATCGCCGGCAGCACTGTCGGCGTGCTGTTTGCCAGCCTGTCCAAGACGCGCTTCGCCCCTGCTTTTGGCGGTGCGATCCTTGGGCTTGCCATTGCCGGAATGCATTACGCCGGAATGATCGCCTATCGTGTGCAGGGCGTTGTTTATTGGGACAAAAGCTTTCTCGCGATTTCAATTGTGCTTGCGGTGGTTTTTGCGGCAGTGGCCTTATGCCTTGGCAGCAAGAGCACCCGCTGGAGCGAGTTTCAAATGACAGGCGCGTTGACCGTTGGTATCGTCAGCCTGCATTTCACCGGCATGACCGCCTTTCACGTCGAGCCGTTGAACATTTCAGGTGAATTTGTGAACCCCGAAGCCTTCAAGATTTTGGCGCTGGCGATTGCGGGCACGGCTGTTTTGATCGTTGTCGGCGGGTTTCTGAGCTATGCCGTGGAAAGCCGCATTCGCATGGAAAGCATCAAGGAACTGACCGAAGCACGCAACGCCGCCGAAGAGGCCAGCCGTGCCAAATCCGAATTCATGAGCGTTCTGAGCCATGAGCTGCGCACCCCGCTGACCATTGTTTTGGGGTATGCCGGCATCGTGACCAAACTCAAGGACCACCACGAGAAAATTGCCGCCCGAAATGGAACGACGGCTGTGCCCGGACCGAACCCGATCGGTGAACAGGCCGAGCTTTACGGGCAGAAAATCACGGTTGCTGCGGATCACCTTTTGACGCTGATCAACGAGATCCTCGATTACACCAGCATGGAACTGGACGACGCCAAGCTGACCAGAGATATCTTCCCGCTGCCTGCCCTGCTGGATCAGGTCGCCGACCAGTTTGAGAAACTCGCGCAGGACAAGTCCATTGCACTGGACGTGCAGTCCGAACAGATCGACGCCTTTGCGGACCGCGGACGGATTTTGCAGATCTTGATCAACCTGGTGGGCAATGCGGTGAAGTTTTCCAACGGCTCGCAGATTTCGCTGTCTGCGCAAATGTCCAAAACCGGGTTCACCATCGAAGTGCGCGACAACGGCTGCGGCATCCCAGAAGAACATCTGGACCGCATTTTCCAAGCCTTCCAGCAGGTTGAGACCGCTGACACAAGATCCGAAGGCGGCACCGGCCTTGGTCTGGCGATCTGCAAACGGCTGGCCATTGCCCATGGTGGCGATATCAAGGTGCGCAGCTATCTGGGCGCTGGCACGACCTTTACGCTGTCATTGCCTGCCTCGGCCTTGGCCCTGTCAGAGACCCCCGCCGCCGCACCGCAAGGGCGTTCGAATTTTCGTTTGGCACGTGCAGGTTAACGGCAGGATACGCCGACCAGTCACTCTGGCAAAATCTTGCCCGGGTTCATGATGTTGTCCGGGTCAATCGCGGCTTTGATCGCGCCCATGATACCCACGGTGCCTGCACCCAACTCCTTGACCAGATAGGGGCGTTTGCCTTGCCCGATGCCATGTTCACCCGTGCAGGTGCCGTCCATCGAAATGGCAAGTTCGTTCAGCCAGCTCACAAAAACCTCCGCGCGGGCCACTTCATCAGCATCCTCCATGTCGATCATGATGGAGGCGTGAAAGTTGCCATCCCCCGCATGGCCCACAATCGGTGCAAACAGGTTCATCTCCGTCGCCTTGGCTTCTGCCGCCGTGACCGCCTCGGCAAAGCGCGAGATCGGCACGCAGACATCAGTGGCAATGCCCTTGCGGCCCGGACAGGCTTGGATCATCGCCCAATAGGCATCATGACGCGCCTGCCATAGCTTGTTCCGCTCCTCCAAGGTTGCGGTGGCCTCATAGCCGGTGCCGCCTTCCTCTTCGGCCAGCATGCCAAAGGTTTCTGCCTGTTCTGCCACCCCGGCTTGGGATCCGTGAAACTCTAGCAAGAGCAGCGGCGTTTCCGGCAGGGACAGATTGGAATAGGCGTTCACCGCCTTCACAAGCTGCGCATCCATCAATTCGATCCGCGCCACTGGCAGGCCATATTGGATCACCGCCATCACGGTTTTTGAGGCAGCCTCCACACTGGGAAAGGAACAGCGGGCCGCCGAGATCGCTTCGGGTATGCCCTGCAAACGAAGGGTGATTTCCGTGATCATGCCCAGCGTCCCTTCTGAGCCGACCATAAGCCGGGTCAGATCATAACCTGCCGAAGATTTTCGTGCCCGGCTGGCGGTGCGGATCACCGTGCCATCGGGCATCACCGCCTCAAGGCTCAGCACGTTGTCCTTCATCGTGCCATAGCGCACCGCATTGGTGCCCGAGGCCCGCGTCGCCGTCATCCCCCCGATCGAGGCATTGGCGCCAGGATCGATGGGAAAGAACAGCCCCTGATCCCGCAGATAGGTATTGAGCGCCTCGCGGGTCACGCCCGGCTGCACCCGGCAATCAAGATCGCCTGCATTGACCTCAAGCACCTGATTCATCTGGCTGAGATCCACGGAAATGCCGCCCGCGGGTGCATTCACATGCCCCTCCAGTGAGGTGCCTGTGCCATAGGCAATGACCGGCACCTTATGGGCGGCGCAGGCTTTGACAATGTCCGAAACTTCTTGCGTGGATTGGGCGAACACCACCGCATCTGGCATCTGGTTTTCGATCCAGGTGGTGGTATGGCCATGCTGTTCGCGGATCGAATGACCTGTTTGCAACCGCTCGCCAAACTGTTGCTTCAAGATCCCCACGACGGTGGCGATCCCCTCTTCGTTGCGCGGCAAAGCTCTGGCATCTCCCATGGTGTCTCTCCCCTTATTCTCCGTATGCGATGCCTTCGCGGCGCGGATCGGCACCGCCCTGCAGATCATCGCCAATGGCAATCAGATGCAGACCCGAGGTCAGCCCACGCGCGTTCACCTCAAATCCCATCGCTTCGAGCGGGGCGGCAAGCGTTTCGGCCGGTGTGCCCGCCTCCAGATCATAGGTGCCAAAGCGGTTAACGGCATGAGGCACCGTCACCGCTTGCTGCACGTCGAGCCCCCAGTCGATCACCCCGACAATGGCTTGCGCCACATAGCCGATGATGCGGCTTCCGCCCGGGCTGCCCACGGCCAGCACCGGTTTGCCATCTTTGAGCACGATGGTTGGTGCCATGGAAGAGCGGGGCCGCTTGCCGGGCTCCACCCGATTGGCCACCGGCACCCCGTCGCGGTGCGAACGGAAGGAAAAATCTGTCAACTCATTGTTGAGCAGAAAACCACCCGCCATGACGCGTGATCCAAAACCGTTTTCGATGGTCGTGGTCAGGCTGGCCACATTGCCATAGCTGTCAACAATCGACACATGGCTGGTCGACGGCAGCTCAATCGCCGCGTCATCGGCCCAGTTCAGTGCATGATCAAATTCCGGATTGCCCGGTGCAACCTCGGTCAAGGCCGCATCCCCATCCAGCAATTTCGCCCGCTCCGCCAGATAGCCTGGCTCCAGCAACCCCTGTACCGGCACGGGCACATAATCGCTGTCCGCGAGATACCGGCCGCGGTCTGCAAAGGCCAAACGCCCCGCATCCCCCATCAGGCGGCGCACCTCTGGGTCAAGCGGTCCGGCACTCAGGTCGGAACCTTGGAGCAGCCCAAGGATCTGTCCAACCGCCACAGCGCCCGAGGAGGGCGGCCCCATGCCGCAGACCTCATGGCCGCGATAGGGCGCGCAAACGGCGGCGCGTTCCTTGACCTGATAGATCGCCAGATCCGTCTCGGACAGTACACCCGGATTGCCCTCTGCGCCCTGAACAGCCGCCACGATCTGCCGCCCGATGGCACCGCCATAAAACGCGCCCGCGCCCTCCTTGGCAAATGTGGCAAGTGTCTGCGCATAGGCCGGATTGCGCAGGGTGGCTCCCACTTCAATCGGCGCCCCCTCCGGAAGAAAATAGGCTGCGGTGTCAGGCGAAGTTGCCAAACGCATGGCATCTCCGGCTACCAGCTTGGCCAATCGCGGCGAGACCGCAAAGCCGTCCTGCGCCACTTGTTGTGCCGGGGCCAGCAAAGACGCCCAGTCGCGATTGCCCCAGCGGGCATGTACGTCCGCCATCAGCGCCGGCGTGCCGGGCGTGCCGACAGACCGCCCGCCCACAACCGCATCAAAAAACTTCAGCGGCGCGCCGTCCTGATCCTGAAACAACTGCGGCGTTGCCGCCAATGGCGCGGTTTCCCGGCCATCCAATGTTGTCACCGCGCCCGACTTGGCATCATACCAAACCAGAAAGGCGCCGCCGCCCAGACCAGAGCTTTGCGGCTCAACCAAACCCAACATGGCCTGCACAGCCACCAGGGCATCTGCCGCCGTGCCGCCCGCCGCGAGCACATCTGCACCGGCCTGCACCGCATGGGGATTGGCCGCCGCGACCATCCAATTGTCCGCCACCACGGGCCGCCCCTGCGCCTTGGCCTCGGCGGATGCTGCCAGTCCCGCGGGAAGATCTGCAAAGACCCCCGCCCCTGACGCCTCAGGCGCGACGCTGTCAGCCACCTGCTGCGCGGTCGCAGCTGATCCAAGACACAAGGCAAGTCCGACCAAAGCAAATCTCATGACATCACTCCTTTGCCCTTTTTGGCTCAAAAATACTCTGGGGGAGTTTGAGGGGGCAAAGCCCCTTCATCCCTTCATAAATCGAATGCGGGCTTGCCCGCGCCGCCGCCCTACAACATCGAAGGGACAACCTGATCCGGCGGGCGGTGACCGTCATCAAAGGTCTTGATGTTGATGATCACTTTCTCGCCCATCTCCATCCGGCCTTCGACAGTGGCCGATCCCATATGCGGCAGCAGCACGACATTCTCCAACTCGCGCAAGCGCGGATTGACTTGCGTGCCGTGTTCATAAACGTCCAGCCCCGCGCCCTTGATCTCGCCCGCGCGCAGCATCCGGGTGAGGGCGTTTTCGTCGATCACCTCTCCGCGCGAGGTGTTTACGATCACCGCATCGGGTTTCATCAGCTTCAAGCGCCGCGCGTTCATCAGGTGGAAGGTGCTGGGGGTGTGCGGGCAATTGATGCTGATCACATCCATCCGCGCCACCATCTGGTCCAGACTTTCCCAATAGGTTGCGTCCAGATCCGCTTCGATCTGCTCATGCAGGCGGCGTCGGTTGTGATAATGCACCTGCATGCCAAAGGCCGCCGCGCGGCGTGCCACGGCCTGTCCAATCCGGCCCATGCCCAGAATGCCAAGCCGCCGGCCGCTGACGCGCCCGCCCAGCAGGGCGGTGGGTGCCCAACCGGACCATGTGCCTTTCTGCATCTGCGCCATGCCCTCGGACATGCGGCGCGTCACCGACAGGATCAGGGCCATGGTCATATCAGCGGTATCATCGGTCAGAACGCCCGGTGTGTTGCTGACCAGCACGCCGCGTTGACGGGCAGTGGCCACATCAATGTGGTCCACTCCGGCCCCGTAATTGGCAATCAGTTTGAGCTGTTCGCCCGCCTGACCGATCATGGCCGCGTCAATCTCGTCTGTGACAGTCGGCACCAGAACATCGGCAGTTTTCACCGCTTCGATCAGTTCACTTCGGGTCATTGGCGTGTCGTCTTCGCGCAGCCGCACGTCAAAAAGTTCGGACAGCCGTGTTTCCACGGCATCTGGCAACCGTCGCGTGACTACAACACTCAACCGTTTCTTTGCCATGCTTATCTCCCCGGCCTTGGCCTCAGTCTATTTGAAAGGCATGGTGTCTCATGCAGCGACGAGGCACAAGAACCCCGCGCCGCAAAAGAGCAAACAAATCAGTATGACAGTGCAGGCAGCACCCATGATCATGACAAAGTTGCAAAGCGCCGTTCTGGCGCTGGCCCTTGTGGCATTCGCCCCGCATGGACCGGTACAGGCAGGGGAAACCGGATCAGTGACCCATCTGCCGCTCCCGCGGTTCGTGTCAATGAAAGCTTCGGAAGGCAATGTGCGGCGCGGCCCGTCCCTGTCGCATCGGATCGACTGGGTTTTCAAGCGCCGCGATATGCCGCTGCGCATTACCGCAGAGCATGGTCATTGGCGCCGCGTCGAAGACCGTGACGGCATGGGCGGCTGGGTGCATTATTCGCTGCTTTCGGGCACACGCACGGTTCTGGTTGAGCAAGACATGTTGCCGCTGCATGTGCGCCCTGACCCCAATGCACCGGTGACGGCGGCTTTGGAAATTGGTGTTGTGGCACGGCTTGGCGATTGCAGCACCGAATGGTGCGAGTTGCGATCAGGCGGCTACAAGGGCTGGGCGCCCAAGGCGCGGGTCTGGGGCGTGGCCGCCCATGAGATCCGCGAATAAGATATCCGATTTCAAAGACTTGACGAAAGCACCACCGCCGCTCAACGGGTCTTTTCAACAAAGGCGTTGATCCGCCGCGCCAGTTCGGGGCCGACGTCCTCTTGCAGGAAATGACCTGCGTCCGGCAAGATCACATGGTCCTGCCCCGCCGCGCCGGTCATCCGGGTTTGAAAGATCTTTTCTACCCCTGCCATGATTTTGTCGTCCGCGCCAAAAGTGGTCAGGACCGGCAGGGTCAATCCCGAAAGCACCTTCCACGCCGCGCGGTTTGCCGGGGCTGCGGGATCATCCAGTGTGCTGGGCACCAGTGCCGGAAACTTGCGCGCGCCCGCTTGATACCGATCATCGGGGAATGGCGCGTTGTAAGCGGCAACCTCGGCCTCGGTCAGCTTGGACGTGGTGCCGCCATAGACGATCCGGCCTGCGTTGAACTCCGGCACGCTCAGCGCGTAGTCCCGCCAGCTTTCAAACGCCTTGCTCATCGGTTGATCACCTGTGGGCAGCGCGGTGTTGCCGACAACGATGCGGGCAAAACGATCCGGCATCGCGGCAACAAGCCGCAGGCCGATCAGCCCGCCCCAGTCCTGCGCAAAGAGCGTGATCTCCTGCAAGTCCAGCTGCTGCACAACGGACATCATCCAATCGACGTGCCGCTGGTAGGTATAATCTTTCAATTCGGTGGGCTTGTCCGACCGGCCAAAGCCGATCAAATCCGGCGCAATCACCCTGTGCCCGGCATCCACCAAAGGCGGGATCATGTGGCGATAAAGATAGCTCCACGCCGGCTCCCCGTGCATCAACAGCACAGGCGCGGCACCGCGCGACCCTTCATCAAGGTAATGCACCCGCAATTGGCCGCCTTCGGTGTCATCCACCTCCAGATAGTTGGGGGAAAAGGCATAATCGCTCAGCCCGTCAAAATGGGCATCATCGGTCCGAAGGAATTGCATGGGTCTCTCCTTTGCATCAGGGTAGTCCGCGACACATCTCCCATTCAAGGACCAAACCATGAAAGCCATCACCTATGACCGCTTCGGAAGCGCCGCAGACGTCTTGAAGCCCGCCGAGGTGGTCTGCCCCGATCCGGCGGCGGGGGAGGTCATGGTCAAACTGTTCTATTCCGGCGTGAACCCCTCCGATGTCAAATCCCGCGCGGGCGGGCGGCCCGGTGTGACCAAACCTGCCTTTGATCAGATCATCCCGCACAGTGACGGAGCAGGCGAAGTGATCGCCGTGGGCGCAGGCGTGGATGCGGCCCGCATCGGGCAAAGGGTGTGGATCTGGAACGGCCAGTGGCAACGCCCCTTTGGCACCGCGGCCAGCCACATTACCCTGCCCGCGCAGCAAGCTGTACCTCTGCCCGACGCGGTGAGTTTTGAAACCGGCGCCAGTCTTGGCATTCCAGGGCTGACGGCGTGCCATGCCGTCTTTGGTGGCGGAGATGTTGCCGGTGAGACTGTTTTGGTTCAGGGCGGTGCAGGCACCGTTGGTCTGCTCGCCGTGCAACTGGCCAAATGGGGCGGTGCAAGGGTGATCGCGACCTGCAGCCCCAAAGATATGGATACGGTCCGGGCGGCTGGCGCAGACCATCTGATCGACTACCGCGCCGATGATCTGCCTGCACAGGTTTTGGCGGCCAATGATGGCGCTTTTGTCGAAACCATTGTCGAAGTGGAGTTTGGCATCAACATCGCCATGGACACCGAGGTGATCGCGCCAAATGGCCGGATCGCCGCCTATGGCGCGGCCAAGGAGCTGTCACCAACGCTGCCGTTCTATCCGCTGCTGTTTAAGGCCGTGACCATCGATATCATTCTTATCTATCTGCTGCCCCCGGCCGAGCGGGACCAGACCATCACGCGGCTGCACAACGCGTTGGCCGAAGGTGCATTGGATTGTCCGGTTGCCAAGATCTATCCGCTTGCCGAAACCGCCCGCGCCCATGAGGCGGTGGAAGCCGCCGTGCGGTCCGGGGCGATCCTGATTGATTGTCAAAGCTAGGGCCGCAACCTAAGATCGGGGCGAATTTTACCACGGAATTTGTTATGCGTCTTTTTGCCCTGATCTTGTGCCTGTTCTTGCCTTTTGCCGCCCTCGCGCAAAGCGTGGATCAACCCAATGGCACCATCGCCATCGAAGACAACGCCAGCGCCGATGCCGCCATTGCCACCCGAATTCGCGATATTCTTGGGGAATTGGAGGGCTATGAAGACATCAGCGTCACGGTATCCTCCGGCATTGTCACCCTGCGCGGCACCACGCTGGATACGGCAACCGCAGTCCGCCTGACCGAGCTGGTTGGTCGGGTTGAGGGGGTGGTCGCGATCGAGAACGAGGTGTTCGAGACCACGGATGTGGCCCGCCGCCTGAACCCCGCGGTGGACCGGTTCAAGGCCCGCGCCACGCAATTGGTGGCCTTCCTGCCGCTGGCGCTGATTGCGCTCGGCGTATTCGTCCTGATTGTTTTTGCCGGGTTCTTCATCGCCCGGATGCGGCAACCCTGGGATCGCTTGTCGCCCAACGCCTTTATCGCCGACATCTACCGCCAGATCCTGCGCCTGCTGTTTGTGATCGGCGGCCTGGTTGTGGCGCTGGATATCGTGGGCGCAACGGCACTGCTGTCAGGCATTCTGGGTGCGGCCGGGATTGTCGGCCTCGCCATCGGTTTTGCCGTGCGCGACACGGTGGAGAATTTCATCGCCTCGATCATGCTGTCGATCCGCCAGCCGTTTCGCCCCAATGACACGGTCGAGATCAACGGCGACACCGGCAAGGTGATCCGCCTGACCAGCCGCGCCACCATTTTGCTCAGCTTTGATGGCAATCACATTCGCATCCCCAATGCGACCGTTTTCAAAAGCCGCATCGTGAACTTTTCGCGCAATGCAGAGCGGCGGTTTACATTTGCGCTGTCTGTGGCCTCGGACACCGATCTGGATGCTGCACGGCAATTGGCGTTGCAGACTCTGAACAATCTGCCCTTCGTACTGGACAGCCCTGAGGTGTCGGTTTGGGTTGAATCGGTGGATGATTTCTGGATCACGCTGATGATGGCGGCATGGATTGATCAGAATGAGACCAGCATCGTTCTGGCGCGCAGCGAGGCGATCCGCCTGACCCAGGCGGCCTTGGACGGGGCAGGAATGGCAGCACCTGTGCCGGGCTACCGCATCGAAAACCTGCCTGCAGTCCTGCAAGCGCCGGCGCCCGCCCCCGAGGAACCAAAAGAAAGCCGCCCCCCTGCCCCAGCACCGGTTCAGGATGTGGAGGCAACAGCCGATAAAGAGCTTGAGAAAATCGTCGATCAGGAGCGCGCAGAACTGGCGCGCCGCGATCTTCTGAATATGAATGCGTCCGAGGAGTAATTTTTTGCGAAAACAGGCTTGCACCCAGCGCCCAGTCCCCTTAATTAGCCCCTCAGTTGGGATGTAGCCAAGTGGTAAGGCAACTGTTTTTGGTACAGTGTACCGTAGGTTCGAATCCTACCATCCCAGCCACTTCCAGATAGATCAAAGAACACAACACCCGTCGCACCCGCAGGTACGAAAAGGCCCCAGTTTCTGCCCCAGTTTGCTGCGCTGGGTACGTGGCTGCTGGAGAGGTGCTGGAAGAAGGGGATTGGGTAGTAAAGAACTGGTGGTGGTGGGGCTGTTCTAGGGTCTTGGAATAGGTATAAGTAATGAACAGAGAACGGGTGGAGGGGGGGGGAGCCGCTCAGTCTTCCCATCCTTACCACCAAGTCCCCCCAAAGAGAACCTAATGGCAGACATAGAAGACCCCTGGAACTCCCGCCCCATAGACGTCCATCGGTGGTCAGATCATCCAGAGGTCGCCGAACTGACCGATACGGTCTGGGATGAGTACGTCAAGATCGTTCAGCGGTCGGGTCCGAAGCCCAAGACTGCTTTCCGCCATCAGTTGAGGGTTCTGCTGCTCGACCTCTATGTGGCTTGGCTGCGCGACCCGACCCTCTGCATCGGGGTTTCCCAATCGTCGAACTACTGGGATACGTCTTCAAGATATAACGCCATTCACATCTCCAAGAAAATAATACCAATCATAAAGGCACTCCATGAGAACGGGCTGCTGGACCTCGCCAAAGGCAGCTATAGTGGCCCCGGCGTTCGAGGTAACCGAACGACCCGCATCAGGGCGTCCGAACGGCTTCAGGCGATGTTTGCTGAGGCGAAGTTCGAGCGGGACGATGTGACCCGCGTGCCAAACGAAGAAGTCATCGTGCTGCGGAGCGAAGATGACGGGTTGGTCGACTATGAAGACACCGACGAGACCAATGAGATGCGCGAGCAAGTTCGACGGTATAACGATGTCATCGCCGGAGCTTTCATTGATATTCCGGTCCTTGATGAGCCAGTGATCGATGATCAGTCGACGGACCATCATCATTGCCGAACTCGCCGTATCTTCAGCCGGTCAGAGTGGTCAGAGAACGGGCGGTTTCATGGCGGGTGGTGGCAGCAGGTCAACAGCGACTGGCGGTCCAAGATATTCATCAACGATACGCCAACTGTGGAGGTCGACTTCCGGGGGCTGCACGTCGCTATTCTGTCAGCGGAACATGGGGTCGAGCTTGACGGTGATCCCTACGACTTGCCCGACCGGATTATCAGGGCTGGCCCACCGGAACTTCAGCGGGCACTCGTCAAACGGTTATTGCTAACTGCGATTAACGCCAGCTCACGGGATGCTGCTTACCGCGCCTTCAGAGATGGTTTCCCAAAGGATAATTTGGGCAAGATGCTCACCAACGAACAACTGGACAATCTGGTCGCCGCTTTCATCAAGAAATCCCCGCATCTTGAAGACAGCTTGTTCAGCGATCAGGGCATCAGGCTGATGAACGTCGACAGCCAGATCACTGCAATTATCCATCAAGAGTTCACGACCCAAGCGATACCGGTTGTTTCTGTCCATGACAGCTACATCGTCGACTACACGCGTGTTGACCATCTGAAGGAGGTCATGGCCGCTGCGTCTGAGCAGGTGGTCGGGAAGGCTCTTCCGACAGCCAACGAGTCATTTGGATTGGACGAGTACGAGGACGCACCACATGAGGTGGTTCTTGATTACATCAACTGGAGGCAGACCGCTCGGTCAGAGGGCTATTTGAAGCGGCTCGCGAGGCATGAGAAGCGAACGGGGACAGTAGTGCAGCCTTATGATCGATGAGATCGGCGTCAATGGCAGCTTGGAGCCCATCCTCGCGATTTGATGCACCGCGGCGAATGTCGAAGATCGTAGGTTTGCGTCACATCACCAGTTCCTCGGGCGGGCTATTCCTCCCAAAGAGGCGCACATGTTCCGTTACGGTTAGAGAACCGACGAACTTGACCAACATTTAGCTTTATTATGCCATAAGACCGAGGGACTTTCGCGTCTATCTCAATGAATTCTGGTGCTTCCAAGCCTTCTTGTTTTTCAATCTCAGGCAGCACCTTTGGCGCGATTTGTTCGCAAATTTCCTGAGCCAGCTCGCTCATGTCATCTGCTGCAACCCATTCAGATATATCGACTTTTATGCCGAGACCCGGCACCTCGTCCTCAAGAATGTAAGTAATATCTGTCACGTTGACTTGAGGCGCTTGTCCAAAAGCAAGTGAAGGCGCCAGCACCACCAGAAAAACAGCAAACCCACGCATCACGTACTGGCATCCTTTAAGAAAATCTGACTACAGCTTTTGCAGAGGTTGAGATTTCCAACCAGTAGCGTATCTCTGTTTCAATGTCTAATTTTCGCACGTGGTCGTCAATTGGCTGACTTGCCAAAACTCACCTTGTATTAAGTTTGTAGGAACGGCAGCATTGTCCGCATAGCCGCCTTCGATCGTCAGCCCCTAAGCCGGTTATAGAAGGCCACCAGCGCCGCGATGGAACCTTCGTCCAGCAGTTCCTGTTGGCGCACCTGAGCCAACCCTTCATCGACCTTAGCGAACGTCGTCCACGGTGCGTCTTCAGCGTTCCAGCGCTCAAGCACTGTCAGCCTCATAGTGTTTCTTTCTTGTTCGCTCAGTTGATCTGGTTGGTTGGCAAACACGATCCGGCGACCAAGTTGCTGGAATCGGACGTCTTCAAAGCTTCTCAGCAACTCATGGCGTCGCCCCCAGTCAGCGCCCTGGAACTCTCGCAGAAGCTTCGTATCCACAGCGGAAGGGAAGCCAGCTTAGATCAGTTTCTCAACATGTTCAGGTTGCTCTCGGTCGGCAAACCGTCCCGCCAGAGCAGCGCCAACCCTGTCATGAAGTTCGGACATGTCGGCTAGCGCGGTCGCTCGAGCAGCGATGTCTTCTGTCACCGTAGGGTTGGCAAACAAAGACGGATACTTGTTGACCGTGACGGTCCGGATCAGCTTCGGCGTCGCCTCCACTGCACTAGCGATTACGTCATCGCCAGCGTCGACCAACTCACGAGGATCGACAGCCTCAAGATCAAGAAAGCCAACCTGATTTGGGTTCTGCGGGTTACGACCAGCGAAGGCACCGATGTAGCTAGCCGGTTCACCGCCCCCAAACCGTTCAACCATTCGAAGTGGCTGACCGGTCTCAAGCAATTCACTGTTTTGTTGTTTTGACCGGTTTCTGAGCGCCTCGGCCCAGACGTCCGGAGCACCCTTCCTGATCAGTTCAGCCACGTGAATCGTCGCCTCGACGTCTCCCAGGGCGTCGTGGGCGTCGTGGTTGGTAAATCCGTTGGCAGGAGCCAGTTGGTCCAGCTTATAGGAGATCTGACCTTTTCATCCATGGGCCATTCAAGAAAGTCTGGTTGCAGCACACGTACCGCATAGATCAACTTCATCAGATCCACGCGATCGTTGCCGTCCAGCTGGGTCCGATAGATCGAGGGATGCAGGTTTTGATAGAAGGCTTGTCGAAGAACCTCCTCGTCAAAGTGAATAGTGTTATAGCCGATCCAAGTCGCAGGCCCCCAGCGATCGATCAGATCCGACAGTTGCTGAGTGAACTCGAACAGAGACGGCAGTTGATCGTCAATCAGAACGTCAGGCGTAACTCCGGTAATCGCAAGCGCCATTGGCGATGGAAGCACGAGAGGGCTCAATCGGCAGCGGAGGTTGACCCGTTCGACCTCGTCAAGATCGTCGTCAGTCAGGATCGCAGCGAACTGCAGCGGTTGGTCAAAGGCTGGTTCCGTCCCAGTGGTCTCAAAGTCATAGAAAACAAACATGCTGGCCTCCTGACCACCGATGGACGTCTATGGGGCGTGAGTTCCAGGGATCTTCTATGTCTGCCATTAGGTTCTCTTTGGGGGGGACTGGGTGGTAAGGATGGGAAGACTGAGCGGCTCCCTCCCCCCGTTCTCTGTTCATTACTTATACCTATTCCAAGCCCCTAGAACAGCCCCACCACCACCAGTTCTTTTTTACCCAATCCCCTTCTTCCAGCACCTCTCCAGCAGCCACGTACCCAGCGCAGCTAACTGGGGCCGAAACTGGGGCCTTTTAGCCACCACAGGCAACCAAGCTGTTTAGCTCTTTGATGTCTCTGGAAGTGGCTGGGATGGTAGGAAACCTTGACGTGGCTTGATTGCTATAGGTTTTTCCCGCTGGTCGTCCGATCTGGGGCCGAAACTGGGGCGGTTTGGGTCTCATCTGTTGACGGGCGTAGCGGTGGTGGCGGGTGCCACGGGGGTGATCTATTGGCTCTAGACTGCTGCGCCCAGCTCGCTTGAGTTCAGTCAACGATCCGTCATTGATGCCGAAGGTCTTCCAACGCTCTGACGAACTGGCGCTCTCTGGTCAACTGGAGCACTGGTCGGAACCCCATCCAACGCGACGACCGGGTTGTTCTTAAGGCACTCTGGCGGTCTCTGCGGTGGTTGGCTCATGGTGCTGGAGGGCGGCGGAGAAGACGTGTGCAGGGAAATAAGCAAAGCCAGATGCGAAACCCTGTAACCATGCTCCTTTTCATTTGGTCAATTGTTTAGACCATAAAGGGATCATCAATCACGCCAACCAGGCTCACAAGAAATTCACCATCGTCTGGACCAAGAGCATCAGCATAGAAACCGTCTATTGAGGATTTCGCAGCAGCGATGCTCTCTGAAGACCCGTCGAATAGATCCATAGCTGAGCGAGCATTTTCCACGTTGCTCATCCCCTTGACGACAGAAAAATACGCACCCAGATCGCTCTTAGCTTCCAGATACAGAAGATCCGCGGCACGTTGACTGCTGATCTCGTCAGTATCGCTTGGCTGATCTCCGGCTTGCGCACCTCGGATGATCTCTAACACAAGTACATCTCGTGTGAATATCCCGCTATCCAGATGGGTGCTCCAAAATGCCACCCCCTCTGGTTCTGGACTGCGGTTGAGGACATTCTGGTAAACTGCAGTGATGAAAGTCTCGCTGGGGCTGGTAAATGGATAAAGCGCTTGCGCCTCCGCAGACGATGCAAAATGCGAGGTGATCGTTTCCAGCGACATGCCTTCTGCCAGATAGTGTCCCCAGAAGTACAGCCCAAGTGCATCCGGTGCGCGATCAAAGAATGCAATGTAGATTTCTATCAGATCATGGATTTGATCTTCCTGAAGACGATTAGCTGAGAATATTGTGGCGAGATCTATCGTCTGATCTGCAAACTCAAGGCGATCAACCAATCGGAGTTCATCTATACCATCCCTATCAGCCTCGCGGTCAATAACTTGAAGGCTATCCACCGAATATCTGTACCCATGCGGAGCTGAGAACTCTGGATTGGCTTCTGAAAATGCGCGCAAGTAGCTTTCGACTGAGGTTGAGTTATCAATTACCCGCTGCAAATTTGAAGCAATAATCCCTTCCGCGAATGGCTCTACAATCAGCGAATATTGCGAACTTTCTCCTGCATAAACAGCGGTATCTACCTGCGTATGCAAGCCTTCACGAAATTCAGAAATCACACCTTCGATCTTATCGTTCCCGGCACCTCCAATGTACCGATCGTCGCCACCAAAGCCGATCAACCGATCATCCCCGCCATTCCCGATCAAGGTGTTGTCGCCAAAGGCACCGGTGATCGTGTCATTTCCGATGCCACCGTCAATATTCGCTGTGAGTTTTGCGGCAATGTCTAGGTATTCCTCAACGCTAAAGTCAAGGCGGCGATCGTGAATATCGCTGATGTCCTCACCATGCCCCGCGATTTCCAATTGATAGTTTATTGGATCAAGATCTTGCGCGATCTCATCATCGCCCGCGCCTCCTTGTACTACGATTGTGCTGCCAACTTTAGAGAAGTTGTTTAAGTCGATTAAATCGTCCCCTAAGAAAACGTCCTCGGGCAAGGCGGATAGCCAAGGCTGGTCAAAATGTGCTGTCTCGTCCAACCACCGAGCAACGTCCGCAAAGTCGAGTTCGTGTTCAAGCACATAAAGGGTCACATCATAGAACTCTTCGCCTTCGTAAATGAGAGGGTTGTCTTGCTTGTAGAAAGTGGTGATCCCGTTGATTGTCCCCGAGATCGTCCCGGCCTCATCCTGCTGAAAACTGCCAGAATATTCCGTCCATGTCTCAGAGGCGCCTTGCGCCTTATAAGTAAGCCGGCTCTCACTAAACTCTTTTGAAAAAGTCCAAGAGTCGGCAGTTGGACCATCGGGCAAGTCGACGAATGGGACAACAACAACTGCATCCCCATAAAAAATATAAATCGCCATCTGTTAAATACCTCATTCTATACAGCAATTTGTTAACCCAGTGAAAAGAGGTGCGCAAGCTCAACCTCAGGTGGGTTTTTCAAGACTTCTCCTGGGTTGAGCAGTTTGCGCGTGCTGGACTGGCGTCTATGCATGATCCCGCTAAACCGAGGAACCTCCTGTATCTAAATAAAGAAACTCAAACAGGAGCTTAGACATGAAGACGTTAGCCACCCTCGGTCGCATGACCGGGGGTTTTTTATTGAACCCACCACCCCGTGCCGCAGTGACGACGTTGCTCTGGGTCGGATCACGATCACATCCCGCCGTCACGGTCCTAGTTGCCCTCGCGATGTTGGCGGCTTGGAGGCGGCCCAATGGATAATCTTAGAGAAGGCGACGTGGTCGTCATCAGAGCCTTCGATGACTGGCCTGAACATCTATTCGAAGTCGATGAGACCTTTGACGACTGCGTGAGAGGTTACTCGATCACCGGCCCGCTGGCCGGGGTCTACGGCGAACCGGGCTTCGAGTTGATCAAGTCCGTCGCATATCGGGCCGTTCGGTCCGCCTAAACCAACCCAACAATCCCAAACATGAAAGGAGCCGACCTATTTCTGCTTCCATTAAGTATGCCTATCTCAAGGGCCATACGTGGCTGTACCGTCGCCACTACCCACGAGACGTCACCGTCGTAACCGAGGTCGCTGCATTGAAGCAATCTCTGAAGACCGGAGACCCGACGACCGCCCGCGTTCGTGCCGCCGAACTGAACGCATCCTTCGAGGCGCAGGTCCAGGCCGTCAGAACTGGCGCAGAGAGAGCCGCCAGCCTGCCTGAATGGGTTGACCGTCCAGCAGCAGCCCTTGGCCACCTACGGGCCACTCTGGAGGCCTCTGGAGGTGTGTCCTTCCAAGCGAAGACCGTCGCACCCGTAGCAACCGTTGCCGACTTGGGCCGGGCGTATCTCGATCGCCGGAGCAACGAGCTGCGCCCCAGTGGGTTTAAGAGCGTCCGGTATTCCGTTGGGCTGTTCCTGTCGAAGTATGGGCGGTTGCCGGTCACCGCTCTGGACCGTGATGTTGGCCGGGAGTTCCTTGGTGCAATCGCTCAGCTATCGCCGGTCATCGGACGATCCCAGAACACCCGTGGTCTGACGCTGGATCAACTCGTTCAGTTCTCGTCTGATGGGCCTCACCGCATCACGGCGCGGACACAGCGGCGCATCTGGTCTCAGGTGAACCATTGGGTCGACTGGGTCGTCTATGAAGGCCACCTAGAAGCCAACCCGTTCCGGTCTGTTCGGTTCGATCCCAAGGTGCGACCAGCGCCCTATGCCGTCCCGACGGACGTTGAAGTCCGGCGGCTGTTGGGTCACGACGATCCGGTGCTGCGTCCGGTTCTGCTGACCTGTCTGTTGACAGGAATGCGGGACGGCGAGGCGGTTGGCTTGCTGCGGGAAGATCTGGTCACCAAGGGCAATCTTGGTCGCTTCGTTCACGTCAGACCAAACGAGCTTCGTCTGTTGAAGACTGATGCTGCGGAAAGACTCGTGCCGCTGCATCCTGATCTGGACGCGGTGTTCGAGCGACTGCCATCTTCGGGGCCTCTGTTCCCCGACTTGACGGTGAACGCCGTGACGAAGCGGTTCTCGCGGGTGCGGGACTGGTTGGTTCTGGAAGGCCTGGTGTTTCACTCAACGCGCAAGTGGTTCATCACGCAGTGCGAGCGCACGGGCGTGCCTGAGCACTGGACGGCATCGCTGGTTGGTCATCAGTCGGCGCGGTCGGAGAACGGCATAACCTACGGGATCTACAGTGCCGGTATCTCAGACGAGCAGAAGCGCGGCATCGTTGATCAGATCCGGCTTCCGGCATGACCGTTCCTCCGGACATCGAGGCGTTCGAGGAGCGGGCTGCCATTGCTGAGTTCGATGGTGGCCTGACCCGTGCTGACGCTGAGGACGTCGCTGCGCAAGCTCAGGGGTTCGCCAACTCTGACGGGTACTGGCAGTGGCTAGCGGTCTACGTGGTTAACAGACGATATCCATAAGACTATCCCTCGGCTGGCTTGTGCTGGACGGGGGAACCACTTTTCTTTTTTATCTGGAGGGCGGGTTTGCGAAGGAAGCGGTCTGCCTTGGCGGAACTGCCAATCACCAGTTTTTATGGTCAGCTAAGGCCCGAGATACTTCTGTTTGCAGCCATTCCTCGACTGTTTCATATTCCCGAACAGCCAATTTACTGCCGTCCACTATCCTTATCCGGCCCATGCGATCCAATGTGTGATGATGTCTGACAACCTCCTCACCACTAGTGGCTTCCTGGCTTCCCCCAACGATCAGAAGGTCAGGATCAATATGTGATGGCCTATCATAAAGGTTTGCGTTCTGAAGATCATAAGGCTGATACACAAGCCGGTCACTAATCCGCTCAAAGGAATTGCCGTAGATGAAAAACTTCGAGGCTCCGATGTTGCAGCCATTGCAAAGTGAATAGATTTTTCGAGTCGCCTCTGATTGTGCGGGCAACGCAAACTTAACCACCTCACTCAAGAAGTGACCTTCGAGTGGAGCGTTTATCTTTATCTCATAAGCGAAGGGTGCAACATCAACACGCTTTCGCGCTTGAAAACCGCTTACGCTGGCTTCCAAATCAGGCCACTGATCCAGATCTAAAAGCTCTCTGATTTGGTACATAGTCTCTGATGTCCTTGGAAGTTCCACAGTCTCTGAACCCCATATGACCTTTGTTCTAGACATTCCACCAACTGTGACACTTTGGCTCAAACCAATCAGCCGATGGTATCAGTCCGGATCACCCAGCGATTAGCTGCCTCAGAGGTGGGCTTCCAGAACGTAGTTGCCGTTCCCAAACTCCTGTGGTCTGACGATGATGCCGAGAATAGATGAGACGGACTGAATGCAATGCAAACTTCTACCGTGCAACCCCGTGAAACCCTTCCGCGAATAGGCATCGTTGAAAATCCCGCCATATTCAGCGACGGAGATGATGTCCTAATCTGCTATGAAATTGCGCCCGTCGATGGGGGCGGAAACGTGATCCTTGAATTCGAAGGTGTTTTCCACTTCGAACAGAATTCCATGAATATCCGTGACTTAGGAAAGCACCAATATCCAATTGAAGCATGGAACATCAGTGAAATTCTTGGCAGCGATAGAACAGAACGCTGGAGGGCTTCAAAGTCACGCTTTTGGATGATCGCATTTAATGACGTCACCGTTGAAATTGTGTTCCAAACGATCCGCATTGTGCTTGAAAGCCGTCGCAAGGAACGCCCATGTGAAGCGTTGAAGGCATTTCTCCGAGCGAGCGGTCCACCCCGGTGAGGGCGGGCTTGGGTCATAGCCGTCTTCTGATAGTTTCGGTCGGCCTTGCCAACTGGTAGGGTGGGGCACGACAAAAAGGAGGGAAGAAGAGGTGAGTATCGACTACCATCAAGAAATCGAGAGGATCAACGATTTGCCTGATGCATTGCGACTTTTGGAGCAGGGTCCGGATTTAAGTCAAGATACTCATAGTGAATACCCTGAGGCCGCACAGTATTTGTCCGCGATCTCCGGATATCTTGTCGATTATGCCAGAGAACATGACTTATCTAGTTCAGAGCTGCGGCATATATGTGGGGTAGTCTTAGGAGCCCTTTTTTATGAATAAGTGGAAATACAGGCTTTGAAGAACTTGCATGGCTCCTAGTTTCATTTCTGGCCTCTCTAAATGTCGGCTGTGCGGACATTCTGCTATTCGCAAAAGGGTTCTATCCAAACTTCAGGCCACACCAAACAAAGAAGCGTTTCCAGACCCAGAGCATTGGTATCAGAAAAATCAGCCCCGCCTTGGCCTCTTTAGGTGTATCGCCGGGAATGAGAGCCACGGACAGCGCGATGCCCCCAATCGCAACTGCTATTGTCAATAATATCAATGCGATAACGCCAGGAACTATCAGTAACGGACTAGGCTTCAACGTATTATGCTCCAAGTTTAATTCTCTGAGCATCTAACATGGCGAAGAGCACGACCGGCAAGGAAATCTTGTGAATGATCTAATGCTAAATTCTTTATGACAAGATGGTCCGCTCTGGGCTCGTAGCTGCCATTGGGTCACAATCTCAATCGCCACCAGCCTCGTCAACCAGCAGGGTCCAGCTCTCAACCCCAAGACCCTGAGCAACCCGATAGAGATTATCGACTGAGATGTTCTGTTCGGAACGCTCAACCGCGCTCAAGTATGTTCGGTTCAACCCGGCTTCCGCAGCGAGCCGTTCTTGCGACCAGCCACGCTCAGCACGAAGCAACCGCATGTTGCGGGCGATGACATCTCTCAGGGGGCTTTTCGGTGTTCTCTTCACCCCCAATGCTATTGCTGACGATCTGTTTTAGCTCTACCTGTTTTAAGAGACATTCGGGGCTACCCGCTTCGAAATTACGCGGGGCGTTCGGCTGACGAGCTGGGCATAATTGAACAAAGAGAGGATTGAACATGGAATATGAATACAAGGTTATCGACGTCGCTGACGGGTCGATCAGTTCGGTACTGCTTGGCAAGGGACGCATCGAGACGGCGGTGCTTCAAGCCTATCTGAATGCCATGGCGGCGGAAGGCTGGCGGTTGGTTTTCATGGAAAAGGTGATGCAGCGCCACTTGGTCGTCAGCGATCGAGAGACCCTGATGATCACCTTTGAGCGTCGGGTGCCGGAGGAAGCACGAGTCGATCGAGCGGCCAAGGTCATTGACGACATCATTGACGCTGAAGCTGCAGCGTCTCGGCAAGGTGGCAAGGCAGCGGCTGGCGTGGCTGCGGTCGGCGTGGGAGCGGCGATCTTGACTGCCCTTGGCGACTCTGACGCGTAAGGGGGCGATATGGACCTTTGAGAACAAATAGAGGCGCGAAAGCGAGAACGTGCCAACGAAGAGAAAAACAAGAAAGAACAGGACGAACTAGAGGCGAAGGTGCAAGACCGTCTCGATCTGGAGCGGGCGAAGAAGTTCCTGAGAGAGAACCCCGAACCAAGCAGTGCGGGAGACGATGAACCGCTGACCGCTGAGCAACAGGCGATCAAGGAAGCGCGTGAACAGGCTGAGAAGGTCATCAGCGATGAAGCGGGCAAACGTGCAGCTACGCCGCTCAACGTCCTAGTCTTGATCTTGGTGTTTGGTTTTGGAGTGATCAAGCTGTTCACCTCCGGTTGGGTTGGGTTGCTCTGGATAGCCGGTGCTATCGGTTATATTGCCCTGATCGTTGCACGTGAGAAGAGCAGGCTACTCGATGAAGCCTAGGCGGAAGACGCCAAGTAAGGCCAACTCCAAGAATGTGTTATAAGGCTTCACCCCAAGTTGTTTGGAGTTGAAACCATGAGTGAGTATGAAGTCGAATTTGGCGAGTTCCTTTCGTACGGTGGTTACAGTGAAGCGCTGGAACACCTGACCAGATCCATTGCAGCGATTTGCCGAAGGGATCGAGGCGTTACGAAATTCTACATTGGCAAGGCAAGTGGGCGTGACCCAACCACGGCGATCGAGGGCAGGTATGACCACGTAAAGGTAAAGCATCAATTCACGGAGGACTGGGCGCTGTTCCAGTCAGAAAACTCCGATTTGGTCATTCGATTGGAGGTAGCACTAATACGGCGGTTCAAGGGAGCCCCCAGCGCAAAATATGAAACTTTGCCTAACCGGGCATTTTATGATGACCCACGTTGCGTGAACATTTCTTTCTCTCGGTCTCAGCCAGCCGCGCAACCATTGCATTTTATATATCTTGCATTGAAGAGAGCTTGATCATCCAGAGATGGAGCCAATCATTTGCCCAATCGATGCCATGCCTCTTTGAACTGAAGTTGATCATATGCCTTTGGCTGCAGCCAATAAGACATCGCTCCGGTTCTGCTCTTAGCTGGATCGCTATGGAAACAAAGTTCCTTCACCTCTTCTAAAGTCATGATGAAGCAGGTCGGGTTATCGCTCTTCGAGTTTATTGTTATGATCCACCACTCCGACCGAAGGTTATCGAGATTTGACCCGAGACCTACTGGTCCCCGCCTAGAAAGCCCTTTGCTTTGGACACCGAAGATCACGGACTCATCGTCATTTGCGCAAAAAAGGTCACTACCTTTGGCGTTGCGAGCCGTTGGAATGACATTCCACCCCTTTCGAGAAAGCTGCCAAGCAGCATAGTGCAAGGCAGCGTTACCAGTAGCTTGGCTTGACTTAACATCCATCCCCATAAACTCCTCTCTTGCCGATCAGGTCAAAGTATCAATTTCTTGGACTTTCCGCAGCCCCCCACGTCATCTCCGCCACCCTCCACCACCGTCTCCGAACCACCGCATAGACCGCCAGAGTGCCTCAAGAGGGCCGGTCGTTGGGTTCCTATGGCAGTGGTCTAGCGGTCGTTAGATGGCCAGAGGTCCGCCAGTTCGCCAGAGGGTCGTTGGCGGGTCTTCGGCGACGATGACGGGTCGGTGACTGAACTCTGGCGGGCTGGGCGCAGTACTCTGGGTTGATCGACGCCAACCCGTGGCACCCGTGCCGCCCCATGCTCACTCCGCTGGCGCTACGTTCCGCCCCAGTTTCGGCCCCAGATCTGTTGACGAGAGAGAAAAACTGATGCTGCTCAAGCCACGTCAAGGTTTCCTACCATCCCAGCCACTTCCAGATAGATCAAAGAGCTAAACAGCTTGGTTGCCTGTGGTGGCTAAAAGGCCCCAGTTTCGGCCCCTGTTGGCGTTCTGCTTCCTGTGCTGGCCCGAGTGATCTCAAGGGATTTGGGGGAAGATCAGGGTGGGCTAGAAGGGAGGAAGGGAATAGGTATAAGTAATGAATAAGAACCCGGAGATAGAGAAGAGATAACAGAACCTTCCTGATCACTCCCTTACTGCTCGTCCTCTCCCCCTCGTAATCAGTAGAGTAAGCCAATGGCCACCGTCGATAACCCTTGGCACTCCCGCCCCATAGACGTTCACCGCTGGTCGGACCATCCCGAGGTCGCGGGCCTGGCGGAGACAGTGTGGGCATTTAGTCTCGGTTAATGTTCAATCGGCGAAGGCATTCGTGCACAAGCCCCCTCTGACAAGGATCCTCCGTATCCTTCATGATCTTTGATACGTTAGATGACACCCGAAGGAAATTGGCGCTCTGGCGATACGATTACAATAACATCAGACCGCACTCATCTCTGGGCAACCAAACACCCGCTGAAGCGCGTCGAGCGCTTCAGCAAGTTGGGAGCTCCGCGCACGACGCTCTTGCCCAAAACGAAACCGACGAAAATGAAATCCAAATCCGCAAACTCTCGTTATGAATGAGGGAGCCTTGGGGGGCAGATCAAAACTTGTCAATGATTTGCAGTAGAGGGCTGAACGATGAATCCCTCCATCTGGTGCAACCCACTCCTGACGTCCCTTGAACCGATGCTGAAACAAGGCCGTTAAGTGATTTAGTAGGCATTCACGCGATACCAAAAGGGTCGTCCACCACCCCGTTCAGTTGAACAAGTAACTGCGGATTGGTCCCGTTTTGAGAGTCGGTTATGATGCCATCGACGAAATCCTTGGCTTCCTGCAGACTGTTTGCACGGTCGGTTGTATCATAGAAGTTCATTGCAGTGGCCGCATCGGTCGAGTCTGATAGACCCTGAATGACAGCGTAGTAGAGGCCGATATCTGTCTGATCCGCCAGTGTGCTCCGGTCACCATCTGCTCCGAGGTTGTTTTCCACGCCTTGCACGAAGAGCCGGTAGAAATTGGCCGTGTTGATAAGGCCGACTTCCAGCAAACCGGTCCAGAACGTCTGACCCGAGGCATCTGGTGCCCGGTCCAGAAGATTCTCGTAAGCGCCAGATACGATATCCGCGTTACTGGGCGTTCCCCCAAAGAGCGCAATCGCTTCGTCGCTGATAAGGAACTCTTCCGTAATGTCACTGAATCGCATGCCATTGGCGAGTTGCGTTGACCAGTAGAACAGGCCAAGTGCGTCAGGGGCCCGGTCATAAAGTGCAAGGTAGAGCATTGTCAGCGATTCCAGCTGGTCTGCCGTAACGTCGAGGACACCGTCGAAGGCCTCCAAGTTGAGAAGGTTTCCACTGTCTGGCGATCCTTCAGGATCTTCGGAGAAACGCAGCCTTTCGATGTCGATCAAAGTGTCGCTGCCGGTACCGTCCGGACGGCGGTCGCTGACGGTGGTGCCATCAGCGGAAAAGACAATTGTATAATTCTCCTGTCCGGCCTGCAAAACGGCCGTATCCATGCCCGGGCCGCCATCGAGCGTGTCATCCTCTGCAAGCCCCACCAGAGTGTCGTCTCCCCCAAGCCCTTCCAGCAGGTTCAGCAATGGGTCGCCGATTAGCAGGTCATTGCCGGGCGTGCCTGTCTGCTTTGTGTCCGGTACGGCGATTGAGAGTACGGCCGTATCGTCAGGGAAGGTGCCCACATCGGGATCATCGACGCGGACCGCGACATCAAGCTGCGGATTTACGGCGTGCTCCAGCACTGTACCTGCCTTCAGGAACAGGTCATCGCCGTCGATCTCGAACAAAGCGGCGTCATCTCCGCTCAGCGTCAAGCTGTTGCTGCCAAGCGCATCATCGGTCACCATGATCGTAGCCACGCGCAACCGGGTTGACGTGTCAGTTTGTTCCAGCAACGTGTCGATGGTTCCAGTCAGTGTTACGCTCGGCGCCTCGTTCACATCTGTGACGCTGACACTCATTGCCGCGTTGTCATCAGGATCGGCAGCCAGTGCCGGGTCATCCACGGTGACCTGGACGTCGAGGCTGGGATTGGTTTCAAAATCCAGCGCGGCCCCGGCGGAGAGAAACAACTCCGTGCCGTCGATCTCGAACAGCGAAGCATCGGCGCCCGCAAGCCCCAGCGTGGCAGCGCCAAGCGCATCGTCCGTTACGTCGATGTCGGCGACCTTGATTCGTGCGCTGGTCTCCGTGTTTTCCGCCAGCCCAGCCAGAACATTCAGCAACGCCACTGTCGGCGGCTCATTCACGTCCACGATGGCCAGCGCCACAGCTTCCGAGCCTTCGAGACCTGCGAATTGAGCATCATCCAGCGTCACCGTGACGTCAAACTGGGGATCGCTCACAAAATCAAGCGCCACCCCGGCCGACAGGAACAGCTCCGTGCCGTCAATCTCGAAAAGGCCTGCATCCGCCCCGGCCAGCGCCAGCGTGTTCGCGCCCAGCGCGTCGTCTGTCACCACGATATCGGCCACCTTCGTGCGGGTGGTGGTGTCGGTATCTTCCGGCAAGCCCGCCAACACACTGGCCAGCGCAAGGCTCGGCGCCTCGTTCACATCTGTAACGCTGACACTCATTGCCGCGCTGTCATCAGGATCGGCAGCCAGTGCCGGGTCATCCACGGTGACCTGGACGTCGAGGCTGGGATTGGTTTCAAAATCCAGCGCGGCCCCGGCGGAGAGAAACAACTCCGTGCCGTCGATCTCGAACAGCGATGCATCGTCGCCCGCAAGCCCCAGCGTGGCAGCGCCAAGCGCATCGTCCGTTACGTCGATGTCGGCGACCTTGATGCGTGCGCTGGTCTCAGTGTCTTCCGCCAGCCCAGCCAGAACATTCAGCAACGCCACTGTCGGCGGCTCATTCACGTCCACGATGGCCAGCGCCACAGCTTCCGAGCCTTCGAGACCTGCGAATTGAGCATCATCCAGCGTCACCGTGACGTCTAACTGGGGATCGCTCTCAAAATCAAGCGCCACCCCGGCCGACAGGAACAGTTCCGTGCCGTCAATCTCGAAAAGACCTGCATCCGCACCGGCCAGCGCCAGCGTGTTTGTGCCCAGCGCGTCGTCTGTCACCACGATATCGGCCACCTTCGTGCGGGTGGTGGTGTCGGTATCTTCCGGCAAGCCCGCCAACACACTGGCCAGCGCAAGGCTCGGCGCCTCGTTCACATCTGTAACGCTGACACTCATTGCCGCGCTGTCATCAGGATCGGCAGCCAGTGCCGGGTCATCCACGGTGACCTGGACGTCGAGGCTGGGATTGGTTTCAAAATCCAGCGCGGCCCCGGCGGAGAGAAACAACTCCGTGCCGTCGATCTCGAACAGCGATGCATCGTCGCCCGCAAGCCCCAGCGTGGCAGCGCCAAGCGCATCGTCCGTTACGTCGATGTCGGCGACCTTGATTCGTGCGCTGGTCTCCGTGTTTTCCGCCAGCCCAGCCAGAACATTCAGCAACGCCACTGTCGGCGGCTCATTCACGTCCACGATGGCCAGCTCCACAGCTTCCGAGCCTTCGAGACCTGCGAATTGAGCATCATCCAGCGTCACCGTGACGTCTAACTGGGGATCGCTCTCAAAATCAAGCGCCACCCCGGCCGACAGGAACAGTTCCGTGCCGTCAATCTCGAAAAGGCCTGCATCCGCACCGGCCAGCGCCAGCGTGTTTGTGCCCAGCGCGTCGTCTGTCACCACGATATCGGCCACCTTCGTGCGGGTGGTGGTGTTCACATCCTCCGCAAGGCTGGGCAGGACATTCAAAAGCGAAAGCGAGGGCGCTTCGTTGACGTCGAGCAGTGGCAGCGCGGCGATGATCGTTGCTTCCGGCCCTGATCCGATGCTTGGATCATCCACGGCTATCGTCACTTCAAAGGGGTGCTGCATTTCGAAATCGAGTGGCTGGCCAGCTCTAACATAAAGCTCGGTTCCATCGAGTTGGAACAAAAACCGGTTCGGCCCTTCTAGCGACAGGATCTCATCCCCCAGTGCATCATCCGTGATAACAACATCTGCGACCTTCACCCGGCCGAGCAGAAAGCCGGTTTCTTCAAGGCCCAGATTGAGGTTGATCAGCGATAGACTGGGCGCCTCGTTGACATCTGTAATGCTCAGGACAAGGTCGACAGAGTCGTCCGGCGTGCCCCCCACCGCGGGGTCATCAACGGCCACGCTCACGGCGAGGCTGAGTTGCGTTTCAAAATCCAGCGCCGCACCAGCGGCAAGGAACAGCTCTGTCCCGACAATCGTAAATAGCCCGGCATCCGCCCCTGAAAGAGACAGTACGTTGGTGCCTAGCGCATCATCCCGAATCTCCAGATCGGCAATCTTGATATCGACAGTGGTGTCGCTGTCTTCGGGCAGGCTGCCAATGACATTTCTGGCCAACACTGACGGCGGTTCGTTCACGTCTGTCACATTCAGCGTGAATGCCGCCCGGTCCTCACGACCGGTGCCCAGCGTGGGGTCATCGACATCGACAAAGACATCGAGCTCCGCCTCACCCTCGAAATCCAACGCAGCCCCGGCTCTGAGGAACAGCTCCGTCCCATCCAGCTCAAACGCCCCGCTGTCCGCGCCACGCAAGGTCAGCAGATTATCGCCTCGCGCATCATCGGTGATCACCACATCCGCCAACTTGATCCGCGCGGAGGTGTCCGTGTCTTCGGGCAGTTCATCGAGAAGCGTGGTGATGGAAACCGTCGGGGGCTCATTCGGCGGCAATATCTCTACCGAGAAGCTCACAGGAACGGAGGTTGCTGCAAAGTCGCTGTCACTGTCCGTGATCGTCAGGTCAAAGGTGTGAATGCCCACCTGATCAGAGGAGAAGGTCAGCCCCTGCAGCAGCAGCGACAAGACGTCATACTCATTGGTGATCGGATCATCAGCAAAGTCGATTCTCAGGGCGGCGCCGTTCTGCCCGTCTTCGGTCGCGGATACATCTCCTATCAAAGAGAGACTACCATTCGAAGGAGACACCCAGATATTCTCACCGGCGGAAATCTCAGTGTCCTGAGTGCCGATGATCAGGGGAATGCTCGCCCCGACATCCCCCATCTGAAGGGGTAAGTCCCCACCGATCACACCGAAATCGCCCGCCAGACCGCTCGTCGGGGTGATGAGCACATGGCCGAGTGGCGCATCAGGCGCATCCGCGTCTGTGATCAGCGCATCGCGGCCTGCGTCGATCAGGACGATCTCGCTCACTTCCGCCGTCACACTGTCGCCGTCGAGGTTGTCGATCACCGGCGGGAGGGACCGGACAGCGATGGTGAAATCACCGTTGTCCGTCTCATCGCCACCATTTGCCGTGCCATCCCCGTCATTGAGCGTGACCAGAAAATCCCGGTCGCCCTGACCGCTCGGCGCGGCATAGGTCAGGTTTTGCAACAGCAGCGCCACGTTGGCTGCGGTCGCATCGGCGGTCGTGAAATCAATGGTCAGGTTATTGCCACCCTGACCGTCATCGGTCACATCAACCGTGCCGATGGTCACGCCGTTGATCTGAACGGTCTCGCCCGCAGAAATTGTGCCGTCGCCCCCAGAGGTCGCGACCGTGCCATCCACGCCCCATGCTCCGTTTGCCGTCCCGGATGATTGCGCCAGCGTCAGCAAACCACCGCTGAAATCACCAGAATCGGGGTCAGCTACCGTGGCATCATCCAGATGATCCAGGTTCATCAATCCGCCCTGGCTGATGGTGGATGTCTCGGTATAGGCATTGCCCACCACAGGCGGATCGTTGACAGGTACAACCGTGACTGTGGAGGTGAGGGAGAGCGCCGCAGAGTTGTTGCTGGTGCCGCTGTCGGTGATGTTGGTGATCGTGACAACCCGGTTGGCACCGGTCGAGGGGGCATCGTTGTCGTTGCGATAGGTCAGACCATCAACAAGGGTGTTCATCTGCGCCTCGGTCAGCGTGGCACCGGTGAAAGACACTGTGGCGGTCGAGCCAGAAACCGACACGCTGACCAGCAGGCTATTGTTTGCTGTGGTGACCATCGTGCCATCGGTCAGCGCAACATCGCTGCCGTCGATCGTCAGAACCTCATCGGCACCGTCCGCCAGGTTCGTGACTGTCAGGGTCAGCCCGGTGAAGTCTTGCCCGTTATCAACCGTGTCGGCACTCACTGTCGAAAACAGATCTGTCGACTGGCCCTCATTCGCGCTGGGGTTCTGGCCGGTTGCGGCCAGCGTAGGGGCATCGTTCACATCTGTGACCGTGATCGAGGCCGTGGCGGTGTTGCTGGAGAACGCCGTTGACCCGCCATTTGTCGTCGTATCGACCTTGTATGTTGTCGCGCTGATGGAGGCCGTACCACTGCTCCGGTCCCAGCCACGGAACGTCAGCGTTGCTGTCTCGCCGTTGTCGCCATCGGGGACATAGCGCACGAGCGTACTGCTGGACAGCAACAGCGATGAGGTATCCGATACCACCCCAAATGGGCTATAATTAAAGACATCCGTCGAGAATTCCCACGTGCCATTGCCGGTGGTGCCCGTGACGGCCATGCCTTGCTGACCGCTGCCATCCGGGTCGGAAAAACCACGGTTGGATAGAAGAGTGGAGACCGCGGTGCCGCTGGATGTGGTGTCTTCGTCTGTTCCCGGCAGCGTTGCTGTGCCCGAATTGACTGTCGGCGCGTCGTTCACCGCCACAACCGTCACGGTGGAGGCAAGGTTGAGCGCCGCTGCATTGTCGTTCAACCCAGTGTTTGATCCGCTGTCGGTCAGGCTGGTAATGGTGACAACCCGGCTGGCCCCTGTCGTCGGAGCGTTGCTGTTGTTGGTGTAGGTCATCCCATCAACAAGGGTCTGCATCGCCGCCTCGCTCAGCGTACCGCCTGACAATGTGACCGTCGCGGTCGAGCCTGTAACCGAAACACTGTAGCTCATCGAATTTGTGGCTGTTGTGCCGGATGTTCCGTTGGTCAACACAACAGCGGTGCCGTCGATGTTCAGCCGTTCGCTGGATCCATCAGAAACATTGGTGACTGTGAGCGTCAGACCCGTCAGGGTTTGCCCTGTTTCAACTGTGTCGGCGGTTACCGTGGAGAAAAGATCAGTGGCGGTCTGTTCATTGGCATTCGGGTTCAAACCCGTTGCGGTCAGCGTGGGTTCGTCGTTGATCGGGGTAACATTGATCGTCACGGTATCGGCTGTGCCATTGATGGTGCCGTCATTGGGCGTCACCGTCAGCGTCGCTGACGATGTATCATTCTGCCCTGTGGTAAATGTGATCTTGGTCGTGATATTGAGATAGGCGTTGATATCTGCGACAGCGCCGGTCAACGTCATGGACGTTGTTCCGCTGCCGGCAACGGTGACGCTGGACGCTGGACCATTGCCATCCGTAGATGCAATTGTCCCCTTGTTCACCGCCAAGGTCAGCGTAACGGTATCGCCTTCTGCATCGGTGAGATTGTAGGCCGACAGGTTAACCGCACTGGTCACGTCTTCGTTGACGGTTGCATCCGGCGGTGTCCCGCCCAGCGCAGGCGCGGTGTTAACCGGCGCGGCAGGGCCGGTGGAAAACGTGGAATAGGCGGCAGAACTGACAGAGGTCTGGGAAGTGACGGAAAAAGCCGTTCCGTTATTGAGCGTAGTGTAGGCGATCTCGTTTGTCGGGATCACAAATCCGCCAGCGCTGCCGGCCCCCCAGACTGCGGTTCCACCATCGCTGAAAACCAGAGTGCGCAGGCCATAAATGCCCGATACCGAAGGCGCGCCCGTATATCCCAGTTCAGCAGTCGTTCCACTTGGGTTGTTATCGATGTCGCCATCGGGGCTAGTTTCAATGCCGTCACGACGTCCACCAAAAACATTGCCACTGCCCGCGAATGATCCTGTTACTCCAGAATCCGTCGCCCATACATAAAAGGGTGCTGGCATTTGAAATCTCCTAAATCTAAATAACGACTTGCTACCCGTCAAACGCTAGCAATATGACTTTTTCTGCTGCTGAAATGCGGCGATTTTGTGCGTTCGATGTACAGCACTACCTTCAATGCCGAAAAACCTGTACTGTGTGAGCACCATGTCGCGGCTAGGGGTTTTGCGCAAGGCCGATCAACTTTGCATTTAATGGGAAACCAACGGCACAGACCGGCTCACATTGGACTTGGGGGGCCATTGCAGCTTTAGCGGCTTCACAAAAGAACGCAAATTATGTTTTTTAACAGAGTGTTGCGTGGTAAATTTGGTATGAAAACCCACTATTCTCACCCGTGACTGGAAAAGTGCCGCAAATTGGCAAAATGGCGTGAGCCAAAAAGCCGATAGCAGAGATCGCGGATCGCTTGGGTAGAGAAGCCTCGACCATCCATCGAAATTTCAAGCGGAACCGATACTCGAATTCCGATCTGCCGGGGCTGAACGGCTATTGCGATAAGCGCCGCCCGATGCAGCGCAAGATGATGATGTATCGGAACTCAAAGACGCCATTAAAGATCGGCTGAAGGCCGCTTGTTCCCCAGGACAGATCGCAGGCAAGACGCCTGCCTGGAGCGCCACCCGATTCGGGTCAACCACCAGGCGATCTACCAGCCGCACAGAGCCGTTCTATCGCCACCTGCCCGAGTACCGCCGTCACCGCAGGGCACGCAGCTATCGGCGACTGACATCTCTGATCTTCGCACGCATGCAGATTTCGCGTATCTCTGTGTCGTCATCAACCTGTCCTAGTGGCGTGTTGTTGGCTGGGCTTTGTGTCGTGTCAGAGGGCAGAACGCGCCATGCAAGCATCGCTGATCGCGATCTGGCGGCGAAAATCTGGACCTGTCCAGTTGATGCACTCGGACCAAAACGCAGAATTCACCAGCCGAGAATGGGCCGCGTCCCAGCGCGAACACAAATTCGAACACTTTTTACGCCGTAAGAGAAATTGTCAGGAAAACGCCGTCGCCAAAATCTTCTTTCAATTCTTGAATCAAGAAAAGGTCAGGCGGCGAAAGAAACACGGGAGCAAGCCAGGCACGATGTATTGAAATACATCGAGCTATTCTACAACACGAAGCGCAAGCACACGAACACCGGCATGCTGTCGCCGGTTGACTGCGAAAATTGGCAAAAGCTGGTGTCTAGGAAATTAGCTGCACTTCTGCCTTTTATTCTTGAGGTTACTTGTCCTTCAAGGTTCCAAGGATTTGTTTGTTCAGGCAATAATCTGGCGGCGCGTCCAACCGATCGTTTTTCGACAGCAACTCAAGACAATCCGTCTGTTGGTCACACTTTGAACACCGCAACGTAATTGAGCGGAAAACCTTGCCCGCTGCCACAGGGTCTTGCGCGATCCTGCCGCTGATATCCACGCCAACTTTGTCCGCCATCTGCTGGGACAAGTCAGCGCTCTTGCCTACTTTTGAAAACATGCTCAATTCTCCACCCTCCGATTTTGCCGCACCTGGACACAGTATTAGTTGGCGGGGCGGACGCTGTCTTTGACATGTATCAAGAGAGCGAAATGGGGGTCAGTGCCTGACTTTTGGGGTCAGAACAGGGGCGGTCTTGCCAAAATTAAACACATGTTTCCTGTCTGTCTGGCAGACTTTCCGGTTCCTACCGGCAATGAAGCTTATGGTTTTGTCACGGTTCACGCAGACAGGGCAGATGTAATGAATGGGCTGTTCATCAGCCATGTTGTTCTTGATCCGGAACACAAAGTCGCCCTCGGATGTTTCAACCAATTCATATCGGGATCTCTCTTTTTCGAACTCCTCATTGCGCGAAATCTCTTCGTTCAGGCTTGTTAGCTTGGCGCTGAGCCGTGCATGAACGACTGCTGTGGCCAAGAGATCGGCATCCAGTTTCTTCAGTGTTTCAGTGACCTCGGGATCCCGTTTCGGTTTTGCGCGGTTCAGAAGTTCACGCAGTGCTGAAACCGCGTGAATGGTTCTGTCGCAGAACGCAGCGGCAGCAGAGGCAAGCCCAAGCATTTCTTGAAGTTTATTTGGGTTCATTTTCGCTGCTCTTCTCTTGCTCATGCCAGGTTGCATCTGTGAAATCTGACACTGACAGCAAGACGGCTGCATCTCAAGCGACGTCAGACAAGGTGTCGCCGTTGGGATGGCATGAGACAATGCTCGGCAAAGAAATTTAGGTTGGAAACGCGAGCCAGCGCTTGAGTTGCCTGAACGATCCCCCGAGGTTTCGGTTTTCGCAACAATCATCCCAGAATGCTCCGATTGCGCCATAATTTAAGCGCTTTCTCAGGGCAATGATAGAGTTCGGGCCAATCGTGCCAGAACGGGATGCCCTGCGCAGTCCGGCTTTCTAACGTTATGCCGAAAGGGGGTATTCAGTGTCCTCAAAAAACAAAATCGAGTGGTTTCAGGCAGTTATTCTGGTTGTCTTCCTCGGCCTGTCATACGTTTCCTTCCTTCTTGTGCATTCCATTGCCCAAAGCCGTTCGCATGAGAGTTTTCAGATTCTGGTTGATCAAAGTCTGGTGTCGCTCGACCGGCGTTTCGAGGAATACAGCCGCGTTCTGGACGGGGTGTCCGGTTTGGTGCTGGGGTCGGATCTTGTCACAGCCAAGGATATGTCGAATTACGCCAATGCCCTGAAGGTTCAGGATAACATGATCGGTTTGGATGCAATCGGTCTGGCCATGCCCAAGGACATGGGCAAAGGTTCGACGGGCGCGACTGCTGCTTTGAAACAGAATATCTCTGTGGTGCAATATGTCGAACCCTCGCTCGATCATGGCAATCTGGTTGGGTTGGCGTTTTCCAAGCACCCCGAACTACTTGCAGCCTCGCAAGAGGCACGCAGGACAAGACAAACCCTCGCGGTAAGGGATCTTCCCGGCCTTTCCGCGCCGGACGGTCAGCCTTTGGCATTATTGATCAAACCGATCTTCAGACCTTTCAGCGATGGGCAAAATGCCCAGTCGCCCGGTGAGGAATTGGTCGGATTTGCATTTGCCGTGATGAATATCGAAAATGCATTCAAGTGCCTGACGGCCGCACAGTCGGAGCTTATCGAATTGAAGGTGGTGCCAGACCCCGATGGCCTCGCCGCAGGTCAGGGCGATCTGGCCGTCACCGCTCCCATCACATCAGATTTCACGGCCAGCCAAACGATCAATATACTTGGTCAGACCTTTGCGCTGTCTTGGAGCAGCACCGAAAAATTCGATGCTTCTCAGCCATTTCGGGCCCGGTGGATTGTCCTGATGCTGGGGCTTTTGATCACTGCATTGGTCAGTATGATGCTGCGCTTTCTGATCAGAAAGAACCAGACGATTGCACTGACCGTTGCCCAAAAGACCCGCGATCTGGAAACCCAGGACAAAGAGAAACGTTCGATCCTCGAAAACGCAATGCTTGCCATTGTTTCCGTGACACCGGCAGGGCGGATCTTGCATTCAAACGATGCGGCACAGAAACTTCTGGTGCCTGCGGCCACCCAGATCGACCTGACGCGGTTTTCCCTTGGGGAGGTTCTGCCCGATTATGATCTTTGCCGCAGTCAAGGCAGGACAAAATTGCATCTGCCTCCGGCCGGGGGCGACGCGGAGCCCTGGATCGTCGAGATTGAAAAGAATACATGGTTCACAGCAGACGGTGAGACACGGTTCACACTGATGATGCGAGATATCACCCAAAGTGAGCGCCACACACAGGAAATTGCCAAAACTGAACAACGCTGGAACCTCGCCCTGACCAGCGCCGAAATCGGCGTCTTTGACCTGGACCTGCGCAATCAGACCTCTGTGGTTTCAGAAACCTGGAAAACGCTCTTGCACCGACCTGAAATGGAAGGCGGTGCCGACCCCTATTCATTTCAGATTGCACTGATGCATGACGATGACGTTGCCCTACTGGAAGAAGCCAAGGCCGCCTGCGTTGACGGCGGCGCGGATCGTGCATCGGTGCGGTTCCGCGTGCAAGTGGCCCAGAATGACTGGCGCTGGATGCAGTCCGATGCCGTGGTGGTGGAGCGTTCTTCTGATGGTACGGCGATCCGGATGCTGGGCATCCAGATGGACATCACCGAAAGCTATAAGTTGGAGCAGCTCAAACGCGATTTCGTCGCAACGGTCAGCCATGAATTGCGCACGCCCCTGACATCCATCAAAGGGGCACTCGGGTTGTTGCAGGTTCAACTGAAAGACGTGGACACCAACGGCGCGGACCGTTTGATCGAAATCGCCTCGTCCAACTCAGAACGGCTGGTCAGTCTGGTGAATGATATTCTGGACATGGAAAAGATCAGTGCAGGCAGTATGGCGCACGACGCAAAGCCTGAGCGCTTGAGTGACATCATGGCCCTCGCCAGCAAACATACCGAAACCTACGCATCGCAATGGGACGTGCAATTGTCCGTAGAAGCCCCCGAAGGCGAGCAAGACATCTGGACTGACAAGAAACGGACCATTCAGGTGTTGAGCAACCTTCTGTCCAATGCATGCAAATTTGCCCATTCCGGCACGACTGTCCGCCTCTGTGCGGAGTTTCTGCCCGATTGCGCAAAAATTTCTGTGATAAATCAGGGGATCGGCATTCAGGAGGAATTTCGCGAAAAGGTTTTCCAACCGTTCTCACAGGCTGACAGTTCCGACACTCGCCAAAGGGGCGGAACCGGGCTTGGCCTGAACATCTCGCGCCAACTGATTGAATCGATGGGCGGGCAAATCGGCTTTGAAAGCGAGCCGGACAAAGAGACCGTGTTCTGGTTTACTTGTCCTTTGGCCAAAGGGGACGAGATCGCGCAGGTCGCGTGAGGGTATCGGTGCCATCTAGACCGCCCTGCCGACTGAGCCCCTGAATTTCGGACGTAATCTGGCGCGCTCAGGAATATGCAAAAGACCGATAAGCCGCACGCGCGACATCCAACGTCCATGACCCGAATTGAATAGGTAGGGGCACCAAACCGCCACACGCCCAGCTCAAGCCCGTCCAAACCTTAGGCTGGACAACCGATCGTTATCTGCACAGTCTTTTTGTATCTCGATGCTCGTTTCCTCAAAGGATCTTATGCAGAATGCGAATTTACCACAGTGAAGATCACCGACTACATTTTCCACAGGCTGAATTGTCGGGTGGGCAGTTCGTCACGCCTTTTGAGCGGCCGTCACGGGTGGAATACGTTCTGAATCGCCTCAAGGCGCAGGGGCTAAGCGATATTCTGGCACCTGATCCCGTCGATATGGAACCGGTGAGGGCTCTGCTTGATCCCGGATATCTGACATTCCTTGAAACAGCGTGGGACGAGTGGAAACAGGCGGGGATGGCGGGCGAGATCATTGCTGCCAATGTTCCCGCCCGTGGCATGCATATGGACCGCATCCCGACAAATATCGATGGGAAGGTCGGCTATTACTGTCATGCGTCCGAAACGGCAATGACGCAGGGGACGTGGCAAGCGGCACTTGGATCACTTGCCTGCGCGCAGGCCGCACAGCGCCATGTTGCGGCAGGAGCGCAGAGTGCTTTTGCCCTGTGCCGTCCACCCGGACACCATGCGACTGCAGATCAATATGGCGGCTATTGTTTTATCAACAATGCGGCCGTTGCGGCCCAGATGTTCCGCGCATCGGGCGCAGAACGGGTTGCGATCCTCGATATAGATTTTCACCACGGAAACGGCACGCAATCGTTGTTTTATGACCGTGCGGATGTGATGTTCGCCTCCCTGCACGGCGCGCCGGCAGAAACCTACCCTTATTATCTGGGATATGAGGATGAAACCGGTCGTGGCGCAGGTGAAGGGAGCAACCTGAACTACCCAATGTCGGAGGGCACTGGATATGACATCTGGTCGGCCGCTTTGGACGATGCGATTGGCAAGATCAGGAACTGGGGCGCCGAAGCGCTGGTGCTGTCGCTGGGTGTGGATGCCTACAAAGAGGATCCGATCAGTTTCTTCAAATTGGAAAGCGATGATTTTACCGATGCCGGTCGGCGGATCGGGCACATGAAACTTCCCACCGTGATCTGCATGGAAGGCGGATATGCGATCGAAGCGGTCGGCATAAATACCGTGAATGTCCTTGAAGGTTTCATGGGTGCGTAAGCTGGCTTTTGCCGCCTTGAAAATTGCGACAGATCCCGATGACGCTCAGAATATGGATCAAGCCGGCGCGGGATCGGCATGCGTGGGGAATGTTTCGCGTCCGCCGAACCGATCTTTACGGTGTGCCGGGCATCTTTGACTCAGCGCGGCGCTGATCCCGCAGCAAAAATGCGGGGCGTTACACCGCCCCGCATTGAGAGTTTATTTCAGCAATTCAGTCCAGATTGCCGTATAGAGATCAGTCGCTGATTGCGGGCATGTCGGAAGGAACTTACCACCTGCCGCAAATTCCGCTGGCGTGACGATCTCGGGCGCGGTTTTCATGTCTTCAGGCATGAACTCTTCTGAGCCTGCGACGCCATTCGCGTAGCGTGCAAATGCTGAAATCATTGCGGCGTTTTCCGGCTCAAGAATGAAGTTGATGAACTGGTATGCCTCATCGACGTTTTGCGCATCGGCCAGCAAGGCGACAGAATCCATAAACAACGGATAGCCTTCCTTGGGGTATCCATAAACCACGTCAGGGTTATTGATCCGTGCGCGCATGGTCGAACCGTTCCAGTTAACCGACGCGGCATAGTCACCCGAGGATAGTTTGTCTGTGGTGCCGTAATCCATCGATAGCCATTTCGGCTTGGCTGCCATCAGACGGTCGCGCACTTTCTTGAGAACTGTCAGGTCTTCGGTGCAGGCCTCACCGCCCACATTGAAGATCGCCATGTTCAAAACATCCGTCATCTCAGGAACCACGTTGATCTTGCCAACCAGTTCGGGCGGCGGGTCCATGAACAGTTCAGAGGTGTTTACATCGCCGCTATAAACGGAAGTATTGACCGCAATCCCGACCGAGCCCCATTGCCACGGTACGGAATGGGTGCGGCCCGGATCCCATGGAACATCTTTCCACTCAGCAGCAATATTGCCGATGTTCGGAATTTTAGAATGGTCCAATTCCGCGATCAGGCCCTTGCGGACATAGACAGGAATATAGTTGGCTGAAGGCACCACCAGATCATAGCCCGAGCCGCCTGCTTCGACCTTTGTCAAAGCGGTTGTATTGCTGTCGTAATCGGTGACAGTGACAGTAATCCCTGTCTCTTCGGTAAATTTCTCCAGCATCTCGGGGCTGGTGTAGTTGCCCCAGTTAAAGAGGTTCAGTTCCCCTTCGGCATAAGCGCCCATGGTGCTGCCCAGTAAGGCTGCTGTTGCGATAATGTAGGTCTTCATCTTAATCTCCCTTATTGGTTTTTTGCAGGTTATTCCCGCTTCTTGGTTACGAAAACGAATGCCGTCAGGATCAGCACCGTAAGCGCCAAAAGCGCTGTTGAAATGGCGTTGACCTCGGGTGTCAGGGCGCGGCGCAACTGGCCGAGCATATATGTCGGCAGTGTATCCTGCCCTGCAGATTTCACAAATTCCGTTATAATCACATTGTCGAGCGAGATAATGAAGGCCAGCATCACACCAGCGATCACACCGGGCAACAGCAGCGGCAACGTAACATAGTAAAACGTCTGCCATGGGGTGGCGTAAAGGTCGGCGGCCGCGGTTTCCATACTGGTGTCCATCCCCTCCAGTCGGGCCTTGATCGGCAGATAGGCGAAGGGGATGCAAAAGGCGGAATGGGCAAGGATCAGATAGCCAAGGCCGCTATAACCCGTTGCGATCTTGACGGAGGAAAAGAAGATCAGCAGCGCCACAGCCGTAACAATCTCGGGCACCATCAGGGGTTGGTTGATGATGATATAGATCACCGTCTGCCCCTTGAACTTGCCCCGCCGCGTTGTGCCAAGTGCGGCCATTGTTGCCACGGTGGTTGAGATGACAGAGGCCCAGAGCGCAATGATCAAGGAACGCGCAGTGGCGTCCTGAACGGCCTCATTGTTCCAGGCCACCACATACCATTGCAGTGAAAGACCGCCCCATTGATTGACCGATTGTCCACCGTTGAACGAGTAGATAACAAGCGTCACAATCGGCGCATATAGCAAGACAAACGCGAGGATCGCGATAAAAGTGAACCCCGGCAGCGTTGTCACATCAAAGGCGCGCTTTTTAGTCACGGGGATCATCCTTGGTGGAGACGCGGGTATAGATCACCAAAGAGATCAGAACCACCGCGAGCAGGAGGGTTGAGAGAGCGGCCCCCAAGGGCCAGTTTTGACCTTGTCCGAATTGCAGCTCAATGAAATTCCCAATCATCATATTCTTGCCGCCGCCCAGCACGCGCGGCGTCACATAGGCTCCGAGACTGGGAATGAAGACCAGAATACTGCCCGCGATAATCCCCGGTTTGATGATCGGTATGATCACACCGCGCAGCACCTGCCAGCGCGAGGCATAAAGATCATATCCCGCCTCGATCAGACGGAAGTCAAAACGGTCGATGGCGGCATAAAGTGGCAGCACCATGAGCGGCAGATAGACATAGGCCATCCCGATCAGCACCGCAGTATCGGTATACAGAATCTGTATCGGCTCGGAGATCAGGCCCGTCCACATCAGAAAGGTATTCAGGATCCCCTGATTGCGGATCACTTCCATGATCGCAAAGGTGCGGATCAACAGATTTGTCCAGAACGGAATGGTGATCAGGAACAGCCAGAACGCACGTGCCTTTGCGGGCCGTGTGGCGATGAACCATGCGGTTGGCAGGCCGAAACCGAACGTAATCAGGGTTGTCATGATCGACAGTTTCACCGACCGCCAGAAAATCGTGAGGTTTGCATCTGCAAGGCTGATTGTCTGATCGAATATATCGCGCTGCAGGAACACGCTGAACCAGCCATCACCCGACAGGATCCAGCGCACGCCGGAATAATCGCCCTTCTCCAGCACCGAATAGAGCGCGACGATCAGCAGCGGACCACTCGCGGCGAGGATCAACAGAACAAGCGCAGGTGCCGAGAGCAACCAGCCGTTCACCCCTTTGCTGCGGCCGATGGTTTTCCTGTTCATGAGGTCAGCACCTGCACGGCCTGCGTATCGATGTTGACCGACACATCCTGACCCACCGCAAAGCTGATTGCGGAGTTGGACTGGACCCGCGCGACAAGGTGGCTGTCGTCACTTAGGGTAAGTTTGTAATGCGTGTCGGTGCCCATGTAGGTTTTTTCGACAATGCTGGCGGTCATCCCCCTGCCCGTCGGGGCAAGGCTGACCTGCTCTGGCCGAATGGCCAGAGTGACCTTGCCTTGTGCTGCGCCCAGCGTCACAGCCAGCACATCGCCGGTTCCGATGCGCACACCGCCCTGTTCGACCTGTCCGTCCAGTAAGTTGGTCTCGCCAATGAAATCCGCAACAAAGCGGTCGACGGGACGATCATAAATATCGTGGGGTGTGCCAACCTGCAAAAGCGCGCCTGCAGACATTACGCCGATGCGGTCGGACATCGTGAGTGCCTCTTCCTGATCGTGAGTCACAAAGACAAAGGTAATACCCGTTTCTGTCTGGAGGCGTTTCAGCTCGCTTTGCATTTCCTTGCGCAGCTTGAGATCCAGCGCCGACAAAGGCTCGTCCAGCAGCAGCACCTGAGGTTCAGGTGCGAGGGCCCGCGCCAGCGCGACACGTTGTTGCTGCCCACCTGACAACTGCGTCGGCAGACGGTTTGCAAAATCCTCCAACTTCACCAACGCCAGCACACGCTCTACCGCGCGCTTGACTTCCGATGCGGGCTTCCCCTGCATTTTGAGGCCAAAACCGATATTTTGGGCCACCGTAAGATGCGGAAACAAGGCGTAGGATTGAAAGACCGTGTTCACCGGTCGCTCGTTTGGCGGGGTGTAGGTAATGTCCTCGCCAGACAAGTAAATGGAGCCGGCTGTCGGGGTTTCAAAACCTGCGATGCAGCGCAGCAAAGTGGTTTTTCCGCAACCCGATGGACCCAAAAGCGTGAAAAACTCACCTTTTTCGATCGCAATAGACACGTCTCCTAACGCTGTGATTGCGGTTTGTCCTGCGCCGTAAATCTTGCCTACGTTACGTGCTTCGACGGCTATCTGTGTGTGCAATATTGGTCCCCCATAATTAATCTTGCTATGCATTTTGGTCCCGCGCAAGTGAATCTGTCAGCATGGCGTGCTGTACGGGTTTTCGGCCCAAATTCCAAAGATGCCCGCTTGGGGACGTGGACCTTTGGCCTTATTGGATCGTCGCTGGCACGCCCTCAAGGCACGTCCGCGTCCTGTTTCAAATCAATGGTGGGGCCACAAAATAAAGTGGTGCCATCCCATCAACGGAGGAGCAACACATCTCAATAATCCACTATCAGCGGGTCACGGCACAATGGCACGCTACCGCCAGTTGACTTCGAAGTAGAACAGATCAAACTGAAAAAGGCAGGTGTCGAAGAAACCGGGGGCGCCTCAACCTGCATTGGTGCCATCAATAACTAGACGGGTTCCTTCTGGGGAACTGTGACTTAGGGAGAAGAAAGTGGCAACTGCAAAGGTATATTTCAGATTTTCGGGAGAAGGCAACGGCTGGGGCGGCGCGCAAGGGTATGGAAGCAGCAACATGGCGGACAATAACGGCGCCGAAAACCATGCAGAGCGGCAGGCGTGGCGTGAGGCCCAAAAGAAGCTTCAGTCATGGTACGATAACGCTCATGAAAACTTTGATGGCAGTCCTGAAGTAAAGATATGGGTTGATCAAACCATTTGTCCGCAATGCAAGCTTTGGATGATCGCGGGGGTGCTGCGAAATCTCGCTGCGTTCGAATTCAAGCCGAAGCTTTTCGTCGAGGTTAAATCAGGAGGTCATACGCGGATAAACGAGGTCACGCGAGACGCCATCTGGGAGGCTGGCATGAGCGATCACAACGGAACGTTGGCTGAGCTCAGCGCTGCAACGACAATCCGGGATTGACGATTTGTCGCCTTTGAAGGGGTGTTGGGCGTAAATCTCAGAAACGAGAGAAACAGGTTGCGGGAACCACTGAGGCGGGGCGGCGCATCAATCAGGCAGATCAAACATTACCCGCCAGAGCAGTCTGGACAGTTCAGGCTGCAGTGAACAGCCCGGAAATCTCGGCCTTTGCCAAGAAGGGTCGCGCAGTCTCACCAAAAGCCCGCTGGACATCGGCATCTTCTGTGCAGCCCATCAGTCTCGGGAAATGGCGGAAAAGATCCGAACGCGCGTCCTTCGACATCATCTGCATAGCCATCTGGCCAGGGTAAAAGCTTTCGCTCGGAGCGCCCTCCGCAAAGATGACTTGATGTGCATCGAACATCAGATGGAAATAGGTCACTTCACGTTTGCCATGGGCGACCCTGACCCCTTGCATCGTTTCCGCCAAATGGATCGCCCTGGCGAAATGGTTCTGCCCCAACAGCATTGCATGCTGGCGCGACACCAACAAATCCCGCTGAACTCCCAATACGCCTTTTCGGATCAACACGGGCCGCAGCGTTTCATCCCTCTTAAGGTCTTCAAAGTTGCAATGGCGTTGGCCGATCCAGGCGATTGGCTGCGGATCATTGTCCAAAGTGGTGACCATGTCGCCCGGAGATAGGCTTTCTATCGGGACTTCGCCCCTTGGCGTGAGGATCATCGTGTTCAATGCAAAGCAGACCACGCCGGTGTTGTCATAGGTGTAGCTGGAGGCATCCGCACCCTGCACCGTCATTGAGCCGCTGCCGAATTGGGCGTTGTCGGAATAATCGACAGCCTTGCCTTCATCATCGACGGTGTTGGACTGGTTTAGAACACCATCGTCCGCTTGGTCCGCCCGCAGCTCGCCGAGGCTGTCGTAGTAGCTTCCAACCGACAGGAAATCGTTGTTGAAAATATCTCCGTCACCCAGCGCACCGGTATTGCCAGTGTTGAAATCGCTGATGGTGTCGTTGCCATCGCTGACGAGGAACAGATCGTTTCCAGCCCCACCAACCAAAAGATCGTCACCAGCATTGCCGTTCAGAACGTCGTCACCGGCTTCACCATAAAGCGTGTCATTGCCCCCGACCGATGAGAAATCGTCGCCGTTCAGAACGTCGGCTTCATTCCCGCCGTAGAGCACGTCGGCGCCTTGGCCACCGTAAAGCGTATCCGCTCCGTCGCCGCCGAATGCAAAGTCATTTCCATCGCCGCCCCAGATAATGTCATCGCCGGTTTCACCATGGAGATAATCTGTACCGGCGTTCCCGGAGATATTGTCTCCTCCGGTACCACCCCAAACAGTGTCATTGCCGTCACCGCCATCAATCTGGTCAGCGTCATCACCGCCAAAGAGACTGTCATTGCCTGATCCGCCGTCGATCGTATCGTTGCCGGAGCCGCCGTAAACAGTATCGGCGCCCAGACCGGCTGCGACGGAATCATTGCCGTCCAGCGCTTCGATGAGGTTGTTGTTTGTTCCAGCGCCACCAGCCCATCCGTCATCGACTTGATCGCCCTGTGGGTCACCGGTGTAAGACGCATCAATGGTGTCATTGCCCGCCGATCCTGAAACAGTGCCGTCGCGTGCATCAACTGTGGTGTAAGGCTCGGCCGAGGCAACACCATCGGCACTATCGGCCGGATCACCGTCGCGGCCACCTGTGGGCGTGAATGTTTCGCCAGCGGTTGGTTCTTCGCCGGATTGATATACGAAACCTACATTTTTGCCGGCAATTCGAAGCACCCAAACCTCGTTGCCGAGGCCGTCAATCAAGGAAAATTCGTTCTCTACCTGCGATCCGGCTGTGTAAAGTGTGCCGTTGATCGTTACATCTTGCGCAAGAGTTTGGATGCCGCCGGTTTCTACATACCCGTCTTCGAAGTTGCCATCATCATCGTCGACCAGAATCTGGTAACCGACGCCACCATTGAAGGTGAAATCTTCACCGATCCACGTCGGAGCGCCGCTAGAGTAATCAGGATGCGCCGGATCATTGGGTTGGGTGTTGCCCTCAATATCCGACATCGGAATACTGGATGGCAGGGTATATAGCGCCCAGTCAAAAAGCTTGAGATAATAGCTCATTGCAAGTCATCCTCATGGCTTGCTTCGGCTGAACAAATGAGGTGAGGAACAGGGCGCACACTGCATCCCTTCGCAGGTTTGGCTGTGCCAAAAGCATGAGCAACGTGAACCGCTGCTTTGCTCAGGTTGCAATGGTGTACTGGCATCGTGAAGTTCCCTTCATGATCGTACGACAATCATACGCCTTCTGCCGTGACTGTTTTCCTCATGTTCATCAATACGAGATCATCCTGACGCGATCAGGACGAATAAAAGGCAGTATCAGGGCGGGTATGCACCCCCTTGCCCAATTCATGACACAAAGTCTGAATGACCGATGAACCGGCCGGATTATCTAAACGTCTGATTGAGGTGTGAAGCCGGCTTTGCAATAGTGTCCGCACAGATACAGCCAATACCCCACCAAGGTCACCGTACCTCCGGGCAATTGTCGCGCCAGTCACATACTACCGCGACATCTGCCCAATCCGGGTATCTCACCCCCAGCATCGGAATTTTGATCTCGCCCCCTCCTTTGGGGTTATCAAGAAAAACAGCTCTTCCATGGCCGATTGCCATGAGGTTGAGATTCATCGTAAAGCCCTGCGGAAAAATGCAACCGGAACCATTGTGCCGGAACATGGATGTCAACGGACGTGGCTTGCGGGCGTGCCACAGAGATTCTCAGGACGTGTTATCTGAATGCAGGACCATGGGCCCAGACCGTCAAGGAATGGCGCACTCCACATCGGACGGGCACGACCTGATGAAGTGTAAAGCTAGGGAAGATGCTGACACACCCTTGGGAGCGGCTGGCGGACAGGATTTGAGCACTTGGCATGATCTCCAGTTCGCCGCCCTCGTATGAGCTTGGCAAGCTAAGCTGAAGCACCAATGTGAGCTTGCGTTTGCGTGCTACAGGGCCATCTCCAATGTCGGAATGCCAAGCAAAATGTCCACTGTCAGTAGCCCTGTAGCTTGCGACCTGCGGGCTTTCGGCAAATTCGCGCAGGTCAAAATCAAACTGGTCTACATTGGATTTTCGAACTATTTCGATCAGCCGCTCCATGACCCAGCCCAGCCCGTCAACGTCATCGACCCATACCAGCTGAGCGGTCCGCAGAACGTGATCCTCATTTTGCCCCACAAGCATCGCATCTTTGGAAGGGACCGCGGTGATAGCCGCAATAATTCGGTCACATTCGCCCGGACTGAACGCCTCCGGCTTGGAGTAGAGTGCAGGCATGTTGGTCACCTTCTATTATTTGGATTGAGGCTTCAGGCCGGGTATGGGCTGCCAATCTGCGCGCGGTTCAATGTGGCTGAAGCAGAGCATGTGACTGCGCCAGAACCATCTGTTTGATTTTGGTGGAGGATGTGCGCGGATTGTAACGCACCTGCGCAATCTCCTTGCCCATCTGTTTCAAATAGGCATCGACATCAAGGTTGTGGGACTTGCTGCCCCAGTCTTCGCCGATCACGAAGATATCGGCACCGACAGCTTTGCAGCCCGAAACATATTCCAGCGTGTGATAGGGGCGCACAATGTCGACACAACTCAGCGCCTCAAGCATCTCAACGCGTTGATCTAACGGGACAACCGGAACGTTCGGCTTGTACAGGTTCACAACCTCATCGGAGGCCACGCCAACGGCAAGGATATCGCCCAAAGATTTGCAGTGTCGCAACAAGGCCAAATGGCCCACATGAAGCAAGTCGAACGTGCCAACGGTATAGACGATCATTTTTGCTTTGTCCTTTTGCCCACCTGTCATCGGTGGTAGCACGCGGCATCTGAATGCGTGTGTGCGTGAATTTCGTTCAGTTGTTTCAAACAAGTAAGCTGAGATAACTCCAGACTGTCAGAAGTCCGGAGTTGATTGTTGTTTTGAAACGGCTGGTTTCAAAAGCACTCAGAATTGAAAGCAGAGATCGCTTGTCAGATGTTGACAACGCGTCTGTTCCATTAACTCAAAGGATGTCTCATGACAATCGAAAACGCTGCCGCGCCAATGCCACCGATCCTGTCATACATCAAAGATCTGCCCAACATCTGCTCGCTTGCGGGCTTGGGGTGTTCGCTGCTGGCCATCTATTTTCTGATTATTGGACTCTATCCTGCGGCGATGATCGGCATGATCTGGGCCGTCGGTTTTGATTGGGCAGATGGATTGATCGCGCGCAAAATGAAGGGCCGGACAGGTGATGACCGGGCGTTCGGTGGCACGCTTGATCTTCTGATCGACATTGTCAGCTACGGGGTGACGCCCGCCATTCTTATCCTCAGCTACGCCGAATTCAGTGCCGCGTTTCTGCCAGTTGTGTTTGTGACCTTGGTCTTTGGCGCCATCCGCCTGAGCTATTTCAGCACCTTCGGACTATCGGGCGATGCCAAGTATACGGGGCTCGCGATCGACAACAACAGTATCATCCTGGTCTTTATTGTCATGTTTGCGGGGTACTTCGAGCGCCCGACATTCGCGGTCCTTCTTGCGGTCTGTAGCCTGTGTCTTGCGGGATTGAATGTTTCTCAGATCAAGACACCCAAACTGTCCGGGAACCCGGCCAATGTGGTCATGCTTGCGATCTATACGCTTGGGGTGACCGTTTTTTACGGCTGGTCCATGCTACAGGCGTAGTTTGAAACTGTTTATACGTCCGGGGTAGAAGCGCGCTTGGCAGGCAAGATCGGGGTTTCCCTAACGGCCCCCGTTCTGCCAGGCCCGCCCATAACGACAATCCGACATTGACCGCGCACCATACCTCGGGAATGCCGCGGCGCATTCAGGGTCGGCAATGAACCCAAAGCTGCCGGTTGCTGCATCAAGTGTGAATGTCGGCATTCTTGCGATAGCCTAATCCTCCTTCATTCGATAACTTCGCTTTCGAAGAGGTGTATTATGGCGCGGCGACTTGCAGCGATAATGATGGCGGATGTGGTCGGGTTTTCACGCCTGATGAACGGTGATGAACTGGGCACGCTGTCCGCTTTGCAAAAGCATAGGGCTGAGGTGTTTGATCCGGTTATCGCAGCGCGAGGTGGCCGTGTAGTCAAACTGATGGGCGACGGTGCTTTGGTCGAGTTCACCAGCGTGGTCGAGGCGGTCGAGGCCGCTTTGACGATCTAACAGCGGACAGTCCAAGCGGACGGCCAGATCCGGATGCGGATCGGGATCAATCTTGGCGATGTAATCATTGAAGGGGAGGATATCTTTGGTGATGGGGTGAATATCGTCGCTCGGCTTGAAACATTGGCAGACCCTGACGGGATTTGTATCACCTCAATTGTTCAGGAAAGTATCGATAATCGAATTGATGCCAGCTTCGAAGATGCCGGTCAGCATAAGGTCAAGGGGATTGCACAACCGATTCATGTCTATCGGTGGCCCGCGACCGGTGCCGTACAAAGACAAAGCGAGATACCCTCGATCGCAATTCTGCCCTTCGAGAACGTCTCTAGGGATTCAGAGGATACGTACTTTGCACATGGCATGACGGATGACATCGCCACTGACCTCTCAAGGATATCAGGCGTGCTTGTCATCGCCGGCAGCGCGACCCTTGCCTATAAAGATCGGTCTGTTGGCCCGAGCCAGGTGGCTCAGGAACTGGGCGTCCGTTACGTACTTGAAGGAAGCGTTCGAAGGGGCGGAGGGAGGGTTCGGGTCAACGCCAGACTGACGGACGCCGAGAGTTCAGCCCAGCTTTGGGCAGATCGCTTTGACGGAGATTTGCAAGAAATTTTCGACCTTCAGGATCGGATTAGTGAGAGCATTGTCGCAACTCTGTCCATAACTCTATCGCGGGCCGAACAAGAACGGGCATTTCGAAAAGACGTCAAAGATCTGCGTGCCTATGATTACGTTTTGCAAGCGAACGCACTGCACAGTCAATTCACAAAGGAGACGAATGCACAGGCATTGGAGCTCTACAAACGTGCGATGGAATTGGACCCTGACTATGCCCCGGCCCATGCCGGTTTTGCCTGGGCGATGACCCATGAGTCAAACCAGGAATGGAGCCCGGAGCCCAAGCAAGCACTCGAACTGGCATTAAAACATGCGCGCTTGGCCGTGCGGCTGGCGTCAGGTCTGGCGAAGGCGCATATGGTTCTTGGGGATGTGTATTGTTGGATGAGACAGCATAGCCTTGCCGTTTCTGAGGGGAGAAAGGCGGTTGAACTGGATCCGAACAATGCAGATGTGCATTTCGCGCTTTCCTACTATCTGGTGACGGCAGGTAAATCTGATGAAGCGGTGGAAGAGGCGCGGCTCGCACTGAGATACAATCCGATTTATGCCCGCTGTGACTACTATGAAATGCTTGGCAAATCGCTCTACCTGACAAAGCGATATGCAGAGGCGTTGATACCTCTCGAAGAGGGCTTGGCGCGTTTCCCTGATTATGACGGACTTCATCAGTGGCTGGCACCCACCTATGCCCAATTGGGAAAGCAGGTAGAGGCGAGAAAACACGCAGAAATTTACATGGCTCTCAAACCAGGCGTCACTCTGAGTGGACTGGCAAAAAAGTTGCCTTACAAAAATCAGGCTGATCTGGACCACTTGTTTGACGGGATGCGCAAAGCAGGTGTGCTTGAATAATCATGACCCTGAGGCGATAGACCTGCTGTGTGTCTGGCAAATTTCAAAGTAATTTTGAGCCAGATCGAGATTGGAAAATAGACATTGAATTGATCTCACTTGATGTTTGTTTCGCGCCAGCAAGCTGACATCGGGCAGTTGCAAACGTCCGAACCCGACTTGATCGACAGAGGCCCCTTTGAAACGCGTCCGCACCTCCGCATGTAGGGTAAATTACAGCAAGGACATCGCATTGACAGGAATTCCCCGCCAGATTGAATTGACGTAACTTCAATGAACGTCAACGACTCTCAAGACCCAAAGTGATAAGGTGCGCTATCGGCAGAAATGAATTGCAGATCATCTGCATCGATTTGCCGTGCTCCATATTCTTGGAAGATTTTGCAAAATGGCTCTTTACATGCTGATGATAAAGTACACCCCGCAGGCGATAAAAACGATTGTCGAAGGGGACACAGATCGAGAAGACGTCGCGCGTGCAGTCTGTGAAGCTGCCGGAGGGAAGCTGATTGGTTTTTACGGCCTTCTTGGCCAAGAGCACCACGTCGCCCTCATTGCAGATATGCCCAGTGTTTCTGAATATGTCGGCACGGTTTTGGCTGCGACTATGGGCGGTGCGATTGAGAGCTTCAAAACAATTCCAATGTACAGCAGCGCCGAAAGCCATAAGGCACGAGATGTCTACAAGCAGGTCAAGGGCACCTACGCACCTCCGACGAACTGACCTTCGGATCCCATCAAATCAAAGCCAGTTAGGTTTCAGTATGCTTGCTGAACGGGCTATAAAATTTCGATCCGCCTGCCGGTTTGTCTGGGCGGTCGACAATTTGTGGCTGATGGCTGCAAGCCCGTTCGCGCCCGGCACATATGGTTCGTCGTCGGCGTCAGGACCAAGTTTAGGTCAACTGACATTGTAATTCGGGCATTTAGCGGCTATGTAAAGGGTACAAAGTTGTGGATTTTCGCGGCATAGGCGCATCGCCCGCCATCGCAAACTGCAATTATCTTTCACGAAAATTCGAATGTCACATGCCGTAGCGGGATTTGATGCTTGAGAGGTTGCCGATGCGATCGCGCACAACCTCATCGTCCGTGCTGTAGGTTCATGCGTTTTGGCGGTTGGAAATGAACAGAGTGCTGTCGGTCTAGCGACGATGCGACGGCGCTGACAAAATGTTTTGTCAGTGCCAAAAACAGTGAGGCGGCGCTTTCCCCGTCAAAGGATCAAAAGATGACTTTTCCAGAATGGACGAAACCCGGTATCTACGGGGCGTTGGTTGGCGCGATTGCGGTTTCTATCCTTGGCTTTTCTTGGGGAGGCTGGACAACAAGCAGTGGCGCCCAAACCATGGCACAGAACCTGGCATCCGAAGAAGTGACCTCGGCAATGGTTCCGGTTTGCCTCGACATTTCGGCAACCGATCCAGAACGCGCAGAGAAACTTGTAGTGCTTCAGGATCTCTCAGGCTTTGGCCGCCGCAATGCAATGTTGGAAACCGGTTGGGCAACGCCTCCAGGCTCAGATGCGCCAGACCGTGATCTTGCCGTTGCTTGCCTCGCGGGGCTTGCCCTGGATGGATCATAATTCAAAAACAGAATTGCCTTTGCAAAGATCGCTTTGCGAGACCGGTGGATCAACGGACGCCAGAGTGTTCTGGCTCGTTTTTCTCGGACCTGTTTTTGGTTTGCTTCTCTTGGCGATGCCCGCATTTGCCCAAACCATGCCGGAAAACGCCAGCGCAAAGAGCTATGGTGAGGGCTGGGACTGCGACATCGGATATCGGCCGGATGGCGACAATTGCGCAGCCGTAGCCGCACCGGAAAACGCATATGAAACAAACCGTTCATATGGGACCGGATGGGCATGCCTTCATGGCTATCGCCAGGTCAATGAAACAGCCTGTGTCGCGGTCGTCGTTCCCGAGGGAGGGTTCCTGGACCCTTCTGGCGAACGGTGGCACTGCTTGCGCGGTTTCCACAGAGTTGACGACAGCTGCCAAAAGGTCGTCGTGCCTGAAAACGCCTATCTGGTGGAAGCCTCCTTTGGGTCTGCTTGGGACTGTGAACGCGGGTTCGAGAAAACCGGTCAAAGCTGCACCGCAGTTGTGGTCCCGACCAACGGGTATTTGAACGGATCTCGCTATGGCCAGTTATGGAGCTGCGAACGCGGGTTTTTCGAACAAGACGCCGTTTGCAAGCCCGTTGTTGTCCCGGAATTCGGATATTTGGACGATGCAGCTTATGGCGAAGGATGGAAGTGCCACAGGGGGTACGAAGCCTCCGGCGCTGCCTGCAAAGAGATCGATATCCCGGAAAATGCCCATCTCGACCGGTCAGGAAATCGTTGGGAATGCAATTGGAATTTCCAGAAGTCCAAGGGGCTATGCGTTCTCAACCACTGAACGTGTCGCACCCTGACACCCGTTCAGACATGCCGCCCGGCGACACCTAAGACTTTACAAGGAAAACACGATGAAAACCGATCTCCAGACGGTAGATACCGTTCGCCGTCCCTCTGCGGCCTCTCAAGCGCCTTCCATGGTCAGCAACACACCGACACGCCCAACTTCGCTAACCCCGATCACCGCCCAGCCTACAGCAGTTGTCTATTGCGAGGGCAACTTTGCCAAGATTGATGGCAAGACAGCCAACGGCCTTGTGCGTCACTCCGAGGCCTACAGGATCGTATCGGTTATCGACAGCACCCACAGCGGCAAGAACAGCGGGCAGGTTCTTGATGATGTGATCAACACCATACCAATTTGCAAAAACCTAGACGCGGCCATCGCGACCGAAGCAGCCATGCCTGATACCTTTATCTACGGAATGGCCCCCTCAACGGGGCGGCTTTCACCCGCGGATCGTGGCGTCGTACTGGACGCGATTGCACGGGGAATGAATATCGTCAGTGGCCTGCACGAGTACCTGAGCGATGACACCGAATTTGCGCAGGCCGCTTTGAAACGACAGATCACCATCCGCGACATCCGCAAACCCAAGCCCAGCAAAGACATGCGCTTGTTCGATGGCAGTATCGCAAACGTCCATGCGTTGCGCATCGCCGTGCTCGGAACCGATTGCGCCATAGGAAAGCGGACCACTGCGACGGTTCTGGCCCGTGCGTTGAACGCGAAGGGCATCAAGACTGTATTGATTGGTACCGGCCAGACGGGTCTGATGCAGGGGGCAAAACATGGCGTGGCGATGGACGCCGTCCCGCCGCAGTTCTGCTGTGGTGAACTTGAGGGTGCGATTGTCGCTGCCTCAGAGGCAGAGCAACCGGATGTTATCTTGATCGAAGGGCAAGGTGCGCTCAGCCATCCGGCATTCTGTACATCGGCCTTTATCTTGCGCGGCAGCCAACCAGACGCTGTCATCCTTCAGCACGCCCCAAAACGTGCACATCGCTGCGATTTTCCCAATATGCCAATGCCCACCCCGGCGAGTGAAATCGCGTTGATCGAGGCGTTCTCGGACACCAAAGTGATTGGCGTTACCCTCAATCACGAGGGCATGTCCGAAGCCGAGATCACCAGCACGATTGAAGCGCAAAGCGAAAAACTTGGACTGCCTGTCACAGACGCGCTTAGCCGGCCAGTGGCGCAGTTGCTCGCGATGGTTGTTGCCGCCTACCCCGGCTTGCAGCAAGGAACCCCCATGGCCACAATTTGAATAGTCCGCGCCTGGAAGTTGATCTGCGCAAACTACGCCACAACACGCGGACCCTTGTCCAACGGTTGGCGGTGGGTGGCATCCGCGTAACCGCGGTAACCAAAGCGGTTTGCGGGCATCCGGCCATTGCGCGTGCCATGCTGGATGGTGGCGCTTTGGGCCTGGCTGAATCGCGTTTGAGCAACGCAAAGCGATTGCGCAAGGCAGGAATAGACTGTCCGATCACGATGATCCGAACTCCGATGCTAAGTCAGGTTGATGATGTCGTAAAAACCTGCGCGGCGAGCTTTAACACAGAGACCGCCGTGATCTCGGCTTTGGCCGCCGCTGCGCTGCGCCAAAACAAGGTTCACGGCATTCTTCTGATGGTCAAAATGGGCGACCTCCGCGAAGGGATCAGGCCAGATGATCTGGGCGATATCGCCCGGAAGGTGGCGGACATGCCCGGCGTGGCGCTGACGGGTATCGGGGCCAATTTTGCCTGCATGCAAAGCATCGCCCCGACTGCTGCAAAGATGCGGGCCCTGTCGGCCATGGCCAATGATGTCGAGGCAAGATGTGGCCCGTCTCTTCGAACGGTGTCTGGGGGCAATTCTGCGAACCTGCATTGGGCGCTTGGCCCGCACGCGACAGGCCGGATCAACGATCTGCGCATCGGCGAAGCGATACTGCTTGGTGTTGATCCGATCACGGGGGAGCCGATTGCCGGTCTGCATCAGGACGCCTTCACGCTCGTTGCCGAAGTGATCGAAACGGACGCAAAGCCCATGCGCCTGCTTACCGGCAAGGTGGATCATACCTTGGTTAGAATTTGGCCCGTTCCTGAAGCATCAGATGTCACACGGATCATTCTTGCCCTCGGAAACCAAGACACCGATGCAGCATCGCTTTTGATGCCCTCCGGATGCAGCCATATCGGCGCGACGAGTGATCATCTGGTCATTGGCACGAAAGATCCCGCGCTGTGCGTCGGGGCGGAAATGCGGTTTGGGATGACCTATAGCGCTCTCATGCGCGTCATGGTCGCGCCCGATATTCAGATAGAACTCTACAATGACCGACCGGAGCCAACGGTGCGCAATACCGATGGCCCCGCAAAACACCTGGCGTTGGTTTGAACTGCTTTGTTCAGACAAGGGTTAGGACAAATCAAAGAGGAGAGTGCCCCATGGCAAAGCTGACAAAAACAAGCGTGTTCAAAGCAAGCAGCCCGAAAGCGGAAACCGCGATGGACAAGACAACCCGCATCGTTCGGCAAATGGTCGAAGAAGAGGCGGAGAAGCGACAGGCCAGAAACGCCCGCCTCCGCAAGGCGCGCCTTGAACGGGAAGCAAATACGCCGACACCGCCCTCGCGCTAGTGAATGTACAAAAGTTCATGTAAAGCCGCAGCAAAGATATGATGCATGTTTCTGGAACACCTCTTTTTTGCGGGGCGACCGGACACACCTGAAGGGACCGCCCATGACCGACACGAACGAGAGCACAGAAAAGGTTCATTATATCTGCCAGACATATGTGGAACAAAAGCCCGTGCGGGACGGACAGGCAATCCTGAAGATCGACAAACAATTTCAGTATTCGACAGCAGCAGAAGCCCAGAACAGAGCCGAGCGGGAAGCCCAATCAGAGAATTGCGCCGGCGCCGATGCCTATATGATTTCGGAAGACCCAGACAGTGGCGAAGTCGGATCGCCCAGCTTTCTTGTCAGGCTTGGGATCGTCCCGGAGTCTGATGATTTCTGAGAGTTGTGACAGGCCAGGGAGGCCTGCACGAGACATCGGATAGAAGATAGGTGTCCGTCCAAACGCGTCGCCCAACAGAGATGCGTTCAGGATGCTTGTTCCCAATAGCGCCTTTCGAAGGGCAAAGCCGCTATCCCGACCAATCCGGTGCGGACAAGGCGTGATGAACCTGCTGCAATTCCTTGCGCAAACTCTCCTGCGAAATCGGTCCTCCCAAACAAATCCGCAGTTTGTCCTGCCCTGCCCCGCTTGGAATGAAAAAATCGCTAGGCAGTATGCCTATTTGCCGGCCAAACAACCGCGCGAGTGCTTCTGCCCGATTTAATCCATCTGGAAGTGTCAGCCAAATATTGAATGCATCCGGAGCACTGTCAAAGGTCATCCCGGTCAGGGCTTCCTTGGCGATCTGCTGCCGCTCTCTGGCGGCGCTGCGCACAAATGCCTGCACCTGCGCGGCGGTTCCATCTTCGATCCAGGTGCTGAGCAAGGCCAGACTGATCGGGGAGGTCATGACATGCGCCGCCCGCACCGCTTTTACAAACGGGCCCAGGAAAGCCGCATTAGGCACCTGTACATAGGCAAGGCGCAGCCCTGCACCGAACACCTTGGATATGCCCGCGACATGCCAGCCAAGATCTGGCAAACTGTCACAGATCGGCGCGGGCGCATTTGTGGCCACAAACCGGTAGGCATCATCCTCAATCAGTGGTGTCTGATGGGCCCGCAAAACGCGGGAGATTTCGCTGCGCCTCTGCGCAGGAATGGTGTGCGTTGTCGGGTTTCGCAGGGTTGGATTGAGGTACAGTACAGCGGTTGGATGGCCGGCGATCGCGGCCTCAAGAGCGTCAGGGGAAATCCCATGTTCATCTTCGTCCACCTCGACCAGTTCCAAACCAAGACGGGCGGCAATGGCGCGGATGCCCGGATAGGTCACCTGTTCGCACAGAACAACGGTGCCTGGCTGGCGCAAAACCGTTAGCGCGGCATCAATCGCGGCATGCGCCCCCGGCGCGACAGCAAACCGTTCCGGCACAAAGGACAATCCGTTTGCATGCAGCCATTTTCCGGCGATTTCCTTGTCCTTGTCGCCTCCCAATGGGGTTTGATACCGCAACAGCGGGACGATATTGGCGGCAACATGGCTCAGCCCAGCCTGCATCTTTGCAATCAGCTTGGGGTCTTCGGGTTCCGGCGGCATGTTCATGCGCGGATCTTCTTCGCTGGTGCGCCTCGGATCGGCCGATGGTTTACCCGCGCGTGGATCCAAGACAAAGGTGCCGCGGCCGACATGGGCCTGCACATATCCGCGCCGGGCGGCTTCTGCGTACCCTCTTGAAATAGCGGATATATCCGTCCCAAGAACCTCTGCGATCTGCCGCTGCGGCGGCAAGCGATCGCCGGGTTTCAAGCGGCCTGATGCAATGTCGGCGCCAATCGCTTCGGCGATCCCGACATAGCGCGGCAGGTCGGTTTGCCGGATTTCGGGAACCCAGTTTTTGGGGGACATCAAGCTCACCTTTTACCGCAGGACACAGCCGGAATGGTAAGGGCACACAGCCATTGCCGCAAGTCAGATCATAAAATTGCACCACATTTATTCGAAATTGATTGCATTCAATTCTAACAAAGTGTTAACATTGCCACATATGACAGGCTGGAGACCAGACATGACCGGGATTATCCGTTTATCGGTGGACACAAGAGCCATGGCGCGCGCCCTCCTCTTGCGGCACTGACATGCCAAGCGTCACTGCATCATTCATTCGCGCCACCGCACGCGCCGCCGGGCTGGCCATGACCGAGGGCGATGCAATTCTTTCCGATGGCGCGGTTGTGCAGCGGGTGAGAGCGTCAGACAGCGGGCTGGCTCCGAACATGGAATATTTTGCCCTCATCGACTGGATCCGGGCCACCCAAGACGACGAGGCAGAGCTTGTCGCCGCCTATGCCGAGATGATTGAGCCAGAAGACCTTGGCGTGCTGGGCCTTGCGGTCAAGACAGCCCCCACCCTGCGTACTTCCCTTGAATTGCTTGCCCGGTATTTCCGGCTTTTGTCAGATGGCGCGGCTTACGGGTTTGAGGAACGCGGCGCCCTGGCATTTCTGACGGTAGAAGAGCCGAACACCCCACACCCGACCCAGCAGTTTCGCAACGAATGCGCATTGGCGGCGATTGCACGCTACATCCGGCACTATATCTCGGCGGATATCCGGTTTGACTCCGTCTCGTTTCGCCATAGCTGCCGCAGTACGCCCGGAGCATATAATACCCTCTTTGATTGCGAGGTCCGTTTTGCAGCGGATCGTTGCGCGATCTCGATCCCCCGGACAATGCTGGATGCCCCCAATATGTCCGGCGATCGGGCTGTCTGCACTTTCCTGACGCAACACCTCGAACAGGAGCTGGGCAAGTTGCGCAGCGAGTCGCCGCTGGGCGTTGAACTGCTTGGCCTGCTGGCAGAGGCGCTGGATAACGGGGCACCGCAGGCCAGCAAGATTGCCGCGCAGATGGGGATGAGCGAACGCACGCTCTATCGCCGCCTTTCCAATGAGGGGCTGACCTACCGCGATGTGTTGCGACAGGCCCAGACTACCTTGGCGCAAAAATTACTGATCGACAGTGATTTTTCCATTGCCGAGATCGCCTTTCTGACCGGGTTTTCCGAACAAAGCACCTTTAGCCGCGCCTTTAAACGCTGGGTCGGCCAAGCGCCCGCGCAGTTTCGGCAGCAAAGATCCGCGTGATAAGCCGCGCAGCACCACAAGATGGCAGAAACAGCCCGAAGCTTGGCAGACCCGGCTAAGACCCTGACCCCTTCGATTGAATAGACCAAAGGCAACAAGCCGCATTGGCAGCCTTCCGCGAAGGAAGGGCTTTTGCCGGCACTGATCTTTTGGAGATGTTCAATGCCGATTTCAGACAGAACCAAAGCGAGCGCTGCGCCGACACCGCGCTCGGCGGGCATTCCCCCATTCTGGTCCAAGGTTCGCCCCGATGCCTGATATGAAATGTTTGAAAACTATCGCAATGGCTGTCGGCCTCACCTTTGGGCAAGCCGCGCAAGCCTCTGAACTTGTTATTGGTTCTGGTGTGGTGGAATTCAACTCCAACCTCGCCGCCAATGACCGGCAGTTCACCTTTGAATATCGGTTCGATCCCTACCGCGAGTGGGACAAGGGCCAGATCAGCTGGGGCGTGGCGGTTGTTAGCCATGCTTCGGGTGATGTCTGGGCAGGTGCAGGGTTGATCGCGCAGCGTCATTTTGGTGATCGCTGGTTTGCCGAGGCAAGCCTGATGCCCGGTCTTTATTTTGAGAACGGGCCAGCGACGGCATTGGGCCATACCATCGAATTCCGGTCGGTGCTGGCGGTGGGCTATGAAATCACAAAAACCTCGTCGATATCTCTTGCCATTGATCACCGATCCAACGGAGGTTTGTCGGAATTCAACCCCGGCTCAAATGGTTTAAGTCTTAGATTTCACCACAAGTTCTAACTCCAATCTCATGCCGAGTGAGATCAGTCTGAAAGGCCGCCGTCAATTTCACGGGTAGCCACGAATGTCGGCTGCGGCACTGCCTTCACGCTTGCATCATTGTTCCGGCCAAACAAAGCCTTGGACATTGCCACGGGCAAAAGCAGAACGCTGACCGCGATACCTGCGGCGATGGCTGTGAGGGTCAATGAAGTCAAGCTTTGCATCTGGCTTGTCCTTAAATTTGCCGGGAGGCAGAGGTGGGTTTTTTCGATATCAGAACACTCTATAGGACGTTTGTGATACGCTCTTGCCCGCCACCGCCAAGGGGATGGCATTTTCTGCCAAACACAGCATGCCTATCTGCATTAACCCACTGTTTATGCTGAACTTGCTCTGCTAAAAATGATACCCATGGCACCATCGCACGCAACTGACCATCATTCAGCCTATCCATACAGATTGGTCTACGGGAGAAAGTGAACAGAAACACCGTATTTTGAATGATTTGGCTTTGCCAGGCGTGGAAAACTATGCAAAATATAGACAGAACAGTCTGATTGGTTTTGAGAACATGGCAAACCCTCGTCGCGACGATCTCGTCGAAACAGCGTTAAAGCTCTTCTACACGGGCGGCTTTAATGCCACCGGGATCGACAAGATCCTTGGCGAGTCCGGCGTGGCCAAGATGACCCTCTACAATCACTTCCGCTCCAAGGATGAACTGATCCTTGCCGCTCTGCGCCGCCGTGATGAGAAGTTCCGCAATTGGCTCATGGGCGAGATGAAGAAAGCTGGCCCTGACCCGCGCGCCCAGATTTTGGCAATGTTTGACGCGCTTGAGGATTGGTTCAAAGGCAGAGCTTTCAAGGAGTTTGGTTTTTACGGCTGTGCGTTCATCAATGCAGCCAGCGAATTTGGCGATCAAAAGCATCCGGCCCACCGTTTGGCCGCAGAGCATAAACAGAGCGTTGTTGACCACCTTGAGCAGATTTGCCGCAAGGCGGGTGCGGCCGCGCCCCTCGAACTGGCTGAGCAGATTGCCCTGATCAAGGAGGGGGCGATTGCCACGGCCCATGTCCGCGGCATGCCTGAGGCGGCGCTAAATGCCAAACGCGTCGCAGCCGCGCTGATGGATGCGGCGCTTGGCACAAATGGACCCAACGGTCACGCGTGATCTTCTTTCCCGCCGCGACGGGCCTTTAGATATCTCGCGAATATCCGGATCGAGGCAGGAGAACATGCCCGCCCCCTTCCATCTGCCACTTGCCCTTTAGAACTTCCAGCGGGCACCGATCACGGCGACGTTGATATCCTCAACGGCAACGGCGGCCCCTTTCAATTCATAGCGGCGGTAACCTGCGTAGAGTTCAGTGTTGTAGCGTTCCCATTTCTGGACAATCCCAATGCCATAGGACGCGGACTGTGACCCGATTCCAGCCAGATCATCCCCCTCAAACACATCAAAGGACAGGGCTGTTTCGCCCAGATCATTCCAACGACGCTTTAGACCAAGTTTGAGGTAGGCGTAATTGGCCCCCGTTTCCTGTTGTCGCCCCGTGGCAACCGCAAGGTTAAGGCCGCTGGATGTGTGCAAGAACGCGATGGAAGAGGCGACCGATGACTGGTCAGAGCCTGCACGGGCGTAGCCGATGCGTCCTGAGACTTTGAACTGGTCCAGATCCCGATCAAAGCGGAGCGCCAGATCGTAATAATCTCGATCATCGCCATGGCGCAGCACCTCTTGTCCGGCGGAAACCGAGAGGGCGAAACCACTGACCGCGGGGCTGTCATAACGCAGGCGAAACCGGCGCGCGCCATCGAAGTTTCTGAATGCTGCGTTGATGTTGCTGCCGGACCCCGCGCCGCCCGCGTCCCGGAATTCAATGGTGCCCGCCAGTGCATTGATACTGGAATAATGCACAACGCTGGTCCCGGAAAAGTCCGTTTCTGCAACGCCGTCTGTTGCGGTGCTGCCCTGACCAAAAGACAAGGCGCCATAGGCGGGCGTGCTGTATACCACCTCCAATTTTCGCAACTCGGTACGCCGCCATTTCAGGTTCAGGTCATTGTCGTCAAGGGTTGCCGCCGCCGATCCGGAAAACCCCAATCCGCTTTCGAAATGGAATTTCAGCCTGTGGCCATTGGCCAGTTCGGTCTGGTGGATGATGCCGATCCGGCTGTTCGAATTGTCATTGTCGGTAAGGTAGGTGTCATTGCCCTGCCCATCGTCGACATGAAAAATGCCGAAGTTAAGCTGCCCGTAGAATTTGAATGCTGTCTGCTTGGCGCCATCTGCGCGGGCCAAACCGGTAGAGACCAGAAAGGCGACAACCGTTGCCGCCCCGAGGCCGGACAACCGCAACCTGATTTTGTTTTCGTTAGGATACTGATGCCCCGCTGCGGTTGCGTTGTGATCTGTTGTTTGCTGCATTTCAGATGCTCCTTTTTAATGCGCCTCTGGGGCAAACCGGCATTCGATATTGTCGTATGGCACCGGCCTTCCCCAGATCTAGTCAGGCTCGCGACCGTCTTCTTGGCCCTACCGGTCAGGGCTTTGCCCCGCCCTGCCAATCGTTGATTTCTCCTGAGAAATATCGGGCTTACGCATCACTGCGGTATGGTCAGATATTTGTGTCCTTTGTGCAGGGAACCGACCGACAGCGCGATGTTTGTGGGATATACAAGCGGCAGAAAGAAAAGCAAAAAAGTCATTCAGATCAGATAGAAAGATCGCGCTGCCTTCTGAGAGACATCACATCTGCGCAAGCCCCTTTGCCGCACAAAATCGCCGGCGAAGGCCATAAGCGGTGCAGCCGAACAGCCCGTCAAAGCATGGCAGGATTTGCCCAAACCTTGGCTGAAAGAGCCAATATTTGCGGAGCCGCACCGCCTACATCTGGCTCATCGATCAACCGAGAGGTGCCAATTGGCCGATGCCCGATTTCCCTAGGGCAAAGGCTTGGCATCACTCCGCACGGAGAAGCTGGAATGACCCATCCGGACCACATGACCTGCCCCGTCAGGCGCACTGCGGCACCGTCCCCCCGCCGCAATGAGCGCCGCGGTTCCGGGCGCCTTCCGGCTTCTCCGCCCGTGATCTTCCAGACCCCATTTGGGTCGCGAACACGGCGCACCGACGACCGGCTGCTTGCGATCGCGACGACCCTCATAGTCTGGCTTGTGTTGGCAACCCTGGTGGAGGCCTGCCACCTTGGCCCCACGGTCAGACACCACATTTCCCCAAGCCATTTTCGGACCCCCCCATCTGTCCAGCTCCCGAATGTGGCAAACTCCAGCGCCCCGGCATTTACCCGACCTGTCACTTTGTCCGGGGCGCTTTTTTCTCAAACCACGAGGCCTTGATATGACGCGTCCACCCTTTCCGCCGTTCACATTGGAAACCGCCGAGCAAAAGGTTCGGATGGCCGAAGACGGCTGGAACTCCAAGACCCCAGAAAAAGTCGCTCTCGCCTATTCTGTTGATAGCGTTTGGCGGAACCGCACGACCTTTTTGCAAGGGCGCAAAGAGATTGTGTCCTTTCTGACAGACAAATGGGCGCAAGAGCTGGAGTACCGCCTGATCAAAGAGCTTTGGGCGTTCTCGGGCAACCGGATCGCCGTGCGGTTCGCCTATGAATGGCACAGCGCGGCGGGGCAATGGTTCCGGTCCTACGGCAATGAGAATTGGGAATTTGCTCCCGATGGCCTGATGCGGAGGCGGATCGCGTCGATCAACGATTTGCCGATCGAAGAGGCAGACCGTCTGTTTCATTGGTCCGAGCCCGCCCGCCCGATGAGCCACAAGGGGCTGACCGATTTGGGCCTCTAGCCCCAAGACCAAATGAATTATTCCGGCCTGCGTTTCATGCGGGCTGGCGCAAAAGGAAGGTGGATCCACCGCAGATGCATTCTGACCAACACGGCCCGTTTTGCCGTGAACGGGAAAGATCTGTCCAAAGGTCCGCCGCCCTGACACCCGCAGCGCGATCTGCGCTGCACAAGCAAACCAAGGAGACAATCAATGACACATAAACATGACCACGGTTGCGGATGCGGCCACACCGAAGAAACCGTAGATCTGGCCCGCCGCCGCGTTCTGGCCAGCGTTGCCGCTGCTGGTGTGGCCGGCGCAGCCGGTGTTGCGGGCAGTGGCGCTCTGGCTGCAACAGACGAGGCCAAAGCGCTTTATGCCGATCCGGAAAATCCGGGCCTGCCGCAGATTGATATGTCCATCGAACCGGGGCGCACCGCATTGGTGGTCACAGATCCTCAAATCGACTTTCTGTCCGAGGACGGCGTAACCTGGGGCGTGGTCGGCGAAAGCGTCACCGAGCAGGGCACCGTAGACAACATCGAAGAGCTGTTCAAAGCGGCGAAGGCAGCTGGCATGCCGGTTTTTATCTCGCCCCACTACTATTATCCGCATGATCACAAATGGAACTTTGAAGGCACCCTTGAGGCCACAATGCACTCCATCGGGATGTTTGACCGGCTTGGCCCGCTAAACCTCGACAATTTCGAGGGGTCCGGCGCCGATTGGATGCCGCAGTACAAGAAATACATCGAAGACGGCGAGACCATCGTTTGCTCCCCCCACAAGGTCTATAGCCCCGCGCAGAACGACCTGAACCTGCAATTGCGCAAACGCGGGATCGACAAGGTGATCCTTGCGGGCATGTCCGCGAACCTGTGCACACAGGCCCATCTCTATGACCTGCTTGAGCTGGGCTATGAAGTTGCGGTTGTGCGCGACGCAACCGCCGGCGCGAAGGTGCCAGAGGGTGACGGCTATCTCGCGGCGCTGATCAACTTCCGCATGGTGGCCAATGGTCTTTGGTGGACGGATGACGCCGTCAAACGCATCGCCAGCTCTGCCTGATCTCTCCCCTCTCAAAACTTCAATTCATAAAGGAAATAGCAATGAAATACTCTCGCACTCTGCCCGGCATCGCCACCGCAATGACCTTGGCCCTCGCAACATCCGCCTTTGCCGCGGACGAATACAACGTCAACAACGGTTTGACACTGGCAGGCCATCCCCTAGGCCTGCACGGCGTTGATCCTGTCTCGATGTTCCAGGGCGGCAAACCGGGGCAAGGGGACGCCGCCTTTACCTCTGCGTATGATGGTGTTGACTATTACTTTTCCTCCGCCGAGGCACAGTCAAAGTTTGACGCCGATCCCGCGGCATACCTTCCCCAGTTTGGCGGTTTTTGCGCCTTCGGTGTTTTTGTTGGCAAGAAGCTTGATGGCGATGTCCGCTATGCCGATATCGTTGACGGCAAACTGTACCTCTTCGTCAACGCAGCCATCTTTGACAAATACCTCGAAGACAAGGACGCGGTGATCAAGGGCGCCGAGGCCAAATGGCCAGAGATCGTGAACACGCCCATCAGCGCGCTCTGATCCGGCTCAAGGGGGGACGGCAAAACGACTTTTGTGCCGCCCCCCCTGCCCTTCTCAACCGGCGAAACGACCTCTTCCCTCCCTCAAAGGATACCGACCCAATGACCAACTTTGTCACCCATGACCTGAACACTGCCCCTGACGCTGCCAAACCCATCCTGCAGCGCGCCCTGAATGATTATGGATTCCTGCCCAATCTTTATGGCGCAATGGCCGAAGCGCCTGCCATTCTCGAAGGCTACACCACCCTTTCGGCGATCTTTGGCAAGGCCAAACTGTCGGAAACCGAACGCCAGATCATCCTCATGACCAACAACCGGATGAACGGTTGCGCCTACTGCATGGCGGCCCATACGACCCTTTCGCAGATGGGCGGTGTGTCTGAAGATGTCATCGATGCCCTGCGCAACAATACACCGATTTCCGATCCCAAGCTGGAGGCTTTGCGTCAATTTGCGATTGCTATCAACGACAGCAGGGGCTGGCCCACGCAAGCGCAAATCCAAGCGTTCCTGGAGGCCGGCTATACCCGCCAGACCATGTTGGAGGTGATCTTGGGCACGGCGCTCAAGACCATGTCCAACTACACCAATCACATCGCCGAGACCGAGTTGGACACGGCCTTTGCGCCGAATGTCTGGACCGGACTTGCGAAGGACGCGGCCTAATCGCAGATATTGATCGAATATGGCCACTTTCAAAAACTGCGAATTGGGAGTGGCCAAACAACCTCAGGATTGTGACTGCAGCCAAAGGTTCTGTGGCATTTGGGCCAAGCCGCCGTTTCAGTTGCGGGGAAACGGCATGAAGAAAAACCATCCCAACCTTATGCGCACAGCTCTGTCCCAGTTCAGGTGGCCTCTGCTTCCAAGGACATCTGTCACCGGAACACCGCCACGGCATCTGGCAGCTTTGGTGTGCTCACCGTTAAGCAGCAAACCTTCTTTGATCTTCATTCCGCTTTGCAGGCGGCGGATTGCCATCCCCACAAGCATTGCATTCGACATCCGTCAATTCTTCGAGGCCAACAATGGGTCGCGCTGTCGGGCCGTAGATACGCTTAATGTCTTCGGGGCTGTTTGCGGTCGAGAGTTCAGGGAGAACCTGAAGCAAGTCCTCCAATGCGCCCTCGGTCAGCATTTTGACCGCGTTTGCGCCTGGGTAGAAGCTTTCGGATGGCACGTTTTCGACAAATACGATTTGGTGTTCATCGAACATCAGGTGAATGTAAGTGACTTGCTTTTTCCCGTGCGCGATCCGTGCTGGCAGGCCTTTGGCGCCGGTCAGGTGGATGGCTCTGGCCAAACGGTCACCGTCAACGAGCACTGCGTGCTGGCGGGACACCAAGAGGTCGCGTTCGGCCCCAAGCATACCTTGAGGGATCAAAACAGGCCGCAATCTCACGTCCGCGGCAAGCTCTTTGGAACTCACCTCGCGTTGCCCGATCCAACGGACGGGCTGTGGCCCATTGTCCATGGTGCACACCAGATCCCCAATACGCAGATCATCGATCAGCACATCGCCTTTGGGGGTTCGAATGCTGGTCCCGGATGTGAAACAGACCACACCGGTGTTGTCCGCAGTGAAGAACGAATTGTTGCTGCTTGCGCCGGTGAAGGTCAGCGATCCTGTGCCAAAACTGGTGTTGTCGCTGTAGTCCACCTTGCCAACGCCATCGTTGGATTGGTTGAGGATGCCGTCATCCGCTTGGTCAGCGTAAAGTTCCGACAGTCTGTCATAATAGCCGCTCAGGTCGATGAAGTCGTTGTTGGTGCTGTCGTCATCGGCAATTGATCCGGTGTTGCCGGCGTTGAAATCGGTAATCGTGTCGGCACCATCACCTACGTTGTAGACAAACGTATCGTTGCCCAGACCGCCGGTGATCGTGTCGTTGCCGGTGCCACCGATCAGGACATCGTCGAAAGATGTGGACAGGTTGGCGCTTTCCAATCCGATAGGCACGCCGCCTGTATCCGGCCCGGTCAAATCCACGCTCAGTGTTTCGGCGCCGCTCTGGTCGAAATAGAGAATTTCGATGAGGTGCTCACCTGCGTCCAATGGGGTGGACGCCGACGCACTTGATCCCGAACCGGTGATTTCGATCAGCGATACGCCGTCGATATAGATATGTGCGCCATCATCAGCGGACACACCAAAGGAATAAGAGCCAGCGTTGGTGACCGTCAGGGTGGTCGACAGTTTGACCGCAAAGGTATCGCCGTTGCCGCCATGGAAGGCGTCGATTGCAGCGGGGTCAATGCTTTGTACAACGCCTTCGCCATCGGGGGGGTTGTCGTTTTCAGTCCCTGATGTGAAACCGGCATCCGCAAAACTGTTGAGCGAACTTGCGCCGTCCAGCTCGTAATATTCATAAGCGAAAAGCAGGTTCGGCTCGACCAGACCCGTGGTCTCGAAGTCGCCCATGAGGACGTCATCACCGGAGCCGCCATCCAGGCTATCATCGTCGATCCCGCCAATCAGCGTATCGTTGTCTGCGCCCCCTTCGAGGGTATCGTCACCTGCCGAGGCAACCAGCTTGTCATCGCCAACGCCGCCAACAAGGCTGTCATCGCCGGAGGAGTTGTTCAGAATATCGTTACCCTCACCGCCGACGAGCGTATCGTCGCCCGTACCGGTGTAGAGTACGTCATCGCCATCACCACCTTCGATGAAGTCCGATCCGCTGCCGCCATGGATCGTGTCCGCACCGCCGCCGCCAAAGACGACATCGGCCCCCGTGCCGCCGGAAATTTCTTCGTTGTTGGAAGACCCGACAAGTTCATCATCGCCCCCGCCGCCATAGATCTTGCCCGCATCGGTGAGAAATTTGTTCTGAAAGTCGCTTGTGTCATTGGAGGCGAAAAACCCCATGGTCTCAAGCGTTTCAGGGTCGAGCGATGCAGGATCGATGCCTTTCAACGTGATGGTCGAACCATCAGGCAGGTTCAGGACGGCATCGCCCCTGCCATTGCCGATCGTGTCGGTGATCTTCACGTCATTCGTCGACAGCCCCATGGCCCCAAGATAGTCGTGTGACGACAGAACCAACATATCGGTTCCGATCTCGAAATCCTCAATGGTGACGTCCTTTGCCAGATCGAGGATGTCCTGCCTGCCAATTGCAGATGGGTTTTGTTGGTCAGCAAGATCATTGTATTGCTGGTCGATGTCCTCCGCGACGGCATCCTCGATCCGCTTTGCGGTTCTGTCGCCATAGATCGGTTTCAGGAGATCACTTATGTCTTTGGACACATCTATGGCATCAAGGTGGCCAAGAGGGTTGGTCAGAACCATTCCGGTTATCGTGGTCTCAACCAATGTGGCAATCGCTTCGACGGTTATGTCATCGAGATCTGCAGGTGCTGCGTCACGCACGGCGGCACCAATGGATTGAACATCAAGCGAAGTCGCCTGAAAATCAGGAGTGTCGTTCGAAGAGGGGTCATGCGCCTTCTTGGCGGCCCAACCTCTGAGATCCGAGAGATTTGAACGCAGGATGGCGTTGGACACTTCTTCTGAGTTGCCAAGAGGAGAGAAATCGGCCTTTTCGATCACAAAGCTGTCAGCGCCGCGGCCGCCAACCAAGATGTCCTCGCCCATGCCACCATCAAGGGTGTCATCGCCATCGCCACCCATCAGCAAATCATCGCCGTCGCCGCCCGAAAGGCTATCGTCGCCCTCATCCCCGATGAGAGTGTCGTTGCCCGTGCCGCCATCAAGCGTATCTGCGCCATCGCCACCGGACAGGTGGTCTCTGCCCTCACCTCCATCAAGGCTGTCATTGTCACTGCCACCGTCCAGCGTGTCGTTGCCGTCACCCCCACGCAACGTGTCAGTTCCAGATCCACCGGAAAGATTGTCGTTCTGGCTGCCGCCATCAAGAATGTCGTTTCCAGAGCCGCCGTCCAGCGTGTCGTTGCCATCCCCGCCGCGCAGCGTGTCTCTGCCATACCCGCCGGTCAAGCTGTCGTTGTTGCTGCCGCCGTCGATATAATCATTGCCGCCATCACCATGCAGCGTGTCATCGCCTTCGCCACCTTTCAGAGTGTCATGGCCAGAGCCGCCTTCAATGACGTTGTCATTGCGATCACCGGTCAAGACATCGTTGAACCGCGACCCTTTCAGATTTTCAATATCCGTGAGGGTATCACCTTCCGCCTCGCCGCCTGTTCCGGTGCCCTCTTCCAGATCGACAGTCACCCCGGCATCGGAGCTGCTGTAATCCGCGACGTCAGACCCAATGCCGCCGTCCAGTTCATCTGCCCCGGCGCCCCCGATCAGCGTGTCCGACCCAGTGCCCCCGAACAGGGTATCCGTGCCTTTTCCACCGTCGATGTAATCATTACCGCTATAGCCATAGATGGCTTCGTTGGTGCCGTCGGTGCCGTCAATCTGGTCCCCCTGACGGTCCGTATATTCGCTTTCCATGACGTCATCTTGGTTTGTCCCGTCAACGGTAACGAGCCAAGGCGTTTGATAGTTTGCATAGTCGGTCGACCCGATGTTGCTGCCGCCAACCTTTTGATAGTTGGTGCCCGGCTCCAACAGGGTATCGGTCGCAAATCCCCAGATGTCTCTGGTGACGCCGTTTTGAGAAAGAACATAGATGTTGATGACCGGGCCGGTCGGTGTACCTGCGTCTGTCAGCTCGCGCAGCTGAATGACGGATTCCGCCTCGATCCCGGTTCCATTGCTGACCAGTCCCTTGCCATCAATAACAACATGGTTCCAATGGTTGTCATCCTCTAGCCTGTCGGCATTGCCGCCGCGATCATCGACAATGACCTGCCGTGTCGAATATCCTGTGCCAAAGGCATATTGGGTTCCGTTCGGAGAATCCGAATTGTTGATGACATTATCCCCAACGCTTTGCGTTCTGGAATACGTCACTTTCAATGCTTCACTGTCGATGGCGTATAGACTACGAGCGACCATGGATATCTCCTGAGATAGAACTTTCCAACGCCGACAAGTAGACGAGAATTTGGCCATAATAATGGCGCTCATTCGTCAGAACGGGGTCAATATGCCTCCCCGCGGACAGGTCTTTCCCAGTCAAAACCTGGCGGTGATGACGGGGCGGGACACCATCCCCAGTTCTTTCGTTTTGTGGATCGCAGTCAGCCGTGGAGCAGGAAACTCTCAAGGACTGGATATAACGGGCCTTCGGCTGTGTTGCCCTTATGCGAGTGCCGGATCTTTCATGTGCAGTCTGCTGATCGAAGTGAAATCGTCATTACAATGGACAACTGTCTCCAGCCCCTTCGCAAGCCGACCAAATTGCCCCGGCTCCCTGAGCAGAGCGGTCGGAGCTGATGTTGCCCTGCGGATTGCCAGTGTTTCGCTGTCGCCGACCTGCTCCCTCATCACCGCAATCGCGCGGGGCATTTCAAGATCGGCCCCTGCCAATGTGCCATCGGCCAGAGTGAGGCGTTGATCTTTTCGGAACACGTCACGTCCGTTGATGGAAAACTTCTGGATGGAAGAACCCGCTGTTGCCATTGCATCCGTCACCAGAAAAATCCGTTCGGAGTGGTCGCAGGCGGCCAAGGCCGCGCGGATGGTCGCCGGATGCACATGGATGCCGTCCGCAATGAGGCCTGCGCATATGTCATCGCGGACAAGGGTTGCACCGACCAGACCCGGTTCGCGGTTTCCCATCTGGCTCATTGCATTGAACAGATGCGTCACACAGCGCGCGCCTGCATCAAACGCGCCCATGCAGGTGGCAAAATCGGCGTCTGTGTGACCAAGCGATACAACGATCCCGGCGTCAGACAGGATTTTGATCTGGTCGCTGGTTGCGTTTTCCGGGGCAAGTGTGACCATCACATTGGGCAACCGATCTGCCGCGTCTTGCAGGATAGCGAGATCTTCATCCGTCATGGTTCGGATTAGATTTGGATCGTGGGCACCTTTGCGGGCAACGGACAGATGAGGCCCCTCAAGATGAATGCCGACAATACCGCCGACGCCATCTGCGATGGCCTGTTCCACGGCGTCCATTGCCTTGCGGGTCCGCTCAATCGTGTCGGTAATCAGGGTGGGCAATATCGCGGCTGTGCCTGTCGCCTGATGAGCCTGTGCAATGGTGCGCAACGCGCGGACTGATTGATCATCATTGAACATCACCCCGCCGCCGCCATTGACCTGCAAATCCACAAAGCCGGGCATAACGATCCCGCCCTTCAGCACGTGTGTGGGGCATCCCTGCGGAAGGCTGCCCTTCGGTCGCACGCTCAGAAGATCCCCCTTCCCGACCACAAGCGCGTGATCGGCATACAGCTTTCGACCGTCATGGATTTTTGCGCCGACAAAGGCCTTGGTTATGCGGGTCATACCGTTTCGGTCACCTTTTTCAGATGACGCGGTGTGTCTGGATTGATGCCGCGTGCCGCCGCAGTTTGTTCAACCATTGCATAGAAACTTGCGATCAGGGCAATGGGATCGGTCAGCGCGTGGCCGGTTCTGACAGCTGGCAAAGGGGTCGCCTTTTGCACCTTGTCGCTTGTGGCAAAAACAGTGGCACCCTTGGCTGCGATCTCATCCGCGACGGCGGCCAGCGCGGTTTCGGCCTCGTCTTTTGCACCCAGGGCAATCACGGGGAACCCGCCATCCACAATGGAAACCGGACCGTGCAGCACTTCGGCAGAGGAGTAGGATTCAGCGTGGATCTGGCAAGTTTCCTTGAATTTCAAAGCCGCCTCATTCGAGATGGCGTTGGTTGTTCCCCGCCCAAGGCAAAAGATGGAGCTGCGTCCGGCCAGGGCCTCTCGGACTTCGGGCCAGTCGTTTCTGACGGCCTTTTCCAATGCCGCGGGCAGGTTCCGAATGGCGGAGCGGAGTGCGTCATCCTCGGCCCATTCTGCCAGCAACCAAATGCCAGCGACGGCCGAGTTGACGAATGTTTTTGTGGCTGCGACGCTCAGCTCCGGCCCCGCGTGCAGATTCAACGTGTGATCCGACACCTGCGCCAATGGGCTGGCAGGGTCGTTGGTCATGGCGATGGACAAGGCCCCGCCTTCGCGTGCCATCTTGGCCATCTGCACGATGTCAGGGCTTTTGCCCGATTGCGACACGGACAGGCAAACAGAGCCATCAAGGGCCAGCTTGCGGTGATAGATCGAGGCGACCGATGGGCCGATAGAGGCGATGGGCGTGCCCATCAGCAACTCTGACGCATATTTGAGATAGGTTGCAACGTGGTCAGAAGACCCCCGCGCGACACTGACCACAAAGGCAGGCGCACAGGCGCGCATTGCATCCGCAGCGCGGGCAATATCAGCGCCGCCATTTTGCAACAAACGGTCCACAGCAACAGGAATTTCGAGCACTTCACGGCGCATTTGTGTTTGAGAGGCAGACATTGGACGTCCTATTCTTTTGCAAGTCGAAGCTCGGCCACAAAATTGTAGGCGTCTCCGCGATAGATGGATTGGGTGAATTCGACAGTGCGTCCGTCCGCAAGATACGACGTTCGCTCGATGCTCAGACCGGCCATACCCGGCTCAACCTCCAGAAGTCTGGCGTTGTCCTCCTCGAGGTTGATCGCCGAAATTTTCTGCAAGGCCCGGACCGGACGCAGGCCCGTTTCCGCAAGCACTTCGTAAAGTGAGGTTTTGACCAAAAGCGGATTGGGCAGCATTTCGGTAGACAGTGACGCGCGTTCGATCGCCATGGGTTTGTTGTCAGCGGTTCTGAGCCGCGCAATGCGAGACACGGATGCATCCGGAGACAAAGCAAGGGCAAGCACTTCGTCGGGGGATGGCATAAAGATGCCCCGCTCAAGCCAGATGCTGGAGGATTCCATGCCGCGCCGGGACATATCCTCACTAAAGGAAGTCAGCCGCGATAGGGATTGTTCGATTTGCGGGGTATCCGAGGCGACAAATGACCCCGAGCCCTGCTTTTGAACGATTATACCATCCTCGGCGAGGGCATGGATCGCCTTGCGAACCGTCACGCGGGATAATTCGGTGATTGTTGCAATTTCACGCTCCGGAGGCAGGGAGCTGCCCGCCTTGAGCAAGCCCTGATCCACACCATCGCTGAGCCGTTGACGCAGTTGCAAATACCGCGGCCCTCCGCCTGGCTCCAACCAGTTATGCGGCGCGAGAAATTCAGTGATGCTCATCCGAAGCTCCTTCGCATTTCAGGGGCAGATGACTTGACCAGATGGAGGGCTGCGCCAGTTCGACGCGCGCACTCAATCCCGGCAAAATGACAAGCACAGGTGCCGCGCTGCAAGTCCGTTACATGCTTTGATGCAAGATCTACCATAAGATACCTTTATAATACCTATTTAGAAAAAGGAAAGACCTATATGGGCATATAAGCATGTGGTTGGTATTATAATCCCGCAATCCTCCGATCAAGAATTAAATGGTAGACAAAAGGTATCTAAAAGGTATTAGATTAGGCAGGGAGATTCGAATGCCGCCACCAACCACTGAACAACTGCCCCAGATAGGCGCGATTGACATGCTTTCACCGCATGCTGCGACTCAGGCACTTCTGGATGGCCAGATGGCTGCGCTCGACGCGGTCAGGTCCGCATTGCCCACCCTGGCGGATGCGTCAGAAACGATGGCTGCGACCATTCGGACCGGCAACTCTCTTATCTACATCGCGGCTGGCAGCTCCGGCCTTATGGCCCTCGCCGATGGGTGCGAGCTGCCCGGGACCTTCGGTATCCCCCCATCATCGATCCAAATTCACATGGCAGGCGGCATCCCGACAGATGCCAGCATGCCCGGCAACACCGAAGACGACACGCAGGCCGCAGAGCTGGCCACCCAGAACATCAAGAAGGGCGATACCGCCATCGTAATAAGTGCCAGCGGATCAACCCCCTTTGCCGTGACTGCCGCGAAATCAGCCAAGGCAAAGGGTGCTACGGTGATCGCCATCGCCAACAACCCGGCATCACCGCTGCTGAAGATCGCGGATATGCCGATCTGCCTGCAAACGCCGCCCGAAGCCATTGCCGGGTCGACCCGCCTTGGGGCAGGCACGGCGCAAAAGGCCGCGTTAAACATGTTGTCATCGATGATGGGCATCCGTTTGGGTCATGTTTATCAAGGGCAGATGGTTAACGTTGTCGCAGACAACGCCAAACTCGTGCAGCGCGCGACTGGCATCATTACCAACATCGCCGGCGTGCCTTCCGAAATCGCCAAGACCGCGTTGCATGACAGCAACGGCAACACCAAGCAGGCCATTTTGGTGGCGTCTGGCTGTTCTGCACAAGAGGCCAAGAACCTTTTGCTCGCGCATGACGGTCAGCTCGGGCCTTGCCTGCAATCCATAACATCAAACAAAGACGCAATCGTCTAACCAGGGAGAAGACCATGAAAAAATCCAATCTGATCGGTGCCATGCTGGCCTCGACACTCATCGCAGGCGCAGCCTCGGCCGAGGATGTGACACTGACTATCGAAAGCTGGCGCAATGACGATCTTGCCATCTGGCAAGACAAGATCATTCCCGCGTTCGAGGCCGCACACCCCGGCATCAAGCTGAATTTCACCCCCTCCGCCCCCGCAGAATACAACGCAGTGCTGAATTCCAAACTTGATGCGGGCTCTGCCGGTGACATCATCACCTGCCGCCCTTTCGACGCCTCGCTTGCATTATATGAAGCCGGCCACCTGGCCGACATCAGCGGACTTGAGGGCATGGCCAACTTTTCGCCTGTTGCCAAGTCTGGCTGGAGCACGGATGACGCTTCCGTTCAATTCTGCGTGCCGATGGCCTCGGTGATCCACGGCTTCATCTACAACAAAGAAGCTTTCGAAGAGGTCGGTGTCGAGGTTCCAACCACCGAAGCCGAATTCTTTGCGGTCCTCGACAAGATCAAGGAAGACGGCAACTACATCCCGATGGCAATGGGCACCAACGATCAGTGGGAAGCTGCGACCATGGGCTACAACAACATCGGTCCGAATTACTGGAAAGGTGAAGAGGGCCGTCTGGCGCTTCTTTCTGGCGATCAGAAGCTGACGGATGAGGCCTGGGTTGCACCATACCGCCAGCTGGCAAAATGGGGTGCCTATCTGGGTGATGGTTATGAGGCGCAAACATATCCGGACAGCCAGAACATCTTTACCCTTGGCCGCGCGGCGATCTATCCGACCGGTTCATGGGAAATCTCCGGCTTCAACGGGCAGGCAGATTTCGAGATGGGCGCCTTTTACCCACCAGTCCAGAATGCCGGTGATACCTGCTATATTTCGGATCACACGGACATCGGTATTGGCATGAACGCCGCAACACCCAACAAGGAAGCGGCGGAAACCTTCCTGAACTGGGTTGGCTCGTCCGAGTTCGCGACCATCTTTGCCAACGCCCTGCCCGGCTTCTTCCCATTGTCATCGGCCCCGGTCGAGCTGGAAGACCCGCTGGCGCAAGAGTTCATCTCATGGCGCGGCCAGTGTGAAAGCACCATCCGCTCAACCTACCAGGTTCTCTCGCGCGGAACGCCCAACCTTGAAAACGATACATGGAATGCCTCCGTGGCCGTTATCAAAGGCGAAGAAACTCCAGAGGCCGCCGGTGCGCGCCTGCAAGAGGGTCTGGCCAGCTGGTACGCGCCTCAGCAATAAAAGGCTAAGACAGCCCGCTTTGTCCCGGCGTCCTTCCAGCCGGGGCAAGCCCCCCTGTTCGACCCGGTCAATCCATTGAGGGTATCGCCGGGTTGAATTCGCCGCCGATCGGGCAATCACTTTCTGCCCCAATCGTTCCATTCGCAATACCGTGTCGCCGTCCACCGGATTGTCAGGAGATCACCATGTCAGACCAACCTTCGCGTCCAAAGTTTCGCTGGCACATTGTCGTTTTCCTTGCCCCTGCCGTGCTGGTCTATACGGCGGTGATGATTTACCCGCTGTTCAACACGCTTCGTCTGTCACTGTTCACCGAAATTGATCAGGAACGGGTGTTCGTCGGCTTGCAGAACTTCCAGACGCTTTTTGGCGAAACCGTTTGGTCCAACCAGTTCTGGAATGCGCTTGGCAATAACTTCTGGTTCTTCATCATTCACATGCTGGTGCAAAACCCCATCGGGGTGGCATTGGCCGCAATCCTGAGCCACCCCAAATTACGCTTTGCCAGTTTCTATCGCTCTGCCATCTTCATCCCGACCATCCTCAGCTTTGTGATTGTCGGTTTCGCCTGGAAACTCATCCTGTCGCCCATATGGGGCATCGCGCCGGGCATGCTGGATGCGATAGGGCTGAAATCGCTTTATGCTCCTTGGCTGGGCAAGGAAGCCTATGCACTGACCACCCTATCGCTGGTCTCTGTCTGGCAGTTCGTCGGGATCCCGATGATGCTGATCTATGCCGCGCTTCTGTCGATCCCTGACGAGATCCTCGAAGCTGCCGAAGTCGAAGGCATCACGGGTCTCTCTGCATTCTGGAAGATCAAGCTCCCGCTGATCCTGCCATCCATCGGGATCATCTCGATCCTGACCTTCGTTGCCAACTTCAACGCTTTTGATCTGATCTATGCCGCGCAAGGGGCGCTGGCCGGGCCGGATTTCAGCACCGATATTCTTGGCACATTTATGTATCGCACCTTCTTTGGCTTCCAGCTGCAACTGGGCGATCCTCACATGGGGTCCACAATCGCATCAGCCATGTTCGCCATCATCCTTGTCGGTGTGTGCCTGTACCTCTTTGGTATCCAGTCACGCATGCGCCGCTATCAGTTCTGAGGAGACCGTCATGAACGCCGCCCGCCAGAACCGCCTGAACACCGTTGCCGCCCATGGCGCGTTGATCCTCTACACGTTGATCGCGCTCTTCCCTGTTTTTGTGATCGTCATCAACAGCTTCAAGACCCGCAAGGCGATCTTTCGCGAACCGCTAGCATTGCCCAGCGCCGACAGTTTCTCACTGATTGGTTATGAGACCGTGCTGAAACAGGGGGATTTCTTTCTCTACTTCCAGAACTCGATGATCGTCACCGTCGGATCACTGTTCTTTATTCTTCTGTTCGGGGCGATGGCCGCCTTTGCATTGGCCGAATACCGGTTCAAGGGGAACATGATTATGGGCCTATACCTGGCCCTTGGCATTATGATCCCGATCCGGATCGGTACGGTCGCCATTCTCGAAATGATGGTGCAAACCGGGTTGGTGAATACGCTCTGGGCGTTGATCCTTGTCTATACGGCGCAGGGTTTGCCGCTGGCCGTTTTCATCCTGTCTGAATTCATGCGCCAGGTGAGTGATGATCTCAAGAACGCGGGACGGATTGACGGGCTGAGCGAGTACCGCATTTTCTTTCGGCTGGTGCTACCGCTGGTGCGGCCAGCCATGGCGACTGTGGCTGTGTTCAACATGATCCCGATTTGGAACGATCTTTGGTTCCCGCTGATCCTGGCCCCCGCAGAAGAGGTCAAAACCCTAACTCTTGGCAGCCAGGTGTTCATCGGGCAATTTGTCACTGACTGGAATGCGGTGCTGTCCGCACTATCGCTCGCGATCCTGCCGGTCATGACTCTTTACGTTATCTTTTCACGCCAGCTTATCCGCGGCATTACATCTGGAGCTGTCAAATGAAAGTCGTCGTCGCCGGTCTCGGCAATATGGGGCAAAGTCATGCGCTGGCCTATCACGCACATCCGGACACCGAGATTGTTGGGTTGGTCAACCGTTCCGAAGTCGAGCTGCCCGACGCATTGAAGGGGTATCCACGCCTGAGCACCTTTGAAGAAGGTCTTGCCCAAGCACCTGATCTGGTCTGCATTGCGACCTATTCCGACAGCCACGCCAGCTATGCCATTGCGGCGATGGAGGCCGGGGCCGATGTGTTTATCGAAAAACCTTTGGCCACCACCATCGAAGACGCAGAGCGTGTCGTTGCCACGGCCAAAAGGCTGGGCCGCAAAGTGGTTGTTGGCTATATCCTGCGCCACCACCCCAGCTGGAAGCGCCTGATCACAGAGGCGCGGGCACTGGGCGGGCCTTACGTGTTCCGGATGAACCTCAATCAACAGTCGGACGGCCCCACTTGGGAAACCCACAAGGCGTTGATGCGCGACACCAGCCCCATCGTGGATTGCGGCGTGCATTATGTCGATGTGATGTGCCAGATCACCGATGCCGCGCCCGTGCGTGTAAGCGGCATGGGCCTGCGGCTTTCGGATGAAATTGCGCCGGACATGTACAACTATGGCCAGTTGCAGGTTTGGTTCGCCGATGGCTCTGTCGGCTGGTACGAGGCCGGATGGGGCCCGATGATGTCCGAGACCGCCTTCTTCGTCAAAGATGTGGTGTCGCCCAAGGGCGCCGTGTCGATTGTCGACAGCAACAAGGGCGCGTCGGATAATGTGGATGGTCACACAAAGGTCGGCGGTCTGCTGGTGCACCGCGCCGATGGCGATACCCTGATCGAGTTGCCCGATGAGCCAGATCATCAACGTCTGTGCGACGCCGAACAAGCTTTCATGATTGATGCGATCAACAAGGACATCGACCTCACACGCCACATGAATGACGCGGTAAAATCGCTCGCAATCTGTCTGGCAGCGGACGAAAGCATCCGCACAGGCCGCCCCATAGAACTAGGAGACATCTGATGACCGCTCTTACCCTGACCAATGTCTGCAAGTCGTTTGGGAATGTCGAGGTTTTGAAGGACATCAACCTGACCGTTGAAGACGGTGAGTTCGTGGTGTTTGTCGGCCCGTCCGGTTGCGGCAAATCCACCCTGCTGCGGGTCATCGCGGGTCTGGAAGACGCGACCAGTGGAACGGTGGATATCGGCGGCACCGTGGTGAACCACATCCCCCCCGCCAAACGCGGCATCGCGATGGTGTTTCAGTCCTACGCGCTTTATCCGCATCTCACTGTGCGCGACAACATGGCGCTGGGTCTCAAACAGGAAAAGCAACCCAAGGCCGTGATTGATGAACGGGTGAGCAAAGCCGTCGATATGCTTGACCTTGGTGCCTATGTTGATCGCCGCCCGTCCGACCTGTCAGGCGGTCAACGGCAACGTGTGGCCATCGGACGCGCCATCGTGCGGGAGCCGAAATTGTTCCTGTTTGACGAACCGCTGTCCAATCTTGACGCCGCTTTGCGTATGAACACCCGGATCGAGATTGCGGAGCTTCACCGCACCCTCAGCGCGTCGATGATCTATGTGACCCACGACCAGACCGAAGCGATGACATTGGCCGACAAGATTGTCGTGTTGCGCGACGGTCAGGTTGAGCAAGTTGGCTCTCCGATGGAGCTTTACAATAACCCCGCCAATCAATTCGTTGCAGGGTTTCTTGGCTCTCCCGCAATGAATTTCCTGCACAAAGCGCCACTGCCTATTCCCCAAAACGGTGCCTTGGGCATCCGCCCTGAGTATTTGCGTGTTCAGAAAGACGGGCGGATCAAAGGCACTGTCACCCATGTGGAACGCCTTGGCGGAGATACCAATCTGCTTGTTTCCACGGCGCAGCAGGAGCCGCTGACCGTGAGGATCTTTGGGCAGGACAACACACAGGTGGGCGAGAGCATTCAGTTGGATTTTGACGACCGACAATCCTTTGCCTTCGACGAAAACCGCCAACGCATTTCGGCGTGATCAGCTTCTGCGAGTGCGAAAATTCGTCAAAACAAGATAGCTACAGCGATCCGGATTTGCTGGAGTGAAACGGTTGGCTTTTTCCGGTTCCACCACGAAGACAGTAGACAAGCAGGTTAAAACTTTGAATGGTAGCGCAAACATTTGAGTGCAACGCCAATCACGGTGAGCCGGCCTGACGCCGGTTTTCATCGGGAAGAAAGTTCAAACCTATGAAGACGCTCGACCTGATCACCATCGGACGGTCATCCGTCGATCTTTATGGCGCACAGATCGGTGGCAAGTTGGAAGATATACGCAGTTTCCGCAAATACATCGGCGGCTCTCCCACCAACACCGCCTGCGGGACCGCCAAGCTGGGGCTGAAATCCGCGGTGATCACCGGCGTGGGCGATGAACATATGGGCCGCTTTGTCACCGAAGAACTTGAGCGGCTTGGCGTTGATACCACGGGCGTTAAGGTTGATCCTGAGCGGCTGACAGGGCTGGTTCTCTTGGGCATTCGCGACAAGGAGCAGTTTCCCCTGATTTTCTACCGCGAGAATTGCGCCGATATGGGGCTGACGCCCGATGACATAGATCCCGATTTCATTCGGCAGGCGCGTGCGCTGGTCGCCTCGGGCACCCATCTGAGCCATCCACAAGTGGCGGCGTCCACCATCAAGGCACTGGAGATTGCGCGCGAAGATGGGATGCAAACTGCGCTGGACATAGATTACCGGCCCAACCTCTGGGGTGTTGCCGGTCATGGGGATGGCGAGAGCCGCTTTGTCGAAAGTGCCGAGGTAACCGCCAAGCTGCAAACGACATTGCATCTGTTTGATCTGATCGTCGGTACCGAAGAAGAGTTTCATATCGCCGGAGGGTCAACAGACACCGTGGCGGCCCTGCGTGCGGTGCGGGACAAATCCGATGCCTCGCTGGTGTGCAAGCTGGGCGCAAAGGGGGCTGTGGCCTTTACCGGGGATATTCCCGATCATGTTGAGGCCGGTCCTGTTGTGCCAGGCTTTCCGATTGAGGTGTTTAATGTCTTGGGTGCCGGTGACGGCTTTATGGCCGGTTTGCTCAAAGGTTGGCTTGATGGGGAGGATTGGGCGCAGGCGATCACATACGCCAATGCCTGCGGCGCATTGGCGGTCTCGCGTCACGGCTGCACCCCCGCCTACCCTTCCTTGCAAGAGTTGCGCTTTTTCCTGTCGCGCGGCGTGACCCGTCCAGATTTGCGCAACGACGCCGCATTGAACCAGGTGCATTGGGCCACCAACCGAACCGGCGACTGGCCGGATCTGCGGGTCTTCGCCTTTGATCACCGCATGCAGTTGGAAGAACTGGAAGGCGCAACCCCGGACAAGATCGGCCGGTTCAAAGAATTGTGCCTTGATGCGGCTCACCGCGTGGCCGGGGGGCAGGATGGATATGGATTTCTTTGTGATGACCGGCTGGGCGAGACCGCTTTGCACAAGGCGGCGGGCGGCAGCCTTTGGATTGGGCGCCCGGTGGAGTGGCCGGGATCGCGGCCCTTGACGCTAGAACCCTCACTGGGGCCCGATTTTGGTGGGCTTGATACTTGGCCGGCCGGTCAGGTCGTCAAAGTCTTGTGCTTTTGCCATCCGGACGATCCGGCGGATATTCAGCGTGCGCAAGAGGACACAATCACCCGCCTCTTCGCGGCTTGCCGCCGCAATGATCTGGAATTCCTCCTGGAGGTCATTCCATCCAAAGTTGGTGATGTCGCCGATGACACGACCGCCCGTTTGATCCGGCGGTATTACGAGATTGGCGTCTCTCCTGATTGGTGGAAACTTGAACCGATGCAATCGGCAAAAGCCTGGGATCTGGCCAGCGCGGCGATCTTGGACAATGATCCGCACTGCCGGGGCATTGTGGTTCTTGGGCTTGGCAAAGACCAGGCGGCACTTGCCGCGAGCTTTGAAGTCGCCGCGAAACAGCCGCTTGTCAAAGGCTTTGCCGTGGGGCGAACCATCTTTGCAAAAAGCGCCGAAGCCTGGATGAAAGGCGCGGTATCAGATGCCGACGCAGTAGCGGAGATGGCCGCAAACTACCAGCGTTTATGTGACATCTGGGACAAGGCGCGGGGCTGACCTTTTAGGCCAGTTCCAACGCGTCCTTGTCAAAAGGCACCTCACGGCGGCTGCCGTCTTCACCGCACAGAACAAGCTGCCCGCCTGCCAACTCGACAGAGCGGATGGCCGATCCCGATGGCCAGGCAACAGCGCCGATCACATGCGAGACCGTCATCGCGCATTCATTATGAAGCTTGAAGTCTCCCGGTCCGGTTAAGGGCAGACCATGATCCTCGCCCAACATGTGCTGCGCCGCGCCCTCTTCGACACCCAGACACGCCCTATGCCGTCCTGACCACGGCTCGTAGTCGCGGCCGCCATTAGAATGCCACAGCATCGTCATCGGCAATTGATCCGTGCGGCGCAGCGACAAGAACACATCCCCTTCAGCGGGCCGCGTCACCGCCGTCCAGCCCAAGCGGTGGCCCGGTGCCTCGACCGCCGAAACAAAATCCTCATGCCGATCAAACCATGGATATCGGGTCAGATCAGCCGTGCCAGCACCGGCAGGGAAGGCCGTTGGATCAGTAGAAGTTGCGGGATAGGTCAGCCCGGAGCGCCCTCTGCCTGCATCGGGTTCAAGCGGCGTAGGCGGCGTCACCCAAACCTGTTTCGGCGACGTTCGGATCAGCCCGCCATTGGGCAGCGAAACATTGGCATGGTTGGACACCGGCACCCGGCCGAAGCCGCCAACAAATGTGTGCCGCTGATAGACAAACGGCTGATCGGGGCACAGCCACAATTCCTTGGTCACGATCGCCCCTTGAACCGTTTTTGACAGGCGTGCCGACAAGCGGTCCGGTGAGGCGTTTTGCAAGTGCCAGCGGGCATTCGCGGGCCAGCCGTGCGGCGGCGCCCCATCCTTCTCCGCGGCAAAAGGCGCACAGAAAAAATCGCCGCCCAAATGATAGAGATGTGGCGGCAATCCATCGGGCAAAACCTCGCCTGTTTCGTCCCAAGGCGCACGATGAAGCGGCGCGATTTCACGCGCGCCCTCTGTTACCACAAACCGAACGATCTGGCCCAACGACGGATCGAACGCCAGGCGAATACCCCGAGAAGCAAGAACAATCATGTCAAAGCGCCAGTGCCGCTCAAGACCGTGTCTCAAGTTGGTTGCGGAAAGCGTCCAACTCATTTTCCGGCATCTTCACCAGATGCTCGCCCTGCGGAAAAGCACCGCTATCCACATCCGCGACAAACTCTTGGAAGGCCGCGATCCTCTCCTTTTGCAGGCGAACATATTCTGCCTGAAAGTCACGGTAGACCTTGGCGTGGCGCGGAACGCGGCCTTCGGTGTAGCCAAGGATGTCGTTGGAAAAGAGATATTGCGCATCGCAGCCCGCGCCGGCACCCATCGACCAAACGAGGATATTGACACGTTTGGAAATTTCGGTCGCCACTTCTTCTGGCACCACTTCCAACTCGATCGCCAAGGCCCCGGCATTTTCATAAGCCTTTACTTCGTCAAACAGGCGCAAGGCGTCGGCGGCTGTTTTACCAACGGCACGATAGCCACCTGTCCATGTGGCGCGGGCCGGCACCAGACCGACATGGCCAACGACGGGAATATACTCGCGCGCCAACATCTCGACCGTCTGCATCGAGCCGGAGCAATAAAGCGCATCCGCCCCGCGTTCGACCGCGTCATTGCACCAACGCAGATAATCCAGCGGCGTGCCGCATTGCGTGTGGGTTTGGCCGGTCATCGAAAATATCGACGGTGCAACATCGCGGTAACGTGGATCGAACAATATTTCAGGCGGCACCGAAGCGATATCGATGCCGGCGGCTTCCGCGGCGGCGGCCTCTTCGATCGTGAAATAGCGCAGCATGCTGAGCTGTCTTTTGCCCTTCAGGGCACGCAGATCAGCGACAGTAGGCAATCTACGGCTCACGGCACGTTCACGAATATCCGATCGCCCTCTTTCTTGGTTTCATATGTGCTCAGGTGTTCACAGGCCGGGGCCCGCAGGGCCTTACCAGTGCGATAGTCAAAGATCCCGTTGTGGCGGGGGCATTCGATTTCGTTGTCCATCACCATCCCGTCAGACAGGTGAACATGCTCGTGCGTGCACAAACCGGCTGTGCAGTAAAATTCGTCGTCAGGGCTGCGGATGATCACATAGGTCTTGTCATCGTGGTCCCAGCGGATGACGTCTTCTTCTTCGACATCATCTGCGGCAATTGCGTCAATCCAGGGCATGTATAGCTCCGCTTGGTTGGGTGAGGGGATCAGCCCGCATCGCTGCGGTCCGGCACGTGTTTGTGCAAAAATTCGTTGTAGGGTTTCGCGGTGGGCGGCAGTGTTTTCCGCACCGCGTAACTGGGGTCGCTCCGTTGCTTCATCACCGCGCCCATCATCTCTTTATAGCCATCCCAGATCGAGGTGTTTGGCGCGGGCAGGTCATGTTTTACCTCCTCGTGCAGGGCAGGAAGCGAATAGTAGGGCACCATCGGGAACATGTGGTGTTCGATGTGATAATTCATGTTCCAATAGATCCACCGGCTGATCGGGTTCATGTAAAGCGTGCGGGAATTCAGGCGGTGGTCGGTCACATCCTCGGGCAGCCCGCCATGCTGCAACAACGCGGTCAACACCATGTGCCAGCAACCATAGACGCGCGGCCCGCCGACCAGCAGGACCGGGAGTGCAGATTTCCACCCCATGCCATTTGCCAGCATCAGCAGAACAGCCAGCGCCGTAAGTGCAAAAAGCGCCAAATGCACCCGCGCCCAGAACGCCGCCTTGGGCCATTCGGTTTCAGGAATGTAATTTTTCTCATCCTCTGACAGAATACCAAGTGCATTGCGCGCCAGCGTCTTGAACGAGGCCCATGTATCTACAAACCCAACAAAAGCCAGCGCCTTCAGAAACAGGTTGATCGGATGCATCCACGCTATCTCAGGGTCGCGCCCGACAATGAGCGTGTCCGTATGGTGGCGGGCATGGCTCCAACGCCAATTCACCGGGTTTCGGATGAGTTGGAAGGACGCGATGTGATAGACCACATCGTTCATCCAGCGGGTGCGAAACGGTGTGCCATGGCCACATTCGTGCCAGCGACTGTCGCTTGCCGAGCCATACATCACCCCATAGGCCAGCCAGAACGGCACAGCGATCCATGAGCCCCAGAAATAAATACCGCCAGCCGCGAAAATAACATGCAGCGCGATCCAGATAGCCGTGTCGCGCAAGGCCGGGCCGTCGCGCCGTTTCATCAACGCTTTCATGGTCTTGCGCGGAACCTCGCTGTGATACCATTCGGCCGCGGCAAGCCCGACCTCTTCGGCGTGGCGGCTTGATGCCCCCGTCAGCGAATAGTCTCGTGCTGCGGGTATCTCGGAATGTGGTTGGGCTGCGTCGCTCATCGGCTCTCATCTGGTTGTCGTTTCGTCTGCGGCCCAAAAAATGCGCGAACTGCTTTGCGTCTTGGCAATTAGCGCGACCTGTCTTCGGGTTCGGTCCAATGTCTTGAGTTCGGTTGTGTCCTGCAAGGCCGCAACACATCAGATCACATCAGACCGGCCCAAGATCTGAGGTTTCGAAGGCGGAATCTGTAAAACCTGTTTTGCTGACATGGCACTGGAACAAGCCGTTGTGAGGCATTTTGATGGAATTGATCGGGACTATTGTCCCCTGCCCCTCCACTATTGCAGTGGAATATTTGATTCGAGAGTAGGAGGCGCCCTGTGCCGCTGGGAACAATTTTGGTCAGGCCCAGGGCAGCGCCGATCGGGCAACGATCCGCAATGGGTCGAACCCGTGATCCAATGGGGCGACCGGACACGCAAACAGAACGGACCTTTCCATGACACAAGACCTTGAAAACATGGTTCTCGTTATCACCGGCGCGGCCAGCGGCATCGGCAGGGCAGTCGCCATTGAGGCCGCGGCACAGGGCGTACGGCAAATATTGGCCACCGACCTCAACCCAGAGGGAATGGCCTCTTTGGCCGCCGAACTTTCAGGGCATGCAGAGGTTGCCTGCGTCGTCGCCAACCTTTCAGAAACAACGGCGGCTCAGAAGATTGCCGATGGCGCGAGGGCAGCATTTGGACGGATCGACGGGCTTGTCAACGCCGCCGGCGTCACCACCCGCGCCAGCGTTGCCGACGGCAACGCCACAGATTTCGACATGATTTTCGCCATCAATACCCGTGCGCCATTCCTGCTTATGCAGGAGGCCGTCAAGGATATGCAGAACCGCAATTCTGGCGGTGTGATCGTCAACATCCAGTCGATGAATGCCCATTGTGGTCCGCCCGAGCTGGCCCTCTATTCCGCCTCAAAAGGGGCCCTCCAGACGCTGACCAAAAACGCCGCCAATGCGCATCTGCATGATGGCATTCGTGTTAACGGGATCAATTTGGGCTGGGTGCTGACCGAAGCCGAGCACAACATGCAAGCGAACGTTCTGGGCCATGGCGAAGACTGGATGAAAAAGGCCGGAGCCAATCTTCCGCTTGGTCGGCTGGTGTCACCTGAGGAAACGGCGCGGACCACGATGTTCCTGCTGTCACCGTCATCGGCGCCAATGACCGGTGTGAACCTGGATTTCGAACAATCCGTCACCGGCGCACCCAACGCAGGTATCGGCTGAGGGCCGCGATCAGGTCCGTAGCGGCGCAGTGCTTTCGCGGACAATCAACTCAACCGGGATCGGCACTTCGGGTGTGCGCTCAAGGTCTTTGTCTCTCAACCGGTCCAAAAGCACCCTTGCGGCGCGGCACCCCAACCGGTGGCGATCTTGCCGGATCGTGGTCAGCGCCGGAATGTAGTATTCTGACATCTCAATGTCGTCGAAGCCGACAACGGAAATGTCTTCCGGCACGCGCAATCCGCCGCTTTTCAACCCTGCCATCAAGCCAAACGCCACCATGTCCGCCGAACAAAACACCGCCGTGGGCCGGTCCTCCATGCCCAGAATACGCGTCGCAGCCTCATGACCAGACTCCAGTGAAAAATCGCCCCTGATGATCCATTCCGGCTTCGCAGGCAATCCGAGGCGCGCCCGTTCGGACACCATTCCCTCACGCCGTGCCGTGGTCAGAACATTGCCGTCCGGCCCGGTGATATGAGCGATCTTGCGATGCCCAAGATCATGAAGGTGCCGAATGGCAAGCCGTGCCCCTTCGGCATTGTCGCTGGAGATAACAGGGAATTTCTGGCCCTCGACCCATTCGCACAAAAAGACAATCCGATCTTCGACACCCAGATCGACACATTCGCGCAAGGCCGACGCACCCAAACCGCCGTCCAACGATATCGCGCCGTCAACACGGCCATCCAGAAAGTACCCCGCCAGTGCCGTATCTACATTCGGATCGCTATCTGTATCGGCGATCAAAACCGCGTAGTCTGTGCCGGAAAACTCTTCGCTGATGCCTGCAAGAATGCCCGAATAAAACGGCTTTCCCAGGTTGGGCACCAAGACAAGGACCGCGTTTGCCCGCTGCAGCCGTAGATTTCGCGCTGCCTGATTGACCCTGTATTCCGTGCTCTTGATCGCATCAAGAACGGTTTCGCGAGTGGCGTCACTGACCAGACTGGGGTTGGTCAAAACCCGGCTAACCGTCGCAGCCGACACACCCGCCGCACGGGCCACATCCTGAATTGTCGCGGGTTTCTGAATCATCTGCGCCGGTCGCCATCTATAATTTTTCTGTTGACACGAATCTCTTGTCTTGCCGATTATGTAATCGATTTCACGATCTGAAAAGACTTAATTGTCCGAAATGAAATCGATTTCAGAACGCATTTTGTGCGTCAAAGGGGGATGTCATGAAACCGGCCAAATCCGGCAAAACAACGGTTATGTTGCCATGAGCGCAGCGGCGGAATTTGATTTCTCCGGCGCCCGCATCATCGTGATCGGCGCCAGCCGTGGCGGCATCGGGGCCGCGATTGCGCGCGCGTTTCAGCATGCGGGTGGTGACGTGGAAATCACCGGCGCCGAACCCGAATGCTTGCCCGAAGATGCGGCGCGCTTCGGCTATACGCAGCTGGATGTGACCGACACGGACGCCGTAGACAACTTTGCCAAAAGCCGGGATGAAGTGGATGTTCTGGTCAATTGCGCCGCCATCACAAAACGCGGCGAAGAAATGGACGCAGAGTTCTTTCAACATGTGTTAAACGTCAATCTCGTTGGCTCCATGCGCTGCGCCAAGGCGTTGCATGGAGCGCTTGCAAAACGTCAGGGCCGCGTCATCAATATCGCGTCAATGTATGCCCGCTTCGGCTCCCCCCGGAACCCGGCATATGGCGCATCCAAGGCCGGGGTCGAGCAGATGACCAAGTCGCTGGCAATTGCCTGGGCTTCGGATGGCGTCCGCGTCAATGCCATTGCCCCCGGTTTCATCGTGACGGAACAATCTGCCCGCGCCAGACAAGATCAGGCCTTCACCGATGCCGTCGAGGCCCGCACGCCGCTTGGCCGCTGGGGCCAGCCGGATGACATCGCCGGTCTCGCGCTGTTTCTGGGATCGGACGCCTCGAAATTCATGACCGGGGTCTGTGTCCCCGTGGATGGAGGATATTCTGTTGTCTGAGGAGAAACACCTTGTCTGATGTTTCGCAAATCAATGCGGCGGTCATCGGGACCGGGTTCATTGGCACCGTGCACGTGCAAGCGCTGCGCCGTCTTGGTGTGCGCATTGCAGGTGTTCTGGGATCATCGCCAGAACGTGGTGCTGCGCGCGCGGCTGAGATCGGTGTCGGGCATGCCTATGCCTCGCTTGACGATCTGTTGGCCGATGATGCTGTTGATGTGGTGCATGTCACATCGCCCAATCATGCGCATTACCCGCAAGTGAAGGCGATTATTGCCGCGGGGAAACATGTCGTTTGCGAAAAACCATTGGCAATGACAAGCGCCCAGTCGGCGGAAATGGCCGCGCTGGCCAAGGCCTCCGGCAAGATTTGCGCGGTGTGCTACAACATCAGGTTTTATCCCCTCAACCAACAGGCACAGGGCATGGTGAAAGCCGGAGAACTGGGTGACCTGCGCTTTGTCACCGGGCACTATCATCAGGACTGGCTGGCAAAGGCGACAGATTGGAACTGGCGCTTGCAGTCCGAAGTGGGCGGCGCCCTGCGTTCGGTGGGAGATATCGGAACGCATTGGGTGGATTTGACCAGCTTTATCATGGGGTTCAAAGCCAAATCGGTGTTTGCCGACCTCAGCACATTCCTGCCCGAGCGGCAGCGATCAACAGGGCCGGTTGAAACCTTCTCAAGCGCGGAAGGCAAAACAGAACCCGTTACGATCGACACCGATGACGCGGCAGCGATCATGATCCGATATGAGAACGGCGCCAAGGGTGTGATGACCACATCACAGATCAACATTGGCCGCAAAAATTCGCTGCAGTGGGACATCGCCGGCAGCGCGGCCAGTGCCTCTTGGGACAGTGAAACGCCCGATCATCTGTTCATCGGGCATCGCGATGCCCCGAACCAAACGCTTATGCGCGACTTCACATTGATGAACGAAACCGGCACCCGTGCGGCATCCCTGCCGCCCGGACACGTCGAAGGATTTGCAGACAGCTTCTTTGCCTTTTTTGGCGCGGTTTACGCAGATGTTGCAGCAGGTGAACGCGGGGACCACAGCACTTGGGCCACATTTGACGATGGTCATTACGAGATGAAATTCTGCGACGCCGTCCTGAAATCCGCGCAAGAGGCGCGTTGGGTCAATCTGGACGAGATTTGAGGGGAACGAGATGAAACTTGGGATTCTGAGTGTGCCATTTGAAGACCAGGGCCTGATGGAGGTTGCCGATTGGGCAAGTACCAACGGGTTCTCGGCGATGGAAATCGCCTGTTGGCCAAAATCAAGCGGTGACAAGCGGCGCTATGCGGGGACCTGTCATATCAACGTGGATGGGCTCAGTGCAGCGCAGGGCAAGGACATCAAGGACGGGCTGGAAGCCAAGGGCATCGAGGTTTCCGGCCTTGGGTTCTATCCCAACCCGCTGCACGCGGAGGCGGCGCACCGTGAGGATGTGATTGCCCACCTGAAGAAGGTCATTACCGCGGCTGGTGTCATGGGGGTGCCGGTGGTCAATACGTTTGTGGGCGGGGATCGGACGTTGAACGTCGATGAAAACTGGGCCCGCGCGCAAGAGATCTTTGGCCCCGTTGTGGCGCATGCCAAAGATGCGGGCGTCAAGCTTTGCTTTGAGAATTGTCCGATGATCTTTTCCTATGACGAATGGCCCGGCGGGCATAACATTGCCTATTCGCCCAAGATCTGGCGCCGCATTTTTGAGAAATGGGGCACCGATGTGGGGATGAATTTCGACCCTTCGCATCTGATCTGGCAGTTCATCGACCAGACCAGATTCATCAAAGAGTTTGGCCCCCAGATCGGCCATGTGCACGCCAAAGACCTGATGATTGATCACGATGGTCTTTACGAAAATGGTATCATGTCAGCAGGCATGGGCTGGCAAGTGCCACGCCTTTGCGGGCTGGGGGATGTCAATTGGTCGGGTTTCTTTTCCGGCCTTTACCGGGCTGGCTATGACGGCCCGGTCATTATCGAGCATGAAGACAGGCTGTTCGAAGGCACGGACGAAAAGGTCAAGCGCGGCTTTCTATTGGCGCGCGACGTGCTGCAACCGTTCATCAAGTAATTGGGCGTCAAAGCCCAGCAATCACCACACGAAATCTTCATTTGGGAGGAAATAACATGAAGAAACTACTCACAAGCGCGGCGGCTCTTGCGATCGCGGCCACAATGGCCCCGGCGGCATTCGCGGCGGATTATACCATCGGCATATCCAATACTGTGCAGGGCAATGGTTGGCGCGAGCAGATGATCTGCGCCATGCGTGCGCAGGCACTGGTCGAAGAGGATGTGTCCAATCTGATCGTGGCACACCGCAACACTGATTCCGCAGGTCAGTTGGAAGATCTCAACAACCTTATTGAGGCGGGCGTAGACGCGATTGTTCTCAACCCTTCAAACCCCGACGCATTGAACTCTGCGCTGGAAATGGCGATGGAAAAAGGCATCGTTGTGGTCGCGGTTGACGCCGGTGTGTCGGCGGAAGGTGCCTACATCCTGTCCAACAACCAGGAAGAATATGCCTATCTCGGCGCCAAGTGGCTGTTTGAGCAGGTCGGCGGCAAGGGCGACATCGTCTATATGCGCGGCATTGCTGGTGTCTCGGCAGACAGTGACCGTGACAATGGTTTCAAGCGGGCCTTGGCAGAATACCCAGGTATCAACGTTGTCCATGAAGTGTTCACCGGCTGGCAGCAGGACCAGGGCAAGCAACAGATGTTTGACTATCTGGCAACGGGCATTCCGTTTGACGGCGTCTGGACCTCTGGCATCGACAACGTGATCGTGGATGCCTTTGTTGAATCCGGTGCACCGTTGGTGCCGATCGTCGGTGCCGACAACGCGGGCTTTGTTCAATACCTGAGCGAAGTGGACGGACTTACCGGCGCTGCCGTGACCAACCCCGGCTCGGTTGGCGGTGCGGGCGTTGCGCTTGCAGTCGACATTCTCAATGGCAAAGCGCCAAGCGAGAAAACCGTGCTGGTTGATCCGGTTCTTTGGGAAAATGCCTCTGACGAGGGCCGTGCCACGATCACCGCGGCGCAGAACCCGAACCTCGATCCTGAATGGCCCGTGTCCGTCACTGTGCCGGGCTGGACCGATTACACGATGGATCAGATCATCGCCTGCGAAGGCCCAGGCGACAGCTGATCAACACCCGGAACGCCCCCGCCCGACCTGTCGGGCGGGGGCACCCATTCGAGAAAAGAACACGCATTCCCATGAACGCAAATCAGATCCTAGATGCCAGCGGCATCGCCAAAAGCTTTGGCGCTGTCAAAGCGCTCGTTGATGCCAGCCTCAGTGTCTCGGAGGGCGAGATTGTCGCGCTGATGGGTGCCAACGGTGCCGGCAAATCGACATTTGTGAAAATTATAACCGGGGCGCTGAACCCGGACAGCGGCAAGGTGCTCATTCGCGGCAAGCAAGCCCGAGTTGGAAGCCCGGCCGAAGCCCGTCGTTCCGGCCTTGTGCCGGTATATCAAGAACCCTCGCTGATCCCCGATCTGGACGTTGCCGACAATCTGCGGCTGACCGATACACCCGTCGCCCCGTTTGAGCGTTGGGTCAAGGAGTTGGGCATCGAGGGGCTGGCCCTGTCAGACATGGTGGGCGATCTGCCACTGGCCACTTTGCGCATTCTCGATCTGGCCCGCGCACTGGCAAGCGAGCCGGATGTGCTGTTGCTGGATGAAATGACTGCCGCATTGCCATCGGATCTGGTTGAGCGTGTGCTGAAAGTGACGCGGCAACAGGCGGACAAGGGCATGGGCGTCATCTATGTCTCGCACCGCTTTAACGAAATTTCCGAATTATGCGACCGCGCCACGGTGTTGCGCGACGGTCGAACCGTTGGCGATCTGGTCATTGAACCGGGCGTGGAGGACCGCGCCGTTGAATTGATGCTGGGTCAACGGCTCGACCTTGCAGCACGTGAAGTGGACAAAACGCGCGGCACCATCGGTGACACACCGCGGGTCCGTGTCAAGGGCGTGGCGATTGCCCCGAAGGTCAGTGATATCTCCTTTGACATGTATCCCGGCGAAGTCCTGGGTGTTGTCGCCTTGGAGGGTCAGGGACAGGACGAATTGTTTGAATGTATGGCCGGCTTTATGCCGCCCACGGCGGGCAGCATCGAAGTGAACGGCACCACCACGGCCTTTCGTCATCCGGCAGATGCGATTGCAGCGGGGGTCAAATTTGTGCCCGGCGACCGGGCTGATGCGTTGCTTGCGCAGCGGTCGGTGCGCGAGAATATCGCGCTGCCGTTTTCGGCACGGATGTCGTCTTGGGGGTGGCTCAACATGCGCCACGAACGCGAGCGGGTGGCCCATGCCATCGACCGCCTGCAGATCGATACAAGGGCGCAGGGCGAAGTGCAGCGTCTGTCCGGCGGCAACCAGCAAAAGGTCACTATCGGGCGTTGGCTGGCAACCGGCGTTGAGACGCTTTTGTTGTTTGACCCAACCCGCGGGATCGATGTGCGCACCAAGCGCCAGATCTACCCGCTGGTTCGCGAATTGGCTGAACAAGGTTCATCGGTTCTGTTCTACACCTCGGAACTGGAAGAGATCCCCTTGGCCTGCGACCGCGCTGTGGTGATTTTTAACGGCCGCGTTGTTGATATCATCGACGCAGAGAATGCGGACGAGCAGACGCTGCTGAGGGCGGCCTATGGACTAACGGCACAAGAGGGCGCGGCGTGACCGATATTATCAAGAAAAATGCATGGGTTGCTGGCCTTTTCGCCCTGCTCATCGTGCTGTTGGTTCTGACCAAGGTCATCCAACCCTCTTTTGGCATGTCTGGCCTCGAAAGCGTGGCCCGCGCCGCCCTGCCCTTTGCCTTTGCCACCGCTGGCATGGCGGTGGTCGTCATCGTTGGCGGCATCGACCTTTCGGTTGCCTCCATGATGGCGGTCTGCGCGGTCACAGCGGCCGTGTTGATGGAAAGGATGGCCGGCGTGCCTGCCATCCTGATCGTATTGGCCCTGGGGTTTGTCATGGGTCTGATCAACGGCGGGCTGATCGTGCTGACGCGCGTGCCTGACATCGTCGTGACATTGGCAATGCTCTTTGTTTGGGAAGGTGTTGCCCTGCTCATATTGGAATCGCCAGGTGGCGCAACAACCGAATGGCTCAAGCAAAGTATTCGCGGCAGCGTGATCCCCTTTGTGCCCAACGCGCTGGCGATCATCGCCGCATGCGTGGCGGTGGTCTGGATCCCGCTGCGCCGCTCGAAACTGGGCATCTCGATCTACGCAACCGGCTCGGACGAGCTGGCCGCGTTCCGCTCTGGCGTGGCGGTTGGACGCACCAAGATCATGGCCTATGGCGTCTGCGGGATCTTCTGCGCCTTTGGTGGGCTCAGCCTCGCCTCGCTCACCGGGATCGGGGAGCCGGTGCCGGGGCCATATCTGATGGCATCGGTCGCGGCCGTGGTTCTGGGCGGTGTGGTTCTGGGCGGAGGTCGCGGCGGGTTGCTTGGTCCGATCATCGCGGTCTTTATCTTGCGGATCGTGCGGACGATCCTGACACTTTTGGCTGTTGACCCAAATGTCACAACCATCATCGAAGGCACCATCATGGTGGGTGTTGTGATGTTGGGCACAGCCGCAACTTTGCGGGGAGCCAGAAAATGAACATGGCAACGACCGATTCATCGATGATCCGCTTCGGCCGCTTTTTGCGCGACAATCCGGTCATTCCGCTTTTGGCCTTTCTGGTCTTGATGATCGCGGTTCTCGAGGTGATCCGCCCCGGCATCGTGACGCCGTTTCGCGCGGGCCGGGATGGCCTGATCTCGACCTTCTGGGTCGGCAACCTGATCAAGTTCGCGATCCCGCTTGCGATGCTGGCGGCCTGTCAGGTCTTGACCATGCTGACAGCCGGCATTGACCTGTCGGCAGGTATTGTTGCGACCGTGGCTGCCTTTGTCTGTGCAACCCTATCGTCCATTTGGGGGCCGGTCCCCGCTGTGCTGGTTGCGATGTCGATGGGACTTGTGGTTGGTGTGGTCAATGGTATCGGCGTTGGCATCGTGCGGGTGCATCCGCTGATCATGACGCTGGGTACCGGCCTGATCGCGACCGGCTGTATGCAGGTCTATCAGCGCCTTGTGATCAATGCCGGATCTGAGATCCCCGCCGCTCTGTCATGGCTTGGCACGGGTCGCACGCTGTCTATGCCGAATGGCTTGTTTTTGTTCGTGCCCTTTGCGCTGTTTATCTTTTGGCTCATGCGCTTTACCGGATTTGGCCGTTTGCTTTTTGCGCTTGGCTCTAACGAGAACGCGGCCAAGCTGTCCGGGGTGCGGTCATGGCAGGTCTATATTGCACTCTATGCCCTTTCAGGTCTGATCGCCGCACTGGCCGGCCTGCTTTATCTTGGCATGATCCGCCAAACCTCGCTGAGCCTCGCCACGCCGTTGTTGCTGCCATCCGTGGCTGCGGCGGTGATTGGCGGAACCTCGATCTTTGGCGGGCGTGGCAGCTTTGCCGGAGCGATTGTCGGCGCGTTGATCATCCGGGTTCTCGATACGATGCTGACCCTGATGCAAATGCCCGAAGGCGCCCGCACGATGTTGTTCGGGCTAATTATTCTTACCGTGACTGCCATCTATGTGCGCATCACGGGCAGTCGATAGGAGAAAAGCCACATGGCCAAATTTCGCGTCGTTGGAATTAGCTTTGATCACATGCACATGGGCGATCTTTTGCGGATGGTGCATGCGCACCCCGAAGCGGAGATCGCAGGGATCTACGATCCTGACCGGGCCAAGATGCAAGCGGCGATCGATGCGTTTGATTTGCCTGAAGATCGCGTCTTTACCGATTTCGACGCCTGCATGGCAGCCGGCCCTTATGACATGGCGTTGCTTTGTGTGGCCACCGCCCAACACGCCGAGATGACCGAGCGGTTGGCGCCGCATGGATGTCATGTTCTTGTAGAAAAGCCCTTTGCGGCCTCGGCAGATGATGCCCGGCGGATGATTTCGGCGATGCAAGGCACCGGCAAACAAATGCTGATCAACTGGCCCCTGCGCTGGGTCGAAAGTCACGTGACCGCCAAGCGTCTGATTGACGAGGGGCTCATTGGCGAGCTGCGCGAGGTGCATTTTTATGACGGCAATCGCGGCCCGCTTTATCATCTGGCTGACAAGGTCGAGGTTAGCCCCGAAGAGGTCGAACGCCAGAAGCCGGACTCATGGTGGTACAAGAAGGCGTCCGGTGGCGGCGCTTTGTTGGATTACATGGGATACGGCGCAACGCTAGGCACCTGGTACATGGACGGTGAAGCGCCATTGGAAGTAACCTGCACCGTGGATGAAACCGCCGGGATCGAGGTGGATCAACACGCCATCGCCGTGTGCCGTTACGCCCGAGGTCTGTCCAAGATGGAAACCCGTTGGGGCACATTTACCGACCCATGGGCGATCCAGCCGCAACCGACCTGCGGCTTTGTGTTTGTTGGCTCCGATGGGACCATATCCTCGCCCGATTATGCCAGCCACGTCACCGTGCAAACGCGGGACCGCCCCGAACGACATGAGATTGCCGCCGATCCGCTGCCCGCGGGCGAGACCAATGTCATCGAATACGCCGTCAGCCGCCTCAATCGGGGCGACGCCATCGACGGCCCGCTGGCCCCTGATCTGTGCCTGACTGCGCAGCGCATCGTCGATACGGCCATGCAATCGGCCGCAGAAAAACGGACATTGAGCTTGCTGCCATGAGTGACGATTCAGCCGATAGCGATACCTATGCACTGAAATCCGGCGCCCTGCCCGAAATCGCCGCGCCGGAGGTGGATTACCTGCCGCCCGCGCCCAAAACTTATCGCCCAAAGATCGGGATGATCGGCACAGGTGGCATTTCGAACAGCCACCTTGATGCCTATCGCAAAGCAGGTTGGGAAGTTGCAGGCCTGTGGAACCGCAGCCGCGACAAGGCCGAGGCAAAAGCCGCCGAGTTTTGCCCAGATGCGCAGATCTTTGACGATGTGCAGTCCCTTCTGGAACAAGATGACATCGACGTTCTCGACATCACCTTGCCGACCGAGGTCCGCGCCCCGGTGATCGAAGCGGCCTTAAAGGCAGGCAAACATGTCCTCAGCCAAAAGCCGTTTGTGTCCGATCTTGATACCGGCGAGGCGCTGGTCAAGCTCGCGGAAGACCAAGGCGTGCAATTGGCGGTAAACCAAAACGGCCGCTGGTCGCCGCATATGGCGTGGATGCGCAACGCCTGCCGGGACGGTGTGGTTGGCGATGTCATATCCGTGCACGCCTCCCTGCATTGGAACCACGGCTGGACCGCCGGCACACCGTTTGACAAGATCGAAGACCTGATCCTTTACGATTTTGGCATCCATTGGTTCGATTTCCTGTCCTCCATCGTTGGGGATCGCGCCGAGAGTGTGACCGCCTCAGCCGCCCATGCCCGCGGTCAGGCCAATGCCACCCCATTGCTTGCGCAGGCGTTGATCAAAATGGACGGCGGTCAAGCCAGCCTTGTTTTTGATGGCGGCACGCCGCATGGCCCCCGCGACACCACTTACATCGGTGGAACCGAGGGCAGTATCGTGGCCAATGGTCCCGACCTTGGCAGCCAGTCTGTGACCCTGACCACAGGCGAGGGTATCGCCCATCCGAAACTAAAAGGCACATGGTTCAATGACGGGTTTCGAGGCGCGATGGGCGCTTTGCTTTGTGCCATCGAAGAGGGTCGTGCTCCGGTCAATTCGGCACGCGAAAACCTGACTTCACTGGCGCTGACCTTCGCCGCAATCGCCTCACGGAAGACCGGGCAGGAGGTTCGGATTGGCGACGTGCGCAGCTTGCCCTAGGTGTTTGCCACTGCGCTCGCGCCGCGGCGTTCTCCTAGTGTCGCGGCGCCGAATGTTCAGAGGCCAAGCCAAAGGCAGACCGATCGCCCACATCGAGGATCAAGGTCTCCCTCGAAGTCAGATCCGGCTAACGCTTTGTGCCCTTTCCACGCCTGCCAGCTAACAACCAGAGCCAGACCGGCGAATACGCATATAGAATAGAGCGTTGCAAATGAAGCTGCGTTTACAAAACGGTGCGCTCTCCCGCTGCCTGCAGCCAGACCGCCATCACCCAGCAGGGGTGAAGTCTCTGGAGTGTCTCCGTCCGCTGCGCAGCAAGGCAGCTCTGGTCATTGTTCTGGTCGAACAATTCTTTGAGCTCGCCCAGTTGGGGCGGGCAGGTTCGGTATACGCGTCATTGCGACATCATGATTTCAGGGCCAACAACGCCTACCAAGCTGACTGCGCCTGAAACGGATTGGACCTGCCGCAACACATGAAAAAAGCGGCACCTCGAAAGGTGCCGCTCCTTGGACGCTACTGATCTTGCATCAGATGATGAATTCTTCCATTTCATCACCCGAAGTAGCATCCGTGTCTTCTTCGGTGCCTGCCCCGCTCATCAAGGACATGACATCTTCGAGAACGATATCGCTGTCGGCCTCACCGTCGCCATCCATAAAGTCAGGATGATCACTACCCGAGACACCAAGGACTTCACCGCCGGTTCCGTCGCTGTCGACGATCACCCGCATTCCGTTCAGGTCAATATCGTCAACCGTCACCGGTCCGTCGTCTGACCACAGGGTAAAGCTGGCGTGATTGACACTGCCCTCTGAACTGTCAGGCTCCGTGCCGAATTGCAGCCCAACATCAAAGTTTTGACCGACCCCGGCGCCATTTGGCAAGGAAGAGACACCGTTTGCATCGGCTTGGATATCCGTGACGTTATGACTGTTTTCTTCAGGGTAGAAGTTGAGCGAGCTCAATTTACTGTCATCGCTCAGATCAAAGAAGATCCCGTCGATATCCGAAGGCTGATCTGCGAAATCGGTTTGGCTCAAGTTGAAGTGCAACTGACCATGGGGGGTTTCAGTGACGGAGATATTGATCTCAGCCGGATCGCCCATCACGAAGTTCAAAACCGATTTGTCGTTTGCAGGTGGATCGACAGGTCCACCGCCGCCAGCGGTACCACCAGAGCCGGAGCCTCGCGTACCACCAGAGCCGGAACCTTTCGTACCGCCGGAGCCGGAGCCCTTCGTACCGCCAGAACCGGAACCCCGCGTGCCGCCAGAACCGGAGCCCTTCGTACCGCCAGAACCGGAGCCCTTCGTGCCGCCAGAGCCGGAGCCCTTCGTACCGCCAGAGCCGGAGCCCTTCGTACCGCCAGAGCCGGAACCCTTCGTGCCGCCAGAGCCGGAGCCCTTCGTGCCGCCAGAACCGGAGCCTCGCGTGCCGCCAGAGCCGGAACCTTTCGTACCGCCAGAACCGGAGCCTCTCGTGCCGCCAGAGCCGGAGCCCTTCGTACCGCCAGAGCCAGAGCCCTTCGTACCGCCAGAACCGGAGCCCTTCGTACCGCCAGAGCCGGAGCCTCGCGTGCCGCCAGAGCCGGAGCCCTTCGTGCCGCCAGAACCGGAGCCCTTCGTGCCGCCAGAGCCGGAGCCCTTCGTGCCGCCAGAGCCGGAGCCCTTCGTGCCGCCAGAGCCGGAGCCTCTCGTGCCGCCAGAGCCGGAGCCCTTCGTGCCGCCAGAGCCGGAGCCCTTCGTACCGCCAGAGCCGGAACCTTTCGTACCGCCAGAACCGGAACCTTTCGTACCGCCAGAACCGGAACCTTTCGTACCGCCAGAACCGGAACCTTTCGTACCGCCAGAGCCGGAACCCTTCGTACCGCCAGAGCCGGAGCCTTTCGTGCCGCCAGAACCGGAGCCCTTCGTGCCGCCAGAGCCGGAGCCTTTCGTACCGCCAGAGCCGGAGCCATTGGCTTCTCCGTCGTCATCCGCAAACTTGGCTGCAAGGTGCTGGTCATACCACTTGGAGAACCGTGATCCTTCTACACCACCATTGTGATAGGATTTCGTTCCGCTGGCACCGCTGCCATCAGAGTCTCTATCCTGTGACGACTTCCAATTGCGAAATCTGTAACCCATAGCGTCTTGCTCCAATTCTGTTGTCGGCGGCCAAGAAGGGAAATGCGGGCACGTCCAGCCTTGGCCAATCAATGAGCGAAGTTACGAGAAACGCTTACTTTTCAGCAAATAATTTGCACATTTTGGCCATATTTGCCCAATTTTGGGATTTTTTCAGAAACAGTAATTATCGCCTCCAAGGGATTTGCGCAGGAACTGGATACAATCAATTCCCGGTCAAGAGAGAATCACATTGACGTAAGGTCCGGTTAGCTACGTTTTGCCACGGCTCTGCCACAGTGATGCCCTCTTGTGCTGATTTATCTCAAAGGGAAACCACTATTGGGACAGTCTGATGAGCAAGAGCAACGAGCAAAGCACACAGGATAAAATCACTGAATGTGCTGAGGCGCATTTTGGCGCGCCAGTGAAAAAGATCACCGCGCCCGGCGGTGAAGGGCGGTCAAGCTTTCGGTTGTCCGTGGCCGGACAATCGGTCATCGCAACCTTGCGCCCAAACTTCCGGCGAACCCACCTTGAGGCGCATGTTCTGGATGAACTCAACGCGCATTGTGATGACCTGCCTCAATGCCTGGGCGTCGTCGGCGAGATCATGTTCCAATCCGATGTGGGGGACCGGCGGTTGAATGTCGAGATTGCCGAGGTTGCACCCGATGTGCGCTTGGATCTTGCACATGAAGCGGTGTCCGCAATCTTTCGCATTCAATCAGCCGCCCGGAAAACGCAGTTGAATGAAATGATGCCGCATTTGGGCAACAACGAAGACTGGATCCTGAACTTCGTCGATGCCATCGATTTCCTGCGTGATCTTGGCGGCGGCATTTCGGACAAATTTGATCGCGAAGCGGCCTATGAACGGGTTGCGGTTGCCGGCACCCAGTTTGTGAAATGGGACTGCCGTTCTGGCAATGCAGCCATCGACAGCACGAACAAACTGCGCTGGTTTGATTTTGAATATGCCGGTCTGCGGCATGGTGCCGAAGATATTGCATGGTTGATTGGTGACGAGGCTTGGCCCATTCGGCCGCAAGACATGGTCGATATCGTGATCGATACTTTTGACCCCGAATGCGGTTATGAAATGGATGATTACCTTGATTACCTATCGGTCTATTTGACGTTTCACTCGGTTCAGCGCCTCAAACTGATCAGCAAAGAAAGCCGCAAGCGCGGCTGGCTCAGCAAGGAAAAAATTCGCAAATACGATGACGCAGGCGTGCATCCTGAGTTTGCCGCGCAAATTTGCAGGGTCGGTGCGTATTTCTCGGCACAATCGCCGTTGACCGCGCCTTTGTCGCGCAATTTTCTGGCTGCTTTGCATGGCTTTATCCAGATCAGCAATCAGCAAGATCAGCGTAACCTGCGCCGGGCTTAGTCCAACAGCCTGGCGGGGTGTCTCCCTGCCGAAGCATGTCAGCGACAGGTGCAGCGTACCTTTGACTCGCGTTGATCACGGGGCAGTCCGTTCGGCTTTTCCAACATTTGTTATCTAAAGCCCTGGGCGCCCAAGTTGTGCGCCTGTGATCTTGCGGAGGCCATCCCATATTCCGCACGGGGCGAGAACGATCCAGCTTGATCCTGATTTGACTTTTGCAGTAGCTACATCAAATTACATCAGATCACATCAAGGTAAGGCACCGATGAAAGCGACCATAAGTGACATCGCGGCAGCCGCCGACGTCTCCACAGCGACTGTAGACCGGGTTTTGAACGGCAGGTCCGGTGTGAAAGCGGCCAATCGGTACAGAGTGCTGGATGCAGCGGCCAAGCTTGGTTATTTGCCCGAAACCGGTGATCTGTGGATGCCTGCCAAACCCGCCCGGTTGGAGTTCTTCCTGCCTGTTGGAGGCAATCGGTTCTTGGAAAACCTCGCCTTTCAAATTGAGGATTATTGCCTGCGTTTGCCGCTGGTTTCTGAGTGCAAAGTCACGCGGCTGCCGGATGCATCGCCGTCCACCTTGCTGGCGGCGCTGGATGATCTTGATCCAAAAACCGCCGGCCTTGGCGTTGTGGCAGTCGACGATCCCAAGACCAGAGCCGCAATCCAGCGTTTGGTTGAAGCCGGAGTGCGGGTTGTGACCATAGCATCTGATCTGCCCTCTTCGATGCGGGCCAATTATGTTGGTGTGGACAACCGGATCGCGGGGCGCACCGCCGCCAAGTTGATGGGATCAATGCTCAGCAAGGAGAATGCCAAGATCGCCCTGTTCCTAGGGTCAAGGCGTTACCGCGGCCACGATGAGCGGGAATCCGGTTTCCGTTCGGTATTGTCCGAAGAGTTTCCGCATCTGCAGGTGATTGATGCCGTTGAGATCAATGACGATGCACAACGTGGGTATCAGCGGGCGGCGTCTATCCTTGCCCGCCATCCTGATTTGGGTGGAATCTATGTCGCGGGCGGCGGCCGGTCAGGGGTGATCAAAGCGGTGGAGGACAGAGGGGATGCGGACGGACTGGTTTTGTTTTGCCATGATTTGACGGACCAGACCCGAAAATTCCTTCTGAACAATCGGGTCAGCGTCGTCATCGATCAAAACGCCAGGTTGATGGCAGAACAGGCCACCATCCAGCTGCTTGGCTCACTGGCCTCGACCGCGCCCTATTTGACCAAAAAGTTCATTGAACCACGGGTCATCACAAGGGAGAATATCCCCGCCATGTGATGCGCCCGTCAGGTCGCCCGTTCTGCGGCCAGCATCTCGACCATCTGATCCCGCATAACAAACTTCTGCGGCTTACCGGTGATCGTCATTGGCAGCTCTTCAACCACGCGGATGTGCCGCGGCACCTTGAAATGGGCGATCTGGCCCTGACAGAATTGGCGCAGTGCATCCGGCGTCAGATCTGCGCCATCTGCCGCAACCACCCATGCACAAACCTCTTCGCCCAGTCGGTCATCCGGTACACCAAAAACCTGCGCCTCGCGGACTTGTGGATGGGAATACAGGAACTCTTCAATCTCCCGGGGATAGATGTTTTCGCCGCCCCGAATGATCATATCCTTTACGCGCCCGGTGATGGTACAGAATCCGTTTTCGTCAAACACAGCCAGATCTCCGGTGTGCATCCAGCCATCGCGGATCGCCTCGGCGCTGCGACCCGGATCGTCCCAATAGCCCTTCATCACTGAATAGCCGCGCGTGCACAGCTCGCCCTGGGTGCCTGCGGGCACAATCTGCCCGTTCTCATCGACAATCTTGACCTCCAGATGCGGATGCACCCGCCCGACTGTTTCGCAGCGCTGGGTCACCGGATCATCGACAAAACTTTGGAAGGACACCGGCGCGGTTTCGGTCATGCCATAGCAAATTGTGACCTCATCCATATGCATCACGGAATTGACCGCTTTCATCACATCCACCGGGCATGGCGCCCCGGCCATGACCCCTGTGCGCATCGCCGAAAGATCGCGCGGCGTTGTCTCAAGGTCTTGCAACATGGCCACAAACATCGTCGGCACACCGTAAAGCGCGGTGCAGCGTTCCTTTGCCAATGCGTCCAAGGTTTGCGCCGCATCAAACCCCTCTCCGGGGAAGACCATCGCCGCGCCTTTGCTGACAGCGCCCAGAACGCCCATGACCATGCCAAAACAATGATAAAGCGGCACGGGAATCGCCAACCTGTCATTTTCGGTCAGTTTGATCCGGTCGGTGACAAACCGCGCGTTGTTAACCACGTTGTAGTGCGAAAGAGTGGCGCCTTTGGGCTGTCCGGTTGTGCCAGAGGTGAACTGGATGTTGATCGCATCATCAGGCTCCAGCGTGGCGCCGATCTGCGGCAGCCGCAGTTGCTGGGCCGGGCCACCGAGTTCGGACAGGGCATCAAAAGGCCAGATCCCCTGGTCGGCGGGCGCCTCTCCCATCACGATGACATGCCGCAGATGCGGCAGTTTGGCGGCATGAAGCTTGCCCCGCTCCGCCGTAGCCAGCTCTGGCGCAAGGGTCCGGATCATTCCCAGATAATCGGAACTCTTAAAGGCAGGGGCCAGTACAAGTGCTTTGCACCCCACTTTGTTGAGCGCATATTCAAGTTCGGACAATCTGTAAGCCGGATTGATGTTGACCAGGATCGCGCCGATCCGCGCGGTGGCGAACTGCGTCAGCACCCATTCCAAACGGTTGGGCGACCAGATGCCTACCCTGTCCCCTTTTTCGAGGCCCAGCGCCAAAAGGCCGGAGGCCAATGCATCCACAGCGCGGTCGAGATCATAATAGCTGAGTGTGCGATCGGGAAACACCAGCGCATCCCTTGGGCCGTACCGCGCCACGGCATCCTGCAACAACTGGGGGATGGTGGCGAAAGCCAGCGGCGGATGTGCGGGGCCTTGCACATAGGATTTGCCATCGCGGGGTGTAAGGTCGGCTTGTTCTGCACTGCCGTCATTCACCCCAAACTTCTGGATCTGGTCTGCAATGCTTTCGTTCAAAATGGTCATCTCGAAGCCTCCCCGTTTACATGTCGCGCCAGTCGCCTGATTGTTCAAACGCATGGGCAGCTTGGTAAATCTTCATTTCCCCATAATTCGGACCAACAAGTTGCATCCCGATTGGCAGCCCTTCGCTCAGCCCGCAAGGGACGCTCATCGCGGGCAAGCCGCCGTTGAAGGGGGCTGTGTTAGGCACCATCTCAAACGCCCGTTGAACATACAAGCTAAGCGAGCAATCGGCAGGTGGATGTTCCTGTGGTTTTATCGGCAGGGTGGGCATCAACAACAGGTCATATTGCTGAAGTGCGGCGAGATAGCGTTCGTTGACCTTGCGCATGATGTTTTGCGCCTTGCCATAGAACCGTCCGCGATACTGGCGCTGAAAATGCTCGCCTACGAACATGCAGGCTTTCAGGGAATGACTCAATTCATCCGCCCGGCCCTTCCACTGCGCCATGTGATCGGTCATCGACGGCAAGAACAGTCCGCGATAGTTGGTGCCGCTGGAATTGCCCCACATCATCCCGTCCTGAAGCCCCTCCAGCGTGATAGCGGTCCAGGCGTCCATGGCGGTGTGATGCTCCGGCACAGAGATCGTATCGACCCTTGCACCCAGTTCGCGGAACCTTTCGGCGGCGGCCATGACTTTTTGTTCCACGTCACTTTCAGAATTGGGATGACCAAACCCCTCAGACAGGATCCCGATCCGCATGCCTTGGGCGCCGCGTCCCAGACTTTCGGTATAGCTGTAGGTCTTGGGTTTGTACTGCCGCGGATCAAGCCCGTCTTCACCCGCAAGAACCTCCAGCAGCAGGGCGTTGTCAGCGACATTGCTCGTCACCGGGCCAAGATGGTCGATGGTTTGTTCAATCGGCATGGCACCAGTGTAGGGCACCAACCCATGGGTGGGCTTCATGCCGTAGACGCCGCAATTGGACGATGGGATGCGAATGGATCCACCCTGATCGCCCGCGATGGCCATGTCGACCTCGCCTGCCGCAACCAAGGCCGCAGAGCCGCCTGAAGACCCGCCCGCCATATAGCCGCGTTTCCACGGGTTGTGGATCGGTCCCTTGGCATTGGTGTGTGAGCCACCGGAAAGACAGAAATTTTCGCAATGCGCCTTGCCTGCGATCAGCGCCCCTTCATCCAACATGCGGGTCACGATGGTGGCATCGATCTCGGGTGTGTACCCCTCCATGATCGAGGAACCGTTCATCATCGGAACGCCAGCAAGACAGATCGTGTCTTTCAACGCGATGCGTTTGCCGCGCAGCTTGCCATCCGGCGCGCCGCGCACTTCGGTCTTGACGTACCATGCGTTCAGCGGATTCTCGGTCTTGTCGGGGAAATACCCCGGACTGCGCGGATAGCGGACCTGGGGCAGGTTGTCGGGCAAGGCATCCAGCCGGTCATAGGCCTGCATATAGGGCTCGATGATCTCGGTGTATTCGGACAGATCTTCGTCAGACAGGCTCATCCCGAACCGGTCCGCCATGGCGCGCATTTGGGACAATGTGGGGCGTTTGATGGTCATGGCTGTCACCGTGGGGCTGTTGGGTTGCGAATGAAGCGGCGGCGATGGCTTCGCAGCGCTGTCCGTTGGGAAGGTTTGCGGGCGGCGGACTGCTGGCGGCGCGGCAGGCGCGGTTGTGGGCGTTTCGGCTCGCGTGCCCGAGGTCTGGCGGGTGCCGCGCGCCGCACCGAACCCAAGGAATTGATCCACCTTGGCCTGATCCGACAATTCTGCACGCGTCAGCGTGCCGGTGATGCGGCCCCGCTCCAGCACCAGAACCCGGTCAGACAGATCCGCGATGAAGTCAAAGTTTTGTTCGACCAGCAGGATTGAAAGCCCGCGTTTTTCGCGCAGGTGCAGCAGGGTTTCGGCCATCTCTTCAATGATGGAAGGCTGAATGCCTTCGGTCGGTTCATCCAAAAGCAGGAAATCAGGATCACCCATCAGGCAGCGGGCCAACGCCAGAAGCTGTTGTTCGCCGCCCGACAATGCGCCGCCGTCGCGATCCAGAAGGCGTTGCAGGCGCGGGAAGTCGGCAAGAACAGCGTCCATCACTTCGGCCTCGGACCCGCCGGCGTGATCGTGCCAGGCAAAGCGCAGATTGTCGCGCACGGAGAGCTGCGGAAAGATCCCCCGCCCCTGCGGTACATAGCCGATGCCCATCTGCCCGCGTACATTGGGCGGTGTTCGGGTGATATCGGTTTGGTCATATCGGACCTGCCCGGCGGTGGCAGGCAGGAACCCCATCAATGTCTTGAGCAAGGTTGTCTTGCCCATGCCGTTGTGCCCAAGCACACCAACAACTTCGTTCTCGGCCACGTCCAGATCAATGCCGTGCAGGATTGGCACGCGGCCATAGCCACCCGATATACCCTTGGCGGACAACAATATCTCGCGGTCTTCGGTCATCTTATGCCTTCTTTCCAAGATAGACGGCGCGGACTGTCGGATCAGACATCACGCGGTCGACGTGGTCTTCCATCAACACGGCCCCTTGATGGAAAACTGTGACCGTCTCGGCGATGGAGCGGATGAACTGCATGTCATGTTCCACGATCACCACCGCGGCACTGCGGGTCAGCTCGTGAATAATTTCGGTCATCCGGTCCACGTCTTGCGCACTCATCCCGGCGGCGGGTTCGTCCAGCAGCACAAGCCATGGATCGGCCACTGCGACCAATCCCAGTTCCACCCGTTGGCGTTCACCATGGGCCAATTGTCCCAGTTCCGTGCGGGCAATCGCGCCCAAGGCCAATCTGTCGATGATGGTATCGGTGCGGGCCTTTGCCTCTGCCGCATCATGAAAGCGGCGAGCGGAGAGCCAGATGTTTTCATGCACATTCAGCGCGTCCATCACATTGGGCGTCTGGGTTTTGATCCCAACCCCAAGCGAGGCAATCTGGTGGGGTTGCCAGCCCGTGACATCCTGACCGCGCATGAACACCTGCCCCTCGGTTGGGGTCAGAAGACCGGTCACGCATTTAAAGAACGTGGATTTGCCAGCACCATTGGGCCCGATCAAACAGCGCAATTCGCGTGCCTTGAGAGAGAAATTCACGTTGTCGCTGGCTGTGACGCCGCCAAAGCGCATGGTCAGCCCATGGGTTTCCAATACAGTTTCAGCCATGTCTTGCTTTCCGTCTTTGCCGCGCAAGTGGTCTGCGCCGGGCCCGGCCAAAGCTGGCCTTCCACAAGGCGGACACTGCGGGCACCAGACCTTTGGGCAGGAACAGCACGAACAGCACGAGGATCAGCCCGGTGATCAAGGTGTTGTCGATCAGGCTTTGCTGGCCCAGAACAAATTTAAGATAGGCCAGCCCCGCCGCGCCAAGGACCGGTCCAAGCCGCGTGCCCAAACCCCCGACAATGCACCAGATGATGATCTCGGCCGATTGGCCCAGCGAGAACAGCCCCGGGGTTACAATCTCGCCCCAGTTCGCAAAAAGTGCCCCGGCCAGTCCGGCAATGGCCGCGCCGGTGGCAAACAGCACGGTTTTGCGGGCGGCCACGTCATAGCCCATCAGCGCCATGCGGGTTTCGTTTTCGCGGATACCGATGGCGATCCGACCAAAGGACGAGCGCAGCAACCATGTGACCAGCAGGAAGACAATCACCAGCGCGACGGCGCAGAAATAGAAATAAGGGTCGCCCCAGATATAGGCATCCGGATTGCCCGGCACGTTGAGGGTCTGGAACCCCGGAATACCGTTGTAACCGCCCAGTCGCGCGTTGCCGATCACGTATTGAGGGCCTGCGGTGGAGTTCACAAACTTGAAAAGGATCAGCGTCACAACAAGGGTGATCACCCCCAGATAGACATCCGTCAGCCGCCCGTAGAACATCAGCGCGCCCAGCACAGCCGCAAAGATCAGCGGCACCAGCACCGCCAAGAGCATTGGCACCGTGCTTTCCCCAAAATTGATCGCCGCGATGGCATAGGTGTAAGCGCCAAGGCCAAAGAACGCAGCCTGACCAAAACACAAGATCCCGCCGAAGCCCCAAATCAGACCAAGGCTCAGCCCCAGCATGCCGTAGATCACCAGCACCGTCAGCGTATAGGTTGCGATCACCATCGGCAGAAGCCAGATCAGCAGCGCCGATACGATCAATGTGGCGATGATCTCTTTTCCCAATGACCGCTCCATCACAGTTTACCTTTGAAAAAGCGGCCCGTGATCCCTTGCGGCATCAGCCGCAGCAAGACAACAGCCGCAACAAGAAGCGCCACCTCACCAATCACCGGCGAGATCGCGAAGGTGAACACTTGATTAACGACACCAAATGAGGTGGCAGAGCTGAGCAGACCTGCAATCAACGAAGGGCCGCCAGCGATCACCGTGATGAAAGCTTTGGCGATGTAAGCGCCGCCCGATGTCGGCACCAAGCCAACCAATGGCGCAAGCACCGCGCCCGCCAATCCTGACAGGGCAGAGCCGCAGAAAAACGTCGCCATATAAATACGGTCCGGGCTGTAACCGAGGGCGGCGGCCATATCAGCGCGCTGCATCGTGCCGCGTGCAATCAGCCCCGCGCGGGTGCCACGCAGCACCGCCAGCATCGCGATCACCAGAACGGCAGCCACCACAATGATAAAGAAGTTATAGCCGCTGATCTGGTAGTCTCCCACGGCAAAGCCGGGGATCGGGGTGGAGATGCCTGTGGTGGTATTGCCAAAGATCATTGTGGCAAGGCCAATGAACACAAGGCTGAGACCCCATGTGGCCAACATCGTATCAACCAGCCGCCCATAAAGGTGCCGGATCACCAATCGTTCCACAATCAGCCCGATCAGCCCCACGACCAGAGGTGCAATCACCAGCATCGCAACAAAGACATTCACGCCCAGCCCAACTGCTGTGATTGTTGTGTAGCCACCCAGCATCATGAACTCGCCATGCGCCAGATTGATGACCTTCATCATGCCAAACACCACGGCCAATCCGGCGCTGATCAAGACCAGCGAGGCAACCGCGTAAAGCACTTCAACCGCTATGACAAAACTGAGATCCATGGAGACCTGCTTGAAAGAATAAAAGGGGTGGCGGGGCGCCAGAGGCACCCCGCCTGGGAGATACACGCGGTTAGATTTGGATTTCGTACTGCGTGTTGTCATTCGGGTTTGCGCTCAGATCGCAAACCGCTTGCGTGTCGACCGGCTGCCGCTGTGGCAGGGTTTCAATCACTTTCATCTGCTGGTCCTGCATCTGCATCAAATGCACATCCAGAACCGCGTGATGGGTTTTGGGATCAACCGTCACTTTGCCGCCCGGCCCCATGATCGAAATGCCGGTCTCCAAGGCTTCGATAATCGCCATCCGGTCAAGTGATCCGGCTTGGCGCACCCCTTCGGCCCAGGTTTTGATGCCGTGGTAATGCGACACGGCAATCTCGTGCATCGACTGATCGCCATCGAACATCGCGGCCCATTTTTCCTTGAACTGGGCGTTCTCCGGCGTGTCCAGTTCCTGGCTGTAGTTGTAGGCGCACATGATGCCGTTGCCCTCTTCGGGGGTCAGAACCTTGTGTTCGTTGCCAACGCCCAGGGTGGTCGAGGCCAGTGCAATCTTGTCTTTCATGCCAGCGGCGGCCCACTGACGGAAGAAGGACAGATGCGCGCCGCCAACCAGCGGGGCAATCACCAGATCGGGGCCGGCGGTCTGGACCTTGGCGATGGTGGAGCCAAAGTCGCTTACATCCAGCGGGAAGAAATCGGTGCCGACAACTTCGCCGCCGTTGTCCGCCACAAACTTTTGAATCCAACGCGCGGTGATCTGGCCGTAGTTATAGTCGGCGGCAAGGATATAGACCTTCTTGCCGGAATTTTTCATCGCGAAGGGCACCAATGCCTCAACCTGCTGGGCCGGGGTGACACCGTTGATAAAGATGTTCCGGTCGCATACGCCGCCTTCATACAGCACGTTGTAGAAATACAGTGTCTTGGTCTTGCGCATGGTCTGGCGGATCGCCTCGCGGGAGGCGGACAGGATGCCGCCGTGCACCACATCAACTTTGTCCTGACGGGTCAGCTGCTGACCGTATTGCGAATAAAGCGCCATGTCCGATTGGGTGTCATAGGCGGTGACCTCAACCTGACGGCCCAGCAGACCGCCGGCCTCGTTGATCTCAGCCACGGCCATGCGCATGGCTTGATCCATCGGTTTGCCATAAGCGTCAAACGGGCCAGATGCGTCCAGAATGGAGCCAAGTTTGATGGTGCCGTCCGCAAATACGGCTGTTGGCAGCATCGCGGTCGTGGTCAATGCGGCCGTGCGGCCAAGGAAATCTCTTCTGTTCAGAGACATGTGTAAGTCCTCCGTTCGGTTACTGTTGGATTTTTGGAAGGGTGATTTAGATCACTCTTTGTCTTTGGGTTTGGGGTCGTCTTTTGCCTTTATCCGGTTGGCGTAATCTGCCGTTCGGCCTGCGATGTTTGGGTCGAAATCAAGGCCGATCTCATCGCCCATCTGTTTCATCGCGGGCAGGCGCACGGCCATGCCAAGGATCTGGTCCATCGCGGCACCAAAGGCCCCATCGACACCTTCGGTCTGGCCAGTTCCGCCGCTCCCCAGGCCGCCGATCTGGTTGATGCGGATAGAGTCGATCTTTTCAACCGGCTTCATCATCTGGGTCATGATTTCTGGCATCCGGTCCAGCTTGCGCTCTTCGAGGCGCATCCGGATTACCGCATCGCTCAGTGTGTTTTCTGCCGAGTTCAATGCGGCCTGCCCTGCGGCCTGAGCCTCCATCGCTTCTTTCTCGGCGCTGGCTGCGGCGGTTTTGGCAGCGGCATCGGCCTGCGCACGGGCCAGCAGGGTGCTGACATCACTTTGGACGCGGGCGTCTTCGAGTTCGATGTCACGCTCTTGCTTGAGCTTGGCAATCTCGCGCTCTCGCTGGGCAATTGCCCGTTCTTTCTGAGCCTGCACATTTTCGGCGGCCAGGATCACCTGAATGCGGGCTTCTTCCTCATCGGCCTTCGATTTGGCCTCTTTGGCGCGGGCCTGCGACAGCTTGATGTTGTTGGCGATCTTTGCCTCTTCCAGTTGCATGAGCGCGGTCATCTCGGCCTTGCGCAGGGCTTCGTCATTGGCAACTTGCGCAGATTTGGTCATGCGTTCTTCGGCGATCCGCACGGCCTCTGATGCACGGTGCGCCTCTGCGCGGGTCTGGGCAGACCGGCTTTCGGCTTCGGCTTCGAGACGGGCGAGATGCTCTTGTTGGGCAATCTCGGCCTCGCGCTCGGCCTTTTTGAGTTCAATTTGCCGCTGGTGTTGTGACAGGCGGTGTTCGCGCACTACCACTTCGGTAGAGGTTTCAATGGCGATCCGCGCCTTGCGTTCCTCGGCCACCAATTCGGCCAAACGGCGCATGCCTGTGGCGTTGAAGGCATTGTTCTCGTCCCGGCCTGACAGATCGCTTTGATCCACCGAAATCAGGGAGGCAGACACCAGATCCAACCCAAGACGCTTGGCGTGGTCTGCAACCATATCTGCCACATCCTTGGTAAACTCAGCCCGATTGAGATGAATTTCGGTGAGCCCCCGCGCTGCGGCGGCACTGTGAACCGCGTTGATCAAGGCGCCGGACAAGACCTCCGCAATCGCGTCACCGCTGCGGGCAATCCGGTGTCCAAAAGCCTGCGCCGCTGTGGCGATACTGCCCGTGTCAGGGGCGATACGCAGTTCGAATTCCATTGCGAGATCGGCCCGCAACTGATCGGCAGTCAACACTGCATCGCGACCACTGCGAACGATTTCGATGGCGGCGGTCTGCATGGAGACCCGTTGCACCTGATGCAGGATCGGCAGGGCAATGCAGCCCCCGTCAGTCAACACACGTCGTCCTCCCATGCCGGTCCGAACCAAGGCCGTTTCTAGCGTCGCCTTGGCGTAGAAACGCTGAAGAAACCAGATGCCGACCAACAGCACGACGATAAAAATGACAACAGCTAGCGCCCAATACAAAGTAAATTCCCCCACCTGTCACGCAGCGCTCAAACGGCCTGCAAGATTCTGTTGCTTTACGGTGGGCGAGATTAGTTTCCAGTTCAAGTATTTTATTTGAATTGGAAAGTTAATTTTGTTTTTCTTTTATTTACAAAAGCTTGAAGTCACAAAATTGAACACCATCGGCCCGCGCCATGTATACCGAGGGGCGTCTCAGAGCGGGAGAATGTGTAAAATTGCGACCGCTGGCATAGCTGACGGGCAGTTGGTCACGGGTTGATCTGTGCTGCCAGACGTCGCCGAACTGGCCGATAAGACCGGCAAGATAGTGCAGACCTTCATAGGTCGATTGCCCCAGCGCATTCAGCGCCGGAGCCGTATCGCCGTGCATCCCGTAATATCGTTCCTTGAAGGCGGCATTTTCGTCATTGGATATGGAGCCAAAATACGAAGACACCGAGAAAAGACGCTCCAGATTGCCACGCCCGCAGGCCATGAGGCCGTTTTCTTCGAGCGCCGTGGACAGCCGGACAATGTTCTTGTGAAGCCCGCGCCGCCCGAAGGTGCGGTTGAACATCACCGCATCCTGGCCCACCAAAGACACCAGAACGGCATCCGCCCCAGAGGCCTCGAGTTTTGATACCAGACCGCTCATGTTCGATAGGCCAAATGGCACATAGCATTCCATCGCCAGATCAACGTTCATTTGTTTGAGACAGGACTTTGCATAGTCATGCGAACTGCGCGGCCAGACATAGTCATTGCCGATCAACGCCCATTTGCGCGGCTTGAACCGCTTTTGCATGAACATCATTGCGGGGCCAAGTTGCTCCTTGGGGGTTTCGCCAATGGCAAAAAGACCCGCAGTCGTTTCGCCTCCCTCGTAAAGCGGTGTGTAGATATAGGGGATACGCTGGCAAACCACCTTGGACAGCCTTTGCCGGATCGCGCTGAGGTGCATGCCGACAATCGCGTCGATTGCGCCCAGATCGATCAAATCGTTGACGATCTCTTCGATTGGCTCCGCGGCCTCAACCGCGGCATCGATCATGATCAGCTGCACCTTGCGCCCGTCGATCCCGTCCGCTTTGTTCAGCTCTGCCACGGCGACCTGCGCGCTTGAGATGCAGGACGGGGCCCAGATGCCCGCCGCCCCGCACAGAGGAATCAGTAGCGCAACACGATAGACGCCACTTGCGTGAAACTGTCCATTCTCGCGAAAATCTGCGAGTTCAATTGGCATAGTCACGTCGTGTCGCAGCGTCCCTCCCCCTCTGCGATATGCGCTTGATGCAAGCTTGGTGGCACATTGCAATTGAATTTGCTTTCCAAGTCAACTAAATTCAGGGCAGTGATTAATGGTGGTAGAGATGTCTGAGCAGCCCAGTTCGTTTGAAAACCATATTTCCTATGCCGTGGCCGCTGCGCATCGTTCGGTCAATCAGCGGATGACGACGCGCCTGAAAAAGCATGGCATCCAGATCGAAGCCTGGCGGGTAATGGAATGCCTTGATGCTGGCGGGCGGCTGACGATGGGCGCACTGGCGAGCAAGGCGCTGATCAATCCGCCTACATTAAGCAAATTGGTGGATCGCATGGTCTCTGACGGCTTGGTCCACCGGCAGATCTCGCAGAGCGATCAGCGTGAGATCAATCTGTTGCTGACCCATCTGGGGCGTATGCGCATGCTCGACATTCGCAAGGATGTCGAAGAACAGGACGGCGCACTGAACGGTTTGCTTGAGACAGAAGACGGGGCGTTGCTGCTCAAGCTATTGTCGAAGATCACGGTCTAGTCACGGCATTCACCCTGCGCCGGACAATCGGGATGGATCGGCATTTGGCCCTAGGCCCAAACGAAATCGCAACGCTCAGCGGCCATCCGGCAACAGCCGATTACCCTCGCATTGCCCCATAGGTCCGATCGGCAATATCAATGGCAGAGAGTTCTGCCGCGATGGCGGCAAGAAACACTGCGTCGGCCTCTGACTGCCGACGGGCAGGATTGCTGATCAGATAGATGTTAACCATCGGCAGGTCTTCATAGGGCGGCAATTGACGAATGTGACCGGCCACAACGTCTTGTTGCGCCACGTGCAGCGGCAAGGCGCCGATCCCGATGTTGGCCATGATCATACGGCGGATCTCATTGAGGCTGGATGACACCCCGCGCCATGTATTGGCCAGCCCCAAACGGGCGCGCAGATGGGCAATTGCCTCAAGCGGGCCACCCTCGGCCTCGGTCTGGAAGGCCACGAATGGCTCGCCCTCCAATTCTTTGGTCTCAATATCCGGTACATTGAACAGCGGATGGCGGGCACCGCAGTAAAGACCAAAGTATTCGCGATACAGGATCATCGTATCGAGGTTTTTCGGCGCTTTCGACAACAGGCAAATCCCGCAACTGGCCCGGTTTTGCGAGATTGCAGTTTCCACTTCATCGCTTTCGGACACGGTAAACGAATAGGTCACATTCGGATGCGCCTTGGAGAACCGGTTCAAGAAGTCATCGAAATGATCCGAGATCACATAGCTGGTGATCGCAATCGACAAATGGCCACGCAGATCCGTGTTGTCGACATCCATCAGGGCTGGCAATTGTGAGATCGAGCCAAAGATCGTCGCGCATTCGGTATAAAGCACCTGCCCCGCGCGGGTGATGGTAAACTCATTGGGCTTCCGGATGATGAGAGTGCGGCCCGTGGACAATTCCAGGCGTTTGAGCGCCGCTGAAACGGTCGGCTGTTTGAGCCCCAGAAAATCCGCCGCTTTTGAAATGCCGCGTTGCTCAACCACCACCATAAAGGTCCGCAGCAGGTTCCAGTCGAGGTTCCAGGGAAAACGCTGCTGGTGCGGGAGTCTCATAAATTTCATCTATATTGAAGATATCTATTATTTATTTGCACGATGTTAGGGGCCATGCAAGTGTTTTTGCAGAGCGGGGAATCCGCCAATATCGCCTGGGTCAAACCCCGGCGCAGTATAAACTGGGAGAAAAAAATGACTGTTCGCCGCACCATTCTGAAATCTGCAATTGCCGCAGCCTCGCTGGCGGTTCTTGGGCTGACCGCAGCCGCCGCAGAGGAATTGGACACACTGAAGGAAAAGGGCGTCATCCGCATCTCGATGTCCGGCGCTTATCCTCCGTTCAACTTTGTAAACGATGAAAACAAGGTCGTCGGTTTTGACCCCGCGATTGGTACCGAAATTGCCAAACGCATGGGTTTGGAGGCCGAGATCGTGACAACTGCCTGGGACGGGATCATCGGGGGGCTTCTCGCCAACAAATACGACGCCATCGTCGGGTCGATGACCATCACCGAAGAGCGGGATGAAGTGGTGGATTTTGTCGGGCCCTATTACTCCGACAAGCGCGCCATTTTTACCAAGCCGGGATCGGACATCACCAGCCTGGCGGATCTTGAAGGCAAGAAAGTCGGCCTGACTTTGGGTGAGACACATGAAGATTGGGCGCGCGCGCAGGGCTATTCCATCAATACCTACAAAGGCCTGCCTGAGCTGCTGTTGGAGCTGGAAAATGGCCGTGTGGACGCCATCGTGAACGATTCAATCGCGGCCATCCTCGCGATGACCGCCAAAGGTCAGGAATTTGCGATGTTTGACGATCCGGGCACCAAGCCCTTCGGCGCGGGTATCGCCATTCGTGAGGGCAACCCCGAACTGGCCGCAGCCATGCAAGCGGCACTGGATTCCATGATGGAAGACGGCACATATCTGGCGCTGGCCAAAAAGTGGATCGGCGCTGACATTCGCTGACCTCCCTGCCCCTGCCGCGCCTTTTGCGGCGGGGGATTCTTGCAAGCGGTTTGACTGCCCTGCCATCCTGCCTGACGATGGGCAATAGGTCCGGGGCAGTCTTGGCGATCAAGGCCGTTCAATTCAAGCTGCCCTTCATGTTCTTCTGCACAGGATTTCATTTGATGACGCACAGGCAGTCTCCCCTCTTGGCACACAGCGTTTTTGGCGGAGGCCGGCATGGACTTTGAACTGATGCTGAAAGTCTATCCGTTCTTTCTTGAGGCGGCTTGGCTGACCATACTTCTTTCTGTGCTGACAGCCATTTTGGGCCTGACCTGCGGGGCGCTGGGGGCGGCGGCCCGGCTCTCGCGCTTTCGCACATTGCGGTTCATCGGTGCGGCATATGTCAGCGTCATCCGCGGCACGCCCGCACTGATCCAATTGTTCATTCTCTATTTTGGCGGGCCGCAGATCGGCATCCAACTGGACGCCTTCGAGGCCGGAGTGATTGGCCTTGGCATCAACGCGGGTGCCTATATGACCGAGACCATTCGGGGTGCAATCATCGCCATCGACAAAGGTCAGCGCGAGGCCGCGCGGACCCTGGGTCTGAGCCAGTGGCAGGCGATGTACAAAGTCATCCTACCGCAATCGACCCGCCTGATGATCCGCCCCCTGGGCGTCAACATCAATGCGCTGATCAAGGCAACAGCACTTGTTGCGGCGATCTCTGTGGTGGAGCTGACCTATACCGCGCAGCGTTACATCGGTTCGACCTACAAGCCGTTCGAAATGTTCCTGCTGGCCGGGATTCTTTACATGATCATCATCTACGTGGCTGGCCGGGGCATCACCTGGCTGGACCGTAAAGCACAGATCAACTGATCACGAAAGGACACGGTGATGGGTCTCGATTTTTCTATTATTCCCAAATACATGGATGTGATCCTTCTGGGCTGTGCCTGGACCATCGGGATCACGGTTGCCGCCGCTTTGCTGAGCTTTTTTGGCGGGATTGTTTTCGCGGTGATCGCGCTTTATGGACCTTGGATTTTGCGCCAGCCTTTCCGGCTTTTTGCGTGGCTGTTCATGGGCACGCCGCTGCTGCTGCAACTGTTCTTGATCTACTTTGGCTTGGTCCAGATCGGCATTGACCTGCCGGCCTTTGTCGCCGGTATCATCGGCCTTGGTCTACACTTTGCGGTCTACAATTCAGAGCTGATCCAGACCGCGATCCTTGCCGTGGACAAGGGCCAGATGGAAGCCGCACGCACCCTGGGCCTCAGCCGGAGCGAGGCGCTGCGCAAGGTGGTGATCCCGCAGGCAGTACGGGACGTGCTGCCGCCGATTGGCAACAATATGATTGCCCTGCTGAAAGACAGCGCCCTGGTCTCAGTCATCGGGGTGAGCGAGCTGACCCTGTCGGCGCAGCGGGTCATCGGCAAGACCTACCGACCTTTCGAATTCTATCTGCTGGCTGCGGCCTGCTACTACGTCATCAATCTCGGAATGGAATGGGTGCAGCGCCGGATTGAGCGCCGCATCTCCATCTCTCGCTGATCTCAAGGGGCCAGACATGACCGACACATCTGATTTCGTCAGAATCGAACACGCACAAAAATCCTTTGGCAATCTTGAGGTGCTCAAGGACATCAGCCTGACCGTGGAACGCGGCCAGATCGTTGCGATCATCGGCCCGTCGGGGTCAGGCAAATCAACCCTGTTGCGGGCGATCAATGATCTTGATGCGTTGACCAGCGGTGAGATCTGGCTGGACGGGGTGCAGGTCAACAAGACACTACCCCATCGGCAGTATGAAAAGCACATAAACGAGATGCGCCAGCAAATCGGCATGGTGTTCCAACATTTCAATCTCTTTCCGCATTTGACCGTACGCGAGAACGTCACGATGGCGCCGATGCTGCTCAAGGATCTGTCCAAGGCCGAGGCAAACAAATTGGCCGAAGAACAGCTGGACCATGTCGGGATGTTGGAACGCATTGATTATTACCCCTCGCAATTGTCCGGCGGCCAGAAACAGCGGGTTGCGATTGCCCGTGCCTTGGCGATGAAACCCAAGCTGATGCTGTTTGATGAAGCCACGTCCGCCCTTGATCCCGAACTGGTGGACGAGGTGAACCAGGTGATGAAGAAATTGGCCGAAGATCATATGACCATGATCATCGTCACTCACGAGATGGATTTTGCCGCAGCAGTCTGTGATCGGGTTTTGTTCATGGATCAGGGCGTGGTGGTTGAAGAAGGCCCGCCCGAGGTTGTGTTCAAGAACCCTGTCAAAGACCGCACCCGCGAATTTCTGCGCAAACATATTGCAGGTGCCAAGTGACCGACGCGCCCTCTTACCTGTTTTACCAATCGCGCAACCCGCGTCCCTTTCTGGATCGGGGCGAAGGCATCTATCTGTTTGACGAGGATGGCAAACGTTACATTGATGGTTCATCCGGTGCGATGGTGTCCAACATTGGCCATTCCAACCCGCGCGTGCTGGCCAAGATCAAGGCCCAAATGGACAAGGCAACCTTCGGGTATCGTCTGCATTTCCGCACTCATCCGTCTGAGGATCTGGCGGCCAAGACGGTCGCCATGACGCCCGAGGGGCTGGACCGGGTGTTCTTTGTTTCTGGCGGGTCGGAGGCGGTGGAAAGCGCGCTTAAACTCGCCCGGCAATATGCACTGACACAGGGGCAAGGCAGCCGCAGCAAGGTCATCTCTCGGTTTCCATCTTATCACGGGTGTACGTTGGGGGCGCTTGATCTGACGGGCTATGACCCGCTGCGTGCACCCTTTGCGCCGATGATGAAAGGGATGCCAAGCATACCCGCGCCCGCCACTTACCTGGACCGTGACAACCTGAGCGAAGAGGCACGCGGGCTGAAATACGCGGAAATGCTGCGCGACAAGATCATCGAGGAAGGCGCCGAAACCGTGCTGGCCTTTTTGATGGAGCCCGTTGGTGGAGCCTCCACCGGCGCTCTGGTCGCACCGGACAGTTACTATGGCCGCATCCGCGAGATTTGCGACGAATTTGGCGTCTTGCTGATCTATGACGAGGTCATGACCGGCGCGGGCCGCACCGGCAAATTCCTTGCAGCTGAACATTGGGGCATCACGCCGGACATCGTGGCCATGTCCAAGGGGTTTGGGGCGGGCTATGCGCCCTTGGGCGCGATTGTCGCCGGGGCGCGGCTGGTCGAACCGGTGCTGGATGCGGGCGGGTTCTTGCATGGGTTCACCTATGCAGGCAATCCCCTGGCCTGTTCGGCGGGGCTGGCCGTGCTGCAAGAAATGGAAGACCAAGGTCTGATCGAAAACGCCGCAAAAATGGGCGAGGTGCTGATGGCACGGCTGCGCGGGTTGATGGAGCGTTATCCGTTCATCGGGGACGTGCGCGGCAAGGGGCTTTTGACCGCGTTTGAATTTGTCAGCGACCGCGAAACCATGGAGCCTTTGCCGCCCAGCCTTGAGGCGCATGCGCGGCTGGTTGAACTGGTCTATGAGCGCGGTTTGATCATCTATTCGCGCCGCACACGTGGCGGCACGGCGGGCGATCACTTTCTGCTTGCCCCGCCATTGATCATCACCGAAGCCCAGATTGACGAGATGATGACGATCCTTTGCGCGGCGCTGGATGCTTTTGCGGCTGAGGCCGGGCTGCCCGTCGAGGGCGCAAGATGAGGCTGCCCGACAAGCGATGTGACATCGCGGCGGCGGTGGGCCGGATCAAGGATGGCGACACCGTCATGATCGGCGGTTTTGGTGTACCCGGCACGCCCTTCACGCTGATCCACACACTTGTCCAGCATGGCGCGCGCAATCTGACTGTGATCAAAAATGATGCCAATGAACCTGACATGGGGGTTGATCATCTTTTGCGCAGCGGACAGGTGGCGCGGTTGATCACAACACATCTGGGGCTGAACAGCCGTGCCATCGAAATGATGAACTCCGGCGCGGTTGCGGTCGAATTCAACCCCCAAGGCATCTTGGCAGAGCGTATTCGCGCTGGCGGCAGCGGACTTGGCGGGGTGCTGAGCGATATTGGCATCAGGACGGAACTGGCCAAGGGCAAACAGGTGGTGGAGATGCAGGGAAAAACCTATCTCGTTGAACCTGCATTGCGGGCCGATGTGGCCCTGATTCACGCGGATTGCGCCGACACCTTCGGCAACTTGACCTATGCCGCCACGGCGCAGAACTTCAGCCCGCTGATGGCCATGGCCGCTGCTTGTGTCATCGTCGAGGCCGAGACTGTGGTTCTTCCCGGCGAAATCGCAGCCAATGCGGTGCAAACCGCGGGCGTTTTTGTGGATCACGTGACCCAATTGGAAAACCTGACCGAGGAATATGCCGTTGTCCGACGCTAGAACCCGTATGATCGCCCGCGCGGCCCGCGAGATCGCGCCGGGGATGGTCGTCAATCTTGGGATTGGTATGCCCACCCAAGTGGTCAATCATCTGGCCTCTGGCATTCCTGTCTGTCTGCATACGGAAAACGGCATGACCGGGGTTGGCCCGACCTTGCCGCCCGAACAGGCTGATCGCAACCTTATTGATGCGGGAGGGGCCTATGTCTCGACCATGCCGGGATCGGCGTTTTTTGACAGCGCCACCAGCTTTGCCATGGTGCGATCCGGACGGCTGGACCTGACGATGCTGGGCGCGTTTGAGGTGGCAGCCAATGGCGATCTGGCCAACTGGAAAATACCGGGCAAATTCTCACCCGGCGTCGGCGGCGGTGTTGAACTGGCCCAGAAGGCGCGGCGGGTGGTGGTTCTGACAACCCATCTGGACCGTGCCGGCAAGTCGAAATTGAAGGTCAAATGTACCCTTCCGATCACCGCGCAGGCCTGCGTGGCGCGGATCTTTACCGATATGGCAGTGATTGATGTAACTGCGGATGGCTTTGCCCTGATCGAGACCGCCAAAGGGGTCAGCCCGGAAGAGGTTTGCGCCGCAACCGATGCGCCCCTGATCCTTTCGCACTCGCCGCTGCCCAGTTTCTAAGGAGCCAGATCATGCAATCAGATCTACAAGCCCGCCTGTTTGATGCCATTGATGCAGCATTTGACCAGCAGGTGGCATTCCTGTCTGACCTGACCGCTTTTCCTTCGACCAGAGGAAAGGAACAGGCCGCGCAGGATTTCATGGCCCATGCCCTGACCGCGCGTGGCTATGAACTGGACCGCTGGCAAATCGACGTGGCAGACATCCAGCATCTGCCGGGGTTTTCGCCTGTGCTTGGCTCTTATGAGGATGCAGTCAACGTGGTCGGCTCGCACCGGTCAAAGACCAAAACCGGACGGTCCCTGATCCTGAACGGACATATCGATGTGGTGCCCGAAGGGCCGCTGGATATGTGGGACAGCCCGCCCTATGAACCGCGCGTTGAAGGCGGGTGGCTTTACGGGCGCGGCGGCGGCGATATGAAGGCGGGTCTGGCGTCGAACCTCTTTGCGATGGATGCCTTGGCCGCCTGCGGCTTGGCCCCTGCCGCAGATGTGTTTTATCAATCCGTGGTTGAGGAGGAATGCACCGGAAACGGCGCCTTGGCCTGCCTTGCGCGGGGTTACAAGGCAGACGCCGCACTGATCCCCGAACCGTTCTCGGAAAAGCTGGTCACAGCGCAATTGGGTGTCTTGTGGTTTCAGGTGCATCTCAAGGGTCGCCCGACCCATGTGGCCTACGCGGGCAGCGGGGCCAACGCGATTGAGGCCGCCATTCCCTTGATCAAAGCCTTGCACGAGATGGAGCATCGCTGGAACGCAGTTGAGAACCGCCCTGATGATTACGCCCATATGGATCACGCGCTGAACTTGAATGTTGCCAAAATCCAAGGCGGCGACTGGACCAGTTCAGTGCCCGCATGGGCGGTGTTTGACGTGCGCATGGCGATCTTTCCCGGGCAATCCATTGCGGCGGCCAAAACCGAGATCGAATCCGTCATTCTGGACGCGGCGCGAGAGAATGACTTTCTGCGCAATTCCCTGCCCGAGATCGTCTATCACGGCTTTGAGGCCGAGGGCTATGCGCTGTCTCAAGACAGCTCGGAACGCGCGCGGTCCGCCATCGACGCACTGGATAACGCCCATCAGGCAGCCACCGGCACGGACCTCAAGAAGGCGGCGATCACGGCGACCACAGACGCGCGGTTCTTCGGGCTATATGCCGATACACCTGCGCTGGTCTATGGGCCAAGAGCCGAAGCGATCCATGGGTTCAACGAACGGGTAGAGCTGGAAAGCATGCGCCGCGTGACCAAGGCTACCGCGTCATTCATCGCCCGCTGGTGCGGCACCGAAGAGATTTGAGGGCGGGCGCAATGGGCCATTTTCACGATGGAACATACTCTGCGTGGATCGGGCGCGGGTTACTTGGGCAGGTTGCAACGTGACCCACCGCCGCGATCTTCCGTGCAGCTCTTGGTGTGACATTTACCCAAGCCGCATTGCACGAAATCTGGCGCTGGCTTGCGACCTGTTGCCAAAGCGGTCGCAGTTCTGTGCGGTTCTCAAGGCGGATGCTTACGGGCATGGTATCAAACAGGTTGTGCCATTGGTGATGGCGCAGGGCATCCGCTGCATCGGGATTACGTCCAACGCAGAGGCCCGCGCTGTTCGGGAGGCAGGTTTCACAGGCGGGATCATACGCCTTCGCGCCGCAACCTTGACCGAGATGGAAACAGCCGAGGCTGACCGCGTGCAGGAGCAGATCGGATCGCTTGACGCAGCCCGCCAGTATCGGGGGCTTATGGACGATGGCCACAACCTTCCCAAGGTTCATCTGGCCCTTGATGCGGCGGGAATGTCGCGGGACGGGCTGGACCTGGCAACTCGGACAGGCAAAGCGGCTTGCCGAGAGATCCTTGACCTACTTCGCAACCAGATCACCGGAATCTGCACCCATTTTGCGTCAAATGAACCAAATCACCTGCGCCAAAGTGCCACCCTGTTTCAGCAGCAAGTCGCGTGGGTTCTGGCCAACAGCACCCTGCGCCGTTCGGACCTGACAATACATGCAGGCAGTTCGCTCTCTCTGGTCTCGGGCATTGCGGTCGAAACCGACATGTACCGCTGTGGCGCCATCATCTATGGGATTTTGAAACCGGAGCTGGGCTTTGTCCCGACGATGGAGTTGAAGGCCCGTGTTGTTGGACTTGGGGCATACCCCGCAGGCGCCGCGGTTGGCTATGACCGAGCCAATCTTCTGGAGCGGGACAGCCGACTGGCCTGCATTTCCATCGGCTATGCCAACGGGTTTTATCGCAACGCCCACAATCGCAGCGCCGTAATCATCCGGGAAAGGGTCGTGCCTTTACTGGGCAAAATGTCCATGAACACAATTGTCGCCGATGTGACCGGAAACGATGATGTGCAAGTGGGCGACGAGGTGACCGTCTATGGCCGCGGCGGCGGGCAGGTCATCAGCAACGAACAAGCCGAGGCGCAGTTTGGCACCATCATGGCCGACCTGTATTCAGACTGGGGGTTGCGCAATCACCGGATCTACCGCTGAGCTATTCGCCTGTTCATTCGTTCAGATCATGTAAAAGCCGGCTGTGTTTGCGGGTCTCTTCGATCAATTGGCCAAAGGTGCACACACCCCTGCCTTCCAAAAGCGGTAGCAGCTTGACCAGCGCCGCACCGGTCGCATGGGCATCACCGTAGGCAGTGTGGCGCAGCTCTGCCGGGATCGAAATGGCAAGCCGTTCACATAGGGCGTCGAGTGAATGGTCCTCCGTGACCCCAAAGATCACGGCAGACAACAGCACCGTGTCCAGCACTGGATGGTTCCATTCTACCCCCATTTCCACCTCCGATTTGCGCAGCAGCCCGATGTCGAAAGGTGCATTATGGGCGACCAGAATGGCGTCACGGGCGAAATGGTGGAACGCGCGGCCCACCGTGGCGATATCGGGTGCATCCGCGACATCATCATCCGAGATCCCATGCACAAGAGTAGAGGCAGGCGGTATTTTACGACCAGGATGCACAAAGCGATCGAATGTTTCGCCCGCAATCATCTGGCCGTTCAGGATCCGCACACCACCGATCTGAATGATTGCATCCTTCTCGACCGACAGGCCGGTGGTCTCAGTGTCAAACGGCACGTAGCACAGATCGCGCAGTGGGCTGTCCCTGATCTCTTTGGTTTCGGCGACATTCATCAGACCAAAATCAAATACCAAAGGCCGCGCCTTGAGAAGCTGGCTGGCGATGGCCTGCACGTCGATCAGAACCATATGGCCGCCATCGCCGAGCGATTTCACCTGCGCGTCGAAGACCCGTACGGCGGTCTTATCGCCCAGTTTGAACGGCACCTCGGCGATGTCATCGGACAATTGGTCAATCGCATCGGTGAGCGTGGTGAGGTCAAAGTAATCGGACAAAGGTGCCTTGAGGCGCGGCGGTGCGATCTGTGACAGGACATCAGCGGCCTGACCGTCATAAAGAACAATCTCATGGGCCGGGTTCAACAGAATCGTTGCAATAGGAATTTCCGTCAGCAGCGCCGTCAGGCGCTCGCTTTCGTGTTTCAGGCGTTGTGTCTCATGCGCGACCTGCTTGGCTGTGTCCATCATCGACGCGTTCAGGGTGCGTGACAGCGCCCCTGCCGCCGGTGCCAGATCGCCCAAGTATCGCGCGGCGTCAGTGTCAACCGGCCCATCAATCCCCGAATGGGCCCGCAGCCGCAGATCGGCGGACAGCTTGTTGATCGGCTTGGCCACGTTTTCATCAAACAACAGCCAGACCGCTACGGCGAGGCCGGTGTTGAGAAAAGCAAACACGATGAAAGTGGTGATGAAGGGCGCGGCGGGCATGACCGTATCGGCCCGCGACCAGCCAAACCAAAGCGCCCCACCCGCCAGCGCCGCGCCTCCCGCCGCCAGAAGGCAGAAAAACAGGAAGATGCGCAAACGCAGGGACAGGCGGGTGAACATGTCAGCCCTCGCAGACCAGTTTCAGGATCGGATCATCAGCAGGCACCGTTTGCCAATCGGCATTGGCCACAGCACCGTCTGCACCAAAATCAGCCCCGTCGATCAACAAGGCCGAGCGCGGAGTGGCGCAATCAAACAGCATGGGCGCCTGACTGATCGGGGACCAGCGGCCAAAGAAATAGATATCGGCAAGCCGTTGATCCGGCAGATTTTCATTGCGGCGTGCCGTGCCAGTGTCGACTGCCGAAAACCGCTTGGTATAGGGCCAGATCTTGGTCCAAGGGCGCATCCAGCCTTCTTCGTCGACCTTGAGCGCGATCTCGACACCTTCGGGCAGGCGCTCGGCGGTGCGGTCGAACCACGTATATTCGTTCGATATCGTCATGCCGATCATGCCCGCCCCTGCGGCGATGGGCATGATCCATTTGGGCAAGCGTCGACCTGTCGTGATATTCAACAGCATCACCACCCCGGCGCAGGCGATGCCGGCAAAGACCGTGGCAATCAATTCTACAAACATAATCCTATCCTATCGCACCTTTGCCGGATCCCACGGCTGATTGCATTGTTTTGACCACCACAAAAGCATCGCGCAAATGGCTGCGCTCAAAATCAGACAGCCTCGATGGATCAAGGTAGTTGCCGGGCTTTTCCCCTGCCTTGATCTGCGCGGCCTGATGTTCAAGCCGTGTGACGGCGATCAGGTCGTAAGCGTCCAGCAGATCGGCACCGCCGGAACTGGACAACACGCCCGCAGCCATGGCCGCTTCTAACCGGGCGCGGGTGTTCACCGGGCTCAGACGGCCTTGCAGGGTGTAGATCCGGCCCAGATCCACCACCGGCACCACGCCTGCATGTTTGAGATCAAGCTGGTTGCGATGTTCACCGGATCGGATCGTCGCCAGCCCGCGCAACAGCCCCAAAGGCGGCTGATGCTTGAGAGAATTCGAGATCATATGCGCCGTGAAGATCGAATTTTTGGACGCCTGTTTGAGGGTCTTTTTTTGCAATTCGGCAAACAGGCTTTGATCGCCGCCGATGGGACGCAGGTCAAACATGACAGAGGCCAGCATCTGCGCTTCTGGGTCCGGCTTGGCGATCCAGCCTTTGAAATAGCCGCGCCAGACCTTCAATGGCTGGCACCAGCGCGGGTTGGTCGCCATCATATCGCCGGGGCAATAGAAATATCCGCAAGTATTCAGCCCATCGCTGACATATTTGGCGAGCGCGGCGAAATAGGGCATGTCAGCATTGGTCACATCATCCGACAGGATGAGACAATTGTCCTGATCCGAAACGCCGGTTTGTTCCTGCCGCCCTTGCGATCCGCAAGCCAGCCATAGATACGGCACCGGCGGCACGCCAAGCTTGGCCTCAGCCAGTGCCAGCAACCTTCGGGTGGCAGTGTCGGCAATGTCGGTGATCAGGCGCGTGATGACCTCGTGACGGTTCCCGGCCTCTACCAGTTGCACCAACAGTTGCGGGATCTCGGCCGTGGCACGGGCCATCGCGGCGGCATCGTTGGCCTTGGCCACCCGGCCGACCAGATCTGCCGAGGACATGGCCTGGGCGCGGGTCAGATCGGTCTGGGTGACAATGCCCAGCAGGTCACTGCCCTCCACAATCGGAATATGACCAATGCCGCGTTCCACCATCAGATGCAGCACATCTGTGACCAGCGCCTTGGGGCCAAGGGTCAGCTGGGTCCGGGTCATCACGTCACTGATCGGGCCGTTGATATCGGCGCCCTGCGCAACAACACGGCCCGTCATGTCGCGTACTGTCACGATCCCCTCAAGCCCGTCCGGGCCGGTGACGCAGATGGATGAAATATGCGCCTCATGCATCATCGCGGCGGCGTTACGAATGGTGGTCTGCGGCGGGCAGGTGACAAGATCGCGGGTCATCAATTGATCAACCGGCAAGGTGGTCAGGTCTTTGCGGTCCGCCCGCGCGGGGCGGCGGCGATCAAAGAACCGTGCGACAGCGGGCTGTCCCTTGATCAGTTCAAAAAGTGTTGCGGCGGGCATAACGATCATCCGCGATTGCGCGATGACTGTGGCGGTCCGGGTGGCGGTATCGCCGCGCAGCAAGGCGCGTTCGCCAAAGGAATTGCGCGGGCCAAGGATCGACAATTGCACGCCGGTCTCGTCGGTAATCTCCACCTCGCCCTCGGCTATGATGAAAAGATCCGCAACAGTGTCACCCACGGCAAAGGCCAAATCCCCCGGCGCGAACTCACGCGCCTCGCAGACAGAACCCAGGGCGTTCAGATCCCCTTCGGACAGGCTGTCGTAGGGATGAACCGAGGCAAGAAACTGGATCAGGTTGGCCGGAAGAGGCATATCGCAGGCCTTTTTAAATGAGGTGTCCCGCCCACAGTGACGCGGGCAGGACGGAATTGGAATGCGAGACACCGCCGCAGATTTGCAGCGGTGTCAGGCGTTTGTTTAGTGGTCTTCGACCGCACCGCCCGCACCGCGCGGGATGCGCACGCTTTGCACCAGATCCTTGATCTCTTGCGGGGTCTCTTTGGTCATGCCGGAGACCACATAGGCCACCGCAAAGTTGACCGCCGCGCCGATCGCACCAAAGGAGGTGGATTTGATCGGGCCAAGCAGAGGATCTGCATCGGTGAAGGCGTTGGTATCAGGGATAAAGAACCACCCCTTGTGCAGGAAGATGTAGAGCAGCGTCACAACCAGACCGGCCAGCATACCAGCCACGGCGCCCGTGTTGTTGATGCGGGTGGAGAAGATACCCATCATCAGCGCCGGGAAGATCGAAGCTGCAGCAAGACCAAAGGCAAGCGCCACGGTTTGCGCCGCAAAGCCCGGCGGGTTAAGGCCCAGAAGAACCGCCACCACAATCGCCGCCGCCATCGAGATACGCGCCGCCAAGAGTTCTGACTTCTCAGACATGTTCGGGGTCAACTGACCCTTCAGCAGATCGTGAGACACCGCAGAAGAGATCGCCAAGAGCAGGCCCGCCGCTGTGGACAGAGCCGCCGCAAGGCCACCCGCCGCCACAAGACCGATCACCCAGCCCGGAAGGCTCGCGATTTCAGGGTTGGCCAGCACAAGGATGTCGCGGTTGAAGTTGGTCAACTCATTCCCGGTCCAGCCGTTGGCCTCGGCCTTAGCTTGCAGATCGGCGTTCTTGTCGTTGTAGTACTGGATCTTGCCATCGCCGTTCTTGTCTTCCCATCCGAGAAGACCGGTCTTCTGCCATGTTTCCATCCAGGCGTATTGCGGATCGTTTTCGATCTGCTCAACGCTGACCGCCGCGCCATCCGTACCATTTGGCCACATCAGTTCAGAGATATTCAGACGCGCCATGGCACCAACAGCCGGGGCTGTGAGGTAGAGCAAGGCGATGAACACCAATGTCCAACCTGCGGACCAACGTGCGTCAGACACTTTGGGTACGGTGAAAAAGCGCATGATGACGTGCGGCAGACCTGCGGTACCGATCATCAGAGACAGGGTGAAGAGCACCATGTTGATGGTCGAGCCATGGGCGGCGGTGTATTCAGCAAAGCCAAGATCGCGCACGATCTGGTCCAGCTTGGCCAGCAGTGGCTCACCCGATGCGGTATGCTCGCCAAACAGGCCAAGCGCCGGGATCGGATTGCCTGTCAGTTGCAGCGAGATAAAGACAGCCGGGATCGTATAGGCCGTGATCAACACGCAATATTGTGCAACCTGCGTGTAGGTCACACCTTTCATGCCGCCAAAAACCGCATAGGCAAACACCACGCATGAGCCCAGAAGCAGGCCAAGCGTCGCGTCGATTTCCAGAAAGCGGCCAAAGGCAATGCCCACGCCCTGCATCTGGCCGATCACATAGGTGATGGAAGCCACCAGCAGACAGATCACAGCCACCATGCGTGCGGTCTTGGAATAGAAGCGGTCGCCGATGAACTCGGAAACTGTGAACTTGCCAAATTTGCGCAGGTAAGGAGCCAGCAACAGCGCAAGCAGCACGTAGCCACCGGTCCAACCCATCAAGAAGGAAGAGTTGTCATAGCCAGTAAAGGCAATCAGACCCGCCATCGAGATGAAGGAGGCCGCAGACATCCAGTCCGCCGCCGTGGCCATACCGTTGGTGACAGGGTGAACACCCCGGCCAGCCGCATAAAACTCGGACGTGGACCCGGCACGGGCCCAGACCGCGATGCCGATGTAAAGCGCAAAGGACGCGCCAACAAACAGCAGGTTAAGTGTAAACTGATCCATTGTGATTATTCCTCGTCCACGCCGTGCTCACGGTCGAGCTTGTTCATCCGCCATGCGTAAAAGAAGATCAAAATCAGGAAGATGATGATCGACCCTTGCTGGGCGAACCAGAAACCAAGGTCGGTCCCGCCCACGGCGATGCCCGACAATGCAGGGCGCAGGATGATCCCGAACCCGAATGAAACCAGCGCCCAGATGGCGAGGCTGATCAGGATCAGACGCACATTGGCGCTCCAGTATGCGTTATTGCTTTCGTCTTGTTGGGACATGTGTTTGAGCCCTCCTTCGTTTGCTTTCTCAAGGCCCGGGTGGCGGGCCTAGGGTTCAAGCGTTATGCCGTGGCTTGCGACACAACGGCGTTGAGTTCGGCGGCAATATCGTCAATTGCGCCCATCGCAGGGACAGCACAAAGCGCCCCTTTGGTTTGGTAATAATCAATCAGTGGCGCGGTCTGCGCGTGATAGGCCTCAAGCCGTTGTGTCACGGTTGCGGCGTTATCATCGGCGCGGCGCTTCATATCTGTTGAGCCGCAGTTGTCACAGGTGCCAGCCTTGGCGGTGGGTTTGAAACTGTCGTGATACCCTTCGCCGCATGCCCCGCAGGTGAACCGCCCCGAGATCCGTTCAACCATCGCCGCGTCCTCAACCTCAAGGCTGATGGCGGCGTTGATCCGCTGACCCGTGCCCGCAAGCAGGGCGTCCAATGCTTCGGCCTGAACCGTGGTGCGGGGAAAGCCGTCAAGGATCACGCCCTTGGCGCAATCAGGCTCGGCCAGACGGTCACGCAGGATCGCGATCACGATGTCATCGCTGACCAGATCGCCGGCTTCCATCACGGCCTTGGCCTGTTTTCCCGCTTCGGTGCCTGCCGCAACAGCGGCCCGCAGCAGATCACCCGTGGACAGTTGGATCAGCCCGTGGGTCTCTTCCAACATACGCGCCTGCGTGCCTTTGCCGGCGCCCGGAGGGCCAAGCAGAATAAGAACGGGTGCGACTGTCGGTGTGCCTGCGCCATCCATCACGAGGCGCTCCGGTTCATGCGGTTGTTGATCAGATCATCCACAACGGATGGATCGGCCAAGGTCGAGGTATCGCCCAATGCACCAAAATCGTCTTCTGCAATCTTGCGCAGGATACGGCGCATGATCTTGCCTGAGCGGGTTTTTGGCAGACCGGGGGCCCATTGAATCAGATCCGGCTTGGCAATTGGGCCAATCTCGGTACGAACCCAAGTTTCCAGCTCTTTACGCAGGGCATCGGACGGCTCTTCACCGTTCATCAAGGTGACATAGGCGTAGATCCCCTGCCCCTTGACGTCATGCGGATAGCCGACCACGGCGCTTTCGGCGACTTTGGCGTGGGCGACCAAGGCGCTTTCGACTTCTGCCGTGCCCATGCGGTGACCGGAGACATTGATCACATCGTCAACGCGGCCCGTGATCCAATAGTCGCCGTCCTCGTCACGGCGACACCCGTCACCCGAGAAATAGTAACCTTTGTAATCGCCAAAATAGGTTTTCTCGAAACGCTCATGATCTTGCCAGACGGTGCGCATCTGGCCGGGCCAGCTGTCTTTGATGCACAGGACACCTTCGACACCATTGCCCTCGATCACCTCACCGCTGGTGGGTTCCAGCACGACCGGCTGCACACCAAAGAACGGCTGTTGCGCAGCGCCGGGTTTGAGCTGGGTTGCGCCGGGCAGCGGGGTCAACATGTGACCGCCCGTTTCGGTCTGCCAGAAGGTATCGACGATAGGGCAATTGCCCTTGCCGACAACCTCATTGTACCAGTTCCACGCTTCGGGGTTGATCGGCTCCCCCACAGATCCGAGCACCCGCAGATCGGACAGGTCGTGTTTTTCCACCCAGCTTTTGCCCGCGCCCATCAAGGCACGGATCGCGGTCGGAGCAGTATAGAATTGATTGACCTTATGCTTGGCGCAGACCTCCCAGAAGCGGCCTGCGTCGGGATAGGTCGGTACGCCCTCAAACATGATCGTGGTCGCGCCATTGGCCAGCGGTCCATAGACGATATAACTGTGGCCCGTGACCCAGCCCACATCTGCCGTGCACCAGAAGACATCGCCATCGTGATAGTCAAAGACGATTTCATGGGTCATGGAAGCATAGACCAGATAGCCCCCTGACGTATGCACCACGCCTTTGGGCTGACCGGTGGAGCCTGAGGTGTAGAGGATAAACAGCGGATCTTCGGCACCCATCTCGGCAGGGGCGCATTCGTCGGACGCCGCGGCCATCAAGGCGTTACAATCGTGATCGCGGTCGGTCCAAGTGGTTTGGCTTCCGGTGCGTTTGACAACCAGACATTTCACACTGTCCTTGCAATGCAAAAGCGCGGTGTCGGTGTTGGATTTGAGCGGCGTTTCTCGACCACCTCGGGGGGCGTAATCCGCGGTGATGACCACTTTCGCGTCACAACCGTTGATACGCGCCCCCAAAGCGTCCGGGGAGAACCCTGCAAAAACGATGGAATGAATGGCCCCGATCCGGGCGCAGGCCAACATCGCGTAGGCGGCCTCGGGGATCATGGGAAGATAGATAACAACGCGGTCGCCCTTTGCGACACCCAGATCCGTCAGGACATTGGCCATCTTGCAGACCGATGCGTGCAGATCCTTGTAGGTGATGTGCAGGGCCGCTTCCTTGTTTGGATCATCCGGTTCCCAGATGATCGCTGTTTGGTCGCCGCGGGTTTCGAGATGACGGTCGATACAATTGGCGCTGACGTTCAGCGTGCCGTCCTCAAACCAGCGGATGTCGATGTTGCCAGGCGCGAAGGAGGTGTTCTTGACGGTCTTGAACGGCTTGATCCAATCGATCCGCTTGCCTTCCTCTGCCCAAAAGGCGTCAGGGTCGGCTACCGATGCCGCATACATACGCGCGTAATCCTGTGCGGTTACATGGGGCGTGCGGGATGAATCTTTGGCTGATGGTTGGCTTGCCGTGTTCAGCGGATCTGCGGTTGTCATGGTATCCTCCTCGTGCTGCGCGGCCTGTCTCGCAGTGAGAAACAGACAGCATCTTCTGAAGGAACATACTTAACTTTGTAAATAATCCGCGATTTCCGTTGGCTTTATTGCCACTTTCTGTAAATTTTTTTCGATTCTCCGAAAGCCTTTGTAAATAATTTCTCAAATCGCGAGAATCCGCAGAGTTTACTGACCTATAGTCAACTGCCGGGAAAATGGGGTCAGCGCTAACAGTATACAAACGTATACTGCGGCACAGGTTCAAGCCGCGCCAACGCGCTGCGACAAATCGTCAACTGATGGTGAAATTGCGTACGAAAGAGGCGAATCGCACATTTTTTGAAGGAGGAAAGAAGCGAAGCGCGGAAATCTCGTGCCGCCCTCAAAACAGCAGGCCGCGCGAAACCGCTTGTACACCAAAGAATGATTTGGTGATCGGGGGCGCATTGGCTAGCGTGATCAAATGACAGATCCCCTTCCTCCGTTTTATGCCGCCGTCCCCGTTCAGGATGATTTTGCCGCCCTGTCGGACACCGAGAATTACACTTCATTGCCCGAGGATTGGTGGGTTGGCACATCGGACATCGTCGGATCAACGCAGGCCGCTGCCGCAGGCAAATACAAAACGGTCAACATGGTTGGGGCGGCTGTCATTTCTGCCCAGATCAACGCCCATGGCGGGGTCGCCTTTCCCTATATCTTTGGCGGCGATGGGGCAGGATTTGCTGTTCCGCCCGAATGGAAGGACCGCGCGACCGAAGCATTGGCCGCGGTTCAGGTTTGGGCCGCAGAGGAGTTTGATATGTCGCTGCGGATCGGCATGGTTCGGATCTCAGACGTGCGCGCGGCAGGTCATGATGTGCGGATTGCCCGGTTTGGCGCGGCGGCAGGCGTGGACTACGCCATGTTCGCAGGTGGCGGGCTGGCCTGGGCGGAGGCGCGTATGAAGGATGGCGCAAACGGCGTGCCGCCCGCACCGCCGGGGACACAGCCGGACCTCACCGGATTGTCCTGCCGTTGGAGTCATATGCCAAGCCGCTATGGCGCGATCCTATCCGTGGTGATCATGCCCGCCCGCACCGCAGAAGACCCCGCATTTGCAAAGCTGGCCGGCAAGGTTGTTGCTTTGGCGGGCGGTCTGGATCGGTCCGGTCATCCCGGCGACACCAGCGGCCCCGGCGTGGACTGGCCGCCTGCTGGCGCCCAGCTTGAAGCCCATGCTCAACACGGTGCGGGATCGCTCGGCGCTGCGCGACGCAAGGCGCTGTTTGAAAGCTTCGTTGCCTGGCTTCTGATCAAGACAGGGCTCAAGATCGGCGGATTTGACGCGCGCCGTTACCGCCGTGTGGTCGGCCAAAACGCCGATTTCCGCAAATTTGAGGACGGGCTGAAGATGACTGTTGATTGCGATCCTGGAACAGAGGCCAAATTACGAAGCCTTTTGGATCAAGCCGTGGCGGAGGGCGTTGTCAGATATGGCATTCATGCCCAGTCAGAGGCGATGATGACCTGCATCGTCCCATCCATCATGACAGACGATCACGTGCACTTCGTCGATGGTGCGTCTGGTGGGTATACCGTTGCCGCGCAGGCCATCAAAGGATGACCCGCGCAGCCGGTTGAGCTTTGGTGCGGGGCGATCAGCCCTCAAATACCTTGGCACCGTGCAGGCGGAACATGGCTGCACGTCGGTGCCCCTCCATTTCTTCGGTCGCCGCCTGGCGACCTGCGGGCAAGGCCACGGTTTCAACACCACTGTCTTCAAGCCATTGGTGGGTGCAAATCTTGACAAATGAGCCGACCCAGAGCCCGCCCGTGTAGCGCCCTGCCCCCATCGTCGGCAGCGTGTGATTGGTGCCGCAGCATTTATCGGAATACACAACCGAGGCATTCTCGCCGATAAACAACGACCCGTAGTGGCGCAGCTTCTTGCCCGTCGCTTTGGCGTCGCGGGTGTGGACCTGCAGGTGTTCGGCCGCGATGATGTCGGAATAGGCGATCATCGCCTCTTCGGTCTCGCACAGGACAATGGACCCGTAATCGCGCCAGGCGGGGGCGGCAACAGCAGCCGTGGAAAGATGGGTCAGCTGGGCCTCGACCTCTTTCAAGGTGGCCTCTGCCAGCGCCGCGTCGGTGGTGATCAAACCTACACGGGTGCGCACATCATGTTCGGCCTGCGCCAGCAGATCTGCGGCAACCATCACCGGGTTTGCTGTCTCATCCGCCACGATGAAAATCTCGCTTGGGCCTGCCAACTGGTCAATTCCGACTGGGCCAAACACCTGCCGCTTGGCCTCGTTCACGAAGGCATTGCCAGGGCCGACAATCTTGTCCACCGAAGGCACGGTCTGGGTGCCAAAGGCCATCGCTGCGATGGCCTGCGCACCACCAATGCGGAAGATCCGGTCTGCGCCAGAAAGGTGACAGCCGGCGATCATCGCGGGATGGGCGTTGGGCGGCAGACATGCAATCACCTCATCGCAGCCCGCGACTTTGGCTGGAACAAGGCTCATGATCGGGGCAGACAACAACGGGAATCGGCCGCCGGGCACGTAGCACCCGACCCGCTCAATCGGAATGACCCGATGCCCCAGATGAATGCCCGGATGCAACTCGACCTCAAGTGGCAGGATCGTGTCCATTTGCGCCTGCGCAAACCGCCGGACATTGTCGATGGCAAACTCGGTATCAGCGCGGGTTTGCGGATCCAGTTGCGCCAACGCCGCCTCGCGGTCCTGCGCTGTGACTTCAAATGCCTCAAGGTCAGAGTTGTCGAACTTGCGGGCATATTTTGCAACCGCCGCATCCCCATCGTTGTGGACATCGTCGAGGACCGTTTTGACCAGCCCTTCAATTTCTGCGGTGTCTTGCTCGGCGCTGCGCTCTGGCTGTTTCACAAAGGTCAGCTGCGCGTTCAGCGCGTCATCAATGTGCATCATGGTGGTCACTCTTTGCTGTGAAGGTCATTGGCCGCAATCATCCTCTCTAGCGGATCACCAATCAATTGACTTGGAGCGTTTGGTCAAGATAATGGACACCACAGGGAGTTCTCCATGGCCAAAGTCGGAAAACGTGTTGCCACATTGCGGCAAAGGCGGATGCTTACAGTGAGAGAGCTGGCAGCGCGATCGGGCATCGCGCATTCGACCATATCACTGATTGAAAGGGATAAAGTCAGCCCATCGGTCGATACACTGGCCGCCATTGTCGATGCACTGGGCGCGACCTTGACCGCATTTTTCGGCATTGAAGGTGTGCAAGAGGGCATACACCCCTTCTATAGCGAGGCCGATTTGGTCGAAATAGGCTCCACCGAGCAAATCTCCTACCGCATGGTGGGAATGAACTTTGCCGAGCGGCAGATGCTCTTGATGATGGAAACCTATCAGCCCGGCGCGGTGTCGACCGAAGCGTTAAGCCACAAGGCCCAAGAAGGCGGGTTCGTGCTTCAAGGTGCAGTGCGGGTATCAGTGGGCGACGAGGTGCGCGTTCTAAAAGCCGGGGATGGATATTACTTCGACAGCCGCATACCCCATTCATTTGAGAACTTGTCAGATGGAGAAAGCAAGATCGTCAGCGCGGTCACGCCGCCAAATTACTGATTTTCGATCGCGGCCAATTCAACCGCGCGAAAGTCGGGCTTTTGACAACTGTGATCGGTGGCGCGTTCGAACATCTGTGCCACCTGCAACACCTTCATATCATCATGCCGCGCCCCGACGATCTGGAGACCGAGGGGCATGCCATCCTGCATCCCCACCGGAACGGAAACCGCGGGTTGACCGCTCATGTTGAACGGGATGGTTCGCATCGGGGTCCATGTCGCCTTGCCATCTTCAAAGCTGTCGAACCGCTCTGCGGGGCGCAAGGTGGTTGGCAGGATCAACACGTCAAACTTTGCCATCGTCGCTTCGGCTTGCCGAGAAAAGTCCTGCACCACGGCTTGTCCTTGCGCGTAGGTCTGATCGTCCACACCACGACCGGCTTGCATTGTATCAAGCAGCATTCGGCCGACCTGATCAGAGGCCCGCGAAATCTCCGACCAGTGATTGCGCACTTGTTCATACAGCAATACGTCACAGGCCGCTTTCTCCAGCGGCGCATAGTCGGGCAAGTCCACGAGGGTCACTGACGCGCCTGCCAAGCTGAGATCGGAGGCGGCTTTGTCAAAATACTGAACGGTCTGGTCATCACACCAATTGCGAACAAAACCCACACGCAGCTTTTCCGATTGCCCGTCGGGCACTGGCATTCCGGCCATTGCCGTCATTGCAAATGACGCATCTTCCGCGGTCTGCGTGAGCAGCCCAATGTGATCCAAGGATTGCGACAGCGGCATGACGCCCTCCATCGGGAAACTGTCAAAGGTCGGCTTGAACCCAACCACACCGCAAAAGGCCGCCGGGCTGCGAACAGACCCGCCCGTATCCGTGCCAAGCGCCAAGGGCACCATCCCGCCCGCCACTGCAGCTGCTGATCCCGAAGAGGATCCGCCGGTGATATGATCGGCATGCCACGGATTGCGCGGCTGGGCATAAAGACTGCTGGCGTCTGGCCCAACGGTGGCCATCTCATAGGTGGCGACCACCCCCACCAGCACTGCGCATTGCTCCCGTAGGATTTCAACGACCGGTGCATCCTGCGCCGCAATCCGATCCTCACAGAGAGACGAGCCCCAGCGTATCGGCCATCCTGCCACGTCGATCACGTCTTTGATGGCAACGGGAATGCCTTGCAGCGGACCATGGTCCAGATCTTCGGCAAAAGCGGCATCCGCCGCCGATGCGGCGGCAAGTGCCCCTTGCTGATCAACATGCACAAACGCACCGATCTGCGGATTGCGCTCCGAGATGCGGGTCAGAAATGCGCTGACAAGCTCAACCGAAGAAAGCCGCCCCGCCCGCAGCGCCGCCGCCATTTGCACCAGCGTCAGATCTGCGGGGTTGCCATCGGGGCCTTGGAGAATGGCCTGCATGTTGTGCATCTCACCCCTGCCAGGTTGCCCCTGCCGCATCATCGGTTGCGATGATGTGGTAAAGCGCGGCCTCGCCGGTCATTGAGGGCAAGGCGCGATGCATGACCCCTTCTGGCACAGACATCGTATCACCGGGCGCCAATGTGGCGGCCCCCCCCTCATAATCCACGCGCCAATGGCCTTTGACCGGCATCAGGACCGAAGGCCGGTCATGTTTGTGCATCTCTTCGGAGGCGCAGGCGCGGGTGATGAAATCAATCTCGAACCCTGGTTTATCCCGAATGATTCCCTTCTCGCCGATCACCTTAACCGGTGCCTCCTCTGCCAGCGCGACCATATCCAGATAGCGGCGCACATAGCCGCCGATCACCTGCATGGCGCTTGGGCAATCGACCTTGTCCAGCTCTGCTTGGGTCAGCAGCGGCATTGGGCCAACACCATCGGGCAGGTTTTCACCTTTCTTGCTGTCATAGAGCTTGCCGTTCTCACCAAGGATCAACCCGTGCGCCTTGGCGTCTTCGATCACATGTGGCGCCCAGATCACGCCGCCGCCCGCATCGTCGCCGCCCAGAACCGCCATGATCATCCCATAGTCGGTACCGATGTTTTCGAACCCGCGAAAGATATTCGTGGGAATGTTGAAGATGTCGCCCTCTTCAAGGATGACCTCGCCTGCATCGCCATGCTCACCCCAGAAGAACCGCCAGCGACCGCTGAGGATGAAGAACACTTCTGCTGTGCGGTGGTTGTGCAGGGAATTGCGGCACTTGGGCGGCTGGCCTGCTGCGCCAATGTTGAACCCATGCGGAATACCGATATGCACATGCTGGTCCGGGCTTTCGCTGACACCGCCGCCGATAATCGTGAAGTTTTCCTTTTGATCGCTACCGGGGGTGTGGGCGTCGATAAATGCAGTGCGGCAGGGGCGTAAATCGCCATAGCGCACGATGCGGCTTTCCATGTCCTGTGGTGTCATCTGGTTATCCTTTGTTATTTCGCACGCCTTTGGCGCGGTTTGTTATCTCATGCGGCCTTGCTCAACCTTGTCTTTGGCTTGGCCCACCCGTTGACCCACGCACGATCAGCTCCCCTTTGAGGCGCAGCTTTTGCGCAGGGCTGTCAGCGTTGTCGATCTGGCCCAACAGAACTTCGACAGTCTGCGCCACCATCCGGTTGATGGGCTGGCGATAACTGGTCAGATCATAGGCAGGCCAAGCGGCAATCGGCACATCGTCAAACCCGGCGACCAGCAGGTCTTCGGGAATACGCAGGCCGATTTTGTGGCGCACCGCATCGACAAAGGCGAAGGCCATGTGATCGTTGCAGACAAAGACCGCATCAGGCCGGTTCCGCCCCGCGCAAAATTCCAGCGCGGCGGTGCGGGCCAGCGGGTATTCAAAGCCGCCGACCTCGCGCATGGCAAGGGACAGCCCCGCCTCTTCCAATCCTTGCAGGAAGCCCTTCTCACGGTCGATCTGGGTCGAAGCTCCTTCAAAGCCGGCGACATAGCCAATGCGCTCCGCGCCGCGTTCGGCAAAATGTTGCGCAATGGCCCGTCCGCCTTCGATATTGTCGGTGGTGACCGCGCTCATCCGTGCGTCGTCTTGGTCGCGGTTGAACAGAACCACCGGAATACCGTGGTCCTCACATTTGCGGGCCAGGCTGGAGGACATGGAAACCGAGGCCAGCACGATCCCGTCGACTTGGTAATCAAGCAGCTGCCGCATCACATCATCGGTGTCACCAATCGTAGGCGTCGCCATGAAGACCAGCGCGTGATAGCCCTGTTCCTGCAAGGCCACGGCCAGCCGTTCGATGGCTTCGGGATAGAACTGGTTGTCCAGATATGCCACGACCAGCCCGATGATCTGGCTGCGGCCTGTGGTCATGGCGCGGGCCAGAACGTTGGGGCTATAGCCAAGGCTTTCGGCGGCCCGCATTACTTTTTCGCGGGTCTTGTCCGACACGCTGCCGCCGGGGGTAAAGACCCGACTGACGGCGGACTGACTGACCCCCGCCTTGTGGGCCACCTGCATGGACGTCACTCTGGATTTGTTCACTTTCCCCACCTTGCGCGGCCGCCTTGCAAGGGCAGATGTCGCCGCTGGCAACATGTCGCCCCGGATGCCTTGGCCGGCATCTATCGGTCCGTAGCTCCGTGATAGAACAAAACCACCACGGATAGGAGTGCCCTGTCCAAATTCTTCGCCCAACGTGATTACTCCGCCGCGTCCTGCCACTGCGCCGCCTCACCATATGGGACGTTCTGTCCGCCGTAGCGGCGGACACGCAAGTTGCATTGTTCGGCGTGGCCGACAAAGCCTTCGAGCAGGCACAGGCGAGAGCCATAGGCGCCGATCATCGCGGCGGCTTCGTCCGTGGTGACTTTCTGATAGCTGTGGGTCTTGAGGTATTTGCCAACCCACAGACCGCCCGTGTAGCGACCGGCCTTCTTGGTGGGCAGCGTGTGGTTGGTGCCGATCACCTTGTCGCCATTGGCCACATTGGTGCGCGGACCCAGGAACAGCGCGCCATAGCTGTGCATGTTCTCCAGATACCAGTCATCACGGTCCGTCATCACCTGCACATGTTCATAGGCCATGTCATTGGCAACCTGCAGCATCTCGTCATGGCTGTCGCAGAGCACCACATCGCCAAAGTCTTCCCAGCTCACCGACGCCGTGTTGGCGGTGGGCAGGATCTTCAGGATTCGCTCGATCTCGCCCATCGTCGCCTCGGCCAGTTTGCGCGAGGTGGTGATCAGGCAGGCGGGGCTGTTGTAGCCGTGTTCGGCCTGTCCCAGCAGATCGGTGGCGCACATTTCGGCATCCACCGTGTCATCGGCAATCACCATGGTCTCGGTCGGCCCGGCAAACAGATCAATGCCCACCCGGCCAAACAGCTGGCGCTTGGCCTCGGCGACAAAGGCGTTGCCCGGCCCGACCAGCAGATGCACCGGCGCGATGCTTTCGGTGCCGATGGCCATCGCGCCCACCGCCTGAATGCCGCCCAGAACATAGATCTCGTCCGCGCCGCCGATGTGCATTGCAGCAATCACTGCCGGGTTCGGCTCTCCGTTGAAGGGCGGTGTGCAGGCGATGATGCGCGGCACCCCCGCCACCTTGGCCGTGGCCACCGACATATGCGCCGAAGCAACCATCGGGAATTTGCCGCCGGGCACATAGCAGCCCACCGATTGCACCGGGATGTTCTTGTGGCCGAGGATCACACCGGGCAGCGTTTCCACTTCAATATCGGTCATCGAGGCCCGCTGCGCCTTGGCGAAATTGACCACCTGTTCCTGGGCAAAGCGGATGTCGGCCATGTCACGCTCAGACACCTTGGCGATGATCGCCGCGATCTCGTCATCCGACAGGCGGTAGGACGGACGGTCATAGCCGTCAAACTTCACCGCCAGCTCATGCACCGCGGCATCACCGCGCGCCTCGATATCCGCCAAAGTGGAGGCCACAACATCCCGCACCTTCGCGTCATCTTCTGCTTTTTCTGTCTCGGGCTTGCTGCGCTTGAGAAATTCGATCGCCATTGCTCTTATCCTTGAAATTCTTGGTTTTGCTTAGTCCAGCGCAATGCGCGCACCTGTTTGCGGGTCGAACAGATGGCAAATCTCGGCTGGGATTGATCCTTCAACGATCTGGTCGATTTCGGCGCGGTAATCCTTGTTGGTTTTGATCGATACCAACGCGCCGCCCTGACGCCATGTAATCATGGTCGCATCGCCCAAGAGTTCCACCGAATAGACCGGGCCGGTGATCTGGCCGCCGGTGTCGCAGACATCGGCATCCTCGGCGCGAAAACCCAAGGTCACGGGGCCATTGTGTTTGGTGTTCAGCCCCAGGATCTTCATCCCCTCAGCGGTAAAGGTGCCGCCCTCAATTTGCCCGTCGATCAGGTTCATTGCGGGTGAACCAATAAAGCTGGCCACAAAGGTATTGGCGGGTGTGTTGTAGATTTCGGTGGGCGTGCCGACCTGCTGGATCTCGCCTGCATTCATCACCACAACACGGTCGGCCAATGTCATCGCCTCAATCTGATCGTGGGTCACATAGACCGTTGTCACCTTGAGCTTGCTTTGCAGGTTCTTGATCTGCGCACGGGTGGAGACCCGCAGCTTGGCGTCCAGATTGGACAGGGGTTCATCCATCAAAAAGACTGTGGGCTTGCGCACGATGGCACGGCCCAGTGCCACACGCTGCCTTTGTCCGCCCGACAATTCGGCAGGGCGGCGGTGCATGAAGTCTTCCAGTTCGACCATCCGCACGGCCCGCATCACCATCTCGTCGTGTTGTTCCTTGGGCACGCGGCGCACCCGCAGTGGAAAGCGGATATTCTCATAGACCGAGAGGTTCGGATAAAGGCCGTAGGACTGGAACACCATGGAGATATCGCGGTCTTTCGGGGGCAGATGGTTCACCACCTTATCGCCCAACAGGATCTCGCCCTCGCTGACCCCTTCAAGGCCCGCAATCATCCGCATGGTGGTGGACTTGCCGCAGCCGGATGGGCCCAGCAGTACCAGAAATTCTTCATCCGCAATATCGAGGTTGAGGTCTTTCACGCCGACAAAGGCGCCCCATCGCTTGTTGATATTCTTGAGTTGAAGTCGGGCCATGACAGAGACCTATCCTTTGACTGCGCCAGCGGTCAGGCCGCTGACAATTTGGCGTTGGAAAAACATGATGAGCACAAAGAGCGGGATGATGGCCGAGACCACGGCGGCGACCGCATACATGACCTTGCCCTCTTCCTGGGTGGAGCCGAGGAAGCTGTTGATCTTGGGAATCATCGTGGCGTTCTCTTCGGTCAGCAGCATCGAGGTGGTGGTGAAATCGTTGTAGGCCAGCAGGAAGCTGAACAATCCGGTGGTGACAACGCCGGGCCACATCACCGGGATGATGGCCAGACGGAAGGCCTGAAACCTTGTGCATCCATCGACCATCGCGGCCTCATCCAGATCCTTGGGGATCGACAGGAAAAAGCTGTGCAGCATCCAGAGGGTGAAGGGTTGGTTGATCGCCACCAGAACGATGATGGTGGTCGGCAGATAGCCCCAGATATTCAACTGAAAGAACGGCAGCAGATAACCAGAGACCAGCGTGACATGCGGCATGGCGCGAAACACCAGCGCGGCGATGAGGATCCAAAAGGTGTAGCGGAAGCCAGACCGCGCCAAGGCATAGCCGCCCAGCGTGCCAAGTGTGAGGGAGATCAATGTGACGCAAAGCGTCACGATGCCGGTGTTCATCGCAGCGCGCCAGAATTCCTTTTCGATCCATGCCCCGCGGTAACCATCGAGGGTAAAGGCACCGCCGGTTTGCGCCGTGGTCGCGGGACCGGTGATTGCGTTCATCCAATCAGCACGGGAGAAGAAATCGCCCTCCGCCTTGAACGATCCCCATGCCGTCCAGAGGAAGGGAAAGGCCGCGATAAACAGCCAGACCAGAACGAATGCCACGGAAAGGACTGCAAGAGCGGTGGATTTCTGGGCCGCGGGATTGTCGCTTGTTGTGTTGAAGAGGGCCATGGATCAAGCCTTTCGATTGAATTCGCGGGCGTTGCGGAACAGCACCGGCAGCAGCAGGATGATCACTCCGACGATCGTCAACATCGACGTTGCAGCTGCGGAGCCAAACAGCGGGGTCTCGGCCTCGCGCAGGTCGGTGTAGATCAGATAGCTCAGCGATGTGGCGCTGGCGGAAGCAGAGAAACCGATGATTGGCTCAAAAATCCGGAAGTTGTCCATCAGCTGCATCAGCGCAACAAAGGTCGCCAGCGGCAGCAGATAGGGCATCACCACAAAGCGGATCTGCTCCCACCGGTTGGCGCCATCGACCATGGAGGATTCCAGCGTATCGGAGGGCACGGTTTGCAGTCCGGCGTAGAAGACAACAAAGGCAAAGGGCGCAGAGTGCCAGACGCCGTAAACAAATAACGTGACCCAGGTCAGCGTCGGGGAGGCCTTGAGCGATAGCGATGGATCGGCAAAGAGGTATTGTAGGAAAGCCCCCACAACACCGCGGCTGTCGATCATCCAAAAGAGGACCAGCGAGCCGACCAGCGGCGTGACGATCATCGGCAAAAGTGAAAAGAAGATCACCGGTCCCTTGAGGACACTCGGGATCGAATTGACCACCACGGCGATGATAAACCCAAAGACAATCACCAGCGGCGTGACGATAAAGGTATAAGACAGCGTAAAGATCAGTGCCTTGTAGAACGGCAGGTTCATGATCCGGTCGCGGATTTCACCAAAGTTTTCTGAGGTCGCTACAATCTCGGTGATCTCATCAGTCGCGAGGTGGCTGGAGTTTGTGTAGGTTTCCAACCCATTGAAGCGCCCGGCGGGAGCCTCCTCGCGTATTTTGCGCATCGCATCCTGATCAACCGCGACTTCAGGCGTACACCCAAACGGGCCGCAAGTTTCGGTTTCGATCATGATCTGCTCGTGTTCGACAAACATCGACTGATAGGCGACCGAGATAATCGGAATGGCGATGAACAAAGCCATCGCAAGAAGTGACGGCCAGATAAAGGCCATGAATTCTTTGTGGGTCATTGCGCCCTGCCCCCCTTAATTGCCGGATGCGGATCGAATAAACGTAAGGGGGCTATGCCGCCCCCTTACAATGTCTGGCACAAAGCTTAGTTCAGGAAACCAGCTTCTTTTGCTGCGGTGTTGTATGCAGCGGTAATGTCATCCAATGCCTGCTCCGCGCTTTCGCTACCTTGCAGATATTCGATGACATTGTCCCCCAGAGCCGTGTGCAGGAGGCCCATGTAAGGGACCATCGGGTAGGGGCGCGCCTTGCCTTGCAGGTTGGCAACAACACCATCAGCAGCAGGTGTTGGCTCATAGCCATCCACCAGCCAGACAGCCAGCTCCTGGTTTTCCGCGATCACTTGGGGGGAGATTCCCTTCATCATTGCGCGGAAGGAAGCTTCGGCATCTTCGTCAGAGATATTCTTGGCGATGGTGAACCCATCCCACCACAGCGCCGCGGACGGCACGCCGCCATCCGTCAGTGCCGGCATCGCGGCCAGTGCTGTTGCTTTGGCGATCTCTGGTGCAGGGCTGTCGTCGCCGATATAGGCGCTGGCCCGTGATCCCCAGGATGTTGCAAAGGCAAGCTCATTTGCCTCCCAGATCGGTTTGACGCCGTTGGTGTCATAGGTCACGTAATCGGGGCTCATGTAGTCGGTCATCGCCTTGAGCGTTTCAAGCGTCTTGATGCCATTGGCATTGTCGATGTCCAGCTCTGCAGAACCCGCCTTGAAGAAATCGCCACCGGTGCCGAGGTAGGTGTTCACAAACTCTGCCGCGAGATTCCAGCCGGGCTTGAAGTTCGCCGCCAGTGGATATTCCATCACGCCTTTGTCTTTCAGCATTTTGGAAGCTTCGATCAGTTCGGCATAGGTGCCAGGAACGGCGATGCCATGCTCATCAAGAATGTCCTTGCGATAGAACAGGTGCTGCGCGTTGGCCATAAAGGCAATCGCCATCACCTTGCCATCCACCTTGATCAGCTGTTGCGGCAGCAATTGCTGACCCCACTTTTCAACATAGGCATCCAGCGGGCGGATCAGATCTTCGTTCAGCAACGGCACGATGGAGTTGGTCGCAACAATCGGCACGGTGTAGCTGGCCGGATTTGTGGTCAGCGCTGGCACCTGAATGTTCTTGTGCTCGGTCGTGGCATTGCTGGTGACTTCGACACTGTCACTTGCGCAAGTCTTGGCCGCATCCGCAATGACATGCAGCGCTTCAAAGTCGTTGGACAAGATCCGGACAGAGCCGCTTTCGATGCCGCAATCGGCCAACGCCGCTGTGGTCGACATCGCCAGACCACAGGCAACGAGTGCTGTTGTGAGTTTGAATTTCATTTGAAACCTCCCATTGGTTTTTTGTCTTCCCCTCTGGCGTCCGGATCCGCTCCCAACGCCACGCGAAACCCGATTCCGAGTCTCGTTGTGGTGACATTTGTGCACATTTTGAATACGCATTCAAGAACAGAATTCGCCACCCTTTTGCTGATGTTTGCGACCATATCTCCATTTTTCTGCTAAAAACTCTTCTTTACGATCAAAATCGCCATCAAACGGCAGCTGGCCAAACCCTATCAAAAAGAAATATTTGCAAGCGTATTCACAACTAGGTAGCCTTTCATCCAAACCCCCGATTCTGAAGGTGACCTATGAACAAACAACAGCCCACGAAACCAGCGCCGGCCGCAAAGACCCCAAACGTTCTTCAGGCAGAGCGCCTTGATTTTGTTGATCTGGTCCCCGAAGACCGTCCACGTGCGCAACCCATGCGCGGGTTTGATCCGATCTATACCGACATCGTCGACTATATCATTCGGTGTACCCACAAGATCTGGGATGAACGTGATGTAGGGCTCATCTATACCCATTATACACATGATTGCGTGGTCTATGGTGCGACCGGCACGATCTATACGCGCGAGCAGGTTGTGCAGGACACCATTCAACGAATGTTCATGCTGCCGGAACGGCGCGGGATGGCCACCCAGGTGATCTGGCGCGGCAATGAGGATGACGGATTTTACACCTCGCATCTGGTCACCGGCTCTGGCCGGCACACACAGCCCGGCGTTTACGGCAAACCGACAGGGCGCAGTTTTGTCGCGCGGACCATTGCCGATTGCATGGTGTTCGAGAACAAGATTTACCGCGAATGGCTTGTTGTCGACAGCATGGCGCAGATCAAGCAGATCGGCCTTGATCCGCAGGACTACGCCGAAAACCTCGCACAGGGGTATTTCGACAAAGGGTTGCTGTCCATCGACATCGGCGAAAACGGACGCCTGTCAGGGCAATACCCGCCTGAGGCCAAGCCTGACCTGGAGATCGCCCATAACGATCTTGAAGAGCAGGTGTTGATCTGGCTGAACGACATTCACAATCGCCGGATGTTCGGCAAAATCAATGAAGTGTACGCGCCGACCGTTCAGTACCACGGCCCGCTGATGAAGGAACTTTACGGTCAGGCCGCAGTGATCCATCAAACGGTTGGCTTTTACGCATCCATTCCTGATGGCCATTTCATGCCACAGCATATCTGCTCCGTGCCTTGCGATGAAGGCGGTCACAAGGTGGCGATCCGCTGGGTGGTGGAAGGGCATCACCTTGGCTGGGGCATTCTGGATGATCTTGGTGCACCGACTGGCAAACGGGTTCAGGTCATGGGCATGACCCATCTGCATATTCGCGATGGCCGGATTGTCGATGAATGGGTGAACTACGACGAAATGTCGATCCTGATGCAGGTCAAATTGGCACAGATGGCGGACCGGCCCAGCGCGGTCTTGCCTGAAGCCTGAGTTCAGGCGACTATCCCCCAAGGTTTTTGGCTTGGGGGATGGCGGCGTAACAGATGCAGGTCAGATGCTCTTGATCGAGCCGCCGTCGATGCGGATTTTTGATCCTGTCACATAGCCCGCCCGCGCCGAAGCAAGGAATGTGACCACATCGGCAAACTCCTCCGGCTTTCCGTAGCGGCCCGCAGGGATCGTGGCGCGGGATTTTGCCGCGACCTCTGTCACATCAGTTTCGGTGCGTTTGGCGGCTGCGGCGTCCAGTTCATCGACCCGCTGAGTATGGATGCGGCCCGGCATCACAACATTGACGGTGATCCCGTCCCCAGCCACCTCATTGGCCAATGTCTTGGACCAACCCACAACCGCAGAACGGATACCGTTGGATAGGGCAAGGTTCGGGATTGGCTGCTCTACTCCGGATGAGGTGATCGAAATAATCCGCCCCCATTCGCGCCTCTTCATGGCGGGGAGCAGACGGGTGTTGAGGTGGAACAAATTGGCGGCCATCGCCTCAAAATGGGTCAACCACTTACCGCGTTCTGCCGTTTGTGCCGTTCCCGGGGGTGGGCCGCCGCCGTTATTCACGATGATATCGACACCGCCGTCCTTGAGCAGATCATCGACGACAGAGTCCACTTGCCCAATCTCCGCAAGATCCAACGCCAGCGGCGTCACATTCGACATGCCTTGCGCCCAATCTGCGATCTTGTCGCGGCTGCGTGCGGCGGCAAAGACCGTTGCACCTTCGGCAGCAAGCGATTTGGCAATGGCCATGCCAAGTCCGCGACTGGCACCCAGCACCAGCGCCCGTTTTCCGTTCAGTTCGAGATCCATTAGCCCAGTTCCTTCAATCTTCGTTCTTGCCGTTCGATCAATCGGTCCACTTCGGCGCGGCTGTCTGCCGAAAGCGCCGCACCCGGTTTGCGCAGCGCGTCATGGGCGATGATCCCGCGTTTGGCCAAGGTGTATTTGCGGATCGCCAGCCCCATGCCCGGCTGCTGTTCAAAGCGGGCCAGCGGCAGATAGGCATCAAAGATATCGCGCCCGCGTTCGGCCTCTCCCTTGTTGTGGTGTTCCACCACGCTGACCATCATCTCCGGATAGGCAAAGCCGGTCATGGCCCCATCCGCCCCCCGCGCCATTTCTTCGGGCAGGAACAGACCACCATTGCCACAAAGGATCGAAAGCGGCCTGTTCAGCGCACCTGCCTTGCGTAGCGCTGTGATCTTCTCAAGCCCCGGCCAATCCTCATGCTTGAGGCAAACGCAGGTTGGCAGATCGTTAACTATTCTGGCAATCACCTTGGGCGCGATCTGCACCCCTGTGACCAGCGGAAAGTCCTGCAAGACAAATGGCACATCGCCAATCAGCTCCGCGACTTGGGTATAGTAAGTCACGATCTGGTCATCGGTACGCAGGTTGCCTGGCGGCGCCACCATCACGCCTGCCGCGCCAAGATCCATCACCATCTGCGTCAAGCCGCCGATCTGGGCAAAGCCGGGAGCGGATACACCTACAACCACCGGCACCCGGCCATCCACGCGGGCCAATATCCGTGCCACCACATCGCGGGATTCCTCGACGGTTAACTTGGGCGCTTCGCCCATCATGCCCAAGACTGTCAGCCCTGTCGCACCTGCGCCGAGGTAGAAATCCACCATCCTGTCACAGCTGTCCATGTCGATCCGTCCGTCCGGGTGAAAGGGCGTCACGGCAATCACAAAGACGCCAGCGGCTTGGGGAGTGAGTAAAGTCATTGTTGGTCCTATCGTGTCTTTTGAAGTGCCACCCGCCCGATCGCCATGGCAGTGGCGGCCTGACAAGGTTCGACCACCGGAATGCCAAGATGGGTTTCAAGATCGGTGCGAAAAGCGGTCATGCCTGCGCAGCCCAGAATAACAACGTCTGCCCGTGCTGTGTCGCGCAGGTGTTCGCCGACGGAAATGAGCCGCTCGAACGTGCGGGTTTCATCGGCCAATTCGGCCACGCCCAGCTCCAGCGGCTGATCCCCCGCCAGCCGGTCCATCACGCCCATGGCCCCGACATAGCGCATGTGACGCGGTATGCTGGTGGACAGGATGGAGATAATGCCGAACTGCCGGCCGAGGGTCATCGCGGTCAGGATGGAGGCCTCTGCAATGCCCAGCACAGGATGGTTTGATTGCTCGCGCAGCGCCGCCAATCCCGGATCGGAATAACAGGCCACGACGAAGGCGCTGGCGGTTTCTTCAAGAGCCGCGCAATGGGCCAGCATCGGGGCCACGACCGCATCCACATGCGCTTGCGTTTCAATGCCCGGCGGCCCTTCGGCCAGAGTCCGGGCTTCAATCGGAACCGGAGCGGCAGCGCGCATTGGGTCAACAGCGCGGCTAATGCCATCCGTGACGTGTTGGCTGCTGTTGGGGTTGATCACATAGATGGTCATGCGGGTGTTGCCTCTCTTCCCCAAAAGTCATCCGGCAGGGCCATATCCGCCTGACCGCCGCCGATACGTTCCAGCATCACGGCACATTGCCGCGCGGCATCGGCAAGGATCTCATCCTCGTGCACCTGCGTTGCGCGGCCATCCTCAAGCACCATGGCCCCGCCCACCATCACATTGCTAACATCATTGCCATTTGCAAAACAGACCAGCCGGTGCAGCGGCATGTTGGGCGGGAACAAATGCGCACGGCGCAGATCAACGGTGATCACATCCGCGCGTTTGCCAACCTCCAAAGACCCGATATCGGCCTCCATGCCCAAGGCCCGCGCCCCACCAATCGTACACATTTCCAACGTCTTGCCGATGGGCAGGACATCTGCATCCTGAAAATGCCTGCGGTGGTAATGCATCGCCTGCTGCATGTGGCGGAACATGTCTGCCGACCGGTCCGGCGCTGTGGCGTCTGATCCCAGGGCAACCGTCGCCCCCTGCGCCATCATCTCAATCGCGGGGCAGCGCCCCATGATAGAGGCATTGGCGGATGGATTATGCGCCACCTTGGTGTCTGTCTCGGCAATCAGCGCGATCTCGTCCTCGTGCAGATCAATGCAGTGGGACAGCAAGGATTGCGGCCCCAAAAGCCCCAGTTCATCTGCCCTGCGCACTGATCCGCGCCAGTGACCGTCCTGGGTGAAGACCGCGCTATTGTCTTTGGCAAACTGACGGACTGCCTGGCTTTGTGCGCAGGCGGCGGCGTAGTCTTCAGGCGCCATGTCGCGCTCATGCTCATCGCGCAAAACGGGATAGAGCATGGCGATGCGGATCGTGTCATCTGCCTTGCCGTGCCATGCCTCGAAGATATGTTGACAGGTCTCGAACTGCTGCTCAAAGCGCACAGGATAGGTTGTGCGGCTGCCGCCTTTGTAATGGGCATAATCAATTGGATGCGGGGCGCGGGTTGGCCCCACGGCAACAACCGAACGGGTGCCGACGGACATGACCCCCTCGCAATGCGCCGTGGCATAGGCCGGATCATCTGTGCGCATGATTGTGTCACCGCCGCCCAGCAGGGATACCCCGGTGCTCACGCCAAACCGAAGCCGCTCCAACGCGGCAAGGCGGGCCTCGGCATACCAGAACGCCGTGTCCGAGGCTTGCGTGTAAACTTCGCCGCAGATCTCTTCCCACCTATTGCCGTTGTGCATGCCGATAGATTTGATCAGCCCGTGACCGGCATGGGCATGCACATCCACAAGACCCGGCAGAATGATCTGGTCGGTGCAATCAATGACCTTTGCTGCACGCACCTGATCGGCCAACGCCGCAGCCTCACCCACCGCCACGATCCGCCCGCCAGAAACGGCCACCGCGCCGCGATCCAGCACCTCGCGTTGATCGTTCATGGTCACAAGGCAACCACCAGTGAAAAGCGTATCAGCCTCTATCATTCTGGTGCCTCCAGTTTTGGCAATCTTGCCACGTCAATCACGCCGTCCGCGGGCATCTTAAAACCCGGGTGCGCGCCCCAAAGACCAATCACCCGAACCGGATTGTAAAGTGTCAGCCAAGCCGGATCATCCTGCAACAGCCGGTAGGCCTCTTGCCAGATCTTCGCCCGCGCGGCGCGGTCCGTTGTGATGCGGCCCTTGTCGATCAGAGCCTCGATCTTGGGGTTTTCATAGCCTTGCCACCACGATCCTTTGATGCGCGCGTCGATCTTTTCATAAAGGACACGGTAGGTGCTCATCGGGCTGGAATCAAAGACACAAAGATCTGCGATTTCCTTGCGACGCACCATATGGGCATAGTCTTCACGTTCCGGATGAACGGAAACCGCCAATGCGATCCCAACCTCCGCCAATTGCACCGCCAAAGCCGCAGTGAGCCTTTCGGCCTCATCGGGGAGCCGGGTCGGGCAGTCCACGTTCAGGGTCAGACCGGAGCCATATCCCGCTTCGGCCAAGAGCCGTTTCGCGGTCTCTCGGTCCATTGTGATTGGCGCAGTGTGGCAGGAACCATAGTGATTTGGACTGACAAAACCGTGCAGCGGCCGGGCCGCGCCCTGCATCACGGTCTGCACAATCGCATCGCGGTCCACAGCAAGGCTGAGGGCAAGGCGCACCCGCGCATCGGCCAGCGGCCCCTGCGCGGCATTCAGCAGATAAATAATTGCGACCGGGGACAGAAATTCATGACGCATCGCACCAAGTGCACGAGAAGCATCAAAGTCCAATCCGTTGGCGACCGCAACCTCGCCGCGTTCCAGCAGCGCCAATCGGTCCGCCGGGTCTTGAACCAGCTTCCAGGTGATCCTGGCGTTGGCCGGTGTTCCGGCAAAATGATCCGCCACGCGGGTGGCGGTGATCTGCCCATCTGACACCGCTTCAAGGCGGTAAGGGCCGCTGCCGATCTGGACGGTGTAGTTCTTTGCATCGAGGGCAGCAAAGGCGGATGGCGCCACGATGAAGCCTTGCTCCAGCACATCAAGCAGATCCGCCATCGGGGCGGCGAGCCGGACCGACAACCGAAGTGGGTTCAGAACCTCCAGCGCCGCGCCGCCAAGAAATTGCCGCCAAACGGCTGGGGCACCGAGGGTATAGCCTTTGTCCGCACGTGCCATACGCTCAAGGCTTGAGGCCACGGCTGCTGCGTCACAGGGGGAACCGTCATGAAATGTCACGCCCGGTTGCAAATCGAAAACCCAGTGCTGTGCATCCTCGCTGACCGTCCAGCTTTGTGCCAGATGTGGAACAAATTCGGTGCCCACCCGGCGCACCAATGTATCGTAGATCGCGTGCAGGATCGGCAGCTCATCGCTGGCATCGGTGCAATCATGGGGGTCGTGAATGCCTAAACGCGCCTGTGCGATTGTGGTCATGGGTGATCCCTTTCCGGCTCATCCGTCAGGTGGCACGCCACAGTTTGCCCTGCACCGACGTCCTGTAATGCGGGCCTTTCGCGGGCGCAGCGGTCCCATGCAAAGGGGCAACGGGTCCGGAAACAGCAGCCCGTCGGGAGATCAAGCGCCGATGGCACCTCACCGCTGAGGACAATCTCTTCGCTGCTGCGCTTGGGTTTGATACTGGGCGCCGCCGAAAGTAGCGCCCGTGTGTAAGGGTGCCGCGGGCGCGAGAAAAGAATATCGCGCGGCGCGTTCTCGACCATGAAACCCAGATACATCACGCCCACACGGTCCGCGATGTGATGCACAACGGAGAGGTCGTGGCTGATGAACAGATAGGCCAGCCCAAATTCGTCACGCAGATCTTTCATCAGGTTCAGGATCTGTGCCTGAATGGACACATCCAAAGCCGAGACCGGTTCATCCGCCACGATCAATCCCGGCGTCACCGACAGTGCACGGGCAATGCCGATCCGCTGCCGCTGCCCGCCGGAAAACTGGTGCGGATAACGCCCCGCGTGTTCGGCGTTCAGCCCGACCCGCGCCAAAAGTTTCTCGATCTGCGCGGGCACGGCTTTGCGGTCTGCCGCGGATTTTGTCTGCTCCAACAATGGCTCTGCCACGATGTCGCGTACCTTCTGGCGGGGGTTAAGAGAGGCATAGGGATCTTGAAAGATCATCTGCATCTTGGCCCGCACCGGCAGCATCTCTGCAAACCCGTGACCGGCGATGTCTTCGCCATCGATATGGATTTCGCCCACGGTCGGTTTGTAGATACGGGCAATGGTTTTGGCGACCGTGGATTTGCCACATCCGCTTTCGCCAACCAAAGCCATGATCTCGCCGCGGGCAATAGAAAAGCTCACGCCATTCACCGCCCGCACAACCGGGTTTTCCAACCGCAAGCCGCCGCTGTCCAGCTTGAGCCGGTCCAAAAGACCGCCGCCGATGGCAAAGTGCATCTCAAGATCACGCACATCCAACATGGGATCAGACATCGAAGTCATGCAAGCTCTCCCGGTTTGAGAGGGAAGTGGCAAGCCGCCCAAAGCGAGCCATGCTGCGCCGTGAGGGACGGCTCGCGCTCTGCGCAAAGCGCTTGCGCCCGTGGGCAGCGATCCTTGAAATTGCACCCTTTGGGCAGGTTTCGAATGTCCGGCACCGAGCCGGGGATCTGTTTCAACCGGTCATGGCGTTCTGCTGTGTCTGGGATGCTGTCGATCAGACCGCGGGTATAGGGATGGGTCGGCGTTTCAATCAGTTCTCTGGTTTTGCCGCGCTCAACCACGTTGCCGCAATACAGGACCGTGATGTGATCGGCCATTTCGGAGACCACCGCCAGATCATGGGTGATCAGGATCATCGACGCGCCCTTGTCCGCGATCTGCTGGCGCATCAGCTTGAGGATCTGGCTTTGGATGGTCACGTCTAGGGCAGTTGTCGGCTCATCCGCGATGATCAACCGGGGTCGGGCCAGCATGGCAATGGCGATCACGACCCGCTGTCTCATGCCGCCGGAGAACTGGTGCGGATAGGCCTTGAGACGTTCCTCAGCCCGGCTGATGCCGACGCTTTCCAGCATGTCGATACAGGCCTGCTTGCGGGCGCCTGCGTCCAGATCGGAGTGCAGGCACAAAACCTCATCCATCTGCCGACCCACAGTGTGCAACGGATTGAGCGAGGTCATCGGATCTTGAAAGACCATCGATATCTCGCGGCCGCGCACCTGTCTCAGACGGTCCTCGCCTGCGGTTACAAGGTCTTGCCCGTCCAGCAGGATCTGCCCGCCCTCGATCTTTCCGGGGCTGTCGATCAGGCCGAGAATGGAAAACCCGACAACCGATTTGCCGCCACCGCTTTCACCGACAAGGCCCATCACCTCACCTGCGCCGATTTCGAAGCTGACACCGTTGACCGCTTTGACCGTTCCGGCAAAGGTGTGGAAATGGGTGTGCAGATCCTGCACCGCCAGCAACGGCTTTGACTTGGTTTGCGTGGTCATTTGAGCCTCGGATTAAGTTCGTCGCGCAGGAAATCGCCAAACAGGTTGATGCCAAAAACCAAGGTCATGATCGCCACACCGGGGAAAACCGAAGTCCACCACAGGCCGCTGAACAGCACGTCAAAACCGTTTTTGATCAGCAGGCCCAGCGACGGCTGGGTGATCGGCACACCCACCCCCAGAAAGCTCAGTGAAGCTTCGATCAATACGAAGGTGCCGACCTGAATCGTGGCGATTACGATCAAGGGGGTCAGAACATTGGGCAGGACATGTTTGCGAATGATCTTGCGGTTGGACAATCCGGCCACCTTGGCCGCCTGCACGTATTCCTTTTCGATCTCCGACAGGGTCGAGCCCCGCACCGTTCTGGCATAGACGACCCAACCCACGGCGGTCAGCGCAATCAGAACCTTGTCGATGCCGGTGCCCACCGCGGACATCAGGAACAGGGCAATCAGAATGGACGGAAAGGACAGCTGAATGTCCGCAATGCGCATGATGATCGCATCGGCGATGCCACCATAAAACCCGGCAACCAGACCCAGCAGAGTGCCCAGCGTACAAGAAGCAATCATCGCCACCAGCCCGATAAACACCGAGATCCGTGCGCCATAGAGGATCGAAGCCCAGACATCCCGCCCCTGCCCGTCTGTGCCAAGCGGAAAGCGTGGATCGCCGCCCTCCAGCCACATGGGTGGTTTGTAGCTGTCCATCAGGTTCAGCGCGGCAATATCATAGGGATCCTGCGCCACCAGAAACGGGCCAGCCAGCACCGCAAAGGCAAAAAAGGCCATAAGCGCACTGCCAATGATAGCAGAGGTGCTGCGCTTGTAGTTGTGGAAAAACTCGGAACGGAAGAAGCCAGTCATCATATGCTCATTTCAGCGTGATGCGCGGGTCGATCATCGTGTAGACGATATCGACGATAAAGTTGATGACCACAAAGATCAGCGCCACCAGCATCAGGTAGACCACAATCACCGGGCGATCGGCGCGGTAGATGCTGTCGATCAAAAGCTTCCCCATACCGGGCCAGGAAAAGATCGTTTCGGTGATTGTCGCAAAGGCAATCAGATCCCCCAATTGCAGACCAAAGATTGTCACCACCGGGATCAGCGCGTTTTTCAGCCCGTGTTTATACAGCACATCGCGACGCGTCGCCCCTTTGGCGCGGGCAAATTTCATAAAGTCCTGACGCCCCACTTCCATCATGCCGGCACGGGTCATGCGCAGCAAAATGGCCATGGTTCCAAGGGACAGGGTGATCGCGGGCAACATGATGTGATGCCAGCCATCCCAAGTCAGCAAGCTGATCCGCAGACCAAAAAGCTCTGCCGTGTCGCCGCGGCCGGAAGAGGGAAAGACCCCCCAATGAACTGCGAAGAGGTAGATCAACACCATCCCGACCCAAAAACCCGGCAGGGAGATCCCCAAGAGAGACCCGGCCATGATAACCCGGCTGATCCGGCTGTTGGGGTTGGCCCCTGCATAGACGCCCAAGGGGATTGCCACGGCAATGGCGAGCGTCATCGCCACCAGAACCATTTCGACCGTGGCTGGCATCCGTTCAAGAATGAGGGTCATGGCAGGTTGGCGGAACACGTATGAATTGCCAAAATCACCCTGCACCAGACTGGTCAAAAACTTGCCGTATTGGACCAGCAACGACTGATCGAGCCCCAACAAACGGCGGGCCTGTGCGATCTCGGCGTCGGTGGCGTCAATCGGGACAACCATGAACACTGGATCGCCAGTGAAACTCATCATCAGGAAGACAATCACCGAAACCACCCAAAGAACGAGGGTCATCTGGATCAATCGTTTGAGCAGGTATCCGAACATCAGCGCCGATCAGCCTTGTTTGATAGGAAAAAAATGACCCCAACGCGCATCGCGCGCTGGGGCCAGTTACGGGGTCAGTTAACGTCCATGTCGTAGGCCCACAGGAACTTGTCCACGCGCGGCTCAAGCATCACGCCATCACGGGCGGCATAGATGTCCTGCTCGTAATGCAGGGGGATCATCGGCACATCCGCCATCAGGATCTTGGTCGCTTCTTGAAGAAGGGCGTCACGCTCTTCGATCTTGGGGGTGGAATCGGCCTTATCAACCAGTGCGTCCATTTCAGCGTTGGAATAGGAACCACGGTTCACCTGACCATAGCCATCCTTCTTGCCTCGCGTGTAAAAAAGCGCACCATACATGGATCCGGCATCGCCCGACGGCACGTCCCAGCCACTCATGATAAAGCTGGAGTTCTCGGTCGGCACGCGGATGTAGCCCCAGAAGTTGGACTTGGGCATGATGTTCAGTTGCAGATCAATGTTGATCTTGGCCAGCATCGACGCCAACGCCTGTGCAATCTGGGCATCGTTCACATATCGGTTGTTGGTGGCATCCAGCGTCATGGTGAAGCCATCAGCATAGCCTGCCTCGGCCATCAAAGCCTTGGCCCCCTCGATATCCAGCGGATACATCTCACGGAAGTTCAACCCGTCGACATGTCCAATGTGGGACGCTGGTACATATTGATCCGAAGGTGTCGCCAGCCCGTTCATCACGATCTTGTTGATCGCGTCCACGTCAATTGCCTGCGCAATTGCCGCACGCACACGCTGATCCGTCATTGGGTTCTTGCCCTCGATGGTCGGGGAGTTTTCGCGCATGTCCATGGCCAGAACGACATTCAAGAGACTTGGCCGGGTGATAACGCTGAACCCGCCCTCTTTCTTCACGCGGTCCACATCACGCACGGCAAGATCCTGGATCACGTCCACTTCGCCGGTCAGCAATGCCGCCGTGCGGGTGGCTGGATTGGTGATCGGGCGGAAGGTGACCTCTTTGATCTTTGGAGCCCCGGCCCAATACCCATCAAAGGCTTTCAGAACCAGCTTTTCCTCTTTGATCCATTGATCCAGCATATAGGGCCCGGTGCCCATAGGCTTGAGGTCCATATCGGTGTCCCCGGTGGCGGTGGTATATTCTTCATCAAGGATCAACAGCTCGGCCAGATCATTGGGCAAGACCGCATAGGGCTTGGGCGTTTTGATCTCGACCGTCGTGTCATTCACCGCGGTGATGGAGGCGATGTTTGCCACCAGATCAGGCCGAATGGACTCGCGGGCCTTTTCAACGGTGAAAACAACATCCGACGCGGTAAATGCATTGCCGTTGTGGAATGTCACACCATCGCGCAGCTTGAAGCGCCATGTGGTCTCATCCACGTTCTCCCAGCTTTCTGCAAGACCAGGCCCAAAGGACAGATCCCCCGCTCGCTTCACCAGCGGATCATAGAGGTGGTAATACATGATATTGGACGACAGCTCTTCGCCCGCGAGGGGGTAAAGGTGGCTTGGATCGGATGTCAGACCGATGGTCACGGACTTGCCATCGGCCTGGGCCATGCTGGCCGCCGCGGCTAGGACAGCCACTCCGACAGCTCCGGCGCGCAGGGCGGTTTGAGACAGATATTTCATGGAAACTCCTCTGGTTGGTCGCGTTTGCGAAAGGTAGAACCGGACGGTTTGCCGCCCTTGTTTTGGTTTGATTGAATTGGGTTTGCGCTGATCAGTGCCCCGGTTTCGCGGTCTGCACCTCGATCTGGTATCCCTCTGGATCGTTCATCACGAATGCCCGAATGCCCAGCTCCGCACTGTCGCGCGGCGCGGTTAATCCCTCGACGTTTTGGGACGCGGCCCATGCGTGCCACGCATCGACATCCGGCACCCGCAGACACAGTTGAACGGTTTTGTCCTCGGCCCAGTTTTGCATGCCGCGCGCTTCATCCACGAGGCCGACATGGGCTTGCCCGTCGATCCGGTAAATTTTTGACCAGCCCTGATCGATGGCCAGATCGAACCCCAGCACAGTCTCGTAAAAGGCCATCGCCGCGGGAAGGTCGCGATAATACTGAAAGGTGATGGCCAGCACGATCCCGTCATCTGGGCGTTTTACCTGTGTCAAAGTCATCTGGTTTCTCACTCTGGGTCAATTTGGTATCCGGACGGTATACCATCTGAACACCGAGTCAATAGCTCCTCTCAGAATCCGCTAAAGACCTGCAAGAGCCTGCGTTAGAACGGGTGGTAGATGTGTGAAATAATGGCTTCGCGCACGTTGCTCAGGTGCAGCTTCATCGCAGCCGAGGCCGCATCTGGCGCTTGCGCGGTGATGGCGTCAATGATCGCCAAATGCTCATGACAACCGGGCAGAAGCCGGTCGGGAATCGACCCCTGGTCGAACATCCGGGTCTTGTTCTTAAGCCCTTCTATCAACTCAACCAGTATTTTGGATCCGGCCAAACGCGCGATTTCAAGATGCAGGTCCCGGTCAAGCTTTGAATGGGTGCGCGCATCTGGCCGCTCCCCTTCGATAAACCCTACAATCTGCGCCCTCAAAGCCAATAAGCCCTCGTATGAACCCTTTGAAAGAGCGGCCTTTTTAGCGGCTTCGCACTCGAGAAGGCTGCGGGCGTGCAGGATCTCCATGATATCGCTTAGGGACACACTGCTGACCATGGGGGTGCCGCCGGCAGACCGGGTCGCCAGGCCTTCGCTGATCAGCTGGCCAATCGCCTCTCGGACCGGGGTTCGTGACACACCAAGACGGTCGGCAAACTTCTTTTCGCGCAGCAAGGTGCCCGGCTCCAGCGTGCCATCGAGAATCATCGCCTTCATCCGCTCAAACGCAGAATTCCCCAAGGTTTGAACGGGATCGGCCATGGTTTCTCCTTCGTGGCTTGCTCGACTATGTCATATTTATATCCGAGGCATCTTTAAAGATGTGAGAAATGGTATACACTGAGTATTTCAATATGCAAAATTTGGCGTTGGACCGGGCATGAACAGCACTACTTTCGATCTCATCATTCGCGGCGGAACGGTGGTGACGCCCCAAGGGACACAGAGGTCTGACGTGGGCGTGGCAGGCGGGCGGATCACTGCCGTTGCACCAAACCTGCCCGGCGATGCTGGCGAGGTGATTGACGCCGGCGGCCATCTGGTCGTGCCCGGCGGTGTGGATACCCATTGCCATATTGAACAGATCTCGGGCGCAGGTCTGATGAATGCAGATACCTTTGAAACCGCCACCCGTTCAGCGGTCTTTGGCGGCACAACCTGTGTCGTGTCTTTTGCCGCGCAGCATCCGGGCCAGAAGATCAAACAGGTCGTGGCGGATTACGCCGCGCTCGCCCAAAAGGGCGCGATGATTGATCACGCCTTCCACATGATCGTCGCCGATACGGGTAATGGCAACCTAACCGAAGATCTGCCCGCCCTGATCGCGCAGAACCACAGGTCGATCAAGATTTTCACCACCTATGACAAGGTGCGGCAAGACGACAAATCCATTCTCGACATTCTGGATCTCGCAGCCCGCGACGGTGCATTGGTGTGTTTCCACGCCGAGAATGACGGCTTGATCCGCAACATGACCGACAAATTGCTGGCCGAGGGCAAAACAGCACCAAAATACCACGCGGCGTCACACCCGCGAGAAGCAGAAATTGAAGCGATTGACCGCATGTGCCGCTTTGCCAAATTCACCGGGGCACGGATCATGATCTTTCACGTATCCACCCGCGAGGGGGCGGATATTGTGCGCAAGGCGCGCGCGAAAGGGGTGAATGTTCAGGCCGAGACCTGTCCGCATTACCTGTTCATGACGGTGGATATTCTGGAGCAGGACAATCCGGCGCGGTTCATGTGCTCTCCTCCGCAACGCACGCACGAAGATCAGCAGGCGCTATGGGAGGCAATTGCCGATGGCACCTTGTCATTGGTTACATCCGATCACGCCCCCTATCGGATGGATGCAAGCGGCAAGTTCGCCAACGGCCGTGATGCCCCGTTCAACAAGATTGCCAACGGAATGCCGGGGCTTGAGACACGCCTACCGCTGATGTTCAACGCAATGGTAAGCGAAGGGCGCGGCGGGCTGGATGCCTTTGCACGCGTCACCGCAACGGCCCCTGCACAGGCATTCGGCCTGATCAACAAGGGCGCAATCGCGCCGGGGTTCGATGCAGATATCGCCATTTGGAACCCTGAATTGAGCTACACCTATGGCGCCAATGATCTCAAAGACAATGTTGGCTACAACCCCTTTGAAGGAACCACCGTCACAGGCATGCCGGTGACCGTCCTTTCGCGGGGGCAAGTGATAGTCCGCGACCGCGCATTACACAGCCTGCCCGGTCACGGCGCATGGCAACCCATGACATGGCAGGGCAATCAGCGCCCTGCGTGAGAATCAGGCGCGGCGATGTGCCAGCGCAAGATGGGTGTTTCGCATAACAAATGAGGCGTCAAAGACCCGTCTGTTGATGTGCTGCTCTGCGGGCAGGCAAGCGGCAAGGCGGGCGGCCTCTTGCGCGAGTTCGTTTACCTGCATCGCAATGGTGGAAACGCCTCCGCCCAGCCAGGCGTAGTAGGACGGATCGCCATATCCGACAAATCCTATACCCTGCACCACCTCTTGGTCCGCCTCCAACAAAACGCTGAGCACCCCGTTCGAGATTTCGAAACCGCCACAGACAATCGCCGTCACGTCGCCTGCCGCCAGCATTCGGGCCGCATTTTCCTGGCCAGTGATAAAATCCGGAGCGCCCAGCGCGATCCGACTGGCGTCAAGGGCAAGACCTGCAGACGCCAGACCGGCCTCAAACGCCGCGCGCCGCACCCGGCCCGAGGACAAACGTCCGTCCGCCCCGACATAGCCGATGGCCCGATGGCCCAGCTCCGCCAAATGCTGCACGGCGGCGCCAATGGCGCTGTGATCTTCGACAAGAATGGACGACACAGGCTGGCCCACATCCTGCTCCCGGATCAGCTGGATCACATTTACTCCACCTAGGTGGGCGGCCACATCTTGCCCCGCGCCCGGAGCTGGAACATGGATCACCGACATCGCCTGCACTTCGTGCAGCCGCTCAAAGGCGCGCAATTCGGTGTCGGGGTCATCATTGGTCAAGTGGATGATCAAATGCAACGAATGGTCTTCGCAAGACTGCGCCAGCGTATTGGCAAAGCGGGCGTAAAATTCATTGACGATATTGGGGAGCAACAGACCAACAATCTTGGTCCCGTCGCCGCGCATTGCCTTGGCTGCGGCATTCCTGACGTAGCCAACTTTGCGGGCATGGTCTTGCACCGCCTTTCGGGTGTCGGGGCGCACATTCGGATGATCCGAAAGCGCCCGTGACACCGTCATATGGGAAATTCCCAGATCCCTGGCGATGGATTTGATGGTGACGCGATTGCTCAAGAAAGAATCCTACTTGTTTGGCCGGACGTTAGCATTTCTTGTTTGGATGTGTTGACAATTATGTTTGCGTTACAGCATATGTTCACGTGAACACGATGCGGAGAGGCCAAGCCCTTGGCGAGCGGAATTGAGAAAAGATGCGCAGATCTACTGGTCGAGCTTGGCTTGATCAAAGAGGGGCAAGGCTGCACCGCAACGCCTTTGACCGGCGGTGTGGCCTCCGACATCGCCATGGTGGAGTTTGAGGGCCGCAAAGTCTGTGCCAAGTTCGCCTTGGCCAAGCTGAAAGTCGCCGAAGACTGGTTCGCGCCGGTCCATCGCAATCGTGCCGAATATGAGTGGCTGCGCGTGGCGTCGGCCATTGCGCCGGACGGCGCGGTAAAGCTGTTTGGGCGGTCTGACACGCTGAATGGTTTTGCCATGGAGTTTTTGGAGGGGCCGGACGTTTATCTTTGGAAAGATGCGCTGTTGGCGGGGCATGCTCCGCAGGGCGAAGCCACAGTGGTTGGTGATCTGCTCGGACGCATTCATGCCGCATCGACCCAAGCGGGTTTCGATGCCGCGCCATTCCACAATGCTGACGATTTTCGCGCCCTGCGCATCGAACCCTATTTGACGTTTACCGCAGGGCGGCACCCCGATTGCCGCGACAACCTCGATGCGCTTGCGGATATGCTCTATTCGGCTGATCGCGTGCTGGTGCATGGCGATGTGAGCCCTAAAAACATTCTGTTGCGCGGCGGTCGCCCCGTGGTGCTGGATGCCGAATGTGCGACCCTTGGCGATGCCAGTTTTGACCCCTCTTTCTGTCTCAATCATCTGGTGCTGAAATCCATCCATCTGCCGCGAATGGCCAAGGCCTATCTGCAAGAGGCCGTTGCATTCTGGAACAGTTACCGCGCCCATGTCACCTGGGAAGACGAAGCCGCGCTGGAACAGCGAATTTGCCGGTTGCTTCCTGCGCTGATGCTGGGGCGGGTCGATGGAAAATCGCCGGTTGAATACTTGAACACCGCCTCACAAAGCCTGACACGCGATCTGGCACGATCGTTGATTATGGCGCCGCCAGCAACATTGGCCGAGGTATTCGCCACCATCCACAAAACAATAAGGGACGCCCAATCGTGAGTGAAATTGCATCCATCAACGGCATGCGGGTCTGGGACTCGCGTGGCAATCCGACAATCGAGGTCGAGGTCACCCTTGCAGATGGATCAACAGGTCGGGCGATTGCCCCGGCCGGGGCATCACGGGGCACGCGCGAGGCGGTCGATCTGCGCGATGGCGGCACAGCCCTGCGCGGCATGGGGGTGCAGAAGGCGCTTGCCGGGATCGAACGACACATCGCGCCCCGGCTCCGCGGGATGGATGGGTTGGACCAGGCTGCGGTTGACGCTGCACTTATCAACGCCGATGCCTCTACACTGAAGAAAAATCTTGGCGGCAATGCCATGGTCGCCACTTCGTTGGCCGTGCTGCACGCCGCTGCCGATCATGCAGGCAAACCGCTTTGGCGTCATGTCGCGGACAGTTATGACCGCACCCCCAAGTTGCCCTTGCCAGAAATCCAGATCTTTGGCGGCGGCGCACACGCCGGCGGGCGCGTCGACATTCAGGATTTCATGATCATGGTGCCTGGCGCGACCAGCTTTGACGAAGTGATGGAAATTACCAACGAGGTCTACTTTGCCGCCGGCGATATCATGGCCCAGCGCGGCAAGCTGGCAGGTGTGGCAGACGAAGGCGGCTGGTGGCCGCAGTTTGACAGCAACGAAGAGGCGCTGGAAACCTTGGTCGCAGCCATCGAGAAGGCCGGCGAAAAGCCGGGGGACCGTGTTGTGATCTCACTCGACATCGCCGCGTCCGAGTTTGGCACGGCGGGACAATACCGGCTGTCCCTCGAAGACCGCGAGTTGGACAGCAGCGGCATGATCGACATGCTGGGGCGTTGGCTGGACACATACCCCATTGCATCGATCGAAGATCCGCTGGGCGAAGACGATCCAGAAGGCATGGCCGAGTTCACGCGCCGGTTTGGGGGTCGTGTTCAAATCATTGGCGATGATTATCTGGTCACAAACGCCGATCTGGTGCGCGAGGCGATCTCGCAGGGGGCGTGCAATGCGGCACTGATCAAGGTGAACCAGGCCGGAACCGTGAGCGAATCCATTGCGTGTTTTGATGCCGCTGTGAAAGAAAGCTGGGGCGCGATTGTGTCTGCGCGGTCGGGCGAGACAGAAGATGTCTCGATCAGCCATCTGTCCACAGGTTTGGGATGCGGCCAGCTTAAGGTCGGCTCGTTTACCCGCTCCGAACGGATGGTAAAATGGAATGAGTGCCTGCGGATCCAGCGCGATCTGGGCAAAGACAGCTTTGTTCAGGGGGCGCCGCTGGCGCAGACCTGGTGGGGCAAACAAAGGAACTAAGGAACAGATTATGAAATTTCTTCGATTGGGTGATGCTGGGCAGGAAGTGCCATGCGTGTTGGATCAAAACGGGGTTGCCCGCGATATCCGCAGTGTTGCAGCCGACATTGGGCCGGATACGATTGAGGGCTTGCAGGCAAAACTCGTCAATACCGATCTTGCAGCCTTGCCAGAGGTCGCGGCAGACGGGACGCGGGTCGGCAGCCCGATGGCGCAGCCGCGCAACATTTATTGCATTGGGTTGAACTATTCCGATCACGCCGCCGAGGCGGGCCTGCCCATTCCGGACGAACCGATCCTGTTCACCAAATCCTCTGGCACGTTCTGCGCGCCCAATGATCCGATCCTGCACAGCCCCAAGATGACCAAACTGGATTGGGAGGTCGAGCTGGGCATTGTGATTGGCAAGTCGGCGCTGAACATCACCAAGGCAGAGGCCAAGGACCACATTCTGGGCTATACGCTGGTCAACGATGTGTCCGAACGGGCGTGGCAGCAGGAACGCTCTGGCCAATGGTCCAAGGGTAAATCCTTCCCCAATTTCTGTCCGACCGGCCCGATGATTGTGACAGGTGACGAGGTTGGCGATGCGGCCGCCCTGCCGATGTGGCTGGATGTGAACGGCCAGCGGATGCAGACCGGCAACACTGACACCATGATCTTTGATTGTGAAACCATCGTCAGCTACCTCAGCGAGTTTCTGCGCCTTGAACCGGGTGATCTGATCTGCACCGGCACCCCTCCGGGTGTGGGCGCGGGCATGAAACCGCAGGTCTGGCTCAACCCCGGTGATGTGGTTCGGCTGGGCATTGATGGTTTGGGTGAACAATCCCAGACAGTTGTTGCACTGTAGGACAGCCATCCGATGAAAAAGCTACGGTCACAGCAGTGGTTCGACAATCCAGACAACCCGTCTATGACCGCGCTTTATTTGGGTCATTACCTCAACTACGGGCTCACACTCGAAGAACTGCAATCAGGCAAGCCGATCATCGGCATCGCCCAGACCGGCAGCGATCTGAGCCCGTGCAACCGGCATCATATTGAGCTGGCAAAGCGGGTGCGCGACGGGATTACGGCTGCGGGTGGTATCTGCCTTGAGTTCCCCGTGCATCCGATTCAGGAAACCGGCAAGCGCCCGACGGCGGCGCTTGACCGGAATCTTGCCTATCTGGGACTGGTTGAAAGCCTTTATGGTTATCCGCTGGACGGTGTGGTGCTGACTATTGGTTGCGACAAGACCACTCCGGCGCTGCTGATGGCGGCAGCCACGGTTGATATCCCCGCTGTCGCGCTTTCGGTTGGGCCCATGTTGAACGGCTGGCACGAAGGAAAACGATCGGGCACAGGGCAATCTATTTGGCTGGCCCGCAAGATGCTGGCGGCGGGCGAGATCGATGATGCCGAGTTCATGAAAATGGCCACGGCATCCACCCCTTCCGTGGGGTTTTGCAACACCATGGGCACGGCCACTACGATGAACAGTCTGGCAGAGGCATTGGGCATGCAATTGCCCGGCGCGGCAACCATTCCCGCGCCCTACCGCGAACGCGGGCAGATGGCCTATCACACCGGCCAGCGGATTGTGGACATGGTGCATGAGGATCTCAAACCCTCGGACGTGATGACCCGCGCGGCCTTTGAAAATGCCATTGTGGTTAATTCCGCCCTTGGAGGCAGCACCAATGCCCCGATCCACCTGAATGCCGTCGCCGCCCAACTGGGTGTACCTCTCAGCAATGATGACTGGCACAGTTTGGGCCATCACATTCCGCTGCTGTGTAACGTGCAGCCTGCCGGTGACTATCTGGGAGAGGATTTCTATCGTGCCGGCGGAGTGCCCGCGGTTGTCAAAGAACTGCTGATCGCCGGGGTGTTGCCGCATCCGGACGCCATGACGATCACGGGCAAGTCAATTGCCGAGATCTATGCCGATGCAAAGGTGTCAGAGCGGGACGTGATCCGCACCGTTGCTGATCCGCTGAAAGAGGCGGCGGGTTTTCTGCATTTGTCGGGCAATCTGTTTGACAGTGCGATCATGAAAACATCCGTGATCTCGCCCGACTTTCGCAAGAGATACCTGTCTGACCCCGAAGACCCCGACGCCTTTGAGGGCCGCGCCATCGTGTTTGATGGTCCAGAGGATTATCACGACCGGATTGATGACCCCGCATTGCAGATCGACGCAGATTGCATTCTGGTGATCCGCGGCGCGGGGCCCATCGGATATCCCGGTGGGGCCGAGGTGGTGAACATGCAGCCGCCTGCCGCCCTGATCCGCGCCGGAATTTCAGAGCTGCCAACCCTTGGCGATGGCCGTCAATCGGGCACATCCGGAAGTCCGTCCATTCTCAATGCCAGCCCCGAAGCGGCGGCAGGTGGCGGATTGGCTTTGCTGCAGACAGGTGATCGCATCCGGGTCGATCTGGCGCTCCGGAAGGTGAATGTGCTGATCCCCGATGCCGAGTTGGCGCGGCGCAAGGAGGATTTGGCAAAAGCGGGCGGCTATCAATACCCCGCCCATCAAACCCCTTGGCAAGAGATCCAGCGCGGCATGGTCGATCAGCTCGATCGCGGCATGGTGTTGAAACCAACGGTCAAGTACCGCGCCATTGCCCAGAAAAGACAGGTGCCTCGTGACAACCATTGATACCAGCATCGCATCACCCGGTCTTAGCTACGCGATTTACCCAAGCCTGTCAGGCAAACGCGCCTTTGTGACGGGCGGCGCCACCGGTATCGGCGCGGCGATGGTACGGGCCTATGCAGATCAAGGTGTGCATGTCGGCTTTATCGACATCGCTGAAACCGAGGGGCGTCAGCTTTGCCGATCAATTACCGATGCGGGGGGCGCGGCGTGGTTTCGCAAGGTGAACGTCACAGATATTGCCGCGATGCAGGCCGCGATTGCGGATTTTGCGAAGGCCGAAGGCCCGATTGATGTTCTGGTCAACAACGTGGCCAATGATAGCCGTCATGAGATGCAGGATGTGACCCCTGACGTCTGGAACCAATCGTTTGACGTGAACCTGCGCCCTGCGTTTTTCGCCATTCAAGCGGTGGCCGAACAGATGATCGCCCGCAAGCGGGGCAGCATCATCAACTTCGGCTCGATCTCCTGGAAGGCCAAAGTTGACAGCATGCCAGCCTACACCACGGCCAAAGCCGCCGTGCATGGGTTGACCAGATCCTTTGTCAAACCATTGGGCGCGGCCGGGGTGCGGATCAACACGGTACTGCCTGGATGGGTGATGACCGAGCGCCAGATAGCACTGCATCTGGATGCAGAGGGCGAACAGTTCTTGCGGGCCAATCAACCGCTTGCGGGTCGGATAACCCCTGAAGACACCGCAGCGATGGCGCTTTTCCTATCAGCGGATGACAGCGCCTTGTGCACCGGTCAGGAATTTACCGTCGATGGTGGTTGGACGTGACCGTGGCGCGTGGTGGCACAATGATTTCCGGCCTCTCCGATCCGTCGGTTGAGGTGTTTGACCACCGGATTTGCAGGCTGGGCGAAGGCGTGTTCTGGCATCCACTGCGACAGCAGTTGTTCTGGTTCGACATTCTCGGGCGCAAGATGCACAGCAAGCGGAACGGCAAACCGATCACTTGGATGTTCGACGAACATGTTTCTGCCGCCGGATGGATCGACCATGATACGCTCCTGATCGCCAGCGAGAGCCGTTTATTCACCTTTGATCCGGATTCCGGTGCGCGGCGCGATGTCGTGCCGCTCGAAGCCGACAATCCGGTCACGCGGTCCAATGACGGGCGGGCTGACCCCTATGGTGGGTTCTGGATTGGCACAATGGGCAAAAAAGCCGAAAATGGCGCAGGGGCGATCTACCGGTATCACGATGGCACTCTGCGCCAGATCTTCGCGGATCTGACGATCCCGAATGCCATTTGCTTTTCGCCCGATGGCGCCTGGGCCTATTACACAGATACGCTGACCCAGATCATCCACAAACAGGCATTGGACGATCACGGCTGGCCGCAAGGGCCGGCGCAGGTTTTTGCGGATCTGCGGGAAGACGGGGTGTTTCCGGATGGCGCAGTCGTCGATGACGATGGCCATCTGTGGAACGCGCAATGGGGCGCATCAAGGGTTGCCCGCTATACCCCTGACGGCAGATTTCAAACTGCGGTTGTCTTTCCTGCGTCGCAAATCAGCTGCCCGGCTTTTGGCGGCTCAGGTTTGGACCGCTTGTTCGCGACTTCTGCGGCAGACGGGTTGCCTCAAGACGCACCGGCTCACGGCAAAACCTATGTCACCCAGACGGCTGTCAGGGGCCAAGAGGAACATCAGGTCCATCTTTGACAGTGGCATTCATCGCCGCGTTGAGAACACAAACGACGTGCGCTGCCGATAGACCTCACCGGGCCGCAGTATCGGCGATGGCGCCTTTGGGTTGTTGATGGCATTGGGCCAGTTCTGCGGCTCAAGCGCGATACCGGCATAGCTGTTCCAGTTGCGCGTCCCTTCCCTCACCAGATCGGTCAATTCGCCATCATAGACCTGCAATCCCGGTTCGGTGCTGTGTATGGCCATGCGAACCCCGCTGTCCGGCGCGGAAAGCTGCGCCAAAAGGGCCTGTCCCTGCTGATGCTCAAAACAAAAGTTGTGATCAATCCCGCCGTCCCGCAATGCCGCGCGCAATCGTTTGGCCACCCGAAAGTCGAGAGCCGTTCCCGCCAATGGCACCGGATCGTTTTCTGGGATCAGCGTATCGTCCGGGCGTTGATATGACCCCGCCGGGATATGCAACAGATGGTCTGTGACATCTTCGGTCAGGCCCAGGTTGAAATACCCATGATGGGCAAAGTTGCACAGGGTCGGTTTGTCCGCCTGCGCGGTGATCTCCAGGCTCAATGCGGGTCCGGCGGTGATGCTAAAGGTCAGCCTGACCTCCATCGCCCCCGGAAAGCCCATTTGCCCATCCGCCAAATCCATCCCGAGCGTCACCCGATCAGGATGGTGATCCAAAACTTGCCAGTTCAGCCGCGAGGTGCCGCACGCGCCGCCGTGCAGCGTGTGTCGATTGAGAAAGTTCTGGTCTGTCTGATGGTCAGTTCCATCGATCGAAAAACGCCCTTCTGCGATCCGGTTGGCGCAGCGACCGACCGTCGCGCCCAGATAGATGGCTTGGTTCAGATAGCCCTCAAGATCATCCAGCCCTAGGACCAAGGATTTTGGATGACCGGCGATGTAGAGGCTCTGCAAGGTTGCGCCATAGCTTAGGACATTGGCGCGCAACCCCTGCCCCGCAATCGGGATTTGCCAGACAGTCTGGCGATCCGGCAGAACCCCCAATGAGCGTGGACGAGAATCTTCTGTCATTGGGTCAGTAGGTCGCACGGCCGCCGGACATGTCGAACACGGCAGCTGTGGAATAGGAACACGCCTCTGAGGACAGGAACATCACCATTTCGGCCACCTCATCCACAGTGCCCATACGGCCCATCGGTATCTTCGAAAGCATGTAGGAAATCTGTTCTTCAGTCACATCATCCAGCATCTCGGTCTTGATCACCGCTGGGGTGATCGCATTCACCCGGATGCCGGTTTGCGCCAGTTCCTTGCCCAAGGATTTGGTCAGGCTGATCACACCCGCCTTGGATGCCGAATAGGCCGAGGCGTTGGGATTGCCCTCTTTGCCCGCGACAGAGGCCACATTGATGATGCGGCCATAGTCCTGCTTTTTCATGAAGGGCACCACTGCGCGGGCGCAATGAAACACCCCGTTCAGGTTCACCTGCATCACGCGGGCCCAGTCTTCGGGCGGAAAGACCTCGACCATGGCGTTTGGTCCTGCGATTCCCGCGGAGTTCACAAGGATATCCAGCCCGCCCATCTGATCATTTGCCTCTTGTGCGGCAGCGGCCACATCGGAATAATCGCTGACATCCACAACCCGGTGCATGACAGGGCCAAGCGGGGCAAGTTCCTGCGCCTTCTGGGTCAGGACATCGGCGTTGGCATCCCAAAGACAGACCTTTGCGCCCCGCTCCAGCATGGCGCGGGCTGCTGCCGCCCCCATGCCGCGTGCCCCACCCGTGATGATCGCCTTGCGCCCTGAAAAGATTTGCGCGTTCATAATATTATCCTTGTTATTCATTGTGGAACGGGTTGCGTTCACATCAACATTTTGATGATTGCGTCATGGCTCTCGCGGTCATCCGGCCCATTCAAATTGACCGTGCCGCGCCGCGTGCCAGAGCGCATGACGATGGCGCGCTCGGCCACTTCCATGACGTGTTCGATATTGTGCATGATGACGATCACCGACAGATTGTGCGACTTGAGCGTACGTATCAGATCCAGCACTTTTCCGGTCTCGCGCACCCCAAGGGCCGCTGTCGGTTCATCCATGATCACCACTTTTCGGCCCCACATCACCGATTTGGCGATGGCCACACATTGCCGCTGACCACCTGAAAAGGCGCTGACCTCCTGGTCGATGCGGGGGATATTGATTGCCATTTGGCTGACCGCTTCGCGGGCCTCGTTGCGCATCGCTTTGCGGTCCACAAATCCCAGCATCTTGCGCCAGCCGCCGCCGACCTTTTCCTTGCCCGCAAACACATTGGCGGCCACGTCCAAATTGTCAAAAAGCGCGAGATCCTGATAAATCGTTTCAATCCCGTGATCGCGGGCTTCGTGCGGCGTGCCAAAGGATACCGGCTGCCCACCGATACGGATTTGCCCCGCGTCAGGTTGGTAGTAGCCCGACAAGGTCTTGATCAGCGTCGATTTGCCCGCGCCGTTGTCGCCCAGCAGTGCAAGAACCTCGTTCTCATAGAGCTCGAAATCCACACCGCGCAACACTTCAACAGGGCCAAACCGTTTTTCGATACCGGTCATTTCGACCACTTTGTTTGGTGCGGTCATGACCGTTTCCCCCGGTTGATAATGGCGTCCGACAGAACAGCGAGGATCAGAACACAGCCCGATGCGACCCCCTGCCAATAGACAGACACAGCATTCAAAACGAGGATGTTATTGACCAGCGCCAGGAACAAAACACCAAGTGCCGCGCCCAGAACCGTGCCGCGCCCGCCATAGATCGAACAGCCGCCAACGATCACCGCGGTGATCACGCGCAGTTCCATCCCCGTCGCAGTGTTTGGAAATGCGGAGCCAAGCCGCGCCACAACAACAACACCCCCCAGGGCCGCAAGAACCGAACAGATTACATAGCCCATCAGCTTGAGACGCTTGACGTTGATCCCTGCGCGCAGGGCTGCCATTTCGGACCCGCCTAGAAAGGAGAATTTGCGGAACCAGACGTTCTGCCACATCGCCATGTGAAAAAGCACAACCAGCACCACAACCAGTACCACCAGATTGGGCAGCCCAAAGACAACGTCGCCGTTGGCCAGAGCCTTGAAACTGCCGGGGATCGAAGACATCGCGTATCCTCCGGACAGGATGTACACCGCGCTGCGGAAAATCGTCATGGTGCCAAGCGTCGTGATCAGCGGATTGAGCCCGACATAGGCGATCAGATATCCGTTCACCAAGCCCACAACGACACCGGCACAAAGACCCGCGGCGATGGCCACAGGAATGGACAGGCCGGCATTAAAGGCCAGCGCAATGACAACCGCGCTTAGCGCGACGACAGAGCCAACCGAAAGATCGATCCCACCGCTCAGCAGAACAATCGTCAGGCCGATGGCGACGATCATCTCGATTGACATACCAATCACCACATTCTTGATGTTGGCGGCAGTCAGGAAATAGGGCGACAGCATTGTCGCGGCGATGGCGGTGATCAGGATCATCACGCCGACGATAATCTCGCGGCTCAACAGCAGGCGTTTGACGTCAAACCCTCCTGCATCGCCTAGCCGATCAGTGTTTGTCTGGGACAAGGTCATGGGACCACTTCATGAGAAAGGACAGTAATGTCCGGCCAGCAATCTGCCAGCCGGACGCGAGGCTGCTTATGAACAGCTCCCGACGAGGAATGAATCGGCGTTCTCTTTGGTGATGAAGAACATGCCGGGATCAATTTTTGGTGGCAGAACAGAGACACCCACATCCGCGCCGGGCGTGCCGTCGAGGTTGTTGTTGACATATTCATAGGCCAGCTTCAGCGCGAGAAACCCTTCGAGATAGGTGTTGACCGCCGAGGTTGTCTGAATCGCGCCATCCTTGATGCCGCAGACGATGGGATCAAAGACATCCGACGCCACAACCATCACTTCGCCTTTGCGGCCCAGTTCGGTCAGCGCTGTTGCCACGCCGGTGCCGGTTGCGTTGATCACAACCAGACCGTCGATATCGGGATTGCCAAGCAACATTGTCTTGGTACGTTCGGCAGTGATCTGATCATCGCCTTGGTTGTCTTCGATCGCGACAACCTCATATGCGGGAGCATTGGCAGACAGGTAGTCTTTCAGGCCTTGGATACGCACTTGCAGGTTGGTTTGGTTGATGGCTGTCAGCAGGCCGATCTGGCCCTCTTCTTTGCCTTGCCCTTGCAGCAACTCAACGATCTTTTTGCCGTACTGAAAGCCGACATTGTAGTGATCTGGCCCAACAAAGGTGATGCGCGGGCTGTCCGGTGCGTCGCTGTCGAACGTGGCCACGGGCACACCCATTTCGGTCACGCGCTTGATGGTTTCGGACATGGACGGGTCAAATGCGCCGGTGAGGAAGGCGGACGGTTGGGTCAGCGCGATCTGCTCCATCTGGTTTTGCGTTGCGATGTTGTCAAACTCCACGGGGCCGGTGAATTCAAACTGCACGCCCAGTTGATCAGCCGCATCTTGTGCACCCTGCCGGATCGGCACCCAGAACGGATGGCCCGAGATCGGAACAACCATAACGTATTTCTGATCCGACACATCCGCCGCATAGGCGCCTGTTACAGCCGCCGCCGATAGCGCAATAGCCGCGAGGGTTGATTTGATAATTGACTTCATTTGGGTCCTCCCTGAACACCGTACGCCGTCCCGATTGTCGGACCGGCAGAAGCGCGAAAAATGGATCAAATCCACCTCATCGCAAATTGGTACATTGAATGGACCATAGAGCCAAAACAGGATCTGTCAACCGCCCCTCCCGTTTTCAACTTTTTGGCAGCTCCAACACGCTGGTGGCCAAGTTATTGTAGATCCGGTCCATGTGGCGATGCATCATCCGGCGGGCCAGATCCGGATCACCAGCCGTGATCGCAGCCAGAATTTTCCGGTGGTCTCGAATCGCATAGTCCCACATTTCGGCGGTCGAAAAGTGATCTTCGAGGCGCTGGTAATACTTGCCGCGCTGCATGTTCTACAGATCGCGCACCATATCGCCCAGCACAGTATTCTGACTTGCACGGGCAATTTCGCGGTGGAATTGGCGGTCCGACGGGTGGCGCAGATCATAGCGCCGCTCGCCTTCTTCCAGCGCATTTGCAGCGGCTTTGGTCCGCTCAATATCCGCTTCAGTTCCCAGCTTGGCCGCTAGAAACGCGGTTTCTCCTTCGACTGCACGGCGGGCTTGAATAATATCCAGAGGCCGTCTGCCGCTGACATCCAGTGACGGCAAACGGTTGGCATTGGACAGCGCATTCTCCGCAACAAAGATCCCGCTGGAGGTGCGAATTTCCAGAACACCACTGAGTTCAAGCACAACAAGAGCCTGCCGCAGTGATCCGCGACTGACCTTCAACTGTTCCGCAAGGTCGCGCTCGGACGGCAACCGGTCTCCAGGGGAAAATCGCCCGCCAGAATGAGTTCGATCAGCAATTCCGCGATCTGGTCGTGTAGTTTGTTCTGTTTCAAAGCCCGAACCGGCATGCGTCCTCCTTCGAGCGGCGAGGCAAATACCGAGCCGCGACTGCCACATGGCATTTGGTTCATCCTATAAACCGATTGGCAAGCACACATTCACCGCACATGGCGGGATGTGCCTTGGCCAAACTTAGAATTTGGCGACCAGCTGGCGCAGTGATCCGACGTTCATGCGCTTATAGGCATTCTTCCGATGGGTGATGATGGTGGTTTCTGCCAGCCCCAATATCTCAGCCGTCTGCGCGGCAGTACGTCCCTTGATGGCCATGGCGGCAACCTCCCGTTCGCGGTGCGTGAGGCCTGGATAGCTGAGCGCGAGACGTGCTTGAATGTCCTGCTCCATCCAAACGGAGCCTTTCAGGGAAAAAGCCACATGCCGCTCCACCGCAGCCAAGAGGAACGGCAATACTGCCGCCGCCCTTTTGTGGCTGGGAGGGTCAAAAACACCACTCTCTTCGGCGCTATAAAGACTGACACAAAGGCCATAGGTGGACGTGCGCCGCACTAGGGAAATTCGCCCCGCGATGCCGGGCAGATCATAGCAATCCCGACGGTAAGTGAAGGATTTGATGTCAGCCGCGTTCTGGCTTGTCAGGAAATCCCCCTCTCCCTTGCGACCGGACAGCAGAACGGTGTTTGGGTCTTCATCCATGTGGCGGGTGTAGCCCTGCGCCGCCCGTTCGGCCCGTTGTTTGCCTTTGCGGCCGTCGGTGCCAACCAAAAGCGGCAGATCACGATCTCCCTGGCAGAAGACCGACACAAAATCGGCACCGCAAACCTCATGCGCAAGCTCAAGCAGTGCTGGCACGCACTGGGTTGATCCGATGCATTCCACCAGCCCAACACATTGGGTCGCTGTCAGGCTGAGTTCTGTGTCCTCTGGTGGATTTGACCGATTCAAAACAATTTCCTTTGGCGAAAGGGAGCGCATTCTGGCCCTAGGTTGTGCCCTAAAGTAGTCGCGGCACAGTTCCTCATCAATGAGGAATGCCTTGGTTCATTTCACAGGCTACGACTTTGCCAAACCCGGCCGCTGCCACTGCTGTGCCGAGACGAACTGCCAAAGGAGATCCCTCATGTTTGCCCGCGAAAACATCACATTCGATCCGATTGCCCTGCCCGACCGCGCAGATTTGACAGACGCCGAAATACTGGCACAGGCGCAATCTTTTCACGGTAAAATGCTCAAGCGGCACACGGTGCGCGATTTTAGCGACCGCCCCGTTGACCGCGCCGTGATCGAGGAATGCATCCGAACCGCCGGGACCGCGCCATCGGGTGCCAATCACCAGCCATGGCATTTTGTGGCCATCTCCGATCCTATGTTCAAAAAACGCATCCGCGATGCCTCGGAAGAAGAAGAACGCAGATTCTATGAGGGCGGTGCAGGCGATGAATGGCTCAAGGCGCTTGAGCCGATCGGGACCAATGACAACAAACCCCATCTTGAGGATGCGCCCTGGTTGATTGTGATTTTTGCCCAGCGATGGGGCCATTTTGACGACGGTACGCGCTACAAAAATTACTACGTTCCTGAAAGCGTTGGCATCGCCACAGGATTTTTGCTTGCGGCGCTGCACCATGCCGGGCTGACATCCTTGACACATACCCCCAACCCGATGAAGTTTCTCAACGATATGCTTGGCCGGCCACAATCGGAAAAGCCGGTGATGATCCTTGCGGTTGGCCATCCCGCGGCTGATGCCACGATCCCGCGTGTCGCCAAGATCAAGAAACCGCTAAGCGAGATCCTAACCGTTTCAGAATGATCGCCTGAAAGATCGCGCCCGGCTATTTTACCAAACAGATGAGAAAGCTTTGCCATGACCTATGTCGTGACCGATAATTGTATCGCCTGCAAATACACCGACTGCGTTGAGGTTTGCCCCGTTGATTGCTTCTACGAGGGGGAAAACATGCTGGTGATCCATCCCGACGAATGCATTGATTGCGGTGTTTGCGAGCCTGAATGCCCGGCGGACGCGATCCGAACAGATGCCGAACCAGACAGTGACCAATGGGTCGCACATGCGCGGCTATACGCAGAGATCTGGCCGGTCATTACAGCGCGCAAGCCGCCCCTTAAAACCGCCGCGCAGCGCGATGGCGAGACAGGCAAATTCGAACTATTCTTTGGTCAGGCGCAAGCTTAGGGGCAGATACCCTGCAGGCCTTATCAAAGTTCACCCACCTTTCAGTGCGCCTCGCAGAAATGATCGGGCCGGATCGCGAGAATCAGCCCGAGATCGGGTTGACAATTCTCCCATCACCCACAAGGAAGGCGGCACTGAATGGCCCGTCCGAAACGCCCGTAAAAAGGGCGGCTTCACCCGGTTTGTCCAGTAAAGTTGTCGTTCAAAACAAGGTCAATTTCTGCGTTCCAGCGATGACTTAAATCAAATAAAATTCGGAGTACTATTATGCCTCGTATCGGTATGAAATTGCCTGATGTGACATTCCGCACCCGCGTGCGCGACGACAGCATCGATGGGCCAAACCCTTTCACCTGGAAAGACATGACAACGCAGGATTACTTCGGCGGCCGCCGTGCCATCCTGTTCTCACTGCCCGGTGCATTTACACCGACATGTTCTACCTATCAGCTGCCTGGCTTTGAAACCCTGGCGGGTGAATTTGCCGAACAAGGCGTGCAAGATATCTACTGCCTCTCGGTGAACGATTCCTTTGTGATGAACAAATGGGCTGCAGATCAGGGCATCAAGACCGTCAAGGTGATCCCCGATGGATCCGCAGAATTTACGCGTAAAATCGGGATGTTGGTTCAGAAGGACAACCTTGGGTTCGGCCTGCGCAGCTGGCGCTATGCGGCTGTTGTAGATGACGGCAAAATCGTCGCCTGGTTCGAAGAGCCGGGCATCGAGGACAATTGCGCGGATGATCCTTACGGCGAAAGCAGCCCTGAGAACATCCTCAAACACATCAAAGCCAACAACCCATTTGCGGTTGCCTCCTGATCCAGGGCTATTGATCTGAATGGCCTGAGCCACGTTATCCAGCCCCGCGGTTTCGCGGGGCTGTTCTTGTTTGGGCATCCTCACTTTCGGACAATCCTGAGATGGTCTTTTGGCCATTAAGCCAATGTTAGCGACCTGCGCTTACACCCCGCTCTGCAACCCGTGATCCGAATGCAGGAGCCAAATATGAACAAGCCGCTTATCACAGCATGCCTGATGTGTACCGCCACCGCCGTGGCAGCCGCCGATCTTCAGGAAATGGGCGATATGTCCAAAGAAATGGTGGCCCGCGCCGTCACCCATTATCAGAAAGTCGGACGTGAGCAGGCCGAAAAGGATTTCAACCACAAATCCGAAGACTGGTACGCCGAAAAGTATTTTCTACATATGTTTGCCATGAACGTAGATGGCACCGTCTGGGCCGATAACGTTTGGCCAGAATTTGTCGGGACAGATTTTACCGCCGCGGCAGACTTTGACGGGTTCGAGTTTGGCCATGACATCATTGCGAACACACCGCAAAGCGGCGAAGTCTATCAGGTGCAGCTGAAATTCATGAACCCGGAAAGCGGTGATCTCACGCCATCTGTCGGCTCCTGTGTGCGGGCTGATGCGCAAAATATCTTGTGCAGTTGGGCCAACGGCTGATCTCTGCCACGAATGAAAGGCGCAAGCCGTGTTCCTGACCTCTATCAAGCAGAAAATCATCTTTGTCGCCTTGCTGTCCTTTATCGGGGCGACGGTGGTGTCCCTGTTTTCCTATCGCGGCTTGAATGACGCCACCGGCGCCATGCAATATTTGACTGATATTGCAGCGCCGCAGGAGAAAGCAAACAACGAGGCAAGCGCGGCGCTCGCGACATTGATCCAGAAGATTTACCAGTACCTTCTTTGGCTTGAAATGAACGGCCCAGCCGAAGATGCCGCGAAAATGCGCGGTCAGATTGATCAGATGATCGTCGAGTTGGATCGTTTTGCCGAGGCGGGTCTTGTCCCCGTAGAAAGCTATACCGAGTTCAAGAAGAAACTGAACGGCCTTTTGGGCATGGCAGAACGAAACCCCAGGATCGCATTTGGCGGGTTGCGCGGAGCGCTTTCTGTCTATGGTGAGATATTTGGCGTCATATCAGAGAACCTGACAAATTCGAAGACCGAGACCGAGAATGCCATCAAGCGGGCGCAAAGCTCGATCAGCAGATCCCTTTTTGTGATCCTCACCGTCGGCATTTCCACAATTGCGCTGAGCCTGCTCATTTCTATTGCGGTCAGCATCCGCCTGTCACGTGGCATTCATAAGATGGTCAATGCAATGACCGCTATTGCCGCCGATCAGGATGATGTCGAAATTCCCAATATCGGGCAAAAAGATGAATTGGGACAGATGGCGGGTGCCCTGGTCGTGTTTCGCGACGGCCAACAGGCCAAACGGGATTTGGCCATCGCACAGGCCCAACATCAAGACGCAGAAAAAGCCAAGGAGGCCGCCGCCCGAGAAGCGGAAGCGGCGCGTCTGCAAGCCTTGCAAGAACAGGCCGATCTGGAACGGCAACAAGCAGAAGACGCTTTGGAACGATCGCGCAAAACAGAAGCAATGCAAGCCGAACTCGCGAGGGTGATCGCATTGGCACAGGCGGGGGATTTCACCGGCAGAATGCAAAACGCCGCGTCAGAGGATGACGACGATGCCATCCGCGCCTCGGTAAATCAGCTTGTCGAGACGGTCGAGGTTGGTGTCAAAGAAACGTCCCGTGTTCTTGAGGCTTTGGCAAAATGCGATCTCACCCTCAAGATGGAAGGTGAGTTCCAAGGCGCATTTTCAAAACTCAAAATGAATGTGAACAAGGGGATCTCATCGCTTGGCGCTGCTCTTGGTCACATTTCGCAGAACGCGCAGATCGTTACCAACAGCTCTTCTGAGTTGTCCAATGCGGCCAAAGACCTGTCCCAGCGCACCGAAGGCGCTGCGAGCCGTCTCAGCACAGCCAATGACATGATGCGCGAAATCAACGCTGCTTCTTTGTCCGCATCCGATCATGCCAACAAAGCCACCGAATTTGCTGTCAGCGCCCAGAGCGCTGCCGAACAAAGCGGACAGGTTGTCGATAAAACAGTCACAGCGATGGCGCAGATCGCGGAATATTCAAACAAGATCAGCGTCGCAACCGATGTGATCAATGAGATCGCCTTTCAGACCAATCTGCTCGCGTTGAACGCCGGCGTTGAGGCGGCCCGTGCCGGAGAAAGTGGCAAAGGGTTCTCAGTTGTCGCAACCGAAGTGCGCTCCCTTGCTCAAAGGTCGGCGGAATCGGCCCATGAAATCGGCCAACTGATCGCCAACAGCCAACGCGGCGTAGAACAGGGCAGCAAATTGATCACTGAACTGGGCAGCGCAATGGACGAGGTGGTCGCCCGCATTTCCAAAGCCGCCGAAGCGGTGCAAGCCATTGCTGTCTCCACCGGAGATCAGGCGCATCAGATCAAGCAGATGGAAGGGACTGTTGTTGAACTGGAACAATTGACCCAGACCAACGCCGCGATGAGCGAGGAATCTTCAGCTGCGACCGCAGTTTTGCTGGAATCTGCCCAGCAGATGAAAGCACTCATTGAGAATTTCAAGTTCGAAGGCGGGGTCAATTCTTCTCAGACCGATGCCATTGTGTCTTCTGAAGCCGCAGCGGATGATCTCTGGACGGCCTCAGAGAATGCCATGCGCGCCAGCTGATTGATTTGGGTTTCCACTTGGTGGCCAGGTGGATTTCCAGATCAATCCGAACCAACGCAGATCTGGCGCAATGCTCCAAATCAACCTTTGAAATCGCTGCTGGCCGATAAACCCATCGCAGACCTGACGCCAAATTGCGTCAAAAACGGCGTTTTCCGCGAAAACACCACCGTGGAACATACCTGTTGCATTCTTTGATCAAAGATGCACAATCAAAGATAGGAACAGAGTCGAAGGGAGGAGACCTCAAATGACCCCGCATAAGATCAGCATGTTAGGCACAGGCCTGATATGTAATTTCTACACACAGGTGCTGCACGGGCAGCGAAATCCTGATCGTGTCATGAATGTTTATTCACGCACCGAGGAACGCGGTCAGGCGTTCTGTGAGCAATGGGGCATTCCGCGCCATGCCACATCCATGGAAGAAACGATCAACGATCCAGAAACGGATGTTGTCGTCGTTGGCCTGCCCAACTCAATGCATGAAGAGGCGATTCGCCTCTGCGCCGAAGCGGGCAAAGCGGTCTTGTGTACCAAACCACTGGCCCGGAATGCCGAAGAAGCCAAGCGGATGCTTGAGCTCGTCGAAAAGGCTGGTATCTTTGCTGGCTATCTCGAAGACCTTTGCTATACCCCCAAGACCCTCAAGGCGTTGGAGGCCGTTAAAAAGGGTGCGTTGGGTGACATCACCTGGGTCCGTTCCCGCGAGGCACACCCTGGTCCGCATTCCGCCTGGTTCTGGGATAAGAACCGCGCTGGCGGCGGCTGTACCATCGATATGGGCTGTCATTGCGTTGAAATCATTCGTAACTTTGTCGGTAAGGGCAACCGCCCCGTCGAAGTGATGGCATGGGCCGACACGCTGTATCACCCGATCCCGATCGAAGACAATTCCATCGGCCTTATCCGCTTTGAAAGTGGTGCTGTGGGGCAGATGGAATGTTCCTGGACATTCCGTGGCGGTATGGATCTGCGCGATGAGGTCAGCGGCACCCAAGGCATGGTGCGGTTGGATCACTTCCTGCGCACTGGCTTTGAGATGTACAGCTCAGGCGGCGCTGATGGATATGTTGCCGAAAAGGCAGAAACCGACAGCGGCTGGTTGTTCCCAGTAGGCGACGAAGCCGTGGCACTTGGATATGTCGACATGTTCACCGATCAGTTCGCCGCATTGGAAGAAGGCCGTGAGCCGCAGGAAACCTTCTATGACGGCTATGTCGTCGCCGCGGTTCTGGATGCGTTCTACAAGTCCCTGGAAACCCGTGCCTGGGCACCGGTTGAGCTGGATTGGAGATATGGCACAACGCCGCATCTGTCGCCCAACAAACAACAGCACGATGGCAAAGACATCCTCAAGACAGAACTGTTGCCAGATGGCCGCAAACGCCTGATCGTTCGCAACCCGGACACAGGTGAGACAGAAGACATCTTGATGGACGCCTGATGCGATCATCATAGAAACACAAAGCCCGGCTCTGAAAGGAGCCGGGCCTTTTTTTCATCGAGGGCTTCTGAACAAGCAGAGGCAGAGCAACGCGTCGCTCAGATGATCGGCATTTGCGCGGGAATATCAAACGGCGACAGCACCTCGTGCCCCGTTTCCGTGATCAAGAACATCTGCTCCAACCGCACGCCGCCTATATCTTCGCGATACACACCTGGTTCAACCATCAGCACCATACCGGGCTGGATCAAGGCCTGTTCCCCCGGAACAAGGCGCGGCCATTCATGCACCGAGGTGCCGATGCCATGCCCCATATGTACAGGATTGAAATACCCCGCGTCCTTGATGCGCTGGCGTATCGGCGCGTCAAATTCATGTGCCGTAATTCCCGGCCGCAGCGTATCGCGCACCATTTGGTAGCACTCATAAGCCAGGTCGTAAGCCTGCATCAGCGCGGGCGACGCCTCACCCAAGCAAGCAGTACGGCAGCTGTCGCCCCAGTAGCCCCGCGCACGTGGCGCCAGATCCGAGATGATTGGATCTCCGTGCGCCAGAGTACGGCCCGTCGCTGGCCCGCCGATTGCTGCGGTGCGCGCCACGCCACTGACGAAATCCCCCGCCACGGGCAGCCTTGTACCCTCGGCCTCTTCCATTGCAAACCGAATGTCGCGCCATGCAAACAGTTCGCTTTTCCCTTCGGTCACAGCGGCGGCAACGGCATCTTGCCCTGCGGCCGTCAGCTCTGCGCAATGGCGCAGCGCGGCAATCTCTTGGGGGGTTTTGATAGATCGGGCACGGCCCAATTCCACATCAAACCATCTGATGCGCGCCCGCCCGCCAATGGCAGCCATAACGGAAGCCGGACAGTTTGCCGCCTCGACCGCGATTGCGCCCTTAACGTTCGTCCGGTCAAGCATTTGACCCAGCCCTTCGGCATATTTTTGCGTCAGATGGCGCAGATCGGCAAAACCAAGGCTTTCATAGGTGAACACATGATCTGCATCCGAAGATCGCGCCGCGGCGGCCTCTAACTCATTGCACAAAACACTGATCTCACCTTCAGGACTGATCAGTGCTGCCGTCGGACCACCGTCAAAAGGCGACGGTCCGGTTTCAACACCGGCCACGTGCCGGGCGGCATAGGCCACGCTGTCTGGCGCAGTCAGCAACGCCCATTGCGATCGTTCCGCGCCTGCAGCGGCGATCACCTTTTGTGTGCGTTCATCCATCAATCCGCCTCCGTTTTTTGTAGAAACGATGCCACAGCATCGCGGCCCGAATGGGCGGTGAATTCCATGTGGTAGTCGCGGCTTTCTCCGGCGCCCAACATTGGCAACCGGCCTTGCTCACGCAGCGCCTCACGGGGCGTGGTGTCTACACTTGATGGCTCAAGCCCCACAACATAGGTGCCTTCCCCAAACATCCGCCAAAGCAAGAGATAAGGTAGGGTGTCCGAACGGAACCGTTCGTGAAACAGCAAGTCTTCTTGCGCATTCACCACCGATGCTTCGGCCCAGCCATCGATGGATTTCGGGTAGATCTCCATCACCTCTTCGGAAAATCCAGCTTGGGGAGGCCCAAAAACCTGCCAGCCATCCGGGTCAAACGTCCCGCGCGGCTCGGCTTTTTCATAGTCAACGATGACCCGCGCGCCCTCTTCGATTAGGGGAAAGCCAAGGTTTACATGATAAAGGGAAAGCTGCGGATTGGCAGTATGGGCGTGATTGGTCACACGGTCGTGCAAAGACATGGTGTTGCTGCCAACCACCACCTCGATGCGGCGCGTCAGGCTGAGGTTTTCGCCAAAAAGGCAGGCTTGTCGCACCTCACCTTCGGCCCATAGAATTGGCTGATCGCCGTCCCACCGCGTACCATAACCCGTCAGCTTTGCTGGAATATTGGTCAGCCGCCCATGTAGCGGATAAGTCTCCGTTGGTTTGGCCGGATAGTTCAGATGGCTGGCGTCATCCTCGGTAGGGAACATCGTGTGATCAAGCCCGCCTGTCGCCATCAAACCGCCGCCGAAGGACCGCAGCCAGCTTTCCAGCCACCGCGCTTCACCATACCATGGCGCCTGCACACCAAGCGGCGCAGTAAAATTCAGCGGGCGCCCGTCGATCCGCGCCGCGCCCAGATCAAAGGCCCGGTCCACGATCACCTCAAACTCAAGCCCGCCGCCAGAACGGAACTCAAGCATCCGTACCCCGCGCCCGGCGCCATCAGACAATTCGACCAACCGCACCCCCGCGACCTGATCTAAACTGCCGACACGGCGCATCAGGTCTTTGCGGTTTAGCGTGTTGCCGAAAATCTGCATCAGATCATCGCTCCGCCGCCATCAACAATCAGGGTCTGGCCGGTGACAAATCCTGATCCTTCATCTGCAAAATAGGCCACCGCACGGGAGATGTCCCCAGGTGTTCCGCGCACTTTCATGGATTGGAAATCAAGGATTTTCTTGTTGAATTCATCTTGATCGGGATGATGTTCTTCGGCTTTGGTCGGGATAGCGCCGGGTGCAACCGCGTTGACGGTCACGCCTTCTTTGCCGATTTCTCGGGCCAATGTTCGGGTCAGACCGATGATACCGCCCTTGGAACTGACATAGCTCATCAACCCCTCCCAACCGATAAAGAGTGTGTTCGAAACAATGTTCACAACCCGGCCAGTGCCGCTTTTCTTAAGGTAGGGGAAACATGCCTTTGCGGTCAGGAAACAGCCACGCTGATTGACCGAAATGATATGGTCAAATTCTTCAGCACTGATCTCAAGCCAGGGGCGCAGCTTGTAAGTCGCGGCGTTATTGACCAACACATCTATCCCGCCAAAGGCCTGCGCGACAGTCTCGGCCATGGCTTCGATCTGGGCCGGAATAGCAAGGTCACATTCCACTGCAATTGCATCATGTCCCGCATCTGTCAGCTCTTTGGCCAACGCATGGAGGCGCTCCGAGGAACGCCCGACGCAAGCCACCGCATGGCCGCTTTGGCAAAAGTGATGAGCCATGTCTGCGCCAAGGCCTCCGGCGGCCCCTGTGATGATGACGACACGTTTGCTCATGTACGGTCCTTTCCAAATTCGTATGTGCGTGTGGGAAGATCAGATGTTGGGCGCGGTGCGCCATAGGCGAGGTAACCACCGTCAACCGGCAGAACCTGACCGGTGATATAACGGCCTTCGCGGCTCGATAGAAAAAGCGCGGCATTGGCGATATCTTCGCAAGCGGCCAGTTCGCGCATCGGAATACGATCGATCAATTGGGGTAGGTCCAGGAGGCCTTCGTCGATGGCCGATTGCACCATCGGGGTCAAAACGTAGCCCGGCTCTATCGCGTTGACACGCACGCCACGTGAGGCCCATTCCACCGCCATGGCACGGGTCATTCCGACGATCCCGGTCTTGGTCGCGCAATAGGGCGTACGCCCCGGCATGCCGCGTTCGGCATTCACGCTGGCGAGGTTGACGATCGATCCGTGGCCTGCCGCAAACATGCCCGGCACCACGGCTTGGATGCAGTCAAACACGCCTGTTAAATTGACCGCGATGCTTTCGTCCCAAAGAGCGCGGTCCAGGTCCTCTGTGGCGCCAATGCGTTGGATGCCTGCGTTGTTCACGAGAATCGTTGGCGCACCAAGATCTGCGGTGATTGCCGCGACTGTTTCAAACACTGCGCCGCGATCTGAGGTGTTCAGCTGCCATGATCCGGCCTCGGCTCCGATAGCATGCGCAACCTCGTCGGCCCCGTCCTTGACGATATCCGTCACGGCCACTTTTGCCCCATGTGCCGCCATCACTTCGGCGCAGGCACGGCCAATGCCTTGCGCAGCGCCAGTGATCAAGGCGACCTGTCCATCAAGCCTCATGCCGGCACCCCTTCTAGTTCAGTGATCTGCGCATCCAACTCATCGGCAGCGGCCTGCCAGATCTCTTCGGTGGTGCGCACATAGTGAACGCGGGCAAATTGATCGAAGGTTTTGACACCTTTGCCGGGTATCGTTTTGCAGATCAACGCAACCGGTCCAACGGCGGTTTCTGCGTCGCGAAAGGCGGTGCGGAGCGCGGTGAGATCATGGCCGTCCACGTCGATTGCTTTGATGCCAAACGCCTCAAATTTGGGCGCAAGCGGGCCGATGTCCAAGACCTCAGCAGTGGCGCCATCGGCCTGTTCGCCATTGTCATTGATCACAAAAACCAAATTAGACAGGCTGCGGGCTGCCGCAAACATAAAGCCTTCCCAAGCGGCGCCTTCTTGCAGCTCACCATCAGAGACTTCACAAATGACCCGCGCGTTGCTGCCCTGCATCCGAAGACCCAGCGCCAAACCAGCGGCCTGACTTGGCCCCTGCCCCAATGACCCGCCCGTCATCTCAAACCCCTTGAGATCATCCAATGGGCTTTCTTCAATTTCGGTCCCGTCAAAGCCGTAGGTCATCAGCTCTTCTTGTTCATATTCACCAACGGACCAAAGCGCGGCATAAAGCGCGATGGCGGCATGGCCTGTCGACAACAGAAAACGATCTTGTGGGCGCTTGATGTCGTGAAACACCACCGTCATTATATCGGCCAGCTCAAGCCCTTGTCCGGCATAGCCCTGTTTGGGTTGACGGCACATTTCGATCACCATCCGGCGGATCCGCGCGGCAGTCAGCGCAAGCTCTGCTGTTGAGGGCGCATTGGGTTTCATGATGCCTCCAGTTGTTTTTGCGCAAACGCGGCAGCTAGGTCTGTGCAGCCAAGGCCAAGCTTGCTACGAGAAAATTCGGGTGTTCCGTATTCGCCCCAACGGTCGTTGATCCCTTTGATCTGGACGGGCACACCAATACCGCGTGTCGCCAGGGCTGCACTGACGCTGGCACCAAGGCCGCCATGTACCAGATGGTTTTCCACCGTGATCACCCGTGCATTACGGGCGCAAAACGCAGCCACTTGCGCATCGGGAAAGGGTTTCAGCGTCGGCACATGCAAATGCGACACCCCGCCCTGATCGGCTAGCGTTTCAATCGCTTCCACGGCCCAGCGGGTTGCGGCGCCAGTGGTCACAACCGCCAGATCGCCGCTGCCCTCGCGCAATTCCCGTGCTGGCCCGATTTCAAATCCGGTGCCAGTGTCGAATAGCTGTTCGGCGCGGCCACGGCTGCAACGGATATAAATCACGCCCTCGTGGTCAGCGGCGGCAACGACTGCGGCCTGTAACTCGGTGGCATCGGCAGGGTCAATCACTGTCAAACCCGGCAGGGAGCGGATCAACGCCAGATCGTCGATAGCCTGATGCGTACCGCGGAAACGGCTGTCCAAACCGGGCAAAAATCCAGCGATGATCGCGTGGCACGGCTGGGTCGCAAGGCTCATCGCGATCTGGTCATAGGCGCGACGTGTTGCAAAAACGCCAAAGGTCACCGCGACAGGCAAAAGACCAGACTTGGCCAAACCGGCAGTCACACCCATGAGGTTTTGCTCGGCCATGCCGACCTGTACAAACCGATCGGGGTGCGCCCTGGCAAAAGGCAGAACGTCGGTCCATTTGGACAAATCCGCTGTCACCACAACCAGATCATCGCGGGATTGCGCCAGATCTTCCAATGCGGCGGCAAAGGGGGCCTCGACCACGGCCTTGCCGAGGTTCTTGTCTTCTGGATCAAGCATTGTCGCCCGCCATTTTGCCTTTGGGCGGGCCTGCCCAATAGGTGGACCGCATCGTGTGTTTGACGCCCGGAACATTGACCGCAAAGATGTCGAAACTTTCTGTTTTGTCTGCTGGTGTGCGATAAGTGTGCGGTGTGCCTGCGGGGATCCAGAAAATATCGTGCTTTTTGGCCTCGTATTCGACACCGTCAATAATCACGATGCCTTCGCCGTTAATGATGAGATAAATCTCATCGCCATAGCCGTGGGTATGTGGCGGAAATTCCCCGCCCGGCTCGCCGCGCAGCATGACAAAGTCCATCATCCGTTCTGGCCACAACATCAAGTTGATCGGCAGATTGCAGGGGTTTTGCGGGAAATCCGCAGAGACCCGCGGATCGTACAGATTGCCTTTCAACGGTTCATCCTTGCGCATCTCTTCGAGGCGGTCCCAGAAATCATAGGCCTGCTGTGCGCCCGGCCCGGTCAAATTGTCAAACCCGTTACCATCGTAAAACCCGCGGTCTTTTCCGTCTTTGTCGTTGCTCATGAGTGATGTCTCCTATTCGCCGTCCAATGCGCCGTCTTCGGGCAGACCCACCGCCCGTCGTCCGTATTTGTGTTTGATTGAAAAATCGCGGCCCGCGTAATCCACCGCACCGCCTTGCGCGAGCCAAGCGATCGCCTTGGCAACCCATTGCGGCGGGATATGGGCCTCCCACGGGGTTTGGCTGACGGGATTGAGGCCCGATTGCGCGATGGATTTTTGCATGCCTGTCGCGACTGTGCCGGGGCTGAGTCCTACAGCTGTCACGCCCTTATCGCCCCATTCGGCCATCACACTGCGGGTCAGGGACAGCACTGCGGCTTTGGAAGCGCAGTAATGCGACCAACCTTCCAATGCTTTGACCGCCGCGATGGAGCTGATGTTGATCACTGTCCCGCCACCGCTTTGCCCCATCAGGGGCAGGCCTTCGCGCAGCATGTGGTAGACGCCCAACACGTTCACATTCATGACTTGCGCCCATGCTTGTGGATCGCTGTCTTCGAGGCGGGCAATCGGGTCAATCAACCCGGCATTGTTCACCAGAATGTTCAAGCCGCCAAACCGGTCCTTGCAGGCCGCAATGGCATTGGCCACGTCGGTGGGATTGGCCACGTCGCAGGTCAATGCCTCTGCAGCGCCGCCGTGGTCTTTGATGTCATCTGCCAGCGCGCCGATCTCATCTCCGGATCGGGCCAGCAAGATCACATTTGCCCCCAAATCCGAGAGGTGCAGCGCGGTCTCGGCCCCGATCCCCCGCGATGCCCCGGTGATGATGGCAGTTTTGCCCTCGAATTTCATTTTGTGTCTCCCATGCGCTCATTGTTGGCGTCAAAGCGCATCAATGCACTTGGGGTGTATTCAATGGCTATTCCTGCGCCGACCTCAATCGTTGGCTGGCCGCGCAGCATCAACCGTATCGGTGTGCCACCTTCGGGTGGGTCCAGCGTCACGATTGTCGCCCCGCCCAAAGGCTCCACCATTGAGACCGTTGATCTTAGACCGCTGTCGACACCAATCAGCCGGCCGTCTTCAGGACGCAGGCCGACCCGCTCAACCCCGTCCAGATCTACTCCATTGAGATCAAGTGCGCCGTTCTTGGTAACACCGCTGATGGCATCCACATCGAACAGGTTGATCGCAGGCGCACCGAGCATAGAAGCAACATAGGTATTAGCAGGCGCATCGTAGATTTCTATCGGAGTGCCAATTTGTTGCACCTGCCCATCGCGCAGGATCGCCATACGGTCGGCGATCGACATCGCCTCTTCCTGATCGTGCGTTACATAGATCAGGGTATGTCCGACCTCGCGTTGAATGCGTTTCAGCTCGATCCGGGTCTCTTCACGCAGACGTGCATCCAAGGCCGAGATCGGATCGTCCATCAGATAGGCCACTGGATCGCGAACCAGCGCACGGGCAATCGCGACCCGCTGTCGTTCGCCCCCCGACAATTGCGCCGGATGTTTGTGCAGGATGTGCGACATATGCAGTTTTTCCGCCACATCGCCCAGCTTGGCCTCGATCTCCGCAGGAGCGGTTTTGCGTTCGACCAGCGGGAAGATCACATTCTCCCGTGCAGTCATATGCGGAAACAAGGCGAGGTTCTGGAACACCATTGCGATGTTTCGTTCTGCCGGCCCGATGTGGGTTACCGGTTTGCCGTCGATCAACACCTCACCACTGTCCGGGGTGTCCAGGCCCAGAATAATCCGAAGGATGGTTGATTTGCCTGACAGAGGCGGCCCAAAGAAGCAGAAGAATTCGTTATCCTCAATATCAAAGGACACATCGTTCAACGCCATGGTGTCGCCAAAGCGTTTGGTTACATTGCGAAAGGAAATACTAGCCATTATGCCACCTGCAGGCTTTCGCCGCTTTGCGCTGCGAAAAGACGGATTGCATTGTCCTGGGGGGCAATGCGGGTTTGATCCCCGACGTTCACAGCAACCTTGTTATCAAAAACCGCCTTTACCGATGCGGCACCCTTGCCCATGTGGACAATTGTCCGCGCGCCGATCCGTTCGACAAAGGTCACAGAGAGGGAGACACCCGCATCATCAAACTGCACGGCCTCGGGGCGGAAGCCGCAGACCACATCGCGGCTTTTTGCGGCGCGACCGGCCTGTGCATCACTACCTTTGAGCGCGATGCTGCCGCCCAGCTCAAGATCGACAAACATGTCACCGCCCCGATCCGCCAAGGCGCCCGGCAGCAAGTTCATCCCCGGCGAGCCCAAAAACTGCGCGACAAACAGATTGCGAGGGTTGTTGTAGACATCAATCGGCGTGCCGACTTGTTGCAGGACGCCGTGGTCCATAACCGCAATCCGGTCCGCCATTGTCATGGCCTCAAGCTGATCATGAGTTACGTAAACCATGGTCTGTTTGAATTTGCGCTGCAGCTGCTTGAGCTCTTGACGCATCACCGCGCGGAACGCCGCGTCGACGTTGGACAAGGGTTCATCCAACAAGAATATTGACGGCTCCAGAATAGCGGAACGACCGATGGCCAGACGCTGCAAGATGTTCACTGACAGTCCCGCAGACGGTCTATGCAGGATCGCGGTCAGCTCCAGAAACTCCGCGATCTCCTGAACTTTGCGATCCAGTTCAGCCTTGGGGGTGCCGTTCATCCGCAGCCCATAAGCGAGGTTTTCATAGACCGACATATGGGTGAAGATCGCGTAGTTCTGGAATACAAATCCAACGCCGCGCTTTTGCATCGGCACATGGGTGATGTCCCGTTCGCCAAATTTGACCGTACCGTGGGTCGGGGTTTCCATCCCCGCGATGATATTCATCGTGGTGGATTTACCGCAACCCGATGGCCCGAGCAGCGCGAGAAACTCACCATCGCGCACTTCCAGGTTCATGGTTTGGATCGCAGTGAAATCTCCGAATTTCTTGACGATATTATCAAGGTGGATGCTGGTCATTTGCCTGCCTCCTTGGATTTGGGAAGGAAATACATCGCAGCAACAGCGAGGATCGACAGGGCAATCAGGATCACCAGACCTGCAGCCGCAACATAGCTCCAGGCCAGTTCCAGCGTCATGATCTTATAAAAGAACACCGAAATCGTTTCCGTCGCTGTGCCCGGACCGCCAGCTGTCATGATGAACAGCGTGTCAAAAATCTTGAAAACCTCGATCACGCGGATCGCCAGCGCAATCACGATAATGACTTTGATCTTGGGCAACACAATGGTGCGGAACCGCTGCCACGGGGATGCGCCCAGAAGGGTCGCCGCCGTCAGTTGTTCGCGCGGCACGCCCAAAAGCCCTGCCAAAAGGATCAAGAACATCAGCGGCGTCCACTGCCAGATGTCTGCAATCATAACCGCAAAGATCGCAAGGTCAGGGTCTGTCAGCCAGCGGATACTCACATCAAGCCCGGTCAGCGCAGAGAGCAAACCATTGATTGGACCATCCGATTGGAACAGCAAAAAGAACATATATCCGGCAACCGCAGGTACGATCATCATCGGCACCAGCAGCGTGGAATAGAGCACCTTCTTGCCGCGGAAATCTTGCATGAACAGGGTGGCGAGACCCAGCCCCAACAAGAATTCAACCGGCACTGCGATACCGATCACGATCATTGTGCGCCACAGGGCACCCCAAAATCGCGGATCTGCAAAGAGGTCTGAGTAGTTCCAAAAACCGATCCACAATTCATGCGCCCGGGTCCAAGATCGTCCGGCCAGCGGAGTCCAGTCGGAGAAGCTGAGGTAGAGCTGCATCAGCAGCGGGAAAACCGCGACAAAGAGGATCAGAAGCTGTGCCGGCAGGGTCAACCAAAGCCCAAGCCGGGATTTTGGTGCGTCTTTCGCAGCGTTCGAGGTTTGGGGCGAGGAATGTGTCATTGCTTCAACGCTCCGAATGTTAGGCCACGCACGAGGTGTTTTTGAATCAAGATGCCCATAATCACAGGCGGCACAGCTGCAATCAGACCCAGCGCCGCCTTGGCACCGTAAAGCTGTCCGGTCATCGAAGAGGAAAGTGACGCCATGTACACGGGGATCGTGACCCAATCGCGCGTCGTGAGCATCAATGCGATCAGGTAGTCGGACCAGTTCAGGATAAAGACCAGCAACGCGGATGAGGCCAGCGGGCCGCGCATCATTGGCAGGGTCACGCGGGTAAGGACACGAAAGCGCGAACACCCTTCGACCAATGCAGCCTCTTCGATCTCAATCGGCATATCGTCAAAATAGGTTTTCATGAGCCAGAAGGCGAAGGGCAGTGTGACGATGCCGTAGACCAGGCTCAGCCCGTACCACGTGTCGGTAAGTCCTAAGAACGTCCACATCACCATCACCGGGATCATGACCGCGAGGGGGGGGAACAGCCGGAGCTGAATCAATGCCAGCGGCAGGTTCTTACCTGACCCGTAACGCGATACGCCATAGGCCGCGCTCGATCCGACAACCATCGCGATCAAGGTGCCGATTGTCGCTGCCAACAGGGAGGCCAAAATGGGGCGCCCCGCGGTGCGCTCCAATGTCGACAACAACTCGCTTGAGCTTGCGCCGAAGATATAGCGGAAGTTGTCCAGCGTCGGGTCTTTGGGCCACCATGTCAGGTTGTCGCCACTGGCAGACCATTCGGGAATAGGTTTGAACGCCATCGACATCATCCACAAAACCGGAATGAGCGTGAAGACCAATGCCAGCCCGATGGCAAAAAATCGAAATACGCGGAAGGACAGTGACAACTGCATGCAAAAAGCCCTTTGAGACAGGATCAAAGCACAGGCCAGCCCGCAAAGGCCGGCCTGTAGGATTGTGTTTGTGGATCAGGTAACCGGATCAGTGATCGTCGGCCAAGCCTCGTTGTTAAAGCGGATTGCTTCGAGCAACTTGTCTTCGCCCACGCGGCGGGTGATGCGTTTCCACTGGCGCTCGGTGTCCGCCATTGCCTGCTCGGCGGTTTTTTCACCGGTGAGGGCCGCAACGAGGTTTTCGTCCAGGGCGTTGTGGAATGCTGTCGCGCCAGGATAGTTAATCGACGGCACTGCACGTTGGATCGACTTGCGGATCGTGTCCACATGGTAGTCGTGATAGGTCCGCTGCACCAACGGATCATCCAGATGCGCGTTCTGCCATGGGTCGAAGTAACCCGCAGGGTTTGCCACCATCCAAGATGAGATTTGCGGCCCGCCCAGCCACTGCAGGAACAGATAGCAGGCTTCGGGATTGTCCGCTTGATTGGATACGGATGCGGCCAGCGAGAACCACAAAAGGGAACGGCTGATCAGGTCGCCATCGACTTCGCGGCCTGGCGGCGTCCAAGATCCCAGCTTCCCGACAACCTTGGACCCTTCATTTGCCGGATTGTCGAGGAACTTGGGCATATTCGACCATGCGCACGTCATTGCTGAGGTGCCGTTCGCCATAGACCCGTATTGCTCTGGCCAACTCCAAGAGATCGCATCCGGGGCATGGTGCGCAAGGCTATCGACATATTCTTGCGTGGCCCGTGCGCCAGCTTCGGAGTTGATCAGCATGCTGCCATCGTCGGCAAACAGGAACTGGTTTGGATTGCCCATCGTGGTGTAGCGGCCGTACCAGTTGATATAGCCCCAACCCTGATTGCGCAGATCGGTGCAGCCGTGAATCTCACCATTTGTGTGTTTGGTGAAGAACAGCGCCGTTTCATCAAGTTCGGCATAGGTGGAAGGCAAGGTCAGCTCGCGGCCTGTCGCGGCCTTGTGGGCCTGGCGCATCGCGTCATCCTCAAACAGATCTTTGCGATAGATCCATGTGAGGAAGTCACCATCGAGCGAGATACCATAGTAACTGCCCCTATATTTGTTGAGCAAGCTAACGCCTTGCTCACCGCCGACATAGCCGTTTTCAGCAGCCCATTCCGGCTGATGCTTTTCGACAAACTCGTCAAGGTTTGCGACGCCGCCGGTTTCGACGATGTCGCCGAGACGGTTAAAGTCAGTGGTGTAGATGTCATATTCACCGGCGTTGGTTGAGATATCTTGCACCGCCTTGGTAAATTCCTGCCCGGACGGAACCCCGATGATGTCCAGCGTGATACCGCTTTCAGCTTCGAACAGTTCTTTGATGGATGGTGCGCCCTCGGGGAAAGCTTGGGTCAACTGGCCAATGGATCCTTCTGACAGCGCCAGACGAATGCGGGTCGGTGCTGAGTTGGTGCCGGCCATTGCGCGCAACGCCTCCATTGCGCGGCCTTCAGGTGTGTCTGCCCCGTACTGATAGGCTTCGGCGCCCTCGAAGCCTGTTGGCCCACCGATCTTGCCGTTTGCCAAAGCCTCTTGAGCGATGCCACGGCGCGGCATGATCAACGGCGATGCTAACGCAGCCGAAGTTCCGTAAAGCAGGCCCTTGGTGAACCGGCGGCGGGTCATTCCGTTCTTAAGTGTCATTCTGGTGTCCTCCCGTTTGATGACCTGTGCGCCGCGCATTCCTCCCGCGCACCGCTTGTCATGGAGCGACGCTAACCCACATAAACTGATCACGTCAATAAAATCTTTGATCAAAGATATATAATCGGATTAAATGGGCCTAGCATGACAGCCCAATCACGGCGGTCCGTAATAACAAGGAGTGTGAAAACAATGACAAAAGCTGAGCGAACGGGCACAGAATCACCTGCATCCCCCAAGATCGCAGGACAGGACAAGCGCCGCCCCGTGATCGTGACGGCCGCCCTCACCGGGGCGATTCACACCCCGTCGATGTCGCCGTATCTGCCCGTGACTCCGGAAGAGATTGTCGCTGAGGGTATCCGCGCCGCGCAGGCCGGAGCGGCAGTGCTTCATGTGCATGCCCGCGACCCAGAGACCGGAAAGCCGGATCAAAGCGTGGCCGCTTTTGCCGATATCCTACCAAAGCTGAAGGCACAGACCGATTGCGTGATCAACGTAACCACGGGCGGCTCGCCATTCATGCCTGTGGAAGAACGGGTGCAGCCGGTAGCGCATTATGGCCCGGAACTGGCTTCTCTCAATATGGGATCCATGAACTTTGGTCTGTTTGGGATGCTGGACCGCTACGACACATTCGAACATGCCTGGGAACGCGAGCATCTCGAAAATTCTCGCGATCTGGCTTTCCGTAACACTTTCAAGGAGATCGAATATATTCTCACAACTTGCGGTGCGCGCGGCACGCGGTTTGAATTTGAATGCTACGACATCAGCCATCTTTATACGCTCAAGCACTTCCTTGACCGTGGACTGGTGACGGGGCCGCTTTTTGTACAATCCGTCTTTGGCTTGCTTGGGGGCATCGGCAACCATGCAGAGGATGTGATGATGATGCGCCGCACAGCGGACCGCTTGTTTGGCGATCAATATGTCTGGTCGGTGCTTGGCGCGGGCGCAGCGCAACAAAGGATTGCAGCCAGCTCTGTTGCCATGGGCGGCAATCTGAGGGTTGGCCTCGAAGATTCTCTCTGGAAGGCACCGGGCAAGCTGGCGACATCCAGCGCCGAACAAATTGAATTGGCCAAAGGCACTTTGGCTGCACAGGGTTGCCGCGTGGCGAATCCTGCGGAAGCTCGCGAAATGCTGGCCCTGAAAGGCAAAGATCAGGTCAATTTTTAATCAAGGCGAAGGAAATCTCAATTGCGGGCGGTTACAGGATGTTACCGCCCTACCCCGCCTCCAGCTCGTCATTTCGCGCACAAATCGTCGCTGCGGCATCCAACAAATCAGAGCGCAGCGCATCTTTGGCACGTTGTGCATCGCGGGTGCGCAGTCCTTCGATCATTTCCATATGATCGTCATTGCCGCTCATCAAAGCATCCCGAGCAGATCCGCCGTTGAGCATGTTCAACATCGGGCCATACCTCAGCCACGCCAGCTCGATCACATCCATCAGTTGCGGATTGTCAGCAATCGCATAAATGCTGAAATGGAACTGCTGATTGAGACGCAGATAAGCCTTTAGGTTCAATGCCTCGCTCTGCAGCAATTGATCCATCTGGGCCCGAAACGCCGTCAGCGTGGCGATGTCTTCGGCTGTAACTTTCTCCACCGCACATTCGATGGCACGGCCCTCGACCGCCAAGCGCAAATCCATCAGGTCATCCAAACGCTGCGGTGAGAAAGCCACGATTGACGCGGACCGGCGGGGATGACTTTCCAATGCGCCGATGATTGTCAGCTGATTGATCGCCTCGCGCACGGGCATGTGGCTGGTCTTAAAGACCTGCGCAAACTCATCAATTCGGAATTTTTGCCCAGGAGCAAACTCCCCCATCATGATAGCGTCTTTGAGTTCCTGAAAAACGTGCTGCAGGCTGGATTTTGCCTCGAAACTTTTTAACTCTGGCAGTGTGGAGGACATAAAGCACCTTTGATCTTTGATCGCAAGAAAGCCTATTTCAATCGTGCACCCGTGTCACGCGCAAATTGGCAATCTCGGGTTGAACTATTTGCTTGTGCCACGTTTCTTCTCATAACGACAGCCCGACATCTGAATGGTTGCGGCATGAATATCGCTCAATTGCAGTTTCACTTGATAGCCTGATCGGGATCGATCCGTTACCAATCAGTCCGCCTCTCAATTGACGACACTTCTTATCCTAGATAAAGAATGTCTTGATTGATTCGTAAGGAGATGTCGATGAAACTGAGTGATGGCGTTGAATGGGCGGCCCATTGCGTTTTGCTTTTGGCGGCCTTGCCCGGAGAGGCCCGGTTGTCAGGAGGCGCTTTGGCCGAATTTCACGGTGTGCCCGAGAGCTATCTGCTCAAACACCTGAAGGCGCTTGCCAAGAACGGTATTCTGGCATCCTTTCCCGGACCGGCCGGAGGATATGGCCTGGCGAAACCGCCACAAGATATTTCATTGCTGGACATTGTTCACGCCGTCGAAGGGACGACCCCCGCTTTTCGCTGCTCAGAAATTCGTCAGCGTGGGCCATGTGCCGTCGACGACCCCAAAGCCTATCCCAAGCCGTGTGGCATCAACCGTGCGATGCTCCGCGCCGAAATGGCCTATCGCGAAGCTCTCCAGACAGAAACCATCAGCGATCTCTTAACCGATTTCGCTGCTTCCGTTGACCCGCGCATTGCAGTCCTGGGCCAAGCCTGGGCCACCCAGAATATAAGGAATGTTGTATAATGAAGGTTTTTGTAACCGGCGGCACCGGCGTGCTTGGCCGTCCCGTCATCCGTGCGCTGGCCCGTTGTGGGCACACGATTATCGCAATGGCCCGCAACCCCGCAAAAATGGAGGCCTTGCGCGCGCTCGGGGCGGAGCCGGTCGGTGCCAGCCTCTTTGATCCTTCAAGCCTGCGCGACGGCATGGCAGGCTGCGATGCCGTTCTGCACCTTGCAACGCGCATACCCAAAACATCAGACATGAAATCCGCGACGGCCTGGGCCGACAATGACCGTATCCGGGATGAAGGCACCCGCAACCTTGTGGATGTCGCGCTGGCCAGTGACAGTGTCAAAACCTTCATCTATCCGAGCGTGTTTTTCATGTATGCGGATGGCCGCGACACTTGGCTGAGCGCAAGATCGGCAAAACTCGATCCGCCAACGCCGCTGCGATCCACTTTAACGGCAGAGAACCACGTAGCCCGTTTTGCCGCACACGGCAGTCAAAACCGGGGAATCAATTTGCGGTTTGGCAGTTTCTACGGCCCCAGTTCCCGAGACAGCCAAGAAATGATCGCCATGGCGCGAAAAGGTGTCGTGATGCCCTTGGCCAGCGGCGGCACATACAAGTCAATGATCTGGATCGACGATGCAGCGTCAGCGGTGATCGCCGCACTCAATCATGGCCAATCCGGCACTTTCGATGTGGCCGAGTCAGAACCCTTCACACAAGATCAGGCGATCAAAGCGCTGGCCACGGCCGTTGGCCGCCGCGGTTTGTTCAAGCTGCCACGTTTCCTGCTCCGGTTTGCGCTACATTCCGATATGCGCGGTCTATTGGGCCGCAGCCAACGCATTACCTCGCAGGAATTTTCCGAGATGACGGGCTGGCAAGCTGAGGTGGCCAACCAAACTGAAGGATGGCAACGGATCGCCTAAGCCCCCGCGCCAAAACGCTTTCGTAGTCAAGGCGGGCAAACTTGGCTTGCCGTCAAAAAATTTCCATCAGACCGGAACCGAACCTTTCATCCCGCGTTATTGTCTGAGACCCCGGCCCGGCACCTCGTTTCTGAATTGCCCAGTCTATTGCCGAGTTGGGGTCTCAAACCCAAAACGCCTGCCACGCCGCTGGCTCTGCTGCCTTAGGTCCGCCGCGCAGCGCCAAGATGAAAGCCCAAAATATGACCAGCACGCTGATGACCCGCCTCGCAATTCTGGGCATCGGGGTTGTGACGGCATTTGCGACTTTGGAATATGCCCAGGATTTCTTTGCCCCCGTGCTGTCTGCGTTGATCCTTGGGATCGTGCTTTCGCCGCTTGTCCGGTTTTGGGAACGCATTGGCCTTCGTCCGTCATTGTCCGCGTTTGCCACGGTTGCGTTCACGATGATTGCCGTGGTGTGCCTCGTCCTTCTGCTGGAACCCTACGTGGCAGAGGCCATCGCGCGCGCGCCCGTCATATGGATTGAGTTGCGAACCACGATCGAAGGGATCAGGGCGATGATCCTCGGTTTGGATGAAATTGCAGAAGACGTCGTAGCGGCGGTTGACCCAAAAGGCGAAAAGGCTCCGCCCCCGGCAGAAGGCATTGATGTGCCTTCAATCACGGATGCCTTGTTTTATGCGCCACAGTTCCTGGCTCAACTGATGATGTTTGTTGGTGTTTTATATTTCTTTTTGCTGACCCGAACAGAGATTTACAGATGGGTCGGTGCCTCTGTTCCTACATTAAACAGGGATGATTTTCTGCATGCAGAACGTCAGGTCTCCCGTTATTTCCTGACCATCACCGCGATCAACGGATCGTTTGGCGTGGCCATTGCCATCGTGATGCAGCTGATCGGCATGCCCGGCGCGGTGTTCTGGGGTGTTTCGGCGTTCTTTCTCAATTACATCCTCTACCTGGGTCCGTTGGCCTTGGGGGCCACGCTGCTGGTGGCGGGTTTGGTCGTGTTCAACGGCGCGGCCAGCTTTGCCCCCGCCGCGATCTATCTGTCTATGAATGCTGTAGAGGGCCAGTTTGTGACCCCAGCTATGGTCGGCAAACGCATGTCGGTGAACACGCTGTTGGTGTTTGTGTCGCTGGTGTTCTGGCTTTGGCTCTGGGGGCCGATTGGGGGCGTGATCGCGATTCCGCTATTGATCTGGATGATCACAATCACCGAACGCGCATTGGGTCAGCCGATCGCGGACGGTATCCCGAACCTGATCCGTACAGATCCCGATCAGAGCAAACTCTGAGGGTCGCTCAGAACCAACGCATGTGGGTCGATCTTCGTCGCGATGGCCCCGGCACCTTAGGTTCAGGATCCATTCATCCTGTTTCTCTGGTTTGACAGATTTTGTCTGTGACAAGGCGCTGCTGCGCAGGGACTCTGGTTGAATTTCAAGCAGCTGCAACGAAGCTCACGGGGAAAATCTGCCAAAACTGAAGGACGGCAAAACCTTTTATTTCAGTGGCGTGAGTCGTTTTTAATGAACCCGTTTGTTGCTACATGTCTCAAGCCACTAAACTCGCACGGTTTTGGCGCCAGAGACACAGGATGAATGGATCCTGAACCTAGAAGTCGCCCGGCTCCAACTCAAAGGTTGCCGCGTCAAAACGCACCGTCATCTGATATTGGTCGTCATCGTGCGTAACGTCTATCTCTGCCCCCAATTGGATGGCGAAAGCGGTGATCAGCTTTGACCCCATGCCACTGCTTTTGGGGGCAGGTCTATCACCGAGGCTGTTGGCCAGAACAAAACGGCATTTGTCATTCGCGTCGCGTGTGAAACTCACAGATATTTTGCTGCGCCCAGCGCCTGCAGCGCCCACATATTTCATCGCGTTGGTTGCCGCCTCCGAGGCCAGCAGGGACATCGGCACAGCCTGATCAGGATAGAGCATGACATCTTCGACCTGTAGCTCGACGTCGATGTCCTTGGCGGCGTCTGTCCCGATTTCAACCGACCTTTCGATGATTTCCCGAACCAGTTCGCCCACATTGACCAACCCGCCGCTGCTGGTCTGGTAAAGGTCGCGGTGAATGGTCGCGAGGCTGAGAACGCGATCCTGCATCCGGCGCAGAATGCGTTTTGTATCGTCATGCTGCGCTTCTCGGATTTGCATGTTCAGGATCGAGGAGATCAGTTGCAGGTTGTTCTTGACCCGATGATGCACCTCTTTGAGCAGGACGTTTTTCTGCCGCACAGAATCTTCCAGCTCCGCCTCGTCGCGCAGGATGGAATGGGCCATGGCGAGGAAGGAATTTTGTATGTTTTGCAGTTCGCTTGGCATTTCGCGGGTGCGTTCGTCCGTCAGCAAGGTACGGTTGTCGGCAAAGCGCATCATCTGTGCGCCAACGCTTCGAATGTGGCGAGACACCAACCGGTGCACCGCAAACAGCGCCACGGCAAGGCTGATCATCCACATCAGGGCTGGGAACAGGCTGGTGGGGAGGATCTTGCTGATCTGACCAGAAACACCATTGTCTTTGTCCCAAACGCCCAAGGCAAATATTTTTCCTGCCTCGATAGGCACAACTGCATAGATGCGATCCTCACCATAGACACTCTGGCGGGAAAAGGTTTGCGCACTCACGGTGGAAAACTCTGCAAGGTTGATGCCCAAAGGCAAATTCGCAACGGCAGCCTCTGCGCCGTTGCGGGAACTCAGGATTTCGCCGTTTCCGTTAAAGGTCAGCAGATCCAGCAGCGCCTCATTGCCGCTGTCATCGCCCAGAGCGTCCAGGATGGAATGGGGAACGGACACAGTGACAAATCCAGTCAGATCATCCTCGTCAAACACCGGATGGGAAATATTTATCACCGACCCTTCGCCGTTGGGCCCGTCTATACTGACCTCAATGCGCGGCCTCCCCGTTTCGATGGCTTCGGCAAAGCCGGGGGTGTTGGAATAGTCCAGCTCGACCCCGGATGAAGAACAGTTCATCCGTCCGGAAACCGGTACATAACCGATGAAATTGAAGATCCCGGCGTTCTCCAGAACCTTCGCCAGTCGTTTGGAACATGCTGCCGGATTCTCCAGCATTTGCGGAAGAAACGCACCGACACCAGAGGCGAGACCGAATGCCCGCTGGATGACGATGCGCTCTTCTGCTGCAGCCTGTTCGGTCAAACCCAGCAGGGCCAGTTCCGAATTCTGCTGCGCCTGTTCTGTCACGCTGCGCGTCTGGCTGACAGCAATCATGCCGATTGGCAGCATCGCCAATGACATCATCACCGCCATCCGAAACCGCAGGCTTTTGTACCAGCGCGGTGTTTGATCTTCACTCAGCTTCACTGCGGAACCGTACCTGCACCCGAAATAACTGCCATTGTGGCCGAATCTGTTAATTCCATCGGCCCTTCATCGTCCAGATGCAAAAGTTCCGTAAGCTTGGCGCGGCCACGGTTTGCGCGGCTTTTGACAGTGCCAACCGCCACGCCGCACATATCCGCAGCTTCCTCATAGGAAAACCCGGATGCCCCAACAAGGATCAGCGCCTCGCGCTGTTCGTCTGGCAGCAACTCAAACGCCTGCTTAAAGTCGCTCAACTGCATTCGCCCATCATGATCCGGCTTGACCGAGAGTGTCGCCGTGAACACGCCATCCACATCAGCGACCTCGCGGTTCAGTTTGCGGCGGCTGGAATAATAGGTGTTGCGCAGAATGGTGAACAACCAAGCCCGCATCTTGGTGCCGGGCTTGAACTTATCAATGTTGGTCCAGGCTTTGACAACGGTGTCTTGCACCATGTCATCGGCGGTCGCCCCGTTGCGTGTCAAACTCAGCGCAAAGGCACGCAGGGCCGGCAAATGCTCGACCAATTCATTTCTTGGATCTTCGGACATTAACTGTTGCCCTTCTGCTCAGCATCCTGCGCTTTGAGTACATCAAGAAGATCCTTGAACCGATCAGGGAGCTGCTCCTGCACAAGGTCGGAATAGACCATCTTGAGGTTCTGATCGATCAGGTCTGCTATGCGCTCATCGTCTTTTGATTTGTTATCTGTCATTGCTTCTCGGTCTCTTTTTTTCGAAAAAACTCATCACCCAACGGAACCAAACGCATGATCACCGCGTTTGGTTCCGAAACAAATTGAAAAAAAGGCAAAAAAGAATGTCGGATACACAAGACACTGTGGACCTTTCTGATCAGATCGCACGGGAACTTCCGTACCTCCGCCGCTATGCGCGGGCACTGACCGGGTCTCAGACCAGTGGGGACAATTACGCAATCGCCACGTTGGAGGCGATTCTGGAAGATCGTTCCATTATTCAAGGCGACATGACAACCAAGGTTGGCCTGTTCAAATGTTTTCACGCAATTTGGTCCAGTTCCGGCGCGCCGGTGGTCGAAGACAGTGCCGGTGCGCTTGGCAAGGCCCAGGCACATCTGGCGTCCCTTGCGCCAAACACACGCGAGGCATTGTTGCTGTCCACCGTTGAGGAATTCACCATAGGTCAAGTCGCCGCAATCATGTCTGTCAGCGAGGACGAGGCGCAGCATCTGATCTCGACCGCGCGTTCGGACATGGAAAACAGCGTCTCTGGCCGCATCCTGATCATTGAGGACGAACCGATCATCGCCGCCGATCTCAGTGCGATTGTCAGTGATCTTGGCCATACCGTCACTGGCGTGGGCCGGACCCGCGCAGATGCCGTTGCCAAGGGCAAAGGCGATAAGCCTGATCTCATCCTTGCTGATATTCAGCTGGCCGATAACTCGTCCGGCATTGATGCGGTCAATGATCTGCTGACGGAATTGGGGGACACTCCGGTGATCTTCATCACGGCCTTCCCAGAGCGGCTTCTGACAGGGGACCGCCCCGAACCTGCGTTCTTGATCGCCAAACCGTACAAGGAAGATCAGGTGCAATCTGCGGTGAGCCAGGCGATGTTCTTTGCCTCAACCGAAACACTCAAACGTTGATTTGAACGCGCATCCAAAAAGAAAACCCCGCCTGCACTTCAGGCGGGGTTTTTCGTTGGGTGGTGGCTGTCGCAGCAGGTGCCGGATTTATCCGGACCGTCCTTTGACAGCGCGCGCGATCAACGTGGCGGCAAAAAGTGCCAAAAAGATCAGGAAGAGGATCTGTGCGATACCTGCCGATGCGCTTGCGATGCCGCCAAACCCAAAGATGGCCGCGATGATGGCGACCACAAAAAAGATAACTGCCCAAGAAAGCATGTCATGGTCCTTTCGTTAATGTTGGTGCGTCTCGATGTGACGCTGATCTGAGACAACAACGGACTACCCCTTGGACAAGTTCCAAAGAATCTTGGCCAATGTTTTATGGAACCTTTCGCGCAGCCATCTGTTGTGTGGACAGAGACACACGAACAAAAATAAAGGAGTGATATCATGGCACGTGCCAGCACCAACGGTTCCGCAAAAGACGTTTCTGTTGAAGACCTGACCAATCAGATCGAAATCCTGCGCAAGGATTTGAGCGATCTGACCAGCACAATGTCCGACATGGGCAAAGCCAAGAAAGCGCAGCTTGCCGACGCAGCCGCGCAACAAGTCGAAGCGGCCCGCCAAAAAGGCATTGAGACCGCAGATCTGCTGGGCAGCCACGCCCGCGACGTGCAAGGTCAGGCCAATGATTTTGTGAAATCGCAACCTGCCACCGCACTTGGTATCGCGGCTGGCGTTGGATTTCTTGTCGGCTTGATGAGCACACGCCGCTAAGATGCTGAGCAAGGTCAAACATTCCGCGGCACGGGCCGCTCGCAAGGCCGGCATGGTCAGTGCGGGCGCCCTGTGCGTCCTTGTAGGCGCTGGTTTTCTGACCTGTGCCAGCTGGATTTTTCTGGCGACCGCCTACGACACGTTGATTGCGGCGTCGGTCATCGGCGCGGCCTACGCGGGCATCGGGTTGCTCTTGGTCGGATTGGCCGGATCGGATGAACCACATCAGGACACCGCGCCAGAGCCGGAGGCGACGCCAGCGCCAGCCTCCTCCGACGCGCCGCCGTTACTGCAGGCATTCTTATTTGGTCTTCAGGCAGGCGCCTCTAGTGATCGGCGCTGACCCGAGAAACTGCGTTCTTAACCATATCCGCTGAAAAAGGTCGCGGCAGGACCACGACATTGGCCGCGGCGTCATACACTGTTTCGGCTGAATCGCTCAGCAGAATACTGCGCTCCGCGAGGTCACATTGGACCAGGATGGCGCTGTTTTCCTCAGGCGTTTCTGACAAGGGTTGCCAAATGATCAAGGACGCCTTGTCCTGACCTTTCGCCGCCTCTTTTGCGTCCTCCGCAGACCGATAGGTGACAATATGCGCCGCGGGGTCCAAATCCTGCAACGTTTGTGCAAGGTCCAACGCCACGACGACGTCATCCAAGACGATGACTACTTTTCTTCGCATGTGCGTTTCCCCAAAGTGAAACACCAATATAGCGCCACGGAAACAAACCGCATTAAACTATGACATAGGAGCAGACATTAAATGGCCCAAAAATGCGAAAATTGCCCACTACGTCAAAAACCCCTATTTCAAGACCTCTCGGCAGAAGAAGTTCGCTTTATGCAGAAATTCAAGGTGGGCGAGCTCGTCGTAGATCCCGGCACGCCAATCTTGATGGAGGGGTCCAACAGTCCACAGCTTTTCACGGCGCTCAGCGGCATGGGACTTCGGTACAACACATTGCCAAATGGCCGCCGGCAAGTGCTGAGCTTTGTGTTTCCGGGTGATTTTATCGGGATGCAGGCGGGCATCATGGGCGAAATGGGTCATTCCGTTGAGGCGACAACGCAAATGACCCTTTGTGTGTTTGACCGATCAGGCATTTGGAACCTTTTTAAATCTCACCCCGAACGCGCGTTTGATCTGACGTGGCTTGCGGCCAGCGAGGAACATTTCCTGGGCGAGGCGCTGTCTTCCGTCGGGCAGCGCAGCGCCATTCAAGCCATCGCTTGGGCAAAGGTGCGGGTGTTCCAACGGGGACAGGCATTGGGATTGGTACGCAACGGTGTGATGCCCTTGCCCTTCCGGCAACAGGATCTGGCCGATGCACTGGGGCTTTCGCTTGTGCACACCAATAAGACGCTGGCGGTCCTGCGTGACCGGCAATTGTCATCATGGTCAGACGGCGAGTTGCAGATCAACAACCTCGAAGAGCTGGCACGCATTGCCGAAACTGACACCGAAAAACTGCCCGCGCGGCCGATTTTGTGACATTCCATGGAACCCCGAAGGCAAGTCGTGCGTTAATTCGCTCAGGCTGAGATATGAAAGACCCCATGATAGCGCCCGAATATATTCACCGTAGCGGCCTCACATGAGCAAACGCGCCCTTGTCGCCAAGCTGATCCAGGATGTCCGCGCCAGCTATTGGTTCTTGCCGGGCTCATTGGTTTGCCTTGCCGCCGTTCTCGCGCAAGGCACCCTGTATCTGGATCAGCATCCCGATCTATTGCCATTCGATTTGCCCAAAGGTTTGCGCGACACCCAAGTGGACGGGGCGCGGTCTTTGATGTCGATCATCTCGCAATCTGTGTTCGGGGTTGCCGGGGTGATGTTCTCCATGACGATTGTGGCTGTATCCTTTGCCTCAGGCAATTTCGGGCCACGGCTGATTGGCAATTTCATGCGCGATCGGGGCAACCAATGGAGCCTTGGCATTCTGGTTGCCACCTTCGTTTACGCCTTGCTTATCACCCGCGCGATCCAAAGCCCGACAGGCGCCGATGCAGATCTGTCCACCGCTCTTTTTGTCCCTTATCTGTCGATTCTCATCGCGCTTGGGCTGACCTTCGTGTCGGTCTTCACGGTTGTCTATTTTGTCCACCACATCCCTGAGACAATCAATGTGTCCAATATCACCGCCGGACTGGGCAAACGCCTGGTCAGGGATATCAAGGCGCTGATTGATGCCCAGTCAGATCGTGATCCCGCCGGGGCCTCGCAGCAACCCACCGGTGATCCCGCCATGACCGTCACCCTGGGGCAATCCGGCTACATTCAAACCATGAACAAGGACCAACTGCGTGATCTGGCGCAGGATCATGACCTGTTCATCGATGTTCCCCTGCCCGTGGGCGAATTTGTCACGGAAGACACCGTGGTTCTGCGGATCTGGGGGCCAGACGTACCAGACGAAAGGAAGGAGGAACTGACCTCCTGTTTCGCGCTTGGCCATAGTCCGACGGAAAGTCAAAACCTGATGTTCATTGTTGATCAACTGGTCGAGATGATTGCCCGCGCCATGTCACCGGGGGTCAATGATCCGTTCACCGCTATCAATTGCCTCAACTGGTTGCATTCGGCCTGTGTGGTCGCGGCCAACCACGAGGGTGGCTTGCGCCCTGCGCAAGATGGTCCCGTGAAAACCAAAGCACTGGAATTTGGCGATCTTCTGGAGGCAAGTTTTGGAGTGCCGTGGAAATATATCCATGCCGACCCGCTTTGCGCTCGTCATATGCGGGTGATCTTTGCGCAATTGCCCAGCCAGCTGGAACATCCCGACCATCTGGACAGCTTCCGTGCCTTTATGGATCGGGTGGATCCGGCAATCTGATCTTAACGCAGCCGCGCATTGGTTTTGGCGTCAAAGAAATATGCGGTGCCGGGCGCAAGGACCACTTCAACTGCAGTGCCTGACCGGATCAATTCATCGCCCTTGGTCTCGACCACGATCCGCTCTGATGTTGGGGTGTTGAGATAGTCATAGGCCACCCCGCCCAATTGTTCTGAAATATCCACCGTGATCGGGGAACTCGCCGGCTTGATCGTCAAGTCCTGCGGGCGCAGGCCCACGGTGATGTCGCTGCCCTCTGCTGGCAAGGCCACCGATGCGGCGATCACGGCATCATTCAGCGCCGGAATGCGCACCTTGCCGCCCTCCACCACACCGGTCACAAAATTCATACTGGGCGATCCGATGAACCCCGCGACAAATTTATTGTCCGGGTTCTGATACAGCTCCATCGGGCTGCCGACCTGTTCGATGCGCCCGGCCCTGAGCACGACGATCTTGTCGGCAAGGGTCATGGCTTCGACCTGATCATGGGTGACATAAATCATCGTCGCGCCGATCTTGTTGTGCAGGCGGCTGATCTCCACGCGCATATCAACGCGCAACTCGGCATCAAGATTGGACAGGGGTTCGTCGAACAAAAACACCTCCGGCCCGCGCACAATGGCGCGGCCGATGGCAACGCGCTGGCGTTGTCCACCGGACAGAGCCTTCGGCTTGCGGTCCAGATAATCGTCCAGTTGCAAAATGCGGCTCGCCTCGGCGACTTTCTTTTCAATCTCGGCTTTGGGCACGTTGTTCATTTTGAGGCCAAAGCCCATATTCTCTTTCACCGTCATATGCGGGTAAAGAGCATAGGTCTGGAACACCATCGCGATGCCCCTGTCCGAGGGATCATCATGGGTCACGTCGCGCCCGCCGATATGGATCTGGCCGCCCGTGGTTTCCTCCAGCCCTGCGATCATCCGCAGCAAGGTGGATTTGCCGCAGCCCGAGGGGCCGACAAAGACGCAGAACTCGCCTTCGTTGATCTCAAGATCGACGCCATGGATCACCTGAACATCACCGTATTTTTTGACGGTCTTGGAAAGTGTAACACCGGACATTTCAGTATTCCTTCGCGGTTGTTAGGACGGGAATTGCCAGGACGTTGCCTCGGCCCCGATGTTTTCAGCAGCTTGCAAAAGTGGCGCACGGAATGCGTCCAACCCTTCAAGCGTATGACGTGTGGTGGATGTGGCAATCGACAGCGCCCCAATGACACGGCCATTCGTGGTCAATATCGGCGCGGCGATTGAGATGATGCCCTGTTCGTGTTCCTGTCGGTCAAAGGCAATGCCCGCCTCGCGGATCGCTTCAAGCTCGATCGCGAGGCTTTCGGCGGTGCAATGGGTGGCGGGGGTATATTGGAAATAGGCCTGTTGCAGCAGCGCCAGTTGCAACCTTTTTGGAGCCATAAAGGCAAGCATCGCCTTGCCCACACCCGTGCAATAGGCGGGCGCAACCTTACCCGCTTCGGCGAGGGTTTCGAAACGGTCTGTCGCCTCCAGCTTATCAACGAACAAAACCTGACCGTTGTCGATCTGCGCAAGGTGAACTGTTTCACCCGCCAGCGCCGCCAGCTCTTCGACAAAAGGCCGCGCGATGGGGGCAAGCGAGGCGTTCTTCCATGCCGTATGGGCCAGCCGCATCAGACGCAGGCCAAGTGAATATGTCCCGTCTTCGGGGTCATATGACAGCATGTGTTGATTCGTCAGCGTTTGCAGGAACCGATAGAGCGTCGCCTTGGGATGAACGCTTTGCGCCAGCAGTTCAGAGAACCGAACAGGGCGGCCAATCTCTGCCACCATATCCAGTATTTCCAAAGCTTTTCCGACTGTTCCGTCGTTTTGAACCGGCTTGTTCACGTCAAATTCCCCTCCCGCTTCAAAGGGCGCGACCCCATGAAACTGTTGACATGGATAGCTGATCAGCGCAGTGTTTTCAATAGTTGAGATTAAGGTTTCAATATTTGGAACCGACCGTCAACAGGGAAAGACCTGGGACCTTAGGGAGGAAACCATGTTCCATCGCACCAAAACTCTTGCCGCCGCTGTGGCAACTTCGACATTGCTTGCCTCATCGCTTTTTGCCGGTGAGCTGGTGATCAACACCGACACATCAGACCCCGCGCCAAAGGCCGCGTTTGAGGCGTTGATCGCAGGCTTTGAAGCAGAAAATCCGGACGTCAAAGTGACGTGGAATTTGTTTGATCACGAGGGCTACAAGACCTCGATCCGCAACTTCCTGACCGCCGACGCGCCCGATCTGGCGAACTGGTATGCGGGCAACCGAATGCTGCCATACGTCAACGCGGGTCTGTTTGAGCCTGTTGATGACGTTTGGGCCGAACACGGTTTGAACGAAAGCCTTGCCTCCGCCAAAGGGTCGATGACAATCGATGGCAAGATCTGGGGCGTGCCTTACACCTATTACCAGTGGGGCGTTTACTATCGCAAAGACCTGTTTGAGGCGAACAACATCGCCGTGCCCACCAACTGGGATGAATTCAAGGCGGCAGGCGCAACCCTGAACGCGGCGGGCATCACACCGATCACCATCGGCACCAAGTACCTTTGGACCGCTGGCGGCGTCTTCGACTATCTGAACCTGCGCACCAACGGCTATGACTTCCACATGGCACTGACCAAGGGTGAAGTCGCTTGGACCGATGACCGCGTCCGCGCCACAATGGCCAACTGGAAAGAGCTGATCGACGCTGACTTCTTCCTTGAAAACCACGCGGCCTATTCCTGGCAGGAAGCCTTGGCGCCAATGGTTCAGGGCGATGCCGCGATGTATATCATGGGTAACTTTGCCGTTGCGCCCCTGCGCGAAGCGGGCCTGACGGATGACCAAATCGGGTTCTTCCAGTTCCCCGTGATCAACCCCGATGTGCCGCTGGCCGAAGAGGCGCCAACCGACACGATCCACATTCCAGCCAATGCCAAGAACAAAGAGGACGCCAAGAAATTCCTCGCGTATCTGGCCCGCGCCGATGTGCAGACCCAGATCAACGACACGCTGGGCCAGCTGCCGATCAACGCGGACTCCTCTGTGGGCGACGACAAGTTCCTGCAGGCCGGTTACAAGATGCTCAGCTCTACCACGGGCGGCATCGCACAGTTCTTTGACCGCGACGCGCCAGCCGAAATGGCCAAAGCGGGCATGGAAGGTTTTCAGGAGTTCATGGTCAAGCCTGAGCGTCTGGACGCGATCCTTGAGCGGCTCGAAAAAGTCCGGGGCCGAGTCTACAAGTAAGACCACCGCCTAAACAACGTGCTGCCGCCTGAACGGGCGGCAGCGCAGGCACCATCTGCGGCACTGGGGGAGGATGACATGAAAACCTACTGGAAAAAGAACCAGCAGCGTTTGGCACCCTGGCTGTTTCTCGCGCCGGGCATTGCGATGTTCGCGATCTACGTCATCATCCCGATTTTTCAGTCGATGAGCATCTCGCTTTATGCATGGGACGGGCTGGGCGAGAAAGAATACGTCGGCCTCTCCAACTATGTAGAGCTGATGGACGACGACGCGTTCTATACCTCTCTCAAGAACAACGTGATCTGGCTGGTGCTTTATATGCTGGCGATCCCGGCGGGTCTGTTTGTGGCCTTGTTCCTGAACCAGACGGTCCGCGGCATCCGGATCTACAAGTCTTTGTTCTTTTTTCCATTCGTGATTTCGCAGGTTGTTGTTGGCCTTGTCTTCTCATGGTTTTACGACCCCAACTTTGGCCTATTGAACATCGCGCTTCAGGCGGTTGGGTTTGACCCCATCGCGGTGCTGGCAGATGAGGACTGGGTCACCTACGGCATTATCGCTGCCGGTCTCTGGCCGCAGACGGCCTATTGCATGATCCTGTATCTCACGGGCCTTAACGCTGTTGATCCCGAGCAGATCGAAGCTGCGCGTTTGGACAATGCAAAGGGGTTCAAGATGCTGTGGTATGTCGTCTTGCCGCAGCTGAAACCTGCGACCTTTATTGCCATGGTTGTCACCGTGATCGGGGCGCTACGATCCTTTGATCTGATCTCGATCATGACCGATGGCGGGCCGTGGGGATCGTCGCGGGTGCTTGCCTTTTACATGTATGAGCAAGCCTTCTCGGAATATGGGTTCCGCATGGGGTACGGCGCGGCGATTGCCGTGGTGCTGTTCCTGATCATGATGGTTTATATCACCGCCTTCCTTGTAAAAATGTACCGCGACGAAAGGGGGCTTTGAGATGTTTCCGACACCCATTGAAAAGACCTCAACCGCCAGTCAGACACTGTACAAGATCGCCTTGCCGATTGCCCTGATCGTTTGGCTGCTGCCGCTTCTGGCGGTGGCGCTGACCTCGATCCGATCCGCTGGGGACATCACGGCGGGCAATTACTGGGGCTGGCCGACCTCCTTTAACCTGCTTGAGAATTACACGGCGATCTTTGAAAACACGCCGATTGGCAAATACATCCTGAACAGTTTCAAGGTGACGATCCCGACCGTGATCGGCGCGGTGGCCCTGTCGTGCATGACCGGTTTTGCCCTTGGCGTGTACCGGTTCAAATCCAACCTGCCTTTGTTTTTCATGTTTGTCGCAGGCAATTTTGTACCCTTTCAAATCCTGATGGTGCCGGTGCGCGATCTGTCGCTGAACCTTGGGATCTACAACACAACGATGGGGCTGGCGCTGTTTCATATCGCCTTTCAAACCGGCTTTTGCACATTGTTCATGCGCAACTTCATCAAGGCGATGCCTTTTGCACTGATTGAGGCCGCGCGGGTTGAAGGCGTGAGCGAGATCAAGATTTTCTGGTATGTTGTCATGCCCCTGATGAAGCCCGCGATTGCCGCGCTTTCAGTGCTGATCTTTACGTTCATCTGGAATGATTATTTCTGGGCAACCGTTCTGACCCAAGGGGCGGACACACAACCGATCACCGCGGGTCTATATTCGCTCAACGGGCAATGGGTTGCGGCATGGCATCTGGTGTCTGCGGGATCTATCGTGGCTGCAATGCCTCCTGTCTTGATGTTCTTTCTGATGCAAAAACACTTTATCGCCGGTCTGACCCTTGGGGCGGTGAAATGATCCAAAGCTGGCGATTGGACGATGGACGGCAGTCCCTTGTTTTGGGCTGCGCGGATGGGCGTTTGGCCGAAGTGATCTATTGGGGTTCGGCCCTGCCCGAGGGTGAGAACCTCGAAACACTTTTTGCAGCGGGAAGGCAGGATGTGACCGGCGGTATGCTGGATCAGGCGCCCGCCCTGTCGATCTGTCCCGACGCCGGACGCAGCTTTCCCGGACAGGCCGGTCTGTCGCTGCGCCGTGCCGATGGGGCGGCGATCCATCCTGACTTGAGGCTTGAGGATGCGCAGCACACTGCGGATGCGCTGACCTTGGTGTACAAAGATATCGCGCTGGGGCTCACCTATACTGCGCGCTTCACGATCAACGCCGACACGCACATGATCACGGCCCAGGCAGCGCTGACCTCTGATCAGCCCGTCCGCCTTGAATGGTTGGCGGCACCTGTGCTGCCCGCGCCGCAATTGGCCGATGAGATGATTGATTTCGCGGGTCGCTGGTGCGGTGAATTTCAGATGGTGCACAGCCCGTGGTCCGCTGGCATCCGCATGCGCGAAAGCCGCACGGGCCGCAGCGGGCATGAACATTTTCCCGGTTTGATCCTGCCCTGCCTTGGCGCGACCAATACCCAAGGCCAAGCATACGCTCTGCATTACGGCTGGTCCGGCGGGCACCGGATGGTGGCCGAAGAATTGCCCGATGGCCGCAGACAGGTGCAGTTCGGCAATGCCTCAGCCAGCGAATTGGAACCCGCAACAGAATTTGCCACTGCCCCGCTATATGCAACGTTCTCGGCCCAAGGGATCAATGGCTGCGCGGCCGCCTTTCAACGTCATCTGCGTGACGCGATTGTGCGCTTTCCCGATCCAGCCCGCCCCCGCCCTGTGCATTACAACTGCTGGGAGGCGATCTATTTCGACCACAAATTGTCGGACCTCAAAGACATCGCCGCCCGTGCGGCAGATCTGGGCGCAGAGCGGTTTGTGCTGGATGACGGGTGGTTCGGCAAACGCGATGACGACACCACATCGCTTGGCGATTGGACGGTGGACGCCCGCAAATACCCCGATGGATTGGGCCCGCTGATCGACCATGTGCAGGGTCTGGGCATGACGTTCGGCCTTTGGTTTGAGCCTGAAATGATCAACACCAACAGCGAAACCTATCGCGCCCATCCCGATTGGGTGCTCGGCCCCGAAGATCAGATCACCGGCCGGCAGCAACTGGTGCTTGATATGGCGCAAGACGCGGTGCGCGACTTTCTGTTTGACCGGATTTCTGCCCTGCTGTCCGCCCATCCCATTGATTATATAAAATGGGATCACAACCGGGTTTTGCCCGCCCCCGACGCGGCGCAGACCCGTGGCACCTATGCCCTGCTGGACCGGCTGGGCGCGGCCCACCCCGAGGTCGAGATTGAAAGCTGCGCCTCGGGCGGCGGGAGGATTGATTTTGGCATTCTGGAGCGCACGCAACGGGTCTGGCTGTCCGACAGCAATGATGCCCATGAACGCCTCAAGATCCAGCACAACGCAGCGCTGTTCCTGCCGATGGTCGTCACCGGCAGCCATGTCGGCCCGCTTCATTGCCACACATCGGGGCGCAAACATGACATAAGGTTCCGCGCTTGGGTCGCGGCGCAGCGGCACATGGGGTTCGAAATGGACCCGCGCGAATTGACCGATAGTGAGGCCGATGTCCTGCGCGATGTCACGGGCTGGTGGAAGGCCAATCGCGATTGGATGGCGCGGGCAGATATCCTGCGCCTTGATACAGGCGATGCGGCAATGATCGCAGAGCAGCAGATGGCCGAGGATGGCAGCCGTTTCGTGGCATTTGCCGGACTTGCGGCCGCGCCCAGCCAGATTGTGCCGCGCCCCCTGCGCCTGACCGGATTGGACGCAAACGCCGCATACGAGATCAATCTGCGCAACCGCGATGATCGCGAGCGGCTGTCGCGCGGGGCACCGGCGCTGCGCAACGGGCCGGTCACGCTTTCAGGTGCCTATTTGATGAACAACGGTCTCACCCTGCCGTGGTCTTTTCCGGACCGGATGTGGGTGATCGAAGGAAAACGGCTATGACAGATGACAAACGCAGAAACCGGGCGTGGTATGGCAAGGCCGATCGGGACGGGTTTATTCACCGCAGCTGGATGAAAAATCAGGGGTTTCCGGATCACGTCTTTGATGGTCGCCCGGTCATTGGCATTTGCAACACATGGTCCGAACTCACGCCTTGCAATTCCGGCCTGCGTGATTTGGCCGAAGGGGTAAAACGCGGCGTCTGGGAGGCGGGCGGCTTTCCCGTTGAGTTCCCGGTGATGTCGCTGGGCGAGACCCAGATGAAACCCACCGCAATGCTGTTTCGCAATTTGCTGGCGATGGATGTCGAGGAGTCCATCCGGGCCTATGGGATTGACGGTGTTGTTCTGCTTGGCGGGTGTGACAAGACCACGCCGGGGCAGTTGATGGGCGCCGCGTCGGTCGATTTGCCGACGATCGTGGTCAGCTCCGGCCCGATGCTGAACGGCAAGTGGCAGGGCAAGGACATCGGCTCTGGCACGGATGTCTGGAAATTCTCCGAAGCGGTGCGCGCGGGCGAGATGACATTGCAGGATTTCATGGCCGCCGAAAGCGGGATGAGCCGGTCCAAGGGGGTCTGCATGACCATGGGGACCGCCTCTACCATGGCGTCCGTGGTTGAGGCGATGGGCCTGTCACTGCCGACCAATGCCGCGCTGCCGGCCGTCGACAGCCGCCGGATGGCGCTGGCCCATATGACCGGAAAACGCATCGTCGAGATGGTCGAAGAGGAACTGAAGCTCTCTGATGTGGTCAGCCGCGAAAGCTTTGAAAACGCGATCCTTGCCAATGCTGCCGTGGGCGGATCGACCAATGCCGTGGTGCATCTTCTGGCGATTGCGGGACGGGTCGGCATCGACTTGAGTTTGAATGATTTTGAACTGGGCAGTGATGTGCCCCTGCTCGTCAATTGTATGCCATCGGGGCAGTACCTGATGGAGGATTTCTGCTATGCGGGCGGGATGCCCGTTGTGCTCAAGGAATTGGGCGAGATGCTGCGACCGGCCCGGACGGTCCTTGGCGGCGATATCGGGGTCTATGCGGATGGTGCGGAATGCTGGAACGAGGATGTGATCCGCCCGATGTCCAATCCGCTGAAACCAGCCGCAGGTCTGCGGGTGCTGCGCGGCAATCTGGCGCCGCAGGGGGCGATCATCAAACCCTCCGCCGCGACCGAAAGCTTGCTGGAACATGAGGCCGAAGCTTACGTTTTCGAGAGCATCGAGGACTTCAAAGCCAACATCGACCGCGAAGATTTGCCCGTGACCAAGGACACGATCCTTGTGCTCAAAGGTTGCGGGCCAAAGGGATATCCGGGCATGCCGGAAGTGGGCAATATGCCGATCCCGGCCCGTCTGGTCAAAGAGGGCGTGCGCGATATGGTCCGACTGTCGGACGCCCGCATGTCCGGCACCGCCTATGGCACCGTGGTTTTGCACATCTCGCCCGAGGCGCAGGCGGGTGGCACGTTAGCTCTGGTCAAAACCGGTGACCGCATCCGTCTGTCCGCCCGCGAAGGATCACTAGAGCTGTTGGTCGATGAGACCGAACTGGAGACACGCCGCGCCGCATGGGCCCCCGATCCTGCGCATTATACGCGCGGATATGCAAAAATGTATGTTGATCATGTCCTGCAGGCCGATCAGGGCGCAGACCTTGATTTCCTCGTCGGCAAAGACACCCGTCCCGTCACAAGAGAGAGCCATTGATGCCCACAGCCACGTTTCACGATCTCAAAGATACTTCCGTTTTTATCACCGGCGGCGGCGCGGGCATTGGTGCCGCGATCACCGAAGGGTTTATCGAACAGGGCGCCAAGGTCGCCTTTGTCCAGCGTTCGGATGCCAGCGGGTTTTGCGATGACATGCAGGACAAACACGGGGTGCGGCCGCTGTTCATCCCTTGCGACATCACCGATGTCAGCGCCCTGCAATCGGCCATTTCAACCGCCGCCCAAGCCCACGGCGCGGTGACGGTTTTGGTGAACAACGCCGCCAATGACAAACGCCACGACACCGAGGACGTCACCGAAGAATTTTGGGACTGGTCGCAGGCGATCAACCTCAAGGCCTATTTTTTTGCCTGTCAGGCAGTGATCGCAGGCATGCGGGCGGCGGGCGGCGGTGCCATCGTCAACTTTTCCTCGATCAGTTACATGATGGGCAACGCGGGTTACCCATCCTACACAACGGCAAACGCAGGCATCAACGGCATGAGCCGCAGCCTTGCCCGCGAATTTGGCCCCGACAAGATTCGCGTCAACGCCTTGGCCCCCGGCTGGGTCATGACCGACAAACAACGCGATCTTTGGGTGACGCCAGAGGCGCTGGCTGCGCATCTTGAGCGGCAATGCCTCAAGGAAGAGTTGCTCCCGCAGGACATCGTTGACGCGGTGTTGTTTTTGTCTTCCAAAACCTCGCGGATGATGACCGGACAGATGATGGTTGTTGACGGCGGAACAGTGGTGACAGGATAACAAAATGAACGCGGTTGAATGGATTGCCGTCGATTGGGGCACTTCTGCTCTGCGGGTCTGGCTGATGGGAGCGGATGCGCCCCGGCTTTTGCGATCTGACAAGGGCATGGGCGGGCTGGCACCCGATCAATTTGAAGCGGCCCTGCTGGATCTGGTTGGCCCTTACCTTGAAGGGCCTGTGCCGGTGATCGCTTGCGGCATGGTCGGTGCGCGTCAGGGCTGGGCCGAGGCGCCCTATGCCAAGGTGCCATGTGCGCCGCCGGGGATCGGCAATGCCACCCGGCCAACGGTGGCTGATGCGCGGCTCGATATACATATTCTGCCCGGTGTGTCTCAGGACAGGCCTGCCGATGTGATGCGCGGCGAAGAAACCCAGATCGCCGGCTTTCTGGCGCAGACACCGGACTTTGACGGCGTGCTGTGTCTGCCCGGCACCCACACCAAATGGGCACACATCAGCGCCGGAGAGATCGTCAGCTTTCAAACCGCCATGACCGGAGAACTGTTTGCCCTGCTGTCAGGTCAATCGGTTCTGCGCCATTCGATTGGGCCGGGCTGGGACGATGCCGCCTTTGCCGAAGCGCTTTCAGATGCGATGTCGCGGCCGCAGGCCATCGCGGCTAAGCTGTTTCAGATCCGTGCAGATAGTTTGCTGCACCCGCCCGCACCAGACAGCGCCCGCGCCCGACTTTCTGGCTTATTGATCGGGCTCGAACTGGCGGCGACAAAGCCCTATTGGCTGGGCCAGAGGATTGCCCTGATCGGTGATTCCGCCCTTTGCGCCCGATATGCCGAAGCGCTGGCCGCGCAAGGCTTGCAACCTGAACACACCAACGCGGACGAAATGACCCTTGCCGGGCTGTCTGCCGCGTATCAATCCCTCAAGGAGACCTCGTCATGAGCCGCCCCATCATTGCCATCCTGCGCGGTGTCACCCCGGATGAGGCTGTGCCCATCGGCACGGCGCTGATCGATGCGGGCATCGACCGGATCGAAGTGCCCTTGAACTCACCCGATCCCCTGCGCAGCATCGAAGCCTTGGCAAAGGCGTTTGGCGATCACGCGCTGATCGGAGCGGGGACAGTGCTGACCCCCAAGAACGTGACCGATGTTGCGGATTGTGGTGGCAAATTGATCGTATCTCCCGATTGCAATAGCGACGTCATCACGGCCACCAAGGCCGCAGGCATGTTGTCCTTTCCCGGCGTGATGAGCCCGAGCGAGTGCTTTGCCGCCCTGCGTCACGGGGCTGACGGGTTGAAATTCTTTCCGTCCTTTCTGGTTGGCACTGCGGGTCTCAAGGCGATCTCAGCGGTGCTGCCCAAAGGCACGCAGACTTTTGCGGTCGGCGGTGTGGGACCGGACAACTTTGCCGAGTGGCGGGCGGCAGGGGTTACAGGTTTTGGCATCGGGACAGGCGTTTTCACCCCAGGCCTGACCGCAGCAGAGGTCGGCGCAAAGGCGCAGGCCATCACCACAGCTTTTGATGAGGCATGGACATGACCGCTCCTGAGGTTTTTGATGATCGCATATGTGTTCTTGGTGAAGGGCCGCTTTGGCATCCGCTGCGCGGTCAGTTCTTTTGGTTCGATATCCTGCGCAAACGGTTGATGAGCCGGATTGGTGAGGAAACTCTCGAATGGCAATTTGACGAACATGTCTCTGCTGCCGGTTGGGTCGATGAAAACCGCCTGCTCGTCGCATCGGAGACAAGCCTGTCAACCTTTGACCTGAACACCGGCGAAAGCGAATGGGTGATCGGGCTGGAGGTGGACAACACGGTCACACGGTCCAACGATGGCCGTGCCGACCCTTTCGGCGGCTTCTGGATCGGGACAATGGGCAAATCTGCTGAGAAAGGCGCGGGTTCGATCTATCGTTTCTACAAGGGTGAGCTGCGCAAGCTTTACGGCGATATTTCCGTGTCCAACGCCATTTGTTTCGCCCCGGACGGAACCTGCGCCTATTTCACCGACACCCATAGCCGGCAGGTCATGCGCCAGCCCCTTGGGCCGGATGGTTGGCCCGAAAGCGATCCAGTGGTGTTTATCGATTTGCGCGAAGAGGGTTTGAATCCTGATGGCGCGGTGGTGGACAGTATGGGGTGCATCTGGGTCGCGCTCTGGGGTGCCGGTCAAATTGCCCGCTATGATCCGCAGGGGCGGTTCCTGTCGGCCATTGATTATCCCGCATCCCAGATGACCTGCCCCTCCTTTGGCGGGCCGGATCTGACCACGCTTTATGCCACGTCGGCGGCGGTGCATCTGGATGAGACACAGGGCGGACAGACTTTCGTGCTCCAGACTGATGTGACCGGACAGCGCGAACATCAGGTTATTCTATGACCGATCTGAAACGCAGCCTCGGCACCTGCTATTACCCCGAACACTGGCCCGAAGAGATTTGGACCGAGGATGCCCGCCGGATGGCCGAGGCCGGGCTGACCTGGGTGCGCATCGGTGAATTTGCATGGTCTCGGCTGGAGGCGGTGCCGGGTGAATACACCTTTGGCTGGCTTGATCGCGCGATTGAGATTTTGGGCGCGGCAGGCCTCAAGGTCGTGCTGGGCACGCCCACCGCGACACCGCCGCGTTGGCTTGTGGACAAACATCCCGATATGCTGGCCCTCGATGCCGAAGGTCGCCCGCGCGGATTTGGATCGCGGCGGCACTATTGCTTTTCCCATGTGGGTTATCTTGCCGAATGCAGCCGCATCGTCACCGCATTGGCCGAACGCTACGGCCGGAACCAGCATGTGGCGGCATGGCAGACCGATAATGAATATGGCTGCCACGACACCACCATTTCCTACAGCGTTGCGGCCCGCGACGCCTTTCGCGGATGGTTGCGCACCCGCTATCCCGGCGCTGGAAATGACGGGGATATTGCGGCGTTGAATGCCGCGTGGGGCAATGTGTTCTGGTCGATGGAATACGATAATTTTGACCAGATCGAGCTGCCCAACCTTACGGTGACGGAACCGAACCCCGCCCATGCGCTGGCCTTCCGCCGTTTTGCCTCGGATCAGGTTGTGGCATTCAACCGCGCGCAGGTTGAGATCATTCGGGCCCATTCGGATGCACCTATCACCCATAACTACATGGGCCGGATCACCGATTTTGACCATTTCAAGGTTGGCGAAGATCTGGATTTTGCCAGTTGGGACAGTTATCCGCTCGGCTTTCTCGAAGACCGCGTTGGCGCGGATGCGGACCATCAACGCCGCTTTGCCCGGCAGGGTGATCCGGATTTTCAGGCCTTTCACCACGATCTTTATCGTGCCGTTGGCAAGGGCCGCTGGTGGGTGATGGAACAACAACCCGGTCCGGTGAACTGGGCCCCATCCAACCCCGCGCCCGCACCCGGCGTGGTCCGGCTTTGGTCATGGGAAGCCTTTGCCCATGGGGCCGAGGCGGTGTGTTACTTCCGTTGGCGGCAGGCACCCTTTGCGCAGGAACAGATGCACAGCGGTCTGCTCAGGATTGACAGTGCAGATGCACCGGGCCTGGATGAGGCCCGCAAGGTCGCTGCCGAGATTGCCGATGCGCCGGATGTTTCCGCCGCGCAGGCTCCGGTTGCCCTGATCTTTGACTATGACGCAGACGCCGCCTGGACGGTGCAGCCCCATGGCGCGGGCCTAAGCTATTTTGCTCTGGTGTTTGACACCTACAAGGCGCTGCGCCGGTTGGGGCTTTCGGTGGACATTCTGCCGCCCAACACACCCGATTTCACGGTTTACAAGCTCATTGTTGCACCCGGCCTCATGCATATGCCAGAGACGCTGAAGGCGGCGTTGGCAAAGACGCAGGCGCAGGTTGTTTTGGGGCCGCGCAGCGGGGCGCGGGATGCGGATATGTGCATTCCCCTGCCGATGCCGCCTGCAATTGCGGGGTTGGACGTCACCGTCGCGCGGGTGGAAAGCCTTCGCGCGGATATGCCCAGACCATTGGAAGGGGGCGGCGCAATCATCGGGTATTGCGAAGAATTGGAAGGCCGTGCAGAGGTGCTGGAGCGCAGTGAGGATGGCAGTGCCGTGGTCTGCGCCTCCGGGCATCTGCGCTATGTCGGTGCTTGGCTGGATCAGACAGCATTGAAACGGGTTCTGGCTGCCGCCTGTGCCAATTCGGGACTGGAGACATTGGACCTGCCAGATGCGGTGCGCCTACGCGACACAGGAAAGGAACGGTTCTGGTTCAACTACGACCTGCACGCCGCAGACGTTCAAGGGCGGCACCTGCCGCCCCTTTCGGTCTTGCGAGAGAACTTGCCGGACTAAAGCCCGTTCACCGGCACCTTTAACATTGGATTGCCGTCTTTGTCGGTGGGCACCTCGCCTGCGCGCATATTTACCTGCAAGGACGGGATAATCAGCTTGGGCACGTCGAGCTGTTTGTCACGCTCTGTGCGGAACTTGATGAACTCTTCACGGGTCTTGCCGCCGCCAACGTGAATGTTGTCGGCCTTCTGTTCGGCCACGGTTGTTTCCCACATGATCGCGCGGCCATTGGGGCCGTAGTCGTGACACATGAACAGCCGCATCTCGTCGGGCAACGACAACACCTTTTGAATGCTGTCATAAAGCTGCCCTGCATCACCGCCGGGGAAATCGGCGCGGGCCGATCCGCCGTCGGGCATAAACAACGTATCCCCGGCAAAGGCCGCATTGCCCATCACATGTACCATGCAGGCGGGCGTATGGCCCGGCGTGTACATGGCAAAGCCTTGCATGTTGCCAACGGTATAGGTGTCGCCGTCCTTGAATAACGCGTCAAATTGCGATCCATCGCGCTGAAACTCGGTGCCTTCGTTAAAGATCTTGCCGAAGGTGTCCTGCACCACAAGAATCTTTTCCCCCACACCGATCTTGCCACCCAGCTTTTCCTGCAAATAGGGCGCAGCGCTCAGGTGGTCGGCATGCACATGGGTCTCGATGATCCAATCCAGCGTCAGCCCGCGATCCGTGATCTCCTTGATCAGCGCATCAGCGTGGTCGTATGTGATCCGCCCTGCGGCGTAGTTAATATCCATTACACTGTCGATGATCGCGCAGTGATTGCTGCTGGGGTCTTTGACGATATAGGTGATCGTATTTGTAGCCTCATCGAAATGGGCTGAGACATCCGGCTTTACCGACAGATCAACGGGATAGGTCATGGGGTAATCCTTGGTTTCTCGAGGTGAAAAGCAAACGTGCCGCGTTCAGAGTAAACGCAGCACGACAAAGCGCTCAAGGGGTTTGCCGAAAGCGAGGCAAATCAGATTTTGCAGGTCCGGATGCCGAAGATCCGGTAAAGTGGGCAAAACCGCATCGCAGATGTAGCGATCAGCACCAGCCCAACCAACACAGCGATTACGGTCGCGGTGCCACTGGCAAACAGGGCCATATTCGACACAAACGGCAGGGCAATCAAAATCAGTCCCAAAACAACACGAAGTACACGGTCGATTGAACCTACATTGGCAGTCATCTCATCTCTCCTTTTACAAGCGTTGGCACATCTTACCAGATCGCCCCGCCTGCAACGGTGACAATGTCACCAACTCCGCAAGAGATTAACCCACGTGCCCGGCCAGTTGTTCCAGTGCGGCGCGGTTGGTCATGGTGATGCTGCCCCGCCCCTGTGCGATCCAGCCGCGGCGCTGGTATTCTTGCAATTGCCGCGAAATCACTTCGCGGGCTGTGCCCAACTCGACCGAGAGCTTCTGGTGGGTCGTCGATATCGTGTCAGCGCCTTCGGACAGATCAATCAAACGGTCAGCCAACCGCACATCCAGCCGTTGAAAGGCGACCTCGTCAATCATGCGAAACAGATCGGTGATCCGCTTGGAAAACGCCGCAAAGACAAAATCGCGAAACGACTTGGATCGGGCGACCAGATCATCAAAAACATCGCGGGGCACGGCGGCTGCCTTCACGGCGGTTTCGGAGATGCCTTCAGCCGCGTAATCCTCATAGGCCAACAAGCAGGCGGTGGTCAGCACGCAGCTTTCCCCGGCGTGAATGCGATACAGCACGATCTCATGGCCGGTTTCGGACACTTGTTGCACCCGCACCGTGCCGTCCAGAAGAAACAGCATGTTCTCCGGTGACCTGTCCGGGCCAAAAATCATCGTATCCTTGGGCACGTCAACGATCGCACTGCGGGTCAGGAGGATCTGTTTTATCTCCGGTTCCAGCCGCGCCAGCCCGGCAAAGCGTTCGACCCAATCGATGGTCAGATCTGTTTGCGCCATTGATCCTGCTTTCCTTGCTTTGCTCTGCCCTATCTTGCCACCGCCGACCGCGCCGCGCCATGGGGCAACTTGCCCATGCAAGTCAGGTAAATTTGCGGAACAATCTGGTTTGGTCGAATATTTCTTCCAGCTCTTCCATACGTTCTTTGGTATCGCCCCAACTGAGGTTCTGAACTGCGGAGATCATCGTTTCGGTCAAAAGCATCGTCGTCACCGCACTGTCCCAAGCAGACGGCACGACAATCCGGCTGGACAGGCTGATCTGGGCCAGTTGATGCACGGGTGAACGCCACTGATCGGTAAAGAGGATGATTTTGGCACCCTGTGCATGGGCCATTTCCGCCAGCTTCAGCGTGTTGTTTTCATATCGGCGCACGTCGTAGATTACAAAAACATCGCCCTCTTTTACATCCAGAAGGTAGTGCGGCCATGTGTTTGAGGTCGATTGAATATGGGTGATCTTGGGGCGGATCACCTGCATGTGCAAAAACAGATATTCCGCCAGCGTATGGGTGATACGCCCGCCGACGATATAGAGGTGCCGCTGGTCATCAGCGACCAGTTTGCAGGCCTCATCAAAACCTTTGGGATCAATCTGGCCAAGCGTGTGGCGAATGTTGTCGATCACCGCCTCGGTAAACCGGTTGAGCATATGTCCGGACGGGGCGTTTTCGGCCCAAGTGTCGTGTTTCTCAATCGGGTCTTTGGCTTTGGCCTTGAGCTCTTCGCGCAGTTCGGACTGAAAATCGGGATACCCTTTGAACCCCAGCTTTTGCACCATCCGCGCCACTGTGGGCACCGATACATTGGCATCCTTGGCCAGCGCCGTCAGCGGGCCAAGGCCGGAAGCAGGGTAGTTTTCGAGGATGGAATGGGCCAACTGCCGCTCGGCGCGGGTCAGATCATCCAGCTTTTCCTGAATGCGATCTGAAATTGTCAGTGGTGCCTCAGACATGGTGGCCCTCCCCTTTTGATTGATAATATAACAAATGAAACTTTGTTGTGATATATTTTTCAAAATTTTGTTGACAGACCGCCCCGTCGCCGCTCAGGTTGGCCGCTATGGAGGCGTGATGACAGACACACAGAATCAAGAACAGGCAGAAGTTGTGCAAGTGGTTAACCCCGCAGCTGGCTCTTCTGTTGTGTTGGTCTGCGAACATGCCTCGCACTATATTCCTGATCATTTTCAGAATCTTGGCCTTTCTGGTGACGCTTTGACCAGTCACGCGGCCTGGGATCCCGGCGCGATGCCGGTGGCACGGCGGTTGGCCGAGCGGCTGGACGCGGTGCTGGTGGCCAGCTGTGTGTCGCGCCTTGTCTATGACTGCAACCGCCCGCCCGAAGCGCCGGATGCGATGCCGCCCAAAAGCGAGATTTTCGACATTCCGGGCAACCAGAACCTGTCGCAGTCCCAGCGCGATGCGCGGACAGCGGCCTATTACCTGCCCTTCCGCGATGCCGTGGCCAAAACCGCGGCACAAGTGGCCGAGCCCGTGATCGTCACCATTCACAGTTTCACTCCGGTCTATCACGGCAAGACCCGCGCGGTAGAAATTGGCGTGCTGCATGACAGCGACACGCGGCTTGCCGAAGCGATGCTGCAAAATGCAGCGGATCACACGGATGCGGTGGTGCAGCGCAATGCGCCCTACGGCCCCGAGCATGGCGTGACCCATACTTTGAAAGAGCACGGTATCGCCAACGGGCATATGAACGTGATGCTGGAAATCCGCAATGATCTGATCGACACGCCAGAGCGCCAGACAGCCATGGCCGATATGATCGCCGGATGGCTCTCAAGCGCCTATAAACTGACCCAGGCAAAAGGGGCCGTGACATGCGTGGCGTGATGCGTGGCTATATCACTGCGGTGGACGCGGTGAATTATCGCATTGGCCGGATTGCCATGTACGGCATCTTTGTCTTGATGGGCATCCTGCTCTGGTCCTCGGTCAGCAAGACATTCTTTCTGCCCTCTCTTTGGACGCTGGAAATGGCGCAATTCGTGATGGTTGGCTACTACATCCTTGGCGGTCCCTATTCGTTGCAACTGGGATCGAATGTGCGGATGGATCTGCTTTATGGTGGCTGGTCTACGCGCCGCAAGGCGTGGGTGGATCTGTTCACCGTGTTGCTGTTGATCTTCTACCTTCTGGTGTTGCTCTACGGCGCCATCAGTTCCACTGCCTATTCACTGGGCTATTGGAAGACAGAGCCGATTTCCTACCTGTTTGGTGTGATCACCGGCAGCGAAGAGGTCGGCCGCCTTGAGCGGTCTTCCTCTGTCTGGCGGCCGTATATGTGGCCCATCAAACTGGTGATGATCATCGGGTTCACACTGATGATTCTGCAATGCCTTTCCGAATTCTGCAAAGACGTGCTGCGCCTGAAAGGTGAAGAAGTATAATGCCTTACGAGTTGATCGCCACGTTGATGTTCTCAACCATGATGCTGATGCTGTTGACCGGTCAGCGGGTGTTCGGTGCCATCGGGTTTATCGCTGTTGTCGCAGCGCTGCTGCTTTGGGGGGACAAGGGCGGTTATGACATCGGCTTTGCCGCCGCGATGAAGCTGATGAAATGGTATCCGCTTTTGACCCTCCCGATGTTCATTTTCATGGGCTATGTCTTGTCGGAATCAAAGATCGCCGATGACCTCTACAAGATGTTTCATGTCTGGATGGGCGGCCTTCGTGGTGGGCTGGCGATTGGCACAATCGGATTGATGGTTCTGATCTCTGCGATGAACGGGCTGAGCGTGGCGGGTATGGCCATCGGGGCCACCATCGCCCTGCCAGAACTCTTGAAACGGGGTTATGACAAGCGCATGGTGACGGGGGTCATTCAGGCCGGATCGTCCCTTGGTATTCTGGTGCCGCCTTCAGTTGTGCTGGTGCTATATGCAATGATCGCGCGGCAACCTGTAGGGCAGTTGTGGCTGGCCGGTGTGGTGCCGGGGCTGATGATGGCTTCGATGTTTATCGCCTATATCGCCATCCGCTGCCGGATGAATCCTTCTCTCGGTCCGGTTCTGTCCGCAGAAGACCGCGACATGCCCCGCGATGAGAAACTGCACCTGCTGCGCGCCGGTCTGTTGCCGATCATCATCTTTGCGGTGATGATGGTGCCTTTCGTGAATGGTTGGACCTCGCTGGTGGAAAGCTCTGCCATCGGCGCACTGGCGGCCTTTTTTGCCGCGGTGATCAAGGGCCGCATGACGCGCGAGGTCTTTGAGAACTCCGTGCGCAACACGTTGGGCATCACCTGCATGTTCATGTGGATCATCCTTGCTGCGCTGGCCTTTGGCGCGGTGTTTGACGGCCTCGGCGCAGTCAAAGCGATTGAGAGCCTCTTTACCGAACAGCTCAACCTCAGCCCGTGGATGATCCTGATCCTGATGCAGCTCAGCTTTATCCTGATGGGCACATTTCTGGATGACACGGCGATGCTGGTGATCGTTGCGCCGCTTTATGTGCCGCTGGTGGGGGCGCTTGGGTTTGATCTGATCTGGTACGGCATCCTGTATACGATCACCACTCAGATCGCCTATATGACGCCGCCCTTTGGCTATAACCTGTTTCTGATGCGGGCCATGGCACCGCCCGAAATTTCGCTGCGCGATATCTACGGGTCCATCACTCCCTTTGTGCTGGTGATGGTGCTGGCCCTGACCCTCGTGATGATCTTCCCCGGATTGGCCACATGGCTGCCGGAGGTTGTCTACGGAAACTGACAATAAAGAAGCCGGGCCAACCGGTGTAACCTTCAACAAGGAGAACGACCATGACCACAAGACGTAAGTTTATCCAAGGGGCCGCCATTGCGGGCCCGGCCGCACTGGCCACACCTGCGCTGGCACAAAGCACCATCAAATGGCGCATGCAGACCTATGCCGGCGCTGCTTTGGCCGCCGAAGTCATCGATCCTGCGATCAAGATGTTCAACCAGATCGCTGGCGACCGGATGCAGATCGAGCTGTTCTATGCCGATCAGCTGGTTCCAACGGGCGAATTGTTCCAAGCGATGCAGCGCGGCACAATCGACGCGGTTCAATCCGATGATGACAGCATGGCATCGCCCACCGAAGTGACGGTATTTGGCGGTTATTTCCCGTTTGGCTCGCGCTACAGTCTCGATGTGCCGGTGCTGTTCAACCAGTACGGCCTGAACGAAATTTGGGATGAAGAATATTCCAAAGTTGGCGTCAAACACATCTCCGCCGGGGCTTGGGATCCTTGCCACTTTGCCACAAAAGATCCGATCAACAGCCTTGCCGACCTGAATGGCAAGCGCATCTTTACCTTCCCAACCGCGGGCCGGTTCCTGAGCCAGTTTGGCGTGGTTCCTGTGAACCTGCCGTGGGAAGACATCGAAGTGGCCGTGCAAACCGGCGAGCTGGATGGGATCGCGTGGTCGGGCATCACCGAAGACTACACCGTTGGCTGGGCCGATGTGACCAACTACTTCCTCACCAACAACATCTCTGGCGCTTGGGCGGGTTCATTCTTTGCCAATATGGATCGCTGGAACGAGTTGCCTGAAGATCTGCAAACCCTGTTCCGGGTCTGCTGTGACCAGTCGCATTACTATCGCCAATGGTGGTACTGGGGCGGCGAAGCCAACCTGCGCGTCAACGGCGACAAGCTCAAGCTGACAACCATCCCGGACGAAGAATGGGCCACGGTCGAGAACGCCGCCCAGGAGTTCTGGGAAGAGATCGCAGCAGAAAGCGACGTCAAACGCCGTGTTGTTGATATCTTCAAAAAGTACAACGCGGACATGGTCAAAGCTGGCCGTCCGTACCGTTACGGCTAAAACTCAACGTAGGGTGGGGATAGTCTCCACCCTACGCCTCTATCTGAAAGGGATCACATGAACTTCGACGATCTGAAAGCCCGCGTCTCGGATGGCAGCATCGACACCGTGCTGGCATGCTTTGTGGATATGCAGGGCCGCCTGATGGGCAAACGCTTTCACGCGGTGAATTTCGTTGAGACCTCTTACGCAGAGACCCATTGCTGCAACTATCTGCTGGCCACCGACCTCGAGATGGCCACGCCTGATGGCTATGCCTCGACCTCCTGGGAAAGCGGCTATGGCGATTATGTCATGCAGCCAGACCTGAACACGATCCGCCCGGTGCCTTGGCTTGAAGGTACGGCAATGGTGCTTTGTGATGTGCTGGATCACCACACCCATGAACCTGTACCGCATTCGCCCCGCGCGATCCTGAAAAAGCAGATTGCCCGGCTTGAGGCGCTTGGCTTTGACGCGATGATGGCAACCGAGCTTGAGTTCTTTTTGTTTGAGCAAAGCTATGATGAAATTCGCAAGAACGGGTTCCGCGATCTGACCCCGATCAGCGGATACAACGAAGATTACCACATTTTCCAGACCACCAAGGAAGAGGGCGTGATGCGGCCGATCCGCAACCATCTGTTCAACGCTGGTCTGCCAATTGAAAACTCCAAGGGGGAGGCCGAGGCCGGTCAGGAAGAGCTGAACATCCGCTATTCCGCCGCGCTCGATTGTGCCGATTACCATTCGATTGCCAAACACGCGATCAAGGAAATCTCCTGGCAACATGGCCATGCCGCGTCCTTCTTGCCCAAGTGGCATCATACCAAGGTGGGCAGTTCATCCCACGTGCATCAATCTCTTTGGGTCGATGGCAAGCCCGCGTTCTTTGATCCCGAGGCCAAGCTGGGCATGTCCGAATTGATGAGCCACTACATGGCCGGGCTGATTGCCTATTCGCCGGACTACACCTTCTTTCTTGCGCCCTATGTGAACAGCTACAAACGGTTCTCAAAAGGCACCTTTGCGCCGACCAAAACCGTCTGGTCCGTGGACAACCGCACCGCCGGTTTCCGTCTGTGCGGTGAAGGCACCAAGGGCGTGCGCGTTGAATGCCGGATCGGTGGATCCGATCTGAACCCCTATCTGGCGCAAGCGGCCATGTTGGCTGCCGGGATCAAGGGCATCGAAGACAAGATGACCCTGCCCGCCCCAACCACCGGCGATGTCTATGAAGACGCTAAAGCGGCAGACATCCCGCAAACCCTGCGCGCCGCGACAGAGACCCTGCGCAATTCGAAATTCCTGCGCGAAGCCATGGGCGATGACGTGATCGATCACTACACCCGCTGCGCCGAATGGGAACAAGAAGAGTTCGACCGCGTGGTGACGGATTGGGAAATCGCCCGCGGGTTCGAGCGGGCCTGATCGCGCGGCTTGCACGGGCCCCGCGCCAACGTTATCGGGCGGCAGTGCTGCCTTCTTTACCTGTGAAACATCCTCTTCGGCGCTGCCGAGATTCGGAGACAAGACATGAGTACAATCACCTGTATTTCGCCCATTGACGGGTCGGTTTATGCCGAGCGCCCTGCCCTGACCGCCGAGGCTGCCAAGGCTGCCGTGGACCGCGCCACAGCAGCGGGGGCCGCATGGGCTGCGCGGCCGCTCAAGGAACGGATTGACCTGGTCATGGCCGGTGTGACCAAGGTCGGCGAGATGAACGAAGAGATCGTGCCGGAGATCGCCCACCAGATGGGCCGGCCCATCCGTTATGGCGGTGAATTCGGTGGTTTCAATGAACGGGCCAGCTATATGGCCGAGATCGCCGAAGAGGCGCTTGCCGATATCGAGCTGGAAGACAGCGGCGCGTTTCGCCGCCTGATCAAGCGGGTGCCCCATGGCGTTGTTCTGGTGATCGCGCCATGGAACTATCCGTTCATGACGGCCATCAACACGGTCGCCCCGGCCCTGATCGCGGGCAATACCGTGATGCTGAAACATGCCTCCCAAACGCCGCTTGTCGGTGAACGGATGGCGCAAGCCTTTCATGCCGCCGGGGTGCCTGAAGATGTGTTCCAGAACGTGTTCCTTGACCACCAGACCACATCCGATCTGATCGCCGCCAAAAGCTTTGGATTTGTGAATTTCACCGGATCTGTCGGGGGCGGCAAAGCGATTGAAACGGCTGCGGCCGGCACCTTCACCGGTATCGGGCTTGAGCTGGGCGGCAAGGATCCCGGTTATGTGTGCGACGATGCGGACATCGACGCGGCGGTGGATACCCTGATTGACGGGGCGATGTTCAACGCCGGGCAATGCTGCTGCGGGATCGAACGGATTTATGTGGCAGAGCAGCATTTTGACAGCTTTGTCGAAAAGGCCGTGGCGATTGTGAAGGGGTACAAGCTGGGCAATCCACTGGATCCGGAGACAACGCTTGGCCCGATGGCTCAGGCCCGGTTTGCCGATGAGGTCCGTGCCCAAACCGCCGAGGCGATTGCTGCCGGCGCCAAGGCGCATATTGATCCGGCGGATTTTCCGCAAGATGGCGGTGCCTATCTGATGCCACAGATCCTGACGGGCGTGACCCATGACATGCGGGTGATGCGCGAGGAAAGCTTTGGCCCGGTTGTGGGCATCATGCCGGTCAAGGATGACGCCGAAGCCATTGCACTGATGAATGACAGCAACTTTGGTCTGACGGCCTCTGTCTGGACGGCGGACACCGCCCGCGCCATGGCCATTGGCGATCAGATCGAAACCGGCACCGTGTTCCAGAACCGCGCTGATTACCTTGATCCCGGTCTTTGCTGGACCGGCTGCAAAGACACCGGTCGTGGCGGGGGATTGTCGATCATCGGCTATCACAACCTGACACGGCCCAAATCATATCACCTAAAGAAAGCCTGATCCGATGACGCTCACTGCAAATTGGTCTTATCCCACCGCCGTCCGCTTTGGTGCGGGGCGCATTTCTGAAATTGCCGATGCTTGTAAGGCCGCTGGCATTTCCAAGCCGCTGCTGATCACGGATCGCGGTCTGGCAAACATGGAGATCACCACCCGCACGCTGGATCTGCTTGAGGCGGCGGGCATGGGGCGGGCAATTTTTGCCGATGTTGATCCAAACCCGAATGAGAAAAACGCCGAAGCAGGTGTGAAAGCCTTTAACGAAGGCGGCCATGATGGCGTGGTGGCTTTCGGCGGAGGCTCTGGCCTTGATCTGGGCAAGCTGGTGGCCTTTCTTGCCGGTCAAACCCGCCCTTTGTGGGATTTTGAGGATATTGGCGATTGGTGGACCCGCGCCGATGCCGATGCCATCGCGCCGATCGTGGCGGTGCCGACCACGGCAGGCACCGGCTCCGAAGTGGGCCGCGCCTCTGTGATCACCAATTCGGAGACCGAAGAGAAGAAGATCATTTTCCATCCCAAATTCCTGCCCAGCGTGGTGATTTGTGACCCGGAGCTGACTGTGGGCATGCCGCAGTTTATCACGGCAGGCACCGGCCTTGATGCCTTTGCCCATTGTGTTGAGGCGTTTTCATCACCGCATTATCACCCGATGTCCCAGGGCATGGCGCTAGAAGGTATGCGCCTGGTCAAGGAATACCTGCCCCGCGCCTATGCGGACGGCGCTGACCTTGAAGCGCGGGCGCATATGATGTCCGCCGCGGCGATGGGCGCGACCGCGTTTCAAAAGGGTTTGGGCGCAATCCACGCCCTGTCGCACCCGATTGGCGCAATGTACCACACGCACCATGGCACCACGAATGCGGTCTGCATGCCGGCGGTCCTGAAGTTCAACGCGCCCGCCATCCGCGGCGTTTTTGATAAGGCGGCGCGTTATCTGGATATCGACGGAGGCTTTGACGGGTTCTGCGCGTTTGTCGATGATTTCAACGCGCTGTTCCAAGTGCCGCGAAATCTGGGCGAGCTGGGGATCGCAAACCCCGACATCGACCGGATCGTTGCGGGCGCCTTGAAAGACCCCAGCACCGGTGGCAACCCTGTTGAGATGACCGAGGAAAACACCCGCAAATTGCTCTTGCAGATCGTTTGAACCACGGCCCGTAGAACAGAACGGTCAGGCGCCACTGCGCCAGACCGTTTTTTGTTGGCCTATCGGAACACGCGGCATCCTGTTTCGGTGATCGCGCCTTTCTCGACCGGATAGTTGCGTTTGGGGTTGATGATGGCCCGCTGAATACCCGTCAGCCGGCGCATACATTGATTGGCAGCCGCATTGCCCGCACGTCGCCCATCCACATAGATATCAAGCCAGACGTACCCTTTGTATCCACTGTGGCAGGGGCCGTTCTGGGGCGCGTTTCCATCGCCACAAAGATCTTCGACAATGGCGTATTTGCGCAGGCGCGGAAAATAGAACCGCGTGCCAGCCGGGAAATCCATGATACTGCGGCCGCCTCGTTTGACGTGCCCGACCGCCAGCGTCACCGGATCCGCATAGGTGCCGGTGCCCCCTGCCCCCCTGTGCAATACCGGCCGCGCAATCGCGGTTGAGCCGCGCGGCGTGTTGTCCCAATAGCTGTAACCGGTCAAAAATGCGCTGAATTGCTGTTCGGCTTGCGCAGCCCCTGCACCCAGCATCAGGCCGAGCGCCATCGTGACCTGCAAACAGGTTTTCTTGATCTGCATCTGGTTGATCCTCTTTGGTTTTTCGGGACCGACGGCGCGTTTAGATTGGCCGCCGGACGCCTTCGAAACCTCAGCCAGATTTTCTAACATGCTGTTAATCGCCGCCGCAGGTCGAGGGGCGACAGCCTGTATTTGACCCGGCCAGAACGCCCTAATACCAGAGGCCGCACCCTGCGGTCACAAATGGTTAACCATGTAGATGATTGCTTTTGCGGGCAAACGGGCCAGAAAACCCTACCCGGCCATTTTTACAGAATCACATGACAAATTCGCGGAACTTTCGGCCAAAGGCTGTTTCAAATTGGCCAGAATCAACTTTAACGGTTTTCCCAATTCAATAATCTTGGCCGATTGCGCGGATAAATCACGCCTCAGAAACAATGGTGCCACATTACCCAGTAAATTAGGCCGAAAATGTGCCGTTTGATGACTCGCCCAATTTTAGACATATACTAAGCTCATTCTCTTCAACATTGGCGGATTTCCCGCGATTTGAGATCAGAATTCTAGTGGGTCTTTCTGGAGGGTGGCCAGACCGACCTAGCGCGCACTGCCAGCGCGGAACTGCCGATAAGGCAGGACCTGGGGGTATTGCAACCAACTAGACCAAATGGACCGGGCTACAGATTTTGGACGGCGCTTTGCTGGCGCGGCTCAGGGTTTGTCCGGTCTTTGACATGTAGACCAAAGGCTGCCGCCCGATGACGACAACAGTTTGCAATACCAAAGGATCCCGTGGATGAGCCGCCTTGCGCGTTCATATACCGAGACCCGCGTTGCACGTGGCAAGTCGGACCGGGTGTTTCTGGACCCCAGCAACCGGCGCCGGTCGCGGGTATTGCTGTCGGCGATGACATTGTTCGCCGCCGTGTTGATCTGGCTGGTGGTGTTTTCCATTTCACTGGTCTCGACACGCGGGATCAAGGCGGCGCTGCCGGACGAGATTATCACGCTCAAAGGTGAGTTTCATCAAACTGGCACCCATGATCACGCCAGCCACGCGCACGGTTCAGGCGGCAATCTGCCTGCGATTGAACGCTATGCGCTTCAGGAGACCTCAAAGTATCGCTGTATCGCGGATGAAAAACCTGCCTCAGAAAACGCCCAGCGCGTTTATGCGGTCGTGACCAGCCATCTGGCTGAATCTCCAGCGTCTCTGAACGAAAGCTGCGATATTGTGGATGTGGTCATGCCGATGTGGTTTGACCTGCGTGTCGAACAAGACGCCCTGCGCGTCGGCGGTCTGGCCGATGACGCACGCGAAGCCGTGCGCGGTTACGTGGCGCAGCAAAAAGGCCGGGTGAAGGTGTTGCCGATCCTGCGCTTTGATCCATCAAGCTATTCCTATTTCGAAACCGCGAGGGGGCTCCGCGCGGTGGCGGCGGCACTGTCTGGTTTTGCTGACGACCTGGCCAAGAGCGACGAGGCGGTGGGCCTTTGCATTGATGCCAGTCTGATTGCAGCAAAAGGCAGTGCCGCCCTGGCAGAGGTGTTTGGCCCCTTCGCCAGCCGGATGTCCGATTTGGGCCTCCAGTCCTGCGCCGTGATTTCCGGCACCACTGAAGACGCCAACCTGGTGGTGACAGATCATTTTCTCGATCTGGTTGTTGTTAAGGGCTTTGAAGAGCCCTGGGTCGGCTCCGCCCCGCGGCCGGTTGCTGCACGTGACTGGTTTGAAAAGCGTGTGACCGCGGTGCAAGACATCGTTGCCGAAGACAAGCTGGTGCTGGCACTTGGCACCTTTTCGGTGGATTGGGTTTCGGGCCGGGCCAAGCCCAACACGATGCCCTATGCGCAAATGGCATCAGCGCTGGCCGAGGCCGACGCCAAGCCGACCTTCATCCCTGCGGCCGGTGCGTCGCAGGCGATCTATGTGGATGACAAGGGCCGCCAGCACCGCAGCTGGATTCTTGATGCGGCCTCTGCCCACAATCAGATGATGTGGCTGAAAAAGCGCGGCGTTCGCGGCGTTGGTGTATGGAATCTTGGTTATGAAGATCCCGGTCTCTGGGCTGTTCTGGATCAGGCGCAGCATGACACCCCGCTGGATGGCGATACACTCAGCAACGTTGTGTTCACCAACTACGTGAACCGCATTGGTGCGGGGCCGTTTGTTGCGCCCCTGTCCATGCCGGTGATTGGGCAACGTGAGGTCGTGTTGGACCCCCAGACAAATCAGGTTCTGGATGTGCAATATGACAGCATGGCCCGCCCGGCCAGCGTTCGCCTCTATGGGCGCGGCGCCCCCAACAAGGTGGTTTTGACCTTTGATGACGGACCGGTGCGCAACTACACCACCGAGACGCTGGATATCCTCAAAGAGACCAAAACGCCTGCGTCGTTCTTTGTGCTGGGTCACAATGCGCTACAGAACCCTGATCTGATTGACCGGATCATCGAAGACGGTCACGAGCTGGGTTCGCACACCTATTGGCACCCGCATATGAATGACATTTCTGCCTCCCGTGCGACGGTTGAGGTGAATTCGGTGCAATTGCTGGTCAACGGCATCACCGGGCGCAGCATGCGCCTGTATCGTGAGCCCTATATGCGCAGCGGCGGGCCGATCACCTCCAAGGAAGTGGCATCCCTGCTGCCGCTGGAAGAGGCGGGATATATCATCACTGGCATGGATATTGTGCCGCGCGACTGGCTGACCACCTCTGCCGAGGAACTGGCGGCCGAAGTGGTCCGCCAGGTCGAAGAGAATGCCGGCGGTATTGTTCTGTTGCATGATGGTGGTGGCGATCAAAGCCAGACCGTTGCGGCCCTGCCAATCCTGATCGCGGATCTGCGGGCCAAGGGGTATGAGTTCACTTCTATCGCGGATTTCCTCGACACCAACCCGGAAATACTGATGCCGCATGTGGACGGGATCAGCACCGCGTTCAGCAGCGTGTCCTTTAAGGCGGTTGGCAACAGCTGGTCGGTTTTGGAGATCACGTTCTGGTCGGTCTTTGGCCTTGGCCTGTTCCGGGGGCTGCTTTTGTTGTTCCTGACGTCCCGCCGCAAACGCCATGTGGCCAGCTATGCCGCAGATGTGCCCAGCGTGACCGTGGTGATCCCGGCCTATAACGAAGCGCATGTGATCACCCAGTGTATCGAACGGGTGTTGCAGTCCCAGTACCCCTATTTCGACATCATCGTGGTGGATGACGGATCAACCGATGACACATACGCCAAGGCGCTGCCTTACGACACTCTTCCCAATGTGACGGTGTTGACCCAAAAGAACGGCGGCAAATCCTCAGCGATGAACCGGGCCCTGTTTGAGACCGAAAGCGACGTGTTGATCTGCATCGACGCGGATTCGCAGATTGCGCCGGATGCGGTGGGGCTGCTGGCCGGTCACTTTAGCGATCCCGATATCGGCGCGGTGGCGGGCCGTGTTGTCGTGGGCAATCGCAACAACCTGCTGACCCGTCTGCAGGCGCTGGAGTATATCACCGCGCAAAGCGTGGAACGCCGCGCCAAGGAATACCTCAACGCGATTACCGTTGTGCCCGGTGCCATCGGCGCATGGCGGACCACCGCCTTGATGGAGGCGGGGATCTTCTCGACTGAGACCCTGACCGAAGACGCCGACATGACCATGGCGGTAATCCGGTCCAACTATCGCGTGATCTACGAAGACCGCGCCGTGGCCAAAACCGAAACGCCTGCCACCGTGTCCGGTTTGCTGACCCAGCGTCTGCGCTGGTCGCTGGGTATGATGCAAGCTGGATGGAAACATCTGGGTGCTGTGGTCGAGGGGCGCAAACTGGGCCTGATTTCCCTGCCCGATCTGGCGATCTTCGGCTATCTGATGCCACTGCTGGCGCCCTTGGCGGATCTGTTCCTGCTGATCCTTGCGGGCGGCTATGTCATGGGCTGGATCAACGGGACAGAACCTGCGGTGACAACGGCCGTCCCGCCAAGCCTGTTGCTGGCCTATCTGATCTTGCCGCTGCTTGAGCTGTTCACCGTTCTGCTGGCGTTCAAGCTGGACCCGAAAGAAGATCGCCGTCTATTGTGGCTTATCCCGATGCAGCGCCTGTTCTATCGCCAGTTGCTGTACATTTCGGTGATCCGCGCCCTTTGGCGTGCCACCACGGGATCACTTGCCAAATGGGGCCATGCGCAACGCGCCGGTTTCCAGTTCGACCAGACGAGAAAGTCATGATGAACCGCCGCAGTTTTCTAAAAGCAAGCAGCGCCCTGCCGCTGGCCTTGGTTCTGCCCGGCACCATGGCGCAGGCGCTCAGCAAATCGCGCAATACGATTGTTGTGATTGACGGTCTCTCGGCGGCCAGTGACGCGGACAGTCTTTCGGCGACGATGGACGGGTTGATCCGTCTGGGTGTGCCAATCAGCTGCATTGTTGAAACGGCACATCCTGAGGCAGGTCCGCTGCGTGCGGATCATCCGGTGGCGGCCCTGCTGCGTGATATGCGGGGACGGTTGCCCGGATTGATCGACCTCTTGCCTGTGCTCCCCGATCTGGCCAACCGGACCGCGCATTTCCAATCCCGCGACGCCTATGACGCGCAGCACCGCCTGTTTGATGCCCTTTGGGGCGATCGCGACGGCCAGTCCGCAGGGTTCCGCCCTCGTGCTGTGGCCTGCGACATGGCCGAAAACGCGCTGCCCCCCACCGGCGTCCGAACCAGCGGTATCCGCAATGTCCTGATGCGCCCGGCTGCTAACGCCAGCGCTGCGGTGCAATCTCAGGCTTGGGACAACGGGGTGGTGCGTCTGATCGGGGGCAAGCGGGTGCAACTGACTGACACTGCGGCCCAATTGCAGAACGATCCGGCCAACCCTGGTGAACGGGTCTTGTACCTGTCAGCTGAAAATCTGGCCGCCCTCCCTGCCGCTGATCTGCCCGACCTTGCCGCCCAATTTGCCACGGCTGTGATGCAGCCTGATGGCGACACATGGGTCAGCCCGATCCTGGCCTCTGACGTGCAGTTCCGCGATGCCTATAGCTACAACCGCAAGATGGCGTTGCACTTTATGGCCTCCCCCGGATCAACGGCGGTGGAACGGGCCATTCTCACTGATTTTCGGCTTGATCTGCTCAACGCTGGACTGCCCTCCAGCTTTGGCGAGGCGGTCGAGACTGGCCAGACGGATCGTGACGGCACCGGCTATTGGATTGACATTCAGCGCACCAAAGCGGTGCTGCCCATCCTGCCCGTGCAACACTACCTTGCCGGATCCGCCAAATTGGACCCTGCCGCGCTGAACGCGGATCGTAACAGCTTTGGCATGGGCGTCGAGTTTCGCCCACGCAGCACGGCCCGTGCCGCCGGGATCACCGAAGACAACACCATGGTTGTCCCCGCAGAGATCATCAACGCGCCCGCCCAATTGGCCGAATTGGACCGCGCCGATTATGGCACCGAGGATTTCACTGTCCTGATTTCGGATCAGGTGCTGCAAAACGCGCCGCAGCGGAAAATCCTGAAACAAGCCCTACTGCAACTGGCCGATGACGGGATCACCCGCCCTGTGACCTTGCCCGAATATGTGCGCGGGATTACCCCAACCGATGCCTACCTGAACCACTTTCGCCGGACCGCTGCCTATGCGGGTCGCGCCCGTGGATCTGATCGGGCGCAGGGCCGTCAAAGTCACGCGCAACTGATGGAAGACGCCAAGACCGCCTGGCGCTATTTTGAGAAATGGACCAACCGGCGGACCGGCCTATGCCCGGCAACGGTCAATTTCTCCGGCAGCGGCTCCACCCTGCACGAAGCGGTCACGATGTGGGACGTAGGCAGCCAGATCAACGCATTGGTCGCCGCCAACGAACTGTCTCTGATCACCGACAAGGCGTTTCAAACCGCTATCCGCAAAATCCTGCCCAACATCGCGGGCCGTAAATCGCAGGGACGTTTGCTGCCGCAGGGGTGGATCGCCACGGACAGGATCAAATGGGGCGTCAAGGATTTTGACGGCTGCGATGCCGGACGGCTCATGGCCGCGCTTTACAATCTGGACACCCACAGCGCCACCAAGGACCGGGCTGAGCCAACCGTGCGATCCTGGGATCTGGACAAGGTGATCAAGGATGGCGTGATTTACAACGTGACCGATGGGGTCGAGACCACGACTTACCGCTCGCATTGTGCCCATTACGCGGCTTGGGCCTTTCGCACCTGGGGGCTTGAGGTCCGCTCGCCCTATGAGGTGCTTGACGGCAAAAGTGAAACGGATGGGCGGATTGCCCTGTTGGAAGTGGGCGGTCACATCGGGCCGATGGGGGCAGAACCGCTGCTGCTCGAAGCGATTGAACTGGGGATGTCACCGGAATCGGAATACCTTGCGGATGTGCTTTTTGCCGCGCAACTAGAGGAATATGACGAAACCGGCAACCTGACCTGTGTGTCCGAGGGGCCTATCGACCGCGCACCTTGGTTTACCTATCAAGGAATCCAGTTTGACGCGCCTGGGCGGATCTGGGCCACCGACACAGTCGCCAGCCTGCCCGAACACCGCTCCCCCGAGTTCCGCAAGAAAAACCATGTGGTCAGTTCCAAGGCCGCTTACCTTTGGGCGGCTTACAAGAACCACGATTATTGCGATCTGTTGGTGGACTATGTGCGCGAACGGGCACGAACCGACAACGGCTTTGCCTCCAGCATCTATCGCGAGACAGGCAAGGCGACGGCAACCTATGCCGACATCAATACCAATGCGATCATCCTGCAATCCATCGCCCAGATCATGCGCAACGCCAAAAGCCAGTAACGCCGCCCATCGACTTCACTATTGCAGTGATATTACAGATATGTAATTCTTCCCTCCAAACCGGAAGGGATCTGATTTGGCACAACTGGACAATTCACCTGTAGATGACACCGATCTTTGCATTGGCACACGGCTGCGCGAATTTCGTATGGCTCAAGGGTATTCGCTCGCAAAACTTGCCAACATCACCGGCATCTCAGACGCGACCCTGTCGCGGGTGGAAAACGCGCAAACGCTGGTTTCTGCCCATAACCTTTATATCCTCAGCCAAGCACTGAACGTCGATATCACTGCATTCTATGAGCCTGCTGCCCATCCGATCCGCAGCGGCATCCGGTCGGTGTCCCGCGCCGGGGATGGCCGGCAGATTGATACGGCGCGGTTCACCTCCACCGTTCTGGCCGCCGATCTGTCGAACAAGAAAATGCACCCGGCCATGGACGTTGTAACCGCCACCACATTGGATCAGGTCGGCGGCATGGCCAGTCACAGCGGCGAAGAATTCCTGCTCGTCATGGACGGCGTGTTGATCCTGCATTCAGAGCATTACGCCCCCCTGCGCCTGAACGCCGGAGATTCCATCTATTTCGACGCAGGCATGGCGCATGCCTATCTCACGCCTGATGGCACGCCCGCCCGCATTCTGGTGGTCAATTCCGCCGAACCCGATCTGGGCGTTGATACGCCTGTCTCCTCCTCCCCCTCCTGAAAGGCCACATGAATGAACGCCGAAACAAAGCTCACCCCCGAGGCGATCCGCAGCGCCGAACTGGTTTTGCCCGTGCAAGATCTGAAAACAGAGATGCCGTTTTTCCTTGGCCAGTTGGGCTTCCGGCTGGATACAATCTATCCCGCCGATGATCCGGCTGTGGCGGTGGTGTCCGGTCATGGTCTGCGGTTGCGGCTGGAACGCGGGGCAGAGGTCGCGCCGGGCAAGGTCATACTCTACTGCGATGCCCCGGATGATCTGGGCGGTGTGGGCACTATTGTGACCTCGCCCAACGGCAATCAGGTCGAGATACAGGATGCCAATCCGCCGCTGGTGATCCCGGAAACGCAGCATTCATTTATGGTGCGCCGTTTGGCCGACAGCGACAGTTGGATCATCGGCCGTGCAGGCATGCGCTATCGCGATCTGATCACCGACCGTCTGGGCGGGTCGATCATCGCCAGCCATATCCGCATTCCCGATGGCGGGCCGGTACCGGATATGGTGCATTATCACACCGTCGGATTTCAGTTGATCTTTTGTTATCGCGGCTGGGTGCGGCTGGTTTATGAGGACTACGGTGATCCATTTATCCTTGAGGCCGGCAATTGCGTGATCCAGCCACCGCAGATCCGCCACCGGGTGCTTGAAGCATCTGACAACGTCGAGGTGTTGGAGATCGGCGTGCCTGCGGAACATATCACCACCATTGACCACGAGATGGAGCTGCCCAACGGCCCCGCGAACCCTGACCGCGAGTGGGACGGCACCAAATTTGTACACCACCGCGAGGATCAGGCGACATGGACCCCCTGGCGCGTTCCCGGTTGGGAAGCGCGGGATACAGGCATTGGTGGGGCCACCCAAGGTATCGCGGGTGTACAGGTCAGCCGCCCCAGTGCAGATGCGCAGGACTCGTGGACAAGCCATGACACCGATATCCTGTTCACCTTTGTCAAAGAGGGCAGCCTGACCCTTGAGGCCGACAGCGAGGGGCGCAAAACACATGATCTGGTTGCGGGGGATGCATTTGTCCTGCCGCCGTTCCTGAAGACCCGCTATGTCAAACCATCCGCCGATTGCGAGTTGATCGAGGTAACTCTACCGTCATCCTTTGGAACAACGGTCCACGAGACTTAAGACAGAGGGCCGCCCCGTGAGGCGGCCCTTTCATTCAGCCGATCCGATCTGATCAGGTTTCTTTTTTGTCGTTCACGATATTCATCGAGGCCACGCCGCTGTTGCCCAGCTCGACCGAGGCAAATGGGCCGCCGTGGCACATGTTGCCGGGGTCTTGGTTGTCCATCGGCGGTGTGTTCGACAGCACCTGTTCGGCAAATTTTTCGGCGTTGTCTTTGGGCCGGTAGCCGAGGAAGGACGCCTTCGAATTGTCCACTGGAACGCGGTCATTGTTGGACACGCCATAAACCACGCTAAAGCCCGTCACCGGCGTGTCGATCGACCGCTGTACCAGTTGGATCAGATCATCATAAGACAGCCATGATCCCAGTGCCCGTGCGTTGTTCACCTGTGCACAGGACAAAATGCGCATATGTACGCTTTCCAGCCCGCGTTTGTCCCAGTACATGCTGCCCAGATCTTCGGCAAAGCATTTGGCCAGACCATAGAATGTATCCGGGCGGTGCGGCGCGTCGGTGCCGATAAAGTCGGTCTTGGGGTGCATTCCAACCGCATGGATCGAGCTGCCGTAAACCACGCGGCGCAAACCTTGGCGGTATGCGGCCTCCCAGATGTTGTAGGCTCCGATAAAATTGGGACCGAGCAGTTCTTCAAACGGGCCTTCGTCCGCGTAGGCGCCCATATGCACAACCATATCCGCGCCTTCGAGAACACGCAGCATGTCATCAAGGCTGGCCAGATCACCCTTCATGTAGGTCTCACCGGGGTAGAGTTTACCGATATCTTCCACGATGTCGGTCGAGACCAGTTCATCACACATCTGGGTCAGCGGTTCACGGAGGTAGGAACCAAGGCGGCCAGCGGCGCCTGTCAAAACGAGTTTTTTCATGGGTCAGTCTTTCTTGAGTTTTGATGTGGCCTCGGCAAGGCGGGTCATCGCCTTGTCCAAAACCTCGGCAGAGGTGGCCGTCGATAGGCGGAAATAGGGCGACATCTCATAGGCGCTGCCGGGCACGGCGGCGATACCTGCGGCGTCCAGCAGATAGGCGGCAAAGTCGATGTCGCCCGCAATCACTTTGCCTTCCGGAGTTTGGCCCCCAATGAACGCGGCGCAGCCAATATAGGCATAGAAAGCGCCGCCCGGTGCGTCGAGTGTCAGACCCTCAATCTGCGCGATCCGGTCCACCACCAGATTGCGGCGGGCCTCGAACGCGGCGTTGAACCGACGCACGTCGTCTTGGGGGCCGTTCAAGGCGGCGACTGCGGCGGCCTGCGCAATGGTGCAGGGTCCAGAGCTGATCTGCGACTGCACCTTGGTCATTGCGGCAATCAAGGGCGCAGGTCCGCCCGCGTAGCCGATCCGCCAACCGGTCATGGCATAGGCTTTGGAAACGCCGTTGACAGTCAGCGTGCGATCCTTGAGATCCGGACATGCGGCGGCAAAAGACAGGAAATTGCGCCCGTCAAACAGGATGTGTTCATAGATCTCATCAGACAGGATCAAAACCCGAGGATGATCGCGCAGCACTGCGCCCAAGCCGCGTAGGGCCGCATCATCATAGGTTGCGCCCGCCGGATTGGATGGGCTGTTGAGAATGATCCAGCGGGTCTTGGGCGTGATCGCATCCTCCAGCGCCTTAGGCGTCAGGCAGAAACCCTCCGCGGCCCTGGTTTTGACCGTGACCGGCACGCCGCCCAGGATCAGCACCATATCCTTGTATTGACCAAAATAGGGCGCACAAAGCACCACCTCGTCACCCGGCTCCAACGTTGCCATCAGTGCATCGAAAATGACCTGTTTTGCGCCATTGCTGACAATCACATCAGTCTCTGCCGCATAAACCAGACCGTTTTCGCGGGCGAATTTGGCGCTGACCGCTTGCCGCGCGGCCAAAGTACCTTGGGTGGGCGGATAACGGGTGTCTCCGGCCAGAGCGGCCTGATGCGCGGCCTCGATGATATGGGCAGGCGTGTCAAAATCCGGCTCGCCCAAACCCAGATCAATGACATCGCGGCCTGCAGCCGTAGCCGCCTTGGCAGCTTGACTGACGGCGGCGGATGCCGACGGTTTCACTGTGGCAAGACGGGCGGCGGCATAGGTCATCTGAGCTGGCCTTTCACCTCTGCCAACAAGGCATCGCTGGCCTTGGCCAACAGGCCGGTATCACTTCCGCAAGCAACAAATGTGAACCCGTCGTTCAGCAATTTGGCGGCAAAAGCCGGATCGGAAACCAAAGTGCCAACAGGCATGCCCTTGTCCATCAACCGCCGCGCAACGGGCATGATCGCATTCCAAACCGCATCATCCATCGGTTTGCCCAGCAGGCCCATGTCGGCGGCAATATCGGCAGGCCCAAAGAAGATCCCGCTGACACCGTCCACGGCGGCAATGTCTTGGGCCTGTTCAAGCGCGGAGGCGGTTTCGATCTGCAACAGAACCGTGGTTTCGTCCGCGACCTTGGCAAAATAATCCCCCACGCGGCCAAACTTGTTGGCCCGCGTGTTGCCCGACACACCGCGCATGCCCAGCGGCGGATAGCGGGTTGCGGCGACTGCTTTTTGCGCTTCCTCGACCGTCTGGATCATTGGAAACAACAACCCCGGCACACCCATATCGAGCAGGCGCTTGACGATCACAGGATCATTCCATTCGGGCCGCACAATGGCAGTCGTTTGGCTAGAGGCAAAAACCTGCAATTGGCCCAGAACGCTAAAGTAGTCGTTGGGCGAATGTTCCATATCAATCAGCGCCCAGTCATAACCGCTTGGCGCTGTGACCTCGGCGGCAAATGCACTGGCAAAGCTGATCCAGAGGCCAAGCTGCTTTTGCCCAGCGGCAATGGCGTGGGTAAAGGGATTTTGTTCAAGCTCCATCAGATCACTGCCTTTTCGCTGACCGGGCGGTTTTGCCCGATACGTTCAAAGTGAAATTCGCTGAGGTCGAGGGTCTTGTATGTACCATGCAACATGATCTCGGCGGTGCCGCGCCCCATGGCCGGGGATTGCTGCAATCCATGGCCCGAAAAGCCATTGATGAAGAAGAAATTGGACACCTCGTCATGCGGACCCAAGATCGCATTCTGATCAAAGGTGTTATAGGCGTAGTGGCCCACCCATTCGCTTTGCACCTTGATCGCTTCAAATTGCGGGATACGGGTGGCGATGGTCGGCCAGATGTGGTTTTCCCAGATCGAGAAATCCATGGCGAAGTCATCGTAATCCACCCCCGGATCGACGTCTGCGTGACCGCCCGCCATATAGGTGCCGCCGCCAACCTCGCGGAAATGCACGCCAGAGGGATCAATTGTAAGGGGCAATTCGCGATCCAGCGGTTTCTCCGCCGCAAAAATCCAGGTGAAGCGTTTGCGCGGCTCGACCGGTATTTCGATACCGGCCATGCGGCTGGTGCGTACCGCACGCGGGCCGGAGGCATTCAACAGCTTGCCACAGGCCACAACCTCGCCCGACGCCAGCGTCACGGATTCCACACCGGTGCCTGCCGCGTTCTTGGTGATTGAGACAACCTCATTCTGGAGATATTCCACACCGTTTCTCTTTGCGCCACGGCGCAGACAATCAAAAACGGCGGTGCCATCCCAATAGCCCTCGTCAACGGTGTTGATCGACCCCAGCACCACGTCGTCGAGATTATAAAACGGATAGGCCTCGGCAATCTCATCACGGCCGAGCAACCGAGTGGCAGCGCCGGCGGCAAGCTGAATTTTCTGGTTTTGACGCAGGGTTTCGGCAAAGCTTTCAGTGTCGGCCAAATAGAGATAACCAAAACTTTGGATCGTCAATTTCGGCACATTGTCATCACCGCCCATGTAATCGCGCAGGTTCTTGATGAAGTCTGCGCCAAACTGGGACACCTTCACGTTGAGGCTGGTTGAAAACTGCTGCCGGATGCAGGAATTCGTATGCATGGTAGAGGCGTTTTGATAGGTGGGGTCGCGTTCCACCACCAGAATGCGCCCGTCAAAGCTGGCGTCATTGGACAGAAACCAAGCAGCCGATGATCCCATAATGGCGCCGCCGACAATCACTACATCATAGTTCTGATGAGCAGGGGCTTGCAGTTTGCTCATGCCAGTTTCTCTCCCTTGCTGATGGCCGCTTGGACGGCGGCGATGTCTTCGGCGCTGAGTCCATAGTCTTTTGCGGCGGTTTCGGCAGAGATATAGCCGCGTGCCAGATCGCGTTTGACCAGCGCCGGATCACGCTCGGACGGATCGCCGTAGCCGGCACCCCCGGGGAAGGCCATCATCACCTTGCGCCCATGGGGCACAAATTGTTTGCCCTTGCCGTTCATCGCGGTGCCGTCATCCTGCGCGATGGTGGTTGGTGCGCCGGATGCACCGCCCCGGCGGCCACGGGCCGGATGATCGACCCTGTCAAACATCGCCTGAATGTCAAATTCATAGCCTTCTTGTGCGCCCACTTCCATGTATTGGCCCAGACCGCCGCGCTGTTTACCCGCGCCGCCGCTGTCCGGGCGCAGTTCCTTGCGCCAGATGATCACGGGACCGACATGTTCCGTGGCCTCCACTGGCATGGTCATCACGCCCGAGGGGAAGGCCGTGGCGTTCAGCCCGTCATGCTCAGGACGCGCGCCCGATCCGCCGGAGTTGAAGGTCAGCACCTCGGACCGTTTGGCCCCCTTGGGCGCGGGGCCATCGCTGCGCGGGCGCAATGAGACCTGGAAATTACACAGGCACCCCGCCCCTTCGGCAGGCACCAGATCCGGCAGGATCTTATCGAGCGCGTCGTAAACCGTATCGGGCACGAAATGCCCCACGATATGGCGCAGCGCCACTGGCGCCGGATGCACGGCATTTACGATGGTGTCCTCGGGCGCGGTGATCTCAAACGGGGCCAATGAGGCCGCGTTGTTCGGGATCTCCGGCGCGATGGCGCATTTCAGCGCATAGCAGGCATAGGCCTTGGTATAGACCAGAGGGCAGTTGATACCCTTTTTGTCGACGCCCGTGGTGCCGGTGAAATCCGACAGGATCCGGTCCTCTTCGATGCTGACCTTGACCTTGAGCGTGATCGGCGTGGCAAAGCCATCGACCGTCATTTCACCAGAGGCGGATTTGCGCGGCAGGGCGTTGATCCGCTCCAGCGTGGCACGGCGGGAGTTTTCGAGGATGAAGCTGCCGATGCCATCCAGATCATCGAGGTCGAATTCCTCCATCATCTCAACCAACCGGCGATGGCCGATCTCGTTGCAGGTGGTCAGGGCAAAGATGTCACCAACCAATTGATCCGGCTCGCGCACGTTGCCGCGAATGATCCGCACCAGCGTTTCATCCACCTCACCGCCAGCGGCGAATTTCATGATCGGGATGTACAGCCCCTCTTCATAGACACTGGCCGCATCCGCCCCAAAGCCGCGCCCGCCGATGTCCACGATATGCGCGGTGCAGGCAAAGAACCCCACAAGAACGCCCTTATAAAACGAGGGCGTGACCATGGTGATGTCATGCAAATGGCCGGTGCCCTCCCAAGGATCGTTGGTGATATAAACATCCCCTTCGATGATGTTCTGGCGCCCGATGCGGCGGATGAAATGCGCGACCGCGTCGGCCATCGCGTTGACGTGCCCCGGCGTGCCGGTGACCGCCTGGGCCAGCATTTTGCCATGGGTGTCATAGACCCCTGCCGACAGATCGCCCGCCTCGCGTACGGAGGTGGAGAACGCCGTCCGAACCAAGGCCTGCGCCTGTTCTTCAACCACAGAAATCAGGCGGTTCCACATGACCTGATAGGCGACGTTTGAATGTTGCTTTGCCATGGGATTACCCTTTCACACTGACGTCGATGCAGCCGTCGGGCTGGCGGATAGCCTTGCGGCTGGAGGGGATGATGATGGTGGTTTCATCCTCTGTCACGGCGGCGGGGCCAGCGATCTCTGCCCCTTCGGACATTTGATCGCGCAAGACCACGGCGGCATCCTGATAAGCAGACTTGGCCGGGTCAAACATCTGGCGGCGTCCGGCAATCGGCGCAGCGCCCGCCGGGGTGGCCATCGCGATTTGCGCCACCTGTTCGGGCGGCGTTGTGGCATTGACGGACCAAACCGTGATCTCGATATCAAGTCCGGTCACCTTACGGCCGAACAGTTTGACATAATCCTCTTCGAACCGTGCCTCAAAGGTGCCGGCGTCGGGATTCATCGCTTGATCTTCGGTCAGAACAATCGGGATCTCCCAGCCCTGCCCAGCATAGCGCATGTAAACCTTGAACTCGGACAGGATCGGCGCATCTGCGTCGCAATTGCGAACAAATCCGGTGGCTTCGGCCTTGAGCTCCGACAACAGCCTTTGGATCTTGGGACCGTCAAAATCCGACAGCTTCATATAGACAGAGCGGTTCGCCTCAAAGCTGAAAGGCGCACGCAAGAACCCGATGGCAGACCCAACACCGGCCCCCGGTGGCACCAGAAGCCGCTCGACCCCCAGTTTCTCGCAAAGCCGCCCCGCATGCAGCGGAGCCGCGCCGCCAAAGGCGATCATCGTATATTCGCTGAGGTCCTCTCCATTCTCAACCGCATGCACACGGGCGGCATTGGCCATGTTTTCATCTACCACTTCGGCCAGACCAAAAGCGGCGGTGGCGGCGTCCATATCCAGAACCTCGCCCAGAACGCTGGACAGCGCCCCTTCTGAACTGGCGGTTTCGAGCTTGATCGACCCACCGGCAAAATTGTCCGGGTCGAGCTTGCCCAGCACCAGATCGGCATCCGTCACGGCAGGTTTGTCGCCGCCCCGCCCATAGCAAGCCGGTCCCGGTTCGGAACCTGCGCTTTCGGGACCAACGCGGATCTGGCGCATGCTGTCCACATGGGCCAGGCTGCCACCGCCTGCGCCGATCTCGACCATGTCGATCACCGGGATGGATATCGGCATCCCCGAGCCCTTCTTGAACCGATAGGTCCGCGCCACTTCGAACACCCGACTGGTTTTTGGGGTCTGGTTCTTGATCAGGCAAATCTTGGCCGTTGTGCCGCCCATGTCGAATGACAATACCTTGTCCAACCCATACCGCGCCGCGATATGGGCCGCAAAAACCGCGCCACCTGCGGGGCCGGATTCAACCAGCCGCACGGGGAATTCAGCAGCGTTTTCGATCGAGATGATCCCGCCACCCGAATGCATCAGGAAGATGTTGCAGCTCACCCCCTCATCGCGCAGACGCCCTTCAAGACGGCCCAGATAGGACTTCATCAAGGGTTTGATATAGGCGTTGGCGACCACGGTGTTGAACCGTTCATATTCGCGCATCTGAGGGGAGACTTCACAAGACAATGAAATCATCGCGTCTGGCATTTTCTCGGCCACAACCTCAGCCACCATGCGTTCGTGATCGCCGTTGAGATAGGAATGCATCAGGCCGATGGCGACACTGTCATAGCCCGCCGCGGCAATCTGATCGACCACATCTTCAACCGCCGCACGGTCCAGCGCGATCAGCACATGACCACGCGCATCGACCCGTTCCGGCACCGTAAAGCGCGACTGACGCGGCAAAAGCGGTTCCGGCAGGTTGAGGTTCAGGTCATATTGTTCAAACCGGCTTTCGGTGCGCATCTCGATCACATCACGAAAGCCCTGGGTGGTGATCAGCGCCGTCTTGGCCCCGCGCCGTTCAATCAGCGCATTGGTGGCCAGGGTGGTGCCATGGATGATCTGGCCAATGTCCGCCGGGATGATCCCGGCCTTGGCGCAAACCTGATGCATGCCGTCAATGATAGCATTTTCCGGAGCCGCGTAGGTGGTCAGCACCTTGGTGGAAAAGGGGCTGCCGTTCACTTCAAGCACCACATCGGTAAAGGTGCCGCCAATGTCTACGCCCAGTCGAATCGAATTCTCTGTCATCTGTCCAACCTGAATGATTTGCCGCAGGGTAGCGGCGCGGAGCAGATCACATCAAATTCTTATTTCCGATATGAGTGATAGTTTTTTGTGATCCACTAGCGATCACAAGATCACCGCCTCCGCCTCGCGAGCGATGTAATCCTTTGAGATTTGCCCGGCGATGGCGGCGGCGACTTCGACATAACGCGCCACTTTGCCCGCCTGATAACGGGCAGCAAAGCGCAACGGTGCCGGGGTCCAGTCGACCCGCAGTTGGCGCAGTGGTGCGCCGCCTGCCTCCGCCGTGACCAAAGCCCTGGGGAGGACCGCAACGCCAAGACCATCGCGGGCCATTTTCACACAGGACGACAGGCTGTTTGACGGCACAATCCGCCCTTTTGGCAGCCCTTGCCGGTCGGCGTATTCATTCAGCGCTATGGAAGCTTGGGTGTCTCGTGCCGGGGTCAGGATGCCTGCCTCTAGCAGATCACCAATGCCGTATTGCTGACCCTCTTCAAAGGTCAATGATGCGCCGCACACCCAGATATAGGGATATTGCCCCAATTCAGTGATCCCCGTGGCGTTGGATGAGAAAGGCGCGGTCTGGATCGCCAGATCCACCGCGTTCTTGGTCAGGGCAATATCGAGATTTCGAGATAGATCCACAGTCAACTCAACGCTCACGCTGGGATAAGCGTCCTTGAGACTAAGCAGGAAACTGTGCAGCCAAGTGCAGGCCACCAGTTCGGTCACGCCAAGGCGCAGGCGGTCCTGAATGAGGTCGGGCCGCTTTGCCACCGTGATCAGCCCCTCGGCCTCATGCAGCACCCGGCGGGCCGCTTGCACGATCTCGGTGCCTTTGTCCGTCAGTTGCACCGATCCTGCATTGCGCAGCATCAACGTGACGCCCAAGGTCGCCTCGATACCAGCAATCCGCGCCGATATATTCGGCTGTGTGGTGTTGAGATGTGCCGCAGCTTTGCGGAAACTGCCCAAATCGGCCACCCAGATCAGGGCTTCAAGTTGTTTGAGGGTAAAGGTGTTACCGATCATCGCGGAGCCTTGCATTCGAGGGGCGGCGGATGCCTTTGCCCAGACAAGCCTTTGGTGGCAGGCAAAGTCAACTGCGCCTGCGCTATCGCTTGATTAATCCTGAACAACCTATCATATTCATACTATCGAATTTTTGCGGAGGTATCAGATGGCGCTTTCTCGACGCGGTTTTGTGGCAGGTGGGGCGGGCCTGATGGCAGGCGCGGCATTTGGCCTCCGCCCCGCCCCTGCTTTTGCACAGATTGATCTGGGGCCCATCCATCTGGACGTGGTCAGCGATGGGTCTTTGACCCTGCCGGGCGGTTTCATTTTTGATCCGATGCCGCAGGATGAACTGGCCCCGATCATAGAACGTTTCAATCTGTCTGCGGATGTTCTCACGCCGCCGTGCAATGTCACATTGATGCGCAACGGGGACCGCGTGGTCCTGTTCGATGTTGGGTCCGGCCCGGATTTCGCCCCCAATGCCGGCACGCTTTTGACATCGCTTGAGGCGCTTGACGTTACCCCCGAGGACGTGACCGATGTGGTCTTCACCCATGCCCATCCGGATCACCTTTGGGGGCTATTGGATGATTTTGACGATCCATTGTTCAGCAATGCAAGCTACATGATCGGGCAGGCCGAGTGGGATTACTGGATGGATCCCAACACCGTCGGCACCATCGGCGACGCGCGTGCTTCTTTTGCTGTCGGTGCACAGCGACGGCTTGAGATGATCGAAGACAACATCGCCTTTTTCAAAGATGGCCAAGAGATCCTGCCCGGCGTTGCGGCGCGGGCCACCTTTGGCCACACGCCCGGCCATATGGCCTTTGAGGTGCGATCGGGCAGCAATGCCGTGATGATCCTTGGCGATTGTATCGGCAATCACCACGTCGCTTTTGCCCGGCCCGATTGGCGATCAGGGTCAGATCAGGATCAGGATCAGGCAGCTCAAACCCGCGTGGCGCTGCTGGATCAGCTGGCCGCCGAACAGATACAGGTCATCGGCTACCACCTGCCGCAAGGCGCGGGTTATGTCGAAAAGACCTCAGACGGTTACACTTTTACAGGACAAACATAATGCTGCGTTCATTGCTTATCTCCACATGCATTTTAGCCGGGGCCGCGCAGGCCAGCGAGGACATACCGGATCAATATCCCGGCTCCTTGCTGTATTCCAAACCGGTGGAATTCATTCCCGGTGTTTACTCGGCCATCGGCGCAACCGCCCCGCCCACCTATGACAACGCCGGACACAACAACAACCTCAGCTTTATTGTGACAGGCGACGGCGTTGTGGTGATCAATGGTGGCGCGTCCTACCTTCTGGCCGAAGCACTGCACAAAGAGATCAAGGCGCTGACCGATCAACCGGTCAAGCTGGTGCTGAATGAAAACGGTCAGGGGCATGCGATGCTGGGCAATTCATACTGGGCCGATCAGGGGGTCAAGATTGTCGCCCATGTGGATGCTGCACATGAGATTGAGGAGTTTGGTGGCGCCAGCCTGCGGGCGCATCAGAACCGACTGCTTGAACGCGCCGATCAGACCCGCGTGGTGATGCCGGATGAAACCTTTGAGGACAGCTATCCGATTTCCATGGGCGGTATGGAGATCGAGGCGCGGTATCTTGGGCCGGCCCACAGCCCCGGTGATATCGTCGTGTGGTTGCCAGCGCAAAGTCTGGTGATTTCCGGCGATATGGCGTTTCACGAACGTATGCTGCCGATCTTTGAACACACCTATACCGCCGATTGGCTGGAGACTTGGGACACCGAATTTGAAGCATTGGGCGCGACCTATGTGATCCCCGGCCATGGCCATCCGACCAACATGGATCAGGTGCGCCGCTATACCAAAGGGTATCTGGAATACCTGCGAGAAAAAGTTGGGGCGCATCTGGACGCGGGCGGTGATCTGGCCGAAGCCTATTATGTGGACCAATCGCCCTACGCGCATCTTGATACGTTCGAGGAACTGGCGACCAAGAATGCAGGCCGCGTCTACGAACAGATGGAATTTGAATAAGGTCTGATGGCCGCCTGCCCCTCAGGCGGCCACGACCACACGGCGGCGCAGCAATGTATGTGTCGCCATTGCCCCCAGCCACATGCAGAAGACGGCGACCCATGCCGTGATCGCAAAGATCGACCCGCCCGACATGCCCGCGCCCACAGCGCAGCCTCCGGCCAGCATGCTGCCAAAACCCATCAAAACAGCGCCCAGCAGGTAGCGTTCCATCGGGGTGTCCGGGCCAAAACGTTCGATCCGGATTTCGCGGGTCAGCAGCGCCATCAATCCGGCCCCCGCAAAAACCCCCGGCACCAGCCCGATACCAAAGCCCAGTGGCAGGTCGGGCGCATTGACCAGCCCCATAAGGGTGTCTGTCGATGGTCCGGTGAAGGTGACAGACGATACAGGCACCACATCAAAGGAGGTTTGCGCGATCGCATAGGTCAAAGCCCAGCCTAGCGCCACGGCCGCGCCCACGCCCGCAGCAGCGAAGATGCGGCTTAGCTTGACCTGGGTGCGCCACGCCAAGATAAGCCCGCCGATCAGGGCAAGGGCCGCAACCGAAGCTGCCACAGCCGCGCTCAGCCCCAATTGGGTCAGCATGTTTCGCGCTTCTCCCCCCTCAACCAACCACAGCACCGTCAGGCTTTCACGGGCGGGCGATAACACCCCGCGCAAAGAGGCCTGTGCGACCAGCGTCAGCACCAGTCCCGTCAGGATCGCCCGCATATTGCCGGTGGCCGACAAGACCAGCAAACGGCTGGCACAGCCGCGCGCGAGGATCATCCCCACACCAAACATCAAACCGCCGATGATCGCGCCGGACATGCTGCCGGTGGCGGCAAGTTGCCTTGCGTCTGACACATCCAGAAGGCCAAGCGCCACGCCGCCCTGCACCAGCATGACCGCTGCCGAAAACGCGATCAGCCAGATCGACAACCGTGATCCAAAGCGCCCCTCGGCCACTTCCGCTGTGGCGGCGCGCAGGCAAAACTGTGAATGCTGGGCGGCCATGCCAAAGACAACACCGGTGATCGCACCGGCCATCATCAACACAGCCGGATCGCCAAAGCGGTCGATCAAAGCCTCCAACATCGGCAATCCTCGGACAGGTCAGTGGTTACAGATACGCGATCACTCGCCCACCGCTTCGCGGACGATGTCGTCCAGCAGGCTTTGTACCTCCTGCATCGGCCCTTCAGGATAATTGCGATAACCGACCGAGACCTTGCCGTCCTTGTCGGTGACAAAAATGCCGTATGGACAGTGGGCGATGTTCATCGGATCGGCCTCCATCACCTTGCGGGACAGAACGGCAGAGCAGAACAAGAAGATATCGGCCCCGTCAAAAATTTTGACATCGCTGCCGACATCCGCGCCCGTGCGGTTCAGCATTTCACCCGTGTGGCTGACGTAGTCAATGACCAGCCCGCGCCCGACAATTGCACTTTCAACGCTAAACGTGGCGTCGTCAAAGCTGCCGTCAAAATCATAGGACGTGGATAATGTGTCGGCCTGCGCCGTCACCGCCATGGCGGTGGCAAACAGACCTGCGATAATTGTATTTTTCATGGATTGATCCCCTTTTCTCAGGGTCAGAATACCATAGCAGTAGGCGCGGGGCTTTGACCCTGATCAAAGCCCCGTCCAAAACGTATCAGCCGAACATGTCTGCGGTAATGCCCGCATACCATCCTTCGGATTCCTCATAGGTGGCTTTGCGCAGATCCGCGCTTTCTCCTGTTTGGGAAATGAAGCCATCAACCTTGGCGATCTTTTCGTCCGTCGCCTCGTAGCTTGCGCCGACCTTGACCCCATCGTTGGTGTCGATGAGTGACCAGCAGGTGTTGGAGAACCGCGCCGGAAAGACCTTTGACCCGGTCAGCGCGCCGCGCACCGCATTGGCGCAAACCTTGGCCTGGCTGTTGGCAGAGAATCCGGATTTGGGCATGTCGCCCTGTTGCGATGCATCGCCCAAAACATAGATATCTGCGTCTGCCTTGGTGGACATGTCGACTGCATTGACCGGTGCCCAATTGCCATTTGTCACACCTGCGATTTCAGCGATGCGGCCCGCTTTCATCGCGGGGATGACGTTACAGACGTCCACTTTGGTTTCTTCGCCGTCGATCGTGACGGTCATGGCGTTCGGATCAACCGAAACATTGCCGCCACCGAAGTCTTCTCCGATCCAGTCGATCATGCCCTCATAGTGATTGGCCCAGCCTTCCTGGAACAGGGCCATCTTTGAGAACTTCGGCTTGGGGTCCGCAACAATGATCTTGGCCGTCGGATTGTTGTTCTTGAGGAAATGCGCGACCATCGACACCCTCTCATAAGGACCGGGCGGGCAGCGGTAGGGGTTGGGCGGCGCGACCATGGCAAATATGCCTCCTTCAGGCATTGCCATCAGCTGCGCCTTGAGCAGTTCGCTTTGTGATCCGGCCTTGTAGGCGTGCGGCATCGCATTCTGTGCAGACAGATCCCAGCCTTCAACCGCGCCATCCACAAAATCAATGCCGGGACTGAGGATCAGCTTGTCATAAGGCACACTTCCCCCACCGGCGAGGGAAACCGTCTTGGCATCGCGGTCCACACCCACAGCCCAGTCATGCACGACATTGACGCCGCCTGCGGCCAAACTGCCATAGCTATGGCCGATGTCCTCGATGTCCTTGAACCCGCCAAGATAGAGGTTGGAGAAAAAGCAGGTGTAATACATGCGCGTGGGCTCGATCAGCGTGACGTCAATCGCACCTTTGCTGTCCTTGGCGATGTAACGCGCCGCGGTTGCACCGCCGGCACCGCCGCCCACGACCACAACACGCGGTTTTGCGTGCCCGTCAGCCAATACCATCGGCGCGGAAAGGGATGCCGTGGCCGCAGCCGTTGTCCCGATAAAATGACGTCTGTTCAGTTTCATTTTTCTTCCTCCCTGACGGACCCTATTCGAGGGCCTCAAAATATGCGGCCAATGCCGCGATCTCTTCGTCTGACAACCGGCCCGCCATCATTTGCATCACCGGATGCGGCCTGAGTTTGCGTTTGTAGGCATGCATGGCCACAACGAAATCTTCCACTGGCCAGTTGGTGATCGAGGGGATGCCTGCGTCCTCTCCATCGCGCTGATGGCAGGTGGTGCAATCTCCGGCCAGATATTCACCATACTCCGGATCGCCCTGTAGCGCGAGAATTGCGGGATCAATGTCATGATCCGTTGCCGTTGCTGTTGGTTCGGCCTCGGGAAAGTTTGCCGGGTTGTCGGAAAACTGGCGCAGATAAGCCAGCAGATCTCTGCGATCGGCCGCGTCCTTGATCCCCTTGAAGTTCATCCGGGTTTTCGACACCAACGCCTTGGGATTTTCTATATAGGCGTCGAGTGTTTCTGCCGTCCAGGTCAGACCATCACTGCCCATCCGGTCCATACTTTTGGAATATCGGAAGCCTTCGATGATACCCGCCCTGCGGCCAAACACTCCGTTCAACTGTGGGCCAACCCGATCCTTGGCCCCCTCTCCCACCTGATGGCAAGCTTTGCATTGCTGGAAAACCTTCGCACCGTTTACCGCATCGCCCACTTCAGTGGCAGAGGAGACCCCCGCCGCCAGAGAGGCGACGAGAAACGCAAAGAGAGTGGTGAATCGAGTGGTCACCCCGTCACTCCGCGAAGGTCTTGAGATATTCAATCACCGCCGCTTGATCCTCTTCCTTTTTCAAACCAGCGAACCCCATCTTGGTGCCCTTGAGGTATTTCTTGGGTTTGGCAAGGAAAGCCGCAAGTTCTTCGGGTGTCCAGACCAACCCACCCTCGGCTGCCGCCTTCAGGGCTTTGGAATATTTGAACCCGTCCACAGCCCCCGACGCGCCGCCAACGATCCCGTTCAGGACCGGACCAGAGCGGTTCTTGGCCTTGGCGCCGACCTGATGGCAGGACTTACATTTTTTGAAAACCTTCTCGCCCGCCTTAGCCAATTCGGCGTCAATCGCAGGGGCGGCGGCTTCAACCGGCGCTTCTTCGGTCTCTTCCACCTTGGCTGCACTGGCTTGCGTCACTTCGGCAGTTGCTGGCTTGTCTTCTTCGGGGGTGACATCAAGAACCATGGCACGCATGGTCACTTTGACCTCTTCCTTGCAGTTTTCCATGCAAGGCTCGCCGCTCCAGATTGCGTATTCGGTTTCGGCGCGATTGTCCAAAATGAACCCGTCCGCGTTGGGCAATTCGACATCGGCAAATGACTCATCCGAAAGGACAAAATCATCTTCGATCAGGTCGTTGGAATACAGGATGTAGGCGACAATCGCATAGACCTCGTCATCGCTGAGTGTGCCTGCGTTGCCATAGGGCATGGACCGTTTGATATAGTCAAACGCCGTGCTGAGATGCGGCCAGTAAGAACCGACCGTCTTGAGCGGGTCGTCATGATCCAGCGTGTCCGCACCGCCCGCCAGTTTAGGCCAGTTGTCGATCCCTTCGGCGAAATCCCCGTGGCAGACCGCGCATTGCTCGGCAAAGATCTCTTCGCCAACGATCGCGTCACCTGATCCGGCGGGCAGGCCGTCGCCGTTGGGGCTTACATCGCCATCCCATGCGGCAATTTCCTCGGGCAGGGCGGCGCGGCCAAGGCCGAATTTCTCGGCGGATGCGGGCGCGGCCAATCCGGCCAGCAAAGCGATCAGGGGAATGGATTTAAGAAACTTCGACATTTTCAGCCTCGCCCGTGCTGCGCACCAACCATGTCTGGATGCAGTTGTTGTGATAGATCGAATTGAGCCCGCGCACTTCGCGCAGCTGCGCCTTGGTGGGCTGCACATACCCGGTGTCATCCATGGCACGCGATTGCAGCAGCATCTCTTCCCCGTCCCAATTGGTATCGAGGTAGAAGCGGGTCAGCGCCATTTTCTCGCCCGGCTTGGCCAGACGGGCAGTTTCCCATGTCTTGCCGCCATCCTTGGACACATCCACCCGTTTGATCGCGCCGCGGCCCGACCACGCCAATCCGGTGATCACCAATGGCCCCTTGCCGTGCGTGATCGGTGCTTGCGGGCTGGGTGAAGTGACAACCGATTTTGCATCCATCGCCCATGTCCATTTGCGGCTGATGCCGTTTTCCAGCGTGTCGGTGTATTTGCTGGTCTCTTCGCGGCTTTCGACAGGGGCATCCATGACCTCGATCCGGCGGATCCATTTGACCCACATGTTGCCTTCCCAACCAGGGACAACCAGACGCACCGGATAGCCGTGTTCCTTGCGCAACGCCTCGCCGTTGGCCTTGAAGGCGACCAAGACATCATCCAGCGCCTTTTCCATCGGGATCGACCGGCCATTTGACGATGCATCTGCACCTTCGACAAACACCCATTTGTCCTTCAGATCACCGGCGGCACCCAGCCCGGCCTCTTCCAGCAGCGTGCGCAGCGGCACGCCGGTATATTCCATGTTGTGGATCATGCCATGGGTGAACTGCGCGCCATTAAGCTGCGCACCTGCCCATTCCATGCCGGTGTTTGCGGCGCACTCGCAGAAATAGACGTGGTTTTCACGGGGGAAGCGTTCAAGATCGGCATAGGTAAAGACCAGTGGCGTATCCACCAGACCATTGATCATCAGGCGGTAATCCTGCTTTTTCAGGTCAATCGCACCGGAATGGTGCCGTTCGAATGCGCAGCCCTGCGGGGTAATCGTTCCATCAAGGGCGTGGATCGGGGTGAAATTGATCGAACTAACGGTGTCGGCGGTCAGCCATTCCACATTGCGGCGGATCACATCGTTTTCATATTCAATTGGCAAACCGTAAGGCGTGGCGTCGACACCATCGCCCAATTCCCGCGCCCAGGGCTGAACTTCGCTGATCAGCGGATCGGGCGCGGCGGCACGGGCAGTGCCTGCGGCAATGGCGCCCGCACTGGCCGCGGCGGCCCCACGCAGAAAGGCACGGCGCGAGGGAGCGCCCGGTGTTCTTTTATCTGACATCTGTCATGTCTCCTCTGGCAGTTCGGGGGTTAGGCCCCGACAACTTTCACACTGTTGTTCGGATCAAGGGATACCGTCCCCTGTTTGGCGATATGCGCCTCGACCACATCCCAGATCTGCGGCCCTTCGGTGCCCTGGTTGACCGAGGCCCAGCCTGCGACCTGATAGGTCTTGGCCGGATCGATCAACTCACCGGTTTTCAGCAAGGTCATTTCGGTGATCCGTTCGCCTTGCTTTTTGGTCACGTCAATTCGGTAACCAAGGCCGCCAACGCGCACCATATCGCCGCCCTGCTGGTAATAGGGATCGGGGTTGAACAGGTTGTCAGCGACGTCTTCGAGCACGACATGCAGGAATTCGCCTGTCATCTCTGTCCGGTACGCCTCACCATAGGTCATGGACGTGACGTTCCAGATGTCCTCGCGGGTGATGTCCTGACCGGGCAGGATCGACGGCCCCCAGCGCACACCGGGGGACAGGGCGATATCCGCCTCACGTTCCGAGATCAGTGCGTCACAGATCAGGTCGTCCCATGTGCCGTTGAAATTTCCGCGGCGGTAAAGCGTTTGGTCATCAGCCGTCTTGCCGATCACCTTGGTCAGATCGTCGAGGTATGGCGCACGTTGTTCGTCAATCAGCTTGGCCACTTCTGCATCCGGGGTGATCACATCCGAGAATATCGGGATCAGCTTGTGCCGGAAACCCATCATACGGCCATCGCGCACGTCCAGATCGACGCGGCTGACGAACTTGCCATTCGATCCCGAAGCCACAATGATCGTATCGCCCACCAACACCGGTTCGGGCAGTGCGTCATGGGTATGGCCGGACAGGATCACGTCGATGCCGGTCACAATACCTGCCATCCGCTTGTCCACGTCAAAGCCGTTGTGGCTGAGGCAGACGACCAGCTCGGCCCCTTCGGCGCGAACCTGATCGACCATGTCCTGCATGTTCTCATCGCGGATGCCGAAAGCATATTCAGGGAACATCCAGCCGGGGTTGGCGATGGGCATATAGGGAAAGGCCTGGCCGATCACAGCGATCTTCACGCCGCCGCGCTCAAAGAACTTGTAGGGCGGGAACAATTCCGCCGGTTCATCCCATTCGGCGTCAAAGATGTTCTGGCCCAGCGCCGCAAAAGGCAGGCCCTCTACAATCTCGTTCACCCGGTCGGAACCCAGCGTGAACTCCCAGTGGAAGGTCATCGCGTCCGGTTTCAAGGCGTTCATGACATTGACCATGTCCTGCCCCTGGGTGTGATAGCAGGTGTAACTGCCGTGCCATGTGTCGCCGCCGTCCAGCAGCAGGGCGTCGGGACGTTCGGCACGGATGGAATTGATCACTGTCGCAACCCGGTCCAGACCACCAACGCGGCCATAGCCTTTGGCGAGGGATGCAAAGTCATTGTAGGTCAGGGCATAGGCGGAGGGGCTGCCGTCCTCGATGCCATATGCGCGACGGAAGTCCGCACCAGTCAAATGCGGCACCGCGCCTTTGTTGTCGCCCACGCCTATGTTTACCTCTGGCTCACGAAAATACAGTGGTTTGAGCTGGGCATGGATGTCCGTGACATGGATCAACGAGACATTCCCAAAGCTGTCAAATTCCAGCAGTTTGTCCTGTGTCAGGGCCTGTTGTGCGGCAAGTTGAGACCAATTGCCAAAGCCGGACCCGCCATAAAGGGCCGCAGCGGCCATGGAGGTTTGCAGGAAATCGCGGCGAGAAATCATAGGGTGGCTCCAGTCACGCGCACGTATGCGCATTTGTGAATTTAATAGATGCGAAAAACCCCGCGCAGCGTTCTGCGCGGGGTCATGTCTTAGTTTCGGATGGAAGGTCCTTCGACGGACAGACCATTGCCGCGCGAAGCGACATAAAGCTCAAGCGCGATAAACTCGGGCGAGCCGGGCTTGTATGTCTCGGCGCGCGTGTCGCGCACGCAGCCTTTGAAACGGGCGTGGACCGCGTTCAGCTTGGTGTTTTTCAAGCGGTAAACAGGAAAGCCGTTGATCTGGCCCTGGCTGAGGTGATCGGCGCGGATCATCTTGCCATAGCTGTCTTCGTGGCAATTTGCGCAAGACAGTTCCAACTGGCCCGTGCGGGTGTAGTAGAGTTCCTTGCCCTGCTCCCATGTGGATTGCGCCGGACCGTCAATGGCGACATTGATCGGCATGCCGCGAGATACAGATGCCAAGAGCGCGGTCATGTTGACCATTTCGCTTTTGGTGTACTTCCACTTTTCCGCGCCCATACGGTTTTCGCGGCAGTCGTTGATCTGCATCTCAAGGGTGCGCACCTCACCCGCCGCTTCGTTCCACTTGGGATAGACCGCCCGCACGCCGGCCATCGTTTCAGGCTCATTGTGGCAGCTTGCGCAGGACTTGCCTTCGGAGCCTTCAGCGGTGTTCCAGACCTCTTCGGCCTGTTCCACAAAGATCATGCCGGGATTGTCGAAATCGTCCGCTTGCATCGCGCGGGTTTCTGTCCCGCGGAAGTGCCAACCCGATATAACTTCGTCCATGACGTCCTCAAGATGCGCAGGCGCTGCAGTCCGCGTTACCATGGTGATGTCTTCATTCAGGATCAGCGTGTCATCCACCGGATCGGCAAATGCCGCCCCGCCAAATGCCATCACCGATACCGCGCAGGCCATTTGTGCCAGTCGTTTCATATGTGTTCCTCCCAGTGACACAGCCCCTCAGCCGATCGCAATTTTTTTGCTTGTTTCGTAGATCGACCCATCATCGTCATACCAGGTGAACTTGAATTCACCGGCTTCGGGCACGGTGGCCTGAAATTCCAGATAGGGGTTGGTCGAGATTGCCGGCTCAAGGGTCACGTCAATCACGTTTTCACCGTTAAAGTCACAGGTAAAGCGATTGATAATGGACCGCGGAATGGGGTTGCCATCATCGTCTTTACGCTGGCCGGATTCCATTTTGTGGCTGATCAAAGTCTTGATCGTGATCGCCTCGCCGGCGGCCGCTTTCTTGGGGACTTTGACGCGGGGTTTTACACCAGATGCCATGTTAAATTCTCCTTAATGCCTTAGCCGCCGCAGCCGCCGATTGTTACTTTGACCGTGCTGGATGCTTTGGCGAATGTGCCGTCCGCCATCTTGGCGATGGCTACAACATCCTGAGTGCCCGCAAGGCGGATCCGCGTGGAGGCCTGATGCGAGGCGGCCAGCTTGCCAAATTTAAAGGTGGCGACAGGCGGTGTCGGGTTGCCCAGCGCCAGCACCATAATCTCGACCGCGCCGGGGGCGTCGACCTCGATTGGCACGGTGTTGCCGTTCTCGGCAATCTCGGGCGCGGTCAGTGTAATGCCGGTGTCGGCCATTGCTGCGCCGCCGGTGAAGGCTTCGATCTCGGCTTCGCCCGCGGCGTAGCCCTTGACCGGAAGACCCGCGAGAACAAGTGCCCCCGCCCCAAGCGCCAGCGCATTGCGTCGTGTGAATTCCATGAGTGATCTCCTAGTCTGGTCCGCAGACCCTGCGGATTATTCTTTGAGTGTCTTGAGGTAGGCAACAACATCTTCGATTTGCTGCGCGGTCAGGACCGGACCAAAGGTCTCGTCCGCCGCCTCGCCTGTGTAGGCTTTGCCTGGCCGGATGAAGCCCTCGGTCTTGTAGAAGGCCGGCATCATCGTGTCTTCGAACATGAGTTTGGCATTCGCCACGATCCCGCGCAGCTCTGCTTCGTTCCAGCGATCACCAGCGCCATCCAGCGCAGGACCAATCTCACCGTGGAACGGCACATCGCTCAGATCGGTGACCTGATGACAGGCCACGCAGTTGCCCTTTTTCTTGTTGCCGACGATGTCGCGGCCCTCGACTGGATCACCGGCCACGCCTGACAATGACATCGCAACGGTGCCATCCTCGTATTTCACCGCTGTAGGCGCCACGACTTCGGCCAGTGCCGCGCTTGTCAGCATGCCCGCAATCACGGCTGCAGTTCCTAAAATCTTCATGCGTCCTCCCTTGCCTTCACGGCGTTTTGTATACCGTAGCGCACGATTTCCCGATCACGCAACAACAAATTCAGTTTAATGAATTATTTTATCTGAGCGACCAATCTCTTGAGCGCCCTTCCGATCAACCGGCACGTTCGGCGATCTTACGGGCATGATATTTCTGGAAACTTTCGTCTCCGGCATAGCCCTTTTCAACGACCCAGTTGAACATGTCAAACGTGGTTTGGCGACCAAATGCGCCCGGCATGGTCGCCACCGCCGCCTTGGAAGCGGGCATGCCCCCTTCAACATTTTCCGGGAAAAACAGAATCGTCGGCGTGAACAGAACACCCCATTTGCGGACCATCTGCTTCTCCGTCAAAGTCTCTCCGTCAAAATCGGTGACCTCGACATCGCCAAACATATTCACCTGCACAACAAAGAAATTCCGGGCGATGTAATCGGCGATCTCGGGCTGCGGATAGATCTCTTCGTGCATCTTGGTGCAGTAGATGCATCCACGCTGTTCGATCATCACCACCATCCGCTTGCCCTCGGCGTTGGCCTCTTCCAGATCCTCGCTCAGATCCTTGAACGTGTCGCGCATCCAAGGTGCTTTGTGCAGCCCGTCATCGCCCAGCTCTGCTGCATGTAATGGCAGGGTCAAGGCCAGCAAGCTGGCAAACAAAATAGCAATCCGTTTCATTATCAACTCTCCCTCATCTCAATACGCCGATGTCCGGCGCGATCGACAGCATCCATTGCGCAATGTAATTGATCGAGTTTGTCGCGATCAGGATGCCGAACACAATCAGCATAACGCCCATCAGCTTTTCAATCGTTCCCAAATGACGGCGGAATTTTTGCATCCATCGCATGAATGGTCCGATGAACAGCGCCGCAAGGACAAAAGGCAAGGTCATGCCAAATCCGTAAACAAAAAGCAGCGCCGCGCCGGTCGATGCGGTATCTGCCCCCGCGGCTGTGAACAGGATCGCCGCCAACACCGGACCCACGCAGGGCGTCCAGCCAAAAGCAAAGGCCAGCCCGATCACATAAGCGCCCAGCAGGCTGACATTGGAGGTGCCCCCGCCATCGGCCCGCAATTGCCGGTAGAGGATGCCAATGCGGATCACCCCCAGAAAATGCAGGCCCATCGCGATGATGATTGCCGCCGCTATCCAGCGCAGGATGTCAAAGTACTCGCGCACCGCCTGACCAAAGGTCGTCGCCACGGCCCCAAGCCCCATAAAGATGGTGATGACACCGGCTGCAAAGAAACAGGCGGCCAGCACCGCGCGTATTCTCACACTGCGGTCAATTTGCGCATCCGCCTGGATCTGGTTCATGCCAACGCCCGCCAGATAACTCAGGTAGAACGGCACGATCGGCAAGATACAGGGCGACAGGAATGACAACAGCCCGGCGATCAAGGCCCCTGCAAAGGTAATATCCATCATGACCCAGACCCGCCCTTGAGTAATTCACATATTCATATTATGTATTATTACTATCAAAGGTCAATTTACCATGTTCCTGCGCCGCGTCTTACTTTCTGCTTTTCTGCTGCTTTCCTCTGCCCTCTCGGCGGCGGCTGAGCTGTCATTGGTGATGGTCGAAGAAGACGGATGTGTCTGGTGCGCCCGCTGGAATGACGAGATTGCCCATATCTATCCCAAGACCCCCGAAGGCCAGTCCGCCCCCCTGCGCCGGATCGACATTCACGCAGCCTTGCCGGAGGATTTGACCTTTGCCAGACGGCTCAGCTTTACCCCGACATTTGTGCTGATGCAGGATAATCTGGAAATTTCACGCATCGAGGGCTATCCTGGAGAAGACTTCTTTTGGGGGCTTCTGGAAAAGATGCTGGAAAAAGCCGACAGCCCGCCATTGAATTGAGGATGACGATGGACACGAGCGTTTCACACCAAGACGGCCTTTCACCGTCGGAACCGGCAAGCACATCCAGCCTGCCCGTGTTCGACAAGGACATCTGCGCCGAAGACATGGACAAGATGGCCGCCAACGCGATGCGGGCGTCCAATTTTCTCAAGGCGATCAGCCATGAGGGGCGTCTGATGATCCTGTGCCATCTGGCCTCTGGCGAAAAATCCGTGACCGAATTGGAGGAATTGCTGTCTGCGCGGCAGGCGGCGGTGTCCCAGCAATTGTCACGCCTCCGGCTAGAGGGGCTTGTGACCCCGCGCCGCGATGGCAAAACCATCTATTACAGTCTGACCGATGACCGCCCGAAACAGATTATGGAAGTTGTCTATGATCTGTTCTGCCGACAAAAGTAACCGGTGACGCGGCACAGCAAGACCCACTGCAACCAGAGGGCCAAGCCATGTTTGATGTCTTTTCCGAACCTGCACTGGTTGCGCTGATCGGCCTTGTAGGCGGCGTGTTTCTGGGTCTGGCAGCCCGCATCGGGCGGTTCTGTACGCTTGGTGCAATCGAAGATCTTTATTACGGCGAAAGCGCCTTGCGTCTGCGGATGTGGGGCATTGCCATTGGCGTTGCGGTGATCGGCACCTTTGGGTTGTCGGCGGCAGGCCTGCTGGACCTCGGCAATACCCTTTACATGACCCGCGATTGGAACCTGCTGGGATCGGTGTTTGGCGGGTTGGTTTTTGGTTATGGCATGGCCTTGGCGGGCAACTGCGGTTACGGCGCATTGGCGCGGCTGGGCGGCGGTGATCTGCGGTCCTTCTTGATTGTTCTGGTGATGGGGCTTTCGGCCTATGTCACCTTGGGCGGGCCTTTGTCGGGCCTGCGCATCTGGGCCTTTGGCACCTATGTACACCCCGCTGCAACCTCCAGCTATGCGCAGGCGCTGTCCGCGCTTTCGGGCCTATCCGTAAACGTTTCAGGCATGGCCATCGGCGCGGTCATTCTGGCACTGACATTGGCGAACCATGATATGCGGCGATCTTTCAGCCATGTGTTCTGGGGCGCAGTTGTCGGCCTTTCCATCGTCTCGGGCTGGGCGGGCACACACTGGGTTGCGGCACATGGGTTTGATGCAACGGCGGTGGTCAGTCACACGTTTTCCGCACCCATCGGGGAAACCATGCTGTATGCGATGACGTCCTCTGGCAACACCATCAGTTTTGGCACCGGATCGGTGATCGGCGTCCTGCTCGGGGCGTTTCTGGGCAGTCTGTTCAAGGGGCATTTCCGCTGGGAGGCCTGCGATGACCCGCGTGAGCTGGGCAGGCAGCTTTTTGGAGCGGCCTTGATGGGGATGGGCGCGGTTGTCGCAGTTGGATGCAGCGTAGGCCAAGGTATCTCCGCCTTTTCAGTGCTGGCCTATAGTGCGCCGATCACTCTGCTGTGCATTCTGGCCGGTGCAGCGATTGGGCTGCGGCAATTGATCTTGGGGTTTGCGCCGCCAGTTTAGGGACAAGACCGATTGCTTTAAAGAAATCGCGGCGCCCTATCAGTTGCCTTTGTCATCCCCTTTCACGTGATCCTGCCGGACCGTGCCGCGATATTTCACCGTCAATTCATCGGGCACCTCGCTGCCGTCATACATAAACGGCAAGATCCCCCGGCGCCCGGATTTGCCGCGCATGGTCTCGATGTCATCTTCGGACCGCGTCACCCGCTGTGACATCCGCCGCCCCCATTGCGCCAACATATCGTAAAGACGGTCCATTTCGGGGTGATGCTTGCCGCCCTTGGCCAGGTCATGAAATTCGTCCGGGTCGGTTTGCAGGTCAAACAGCATCGGGCGGAATCCGCCCTCGGCGTGCATCAATTTGTATCGGCCATCAAACACCATGAACAATCGTGCATCGCGCGGGCGCAGCCCCAGCTTGACCGCCTGCGGGGTGGCCGAATAGTCATATTCGCTGATCGCGTATTCCCGCCAGTCCGGCACCTCGCCGTGCAACCACGGGATCAGGGACCGGCCCTCAATGATGTGCTCGGGCACCTTGCCACCTGCCGCTTCGACAAAGGTTGCGGCGAGATCGACGCTTTCCACCAAAGCGTCACAGGTTGTGCCCCGCGCCGCATCCGCCGCGCTGCGCGGATCGTAGATGATCATCGGCACCTTTACTGACTGCTCGTGAAACAGATCTTTCTCACCCAGCCAGTGATCGCCCAGGTAATCCCCATGGTCCGAGGTCAACACAATCATCGTGTCTTTCAAACGGTCCGTGTTTTCCAGATGATCGAGCAGGCGCCCCAACTGATCATCACATTGCTTGATCAGCCCCATATAGGCCGGGATCACCTTTTGCCGCACCTCTTCGCGCCGAAACGCGCTAGCGACCTTGTTTTCCATATAGGCCCCGAAAACAGGATGCGGATCATCGCGTTCCACATCAGCGCGGCGCGGTTGCGGCACATGGTTCGCGCCGTACATGTTATGATAGGGCGCAGGCACGATATAGGGCCAGTGCGGTTTGATAAAACTGACATGGGCACACCACGGGCCATCATGTTCTTCGATAAACTCAATGGTTTTGCTGGTCAGCCAGGGGGTTTCGCTGTCCTCCTCGCGGATGTTGGCGGGCTTGTCGGCGTTCCGGAACATCCAGCCCGAAGCAATCTGATCATCGTCAATGCCAGCATTGGCATAATCGGCCCAGGGGTTTTCACTGTCATAACCTTTGCCCTTGAGATATTCGTTATAGGGAGAGCGTTTTTCATCATAGAACCCGTCTGGCCCCTCGCCCCACAGCCCATCATCGCGCACCCATGCATCAAACCCGCATTCGGCCTGCCGTGCGCCGATGGTGCTGTCCGCGCTGAGCCCCAGCCGCGCCATGCCCTCTGCATCCGCCACCATGTGGGTCTTGCCAATCAGCCAGCAATCCATGCCAAGTTTGCGCAGATGATCGCCAATGGTCTGTTCTCCCACCCGCAACGGGAAGCCGTTCCATTGGGCGCCATGGCTCGATGCGTAACGGCCCGTGTAGTAGCACATCCGACTGGCACCGCAGATCGGCGATTGCACATAGGCGTTTGAGAACCGCACTCCCATTGCCGCGACGCGGTCGAAATTTGGCGTGTGCAAATGCGGATGCCCCGCACAGCTTAGATAGTCGAACCGCAACTGGTCATACATGATAAACAGGATATTCACTGGCGTTCCCCCTGCCCTCCAGTATCCACAGCGCAAGCAAAACAACCAGAGGTAATTTCCCCTGCGGGCAGCTGATCATTGCCACCCCAAAGCCGATATGACACTAAGGTGCCACAGATTTTGGGGCGGGCAGCATTGACATGAAAATTGCCGTATTCGGTATCGGTTATGTGGGCCTGTCCAATGCCGTTTTGTTGGCCCAGAACAACACCGTCGTTGCCGTGGATTTGGACGCAGATCGCGTTGCACAATTGAATGCGCGCCGCTCCCCCATCGAAGACCCGGAACTCGAAGACTGGCTGGCCACCAAGGATCTTGATCTGACCGCCACAACCGACAGCGCCGGCGCCATGGCGCAGGCCACCTTTGTCGTGGTTGCCACGCCCACGGATTACGATCCCAAAACCGATTTCTTTGACACGTCATCCGTCGAGGCCGTGATCCACGCGGCTGCTCAAGACGCCCCCGATGCCACGGTTGTCATCAAATCCACCGTTCCGGTTGGTTTCATATCGCGCATGCGTACTGCGGTGGGATCAGACAACATCCTGTTCTGCCCCGAATTCCTGCGCGAAGGCATGGCGCTGCATGACAACCTGCACCCTTCCCGGATCGTTGTTGGCGCCGATACAACCGCTGCACGCACCTTTGCCGAACTGCTGGTCCAAGGGGCCGAGGCGCAGGACATCCCGCTTCTGTTCACCGGCCCCGAAGAAGCAGAATCAATCAAGCTTTTTGCCAATACCTATCTGGCCATGCGCGTTGCCTTCTTTAACGAGTTGGACAGCTATGCGCTGAGCCAGAACATGGACGCCCGCCAGATCATCGAAGGCATCGGACTCGACCCGCGCATCGGAACCCATTACAACAACCCCTCCTTCGGATATGGCGGTTATTGCCTGCCCAAGGACACAAAACAATTGTTGGCAAATTATTCGGATGTGCCGCAGAATCTGATGCGGGCGGTGGTCGATGCAAACCGCACCCGCAAGGATTTCATCGCAGATCAGATCATATCCCGCGCCCCGAAGGTTGTCGGCATTCACCGTCTGGTGATGAAAGCCGGTTCCGACAATTTCCGCCAAAGTTCCGTGCAAGGCGTGATCCGCCGCATCCGCGCCGCTGGCATTGACGTGGTGATTTACGAGCCTGCCCTTGAGGCTGAAACTTTCATGGGCTGCTCGGTCATCAACGATCTGGCGACCTTCAAGCAACGCAGCGATGTGGTCGTGGCAAACCGTGCCTCCGAAGACCTTGACGATGTGGCAGGCAAAGTCTTCACCCGCGATATTTTTGGCCTCAGCTGACCGCAGGTGTGAGGAGGGCAGATGCGCGATCCAAAAAGAGATTTCCTCGCCAGTCTGTTTGATGCTGCCGTCGCCGCCGCCGATCCGCTAAAGGCTTTGCAGGGCAACCTGCCGGACCCGCCCAAGGGCCGCACCGTCGTCATCGGTGCAGGCAAAGGCGCGGCGCAGCTGGCCCAAGCCTTTGAGCAACTCTGGCCCGCCCCTTTCGAAGGGGTTGTCGTCACCCGCTATGGCTATGCCGCCCCGTGCCGGACCATCCGCGTGCTGGAGGCGGCGCACCCCGTGCCCGATGCAGCCGGCCTCGAAGCCGCCCAAGCGCTCAAGGATGCTGTTCGGGGGCTTGGCCCGGACGATCTGGTGATCGGGCTGATCTGCGGTGGTGGATCGTCTTTGTTGCCTGATCCACCTGACGGTCTGACGCTGGACGACCTGCAAAAATTGAACGAGGCGCTGCTGGCCTCAGGTGCACCGATTTCGGTGATGAACGACATCCGCAAATGCTTCAGCGGGATCAACGGCGGACGCCTCGCCGAACTGGCCGCGCCCGCGCAGGTCTGTTCACTGATCGTGTCGGACGTTCCAGGCGATGCACCCGGCGAGGTGGCCTCCGGGCCGACCGTGCCGGGACGACCTGCACCCGCAGATGTCCGTGCGATGATCCGCGCCCGCGGTATTGTCCTGCCCGACCGCTGCTTGGCCTATTTGGAAAACGCGCCCCGTACGGCAAGTGGCCGCGCGCCGCAGGTCTCGACCAAGATCATCGCCTCGGCCGCCCTTTCCCTGAAGGCCGCCGCTGACACCGCACAGGCACGCGGCGTGAAGCCGTGGATCCTCTCCGACGCCATTGAGGGAGAGGCGCGGGATGTCGCGCAGGTGCACAGCGCCATCGCCCTTCATGCGGCCAAGTCCGGCACACCCTTTGCCGCGCCCTTCGTTATGCTTTCGGGCGGCGAAACCACAGTGACGCTCCGCCACAAGGGACGTGGCGGACGCAACAGTGAATTTCAGCTGAGCCTCGCCATCGCAGTTGACGGTCAGGCGGGGATCAGCGCCCTTGCCGCGGACACGGACGGGATCGATGGTTCCGAAGACAACGCCGGTGCCTTTGTCGATGGCAATACAGCCAGCCGGATGCGCGATGCGGGCATCAACCCCGTCGCTTTTCTTGGCCAAAACGATGCCTATAGCGCCTTTGAGGCCACGGATGATCTCTTTGTCACCGGCCCGACAGGCACCAACGTGAATGATTTTCGCGCCCTCCTGATCGGCGATCTGCCAAAGGGTTGAGGGTGCCAAACGCCCCAGTCAAAGGGCAGCTTTCTGCGCCACATGATCCGCGATCAACGCCTTATAGAGCGCTTGCAACCGCGCCGTGACAGGCCGCTCTCCATTGCCAATCGGTTTGCCATCGATCGTCGCCACCGGGGTCTGCGCTCCGAATGTCCCGGTCAAGAATGCCTCATCGGCGCTGTAGGCCTCATAAAGCGAGAAGTTCTTTTCAAACACCGAAATGTCATTCGCCCGGCACAAGTCAATCACCTTTTGCCGCGTGACACCGTTCATGCAGTAATCCCCCGTCGAGGTCCAAACCGTGCCATTGCGCACGATGAAAAAGTTGCAGGCGTTGGTGGTGTTCACAAACCCATGCGGGTCTAGCATCAATCCTTCATCCGCGCCCGCCGCTTCGGCTTGCAGGCAGGCTATGATGCAGTTGAGCTTGGAATGGCTGTTTAACTTGGGATCCTGGCTGTTGGGCAGGCCCCGAACCTGCGGCACCGTGGCCAGCGAAATGCCCGCCGATTGCAGGCGGTTCACCGGCTTGGAATGCTCCATGATGATCACCAAGGTGGGGCCAGAGGTGCTGAGCGCCGGATGCTGGAACGGCTTGTCCTTGATCCCCCGCGTCAGCATCAGCCGGCAATGCACATCGTCGGTCATCCCGTTGGCCGCCGCCGTCTGGCGCAGCGCCTTGGCGATGCCGGCACGGTCCATGCCCACATCCATCGCGATGGTTTTGCAGGAACCAAAGAACCGGTCCATATGTTCGTCAAAGAACGCCCAGACCCCGCCATACAGGCGCATCCCTTCCCAGATCCCGTCCCCCAGCATAAAGCCGCTGTCATAGACCGACACTTTGGCTTCATCGCGGTGCACGATCTCGCCGTTCACATAGATCTTGATGTCGCGGTTGCGAATGTCTTCTTCGGCGTCATGGGTGGTGGAATGGTCAGTCATAAAAAGTCCGTTTCTGGTTCTTCAGTCTTGATAACAGGTTTCAAAACCCCTGCCACACATGTCCCGCCTTTCGAGGGATCGCCGTTCCGCCCCCTTTTTGGCCATAAATAATCCGGGGGAAGCGCCGCGCATGCGGCGATGGGGGCTGGCCCCCTCTTGCCTTCAGACCCGCCAGCGCAGCACCCGCCGTTCCAGCGCCGCAATCGCCGAAGACACCGCCACCCCTAGCACCGACAAGATCACCACGCCGGCAAACAAACGTTCCAGATCGTAAAGGCTGCCTGCCTCAAGGATATAGGCCCCGATCCCGTATTGCGCGCCCAGCATTTCAGCGGCCACCAAAAGGATAATCGCGATGGTCAGTGACACCCGCAGCCCTGACAGGATACCGGGCATGGCTCCGGGCAGCACGATCTTGCGCACGATCGACCACCAAGTCAGTCCAAAGCTTTGCCCCATGCGGATCAGGCTGCGGTCCACGTTGTCGACCGCCGCATAGGTCGCCACCACTGTGGGCGTGAACGTGCCAAAGGCAATCAACGCATATTTGCTGGCCTCATCAATGCCGAACCAGATCACAAACAGCGGCAACAACGCTATTTTGGGAATAGGAAAGATCGCCGCAACCAGTGGCACCAGCCCCGCCCGCACAAGGCTGAAGAGTCCGATCAACACGCCGACCGAAATCCCGATCACCGCACCCATGCTGGCCCCGATCACCAGCCGTGTCAGGGAGGGGATCAAATGTTTGAACAGCAGGCCGGATGCATAAAGTTCCCCAAAGGTCGCGGCCACATCGCTGGGCCGCGGCAGGGTCAGTGATGAAATAACGCCACTGCGCGTGCCCCATTCGGCCAGCACGATCAGCAGCACAAACACCACGATCCCAACCCCGCGTTTGCGCTGGGTGATGAAACCGCCACCTCTGAAAGTGACCTTCTGGGCCTGCAATTCTTTGGTGTCAGACATGAATCAGCTCCGCATCGGCGGCAGCAGCTTCTTCGCGCATCAAACCCCAAAGATATTGTTGCCGTTCCTCAAGTGCCGCATCACCATAAGCACGTTCGACCAGCGGCGTGTTCAGCGTCACAACTTCCCGGATCCGGCCCGGCCTGCGGGACAGCACGACGATCTTATGACCCAGGCGCACCGCTTCGGCGAGGTTGTGGGTGACATAGACCGCCGTGAAGGGTTGCCGTGTCCACAGGCCGATCAAATCATCCATCAGCAATTCGCGGGTCTGGCTGTCCAGCGCCGACAAGGGTTCATCCATCAACATCACTGCCGGGCGCACGGCCAGTGCGCGGGCAATGGCCACCCTTTGTTTCATGCCTCCAGACAACTGTTTGGGCAGGGCATCTGCAAATTCGCTGAGCTTGGTGCGGGCCAGCACATCATCAATGATCTCGCCGCGCGCCGACGCGCTCAGCCGGTGATCTTCAAGCACCAATTCAACATTGCCCCGTACCGACCGCCATGGCAGCAGGGCGAAATCTTGAAAGATATAGGTCAGCGGGTTCAGGCAACCCTCAGGCGCTGCGCCCAGTTGCAGCACCTGCCCGCCGCCGGGTTCTTCCAGCCCGCCGATCAGCCGCAGCAGGGTGGATTTGCCACAGCCTGATGGCCCGACGAGACAGACAATCTGCCCAGATGGGATTTCCAGCGTGATGTCACGCAGCACTTCGGTGTCACCGTAGCGATGGCCGATGTTGTCCAGTCGCAGGTCCATGGCGCAGCCTTCATTCCAATACAAAAGGGCCGGACGGAAAGCCCGGCCCCTGATACATGCGATCTGTGCCGCTCAGGCGCCCATTGTTTTGACGTAGGATGTGTCGACCAGTTGATCCAGCGTGATATCCGCATCCACCAGACCTTCGGACTGGAACCATTCAAGCTGGTCGCGGACGCTGGCCACATTCAGGGCCGCACCTTCATTCAGGCGCATCGTGCCGTTGATGATCGACGGTGCCGCCTTTTCACGGGGGCGGTCTGTGTAGACATATTTATGGATCAGATCGACCATGGCGTTGACGCCATCCTCGCCGCCGTCCTTGGCGATCATCGCGCTGTTGTAGTCCGCGACCCCCTTGGAGAACCCGCCAAGGAAACTTTGTGTCAGATCCCGATCTTCGCTGGCGTTCTTGGCCGAGGTAAAGACGGTCGTGACCTGATAATCGGGCAGATAATCGGCCACATCGCCGATGATATGCACTGCGCCCGAGCCTGCCAGGGGCTTGGCGATATGTGGCACGATGGACCAGCCATCAATCTGCCCCGATTTCAGTGCACCGATGATCGCACCGACCTTTTGCAGCGGCTTGAAGGTCAGGTTGATCCCTTCTGCGGCAGCCATCTTGGACCCCATGTAATGGAAGGATGATCCCGCCTGAGTGATGCCATAGCTTTTGCCATCCAGCATCGCCGGGGATGTGACGCCCGCCTGATAGGCCGCGTCAGAGACCAGGAACTTTTGACCGTCAATGCCGGGTTCTTCCTGCAATGCGCCACCGATCACCTTGATCGCGCCTTTTTGGGCCAGTGAGACAAGGCCGCCGGAAATGGCGGTCACGGCATAGTCGACATCGCCGCTGGCAATCGCCACCGCCATTGGCTGTGCGGCCTGAAAGAACCGCAGTTCGACATCAAGACCGGCCTCTTTGAAGTAGTCCCGTTCAAAGGCGACAAAGCTGCCCGAATGGCTGGTAAAGCGCAGCGCACCGACAACGATTTTCTTGTTTTGTGCAATCGCGGGCGCGGCAAGGCCAACAGCGGCGGCAGCGCCCATCGTGGCCAAGGTCTGGCGGCGGTTAAAAGTGATCATATTCCTACTCCCCATTTCTGGCAGTAGCATGGTCAAGGCGGTCCGGCAGAGTCAAGCGCGGCACTGGCAATTCACGCGCCGCTGTGGCACCTGCTGTGGCATGAAATTTTTCTCGTCCAAATCGCGGCCCATGCATATGGGATCATATCCACTGGAACGTTTGCGCCGGTTGGCCGGACCCTTGGCGCATTTGCCTGACCTGCCTTTCCCGACGCTGAACTTCGAGCGGCCCGAAGACCCGGCAAGCATTGTCAATGCAATGGGTCCGTTTCAGGCGATGATGGATGTGGTGCGCAGCGGCAAGGTCAACCCGGCCAAAGCAGCGATCCCCGATGATCCCTTGGTGCGCAGTCAGCACCTCAAATCCTTTGGCTATTACAACGATGCCAGCATGGTCGGCATTTGCGCACTGCCCGATGCGGCGCGGCTGGCGCGACCCCGCCACAACCCTGCCACCGATGCACTGGCCCGTGACCTGCGCGAGCGGCAGACCAAGACATTGGCCGCTGGTGTCGATGTGATCATGGCGAACCTGCGCGATGCGGCCGAGGCACCGGCGCAGCCACTTGGCGATCACCATCATGCGCTGGTGATTCTGACGGCCTTTCCCCGCGATCCCAAGGCGGACGAACCGGGCAGCGACTGGATCATGAATGCGCAGGCCGAACGCGCCTGCCTCAGGGCCAGTGAAAATGCCACCGTGCTGGCCGAATATATCCGGCAGCTTGGTTTTGATGCGCGGGTGCATTCGGCCACCACATCAGATGTGCATCTGGGCAAACTGGCGATTGCGGCGGGACTGGCGGTCTGGGAGGGCGGAACATTGCAAGCGCCTTGGATCGGTGATCGCTTCGGCCTGGCGGTCGTGACGACAGACATGGCCCTGTCCGACGACCTGCCGCTGGCCCCGCTGCGCGAACAGCCTTGGGCGGCTCTCGAAGGCCCGCATTGGCAGCTTGGCACCCATGGCGGCACCAGCGCCCGCGATCACGACCCTTATGCCAAACGCGGCTATGCGCAGGGACCGCACCCGTTTGAAACCCTCAAACGGGTTGATGATCCAACCACCTATATCGACGCGCCGAACGTGCCGCGAGTCCCCAAACGCGCCGATCTGTTTGCGCGGGGACAGTTCGGCGATATGGGGCCAAAAGTGCAAAACGCCATGAAGGGCGGTCATCACGTGGTGAAATCCGCCCCTGCCGCGGCGCAACGGCGTTTGCTGGGGGCTTTGATCCTGTTGCAGGACGGTGCGGTGCATCCTGATCCGGCGCAGCATGACGCCACCCGCAATGCCGCCAACCTCAAGGCGGCCAGCTATTTTCTGGGCGCGGACGCCGCCGGTATTTCGGCCTGTCCGGATTGGACATGGTACAGCCATGACGCCACTGGCACACCCATAGATCCGCCCCATGATCAATCCCTGAGCATGATCATTGATCAGGGCTTCGACACCATGGAAGGATCGTCGGGCGACGACTGGATCGCGGTGTCGCAAAGCATGCGGGCCTATCTGCGGTTTTCCATGTTGGGTGGGGTTCTGGCCCAACATCTGCGCAACCTTGGATATCCGTCCAAGGCGCATACGGTGATGGACGGCGATGTGTTGCAGCCACCCTTGTTGTTGTTGGCCGGCATGGGTGAGGTCAGCCGCATCGGCGAGGTGATCCTCAACCCGTTCCTTGGCCCGCGCCTGAAATCCGGTGTGGTGACAACCACCCTGCCCGTCACCCATGACAAGCCCATTGATTTTGGCCTGCAAAAGTTTTGTGAGGCCTGCAACAAATGCGCCCGCGAATGCCCCTCTGGTGCGATCACCGCCGGGCCAAAAAAGATGTTCAACGGCTATGAGATCTGGAAATCCGACAGCCAGAAGTGCGCCACCTACCGGATCACCAATCAGGGCGGCGCGATGTGCGGGCGTTGTATGAAAACCTGCCCGTGGAATCTTGAGGGGCTCTTTGCCGAAGCGCCGTTCCGCTGGGCCGCGACACATATTCCGCAGGCCGCGCCGATGCTGGCCAAGCTGGACGACAAGGTTGGCAAGGGCCGGTTGAACCCGGTCAAAAAGTGGTGGTGGGATGTCGAATTGCAGGACGATGGCAGCTATGACACGCCCGCAGCCCCGGTGAATGCCCGCGATCTGCAAACCGATCTGGACCTGAAGTTCGAGGATCAGACACTGGCGGTCTACCCCGCGCCGCTGGCTGCGCATCCCTGGCCCTATCCTGACCCGATGAACCGCGAGGCCGGGATCAAGGCGCATGCCGATCTGATCACCGCTGATGAACATCGTGCAAAATCTGCGCGAGGCGAGACAGACCACCTGCACCTTTACAATGTTGGCAGTGATGCGCCGGTTTTGGATCTGCGCATCGTCAACGCGGAAAAGATGAGCGATGGGGTGACGCTATACGATTTTGCCCATCCCGAAGGGCACGACTTGCCGGAATGGACGGCAGGGGCGCATCTGGATCTGGTGGTCGCGCCTGAATTCTTGCGACCCTATTCCCTGCTGGGTGATCCGGCAGACCGCAGCCGCTACCGGATTGCGGTGCTGCGCGAGGATCAGGGGCGCGGCGGATCGGCATTGCTGCACCGGGTGTTCACCAAGGGGCGGCGGGTGTTTGTTTCCAAACCTGTGAACCATTTTGAACTGGTTGAAGACGCCGCGCAGACCTTGTTGATGGGAGGCGGGATCGGTGTAACCCCGATGATCGCCTTTGCGCACCGCTTGCACGCATTGGGCAAACCTTTTGCCCTGCATTATTCGTCATCGTCCCGCGCCTCTGCCGCGTTTCTTGCGTTCCTGGCGCAGATGCCTTGGAAGGATCAGGTGCATCTGCATCTGTCAGACGAGGGCAGCCGCGCGAATTTACCTGCACTGATGTCCGCCTTACCAAAGGGCAGCCACGTTTACACCTGCGGGCCGGATGCCTATATGCAATCGGTCATGGACGCGGCCGAGGCTGCGGGGGTGCCCGAAGACGCGCGGCATCTTGAATATTTCTCAACACCGGAACTGCCTGAATACGTGAACACACCCTTCACCCTGCGCCTGTCTTCGGGCCGCGAGATTGCGGTCGCTGCGGATCAATCTGCCTCTGATGCGCTGATTGCCGCAGGGGTACCTGTGGACATCAAATGTTCCGACGGGATCTGCGGCGTGTGCAAATGCGGTGTGAAGGCCGGCGAAGTGGAACACCGCGATTTTGTGCTGTCTGCCACACAACGTGAGACCTCCATGATCCTGTGCCAATCCCGCGCCGCCCATGAGGGTGCGACCCTGGAGATTGACCTTTGAAAACCGCACTTGTCACCGGATCATCCGGATTTGTCGGCTATTTCACCTCTCGCGCGTTGCTTGAGGCCGGATGGCAGGTGGTCGGACTGGACAGCCTGTCGGATTATTATGACGTCGGGCTCAAGAAACGGCGGCAGGATATGTTGCTGGAATATCCTGGGTTTCAGGTGGTGAACGAAAAGATCGAAACGCCCGGTGTGTTGTTAACCCTGTTTGAACAGCACAGACCGGATATCGTCGTGCATCTGGCGGCACAGGCGGGCGTGCGCCATTCGCTGCATATGCCGAGGGCCTATGTTGAGGCGAACCTGATCGGAACCTTCGAATTGCTTGAGGCCGCGCGGACCTTCCCGCCAGAGCACCTGTTGCTGGCGTCCAGTTCATCGGTTTACGGCGCGAACACTGACCTGCCCTATGCAGAGACAGACAAGGTGGACAGCCCGATGTCCTTCTATGCAGCCACCAAGAAGGCGGGAGAAACCATGGCGCACAGCTATGCCCACCTTTACGGGCTGCCGACGACCATGTTCCGGTTCTTTACGGTTTACGGGCCATGGGGCCGTCCTGACATGGCGCATTTCAAGTTCACCAAGGCGATCCTGAACGGTGATCCTATCGACATCTACAACCATGGCCAGATGCAGCGCGACTTTACCTATGTCGATGATCTGGTCGGCGCGATTATGGCCCTGATTGACAAACGCCCCGATCCCGCCGCGCCTGTGGCGCATGACAATGTCTCAGCCGTGGCGCCGTTTCGGGTGGTCAATATCGGCAATGACAGCCCGGTGAAGTTGCTTGATTTCATTGCCGCGATTGAAAGCGCTTGCGGGCGCGCGGCGATCAAGACCTTTCATGATATGCAACCCGGTGACGTGCCTGCCACTTGGGCGGACACTCAGCTGCTGACGGCACTGATCGGGGATCGCCCCACCACGGATATCAAGGACGGCTTGCAGGCCTTCGTCGATTGGTATCGCGCCTATTATCAGGTCTGAGATCTGCGGCCTTTGTGCATCTTGGGCCAGTCTGCACTGGTCACATGCCCATTGACCCGCTAAGACGCGGCCAAACTGCCAACACAGGACCAGCGCCATGACCTTTGACCGTTCCATCAAAATTGCCCCGTCGATCCTTGCCGCCGATTTCGCCAACTTCGGCGCTGAATGTGAGGCCATCGAGGCACAGGGTGCCGACTGGGTGCATGTGGATGTGATGGACGGGCATTTTGTGCCCAACATCAGTTTTGGCCCAACCACCTGCGCCGCGATCCGTCCGCATATCAAGGGCGTGATGGATGTGCATTTGATGATTGCGCCGGTCGATCCCTACATTGATGCCTTCGCCAATGCAGGCGCGGATGTGATCACCGCCCATGTGGAGGCCGGTCCGCACATTCACCGTACCTTGCAAGCCATTCGCGGCGCAGGGGCCAAGGCCGGTGTCGCGCTGAACCCCGGCACCCCGGCCGAGGCGGTCGCGCATCTGCTGGACCTGACCGACCTGATCTGTGTGATGACGGTTAACCCCGGCTTTGGCGGGCAAAAATTCATCGACATGAGCGATAAGATCAGAACCCTGCGGGCGATGATCGGTGACCGCCCCGTGCATATCGAGATTGACGGTGGCGTGGACCCGACAACCGCGCCGATCGTGGCGCAGGCCGGGGCCGATGTCTTGGTTGCAGGGTCAGCCGTGTTCAAAGGCGGTTCGGTCAGCGATCCGGCCCCTTACGGGACCAACATCAAAGCGATCCGTGAGGCGGCGGCGGGCGTTTACGCCTAAGCTATTTGGTCAGGTCAGTTGATCGGCAAATGTGTCGAGCAATTTGTGTTTGAGGATCTTGCCTGTGGGCGCGGCGGGCAACGCCGTGCCGAGAATGATCTGCGCGGGCCTTTTATAGCCAGTCAACCGGTCCCTCACAAAATCGCGGAGCGTTTCCACGGTCAGATCATCCCCTTCAGCAATCTGCACAAAGGCCAGCACCTGTTCATCGCCATCTTTCATCCGGCCAATAACGGCAGATTGAATCACTTGCGGATGGTCGTTCAGCGCCGCTTCGACCTCGGGCGGATAGACGTTGAAGCCGCCGTGGATAATCAGCTCTTTTGAGCGGCCAAGAATGTGCAGAAAGCCGTTTTCATCGATCTTGCCCAGATCACCAGTCCGCATCCAACCATCGGAGGTCAGCACTTTGGCAGTTTCCTCAGGATTTCGATAATAGCCTTTCATGATGTGCGCGCCGCGCGTCAACACCTCGCCAGTGCCATCACGGCCGCCTGGCACGCTGTCGTCGATCATGACCTCCACACCGGGCAGGCAGGGACCAACCGAGATATCAGGCGATCCGATGGGATTGTTCGATGCGCAGACGCCCGCTGTGGTTTCGGTCATGCCATAGCCGTTTTGCAGGGCGACTCCGTAGAACGCCTCGGCCTTGCGTTTCCATGCCGGATCAAGCGGCGCCGCGCCCGAGGACACATAGCGCAGGTCAGGCGAGCCGAGCCGGTCGAGGCCTTGTTCTTTGGTGTATTGCATCAGCAAGGCATGCATCTGCGGCACCGCTGACAAGAGCGTGACACCTTCATTCAGCGCCGCAAACAACTTGGCGGCGGAAAACCGGGCCTCCAGCTGCACAGAGGCACCAGCATAGCAAGACGCAGTGACAACGGAAGCGAGGCCAAAGACATGGGTGATCGGCAGCACGCCATAGATCAGATCGTCTGGTGTCATATTGCGCAGGTTGGCCGAGGCTTTGCCGCCGAAGCGCAGATTGTCATGGGTCAGCATCACGCCCTTGGGGTCGCCGGTTGTGCCCGTGGTGTAAAGCAGGACCGCAACATCGGCCAGATCGGCGTCAGGCTGGCTGCGCAATGGGGTTGCCAGCTGCAATGTGCCAAACCGGCCCGAGATGGTGCTGGCCTGCAATCTGTGCGCATGTGCCCCCGCATCGGGCGACACCGCATCGGTCATCACCACCGCCGCCGGGGCAGCGTGCGCCAGAACACGGTCCACTTCTGCAGGGGACTGGCGGGCGTTGACCGGGATCACCACGGCGTCCATCTTCCAGCAGGCAAAAAGAACCGCCACCGCAGCGGCGCAGTTTTCCGAGAGCATCAAAACCCGGTCATTGGCCTGCACGCCGGCCTCTGCCAGTTGCGCGGCCAGATCATCGCTGGCGGCATCCAGATCGGCAAAGCTCCAGCGGGTGCCAATGCTGTCGGTCAGTGACAGGGCATGCGGGGCGGTTTGCACTTGATCGGCCAGAAAATCCTCAACCCGTTGCATGTGGTTCCCTCCCTGTTGTTGGCTGCGTGATCAGCGGTAATTTGGTGGTCGTTTTTCCAAGAATGCGGCGATACCCTCGGCCGCTTCGGCCTGTCCGGCGGCATGGGCCATCGCATCGCGTTCGGCATCAAGCTGCGCAGCTTCGGTCACGTCATAGGCCGCGCCGACCAGCCCGCGGATGGTGCCTTGCGCCTTGCGCGGACCAGCGGCCAGCGCATCGGCCAGCGCCATGGCTTCGGTCATCGCCTGACCTTCGGGGCAGATCAGATTGACCGCGCCGAGATCGGCAAACCGCTGTGCCATGACAGGCCGGCCCATCAGGCACATTTCCATCGCCAGCGGGCGCGGGATCATCCGTGCCAAGGCAGCCGTGAGGCCCGCATCGGGGACCAAGCCAGCCTTGACATAGGCGGCGGTGAATTTGGCGGTTTCCGATGCGACGATCAGATCACAGGCCAGCGCCAGGGACAGCCCTGCCCCTGCAGCGCCGCCTTCAACGGCGGCGATCACCGGCACGGGGCAGGCGCGAATGCTGCGCACCAGATCGTGCAGATCGTCAATACGGTCGCGGCGGTCTGCCTCTGCCATTTTGCGGCGTGCGATCAGTACGTTCAGATCGCCGCCCGCGCAGAAGAACCCCCCTTCAGAGGTCAGTATCACGGCTCGGATACGGGGATCTTGCGCTTGCTCCATCGCGGCGGCGATACACTCATATAATTCGGGTGACAGCGCCCCGCGTTTATCAGTGTTGCCATTCCAGATGATCAGGCGATCACCCTTGTCTTCAAGCCGTGCGGTCATGTCAGTCGTTCCTTTGGGACACGTTTGAATACGCCGGTGGAGCTGGCGATAAGGCGGCCATCTTCATCCACCAGATCCGCCGCGATATAGAGAATGCTGCGCCCGCCACCCGTGACCCGGCCCATCGCGGTGACCCGTTTGCCCGCGTTTACGGGGGCGATGAATTGGGTTGTCAGGGTCACGGTCAGAAACGGTGCCTTGCCCGTGGCGTCCACCGTCAGTGATCCGGTGGTGCCGCTGGCGTTGTCCAAAAGGGCCGTCGCAATTCCGCCATGCAGCACGCCATGACGGTTGGTGTGTTGCGGCCCGATATCAAGCCAACACCGCCCGCGCCCGTCCGGATCACCCACATCCACGACGTAACCAATCAGCGTTTGCGTGCCGGTTTCGTCGTGGATCAGGCTATCGTGTTCAGGCGGCGGCAAGGGAGATGAACCGCTCTAGATGATGATCCGTGTCGCCAAACCGGTGATCGGCCATGGTGATCCGCTTGGCGATATGAGCCAGTTCATATTCCTGCGTCATCGCGATGCCGCCGTGCATCTGGATGCTTTCTTCGGCAACCAGACGACCGGCGCGGCCCATCAGGTTTTTGGTGGCGGAGATGTTGATCTCGCGCAGTTTGCGATCTTCCTCAAGATGCCCTGCGGCATTGATCACGGCAGAGCGGGCCTGCTCCATCTCGATCAGCAGATCAGAGAACCGATGGGCCAGCGCCTGAAAGGTGCCAATGGGACGTCCGAACTGTTTGCGGGTGCCGAGGTAGTCGCGAGTCAATTCTGTCGCGGTTTCCATCGCGCCCAACGTTTCAGCGCATTGAGCCACGCTGGCCGCAGCCATCCGCGCCTCGATAGCGGCGAAGGCATTGCCCGCCTCGCCCAAGCGGTCTGCGGCGGTCAGCTGCACATTGTCGAGCATCACTTCGGCGGCGCGGCCACCAGCCAGCAAGGCGTAGCCCTGAATGGTGAGACCTTTGGCGTCCGACGGTACAAGGAACAGCGAAATGCCCGCCTCATCGTCCACAGCGCCGCTTTCGCGGGCCGAAACCACCAGATAGTCGGCGGCTTCTGCATTGACCACAACGGCCTTGTGACCGTTCAGCACGATGGCGTCGCCATCTGTTTTGGCTGTGGTTTGCACGCGGTTCAGGTCATAGCGGCTGGAGGGTTCGCCGTGGGCGAGGGCCATATGCAGCCCGCCGCCAATCAGGGTTTCAACATGCGCCTGCTGCGCCTCGTTGCCCAGATCCGCCAGCAAGCCGCCCGCGAGAACAGCACTGTCCAGAACCGGCTCCACCACGCCAGCGCGGCCCAGTTCTTCAAACACCACGGCCAGATCAAAGCCCTTGCCGCCAAAGCCGCCTTGCTCTTCGGTGAACAGCGCGCCGATGACGCCCAGTTCGGCCAGTTGCGCCCAGATGTCTGAGGACATGCCGCTGTCGCTGTCGAGAATGGCATTGCGTGTTGCGGTGTCATAGCGGTCACGCAGAAACCGGCGCAGGGTGTCCTGCAACATTTGCCGTTCTTCGGTCAGGTCAAAGTTCATGCGCCACCTCCCATCTTAACTTTGGCAATGATGCCACGTTGAATTTCGTTCGAGCCGCCAAAGATCGACAGCTTGCGGTAGTTGAAATATTGCGCGGCCACCGGCCCCGCATCATGTGGATCAGGCAGGCCTGCGTTTGATCCTTCGACCGCCTCTGAGGCGAAGGGCATGGCATATGCGCCGACCGCACGGCGGGCCAGATCGTTGATTTCCTGCCGGATGATCGTACCTTTAACCTTGAGCATGGACGCCTCAACGCCCGGCGCGCTGCCAGCAGCGGCCTGAGAAATAATGCGCAGATTGGTGGTGGCCATCGCCATCAGATCAATCTCGACCTGCGCCATCCGGGCGGCAAAATGCGGGTTTTGCGCCAGTGGTTTGCCCCCGGCCATTTCCGCCCGCGCCACCCGTTTGACCGCCGCCAGGCCGGCCTGGGAAAAGCCGACGCCCGCGATGTTCGTGCGCTCATGGGTCAGCAGGTATTTTGCGTAGGTCCAACCCTTGTCCTGCTCGCCCACCAGATTTTCCACCGGCACTTCGACGTCTGTGAACCAGACCTCGTTGACCTCATGGGTGCCATCCAAGAGGATGATCGGGCGCACTTCGACGCCCGGCGAGTTCATGTCGATCAGTAGGAACGAAATGCCCTCTTGCTGTTTGACGTCCTTGTTGGTGCGCACCAGACAGAAGATCATGTTGGCGTGCTGGCCAAGGGTCGTCCATGTTTTTTGGCCATTCACAATGTAATGGGTGCCGGCATCATTCAGCACAGCTGTAGTTTTCAAAGAGGCCAGATCGGACCCAGCGCCCGGTTCTGAATAGCCCTGACACCACCAGTCGTCGCCCGACAGAATGCGCGGCAGCCAATAGTCCTGCTGTTCCTTGGAGCCAAACTTTTGCAGCACAGGGGCCAGCATCGACAAGCCAAAGGGCACGATGCGCGGTGCGTTGGCGGCGGCGGCTTCTTCTTCGAAGATATGCCGCTGCACCGCGTTCCATTCCGCCCCGCCAAAGGACTTTGGCCAGTTCGGCGCAAGCCAGCCCTGCTCGTTCAGTATCGCATGCCAGCGTTCCTGATTTTCGCGGCCCAACTCCTGACCTTTGCGGATCTTGTCGCTGAACTCCTTGGGCAGCTTTTCCTTGAGAAAGCTGCGGACTTCGTCGCGAAAGGCCTTGTCTTCGTCTGAATAGCGCAGGTCCATTGGGCCGCTCCCTTAGTAGATTTCGAACAGGCCAGCAGCGCCCATGCCGCCGCCAACGCACATGGTCACAACACCCAGCTTGGCACCGCGACGCTTGCCCTCAAGCAACAGATGCCCTGTCAGCCGTGCACCTGTCATACCAAACGGGTGGCCAATGGCGATGGAGCCGCCGTTGACGTTGTATTTGTCAGGGTCGATGCCCAGACGGTCCCGTGCATAGAGGCACTGGGAGGCGAAAGCCTCGTTCAGTTCCCACAGGTCGATATCATCCACCTTAAGCCCGTGCCGTTCCAGCAGACGCGGCACGGCAAAGACCGGACCGATGCCCATCTCGTCCGGCTCGCAACCCGCCACGGCAAAGCCTTTGAACGCGCCAAGCGGTTCAAGACCGGCTTTTTCGGCTTCCTTGCTGTCCATCACGACAACGGCAGCCGCACCGTCGGAGAGCTGGCTGGCGTTGCCCGCTGTGACGTAGCCGCCTTCGCGCACAGGCTGCAGGCCAGAGAGACCTTCCATGGTGGTGCCGGGGCGGTTGCATTCGTCGCGGTCAACAACAACCTCATGAGTCGTGACTTCGCCGGTTTCCTTGTTCTTCATGCCCATCGTTGTGGTCATCGGCACAATTTCATCGTCGAATTTGCCGGCCTGTTGTGCCTCATGGATCAATTGCTGGCTGCGCAGGCCATATTCGTCCTGATATTCGCGGCTGAGGCCATAGCGTTCGGCAACGATATCGGCGGTTTCGATCATGGTCATGTAGACGTCCGGTTTGTGCTCAAGCAGCCATGGATCGGGGACATGTTTCATGTGGGGCTGGACCATCGAAATGCTTTCGACTCCGCCTGCAACCATCGGGCCTGCGCCCTCTTGCGTGATGGCGTTGGCCGCCATGGCAACGGTTTGCAGGCCGGACGAACAGAACCGGTTGACCGTGACGCCGGAGGTTGTGATCGGCAGACCTGCCCGCAAACCGATCTGGCGTGCGATGTTGGCACCGGTCGCACCCTCGGGCGTGCCGCAGCCCATATAGACGTCTTCGATCTGCGCCGGATCGAGGCCCGCCCGTTTGACAGCATGTTCAACCGCATGACCGCCCATGGTGGCGCCATGGGTCATGTTGAACGAACCCCGAAAAGACTTCGCAAGGCCCGTGCGGGCGGTGGAGACAATAACAGCTTGTTTCATTTCGAGGCTTCCTTGTTCAAATCATCAAATGTGCGGCCCTCGGAGGCCAGTTGTTTGAGAAGGGGCGCAGGTTCCCAGAACCAGGCATCTTCCTTTGCATAGTTTTCAATATCCGCCAGAACGGCAGACAGCCCCTGAATGTCGGCCCATTTCATTGGCCCGCCCCAATAGCGCGGGAAACCGTATCCAAAGAGCAATGTCATATCGACGTCCAAGGGGCGGCGGGCGATGCCTTCGCCCACGACCTTGGCCGCTTCGTTTACCATGGCACACATGTAGCGGCGTACAATCTCCTGATCGGTGAAAGGACGTGGCGTAATTCCCAGCTCTTGCTGTTCGGCGGCGATCAGTTCGGCAATTTTTGGGTTCGGGGTGCCGCCACGTTTGCCTTTTTCATAGACGTAATAGCCCTCGCCGGTTTTCTGGCCGAAATGGCCCTGCTCGCACAGCCGGTCGATGTATGTCGGCACACGTTCCTGCGGATGGCGGTCCGGCGCTTTGCGCTTGCGGGTCATCCAGCCAATGTCGAGCCCCGCCAGATCGGCCACGGCAAATGGGCCCATGGCAAAGCCAAAATCCGTCAATGCCTTGTCGATCTGATAGGGCGTTGCGCCGTCCAGCACCATGTGGTCGGCGGCGGTGCGGTAGGTGGCCAGGATACGGTTGCCGATAAAGCCGTCACAGACACCGGCCCGCACACTGACCTTGCCGAGCGCCTTGCCCAGCGCAAAACCCGTTGCAACAACATCCGGCGCAGTTTGATCGGCGACCACGACTTCAAGCAGTTTCATCACATGGGCCGGGCTAAAGAAGTGCAGGCCGATCACATCCGCCGGGCGCGATGTGCAAGCGGCAATTTCATTCACATCCAGATAAGAGGTGTTGGTGGCCAGCACGCAGCCGGGTTTGCAAGCCGCGTCGAGCTTGCCAAACACCTCGCGTTTGACGGCCATGTCCTCGAACACCGCCTCGATCACCAGATCGACGTTGGACAGGCTGTCGTAACTGGTGGAGACGGTGAGCGCCTGGGTGATCAGGGCATCGTATTTGTCCTGAGTGATCTTGCCGCGCTTCAACGCCCCTTGCAGATTCCCCGCGATCCGCTCGCGCGCGGCGGCGGCAAACTCGTCTTTCATCTCGATCAGCACCACACCAAAGCCCGACAACAGCGCCGCCGTGGCGATGCCAGCGCCCATTGTGCCGCCGCCGATCACGCCGATGGATTGCAAGGCGCGCGGTTCAACGCCTTTGAGTTCCGGCAGGTTGCTAACGGCGCGTTCGTTAAAGAAAGCGTGGATCATGCCTTTGCGCTGATCGGTGTTCATCAGCTCCATGAACAGCTCACGCTCACGCAGGATTCCCTGATCAAAGGGCAACTCGCTGGCCGCTTGCACGGCCCGAACGGCTGTGGTCGGGCTGATTTGGCCGCGGCCCTTTTTCAACACGGCGTCATAAGTTGCATCCCAATCGATCCCTGCCGCGGCGGGCATTTCGCTGACCGGGCGGCGCGGTGCATTCTGGTCGAGCAACTCTTGGGCGTAGGCCAAACCAACGGCCTCCGGATCGCCCTCTTCGACACGGTCAAGTATGCCCAGCTCCAAGGCTTCGGGCGCTTTGATGTGGCGGCCTGTGGTGATCGCTTCAACCGCCTTTTCCGCGCCGGTCAAACGCGGCAAGCGCTGCGTCCCGCCAGCACCGGGCAAGATGCCCAGATGCACTTCGGGCAGGCCCACGCGCGCGGAAGGCTGCGCGATCCGGTAGTGGGCGCAGAGCGCAACCTCAAGACCGCCACCAAGGCTGACCCCGTGCATGGAGGCCACGACCAACAACGGAGAGGCTTCGATGCGGCTACATAGATCTGGCAGGTTCGGCTCCATCGGAGGTTTGCCAAATTCGGTGATGTCTGCGCCAGCAATAAAGGCGCGGCCATCGCCGAGTATCAGCACCGCCCGCACGCCATCTTCGGCCTCTGCGCGGGCCATGCCATCGGACAAACCCTGACGCACGGCCCTGCTCAGGGCGTTAACGGGAGGGTTCTGAATGCGCAGCACGGCAATATCTCCGTGGCGGCTATAGGCAATCTTGTCGCTCATGTTCTCATAGGCTCCTTGGTGTTCTGTTCGGATGTATCTAACCGCGCCGCGCAAGGGCGGGCGGCAAACCGTTTTGTCTTTCAAAGCTGCGCACAGCATCGCGCAGCGCTGGGCCAACCTCGGCCATCATTCGGTCATCGGGCAGATCCTGCGGCAGCGCCCCGCAGGTAAAGGCCACCGATTCTCCAAACTCACTGGCATAATAGGGCACGCTGACCGCGTTGACTGTACTGGCATATCGGGTTGGCTGCGGCGCAATTGTAAAACCCTTCCCGATCAGTTGGTCATAACCGTCCTGCCGGTAACGGGTGAGCGCTTCATCAGGCTCAAGCGCGGCGAAACGGTCGTCGCCCAAGGTGGCCAGAACAGCCAGCCCAGAGGAGGAGCCATAGATCGGGACCCGGTGGCCGGGATCAAGCCAGATCGCAGAAACCCCCTCGGGCCGCCACGTTTTGGCCAAGAGCATCCGGTCGCCATCTCGCACCGCGACAAGCGCCAATGTGCCCGTCTGGTTCGCCAACCTCTGAAGCGTATTGGACGCCAGATCGAGAAAACTAACAGAGAGGGACGCAACCGATCCAAGCGCAACCGCCGCCGGCCCCAAGCGAAACCTGTCATTGCGGGCGCCATGGCTGAGATATCCCAATGCGCACAGCGTATAAGACAGGCGCGTCACGGTTGGCTTGGGCAGGCCGGTCCGCTCTGCAATCTCGGCATTGGTCAAACCATCGTCGCTGGCGCGAAAGGCCTGCAAAAGGCCCAGACCCCGCGCCAGTGTATTGGCGAACTTCCGGTCTCTGGGCGCAGCAGTCATCGCAAGGACTCCGCGCAGGGCATCCCGGCATGCCGGCTTTTGTTCAGATCATCCGCTTTGTTTCGCACTGCAAAACACCGTTTCAATAAATTCCGCAACGCAAGCTAGTCCGCTCTCAAAAGAGACGCAAGAGCAGCCAGCAGGGAATATCGATCAGCGGCGGTCAGCCAGCGCGGTAGATGAAACAACGATCCGGAAAGGCCTCTGGCGGCAAGGGCAACTCTTCGAGTGCGTCAAAATACATCCGGTCACTGGCGACCATAATGCCCCCCTTGGCCAACATGGGTTCAACCAGCGGCGAGATTGCCCGCGCAAAAGCATCGTTCTTGGCCCGATTGTGCCCCCCAAGATCGGCATGGATCAACGCCGCCGTGGGGCCAAACCGTTTCAGTGCGGCGGGCAACGTGTCATGCACATCCCCCAGGATCAGCCGATCCTCGGGCGGGGTGCTGTCGGGGTGTGAGGCCACCGCCCGTTCGAACACATAGATCTCACGGTCCGGCATGGTTTCGACCATGTGGTGATATGTCCGGCCATTGCCCAGCCCCAATTCGAACACTGGACCTGCCATCCCCTCGGTCAATGCATTGGCATGATCCAGACAGGCGCGTTGTGACACCATTCGGGCGATAAAGAGATCCAGTCTGCTCATGGTAGGCTCCTTTGGGCAATCTTGTCGCTACATTGAGGAATGTAGGCATCATGTCCAGCAGTTGCGACCTGCTACTGGACGAATGCGCCGGAATCGGCTTCACTCTGGTTCAAAGTATCACCTTGCCCTGACGACAGGACCAAAATGCCACCAATACTCGAAGTAGATGCGCTTACGATCGGCTTCGGAAACGCAGAACCTGTCGTGCGCGATGTCAGCTTTTCCGTCAATGCCGGAGAAACGCTCGCGCTGGTCGGGGAAAGCGGGTCCGGCAAAACGCTGACCTGTCGCAGCGTGCTCAAGATCCTGCCCGAAGCCGCGCAGATGCGCAGCGGGCGGATCAGTTTTGCCGGAAGCGGCGGTGCAGTGAACCTGCTGGATGCCACGGAACGACAGTTGCGCCGGGTTCGGGGCAACCAGATCTCGATGATTTTTCAAGAACCGATGCGGTCGCTTTCGCCTTTGCACCGGCTCGGCAATCAGGTGGCCGAGGTGTTGCACATCCATCGCGGGCTGAGCCTTAGCGCGGCCAAGTGTGAGGTTCTGGAACAGTTTGAGAAGGTCGGCTTTGTTGATCCCGAACGCGCTTGGCGCAGCTATCCCTTTGAAATGTCGGGCGGGATGCGCCAACGAGCGATGATCGCGATGGCCATGGTGGCCAAGCCTGAAGTGTTGATCGCGGACGAGCCAACGACAGCGTTGGATGTCACCACGCAGGCGCAGGTGCTGGGCCTGATCCGGAAGTTGCAGCAAGACACCGGCATGGCGGTGATCCTTGTCACTCATGATCTGGGCGTTGTGGCCAACATGGCGCAGCAGGTTGTCGTGATGAACAAGGGCCGCGTCATGGAAGCGGGCCGCGCCGCCGATGTGCTGGGCGCACCTGCACATAAATACACGGCCAAACTATTTGCCGCCGCGCCGATGATCCCCGAAGTTGCCAAACCGGCACGGGCCATGGTGCGCGATGACGTGATCCTTGATCTGCGCAACGTCACCAAGACGTTCACCTTGCGGGCGGGCGGATGGCGCAAACCGGTGCAGGTGACGGCCTGCCGCGATGTGAACCTACAGGTGGAGCGCGGCAAAACCCTTGCCGTGGTGGGCGAAAGTGGCTCTGGCAAGACGACATGTGCACGGGTCGCCTTGGGTTCAGAGCGCCCCGATGCGGGCGGCGAGGTGCTGTTCCATCCGGGCGGCGGACAAGAGCCCCTGCCTGTTCATGACATGACCACGACACAGCGCACTTCGTTCCAGCGCGAGGCGCAGATGGTGTTCCAAGACCCCTATTCATCGCTCAGCCCGCGAATGCGGGTGCAGGATGCATTGACCGAGCCGATGGACATTCACAAGATCGGCACCCGTGCCGACCGCCGTGACAAGGCGGCAGAGATGCTGCGGCTGGTGGGGCTCAACCCCGATATGCTGGGCCGCTATCCGCATGCGTTTTCGGGTGGCCAACGCCAAAGGCTTTCGATCGCGCGGGCGCTGACCCTGGACCCCAAGTTGCTAATCTGTGATGAGCCGACCTCGGCACTTGATGTCTCGGTGCAGGAACAAATTCTGAGTTTGCTGGAGGACATCCGTGATCATGCCCATCTGAGCTATCTGTTCATCAGTCATGATCTGGCCGTTGTGGCGCGGATCGCGGATGAGGTGGCGGTGATGCGGGCCGGTGTCATTGTCGAACAAGCCCCGCCCGACACACTGTTCTACAATCCCCAACACCCCTACACCAAGGCGTTGATCGCCGCGCAGCCAGAGCCGGACATGTCCCGCCCCATTGACCTTGATCTGGTGGCCAAGGGCGCGGGTGCGCCGACATCCTGGCCGGATATGTTCCGTTTTGACGGGCCGGATGCGCCCGCGCTGCGTGAACTGGAACCCGGACATATGGTGCGTTGTCATGCGTAAACTGCTTTGCCTTTTGCTTTGTCTCGCCGCGCCGGCCTGGGCGCAGGACAGCACGCAGGAAACCTCCTTCTGGGCGATGGAAGTGCAAAACGGCGACCTGCCGCCAATTGCAGAGCGTTTGCCCGAGGTGCCCCTGGTTGTCGATCTGGAGGCGAAGGGGCGCACCTATGGCACCCAAGGCGGCACATTGCGCACCTTGGTTTCGCGCACCAAGGATGTGCGGCAGATGGTGGTCTATGGCTATGCCCGTCTGGTGGGCTATGCACCGGATTATTCGCTTTATCCCGATATCCTGCGCGATTTCGAAGTGTTCGAGGATCGCCGCTATACCTTGCATCTGCGGCCCGGCCACAAATGGTCGGACGGTGCGCCGTTTACCTCGGAAGATTTCCGTTACTGGTGGGAAAACGTTGTCAACAATGACGAGATTACGCCAACCGGCCCGCCGGATTTCATGGTCGTCGATGGCAATCTGGGCAGCGTCACGTTCCCCGATGCCCATACGGTTGTCTTTGAATGGCCAACGCCCAATTCCAATTTCCTGCCGCTATTGGCGCAGGCCAGCCCACCATTCCTTTACCGGCCCGCCCATTACCTGCGCCAGTTCCACGTTGATTTCGCCGAAACCGAAAGCCTTGCCGAAGAGGTCCGCCGCGCCCGTGTTAAAAGCTGGGCCGCGCTGCACAACAAGCGCGACAACATGTACAAGTTCGACAATCCTGCCTTGCCGACCTTGCAGCCTTGGATCAATGCAAGCGGACGCGGATCGCGCAAGCTATTTGTGCGCAACCCCTATTACCACCGGATCGACAAACGCGGGGTACAGTTGCCCTACATCGATGTGGTCGAGATGACGATTGTCAGCGCCGGTTTGATCGCCGCCAAAGCGAACGCCAGCGAAGTAGATCTACAGGCCCGTGGACTTGATTTTCCGGATATTTCGATCCTCAAGAAAGGCGAGAGCGACGGCGGGAACTATCGCACCTTGCTGTGGGCCAACGGCGCGGCCAGCCAGATCGCGATCTATCCCAATCTGAACTTTCGCGATCCGGTCTGGCGCGAGGTGATGCGCGACGTGAGGTTCCGCCGGGCGCTCAGCCTGGGCATCGACCGTCGGATGATCAACCGCGCACTTTATTTCGGATTGGCGCATGAGGGCGGCATGACTGCGCTCTCGTCCTCCCCCCTGCACGACCCCGAGGATCTGACTTCTTGGGCAACGCTGGACGTGGCCCGTGCCAATGCCCTGCTTGACGAAATGGGGCTGACTGATCGCACACCTGCGGGCATTCGCAAACTGCCCGATGGCCGCCCGATGGAATTTGTGATCGAAACCGCCGGTGAGCGCCAAGAGGTAGAGAACGCACTCGCCATTGTCACGGACACCTGGCGCGAGTTGGGCATCAAGCTGATCATGCGCCCGCTGGACCGCGATATCCTGCGCAACCGGGTCTATGCCGGTGTCAGCATGGCGGCGATCTGGTTTGGCTGGGACAACGGCTTGCCAACGCCCGCCACCTCGCCCAAATACCTCGCCCCGACCAATCAGGAATTCTTTTCCTGGCCTAAATGGGGACAGTACTACCAGACTTCCGGCAGCGCTGGCGAAGCGCCCGATATGAAAGACCCAAAGCGGCTGATGCAATTGGCCGATGATTGGAGCCACACCTTTGATCCCGCCCAGCGCCGCGCGATCTGGCGCGAGATGCTGGATATCCATGCCGATCAGCAATACGCCATCGGCATCCTGTCCGAAGCGCCGCAACCGGTTGTGGTTTCCAAACAAATGCGTAACGTTCCCGAGACGGGGATCTGGGCTTTTGAACCCGGCGCCCACTTCGGCATTCACCGGATCGACGAATTTTACTACGAGAACCCGCTACAGCAGGTGACCCAATGATGTTTCTCCGCTATGCGGTCTACCGGTTTTTCACAATGCTGCTCACCCTCTGGGTCGTGTCGATTCTTGTCTTTGCCATCATCAACCTGCCACCCGGTGACTACCTGTCAAACCAGATCGCCGAACTGCGGGCCACGGGGCAGGCAGAGGGGGTCGCCAAGGCCGAATTCCTGCGCACCGAATATGCGCTCGACCGGCCTTTGTGGGAACAATACCTGATCTGGGTCGGCTTCTCGCCGGGTCCAAACGGGTTTTCCGGATTGATCCAAGGGGATTTCGGCTGGTCCTTCGAATTTGACCGCCCCGTTGGCGAGATTGTCGGTGATGCGCTGTGGCTGACGGTTCTGGTCAATCTGGCGGCAGTCCTTTTTGTCTACCTGATTGCCTTGCCGCTGGGGGTGCTGGCGGCAGCGAAATCGGAAACCTGGGTGGATTACACCGCCGGGTTTGTGGGCTATCTGGGCCTCGCGACCCCCAACTTCCTGCTGGCGCTGATCCTGTTTTACTATGGCCACAAGTATTTCAACCTGCCCATCGGCGGGCTTATGGATCCGGTCTATGAAGGCCAGCCAATGTCATGGCCCAAGGTCAAATCCATTCTGCTGCATATGATTGTGCCCACCTTTGTGATCGGCACCTCCGGCGCGGCCGCCATGATGCAACGGCTGCGCGCCAATATGCTGGACGAGCTGAGCAAACCTTACGTCGAGACCGCCAAGGCCAAGGGTCTGGCCCCAGCCAAATTGCTGGCGAAATACCCTCTGCGCATGGCGTTCAACCCCTTTGTCGCGGATATCGGAAACCTGCTGCCGGCGATGGTGTCGGGCTCTGTTCTGGTTTCCGTGGTACTGGGTCTGCAAACGATCGGACCTTACCTGCTGGCAGCGTTGAAATCGCAGGATCAGTTCCTCGCGGCCTTTGTCCTGATGTTTGTGGCACTCCTGACCCTGATCGGCACGATGATCTCAGACATGTTGCTGGTGCTGCTTGACCCCCGCATCCGGTACGGAGGGCGCGGCGCATGAGCATTCAACCGGACAACCGTTTTGTCGACACCGAACCATGGATCGACGACGCCGACATCAGCGCCCCGGAACGGGCGGAAATGGATGCGCCGGGTTGGCTGCTGACCTGGCGCAAGTTCCGGCGGCACAAGCTGGCGTTGGTGTCCGGTGTGTTCTTGTTGCTGTGTTACCTGATGCTGCCCGTCGCCGGCTTCATCGCGCCCTATACGCCCAACGAACGCAGCGCCGATTATCTCTATGCCCCACCGCAAAGCATCAACCTGTGGCACGAGGGATCTTTTGTCGGGCCATACGTCTATCCGGTGACAGCCAAGGCCGATCTGGTCAATTTTCGCTGGACCTACACCACGGATGAAACCCGCCCCATGCCGCTGGAATTTTTCTGCGAAGGGGATGACTACAACCTCTTTGGCGTGATCCCGTCAGATACCCATCTGGTCTGCGCCCCCGAAGGCGCAACGCTGTTCCTCTGGGGGTCCGACAGATTGGGCCGCGATGTGTTCAGCCGCATCCTCTACGGGGCACAGCTGTCCCTGACCGTCGGGATCATCGGCATCACCGTGTCTTTCCTGCTGGGCATCACCTTTGGTGCGATGGCAGGCTATTTTGGCGGCAAGACCGACTGGATCATCAACCGCGCGATCGAGATTTTGCGCTCCCTGCCGGAACTGCCCTTGTGGCTCGCCCTTTCGGCTGCGGTGCCCTCAAACTGGGGGCCGGTGGCGGTCTTCTTTATCATATCAATCATCCTGGGCATCCTTGACTGGCCCGGCCTTGCCCGTGCGGTGCGCTCAAAATTCCTGTCTTTGCGCGAAGAAGAATACGTCAAGGCCGCCGAAATGATGGGCGCGCGGCCCGCCCGTGTGATCCGCAGACACCTGCTGCCCAACTTCATGTCCCACCTGATCGCCAGCGCCACACTGTCGATCCCGGCGATGATCCTTGGCGAAACCGCGCTCAGCTTCCTCGGCCTCGGCCTGCGGGCGCCCGCGGTCAGCTGGGGGGTGATGCTCAACGATGCACAGAACCTTGCCAGCATTGAAATCTACTGGTGGACGGCGATTCCGATGTTGCCCATCGTCGTGGTGGTGCTGGCCTTCAACTTCCTCGGTGACGGGCTACGCGCCTCGCTCGATCCGTACAAAAGCTAGAATAGGCCCGATTGACCTGACCCTGCCTCCCCCTTTTTGGCTCTAAATACCTCCGGGGGGTGCGGGAGGCTGGCCCCCCGCATCGGTCGGGTGCCGCAAGGCACCCGAAACCAGGTCAGCCATACCAAGGCGCAAACCGAACCTCTGTATCGCCCCCCACCATCTTGGCGAAGGCTTCGGGATCTTGCGTGCCGCCATCGCGGCCACGGTAGTGATAGGGATAGACAAACCGCGGACCAAACTCCGACACCGCCGATGCCGCTGCATTTGCATCCATCGTGAACGGCAGGTTCATACAGACAAAGGCGAGGTCAATCTCTTTCAGCGCACGCATTTCCGGGATGTCTTCCGTATCGCCTGAAATATAGACGCGGAAGCCCTCGAAATTGAGCACATAGCCGTTGTCGCGGCCCTGCGGGTGAAAGTTCTTGCGCTCTTCGGTGATGTTGTAGGCCGGGATCGCTTCGATCTTGAGGCCTTGATAATCAGCCATCCCTCCATTGGCCACCTCGGAGGCCTGGGCCTTCATCTCTTCCGACAGCTTGCCAAACACAGCCGGATTGGTGATCAGCTTTGTGTTATCTTTCACCAAAGCCTTGAGCGTATCCGCATTGTAGTGATCGCCATGTTCATGGGTGATCAAAACCAGATCGGCCTCCGGGAACCCTTCGTATTGGGCAGGCTCGCCCACCGGATCGACATAGATCGTGCCCTTGGGGGTTTCCATCACGATGGATGCATGGGCCACGGGGTGCACTTTGATCATGCCGCCGGGGGTGTCGAAACTGTCGCTGGCATGGGCTGCGGCCCGCGCGGCGAACGGCAGCAATGTGATCGTGCCAACGCCGGCTGCGGCGCCGGCAATAAAACGTCTACGGCTTGGGTGGGTCATCTCGCTCTCCTGGGTTGCTGCTTGGTGATCTAGAAGGAGGGCGGACCTTTTCAACTTACCGGTCGTCACCGCCGCCGCCCTGCTCTTCTTCTTGTTCCTCATCGACATGGGCCTGCGCGGCCGCTGTCACTGCCCGCTTTTGTTCGTCGTTTAGTTCTTCCACCTTGCCATCAGCCAGCCGCACGGTGACTTCGCGGTGGGCAAATTTGACCCCTTCGCGTTCGAACAATTCGCGGATTTCCTCATAGACTTTCTTGCGCACCAGCCATTGATCACCGGGCTTGGTCATGAACTTGACCCGGATGATCATCGCGCTGTCCTGCATCTCAATCACGCCTTGGGATTTCAGCGGCTGGATGAAATTGTCACCAATCACCGGATCGTCGAGCAGTTCCTGACCCAGCTTCTTGATCAGTTTGCGCACCTTCTCCACATCCGTGTCATAGGTCACCCGCAGGGGCAGTTTCATGATCACCCAGTCGCGGGAATAGTTGGTCATCACCTGCAATTCGCCAAAGGGAATAGTGTGCAACGCACCAAGATGATGGCGCAGCTGAAACGACCGGACCGAGATTTTTTCGACCGTGCCCTTGACCCCGCCAACATCCAGATACTCCCCTTTGCGGAACGCGTCATCGAACAAAAAGAATGCCCCGGCAAAGACATCCCGCACCAGAGCCTGAGACCCAAAACCAATAGCAACCCCCACGATACCCGCACCGGCAAACAGCGGGCCCACGTTGATCCCGATCTCCATCAGCACGATCAGGACAATGGTGACGACAACCACGATCAACACGATATTGCGGAACAACGGCAACAGGGTCGCCAAACGGCTGGCGGAGGATCCGCCGCCCTCATCGCCCAATTCGCCCTCTTCCTGATCACCCGATTCTTCGGCGATCTTTGTGTCAATCCAGATGCGGAAGGCGTGGTAGACGATATAGCCGATAAAGATGATGACCATGATGTCCAGCAGCCTGTCGGCAAAGCTTTCGACCATTTCGGCGCTTTCGTTGTCCCAGATATAGAAGAACGCATAGGTGCCTGCGACAAAGGCAAGGATACCGGCAACACGCCGTGCCAGCGCTTCGAATGAGTTGAGGGAATGCCGTGTGGGCTGCGCCGCGCGGGCCGCTTCTTCGGCGGCGCGGGCTTCGGCCAGCTCCTGCTCCAGACGCGCGGCCTCGGCTTCGCTGTTTGGGGTTTCGCCCAACTGGGCATCCGCCAGTGCACGGGCCTTGGCTTCTTCCTCATCGCGGATGGCATTCAATTGCCGCATCGCGCGGGCGCGGGCAAAGCTGCGTTCGATCAGGTAGTTGATCACCCCGTAAACCACGATGATCGAGATCAAGATCCCATAAGCCCCCGCAATCAGGGGGAACCCGCGGGGGTTGGCCAGCACCAGATCAAAGGTCAGATTGAACCAGGCCAGCAACACATAGAGGATCACAGCCGGTGCCCAGACACGGGCAAGGGTGCGGATGATAAAACTGCTTTCGGACGGCGATCGACCATTGCGCATCGCGTTGGAGATGGCCCGTCGGTTGACCAGAACCAGCAGGATATTCAACAGCACGATAACTGCGGACATGACCGAGAACAGGAAGGCATAAACATCGTAATTCAGCCCCAGCTCGCCAATCCAGACACCGAACAGGATGCTGCAAATGTCCAGCGAAGCCAAAATCCAAAGCCAGCGATGCAAACGCTTTGCTTCGGCGTCAGTCAGAGCGGGTATGCGGTATTGCGACAGGAACGGCGACAGGATCATCCGCCACAGCCCGGCGACGAACCGGCATGTGAAATAGGCAATATTGATCAAGGCTGCCGTGAACTGCATCGCCGTGTCTGTGAGTTGGCCAAAGACGATAAAGCCCAGAATATAGGCCACCAGCATCGACACCAGGATCCCGCCCACCCCCATCAGGAACCGGAAAATCAGGAACGGCATTTTCTCGACATAGCCGACCGGGCTCTCCTGAATGCGGGCCACGACAAAACTGCGGGCGATCCGTTTGCCAAAGATTTGCGCCTCGACAAAGGCGCCTGCTGCGAACAGCAACAGGCTGTAAAGAACTGCTTTGCCAAAGGCGGTGATGGTTCCATCGGGGCTGGCCGCCCTGAGGATATATCCGACCTCGGCAAAGGCGTCTGGCAGATCCAGCAGGCGGTCTATCAAGGCAGAGCGGAACTTGACGATTTGATCCTGCGTTTCCATCAAAGCGGAGGATCCTGCCTCGCTATCAGGCGAAGAGGCTTCCGGGCGCGCAGTGTCCTGGCTCAGCAGATTGCCATCGCGGTCTATGACCACAACACCGACGCCGTTCTCGGCGGCCTTCTTCATGATTTCGTCGATATCGGGCGCGTCTTCTGTCTGGGATTTCGCGGGCATCAAGGATCCCAAGCCCTGCGCGGACGCCGGCAATGACAGCCCGCCCAAAAACAGGCCAAGAACCGTCAAAAGCAAAATCGCAAACCGCATAAATCCCCCACTGGCCATCTGGCCTTACCTCACGCTAAGTCAGCCACCAGCCCATTGCAATTAAAGGGTGATCGCCCCAAGTCACGATTATGCGTTTGGCCCGTGCACCGTTTTGCATGACGGATGAAACTATGCCATAGCAATGGCATGCCTTTGGGCCCCGAAACGACGACAGAACCAAGGAACGGCCCATGGCAAACTCCTCCACAACCGAACGTATTGCTGTGCTGGGCCTTGGCTATGTGGGTTTGCCTCTGACGGTGGCACTGGCACGGGAGGGGTTTGATGTTGTTGGCCTTGATACCCATGCACCTGCGGTTGCGGCGTTGCGCGCTGGGCGCGATCCCAATGGGGAGGTCTCGGATGCCTCTGTTTCGGGGTCATCGGCGCTGTTTACCCATGATGCTGCTGATCTTGCGGGGTGCACGGCATTCATCATCGCCGTTCCAACCCCGATTACGGACGCCAAGACGCCTGACCTTGGCCCGGTGCTTGGGGCCTGCGCCACCATCGCGCCGCATCTGACCGACGGTGCCGTGGTGATCTTGGAAAGCACGGTCTACCCCGGCGTCACAGAAGAGGTCTGCGGACCAGCCTTGACCGCTGGCAGCGGGCTTGAGGCCGGGCGTCAGATCAAGCTGGCCTATAGCCCAGAACGAGTGAACCCCGGCGATGCCGAACATTCCATGGAAAACGTGGTCAAAATCATCGCCGCGCAGGATGAAGAGACCCTGACCCGCGTCGAGGCGATTTATGCCCCCGTGGTCAAGGCGGGCCTGCACCGCGCCTCCTCCATCATGACCGCAGAAGCGGCCAAAGTGATCGAGAACACCCAGCGCGATCTGAACATTGCATTGGTCAATGAATTTGCCCTGATCTTTGCCCGGCTTGGCCTTGATACGCTTGAGGTCTTGGAGGCCGCAGGCACCAAATGGAATTTCCTGCCGTTCCGCCCCGGCCTCGTGGGCGGGCATTGTATCGGGGTTGATCCCTATTACCTGACTTACCGGGCCGAACAGCTTGGCTATCATCCACAGGTGATCCTCGCCGGGAGGCGCATCAATGATCATATGGGCGCCCATGTGGCCCAAACCCTGATCAAGGCGATGCTGGCCCGCGATATTGGTGTGCGCGGGGCAAGGGTGCTGATCCTTGGCTATACCTTCAAGGAAAACTGCGCAGACACGCGCAACACGCGGGTTGCGGATATTGTCGGCGAACTGGCGTCTTATTCCGTGCAGGCCGATGTGCATGACCCATGGGTCGGCGTGGACAGGTTGCAAGGCGAACACGCGGTCAGCGGCATTGCAGAGCCGCAGCAAGGCACCTATGACGCTATCATTGTAGCGGTCGGACACCGTGAATTTGTCACAATGGGCGCTGAGGCAATCCGCGCCTTGGGCAAACCGGGGGCCGTGCTCTATGACATCAAGGGAATTTTTGGTAAATCAGGCAGTGATCTGAGGCTCTGAACGGATATCGGCAGGTGAATTTTATGGCGCAAACCGAAGACGGGCCGATCAACGGCAGCGCGGCCTCTCGCCGGGTGATGTTCTACAGCCACGACACATTTGGCCTTGGACATCTGCGCCGGTCGCGGGCGCTGGCCTCTGCGCTGACCGAAGGGGATGACAACGCCTCGGCGATCATTCTGACCGGATCACCCGTTGCGGGGCGATTTACTTTTCCTGAACGTGTTGACCATATCCGCCTGCCCGGCGTGACCAAGCTGCCCGATGGCAGTTACATCAGCCAGACCCTTGGTCTTGATATTGACCGCACCACGGCCCTGCGCGCCGGTTTGATCCAAAGTGCGGTGGAGCAATACCAGCCCGATTTGCTGATCGTGGACAAAGAACCCACCGGCTTTCGCGGGGAGCTTTTGACCACTTTGGAATGGCTGCGCAAAGAGGGGCGAACGCGGGTTGTTCTGGGCTTGCGTGACGTGCTGGACCAGCCCGACGTTTTGGCCGCCGAGTGGGACCGCAAAGGCGCCGTTGAGGCGACCGAACGCTATTACGATGAAATCTGGGTCTATGGCGTGCGCGATGTCTATGACCCTACTGAAGGCTTGCCCCTGTCAGAAGCCGCCCGTGCCCGCATGCATTGGACAGGCTACCTGCGCCGTGAAGTGACCGATGCCACGGAAACGCCCAATCACCCCTATGTGCTGATCACGCCCGGCGGCGGCGGGGACGGAGCGGCGATGGTGTCGCTGGTGCTTTCGGCCTATGAACAGGATCCTGACCTATCACCCAAGGCGGTTCTGATCTACGGGCCGTTCCTGTCTGGCGAGGTCCGTGATGCCTTTGACGCGCGTGTTGCCAAGCTGGATGGCCGGGTGGCCGCCATGGGTTTTGACAGCCGGATCGAAGCTTTGTTTGCCGGGGCTGAGGGCGTGATTTGCATGGGCGGGTATAACACATTTTGTGAGGTTCTGTCCTTTGACCGGCCCGCGGTGATTGTGCCGCGCACCAAGCCGCGGCTCGAGCAATGGATCAGAGCCAGCCGCGCCGAGCAACTGGGTCTGGTGCGGATGCTGGACGAAACCCGCGATGGCATGACCACAGACGCAATGATCCGCGCCATTCGCAACCTGCCTCAGCAGGGCAAACCATCGGATGCCGGCGCCGACGGGCTGCTGGACGGCCTGGACGTGGTGGTGGAACGCGCCCGCGCGCTGATGCAGAAAGACAAAGACACATGAGCCATCCCAAACTTGCTGTTGTGGTCAAAGGCTGGCCACGGCTGTCCGAAACCTTCATCGCCCAGGAACTTGTCGCGCTGGAAGAGGCCGGACTGAAGTTTGACATCTGGTCGCTGCGTCATCCGACCGACAAGAAGACCCATCCTCTGCATGATCGGTTGCAGGCCAAGATCCGGTATCTGCCGGAATACCTGCGTAATGAACCGCGCCGCGTAGCCATCGCCATGGGGGCTGCCGCTGAAATGCCCGGTTTTGATGCCGCAGCTGCGGCCTTTGCCGCAGATGTAGAGCGCGACGACACCGCAAACCGCCGCCGCCGTTGGGGGCAGGCTTGCGTGATGGCTGCGGAAATGCCCGGCGATGTGGCGGGCATCTATGCGCATTTTCTGCATACGCCGTCTTCTGTTGCCCGCTATGCCGCGATCTTGCGTGGCATGCCGTGGTCATTTTCGGCCCATGCCAAGGACATCTGGACGTCGCCAGAGTGGGAGCTGCGCGAGAAATTGTCGGCGGCTACTCATGGTGCGGCTTTCGGGGCGACATGCACCGGTTTTGGCGCAGAGCATTTGCAAGGTTTGGCCGATACGCCCAGTCGGGTTGATCTGGTGTATCACGGGTTGGATCTGGCGCGGTTTCCTGCTCCGCCCGACCGGATGATGCGCGGAACCGATGCGCCGTTTCACATGATGTCCGTCGGGCGTCTGGTGGAGAAGAAGGGCTTTGACAATCTCATAGATGCGCTGGCGCTGCTGCCTGCATCGCTCAATTGGCACTGGACCCATATTGGCGGCGGTGCCCTGGATGCAGTGATGCAGGACCGTGCGGCGGCGCATGGAATTGCAGACCGGATCACATGGCGCGGTGCCTGCGATCAGCCTGAAGTGATCGCGGCAATGCGTGCGGCTGATCTTTTTGTCCTGCCCTCGCGGATTGCGGCAGATGGCGACCGCGACGGTCTGCCAAATGTCCTGATGGAAGCGGCCAGCCAGAAGCTGCCAATCCTCAGCACACCGGTGTCTGCCATCCCCGAATTTATCGATAGCGGCACCCATGGTGTTCTCAGCGATGATGCGCCCGCCGCATTGGCCGATTCGATGGTCGACTTTGCCTCAGATCCCTCACAAGGGGCCGCGATGGCCGAGGCCGCTTATGGGCGGCTCACGCAGGATTTCCTCATGCACCCGGGGATTGAGCATCTCAAAAAGCGGCTGCTGGCGATGCTGGCGCAGGCGGGCTGATGCGTCTTGCCTTCTATGCGCCAATGAAGCCGCCGGATGATCCGGTGCCATCAGGAGATCGCAGCATCGCACGCGGGCTGGTCGCGGCCCTGGCGCAAAGGGGGACAGAAGTCTCCTTGGCCAGCCGATTTCGCAGCCGGGACGGTATGGGCAACGAAGAAGTGCAGGCCGATCTTATCGCGCAGGCCGCAAAGGAAATTTCCCGTGTTTCAGAGGCAGGGAAACGCGCGGGCTGGCAGGCTTGGCTGACCTATCACAACTACTACAAAGCGCCGGATCTCATTGGCCCGCAGGTGGCGGCGGCGCTGGATATCCCATATTTGCAAATTGAATCCACCCGCGCCCGCAAACGCCTTGAGGGGCCATGGGCGGCATTTGCAAAAGCCGCCGAAGCCGCCTCTGACGCGGCTCAGGTGATTTTCTATTTTACTCAACATGACGCCGAAACCCTGCTCCGCGATGCTCCGCGATCGCAGGTCTTGATCCATCTGCCGCCGTTCTTGAACCGTGACACCTTGCCTGTGTCCTCAGGTTTGTCCGGTCCGATGCTGTCCGTTGGGATGATGCGCAGCGCGGCCAAGTTGCCGTCTTATCAGATCATCGCCCAGACTTTGGCACTGTTGCCGGATACAGATTGGTGCTTGCAGATCGCCGGTGATGGTCCCGCCCGCGCCGAAGTTGAAGCCTTGATGGCTCCATTCCGGGGCAATGTCCGCTTCCTTGGCGCACTGGACACATCCGCGCTTCAGGAGATTTATCGCCAGTCCAGCCTGCTGTTCTGGCCCGGTGTCGACGAGGCTTTTGGCATGGTCTATCTAGAGGCGCAGGCCGCTGGCTTGCCCGTTGTTGCGCAAGATCGTCCCGGAGTGCGCGAGGTTCTGGCAGGAGCGCCCCAGCCGGCGGTGCAAGACGGACCTGCCGAATTGGCGGCGCGGATCACGGATATGATGAACAAACCGGCCCAACGCCACAAAGCCGCATTGGAGGCACGCAGCATGATCGCAAAACGTCACCTGTTGCCCGCTGCCGCAGATGTATTGCGCGTCGGATTGGCCAAGGTGGGTGTGCGATGAACGCCCGCCTTGCCCTTTTGCGTCACGGCCATACACCATGGAACCGCGCGGGCCGCATTCAGGGGCGCACGGACATCGCCCTCGACCCCGAGGCAGTTGCGCAACTGTCCCGGCTGCGGTTGCCACCGCCATGGGATGCAGCGCATCTGTGGTCCAGCCCGTTGTCGCGGGCCGCAGACACCGCAAAGCTGGTGGCGGGCCGTGCCGCGCAAACGGACGCGGCGCTGCTTGAAATGAACTGGGGCGATTGGGAAGGCCTGAAGGGCGCGGAGCTTAAGGCCGATCCCGATGTCTCCTACCTGGATATTGAGGATTGGGGTTGGGGTTACACCCCGCCAAACGGGGAAAGCCCCGCTACCCTTCGGGATCGCTTGGTGCCATGGGCAGAGACCCTGCACGGGGATCACGTCGCGGTCTGCCATATCGGCGTGATGCGGGTGCTCTTGGCCCATGCAACGGGATGGAATTTTGATGGACCGGCCCCCTTTGCGGTGAAACGGAACCGGCTTTTCGTGATTGAGATTGACGATGGCACATGGTCTGTTCCGGGCGATCCGGTTCGTTTGATTGAAGCTGCGCCATGAAGGTCATGATCGTTGTGACCCATCTGCTTGGCACCGGGCATCTGTCGCGGGCGTTGACGCTGGCAAAGGCATTCATGCAGGCAGGTCATGAGGCAGTGGTTGTCTCGGGCGGAGTGCCGGCGCCGCAGCTGGATCCGGGTGATGCGGCGCTGTTGCAACTGCCCGCGCTGCGCTCTGACGGAGTGAACTTTGCCCAATTGCTGACGGCGGCAGGCAACCCAGTAGATGACGCGATGCTGTACGGGCGGCTTGACGCGCTTTTGTCTTCGCTTGACGATCAAGCGCCGGATGTTCTGATCACAGAGCTGTTCCCCTTTGGTCGCCGCGTGCTGCGCGCAGAGTTTATCGCATTGTTGGAGGCGGCCAAGGCGCAGGACAAACCTCCGCTGATCCTGGCCTCGATTCGCGATATTCTGGCGCCGCCTTCCAAGCCCAAGAAGGCCGCATTTGCCGATGAGATGCTGGAACGCTTCTACGACGGTGTGCTGGTCCATGCCGACCCCCGGATCACCCCGCTGCATCTCAGCTGGCCGGTGACCGAGGCACTGGCATCGCGTTTGCACTACACCGGCTTTGTTGCGCCGCCGGTCTCAGACAGCCCAACCGACGCTGGCAAAAGCGAGGTGATCGTCAGCGCTGGCGGCGGCGATGTGGGCCGTGATGTGTTTGCCGCCGCGCTAGAGGCCGCAGCGGGCGATCCGGCGCGGCCCTGGCGGCTGTTGCTGGGTGGCGCGGATGCTGCCGAACGTTGCGCCGCCCTGGCGTCCCAAACGCCGGACAACGTGATCATCGAACCAGCCCGCCCCGATTTTCGCGCGATGCTGCACAATGCGGCAGCCTCCGTTTCCCTATGTGGCTACAACACCGCGCTGGATGTTCTTCAGGCTGGATGCCCGGCAGTGTTTGTGCCCTTTGACGCAGGCAATGAGGTTGAGCAGGGTATTCGCGCCCGCGCTTTGGCCCAGCAGGACGGCATCGCCACGATCAACAGCGCCGATCTGACGCCAGAGAGACTGCGGCAAGCCGTGCAAAAGGTTATAGATGCCCCTGACCGTTCGCCCATGACCACCGGTCTGGATGGCGCCGCAGAGACCGTGCGTATCACCGCGCTGCTGCTTGAGGCTCAAAGGTGAGCATTGATTGGTCCCCCTTGACCGCCGAGATGGCGATCTGGCAGCGCGAAGCACGGGTGCTGCCGATCTGGTGGCGCGATGACGACGCCATCAAAGACAGCCCGGCGCTGGCAAAACTCACCGGCTTGGCCGAAACGCTGGGCCTGCCGGTTCATCTGGCAGTGATCCCCAAGTTTGCGCATCCATCCCTTATTGGGGTGTGCAACGGTCCGTGGGCGGTGCCGATGGTCCATGGCTGGGCTCATGACAACCATGCGGCACAGGGTCAAAAGAAGGCGGAGTTCGGGCGGCCCAGAGCAGGTGCTTCAGATGAGATGGCACAAGGCCTTGGCACGTTGAAACAGATGTTTGCTGCAGATCTTTTGCCGCTGTTTGTGCCGCCGTGGAACCGCATTCATGCGGGTTACATCGCCGCCTTGCCTGATCTGGGATTCGCGGGGCTGTCCACCTTTACCCCCCGTGCCGCACGGCTTGCTGCGCCTGACCTCGTGCAAATCAATACCCATATCGACCCGATCTTTTGGAAGGGTGGCGGCGGATTGGCTCCGCCAGAGGCACAGATCGCCGCATTAGTGCAAAACCTGCAGGACCGCCGTTTCGGCCGCGCGGATGCAACCGAACCCCTTGGCCTGTTGACCCATCACCTCGTGCATGATCAAGAGATCTGGGCCTTTACCGAAGCCTGCCTTGGCACTTTGCTGGAGGCCGGCGCAAAGCCGTGCAATTTACATGATCTGAAAGGGAATCTGCCGTGAGCCGATTGGAATCCATGCGCCGCAGACTGGAGGCGCAGATTGATGGCCTGAACTGGGCGGCGCACACCATTTCCGATGTCGCGGGCGATGTTCTGGAGATGGGCCTGGGCAATGGCCGCACCTATGACCACCTGCGGCAAGAATTGCCCAATCGGCGCATTTGGGTGATCGACCGCGTGTTGCAGCCGCATCCGTCCTGCGTGCCGCCGCAAGAGAACTTCCTGCAAGGCGAGGCGGATGCCATGCTGGCCGGACTGGCACAGCGCGGGGTGCAAATGGCATTGGCGCATTATGACTTTGGCTTTGGGGTCAAGGAAAAGGATGTCGAGGAAGGCGCGCGGCTGTCGCCTCTGATCGCGCCTTTGATGGTGCCGAACGGCTTGATCGTCTCACAACAACCGCTGACCGGGTTCACCCAAGTCAGCGGACCTGACACGATCGACCCGGAACGCTATCTGTTTTATCGCAGTTAAGCCGGACGCAGGCCTAAGATCTGCCGAGCTTGCGCAGGGGTCGCCACGGGGCGCTCGTGCTTTTCGCAAATATCTGCGGCGCGTTGGACCAGCGCCGCATTGGATGGGGCAAGGGTCTCTTTGTCCCAGCGCACGTTGTCTTCGAGACCGGTGCGGGTGTGACCGCCTGCCGCGATGGACCATTCGTTTAGCACAACCTGATTTGGCCCGATCCCCGCCGCGCACCATTGTGCATCCGGGGCCAGCCGTTTGACCGTTTCGATATAAAAATCAAAGGTCGGGCGATCGACGGGCATGGCGTTTTTCACCCCCATCACGAACTGAATATAAAGCTGCCCCGGAATGCGCCCGTCGCGGTTCATCTCTGCGGCCTTGTGAATGTGGCTGAGGTCAAAGGCTTCGATCTCTGGTTTGATTTCATGGGTGCGCATCTCGCTCGCCAGCCAATCGACCAGATCCGGCGGGTTCTCATAAACGCGGGTGGGAAAATTATTGGACCCCACCGAGAGCGACGCCATATCGGGGCGCAGCGGCAGCATGCCGCCCCGCGCCTGCCCGGCACCGGAGCGCCCGCCTGTAGAGAACTGGATTATCATGCCGGGGCAATGTTTGATCACGCCCTCTTGCAATGCTGCGAATTTCTCGGGGTCCGAGGATGGCGTCTCGTCCGCATTGCGCACATGGGCGTGGCAAATACTGGCCCCTGCCTCAAAAGCGGCATGGGTGCTTTCGATCTGCTCCGATACGCTGATCGGGACGGCGGGATTGGCCGCTTTGGTCGGGACAGAGCCGGTGATGGCAACGCAGATGATGCAGGGATCAGACATGGGGTTTCCTCAGCTAAGGCACCGCCAGTGTTCCACAGCGCCCCGCCGAAGTCGAGCGTCAGCGGCGTTTGACAAACTCCGTCAGGATGACGATCCGCTGCCCCTCAACGCGCCCTTCGATATGGGCGGGGTTGTCTTGCACAAGCGATATTCTATGCACCGCCGTGCCGCGTTTGGCAGTAAAGCCCGCCCCTTTGACCGGTAGATCCTTGATCAGAACAACCGTATCACCCTGGCTCAGCGGTTGACCGTTGCTGTCACGGTGCGCGCTGTCTTGGGGGACGTTATCCGCCCAAGCGCGGGTCTCGTCATCCAGATAGAGCTGATCGGCCAGATCGCGGGCCCAATCGGTCTCTAATCGCGCAAGAATGCGGGCGGCCAGAACCTGTATCGCCGGATTTTCGGACCACATGGTGGAGGCCAGCACGCGGAAATGATCCGGTGCCGGCGCAGCGCTGGCGATCTCATCGGCGCAGGTGGTGCAGATGTGTACAGACGCCCCCTCAGGGCCGCCCGGAACTGGCGTTTCGATCAAAGGCGTATCGGATGCGGTGCAAAGAGGACATGTCATGCCCCTGCCCTACCCCATTGGTGATCCATGCGAAACTACAGACTGGTGATCTTTTTCGCCACCATCAGCGTGACCGGAACAGCCACAACCGCGCCCGCCGCCGCTGCGATCAGGATGGGCGTCAATGTGTCATATCCGGACGCGAGAACAGCAATGACACCGGCCCCGGCAAGGGAGGAGCCGATGATGGAATAAAGCATGGAAGCCAAGCGCAACATGGGGAGACCTTTTCCGATTTGATGTTACCGGAAAGGTATCGGGCGGCGGCAGGCAACGCTTTGATTTGAGTCAAAAGGGAAAGGGTTTGTTGGGTTTGATTGGAAGGTTTTGAGGCCAGATCAATTGCATTGGGTTTGGAGGTTGCGACGCAGTGATGCCCCACTCGAACCATTGGGGCGCAATCAAAACATGTTGTTCAATGGGGTGCGTAGAGCCGCTTTCAATCAGTCATCGCAATTACAAAAACGACCACAGATCAACTGGCCCGGTGAAACCCGTCTACCCATCCATCTTAAGCGCCGAAATAAACGCCTCTTGCGGGATATCCACCTTCCCGAACTGGCGCATTTTCTTCTTACCCGCTTTCTGCTTTTCCAGCAGCTTTTTCTTACGGGTCGCATCGCCGCCGTAGCATTTCGCCGTCACGTCCTTGCGCATCGCAGAGAGGGTTTCACGCGCGATCACCTTGCCGCCGATGGCCGCCTGGATCGGGATTTTGAACATGTGACGCGGGATCAGGTCCTTAAGCTTTTCGACCATTGCACGGCCGCGGGCCTCGGCCCGGTCGCGGTGGACCATGGTGGAGAGCGCATCCACCGGTTCGTCGTTCACAAGGATCGACATTTTCACCAGCGCATCCTGACGGTAACCGATCATCTGATAGTCAAATGAGGCATAGCCCTTGGTCACCGATTTCAGCCGGTCATAGAAATCAAAGACCACTTCGTTCAGCGGCAGATCATAGACCACCATCGCCCGCGATCCGGCATAGGTCAGGTCTTCCTGGATGCCGCGGCGGTCCTGGCACAGTTTCAGCACATCACCGAGGTATTCGTCAGGCACAAGGATCGTTGCCTTGATGCGCGGTTCCTCAAGGTGATCGACCAAGGTCATGTCGGGCATGTCGGCGGGGTTGTGCAGCTGTGTGACCGTGCCATCCTTCATGTGGATGTCATAAATCACCGAGGGCGCGGTGGTGATCAGGTCAATGTTGTATTCCCGTTCGATCCGGTCGCGGATCACCTCAAGGTGCAGCAGGCCAAGAAAGCCGCAGCGGAAGCCAAAGCCAAGCGCGGCAGAGGTTTCCATCTCAAAGCTGAAAGAGGCGTCATTGAGGGCAAGCTTTTCGATGCTGTCGCGCAGGTCTTCGAATTCGGCGGCATCTACGGGGAAGAGACCACAGAAGACCACCGGTTGCGATGGTTTAAAGCCCGGCAGCGCCTCGGTTGTGCCCTTCTTTTCGTGCGTGATCGTATCCCCCACGCGGGTGTCGCGGACCTGTTTGATCGAGGCCGTGAGAAAGCCAAGCTCGCCTGGGCCAAGCTCGTCAATCTCGGTCATCTGGGGACGGAACACGCCGATGCGGTCAACATGGTGGGTGGAGTTGTTGGAGAGCATGCGCACACGCTCGCCCTTTTTCAGCACGCCGTCCATAATCCGCACCAGAACGATCACACCGAGATAGCTGTCGTACCACGAATCCACCAGCATCGCCTTGAGCGGCGCATCACGGTTGCCTTTCGGCGCGGGCAGTCTGGTGACAATGGCCTCAAGCGTTTCATCAATGCCGATGCCGGTTTTGGCCGACACACGGATGGCATCGGTGGCATCAATCCCGATCACGTCCTCGATCTGTTCGGCGACGCGGTCACAATCGGCGGCGGGCAGGTCAATTTTGTTGAGCACCGGCACGATCTCGTGGTCCGCCTCAATCGCGTGATAGACGTTTGCCAATGTCTGCGCCTCGACGCCCTGCGTGCTGTCAACCACCAGAAGCGAGCCTTCAACCGCGCGCATGGAGCGGGAGACTTCATAAGCAAAGTCGACGTGGCCGGGGGTGTCGATCAGGTTGAGGACATATTCCTCACCATCTTTGGCGGTGTAATTGATCCGCACGGTCTGCGCTTTGATCGTGATGCCGCGTTCGCGTTCGATGTCCATGCTGTCAAGCATCTGCTCTTTCATATCGCGATCCGCCACGGTGTGCGTGGATTGGATCAAGCGATCGGCAAGCGTGGATTTCCCGTGGTCGATGTGCGCCACGATGGAGAAATTGCGGATATGTGAAAGCGGTGTCATGCAGGGGATATGATGCGCTTTGGTGGGTTGGTCAAGGTGGATTCAATGTGGCCCCGACATGGCTCAAACCCCTGTGGCGCTTGGGCCGAACCGCTGCGGGTCTTGCCGCGTCTAAACGATCAGTGCCAGCGCCAGATAGGTCCCCATCCCATAAAGCGCAATCAGGCTGATGCTCATGCAAATTCCGCGCACTCCGTCACGCCCCGTCAGATAGGCAAAGGCATGGCCAAGGCGTCCCAGCGCAAAGCAGATGATCCAGATCTGCGCCGCGATCTGAACCGGGGAAATCAGGCAAAGGGTGAGGGCCAGCATGGCGAAATAGACAGTATTTTCCGTGGCGTTGCGGTGAGCGTTGTGCTGACGCTCAAGTTCCATCTGCGCCTTTGCGCTGATGTCCGCAGGGCTGCGTTCGCTGGCCTCCCATTCCTCCGGCGTCGCCTTAAGATCATATTTCAGTCGCGTCAGCTCGGTTGTGGTCATCAATACCGAGTGATTGATCACCAGCAGCAGCGCACCGATCACCAGCGCCCCGATCAAAGGTTTGCTTGGCAACGCCACGATGGCCGGATCCACCCCGAACAGCAGCAGGTTCAAGGCCAGAGCGATGGCAACCAGCGCGGCAGGATAGGCGATGATAATTGCACGGAACTTTGTCTTTTTGTCTTTTGCAGGGGACATGAAAATTTGCCTTTTGGGTCCGAACAGACAAACTGCGGCATTCATGCGGTTGCGGCAAGTCCGGAAAACCAGCCCTTGCCCGGTCTGCGCCAAAACCAAGAGGCGGTTGCCGCTGATGCGGGCGGGACCAAACAAACGTGAATTGCCCCTTTGCGCAGAATAGGTCATACTTTGGCCAAAGCAGAAAGGGTCTGAACGGGGCAAACCCGGGGCCAACAAATCGAGGCAGTTTACGATGTTGCGGATAATGATAGCGCTTGTTGCGATGTTGGGGCTGACGGCCTGCGGCGGGTCTCGCTATAGCAGTGCCAATGCACGGGGGTACAAACCGGCACCGGTTCTTTTTGCCACCGGACCCATCCAGAAAGCCTGCCAGCAGGCGAACCGCAAAGCCGCCTCGCGGGCGCGGTGTGGCTGTGTTCAGGCGGTTGCGGATCGCGAGTTGTCGAATGCCGATCAACGGCGCGGCGCCAAGATGTTCAGCGATCCCCACAAATTGCAGGAAATCCGGCAATCCGACAACGCCAGCAACGAACGGTTCTGGAAAGCGTGGAAAGCCTATGGCAAGGTCGCGGCCGAGCTTTGCTCTGCGTCCTGATCCGACCTACAGATCCTTGATCCAGAATTGCAGCGGTTTGGCCGTTTCATCCGCCTGACCTATGTCTTTCCATTTGAACTGCGCCACCACCCCTTGCAGCGGGGCATAGCCCCGTCCGCGCCAGAAATCATCCAGCGGGCGATAGCTTGCGGGGCGTCGCGGGTGATCGGCTGGCCGAACCACGCCACAAAAACAGCATTTGGAAAACCCCAGCCGGCGGGCGTGGGCCTCTCTGATGTCAAAGAACCGGTGCCCGATGCCAAGCCCGCGATACTCAGGCAACAGGACACTTTCCGCGCAATAGAACACATCATCCAAAGCGATGCCCGTGCCGTCAAATGCAACGGCGAAATCATCCGCGTGATCGGCCAGCGGCGTGCCTGTGCTGGCACCGACCAGATCAGCGCCTTTGTAAGCCCCAACGACGACAGCACGGTCCGAATCCCGATAGGATTGCAGATACCCCTCCTCATAGGCCAGATCCCCGTCATAAAGGTAGGGCCAGTCGCGGAAAACAGCGATCCGCAGGCGGGCCACATCCGCGAGGGCCGGTGCGAGGTCCGCGCCGGTCAGGGCGCGGACATCTATTAGATCTGGTGTTGCCATTGTCATCCTCTGTTCGTCAGGCAAACGCCTGTAGGCTGATCTTACCGGCGTTCAAAAAAATACATCGATCGAAGATGCGCAAATCGGCTGGATCGGCAAGACGCACATCTGCAAGGCCGGGGCGGTTTTGCCCTGCCCCATCAAAGCGGCGGTCGATCTGGCTGAGGCAGATGATCGTTTGCCCGCGGGCCTTCGCAAAGTCTTTGAGCGTGGCAAGCTGGCTGTCCAGGTCGGGGGTACTGCGGCTTTCACAGAGGCGTTGGAGATAGTCGATGACAATTACCCCGCCCTTGGGGGCAGCGGCGTGAGTTTCTACAATATGACCGGCACAAATGCCATCCGAGGTATCAATATTGATTGCCCGTCCTTCCAGCCCGGTTTCGGCCAGCAATCCCCTGACGGTTTCTGCAGAATACTCCAACGTAAAAAAGGATGCCCCCTGCCCCGCCGCGGCGGCTTCGGCCAAAATCTCCAACGCAAGCAATGTCTTGCCTTCGCCGGGCCGTGCGGCAACCAGTACCAGATCGCCAGGCTGCAACTGCGCCAGCAGACGGGCCGCGCGGCCGGTGTCCGCATCACGTTTGGCCAGATGGCTCCAGTTTTGGAAACCCTCCTGAACTGCAATACGGTCCAGAGCCGCGCTATGGGACAGTTTTCCCGTGCGGGACAATTGTCGAGCCTTGCGTTTGAGAACAAAAATCGGGGCGGATAACAGCATTTTGAAACCTCCTGTGCGCAGGTGTCACAATCCCTCCTGATGTGGCGGCGCGTGCAGGTTCAAAGCTTTGCCAATTGCCCTGCATGTCACATGCTTCCCCGGCGGAGGGGGGCGGCACGGGCGGCGCCGTGCCTCAGCCTAGGCGCAACGCCAGCCTCGATCAAGTGTCAGGAAACCTGCGCGATCCAATCGCTGAGATTATAGCGGGTGGTCACGCGGGTGATCTTGCCATCAGCCACATCAAAAAAGGATCCGGCGGTCAGCTTATAGGTCTGTCCCTTTGCCTCGGGCAGGCCATCGTCAGTCGCCAGATAGGTGCCGTTGACGACAAACTCTGCCGCAGCGCGGGTGCCGTCTTCGTTGTGAAAAATCACCATATCCGTCAGATTTTCCCGGTAGCAGCGGGTCATGTGGTCACAAAAGCTGGCAAAAGCGGGTTTGCCGATGCGGATGTCGCCTTCATTGACGTGATGGGCCACGTCATCGGACAGGCATTCGATCATGGCATCGGTATCACCGGCGTTGAAGGCTTCGAAATAGCGTTGGATAATATCTGTCATGAAAGGTCTTCTGCTTCTTTGGGGGGGCCGAACCGTTCCACCAGCCGGCTTGCAATCTGGTCTCGGGCGGCGCGAAACTGCACCAGTTTGGCGTCACGTGTCTCGCCCAGGCCGGTCGGGTCAAGGATCGGCCAATACTCAACATCGAGATGGAAAAAACGGGTTAATTCAAGCGCCCGGCGTTGGCTGGCCGGGCTAAGAGCAATCACCAGATCAAATGAGCTAAGATCATCGCCCCATTGTTCCATCTCGTCAAAACTGCGGGACCGATGGCGGCTTAATTCGACGTCCATCTCGGCGCAAACCGCGATGGAAAAGCCATCAATCTCGAGATCGTTCTTCACGCCAACAGACTGCACGTAGGTATCGGTGCCATAGAACTTTTTCATGATCCCCTCTGCCATGGGGGACCGCACCGCGTTATGATCGCAGCAAAAAAGCACCGATTGTGGCAAGCCTGAGGTCATTCAACCGCCGAAATGCAGAACACAAATGAGCGTAAAGAGGCGGCGGGCGGTGTCAATGTCGATCTCTGCCTTGCCCTCAAGACGTTCTTGCAACACGCGGCTGCCTTCGTTGTGGATCCCGCGGCGGGCCATGTCGATGGTTTCAATCTGGCTGGGCGGCAGTTTCTTCACCGCGTCAAAATAACTCTCGCAGATCTGAAAGTAGTCTTTGACGACCTGCCGGAACGGACCCAGCGAAAGGTGAAATTCCGCTGCCTTTTCCTCGGCTTCGGTGTTCACATCAAAGACCAGACGCTTGTCACGGATGGACAGGCCAAGGTGGTACGGACCGTCGGGCACCGCACGTTCTTCGCGCTGCGGCAGAACAAAGGTGTTGTCCTCCAGCAGATCAAACATCGCCACCTTGCGCTCCTGCTCGATCTCAGGCGTGGGCGGCGGCAGGTTCGCGTCATCAAGTGCGATATGGGTGATGCGGGACATCCGGCGCATCCTTTTCTCAAACAATTACGAGGTTTGCATACGCCAGTGACCATAGCGGTGCAATGGCCCGCAGCGGCGCACCATTGACCGGCTGCGTCACCCGTTGAGTTTACGGAGCCGTGCGGTGACGGACAGACCGTGCGCCTCAAGACTTTCGGACGCTGCCAGCCGCTCTGCCGCCGGGCCAATCTGGCGCAGTGCATCGGGGGTCATCCGCGCCAAGGTCGTGCGCTTCATAAAGTCCAGCACCGAGAGGCCGGAAGAGAACCGCGCAGACCGCGCCGTGGGCAAGACGTGGTTGGGCCCGCCGACATAATCGCCAATCGCCTCTGGCGTCCATTGCCCAAGAAAGATCGCGCCCGCGTGGGTGATCTTGTCCGAAAGGGTAACAGGGTCCGCCACGCACAGCTCCAAATGCTCAGGCGCAATCCGGTTTGACAATTCGGCCGCCACATCCAGATCCGGCACCGTGATGATCGCGCCATTGTCGCGCCAGCTTGCCCCCGCGATCTCGCGCCGCTCCAAGGTTTCGAGGCGTCTGTCCACCGCTGCGCTCACCGCTCTGCCAAAGGCGGGATCGGTGGTGATCAGAATGGATTGCGCACTTTGATCATGTTCGGCCTGGCTAAGCAGATCAAGGGCGATCCAGTCTGGATCATTATCGCCATCCGCGATCACCAGGATCTCGGAGGGTCCAGCAATCATGTCGATGCCCACCTTACCAAACACCCGCCGTTTGGCGGCTGCAACAAAGGCGTTGCCGGGGCCGGTGATCTTGTCCACGGGGGCTATGGTCTGGGTGCCATAGGCAAGTGCTGCCACCGCTTGCGCCCCGCCGATGCGGTAGATCTCATCCACGCCGGCGATCTGCGCCGCCAGCAGCACCAGTGGATTTAGCACGCCATCCGGTGTCGGCACGACCATTGCCAAACGCGGGACGCCTGCCACCTTGGCCGGAATTGCGTTCATCAACACCGAGGAAGGATAGCTGGCCAGTCCGCCCGGCACATAAAGACCCGCCGCCGAAACCGGTGTCCAACGCCAGCCAAGGGTCGCGCCCGCATCATCGGTCCATTCGGCGTCTTCTGGCAATTGGCGCTCGTGATAGGCGCGAATGCGGGTTGCAGCCAGTTCAAGTGCAGCGCGGTCCTCAGCGCTGACCTTTGCTGCCGCTGCGGTGACCTCTGCCGGGCTGATGCGGAGGGTTTCCGGCGACAACGTGACCCGATCAAACTTTTCCGTCAGCGCGATGACAGCCGCATCGCCCCGTGTCCGGACATCGGCAATGATATCGGCCACTGCGGCGTCCACATCGGGGCTGTCTTCCCGCTTGGCCCCCAGCAGGGCGGCAAATGCGGTCTCGAAATCCGGCGCAGCGGCGTTCAGGGTTAAGGGCATGGGCGGCAATGCTCCAACAGGGGCGCACCTGACCGAAGGGCTGGGCGCAATGGGGTTGGCTGCTGCTTAACGGGAATGGTTTGGCGGCTCAAGCGGATGCATTGCCGCGCCCTCCCCTATTTATCCGTCAAAAAGATCGCCCGCGATCCCGACCATGGTGATGATCATTTCGCCACTGTTTGCTTCCATGGCATCGCTGTGAAGATCGTCGATCATCGCTTTGGCTGCGTCTACGCTGTCTTCGCTACCATCCAGACCGGCAAAAATCGCATCGGCATTGTCCAGATTGCTCATCCCTTTGACGGCTGAATAGTACAGCCCCAGGTCAATCTTGCTGTCCAGATAGGCATGATCCAGCGCCCGTTGGGCAGTTTCTTCGGGGGTGTCTTTTGGATCGTACCGTGGCACTGCGCCTTTGATCAGTTCCAATGCAAAGTTGCTGCGATCAACCTTGCCTTCTTCGGCCATCCGAGACCAGAACTCCAATCCGCGCGGATCCAGACTGCGGTTCAGGACGGATTGCGCAATCGCCTGCAACTCGCCCACGCTCAGAGACAGATCCTCGTATTGATCCGCAATCTCTTGAGAGGTTGAGAGATGCCCGGCAAGATCGTCCATGCTCATCCCTTCGGCGATCTTGCTGCCCCAGAAATACAGCCCTTGCGCGTCCGGTGCGCGATCAAGAACCGCGAGGTAATGCGCGGTGATTTCGCGGGCTTGGTTCACGCTCAGTTCAAGCGCCGACAACAGCACATCAGTGTCGATTGTGGCGTTCGAAAATTCCAGAAAATCGATCCCGTTGAGGGTATCGTTGCCCTCTCTATTCAATACACGGTCTGCAACAAGGATCGTTGGCTGAGGTTGGTAGGGCAAAATGTCGGGATCGGCAATTATCGCGAAGGAACTTTGATCCGATATGTTCGCTATGTGGTCTGGTTCGGAAGACACAAAAACGGAAATTGCAAATTCGTCACTCTCCCCCGCAAAGACTGCTGTCTCGCCATATCCTCCGGAAAGGCTGTCGTCGCCAGCGCCCCCGATGAGCCGATTTTCTCCCCTATAAGCGACAAGCGTGTCGTCGCCTTCACCACCAAACAACGTGTCATTGCCCTCAGCCGCTGTAATGTGGTCGTTGCCTGCGTCGCCATGGAAAACGGCGTCATTTGGTTTTGGAAAGTCCCAAACGATCAGGTCGCCAATGATGGGTTCGTCCAATTCGGGGGATGCGTTTTCTTGCAGCGTAGCCACTTGGTCATCGCCGAAGGTGCCATCAAGATGATATATTGTCCAAGGATCTTCCTCCCGGATCACATCATCGCCACCATACCCGTGAATGACCGGAGGTTCATCGCTCTGCCAACTTGCACTGACCGTAATGTCATCATCACCGCCAAGGATGAGTTCATCCCAGAGGATGGCGCCATGGTCGGAACCGATGACGTTGCCCTCAAGGTCCAATAATCCGTCGTTCGGTTGTTGCGCGGAAATTGAAACGCTCGCCCCGGTGATCTCGATCCATGTCTCGGGGGGTGCAGGAACCATGTGTTGATCGTCATTCGTAATCAACTCTGACGGCTGATACACGGTGCGCGCGCCAGTGATTGTTCCAGAAAGCTGACCGTCTTCACTGTACTGAAAAGTCCCGCTGATCTCTGTGCGCAGGGTGTCTCCCAATTCGATAATGAGCATCGTCTCGGAAAAAGAGAAGCTGCGGTAAGAGATTGAAAAAGTCTTTCCGCCGATCTCTACACTTTGGGCCAAAAAGTAGTTTGTCCGCCCGAAATATGGCAACCCGTTGAGGGTGGTCCCGTCCAAAAGGACTTGGGGACCGTCAATGTGTACATTTGCCATAATCAAAAGCCATTTAGTGCTGAAGTTCTACAGTGTTTGGTCCACTGTACAGCAATGGCTCATGCCCACAATCAGGAACTGAATTTAATTCGACTGAAACACCTTAAAGGGGCGATTGGGCACCTCACCCATCCGGGTTTAATCACTCTGGATGGTCGGGAAGCTTCTTTGACGGGGCGACATAAGGGCGCGTCACGTCCTTGAGCGTGACCTCCAGCGCCTCAACGGCAAGTCGGATCGCACCATCCCCCGCAAGGGTCAGCAAAACATGGCCCGAAGGCGCGTCCGCCTCTTCGAACGTGATGGTCAGCAGGGACAGAATCACATCGGCATCGCCTTTTGGCACGCCTTGACTGGCGACCGATTGCACGTTTGAGAACAGCAGCACCGACTGCACCCGTTCCGGGGCATGACGGGTTTTGCCGTCGTCTTCCCAACGCACCCGGTTCAGCAGCAAGGCAAAACGTCTGCCCTTGCTGTCCCAGGTCATCTCGGAGGCCGGAAACACCGCGTCTTGCGCCAGCGACGAGATCACCTCAAGATCCGCCACATCCAGCGCACCAAGGTTCAGCGGTGCCTCGCGGCCATCCTCAAATCGGGCGTCCATGCTCATCAGCTTTTGATCCGTTCAATATCCGCGCCCACGCCGCGCAGTTTGGCCACCACATGCTCATAGCCGCGATCAAGATGGTAAACGCGGCTGACGGTTGTTTCCCCTTCGGCGGCCATTCCCGCAAGGATCAAAGACACAGAGGCCCGCAGATCCGTCGCCATCACCGGTGCGCCTTTCAGTTTGGCCACACCTTTGACCGTCGCCGTGCCGCCGTGCACCTCGATATCTGCGCCCATGCGGATCAGTTCGGGGGCATGCATAAACCGGTTCTCAAAGATTTTCTCTTCCAAAACCGATGTGCCGTCAGCCGTGCACAGCAGGGCCATCATCTGTGCCTGCAAATCGGTGGGAAATCCGGGGAAAGGTTCGGTCGTCACGTTGACCGCCCGGATATGATCCTCACGGCGGGTAACGCTCAGCCCGTTTTCGGTTTCGCTGACAGAGATACCAGCCGCATCCAACTTTTCGCAGAAGGCCGCCAGCAGGTCGATGCGCCCGCCCAATAGCTCCACCTCGCCGCCGCAGATCGCAGGGGCCAGCATATAGGTGCCCAGCTCAATCCGGTCCGTGACCACACGGTGCGTGGCACCATGCAAGCGGTCCACCCCTTGGATGGTCACGGTTGACGTGCCGTCGCCGTCAATCTCAGCGCCCATCGCCCGCAAGCAATTGGCCAGATCCACAATCTCTGGCTCGCGGGCGGCGTTGTTGATCACGGTTGTGCCCTTGGCCAGCGTGGCCGCCATCATGATATTCTCCGTGGCGCCGACGGAGGCAAATGGAAAGTCGATCACCGCGCCCTTCAGTTTGCCACCATCCGCCTTGGCGTGCAGATAGCCATCGCGCAGATCGATCTCGGCGCCCATCTTGGCCAAACCATCGGTGTGGATGTCCATGGGGCGCGCGCCGATGGCACAGCCGCCTGGCAAGGACACTTCTGCATGGCCTTCACGCGCCAACAGCGGTCCAAGCACCAGATTGGATGCCCGCATCTTGCGGACAATGTCATATTCGGCGCGGGTGTTGATTGGCCCATGGCTCGCCATTGCCAGCACCTTGCCCTCTTGAAGCGATGTCACCTCGGCCCCAAGCGAACCGAGCAGTTCTGTCATGGTGCGAATGTCGCTGAGCCGTGGCGCATTGGTCAATGTGAGTGGCTCATCCGACAGCAAGGTGGCTGGCATCAGTGCCAAACAGGCGTTCTTGGCCCCCGCAATCGGAATTTGCCCACTCAGTTTGCCGCCACCTCTGACCAGAATTGAATCCATGTTATCTGCTTTCCTGTTCGGAGCCATCCGGCCCGTTGCCTGTATCTGGCGCGGTCTTGTCTTGCGTCTTACGCGCCCGTGCCTGAGCCTTGCGCCGCCCCATATTGGCCTTGAGCGCGGCCTTCAACCGATCCTCGCGGATTTGCGCCTGTTTTACCGGTTTTTGATCTGCGGGAGCCTTTGCCATGACGCTTGTCTAACGCAGGCGCACAAAGGCGTCCAGATTGGGGTTGCACCAATATTATTTTGCAGCTAATCACCCGCCACGATGCTGCTGTAGCTCAGAGGTAGAGCACTCCCTTGGTAAGGGAGAGGTCGAGAGTTCGATTCTCTCCAGCAGCACCATGGAACCCCGATTAATCTAGTGTTATCAAATAGCTGCCGTTAGGCTCTCGCTATTGGTCCGCCTTTACCCCATCCAATCGATGACACATCGGTTGCTTCTTTGGGTTTTGCTCGTTTTTCAGCCGTTCACTCCAGAAACGCAAATCATTGGCAAGAGGTGGTAAGGCTCTGGTCTTGTTGGCTTGTTGCCGTTGCTTTCAATTTGGTTAGTCCGATCTCAATCGACCTGTGCAATCAAACTCAAGACCGTCACGGGCATAGTTCATGGATATATCACCATCAAACTCTGCGCTTAGCATTTGCTTGAGCATGATAGTTCCAAAGCCGGTTCTTTGGGGTGTCACCACCGGCGGGCCACCTCGCTCGCACCAGCGAATGTGCAGATTGCGATTGTCACTGCCGGAAAGTGACCATGTTATTTCAACTTGGCCACCCGATACCGACAATGCGCCGTATTTCCTTGCATTGGTTGTTAGCTCGTGGAACGCCATCGATAAGGCCTTGAACTGGTTCGAACCAACCTTAACGTCAGGGCCATCGAAACTGATCTGCTGATTATCGCTGGCCTGTGCTATCACCGGAACTATCAATTCCGATAGCTCTGTCGGCTTCCATAGATTGGCAGTCACCAGGTTGTGGGAGTTTGATAGGCTATCCAACCGACCAAGCAGCTTGTCTCGATCTGTTTTTAACTTGTCGCCACGCAAAGACAATCGCACCAGGCCGCTCACGTTTGCGAAAATATTGCGAACCCTGTGATTCAGTTCTTCGACCAACAAGTTGAGGCGGTTCTGTGCCTTAACCCGACTGCTAATATCAGTCAAAATGATCGAATACTCTTTTGACGCGTAAGGGTTTTCTGTTTGATCAATCTGGGCAACCGAGATTTCAAAAAAACGACCTTTGTCGTCAGAAGTCTCAAACCGAACATGTCCTGCATTTTCGCTCAGCCGGTTCAGCGCATAGTCAAACCAGTCTTTGCGTTCCCCTGTCATCTCAATAAGGTCACTCACCTTTCTTTGAGGTGGTTCAGCACTCTCCAAGCCCATCATCATCACTGCAGCCGGGTTCATGCGTCTAGGCAGGCCCGAACTATCGCACCTCAGAATACCGTCAGGAGAATGTCGAACGATCGCGGCCAATTCCTCCGCTTCTGACTTGGCTTCAAGCAACTGCCTTTCAAAACTTGTCCGCTCGGAAGCATCAAACAAAGCGAAGTGTATTTCTCCAGCGTTTTGGTCCGCGAGTTTTCTAAGCTTCGCATTTAGGAGCACCGGGATAACGGAATTGCTGTCTTTCGTTTGAAGGGAACAGGAAATTGCCTTCACCTGCCCATCAAGCAGAATTTTCGGGAAAATCTGTGTCTCAAAATAAAGTCTGCTGGCCGGATCAAAAAGGCTGTGTAGCTTTGAAACAGAAACCAGATCGCCCAGCTCCCAGCCCAACCAATCAGAGAGGGTCTTGTTCGCATAGGACACTGTACCTCTCAGATCCGTTACCAAGAAAGCGCATGGGGCCTCATGAATTAAGTCATCACTCAGGATACTCTTTGCCATCACTTCACTTCAGTGTTTCCAAAAACTCCGCCAGAAGGTCGGCAGTTTTTGCTGGTTCAGTCATGTGAGGGCAATGGCCTGTCGCATCTACGACCTTCAACTCACTTGACGGGATCGCCGAAGCCAACCAATTACCTACGTTCAGCGGCGCGAGTCCATCGTCAGAACATTGCACGATAAGGGTTTGGCAATGGATCTTGCTCATATCCTCTCTGTGGTCTGCCAAAAATGTTACCCTACCAAAGTGCTTTGAAATCTTTGGATTCGCGCGGCAAAAGCTTTCAGCCAACTCGGTAGAGGCCAGACCATCCGCCTTTTGTCCGGTGATGGTGGGCACGAGTTGAGAGGTCCAACCCAGAAAATTCTGCTCCATGAGGTCGATCAGACCTTCAATGGTCTCCAGATCAAACCCTCCCACATAATCTGCATCATTGATAAAGCATGGAGAGGGAGCAATAAGTGCCAACGCCTTGATCCGGTCAGGGACCATTTGCGCGGCCAGAGCGGCAATTGTTCCTCCCACCGAGTGCCCGACAAGTACCGCGTCAACAGCATCTAGTTCATCAAGAATTCCGACCAAATCCTCAGCATGGCCCGTCAAGCTTTGATACCTGTCAAAATCGTAGTTGGCGGCGTCTGATTTTCCCATCCCCATGAGATCATAGAGTACAATCTTGCCCGTCCCGAAAAGCAGTGGAACAACGTAACGCCACATGTTCTGGTCACAGCCGTAGCCATGAACAAAGACGATGGTTCGCCCCCCATCAGAAGACTGAGTGACATTGTGGTTCTTCAAAAAGGACATTGCATTCGCACCAGTGATTCCCGAGCACAGTATATGATAACTTCCCGAAAGACAGGGCAGCTTACCCCTGGATAAGCTCAAGAACAAACGACCATGTGCGCCCCGAAACAAGGCGCACCAATGCCCGCAATTTTCCACCTGATTTCCTCAACTGAAAGACTTTCAGCCACTCTACAGTCTGGGCGTTCAACCAATCACTCTGCCTTTCAACATTGAAAGCAAATTTAGTTTTTTGAACTGCCGTGATCGTAGCCCGTGCCTAAATGCAAGGCCAGGCGGCCAGCGGCTGAATGGCGATGCCGACAGGTGTCTGATTTTGCCTTCAGTTTGTCCAGGATACGACGCTGACACATGAGTTTCTGATGTGGTAACTCTGCTTGCGTCGAAACCACGAGGTATGAACCCATGGCAGAACTGAAATTGGAAGATTGTCGCAACGATAGATGCCCTTGGTCAGGTGATCCAGTTTCCGCGGATTCACTGACAATCTACAAAGGCGAGGTCGTCGGCTTCTGTAACCCCGGCTGCCGGGACAAGTTTGAAAAGGCGGTCCAGCTGTTCGAACAGTCGATATGATTAAATCTGAAACGGCTCGGTTTTATCGCAGACCTATAGCTCAAGCCAATGGGGGAGGTGTTGATAAAACCAGGGGCGCCTCAGCGCATTCTGATCCGTTCTGTTACTTTTGAGACGTTGAATGTACACAATAAAAGATACCATTGAAATTCAAAGCGATCCGGCATCTGTCTGGTCTGCTGTCACGGACGTAGAGAACTGGCCGCAATGGACGCCGACGGTTACTTCGGTTGAAAGGATCGATTCCGGTCCGTTCGGGTTGGAAAGTGTAACCAGAGTGAAGCAGCCTGGACAGCGGGCGAAGCTTTGGCGGGTTACCCGCTTTGATGAAGGGCATCAGTTTGCATGGCAGAGCGGTGGGAGCGGCTTGCAAATGGAGGCGGCTCACATTGTCCGGAAGTCCGCTCGAGGTGCTGAAAGCTTGATTTCATTACGGCTCAATGGTCGTCTGGCACCTTTTCTGGCACCATTGCTTTACCTGCCCATCAGGCTCGCATTGAAGCAAGAGAATGCTGGCTTGAAATCTTGGTGCGAAGCACATCTCTAGGCCAAAAATTTATCGACTGCACGTCTCCTCCGCCAGTCCCGCCAAGACATCAGAGGTTGGTCGGAAGTCAATTCATTTCACTCGCGCAAGAACATCGCACACTTTACACCGTCGATATCAAATTTGCCTCGGTGGCGCGTGACAATTGTGGCGGCTCCAAGGGCCAATCCAAAAGCAATGCAGCAGTTCCCGAAAAGCTGTGAGACAGCGCCAATCGTCCCGTGGACAGATCTGAGCGGCGCGCAAAACGGCTATGGCTCTTTGTCTGTCAACTGACGATTCCGTTGTGTGCAAGGGACAGAGGTTTGGCATTGACAGCAACTTGGGCATATTTGGGCGGTTCGAATATTGGTTCATCAACAGATCCAAACCGATACACTCCATCAAAGTCTGAACGAAGCCCGTAATAGTTCCTTTGCCAGGTTTCGCTCCTATTTCCCAAAATATTCCTATTATATTGCTTTTAGGCTATGTCGACGATGTAAGATTGACGTGCCGAAAGTTTCAATTTACGGTTCACTTAATGAACCAATATTCTTGCGTGTCGTGATGGATTTATCCGGAGCCGCAAGACGCCAGAGCAGCCGTTTTAACTGGACGCAATGGCAACGAGAACTGAAAGGAAATCACAACATGACCCCCAAGCCCGGATTTGAAGGACGCCGCGCAGTCGTCACTGGTGCAGCGCGAGGGATGGGCTTTGCCATAGCGAAACGTTTTGCCGAACAGGGCGGCGAGGTTTGTCTTTGGGATATTTCGCAAGAGGCGCTGAATGAAGCCGTTTCGCGCATTGGCGGCAGCGTGCGTGCTATGACTGTTGATGTCGCTGATCCGGACGCGGTTCAGGTCGCTATGGACAAGGCGGCCGACGACATGAATGGTCTCGATACCCTTGTCAACTCCGCAGGGATCGCCGGGCCAAACGCGCTGGTCGAAGCCTTCCCTCCATCGGAGTGGGCGCGGGTCATGCAGGTAAATCTGAACGGTACCTTCCATTGCTGCCGCGCCGCCGTCCCTTACATGCGCGCGGGCGGCTCGGGCCGGATTGTCAACATCGCCTCGGTTGCAGGAAAGGAAGGCAACCCCAACGCCAGCGCCTATTCGGCGTCAAAGGCAGGCGTGATCGCGCTGACCAAGAGTCTGGGCAAGGAACTTGCGACGACAGGCATCACCGTCAATGCCATCACGCCGGCGGTAATCGAAACCGAGATGCTCAAGGACGTGACGGAGGCTCAGATTGATTACATGCTGTCGAAAATCCCGATGGGACGGATGGGGACGGTCGACGAGATCGCTGACATGACCCTGTTCCTCGCCTCCGACCGTTGCTCCTATTCGACCGCTGCAGTCTTTGACATGACCGGTGGACGCGCGACCTATTGATTGGACATCACCCCCGAACAGGAGCCGGACATGATCGAAGCTGATTACGTCATTATCGGCGGTGGCACCGCCGGCTGCGTACTGGCACACCGGTTGAGCGAAAATGGCGCTCACCGGGTTCTTGTCATTGAAGCTGGATCGGCGCGCCGTTCACCTTGGGTCGATATCCCGGCCGGGTTCCAGAAATTGCTGGTATCACATCGACATAATTGGCGTTTCGCAACGGAACCGGAAGCCACAACCGGGCACCGCGCTATCGCGATCCCGCGAGGGAGAGGGCTTGGTGGGTCGAGCCTGATCAACGGGATGATCTGGGTGCGCGGTCAACCCGAGGATTACAACGCCTGGTCCGAGATGGGTTGTGACGGGTGGAGTTGGCAGGCCATCCAGCCCTACTTCGAGCGGGTCGACGGCATCGGCCTCCGTCACAACAGCACCGGGACCGGCGGTATGATCCCTGTCGCAGAAACAGAAGAGCGCCCCTATATTGCGGAACTCTTTCTCAAAGCGGGACATGCTGCGGGGCTGCCGCAGAACCCAAATTACAATGCCGGCGAACAGGAGGGGGTCTGCACCTACCAGGTCAATCAGCAACATGGACGACGGGTAAGCGCCTGGCATGCCTATCTTGCCCCGGCGTTGCGGCGTGCAAATCTCGAAGTACTGACAGATGCCTCGGTTGAACGGATCACTATCGATAAAGCCCGCGCGACCGGCGTGATCTTCCGCCGCGGAAGAGAGGTCTCTCAGGTTCGGGCCCGGCGGGAGGTTATCGTGGCAGCAGGCGCCGTTCAAAGCCCCCAACTGTTGGAGCTATCAGGCGTCGGAGACTCGCCACGCCTGCAGGCACTGGGGATCGACCCATTGGTTCACAACCCTCACGTGGGTGAGCACTACGCGGATCATTTCTGCACCCGCCTCTCCTGGGAAGTGAGAGGTGCCTCGACCCTGAACCAGCAAACCCGTGGGCTGGGTCTGGCCGCGGCAGTGCTTCGCTATGCCGTGACACGAAAAGGTATACTGACTCTCGGCACCGGGCTTGCCGGTGCGTTCTTGCGTGCCGTGCCCGAAGCCGAGCGGCCCGATGTCCAGTTGTTCTTCATGCACGCAAGCTATGCCAATGCGGCCGAACGCATTCTCGACCGCCATCCGGGAATCACGCTGGCGGTCAGTCAACTGCGCCCGAAGTCACGGGGGTCGATCCACGCGGTGTCATCGGATCCGAAAGTCCCGCCGGCGATCCGCACCAACATGCTGTCCCATCCCGAAGATTTGCGGGTGATGATCGAAGGCATGCGCCGTGCACGCGACATTGTGAACACCGCGCCGTTGGCACAGCATTGCGTGAAGGAAACCGCGCCAGGGCCTGACTGTCATACGGACGCGGAATGGGAGGCTTTTGCCCGTGAAACCGGCCAGACCATCTATCACGCCAGTGGCACTTGCAGGATGGGGCGTGAAGGGGAAAGCGTGACAGATCCGACACTGCGGGTGCGAGGTGTTGACGACCTGCGCGTGATCGACGCCAGCGTTATGCCAGCAATCCCGTCCGGCAACACGCAGGCGGCGGTCTTTGCGCTGGCTGAAAAGGGAGCCGATCTGGTTCTGGACGACGCGCGCTAGCGGAAGACGTGATGGTCCGGGTCTGGCCGCAGTGTCATGTCCCAGAACTCGTAATGCGTTCCCGGCCAGTTTTGCGTGACGCGACCGGCGGCATTCTTGTACCAACTGTCCACGCCCGGTACGCCCCAGGCGCGTTCGGCATTCATCGCGTCCATCCGCGCAGTGTAGGTTTCCAGCGCCTCGGTTGTTACTTCCATGCTGGAAAAACCTTCGGTCATCATGTGGTTGAGACATCCCAGCACATACCGCGCCGAACATTCCGCAAAGAAGATGATGCCTGCACCCACGACGGTGTTGGTGTTCGGCCCATAAAGCATGAAGAGGTTAGGAAACCCTGGCACAGAAGTGCCGCGATAAGCGCAGGGGTCCGCCATCGCTTTGGCCATGGAGGCGCTGTCGCGACCGGTGATCTCGATCCCGTCAAAGAAGCGATCAGCCTGGAACCCGGTGCCAAAGATCAGTACGTCTGCAGGAATGCGGGTGCCATCCGACAGGATGACGGCATCACCTTCGATCCGGTCGATCCCCTGACGGATCAGGCTCACGTCGTCACGCCGAAGCGTACGAACCCACGATCCATTGTCTCGCAAGGGGCGTTTGGCGCAGGGGGGATAGTCGGGCATCATCTTGGCCAGCAAGGTTTCGTCACCGCCGGTCTGTTCCTGGAGATAGTTCACCCAAAGATCGCGCATCAATGCGTTGCGGGAACTGACAGCTTTATCGCCTGCATAGCCTTCCTCGCAGAAAAGATCCGGCAGCACACCATCGACACCATCGCGGCGGAACAGCCAGAGACGATACCATTCGGCATAGAACGGCCAGTGTCGGATCAGCCAGCGTTCTTCTTCCGGCAAGGTGTCGTGATAGTCGGGCGTCGGCACCAGCCATGGTGGCGAGCGTTGCAGGACGGTCAGGTGAGCGACCTTGTCGGCGATGGCGGGGACGAATTGCGTGGCCGAGGCACCGGTGCCGATGACCACGACGCGCTTGCCCTGCAGATCGACCGCGTGGTCCCAGCGGGCGGAATGGAAAGCGGCACCAGCGAAAGTGTCCAGGCCGGGAAGGTCCGGGGTCTTGGGCCGGTTCAGCTGACCCAAGGCGGAGATCAGGGCCCGGCCCGTGTGTGTCGTTCCGTCAGCAAGACGGACAGTCCAGTGGGCACTGTCCTCGTTCCAGTCGGCTGCCACTACCTCGGCCCCGAAATGGATGTGGTCCATCAGGTCAAAGCGGGCGGCAACCTCTTCGAGGTAGGCGCGGATCGTCTGTTGGTCCGAGAACCGGGCTGGCCAGTCGTGATCGGCCGCGAAGCTGTAGGAGTAGATATGGTTGGGCGTGTCTACGCGGCAGCCGGGATAGGTGTTGTCGCGCCAGGTGCCGCCAAGGCTATCGGACTTTTCCAGCACCACAAAGGGATGGCCTGCACGCTTGAGGCGCACAGCGGCGGCGATGCCCGATATGCCAGCGCCGATGATCACGACGGGCCATTCGGCGCAGTTGCCCTTTGGAACCTCGTTTTCGCGCCAGGCCGGGCGATTTGGTCCGGCGAAGGGCAGTTCCTCGCGCAGCAGCGGTGCATAGCTGTCCGGGGTGTCCTGACCGATGATATGCGTAGACGCATGATCGAGTACGGCGTGCGGCGGTATCCACAAGTCCCGGCCTGAGGTGCGCCAGTCTAGCGCCGCTTTGACCGCGCGGGCGCGGATGGCATCGCGATCAGCTTCGCTCAACCCGTCTTCCCGCCCTTCAAGCATGTCGGTGTCTGGGGTGATGCCTGACGAAAGCACGGCGTCGTCCCCTTCCAGATGCATGAGCGTCATCATCAGCGCAGGCACGTTGGCGACCGCGACCATGCGGCGCAACGTAGCTTCATCGGCAGTGGCGAATGGATGGGCGGCGTCGAGCATGGGCTGGATCATCCGGGCAGGCAGGAAAGAACACACCAACTTGCCGGCGGTAGGCTGGCGACGAGGTGGCCATCTTCGATTTTGGCGCCTTCTATGTTGACCGGGGCGAGGTTGTCGGCCTCAGCAGTGTTGGTCAATTCCGTATCTGTGTTGCCGACTGCCAATGCGACGTCCACGTTGTCGATACCCAGACCCGAAACGTCCACGCGCAACTCGCAGGACTCCTTTAGATCGCGGTTCAGCGCAAAGACAGTCACACGGTCACCATCGCGGGTGGCGGCGAAATCGAGTTTGGCACCGTCCTGGTGGCCAGCGCGGAGCGCCGTACCGCGCCCGTATTTCGAAGCCAAAGCGAAGGGATGAAAGATCGTCTGCTTCCAAGCCCGCCCCCCCGGTTCGGTCATGATCGGCGCGATGATGTTGACAAGCTGCGCAGTGCAGGCGGCCTTGACACGGTCCGCGTGGTTGAGAAGCACGATCAGAGCGCCGCCAACAACCATCGCATCCTTGGCGTCGAATACCTCTTCGATAAGAGGCGGATGTTCGGGGAAACCCTCATCCAGCGTATCGACTGGGTGGCCGGATTTGTACCAGACATTCCATTCGTCGAGGCTCAGCATGATCCGCTTTGGCGAACGCCGGGTGGCCGCAACCGCATCGGCAATTGCAATCACTTCCGAAATGTAATCGTCCAGCCGGTCGATGTTTTCCAAAAAGCTTTCGGTCGTGCCTTCCGGATTCTTGAAATAAGTGTGCAACGAAATGATATCGACTGCCTCGAAACATTCGTCGAGCACGTCATATTCCCATCGTGCGTAGGTCTTCATCTCGCGGTTGGAAGACCCACAAGCCGCAAGTGTCAGAAAGCGGTCATCGTCAAGCTGCGTCCTGCCACCCCCCTGCCCCATGTTGGCGAGGTAGTCGCGGGTGTGGGCCAGTTCGTCGTTGACCCAGCGCATCACCTTGGCCGCCTGAAGCGCCAGCCGCCCGTATTCGCGAGCGGGCCGGGCGCCGATCTGCCATGGGCCGTCCATTTCGTTGCCAAGGCACCAGAACTTGATCCCATGCGGTTCGGGATAGCCGTGCTCGTGCCGCAGATCGGACAGTTCGGTACCGCCAGGATGGTTGCAATATTCGACAAAGCGACGGGCGTCGTCGATGCCGCGGGTGCCAAGGTTGACGGCGAACATCGGTTCGATCTCTGTCTGGCGGCACCAGTCGATGAATTCATTTGTGCCGAAGGTGTTGGGCTCGCGCGTACCCCAGGCGAGATCCAGCCGCACCGGGCGGTCCTTCACCGGGCCAACGCCGTCTTCCCAGTTGTAGCCGGAGACAAAATTGCCGCCCGGGTAGCGCACGACAGTTACGCCAAGCTCTTTCACCAGTTCGGCCACATCCTGTCTGAAGCCGTTTTCATCGGCGCTTGGATGGTCAGGCTCGAAAATGCCAGTGTAGACGCAGCGCCCCATGTGTTCGACGAAGGAACCGTAGATGCGTGGATCAACCTCGCCAATGGTGAATGACGGGTGGAGCGAATAGAGAGCATGCGCCATGTTCAGATTTCCGTAAGCTTGGGTTCAAAATGCCGGCAGCGCCTTTGGAAGTGACGCTGCCGGAAGGTGGGGAGATAATACTCAGTTTGCCCGGGCAAGCATGTCGTTCACCCGCTTTTCGGCAGCGGCGATGGCTTCGTCCACGGTCTTTTGACCGTTGACCGCCGCCTGCATCTCTTCCCCGACATAGTCAGTCACGGTGAACTGCCGCTTGACTTCTGGCGGGAACGGAGTGGCATGCAGTGCGACACGCTCGAGCCGGTCACGGGCAGGCAGGGACTTGAACTCCTCGCTTTCGATGATCGAACTGCGGACCGGCAAATGGCCGGTGCGCGCCCAGTGCAGGTTGTTGTCCCACAGGAATTTCAAGAACGCGATAGCAGCGGCTTCTTCCTCGGCGTTGAGATCCTGTTTGGGGATCACCCAGGCGTGGCCGTCGGACCAGATGCCGTCCTGAGCAAAAAGCTGGGGAAACGGCTGGACGAAATAACCGCCAGCCAGCGCGCTTTCGTCCTTCAGCGATTCCTGCTGGTAGGTGTCAATCAGCCAAGTGCCCATGATGTAGACGCCGCATTCGCCCTGCGGGAATGCCGCCGTTGCCGCAGAATAATCGTAGTCTGTTGTGCTGAGGCCTTCCGAATAGAGGGTTTTAAACAGATCGACATAGTTGCGCGTGGCATCGCTGTTGAGGTTGATCATGGTTGGATCGGCAAAGAAGTTGTGGTCCTGCTGATAAAGCAAGGTGAACAGCGTGCGGGCATAGACCTGCGCGTTGCCAACCGAGGCCTCGCACAGATACGGCTTGCCTGTGGCTTCCTTGAACTGCCGTGCCTGAGTGATGAAATCATCGGCGCTGGATGGGGTGACGGGGGTGCCGTCGCCATTCACCATGCCGGCTTCCTCCATCAGGTTCATATTGGTGTGCCACAGCCAGCCCAACGTGTCGAAAGGCATGGCGTAAACATCGCCCGCCTTGGTCACACCGGCTCGGGCGGCGTCGGTCATGTCGCCAAGATCGACACCCGCTTCGGTTAGTTTGTCGCCCAACGGCATCAATAGATCGCGTGATGCATAATTGGATAGTATCGACTGGTGCATCACGGAAATGGTGGGGGGCTCTCCGTTGCGCAGTCGCGCGGTCAGCTGGTCATAGCCTGGCCACTCCACAACCTCTTCCTTGATCTGATAGCTGTCTGATGTGTTGTTGAATTCATTGATCAAAGTTGTGATGATCCCGCATTCGCCGTTACCCTTTGCGGCTTCGGTCACATCTCCGTAGTCAGCTTCGCAAGAGCCGAAGAAGCGGCTGACGCTGATCTCCGTCTTTTCGGCAAGTGCGGGAGCCGCAAACGCGCAGGCAGCAACACTCGTTATCAGGGTGTATCTCAGGTGTTTCATTGGTTCTCCTCCCGGTTGATTGGTTCTGCCGTTGCCGGCGTTGGACTTTCAGCGCCCGGCGGTTCCCGCCGCTGCGCCAATGATCTGTTTTTGGAAAATCAGGTAGACAATCAGGGCGGGCAGCCCGGCGAACACCGCTTGCGCCATCAGATATCCCAGCCCTTCTGACTGGGCGAAGTTGCCTTGCACGGATGCGATGCCCACTGTCAGGGTGTACATTTCGGGACGCGTGGCGGAAATCAGCGGCCAGAAGTAGTCATTCCAGACCAGCAAGAAGGTGAAAATGCCCAGCGTTGCTTGCACCGGCATGCTTTGCGGCAGCAGCACAGACCAAAACACCTTGAACCGCGACGCATTGTCGAGGATCGCCGCCTCATCCTGTTCGCGCGGAATGCCGCGGAAAAACTGCGTCATCAGAAAGACGCCAAAGGGCAGGGAAAGATGCGGCAAAACCAGACCGGTGTAGGTGTTGTGCAAATTCCAGTCGGTGAACAGTTGATGGCGCGCGATGATTACGGCCTGCTCGGGAATCGCGAGACCGATCAGCACGATCACGAATAGGGTGCGCCGGAACGGGAAGTTCAGCCGGGCGAAGCCGTAGCCCGCCAGTGACGACACAAAAAGTACGCCAACGGTTGCACTGACCGATACGATCGCGCTGTTCAGAAGCCAGCGGAAAACCGATGAGGTTTCCATGATATTGATGTAGTTCTTGAACGTGAAAGGTGGCACCCAGACTGGATCGCCGGACAGCATCAATACCTCGTTCGGCTTGAACGACAGGATCAGCACCCAGAGGACGGGCAGTATCCAGACCACGGCGAACACGCCAACTGCGAGGCTGATCGCACGGGAGGCGGGACGATTGTGAACGCCGACCATCATCTTGTCTGCCCCCGAACCGAATATGCGTATTGCGCCAGGGCAGCGACGGCAATGATGAGAAACAGCACCTCGGACGCGGCGGCGGCATAGCCGACATCCCAGTTCTTGAAGCCCTGTTCATAGATGAACTGAACGAAGGAGCGTGAGCGGTTGTTGGGCCCTCCCCCGGTCATCAGAAGTGACTGGCCGAACAGCTGGAATTGCGCGACGACCTGGTAAATCGTTACCACGACAAATGTCCGTCTGATTGAAGGGAGGGTGATCTTGGTCAGGGTCGTCCATCGCCCCGCGTTATCAAGCGCGGCAGCCTCGTAGAGGTCATCCGGGATCTGCTGAAGCGCCGCGAGAAACAGGATCATCGGCAGACCCAGAACCCACCAGACCGTCGCCATAGCAACCGCAACCAATGCCAGATCGGGGTGCGAGAGCATGGCCACCGGCTCCACGCCGAGGGGTTCGGCAAGAGCGCCGACCAACCCCTGGCTCGGCATCAGGACCACCTTCCAGATGATGGTAACGATGGTGACCGACAGAACAGAGGTGCCGAAGAAGATGGCGCGCATGATGGCGGCACCACGGGTCCGGCGATTGAGCACCAGGGCCAGTGCAAGACCGAGCCCGACGAAGACCGGGACCGTCATGCCGACGAATATGAAAGTGTTGCGCACCGCACCCAAAAAGATGTCGTCGTCCAACAGCCGGTAATAGTTTTCCAGACCCGCGAACTCGGCCGACAGGTCGAACAGGTCATATCGCTGAAGACTGATCCAGATGCCGTAAAACAATGGGTAGAGCAGGAGGATGACGTATGCCAACAGGAACGGCGCTACGAATACCGCGTTGCGGATATCGGGAGACTCCAGCGTGCGGCTGGCGGCACGGCGCGGTGCCTTGGTGCTATCAGGGTGTATCGCCGTCACTTTACTTGCACCGGATTGTACGCCAGTCCCTCGGCGTCGAAAATGTGCAGACGGTCGGGTGCCACACCAAAACGCACTGTGTCGCCTGACGAAATATGTGTTTGCCCGTCGGCCTCAACGACCAGCGGTGAGCCGTCGGGCAGACGCAGGTGAAGGCTGGTGCGGTCCCCGAGATGCTCGACAATCTCAACCTTGCCGGACAGCGCCCCTTCCGGATCGGGCATACATGCTTCCGCTCGAAGACCAAGCTGATGCGGTCCCGCGTTGATGCTGTTGAGTGGCACCGTGGTCGGCAGCACCGACCCGTCCGGCAAACGAGCCATCGCTATGCCACCGCTGCCTTCTGCCAAAGAGACGGGCAGCATGTTGATCGGCCGCGACCCGACAAAACTAGCGACGAAGGCGTTGGCCGGTGCGTTGTAGATCTCCATCGGCGCGCCGATCTGTTCGATCCGCATCTCGCGCATGACTACAATGCGGTCGGCCAATGTCATTGCCTCGACCTGATCATGGGTAACAAAGATGGTCGTGGCTTTGGTGCGTTTGTGCAATTGGGCGAGCTCGATCCGCGTCCGCAGTCGCAGCGCAGCGTCCAGATTGGACAGAGGTTCATCAAAGAGAAAGGCTTCGGGCTTTTTTACCAGCGCCCGAGCAATTGCCACTCGCTGTCGCTGACCACCTGACAGCTGTGCGGGTTTGCGGGCCAGCAGCGGGGTGATTTCCAGCATTTCGGCGGCCTCGGCCACGCGTTCGTCGATCTCGGCACTCTCCATACCGATGTTGCGCAAACCGAAAGCGATGTTGTCAGCGATGCTCATGTGGGGATAGAGCGCGTAATGCTGAAACACCATGGCGACGCCACGCGCACCCGGTGCGAGGGTATCAACGCGGCGGTCGCCGATACGTATCTCGCCCGCATCGACCCCTTCCAGACCCGCGACCATCCGCAGCAATGTGGATTTGCCGCATCCCGATGGCCCGAGGAATGCGATGAACTCCCCTGCCTCGATTTTCAAATTAAGATTCTGAAAGACCGTGACAGAGCCGAAGCTCTTTGAAAGATTGACAAAGGAGATATCGCTCACAAGCTTCTCTCATACTGACTATTGGTTTATTATGTGAACCAGTTTGAGAATGCCAGGTCAAGTGTTTTTTTCCTTGCGGTAGGTCTTGCAGGATTGAGGCGCATCCCATGGTGCTCTACAAATGCCGATTATGCGAAACAGGAAGACCCATGGAAAAACTCGAACCGCTCAAGCTCAATGACCAGATCGCACAGCATCTGATCGACATGATCGTGAACGGTGAGGTGGCACCGGAGCAGCGTTTGCCATCGGAGCGCAGCTTGGCTTCGAGCCTCGGTGTCAGTCGCGGGACGCTGCGCCAGACGTTGGTACGGCTGGAGCTGGATGGCATTCTGGACATCAAGCCTGGCAGCGGAGTTTTCGTGACGGCGGACGGATTGTCACGCGCTTACGCCCGCCCCATGCCACACAGCGCGGATGTTCCGCCCCTCGATATTATCAAGGCGCGGAGGATTGTAGAGGGCGAAGCCGCACTCCACGCCGCGCTGAACGCATCGGACGGGGATCTTGTGCGGATTTCAAACCTCCTCACCGACTTTTCTGCCGGGCCTCGCCGGTATGATCTGCGACACCCCTCTGATCGAGATTTTCACATTGCGATCGCAGAAGCTTCGGGCAACAGGGCTGTGGCGCGTCTGGTCGTCGAGCTTTGGGAGATGCAGCGCGGCAAGCTGTACCAACGGCTTGAGGACCATTTCTCGACCGCGCCGATGCGGGACCTGGCTGTCGAAGATCATCGCAAGATTATCGAAGCACTTTTGAAAAGGGACGCGCAAGGGGCCCGTCAGGCGATGCATGATCACCTCGACAGGATCCACCTGAACCTCGCTACAGGCGAACTTCACCCCGATACCGTCAAAGGCAATGGTCCGAAGTAGGAAGGTGGCATTAGAGTATTTGGTATCTAAACTGGTCCAAATATGAAAAGATGGTTAAAGACTAACCAAGACCGCATGGTGCTTGGAAAGTGTGTTGGATCGTCTGAAGGGATGTCGAAAGAGTGACGCGGAACGCCAGAATCCATGAGGAGGTTCAACGGGCTCTTGCCAGATTGGCCCGCGATGCCGAAGGGCGTCCGGCTTTGCTGGATCTCGATCCGCTTGAATACCGTAGACAGTTGGAACCGCTTGCCCTTCTTTACGCGCAGGAACTTGTCGATGGTGTTACGCGCGAACCTATTCGCGAGGGGATACGCCACCGGCCCGAAACGCGGCAGCCCGGTCCGCGGATCGTTTATGTGCATGGCGGTGGTTGGGTCTTTCTGGGCCCGGAAACGCACGCTCGCTTTTGCGATCTGCTTGCGCTGAAGACCGGGCGCGAGGTGTTGTCCCTCAGATATCTGCTGGCTCCGGAGAATCCGTTTCCCGCGGCGCCTGATCATCTGCAGCGAACAATCGCGGCCCTGGCTAAGGATGAATCCGTGATACTGGCGGGCGACTCGGCCGGGGCTAATCTGGCGCTGTCCTGCGCGCTGGCATTGCCAGAGCGGGCGGTCTGCGGTCTGGGACTGATCTATGGAGCCTTCGACGACGACTTCGAAACAGAAAGCCACCGGACCTACGGTGGCGGCACGCATCCGCTGACCACGCAGGAGATGCAGTATTTCTGGAATTCCTATGCACCGGGAGAGCGGCCCTGGCGTGCACGGCCGCTGCATGGTCCTTTGTCACATGCTCCGCCCACGGTCCTTTTGATCGCCGAAACAGATTGCCTGCGCAGCGATAGCGAGGCACTGGAACGCAAGTTGCTGTCGGCCAGGCGGCACGTTGAGAGCCGTATGATGGAGGGGCTGTATCACGGGGCCATACTGCATGATCTCCTGCTGCCTTCGCTCATGCCTCATGTCGATTGGTTCGCGGATCGGCTTGCGGCATTCGAACAGACTTGAGCTCCGGCCAGCGAACACGATGTCCTGCAGCAATGAGGCTTGTAGCTCAGTATTGGTGGCTTCAGGGGCCGTTTGGTCGGGGAGCTGTTGGGGTAATCGGCGTCAGCCGCATGGATAAGGCTCATCTGCCGAGGCTCTCAAGGATCGGTTTCGTTCCCGGCATCCGCTCCAGCGTTCTACCGATGCGCTCCCGCCAGCGCGGACCAACCTCCAGCGCAGTTGTGTAAGCCCGGGCTAGATCGTCAGGACGATCACATCGACGACAGCCCAAACAGTGGCCTCCGAGGCAATCAGCGGCACCCCCCTCAACTTTTGATTTCACGGTCGTGCTGCTCCAGCAGCTGTTGTCGTGGCATGCCCAAAGACCTCATCCCTCGAGGAAAGTGCGCAACTGAGGAATGATTACGTCAGGCGCGTCCTCCTGCAGGTAGTGTTTTGCCATCGGCAAACGCGTTACCTCGGCATTGGGCAAACGCGCTTCCCACGCGTCGAGCGCGGCGACAGGGAAAAGCGGATCTTTCATACCCCAAAATATCCGAGCTCTTCCGGAGAAATTGTCCAGAAACGGCCCAGTTTCGTTGATGAGTATTTGTGCACTGGCGTCGGCGGTGCGCGTGGGGATCAAGCGCGGAAACGCCATGACACCAGCGCGATCCTGCCGCCCTTCGAACACAGCCTTGTAAGCATGATGCACCGATTTCAGACGGGCACTGTCGGCGGTCGCCAGCTTCATCACGATGCGTTCGAAAAAGCCAAGGCGACGGACAATAAAATCTCCGATCCCCGGCTTGCGCATCACGCGCAGGGGCACTGGCAGTTTCAGATTGTCCGGGTCCATCCCCGCAGCAGGCGGGTAAAAGCCGAAGGTGTTCATCACCACGATATCTTTGATACGGTCGGGGTGGCGCGCAGCCATACCAAGGCCGATGGGCCCGCCCCAGTCCTGCATGACCAGAGTGACGTTGCGAAGATCGAGATTGGTGACCAAAGCCTCCAGATTGCGAATGTGAGCGTCAATTGTATAGGACGCCTCGTTTTGCGGTTTGTCTGAAAGCCCGAAACCAATGTGATCGGGCGCGATGACGCGGTGAGCGTCCGATAACGCTGCAATGAAGTCCCGGTACAGAAACGACCACGTGGGGTTGCCGTGCAGCATCAGCACCGGATCGCCAGCGCCCTCATCCACGTAATGCATCACGCCCATCGGCGTTTGTGCAAAGTGGTGATCAAACGGATAGGCATCGACAATCCCGAGCTTGCGGACCATCTGTTGTGCGCGCTTTTGCGCGGCTTGAAAATCGTCAGTCATGTATTCATCTCCACCAGAATTTTTCCAAGTTGCGCGTTGGACGCCATGTGCCGGTAGGCGTCCGCCACTTGATCGAAAGGGAACACCTTGTCGATCACGGGCCGGTCGTCGCCACGCGCCAGCCCCCCGGACAGATGCGCTACTGCCGCTGCGCGCCGCGCGGGGTGATCGAGCAGCTGCCAAACCAGATGAAAGCCCGTTACCGTCAAGCCGCGCCGGATCATGGCCTCGAAAGGCAGCGCGGGGACCTCACCCGACAGCAGGCCATAGGCCACCAGCGTCGCATCCGTCCCTGCCGCTGCGGCAAGCGTCGTTGCCCCCGTGCCCATCACCACGTCACAGGCGATATCGAACCCTCGACCATCAGTGATCTGCATGATCCGCGCCACCACGTCCTCGTTTTCGGTGACAATCACATGATCCGCGCCCGCCTCTTTGAGCGCCGCCACCTTGTTGTCAGTGCGCGTGATCGCGATCGATTTGCCACCATGGGCCTTAATGATCTGAAGTGCCGCCATGCCGACCGAGGAACTGGCCGCATTCACCACCACAGCTTGCCCGGTGCCTTTGGTCAGCCCGCCTTTCTGCACCAACAGCCCGAAGGCCGTTCCGAACGCCATCCAGAAGCCGGCGGCATCGATATAGCTCACCGCCTCCGGGACTGGTTCCAGCGCCGAGGTGGTCATGTTCACGATCTCTCCCAGCGTGAGATATTTCAGCTGGTCAAACCCCGGTGTAATTGCCACGCGGTCGCCAACAGAGAATTCTTTGACCTCAGGGCCAACCGCGACGATCTCGCCCGCGCCCTCGACGCCCGCACCGGACGGAAGAACAGGTTCGATCAGATATTGCCCAGCGATGAACAGCAACTCAGCACGGTTAAGGCCTGCGGCCTTGACCGCAATCTGTACTTCACCCTCTTGGGGAGGCGGCACGGTCTTGTCCACGAAATGCAGCACGTCTGGGCCGCCGAGGGTGTCAAATTGAACAGTCTTGGGCATGGAAATTTCTCTCAAAGGGGGAGCGTCCGCGCCCAGAAAATGGGGCGAGGTAAAGGTTCAGGGCGCGAAGGACGGCACGACCAGCGCCACCGAGGTATCCGTGTTGGTCAGTTCATGCCGCCGCTTGCGGAGGGGTTGGTAATCGGGGTCGGCCCACCAGTCGGCATGCGCTTTTGCGGACGCGAACTTGAGCATCACGGTGAAGGACTTGGCGTATTCGCCCTCCAACACTTGTGGTTCTGGCGTCGCGGCCAGTACCTCGACCCCGTGTTTGGCGTGGATCGCTTGCAACGGTTTTGCATAATCCTCGAAAAACGCAGGCATGTCGTCAATATCCAGCATCACGATCATGTAGACGGGAGAGGTATCGCTCATGGGTCAGTTCTCCGATTGAACGCGATCGCACAGCCAGTCCGACAGGTTGCGCCGGATGGATTCGGGTGGTTTTTCCGAATGAAATGGATGGCGGAGTCTGCCGGTTGCCTAGCACCCGATTTTAGTGAAATTGTTGGGAACGCAAAGTCCGCTGGCGCAGCGACCGATCGAGCCCCTGTCAGATTTCCAACTTGTTCCATTGCAGCACCCTTTCTTCAACGATTAGTGAATAATAGTGAAATTTTTCAGCTTAGATCGGCCACCGCATCCGCCGCGATGGCACGAAGCTCATCGACGGGGCGTCCGGCCCGACCAAGGATGCACAGCGCCACGTGCGCCGCGAACAGCCGTGCGTTGCGCTGGGCAATGTCTTCAGAATTTAAATTGACCTCGTTCCGCTTCGCCGCTTGGGTCAGCGCATTGCAATAAGCTGCCTTGATCCGGTCGAAATAGGCTTCCGCACGAGTGTGCACTTCCGGAACCGCCGACACCTCTTCTTGCGAAACGCTGCAAACAAGACACCCCTTAGGGCCTTCCTTTGCTTGTGACAGCTCCACAAAGGTGTCTAGCAGGTTTGCGATCTCGCGCACGCCTGCCGTTTCAACCTCAAGAGGGGCCAGAAACATGCGCCCAGCCTGGTCAGCGAAATCATCCATCGCCTTTAAAAACATAGCGAGCTTATCGCCTGGCCCATTGTAGAGCTGCCGCCGATTCAGCCCCGTCGCTGCCTCAAGGTCGTTGAGCGACGTTTCCGCGTAGCCCTGTCGCCAGAACACCGACAAAAGGTTGGTCCGCAGGGCTATTGGATCGTATGCAATTTGGCGTGCCATATGACCTTATTCACCGATCAGTGAAGAAAGTCAACTAATTCGTCTGCGTTAAAGAAGAACGGAGCCGCACGGAGGCCGTGTCAATTCCGGCGGACGCGTTTTCTTACCCAAGTTGTGCTAAAAATATTGATCCGATCTTCGACACCTGCGCGCGTGACAACGCCGACGCCCCAGCTTCGCTTCTTCGCGGTGCTCACCGAAGTTCGCGATTATTTAGTCGACGCCAAGCGTGAGATCGCGCACCAGCGGTTGCAGCGCAAAGTGAAAACAAGAAGGCGGAGGTTCAGATTAAGGACGATGAAAAGCCATCCGAGTTGCCGGGGTGAGTTCGTGCATCAGTTGGTGTTCCAGTTCTGTTCAATGTACCGGTCTAGGGTCATCTGTTCGGGCAAACCCAGCTCCTCCACGATGGGCGGGTCTTCCCATCGCGGCTGGTGGGCGGCGACGAGTTTGACGAGGGCGAGGACATTGGCCGCCGAGGGCATGATCGGCCGCATCGCACCTTGCCCTGTCGCCGCGAACCATGCCTTCATCGGGACCGGTCGCACCTTGCGTCCGGTCTTGCGAGACAGCTTCTCTGCCACCTCGTGCCACGTGACCCACTCCGGCCCGCCCGCCTCGATAATACGATTTAGGCAATCATCGCGCCCGACGGCTCCTGCCAATATTTCGGCCACATCGCGGGTCGCGATGAAGGGTGCGCCGTGGCGACCCCCGCCGGGGGCGAGCAGCACACCGCGCCGGGTGACAAGATTGCCTGTCATTGCCTGCCACATCCGCATAAAGCCATAAGGGCGGCGCGTTGTTGCATGGGGATCGGGACCGATCAGCTGGCGACAGCCGCCCATGACCAGCCAGACATCCATGAACGCCGGATTGCGCACAATGGTCGCCGGAATGGAGGATGCCGCGAGCCGCGCTTCCAGCGCCCGCTTGCCCGCCAGCTCCGGCACGGTGTGTTCTCTTTCCCACGTCGGAACGGAAGACTGCACAAACTGTCGAACACCTGCGCGTTCTGCCTCTTCGATCAGCGCGTCGTGGCCGTCACGGTTGATGGACTTGACCGACATGGTCTTGCCGGACGGGATGATACCATTCGCCGAAGACACGACGATATCGACACCATCGAGCGCCCGGCGCAGGCTTTCGCGGTCGGCGAGATCCCCCACGGCGTAGTCCAGATCGCCCAAGCCCTCCGCACCGTGGACCTTCGCGTGCGGCTTGCGCACGAGCGCCCGGACGGGCCGACCGCGCTTTAATAGTGCCTTGACGACTTGTGAGCCAACATGCCCGGTCGCACCGAGAACGAGGGTTCGGGTTTCCGATGTAGTCATGTCTGAGATCCTTCGTTTGGGGAAGCCGCGCGCCAGGCCGCGACCGCACCGAGTAGGTTGAAGATAAGGAAGACCGGAACAACGAGGGTCGGACCGAGCGCCATCGGCCAATCGAGCATGACGGCTGAGGTCGGGTACCGGTCGAACATCTGCATCGGTCCCGGCAGTCCCGTCTGGAGAGCCAGCATGCCAGGCACGAGGATCAGGGCGACCCCGACGAGATGCCAGAGAACGAGCGCACCTTTGTGGATGCGTTTCTTGCGCACCAACACGAAGACCGGAAGCGCCGAAAGACCAAAGGCCAGATCGGTCAGGCCAATCGCCAACAAAACTTCGAGCGGGAACGTGCCCTGAGCCGTCTTGATAAGCGTTCCGATTGCCAGAATGCGCAATGATTGGACGGCGACCAGCCAGTGAGATGGAGTATTTCCGGCGATGTGAAAAATCGTCTGACGCTGCTCATGCGACAACAGGAATATGCCAACGAGAATGAACGGCACGACAGGCAACCACAGGCCGGGCATCAAGGACAGAACCAGGCCGGAATCGTAAATCCCGGAAAGGGCCATCCATGCGGTAACGCATGCCCAGACGGAGAGTGCGGCGGCTATCCCGCCCATCGTGCGCAGACCCGCTGCAGACGCGCGAAAGCCAAACAGCAGTCCGAAGGCGATCTGCGCCGCGAACAGAAACGGAAGTGTAGAGACTGTCATCTGCCACGCCGTGCTAAATGCAGAACGATCATTCTCCTAATGGGTAAATGAAAGCTCACGACTGTACCGCCCGCAGGCCCTCCGAAACAGTGGCGTCGATCATGTGCGCGGGCGCACCGGCATGCGCGAGAACGAACAGACCCTGAAGCAATCCCGTCAGGTAGTCCCCCAACGGCCCGGCCCGGTCTTGCGCGACACCCGCGCGTCCAAGCGCCGTGCGAAACCGCGCGCTGGTGCGCGACAGGTGACGTTCGATCTGGTCATGAACATCCGGATCATGGGCCGTTTCGTCATTGGCTGTATTGGCCATCAGACATCCCGTGCGCCCTGCGGGCGACTTGGCCATTGCGCCGATCTGTTCGAACAAGGCCGTGATCGTGGCCAGGCTTGCGTCTTCGCTATCGAGTTCGGAAAGAATGGTGACGGCTTGTGTCCTGCGGTAGCGTTCGAGGGATTTGAGGAAAAGGGAACGCTTGTCTCCGAAAGTCGCATAAAGGCTCTTGCGGCTGACTCCGGTTGCTTTGGTAAGATCGTCGTAGGATGCCTCGGCAAAGCCTCGCTTCCAGAACAGGAGCATCGCTGCGTCGAGTGCCTCATCAGGATCATATGTGCGTGGGCGTGGCATACATTCAATTTACAGAACGCTCATTCTCTTATCAAGAGCTTTCGATTCAGTCGTGCAAAGTTTTGCGTAAACGCAGCGCGAAATCACAAAAAGTAGATGTTCGAAGTCTAGTGGAACAGGCCGCTAGAGACGGTGCGATCAAGTTCTTTCTGGACTGGCGTTAGGCATCAAACCCGGAGTGCCTCACAACGCAGGCGGCACAGAAGCCAGGCGTTGCCTTCGAGAAAGGCTTAAGGCCGCGTAGCAGGGCCGGTGGAAATGGACCGACCCCGCAATCATTTACGCCTTGTTCGCGTGACTTTCAAGGCCTTGGAATGCAGCGTGATAGGACTGGACCATCATCGGTCTGATCTCCTCCAGCACCGCGGGGTCAGCGTCAAAATGCGCCGTCCAGATTGCGAGAACGCCGTTGTCGGTCTGTTCAGTCGTCACAACGCCGCCCAGGTTTTCGACCGGGAAAGGCGGGTTTTTGATGGCATAGCCGAAACGGCCAGTATCCCGGTCGTTCTCCACGATGGTCTCCTGCAGCTCATAACCATCAAGCTGCGGGTCGGGATGCGCCATGACGCAGACACGCGCAGACCCTGCGGTGTCACCATGGCAGGTGTCGGATTTCAGGAACGGTATCCAGTTGCTCCATGCCGGGTCGTGCACGGCGGCACGAACGGCGTCGAGTGGCGCGTCGATATGGGTCGCAAAGCTGACGGAAGCGGATGTCTTGGTCATTTTCGGTCCTTTCGATATTGTGGTATTTAGGCAAACAAACGTTCGACATGGCGGGCATTACCATCGAGCGCCTTGGCCATTTTGCCGCGCAGCATCGGCTTCATCATCGGCAGCATCAGCATGCCGATCGGGCCCATGGGCGGTTTGAAGTCCATCGTGAAGATCAACTCGCTCTTGTTCGGCCCGATCTCGCGAACCTCGAACAGGCAGGTCGCGCCTTTCATCGGCATGGTTGTGTCGTCAATCACAAGGCCCAGCTTACGGCCCGGCTCGTATTGGTTGATGGTCTCGCGCAGGTATTGGCTGCCGTCCGCCTTCAGATCGCACTGGCGTTTTGCGCCCAGACCTGTTTCGGCGCTGCCCGGCAGAATGCGCGAGGCGGCGAGGTTGTCGTTCCATTTCGCGATACCGCCGTAGTCGTCAAGGCTTTTCCAGACCTCGGAAGCGGGGGCGTCGATCTCGCGGCGTGTGGTGACTTTGGCCATTTTCAGTTCTCCAGATTGTTATTGAGGAAGGCAGTAAGTGCTGCGACATAGGCGTCGGGTGCCTGGGTCTGCAGGAAGTGTCCGGCATCGGTAATGCGAGTAATGTCGCCCTCGTCCGTGCCAAGCTTGGCCGCGAGATCAGGAATGACGATATCGGGCGCGAAAAAGCCGTCCTGTTCACCGAAGATGATGGCAGTCGGCCCGTCGTAGGCGGCCAGATCGGCGGCCAGCGCCTCCCCACCCTGCATGAAGGCAGGGACGGCCATGCCGAAGAAGGCACTGTAGGCGGCCCCTGCCCCGACCAGATCCATACCGTAGGCGTCAACCTCTTGTGCAGGTGCTGTGCCGGGTCCGGAATAGCCCTGGTCCATCCACATCTGCGCCATCTCGCGCGCGACTGCCGGGTCGTCCAGATCGGCGAAGGCGTCCATGGGTGAGACCTGACCCGCCATCATCTGCATGACCAGTGGCGCGGGCGTGACCCCATCGAGACCTGCCAGGGTATTGGTGGCGGCAATGGATGTTAGCCGTTCAGGCGCCTGCCCCACCATCGACCAACCTGTCATGCCACCGACGTCATGAAGAACCAGCGCAAAGCGTTCAATTCCGAGTGAGTCTGCCAGCTCTAACATGCGAGCGGCGCGGGCCTCAGTCGCATAGACAGCCATATCGTCGGGGCGGTCAGATGCACCGTGTCCCAAAAGGTCGGGGACGATCACGCGGTAGCCTGCGGCGGCAATACGCGGGGCGACGTCACGATAAAGGTAGGACGATGTCGGGATGCCATGCAGCAACATGACAGCAGGATCGTCAGGGTGGCCAAGGTCGAGATAAGCGATACCGTGACCGCCAATGTTGGCGCGGTCGAGCATCGCGCGATGTGTCTCGCGTGGCGTTTCAGCCAAGGATACCTGCGTTGCCGCAAAGAGAAGCGCGGTGGAAAGGAGTAGATGTTTCATGGATTTCCTCTGGTCAGGTGGGTAAAGTCGGCGTATCACTACACATGAAGTGCTTTAACACTACACATGTAGCGAAAAAGAAGTCAACGTAGAATCCAAAGGAAATACGCCATGCCCTCCAAACCCCTTCAGCCGTTGATGCTTGTGCCCGGAACCAATGTGCTTTTCACGGCACGCAGAGGCGCTGCAAGGATGATGGCGGCGCGTGCTGCGAGTGGCGGGCTGGTGCTGTATTCACCGATTCCCGCACCCGATCCGGACGCCATCGCCGTCGCCCGCGACCTTGGCGGGGTTTCGGCCATTATTGCGCCGTCACCATTCCACCATCTTGGCGTTGCCGATTGGCTTTCCGCGTTTCCGGACGCCGCAGTGTCCGCTCCGGAAGCTGCGCTCGACCGGCTGGAAAAGCGGCTGGGGTTCCGGCCCTCTGCCGAGATGCCGACGTTTGCGGGCGATGTGACGTTGATCATCCCGGATGGTCTGAAAGCCGCTGAAGTCTGGTTGCGTGCCAAATGCGCCGACGGCGTTGCATGGGCCGTATGCGACGCCTTTGCCGGCCCCACGGGTACGGACGACACCCCTGCCGCAGTCCCCAAATCGCGCGGCGCTTTTACGACCATGTGCCTGGGCGACCCTTTGATGTACAAGGCATGGGCGCTGGCGCAGATCGAGAGAGACAAGCCGGTTCAGCTCTATCCTGCCCATGGAAACCGCGTGGCGGGATCATTGTTGGCGAAGGGACTAAAAGACATCGTGGAGGAACTGTAATGGCACGTCCAAAAAGCTATAACCGCGCCGAGGTCGTCGACCGCGTCCGAGACCTGTTCTGGAAACACGGCTACCAGGGCTTGGGCATTCGCGCTATCGAGGAGGAGACCGGCCTCGGCCGCTTTGCAATCCGTACGGAATTCGGAGGTAAGGAAGGGCTAATGCTGGAGGCGCTGGCCTCTTATACGGGCGATACTGACACCTATGTCCATCAGGTGCTTCGTGCACGCGACGATACCGAAGCCATCGTCGAAATCTTGGAGGGCATGGTCACGCCGCATCCCGAAACCATGCGGCATCTCGGATGCCTGATGGTCAACACTTCGGTCGAGAACGCAGCCCTTGATAGTGGCCCACTGCGAGAAGCAACAAACAAGCATTTCGATACGCTAAGAGATGAGGTTGCGGCCTTGCTGATACGCGGGCGTGCGCATGGCAAGGTGCGCATCGACGTCGATCCCGCCTCTGGCGCCGAGTTCGTCAAGGGCGCGGTGATCGCAGCAATGGTGTTGAACCGCGCAGCTGGCGATGCGTCAGGCGGAGCGGGCTTCATAAGCGAAGCGGTACGGACAGTCAGGGGCTGGGCAGAAACAGGCCAAGCTGAACTGCTGGGTGAAGCAGCAAATACATCCCATTAGTGGACACAAGACGCTCATTCTTGCTGCTGTAGCCATTCCAATGGCAAATCTGCATATCATCCCACTGGCGTGTGACAAAAGTCGGATTGGTTTTTTTCGCAGACCTGAGGCTTCTCAGAATGAGACTCCACCCTTTGCGACGCGCTCTAATCCTGCCGCTACAGCTTTCATGACCTCGCGCACGCGGGGGACGTGGCGGAGTTCCTCATGGGTCACGACCCACGCGGGGTAGGACGGCCCGTCCGAAATCTCGACAAGCGTCGAAAGCTCTGTGTATGCCGCGACAAAGGCCTTTGGCAGACATGCGCAACCCATGCCGCCTGCACATAAGCGAGCCTGCGCCATCATGCTGTCGACGCGCGCGACGATCCGCCCCTGCGGGTCATGGCGCAGGATCACGTCATCGATTTCGTTGACGCCGCGCGGCAGGGACCACGATAGCCAAGGCTTGCCCGGCGCATCATGGGCGAGGTTTGGCGGCGCGTAAATGCCCAGGTCGATCGCGGGCAGCCGCCGCCCCACCAGACCGTCATGGGGGCTTTCGGCCTGCCGGATCGCCACGTCGGTTTCACGCCGGTCAAGGCTGAGGTAGGCGTTCGTCGGCTTGAGGTCGAGCACCAGCCCCGGGAACCGTCGCCCGAGATCGACAAGCGTGTCGGTTAGAAGATCCAGCATGAAGTCCGTCCCCGAGAGTTTGACCGTGCCCGTCACGGGTGGGGCTTTCAGCGGTGCGGCCAGCGCGTCGTCGATACCGGTTTCAACCGTGCGGGCGATGCGCACCAGATCGTCGGCAGCGGCAGTCAGAACAACGCCGCCCTTGATCCGTTCGATCAGTTTCAGATCGAGCCGGTCTTCGAGGCGCCTGATCCGGCGGGGGATCGTCGTCTGGTCGACCCGCAGTTTTTCTGCGGCGCGGGTCACGTAGCCCGCCTCTGCCAGGGCAAGGATGAGTTTCAGATCGTCCCAATCAAGTCGTTCACTTGGTCTCACAGTCACCTCCTGCATCTGTGCAGGCTGACCTGCATATTCCTGCATTGAGGCAATAACCGGCCCGGCGCAATCTGTCGACATCAACAATACCAAAGGAGAATGACATGCCAACCATTCGCGTTACCGTCCCGCAGGCAGCTTGGTCCAAGGACGAGAAGGCTCAGATCGTGACCAAGCTCACCGATAGCCTCAATCAGGTCGCAGCCGCGACCGGCAAGGGCGATATCAAGCAACATATCAACGTCCACATCGAGGAAACCGCCGAAGGCGGCTACGCGATGGGCGGTCAGGTGGTGGGCTGAACAATGGAGCTGAACATCATACGACAAATCAACGCGCCGCTGGACAAGGTCTGGAACATCGTAGGACCGAACTACACCTCCGCCGGAGACTGGGCCAGCTCGGTCTATGTGTCAGGCGCAAGGCCCGGCACGCCGAAGGTCGCCAATGCCCCGGCAGCGGGGCGCGTCTGCGAAACCTCGCTCGGACCGTTCACGGAAACAATCGAAGCCTATGACGACTCCCGCCATATCGTGTCCTACTCGGCGACCGGGGCGAAGATGCCTGGCTTCATGAAAGGGCTGCGCAATACGTGGCACCTGACCCCCAGCGGCAATGGCACCAAGGCCAGCATGACCCTGCGCGCCGATATCGCCTTTCCTATGAACATACTCATGGGCTGGATGATGAAGATGCAGTTCAAGAAGGCCCTGACCGAGACCATCGACGATCTGAAGGTCTATGCCGAAACAGGTCGACCGTCGCCTCGCAAGCTCAAGGTCGATGCGTCTAAGAAAGCCGCCGCCGCGCGGCAGGCCATGGCCTGACCGGCCGCAACCACCCCTCAAAAAATTGGAGAAGACCATGAAACATCTGCTTTCCTTTGCAATCGCCCTCACAATTTCGACCGCACTCTCAGCACAACAGATGCCCAATGTCGAAGCCGAACGAACCGCCAAGTACGGCGAATTCGCCGCCGTCACATCTGCTGATGCTTTGACCGATTACACCTATGAAAGTGGCTATCTGGGCGCCTATATCGACGCACCCCTGCAGTCCGTTCAGACGCTCTTGCTGCCCATGACGCCCGAAGAAGCCTTCCCGCTGGTTCACTCGGGCAACGCCGATTGGTCACTTCAGATCGAGACGCTGACCTGGGATCATTCGGCCTCTGAAACACCGGGCGAGTTGGGCATGGGGTCTGTGCGCCGCTGCGATTTCGTGGGCGGAGCAGGCACAGCCTATGAACGCATCTTCGCAGTCGAAGAGAACCGCATGATTGCCTACGATCTGGATATGGAACGCAGCACCGTGCCGCTTCCAATCAAGGATTTCTTCGTGATCTGGACGCTTGAGGACAAGGGGGTTGACGGCACATTGATCACCACGCGCATCTATTTTGACGAAGCGCAAGACATGGGCGGGAACGCGGCCGCCGCGGTCGGAGAGGCACTCGCCGTGGATTTTCGCAACTTCGCCAACATCCACGGTGGCACCTACGTAGAGATGTAAGCCCATCACACGAGGGCCGGATGGCCGGCCCTCGTTTCTTTCTATCACTGGATCGCAAGTCGTTCGTTTCCTCATCACATTCGCCTTTAGTCTCTTCGCCCTGCCGACTGACGCGATGTTCGCACTTGTGGATGAAAGCGGGCTCTGCTCTCCAGTTCTGGACCGCTGAAAGCTGGATTTCCCGGGCCGTTTTACGGTGGCGGGCCAGGGACATCATCACGATCAAGGTCTGGAAAGAGCGACGGCCATGACTGGTCAGAGGCGCACCCGCTGGACGGCTAATATTGCCCAAGCATGACTTGTCTTAAGGTGGCCACAGCCCGGTCGATTTCCGGTTCTGTGTAGTTACAAAACCCCAGGATTAACCCATTATAGGACACGTCACTGGTTCCAAATGATGACAAGGGTTGCGCGGTGACGCCAAGCTTTTCTGCCTTTTCAGACACCACTGTGTCTTGGAAGCTGGTCCTGAGGTGAAAGGCGATTTGCATCCCTGCTTGATGATCGGTGAACCAGCCAAACTCAGCAAGATCAGCCGACAATCTCCCAATCAGATATTTGCGCCTTTCTTTGTAGATACGTCGAACCTTGCGCAAATGGTGATAGAAAGCTCCGGTTTGAATAAACTCGGCCAATGCCTGCTGCGGCATGTAGCTGGCGCTGAAACCAAAACGCTCCAACGAAACCCGGAATTTCCCGATCAGTTCAGCCGGAACAATCAGGTAACCTATCCTGAGTAGGTTGGAAAAGATCTTTGCAAAACTGCCGATGTAAATCGTGCGATCAAGATGGTCAAAGCCTGCCAGCGCTGGGATTGGATGACCGGCATAGCGGAACTCACTGTCATAATCGTCTTCAATGATCCACGCTTTATGTCTTTTGGCCCAGGCCACAAATTCCTGACGCCGTCGGGGCGACATCACGCCGCCAAGCGGGGATTGGTTAGACGGGGTTAGGATCGACAGCCTTGGGGTTTGCCCGGGGAGCGGCACCTCGGCTCCCTGATCCCCAATTTTCAGGTCTACGGGCACCAGCTGCATGGCCTTGGCGAAATTGCGTACCGGCGGGTAGCCCGGATTTTCCAACCCAATGCTGTCCCCGGCTTTTGCCAGGGTGCGGATACAGATTCCAAGTGCATCGGTTGAGCCAGCAGTGATTATGATCTGATGAGGAGAGGTCTCGATCCCGCGCCAGTCCAAGACATGACTGGCAATTGCCTTTCGAAGCTCAAAATTCCCGAACCGACCGCCACCAAGCAACATCGCTTGTGGATTTGTCCGGCAGACTTTGGCCACAGCTTTGGCCCACTGCCGATGGGGAAACAACTCCATATCCGGCTGACCGCCTAAAAGGGGTTGCGGCAGGGTCTGTACCTCATCCTCAAATCTGTTCTGGATTTCCTGCCGCGGTTTAAATTGGGTTTCGGATATGGCGCACACCAGCATCCCGGAGCGAGGCACGCTTGTGATATATCCCTCCGCACACAATTGGTCGTACACTGTCACGATCGTGGACCGCGAAACGCCCAAGTCCGCTGCAAACGACCGGGACGGCGCAAGCTTGGTCCCCTCAACCAGGTCGCCATCTATGATCGCCTGCCGGATGGCCGAACAAATCTGTTCAAACATCGGGATTCTCGATGTGCGGTCGATTGAGAACGGGATATTTGCCTTTTGAGCCATCAGTTCATTCGACCACGAGATACTCCACAACCAGAAATGTTGATAGCATCCTTTAGCGATGCAGACGACCGTTCAGTCTAACGCCGACGTGTTTCGACAATCGCTGCCATGTCCCGTGCGGCCTGCGCATGCTCGCACCGCAGACCCTCCGCCACCCCTGCGTTGTCGGCGGTCTCTTTATTTTGGCTGACTTTCCAGGTGCCTTGCAGGCTTTCAATCTTGATTTCGATGCCCGTGATGCCGCGCAACTGCCTATGGATGAACTCACTAGGTGCATCGGAAACCGTCCACGGTTTTTCCCGCCCTTCCTCGTGCAGATCCGTCAATGCATTCAGATGGGATAAAATCCACGCTTCATCATGTATCAGGTCAATCTTGCCCCGCGCATGAACAGAAATGTAATTCCAAGTTGGCACAACTTTGTCATGCATGTCTTTCGATGGATACCACGATGGCGTCACATAGGCGTGCAAGCCGGTAAAGACGACCAGGGCCCTCGCATCGTGATCAACAAGCCGGCGCATTGGATTGGCACGGGCAATATGCCCACGAAGTGTCCCTTGGTCCGACTCCTCCGCATGGATCATCATGGGAATATGGTCGCATACCATCTCTCCGTTCTGCAGTGACAGCAGGCTCGCAAAGGGGTTTTCTCGGATCATGGCGTGCATGACCTCGATGTCATCTTCGCGGAAAACGGGCGGCTGAAACATTTTGTGGCTCCTGTTCGGACTTGTTGAGAAACGGTTGAGAGATCAAAGATCCAGGACAACTGGCCCATCCGGGGGTGTGCGGCACAAATGAATCTGCCCGTCCGGAACGGGATTTATCGGCTCTTCCAAGTAGATGACGTTTCCCTCCTTCAGCGTGCATCTGCGTCACTTCAAAATCAGCAAATGAGATCGTCATGCTTTATCTGAAATCCATTGTTCACTGGCAGATCGCATTCCAACTGGCCTTTGTATCCATCCAGTATGTAAAAATTTGACCATACCAGATGAACAATTGCGAAAGGCTCCAAAGGTTGGCGGAAAATGACGTTACTCTGTCATTTGTTAACAGCCTGCAGGTTGCTACAATTTGCCTTCCTATCTTGGGGTTCGCCGAAGGCCCTTTCAGGCCGCAACAGATTTTTTCAATCCTGACCAAACGCAAAGACGCCTGGATGGCTTGGAAAATGGAGCATAGGCCGAAACTGGATCCCTTGATCTTAATTCAAACAGCCACGACCCGGAGACGACGTTACTTTGCCTTGGCGGGGAGTCTGCGTAAGGGTGAGGCCATCAATAGGACTTGAATGTGAACGAAAACGAACCCGTCACAGGTGACCATCCAAAAAACGACAAACCGTCCCCTCGCGTAGAACAGCTTCTGTTTCAAAGCCGGAATGTGGTTGTCTCCGGTCAGGTAAATGACAAGCTGGCCAAAGAAACCGTAACGCATCTATTGGCACTTGCAGAAGAAAGCGATGACCCGATCAATCTGTTTGTTTCTTCCCCTGGCGGACACGTAGAATCAGGCGATATGGTTCACGACATGATCAAATTTATTCGCCCGAAGGTCCGCACCATTGCGTCCGGCTGGGCGTCGAGTGCCGGTGCCTTGATTTTTGTCGGTGCCAAATTGGAAAATCGCTATTGCCTGCCCAACACCAGGTTCTTGCTGCACCAACCCTCTGGTGGCATCGGGGGGCAAGCATCGGATATGATGATCCAAGCCGAGCAGATTAAGATCATGCGTGATCGGTTTGATCATCTTTTTGCTGCGGCGACCGGGCAAACACCGGAGAAGATAGCAGAAGATACCAAGCGAGATTTCTGGCTCACTTCGAAAGAAGCAGTTGACTATGGGTTGGTCGGAAAGATTATTCGATCTGCTGATGATCTTGACTAAACTGATAGACATCCACTTTGCGAGATCGCCCGAATTGTCGTATCTCAGTTCAATGAGCGAAAACCATCTTTTACTTCCCAGTCTGGTGGAACTCTTTAACGCGATTCTCTTTGGGCATCGCGTTTGAGCAGTCACTCCAGAAATCCTGTCCAAGAGGTCTTTTCACTGCCGTCAAAATCTATCATTTCCAGACATTACTGCATCGAAAAAAGACAGTGTTTTTCAGGCGCAAAATAAATCCGCCCATAGGCGCGTATTTAGTGGTGGAAGGCTTGTTCCTGCGCGGAAAATTGGAAATGATATCATGATTGTAAGCGTTCAATCCCCTTCTTCCAGCTTGCCACGGCTCCACGAAATGGACGTGCAAATGCGTCTGTTCTGGCACTGGTTCTTAAGGACATCAAAAAGGTTCTCCGTCTTGTCTGCCGATGATTTCCAATTGCGCCAAGAGTTAATCGCGATGCTGCCACGCTTGCGGCGCTATGCACTGTCATTGACCGGGTCCCTTCCGGATGCAGATGATTTGGTTCAGGATACCTGTGCCAAGGCGTTGCGCTATTCGGATCAATATCACCCCCACCAAGATCTGGACCGGTGGGTTTTCCGAATTGCCCGCAACCACTGGTTCAGCGAAACCCGCAAACGTAAGGTGCGACTGGGAGCAGGGCAGGTCGATGCAGTTGAAACCGGCGAGCTCTATACCACGGTCAATGGGGAAAATGCGCTGGCTGGACGGCAGTTGGGGCAGAAAATCATGCAATTGCCATCCGAGCTTGCGACGGTTTTGTTGCTCGTCTCTGTTGAGGGATATAGCTACAAAGAAGCCGCTGCACATCTGGGCTGGCCCATTGGCACAGTGATGAGCCGCATCAGTAGAGCGCGGCAACTCCTGCGTGAGCGGCTGACCGAGAAGGAGCCGATGTGATGGACGAAGTTCTTTTTCAGAAGCTCAGCGCCTATATTGACGGCGAGCTCTCACCCCAAGACGCCGAGCAGATTGAGGATCTTTTGGAAAATGATCCATCGGTGGCGGAAATCTATCGCAGTATCGTGGATGCAGACGCTCGGGCTCGGGAAGAGCTCGACCGGATGTTGGAGTTGCCAGTGCCGGCGCACTTGATCCATGCGATTGAAGCCGCGCCCCCCGCACCTGCAAATATTTCGGACGCCCCAAGTCACCTTCGAGTGATGATCCAGATCGCAGCCAGTGTCGCGTTCTTGGCAGTCGGTGTGGTGATCGGCCAGAGTTTATCCAAAAGTGGTGCGGCTCCGGGTCTCGAAACTGCGGCCACAACGGTGCCGCCGGGCTGGCTTCGCGATATTGCCGAGTACCACGCGGTTTACGAAACCCAGACGCGTCATCTTGTGGAGGTGCCCGCATCAGACGTCGATCACATTGAAGCATGGTTGGGCAAAACCGTTGAAGTCTCGTTTGAAACACCGGATCTCACTGCCGTTGGCTTGACTTTCGAAGGTGCCAGGCTGTTGGTCGCCACAGGAAAGCCAGTTGCCCAGCTGGTTTACACAACTGAAAGTGGCGATGTCGTTGCTCTATGCTTTCTGAAAACAGACAAACCCGACACTGAATCAAGCAAAGCGCAGCAAATTGGCGGCTACCACATGGTCAGTTGGCGCAGCAACGGCGGTGCTTACGTTGTGGTCGGACCAAAGGCACGGCAGGATGTGATCGAGCAAGCGGCCGCCCAAGCGATTTCGTTGTAGCGTCTCAGGCGTAGCGCTGCGTGATTGGTCCGTCTTGGGACCGCTGTCTAACTGCCGTTAGAGAAAGGCCAGCAAGGCTGCCAGGAGGATCATCAAAGCAAGGGACATGTTCAAAACGCGCTCTGCAAATGGTGGCAGGTTTGCGCGGCCCAATAAGACGCCAGCCAAAAGCCATAGAATATCAACGACAATCATCACTGTTACGACGATGCCCCATTTCCAGACACCGTCTGCAGTGACGCTATTCGTGACCAAGGTGTAGCTGCCCATAAGCGACGCGAAGGCAACATAGGCCTTGGGATTGGTCATCCCCAGGACGACTCCCGCCATCAGAAAACCGCCCCGTGGTGGCTGTGGTTTCTGTTGGGCCTTAGGTGAGACAGGTGCGCTTCCGATTTTCCAGGCGAGATACAGCAGATAGGCCGTGGCGATAATGACCATAACCGTTTGAACCGCAGGAAAAGCCACAAACAGCGAAATGAGACCTGCCGCACTGATAGCGGCAGCCGTGCCTAGCCCCAGTTGCAAGCCCAGATAAAAGCGCATGCCATCTTTCAAGCCAAATGTGCGCCCCACGGCCAGGAGCGCCGCAATCGCCGGACCGGGCGAGCCCAGCAGACCGGTTGCCGCAATTGCAAAAAGTACTGCCGCAGCAGAATCCAAATCGATTGATGACATTTGTTTTCCAGATGAATGAACTTGATATCAATTGGCGCCAGCGCGGCGCTGAATGCGACCTGTAACCAGCAGACCAGCAAGTCCCAACAGGACAATCGCCAATCCGATCCCCGCCAGAATGGGCCAGCTGTAGACCGCAATGATCGCGCCCGCGAGGAAGGCAAAAACAGTCGAAGACAAAGCGATCAACGTGTCATTCAATCCTTGGACTGCGGGCTTTTCGGGGATCGTGACGCATGCTGCCAGCATACTCGTGGCTCCAATGAAGCCAAAATTCCAACCCGTGCCCAACAAGATCAGTGATAGGTAGAAATGCTGAGAAGCTATCCCGCTTGCTGCAATGCATGCAGATGCGATGAGCATGGCAAACCCCAGCAGAACAATTCTGATAGCGCCAAACCGTTTGATGAGGAAGCCGGTGAAAAAACTCGGTGCAAACATCGCCACCACGTGCCAGCGGATGACGTCGCCCGCGATGGCCTCATCAAATCCACAACCAATCATAGCAATCGGGGTTGGGACCATTAGAAAAACCATAACCCCCTGCGCCAGAGCCCCGGCCAAAATGGCACCCCGCACCTCGGGTCGGCGCAAAGCGGACCAGGCAAGATGCCTCGAGGATGTTCCTTTTTCGAGAGGGGGCGAGATTTTTGGAATGCGGACGAAGACCAGAGGCACGACCCCTGCAACCGACAGCGCGGCGATTGCCAAATATGCACCCAGAAGCGGGATCCCTGCATAGGCATCCTTTGCCGCAATAAACACTTGCGGGCCGAGAAACGCCGCCACCAAACCGGAAGTCAACATCAACGAGATCGCCACTGGTTGCCAGGTAGCTTCAACCACCTCTGCCGCCGCAAACCGAAAATACTGATAGGACGCAAGGGCGATGCCCAACATGAAATGGGCCAAACAGAGCAGGACGAAGGAGGCAGCCATCAAGGCATACGCTCCCAAAACCGCGCCCAGAATAGCCAATGCTCCGCCCAGAAAGAAACCCAGCTTTCGCCCTAGACGCCCCATCAACAAGGATATTGGCGCAGCACAGACAAGCCCCGCCAAGGTTTGCACCGATGCTGGCAGTGTCGCCAATGCGGTGTTGGGGGCGAGCATCAGGCCAGCCAGCCCCCCAAGAATGATTAGGATCGGCATGGCAGAGCCAAGCACAGTATTGGCCGTGAGAAGTCCGAAAAAATTCCGGTTTTGAAGAAGGCTGAGCCCAGTCATTTGGTGCACTTTTTTTGTTAACACTTGCCATATATCGACTTTTCTGATTGTCAGATATGACAATCAAGCATCAAAAACGGACTCCACCCATGCGGCGTTCAATCGAAATTCTACTTTTTGACGGGGTCAACCTTTTGGACGTCTCGGGCCCTGTCCAAGCGTTTGAAGCGGCGCAAGTCCATGGTCGCAAGCCCTATGAGCTTCGGTTTGTGACTCTCGACGGTGCTGCGGTTCGAGCGTCTTGCGGGTTGCTGTTGGGGGCGGATGCCATGCTGGAAGCAGGATCGGCCCGCGGCGACCTCCTGATACCCGGCGGCAGCGTTGAACCTTTGCTGACCCACAACCACCTTCTGGACATCATCCGCGATCGAAAGGCGAACCCAAACGAACATCGTCTCATTTCGATCTGTTCCGGCGCGTTGATCCTAGCGGCAGCCGGGGTTTTGGACGATCGCGAAGCGACAACGCATTGGACACGGTCAAAGGACATACAAGCCTATGATCAGGTACGTTGGGATCTCGATAAAATATTCTGCATCTCAGGCAACGTATTTACGTCTGCCGGGGTGACCACGGGAATTGATCTGGCTCTGCACATCATACGGCAAGATTGCGGTGCCAAGGTCGCTCTGGATTGCGCGCGGGAGCTGGTTATTCAATTGCGCAGGTCTGGCGGGCAAAGCCAATTCGCGGTCCATCTGCCCAGCCAGTTTTCGGATAGCACAGATCTGTCCAAACTGATTGAACAGGTCGTTTCACAACCGGAAAACAACTGGACAATCGATGCCCTCAGCCGGGTCGGTAACATGAATGAACGCACTTTGTCGCGGCGGTTCAAGCGTGAAATGAGCTGCACGCCCAGCCAGTTTGTCGAACGTGTAAGGGTAGATCACGCACGGGGGCTGTTGTTGGAGGGGCTTGCGCTAAAATTGGTGGCCGCGCGCAGTGGGTTTGGTGATCTTCAACGCATGCGCCGTGCGTTTAAACGCCGGTTTGGTCTCGATATCCGCCAATATCTTGAGAACTTTGGCCAATAGGCCATGTTGTGCAAATGCCCGGCCCGTTAAGCCCCCTCGACAAGGACACTCACCCCTGACGAACATGACAGCCGCATGTTCTTGGCTGGCTCATATTCTGTCGAGTTGTACCAGGCAAGTGCGGCAGCCTTGTCAGGAAAAGAAATTACCACGATCCGTTCATACTCAAACTGGCCTTCCAGCTCAGTGATGTCACCGCCACGCACAATGAACTTTCCTCCGAATTGCGAGATCGAGGCCGGGGAAGTGTTTTGTACTCGGCGAACTTTTCCTGATCCTGAATTTCTTCTTGAAAAATAACGTAGGCTGGCATTTTGGCTCCTTGTTTCACTCTAGAATGACTGCTGCCGGGTGAACCCGCTCCTATATGTGCCAATCGAAATGACGGAATTCCCCTATTTGACACGCTGCGAAAGAAAATCACCATTCAGAAAAATCGCAAGCGAACGCTCCAAACACATTGCATTTCAAAGCGTTGTTTCTGGAACACGATGGCGCGCCGGAGTCTCAACCACCATCCCTTTCTGAAAAATAATTGCCAGCCGAGAATAATTTTTCAAGTTGCTGCGTAACGGTCGTGAACTGAAGAGGAACGACCATGTTTTTTCAAAATTGTCTTACATCCTTGCTGACTGCATTTCCGAGGCCGCGCACCACCTTTAGCGGTTCCGGCGCAGAAGGCATCAATCGGCACCTTATGTCCGACATTGGCGTGCCGCTTCAGGATCATCAGGCGGGCGATCTATCCCGTCTCATTCACTCTTGTCACGGATGGTAACCCTATGCACACGTACAGAAACGCCCTGCCCCAATTGAACGGTCATGCACTGCTCACCGACAGTGGGCTTGAAACCACTTTGGTCTTTCACGAAGGTATCGACCTGCCTTGTTTTGCCTCCTATCCGCTACTTGGTACAGCGGAGGGACGCGCCCAGCTTGAAACCTATTTTGAACGCCATCTGGAGATCGCCAGGCAGCGGAAGATGGGCTTCTTGCTGGAAGCGCCAACCTGGCGGGCCAGTCCGGGTTGGGGCCAAGAGTTGGGTCATGACCGGCAAGCATTGCAGGCCTTCAACGCGCAGGCGATCGAGATGATGTGCGCCTTGCGTGACAAAGCTGCCCTGCCCCATCCGGTCGTTATCTCCGGCAACATCGGGCCGCGCGGCGATGGCTATCAGGCCGATACTGCGATGACAGCGAGCGAAGCACAGGCCTATCACGCGGATCAGGTCGGATGGTTCGCACAGACCGCCGCCGATATGGTCAGCGCCTTCACACTGTGCACAGTGAATGAGGCGGTCGGCATTGTCCGGGCCGCCGTGGAGGTGCAGATCCCTGCGGTGATCGCCTTTACGGTAGAGACTGACGGCTGCCTTGCAGATGGCACTCCGCTTGGCGAGGCGATCACCCAGACGGACGCGGCAACAAACGGCAAAGCGGCCTATTTCATGGTCAACTGCGCCCATCCTGAGCATTTTGAAGACGCTCTGCGCAGTCAGGAGCCTTGGTTGCAGCGGCTGCGCGGCATCCGCGCCAATGCCTCACGGCTCAGCCACGAAGAACTCGACAACGCCGACGTTCTGGATGACGGCAATCCAGCCGAACTTGGCGCCAGCTATGGCACTTTGCAGGCGCAGTTGCCTCATTTGTCGGTGTTTGGCGGCTGCTGCGGGACAGACAGTCGGCACATCGCCGAAATCGCCAACAATCTGTGTTGCGCGCGGGCTGCGTGAGCCATCCAGCCAGACAGATCAACCCATCAACCAACCCCAAACTTGAAAAGGGATATACTATGAAACTGAACCACAAAAACACGGCCCTTGCCGCAACGCTGAGCGCACTTCTGTTTGCACAAGGCGCGATTGCTGAAACTCGAACGCAGACTGTCGAAGTCAAGACAAATGCGCTTACTTTTAACGCACTTACCATCAACGCGCTGACCATTAATCGTCTGGCGCTGAACCGTTTGGCCTTAAATCGGCTTGCTCTGAACCGGTTGGCACTCAATGGCTTTCATCTGAACGACTTCGATTTCGACGGTTCGTCATCCATTGTTGCACAGAACGGCCGTTTGGTCATCAAACACTAAAGAAAAACAAGGCACGCGGGTCAACCGCGTGCCACAACTCAGGTTTGTTAAAATGAACTGTACTCGATTGGTTTTGACCTTTGCACTCATCGCCATGGCCACGACGGGCAAGGCGGATATTCCCTTGCCTGCGGGCGCGGTGCTTCAGATGGAGGGAGGTGCGGGCAATGCGGAGATCACCGTCACGCATGTTGAAGAGACAAGCCAGTACAATGTCTATTTTCTCACTGATGAAAACGGTTCCGCCTGCGGCGATCAAGATGGCGAACCGGTTGGCGCAATTCCACTTTCCGGCTCGTGGGGAACAGATATGTCATGGTCCCCCGAAGGTTTGACAATGGCCTGCACAAACGGACCGATAGGCAAATGTGTCACATGGGGATATCTGCCATGGGACGCCGAGCTGCGCGATTTTCACCAGGCCTGTATTCGAATGGTACGTGCGGACTATTGCGGCACTGGGCATGGCACCACGCGCGATGGCACTCCGATTGATGTCTGGGATCGAAAGGGGATCAACACATCGTCCAATGTTCAAGACATGCTGCACGAAGCGGATTGGGATGCAGATGGTGCGATAACCATCTACAGGACCCGTTTCCAAGCTGGTTTGGACTATGTCCTAAAAAACTGTCCGGACCGTTTAGTTCAGAGGCAGGGAACTTCAGAAATCGCGCGGGAAACGCTTTTGAGTAACGGGTCATTTCCCTTTTATGTTCAGGATTAGTCGCCGAGAACTTAGAAGAATAACGGTAATCTGACCGGCACCGAAGCCACCTCTCGAAGTGTTGTTACTTAGGCTCAGCTTTGCTGACGAAGCGCTTTTGCTCATTAGCTGCAACATGCTCTGCCCTGTATCGGCAAAGCCAATATGAGGTTTTGTTTGCCAAAGCGATGACTTTGGAACATTGTGTGAACAACCGTATATTCGAACGAAGGCGATACCATGCAAGAAATATCCATCTACCTCCCGGGAATCCTTCTTGCCTATTCTGCATTTCTACTGGCCATCGCAAGCCCCGGACCTAATATTCTTGCTGTCATTGGCACCTCAATGAGCGTCGGTCGATCCTCCGGTATGGCTTTGGCGATGGGCGTTGCGAGCGGATCATTTACTTGGGCCATACTGACAGTCTTTGGTTTGTCAGCTATACTTTCCACCTATGCTTCAGCTCTTTTGGCAATCAAAGTATTCGGTGGTCTTTACCTTCTTTGGCTTGCTTACAAATCCTTCAAATCCGCAGCCTCAACCCATGATATTGAACCAAGGGAGTTGGCAGGCGGACGGCGGACCCCATATGGATATTTCAAGCGTGGCTATATCATCCAAATGACCAACCCGAAGGCAGCTCTTGCTTGGATTGCAATCATTTCCCTGGGTCTGAAGGAAGGAGCGCCGCTTTGGGTAGGAGCTGTCATCGTGCTCGGGACATTCATGCTCTCGGTAGCCATCCACCTGATGTATGCGGTTGCATTCTCGACCCCGGCGATGGTGCGATTGTACGGCAATTCCCGACGTGTCATTCAAGGCGTCCTAGGCACCTTCTTTGCTTTCGCCGGTCTAAAGTTGCTGGCCAGCCGGGCATAATCAATGGCGCAAGCGTCGTCTGGTGAACGGAAACCTGCGAAAACGATTTTTGATGCTGGCTCCCTTTCCCAGTTTCTATAGGTGGCCAAAGCGGTACTTCTCAAGAATCCCAAGCAACATCTCTTTGGAATGAATGCGATGTGCGTGACGGATGCGCCGTGCTTTTTCAACGTGCCGGAGCGAACTGCCTGATAACCGCAACGGTAATCCTCGTTCGACATCTCAGGCCATGGACGAACCTACAACGTCACAGCGCGGGCAACAGGTATCAAACGTGGCCTCTTTCAAAACAAGCAAATGGGCATCCGGCGAGCGGGAGGCCATCAATCAATTGTTCGAAGTCGTAGCGTGATCAAGCGAGGAGCCACCTAACTGCAACAGCAATGATTTATGAATCAGCGCTGATTTCAAGCCTCCGCACTGCCCCGACTTGGTTCGGAAACTAGGCCATTTTTGACCTCGTATGCACGGATGTCATCGGCGTATTGCAGGGTTTCCTCAATATGGTCTAGCCCAAGCATCAGGTTCCTGCGTAGGCCTGCATCGATGTCAAACTCCAAGGCCGCGCCCTGCGCTGGCCGAATTTTCTGAGCGTCCAAGTCGATAGTCAGTTCGGCCCTATCGCCATCGCTGATCGTTTCCAGAAGGACGGTTAGTTTGTCTTCGGGCAGCTCTACGGCCAATAGTCCGTTTTTCTCGCAATTTCCGAAAAAGATCCCGGCAAAGCTGGGCGCGATGATCGCGCGAATGCCCTGTTGCAAAAGCCCCCAGACCGCATGTTCGCGGCTAGAACCGCAGCCGAAGTTGCGGCCCGCCACAATAAATCGAGCGTTACGATATCCGGCGCGATTTAATACGAAACCAGAACGCTCATTTCCATTTTCGTCAAACCTCAGATCGTGAAACACACCCTGAGCCAACCCCTCCCGGTCGATCCGCTTGAGAAATTTCTTGGGCATGATCACATCGGTATCGATGTTCGGCAACGGCATGGGTGCGGCGATTCCAGTAACCGAAGTGAAAGGTGTCATGTCTGTGCTCCTGGCAGAAATTCCCGATAATCGACCAAATGACCCGCTACGGAGGCCGCTGCGACCATCGCCGGGCTCATCAGATGGGTGCGGGCACCGGTACCCTGTCGTCCCTCGAAATTCCGGTTGGTGGACGATGCACATCGGGCGCCAGCGTCAAGTATGTCATCATTCATAGCTAGGCACATGGAACATCCCGAATTGCGCCATTCATAGCCTGCCTCGATAAATACCCGATCCAGCCCCTCTGCCTCGGCCTGCCGTCGCACGGCAAGCGACCCCGGGACGATTATCGCGGAAACACCAGCAGACACTTTCCGGCCCTTCAACACTTCCGCAGCAGCGCGCAAGTCTTCCATGCGGGAATTGGTGCAGGAACCGATGAACGCATGTGAGATTTCTATCGCCCCAAGCGGTTGACCCGGCTCAAGCCCCATGTATTCCAATGCGCGTTCTTGCGCGGCTCGTTCCATTGGATCATTTGCGTGCTCCGGCGCCGGAACCTCCCCGTCAATCCCGCAGGTCTGATGGGGGCTGGTGCCCCAACTGACCTGAGGCGCGATAGCAGCTACATCGATGTCGATGTCGATGTCGAAGTTGGCATCAGGATCGGATTGCCAGTTGGCCCATTCCTGTTTGGCGGTGTCCCAATCCCTACCCTTCGGTGCGCGTGGCCGCCCTTGCAGGTAACGAAATACCGTTGCATCCGGCGCGATCAACGCCACACGTGCGCCGCCTTCGACGGCCATATTGCACATTGTCATCCGCCCTTCGACCGAAAGCAGATTGACCGGAGCGCCAGCAAATTCGACCGCATGGCCCACTGCCCCAGACACGCCAACCTTTGCAATAAAGGCCATGACCAGATCCTTGGCTGTCAACCCCGGTGGCATTTCGCCGGTAAAGGTCACCCGCATGTTCCGCAGCTTGGTGTAGACAAGGGTCTGCGTGGCCAGAACATGCTCGATTTCCGAAGTGCCGATCCCGAAGCCAAGCGCACCAAACGCACCATAAGTGGTGGTGTGGCTGTCGCCGCAAGCGATCACCTTGCCCGGATGCGCAAAGCCGTTTTCCGGCACCACCACATGCTCGATCCCCTGCCTGCGGTCGAACAGGTCAAAAAGCTCAATCCCGTGGCGTGCGCAATTGCGGCCCAAGTTTTCAATTTGTAGCCGGGCATCACTGTCCGTCATCTCGTCCAATGACGAGATGGCGCGAGTCGGGTTCACATGATCCACAACCGCCAGATGCGCCTCTGGTCGCCACACCGGACGTCCTGCCGCATGCAGGCCGGCAAAGGCTTGCGGGCTGGTGTATTCATTCATGATATGCAGATCGACGTACAAAAGCAGCCGGTTGTCGTCGATCTTCCGCACTGTATGGCTATCGCAGAGTTTATCATACAGGGTCCGTGTCATGATGCGTCCTCGAACTGGCGAAATCTGTATAGTTGCTCTGGGTTGCTGCAAAAAATCTTATGAACAAGGGCCGGATCATCAATCCAATCCAGCCAGGTTCGCAGTTCTTCCAACTCGTTTGGCGGCTGCAACTGCCCCGGATGCGGACAGTTCGTGGCCCAAACCAGCCTGTCTGGCGTTCGCTCGATCAGCCGCTCCACCCGCGCACGCAGCCCCTCGCTACATTGGAGGCCCGGTGCCGACAGTTTGACCCACCAGCGTCCTGTATCCATAAGAGCCTCCAAAGCCCGTGCCGCCGGATGCCCTTCGGGCGCGGGCTCTCGGAACCGGCCAACATGGTCTAGCACCGCAGGGCAAGGCAGCCCGAGAAGTCGCTCGAGGTGTTCTGGCAGTGTCGCGCCGTCAATATGAAGTTCGATATGCCAGCCCAAAGGGGCAATCCGCTCGGCGACCGGTTGCAGACTATCCCACCCAAGCGCACCGCCCTTCCACATGAAAAAGCGCACTGCACAGGCACCCTGCGCGTCCAGCCGGGCCAATTCCGCATCGGTCACAGTCTCGTCAACAACGACCACCACTCTGGCGTCCTGTCCGAATTCGGCCGCCGCGGCCAACTGCAATCGGTTGTCCAGCCCATAGGTTGTGGGTTGAACGACCACCATGCGGCTGTGCCCCAGACGCCGCATTGTCGCGCGGTAGTCCTCTGTCGAGAAATCCGGCGGTGTGGGTTTCACCGCGCTCGCCGCTCCGGGAAATCGATGGTCATAGAAGTGCATATGTGTGTCGCAAGCCCCCGCGGGCAGCAGCTGTGCCTCGGTGCGGATCATGCCCCGGTCTCCTCAGGGTTGCGACGTGCGCGTGCTGAAAGAAAAAGCACCGGTGCCGCAAGTGCCAGTCCGGCCAGATCCAGCAGCCCCGACGGCCCCAGCAGGCAAAGCCCTGCCACCACCGCGACGGGACGCAGGAGTGCAGCAAGCGAGGACAGCAACCAACCGTGAAAGCCCGCTGCCAGCAATACACCACCTAAAAGCGCGGTCAGTGCCGTCTGCGCAATCTCGGAACCGGTGCCAAGTGTCAGGATTGCAGGTGACAATGCAAACATGAATGGCATGACATAAGCCGTACCAGCAAGCTTCATCGACGCTGCACATCCCTGCCAAAGCCCCGCACCCGAAATGGCATTTGCCGCATAAACCGTGATGGCGACAGGTGGGGTAAGGCCAGACAAAATGGCAAAATAAAATGCAAACATATGCGCCGCCGGCACCGGAATTCCCAACTCTGTCAGTGTCGGCACGAACAGCGCGACCTGAACGATATAGGCCGGTGCGGTCGGAATCCCCATGCCGACCACAATGCCGGCCATTGAGGCGAGGATAAGGGCCAAGTATAGGTTCTCGTCTGCAAGGCGAAGCACGGCCTGGCTAAAATCCAGCCCAATGCCGGTGATGTTAATCACCCCGACTACAATACCGGCAGTGGCACAGGCCGTGGCAATCAGCACCGCGTTGCGCGCACCCTCTACAAGCGCATCCAGAACATTACGGACCGTTACATTGCTGCGTGTCGACTTGCGCAGGAGGGCCACGGGAACAACGCTGGCAATACCGGCCAGAGCAGAGAATTGGGCCGAATAACCGGAGACCAGCGACAGAATAATCACGAGCAACGGAATGGAAAGATGTCCGTTCTCGATCAGCACCTTGCCCAGTTTTGGCGTCTGATCCGCCGGCAACCCCTCCAGACCTGTGGCCCGCGCTTCGAAGTGGATCGCGGCAAATACGGTGGCGTAATAGAGCAACGCGGGGATCAACGCATAAAGGCAGATCTGGGCATAGGATGTGCCGATGAACTCGGCCATTAGGAAGGCCGACGCGCCCATGACAGGCGGCAGGATCTGTCCACCGGTTGAAGCAACAGCCTCGACCGCGCCGGCGACATTCGGCCGGAACCCGGCCTTTTTCATCATCGGGATGGTAAAAACACCGGTTGTCATGACATTGGCAACGCCGTTTCCGGACACTGTGCCAAACAGCGACGAGGTAATCAGCGCCACCTTTGCCGCACCGCCCGAAGTGCGCCCAGCCAGAGCCAGCGCGAAATCGACAAAAAACTGGCCGATCCCCATCTTCTCGATCAATGCTCCGAACAGGACAAATAGCGTGATGAAAGTGGCCGATACAGCTAGCGGGATGCCAAAAATGCCTTCAGTCGTCAGGTAGGTTTGTTCAATCAATTCACCCGGCGCGATATTGGTAAAGAACATCGCATATCCCAGAAAAATGCTTGCGGTAATGGCCAGCGGCCACCCCATCAAACGACGCGCGGCCTCGATCACCAACAGGTTTGCGGCAATACCAAACACCCAGTCGGCGGGTTTGATCGGGTCAATCAGATAGAAGCGGTTATAGATATAGTCGATTTCAACAATAGGGTATGCGGCAACTCCGATGGACAGGAGAACCAGTGCCACTTCGGCTATTCCCGGTGTGTCCTTCTTCCCTCGCCAGTCGATCATCAGGAAGGTGATCGTAAGCACGAGACCCAGATGCACGCTGCGCATGATAAGCGCGTTTGGCGCCCCGAAATAGCCAATCCACAGATGATAGACAGCCATAAACAAGGCCACTGCCCTGCCAAGAGTTACGAGATGACGCATGTTATGAAACCTGAATGCGGCCCCTCGCCATCTCCGGCGAGGGGCTTTGATGTTAATCGGCAGGATTACTTGGCAACCTCAATGCCGTTCTCGGCATAGAACTTTGCGGCTGCGGGATGGAATGGCACGCCTAAATCCTGACTCATGCGTTCCAGGTCCAGCCCCTTGGCTGCGCTGGCGACACCGCCAAGCGCCTCTGCATGTTCAAGGACGTTGCGGGTCAGCGCATAGATCAAGTCGTCCGGTGCGTCGCAGCGCGTGATAATGTGAGCCGACCAAGTCAGCGCGGCCGTGTCCTCGTCGACACCCTGATAGGTACCGCCCGGAATCGCCCCCAGTTGCAGGCCCGGCATATTCTGCTTCAGCGTTTCATATGTGGCATCGGCTACGGGCAACATGCGGATGTCTCGCGCCGCGGCAAGGTCCATGACCGCACCGGCGGGAGCCGTGGTCACAAGCGTGAAGGCATCAGCGTTTCCATCCTTCATCATCGAAACGGCATCGTTGTAACCGACTTGATTCAAGCGTCCCAGATCGTCATAGCTCAATCCGTTCACGCCGAGCACCAGCCGGGCAAACTGTTCCCCCGTGGTACCCGCCTTTTGGCTGGCAAGCGAGATGCCTTTGAAATCCGCAGGTGATTTGATCTCGCTGTCCTTCAGGACAACCATCTGGAAATACTGCGGGTAAAGTGCGGCCACGTTGCAGACATCGGTATGAGGCGTGCCAAACGGCTCGGCACCGTTAAGTGCATCGACCGTCGTGACCGAGTTGGCAAACCCAAGCACGGCCTTATTTGTGCCCACGCCCTTGATGTTGGCGATCCCACCACCGTTCACCACCTCCAGCTTCAGATCGGGCCGTTCCTCTTCCAGGAACCCTTTGAGTGCGCCGCCCAGTGGATAGAAAGACCCGCCCGGCGAACCTGTCATCCAGCGTAGCGTGTCGGCAGCAGCCGGGCTTGAAACCATAGCGGCTAGCGCCAGTGTCGATAGAAACTTCATCATCTGATCCTCCCTAGATCCGCCATGAACAGTCCCGGCGGTAAATGTCCCGACAGGATGCAATGCGGGTGCCACAACGCAATTGATATTATCTGAATGCCGCCTTCTCCAATGACGAATGGACCGTGCCTGCCTTTTTCCGCTATTGTACCGGCGACAGTTTTTCTCATGGATGGAGCGGTCATGGACCTTTCAGCGCTCAAGACTTTTCAGGCAGTTGCCGAAACCGCCAGCGTCACTCGGGCGGCCGATAAATTGTGCTGCGTTCCTTCGGCGGTGACCGCACGGCTCCGACAGCTCGAGCAGGAGATCGGTCAGCCTCTTTTCTTACGCGAACGGCAAGGAATGATCCTGACCCCGAAAGGCCGGGTGCTGCTGGACTATGCCAAAAAGGCGATGGTGCTGTTTGATGAGGCGGAAAAAGCGGTGCGTCACGACGATCTGCCCCAGGGTACATTGAAAGTGGGAGCCACGGATACCGCCGCCACGCTCTATCTGCCGCGTGTTTTTGCGCAGTACCACCTGTCTTATCCCGATGTCAGCCTCGAGGTCACCTCAGGCGTGACAGAAACCCTGATTGCGGGTGTACGCGACCACAAACTTGACTGTGCAATTGTCAATCGTGAAGTCCGTGATCCACTGTTCAAGGCCGAACAGGTGCGTCGTGAACGGTTGGTGCTGGTCTCTGCCCTGACGGTAGATCAAATAACGGACGCCGACGAATTTACCTTTCTCGCGGCACCAACCGGTTGCGTTCAACGTGCAAGGGTAGAAGAGTGGTGGTCCGAGGGGGCGCATGCTCCGATCCGGCTGATTGAAATGGCAAATATCGAGATGCGCATCAGCTGTGCGGCGGCCGGAATGGGTGTGACGGTTCTGCCCTTGTCTACATTGGAGCGCTTGGCAGACCGTGAAACGGTACGCATTCATGATGTTCCGGAACCCTGGGCCTGGCTGGACACTTTCTTGATCTCGCGTGCTGACAGTCCCTCTTTCGCCGCCCGCCGTTTGTTCCGAGAAATGGTCCTGCAAGAGTTCCGCCAACTGCGTGCAGTGGTTTGAGCTCACGAGCTGCGACCATTTAATATGAACTGTCTGGCTCACCTTGGCACGGCCGCCTATTTGAAACGTCCCTCAGAGGTGCATTTCTCAAGATAGCCTGTCAGGATATCAAGCGGAGCATAGGGCTGTGGCCCGATCCCATTTCCGTCTGGTCGCGGATGCGCAGGGCGTCAATGCAATTTCCAACGGCGTGGGCGCCGCTGACGAAGGCTTATTGTGCGACGACCCGCCCTGCCCTTCTGACAGCGACATAGGGCGGTCAGGCGGAATGCTGAAATAGCCTCGACCTTGTCCGCGAAGGCGATATCCGAATTCAAGCAGCGATTGGGCACATGCGAGCCGGGTCCGCGCCTGGGTCGTGTCGCGGTCTGATGAACGGGCACACCAAGGGGGTCACAGGCCGGCGCCCGATCACCTCTCAAACCGACAGCGGATTGGGTAACAAAAGCTGCCGAGGGAACATTGCGGGAATTTTGCCATCATTGCAGGCACACAACCGCCCATCGCAATCGCCGGTGACTTCGTCAAATCAGAGCAGGAACAAGCAAGTCAAATCGCCAGCGAACCACAGCTGTCGGAGGAACTCCCCAAGGTTTGCCCACTCATTCCGGCTCCTTAGCTTCCTCCGGCTACCAGCTTCTTACGGTGCAATTCGCCGCGAGATCTGGTCAGTTCCGATCCGGAGGTCGCCGCTGTTGTATCAGGCACGGGCGGCGTCGACAGCGCGTGGGTCAAGCGTGATGCCCAGCCCCGGAACCGCTGGCAGAGCAAGGTGCCCTGCAACCGGGGTCAGGTCGGGCGCGGCCACGATATCGCGTTCCAGCAGTTGCCACATGATCTGGTTCGCATCGTCAAGGTTTGGGATCGTCCGCGCGACGTGATGTTCGGCGGCGGTGGTTATGCCGGTCGTCATCGAGGAATGGATACACAGTGTCATGCCACCGCCTTCGGCCAGCGCCGCTACATGCCGCGTTGCACGTAGCCCCCCCGCTTCGCGTGGGCCAACTGCAAGCATGTCTGCCCCGCCGTTTGCCACAACCCGGTGCGCGTCTGAAATCGAGAACACCGCCTGATCCGCCCCGATCGGGATGGGCGAACGCGCAGTCAGCCGCGCCAGCGCTTCGGTCGAGGTGGCAGGCGTGGGCTGTTCGACATACTCGATATCGTATTCTGCAATCCTGCGCAGCATGCGCAATGCCACTTCCACTGGCCAACCTTCATTGGCATCTAGCCGCAGCCGCGTGTTGGGAACCGCGGCGCGAACGGCTTGGACCGACGCAATGTCGCGTGCCTCGCCCATCCCGACTTTCAGGTAAAGGACAGGCATGGACCTGGCCACTGCGTCGCGTGCATCTTCGGCCAGTTCTTCCGGTGTTTCCCCCTGAAGAAAATGGAAGTAGCCCACGCTGTCGCGGACCGCGCCCCCCAGCAAGTCCCAGACCGGCCGGCCCGCCAGCTTGCCGCAAAGATCGAGACAGGCCATCTCCAGCCCGCTGGCGACCTGTGCGAACTGCCGTGGCACGACGCATCCCCAGACCGTCCAGTGCTTCTTCCACGCCGCAGCAAGAAGTCCGGCATGGTGCCAAGGGTCTTGCCCGGTCAGCCCCTCGGCGACGCGCCGGACAATCATCCCGGTGGCCTGCGGATCGGGAGCAGCGGTGCATTCACCGATGCCCGTCAGATCGCCCGACCGCACTTCAATCAGCAGAGTGTGGAAATGCGTTTCTGTCCCCTGCGACCACCGGTAGGGGGTGCGCAGTGGGTGACGCAGAGGCGTCACCCGGATACTGTCGATGACAGGCGCCCCCGCGCGGGGGGCGGATGCGCCGTCCGTCATAGCAGGCCTTCTTCACTCAGGTAGGTTTCAGCCACTTGTTCCACGGATTGACCGTTCACGTCCACCATTCCGTTCAGTCGCTGCATAGTCGCATCGTTCAGCCGACCGGAAAGATCTTCCAGCAGGGTGCCGATCTGCGGATTGGCCTCTAGCACTTCGGCCCGCACGACGGGGACCAGCGCGTAGTTGGGAAAGAAACTTTTATCGTCCCCAAGCAGTTGCAGGTCCATCGCTGCAATCCGGCCATCAGTTGCGCCCACAACGGCGACGTTAACGTTACCGCTCGATAGCGCATCGAAGACCAGACCGCCATCCATGGGACGGATGTTCGCGCGCCCCGCTTCGAAAGCATAGGTCTCCTGCAAGCCCAGAAGGCCATCGTCGCGGCGCGGGAATTCTGCTGTTGTGGCCATCAGCACTGCGCGGCCCTCGCTATATGCGGCGGCGAGGTCGGAGAGAGTCGCCATCCCTTCGGTCACGGGGTCATCCTTACGGATCGCCAAGGCGTATGTGTTGTTGGCGTTTGACGGCGCCAACCAAACCAGCCCTTTTTCTCCATCCAGCTCCTTCACTCGCTGGTAGGTTTCTTCGGGCGACAGGCGTTCCTCGACCTTGTTGAAGGTCACCAGCGAAGTGCCGGTATATTCCCAGTAAAGATCGACAGCGCCCGATTCCAGCGCCTGCCGCACCACGGTGGTGCCCATGCCATCGGCCTTTTCAACCTCGAAACCGTTGGCTTCCAGAAGGCGGGTGGTCATTTCGGCCAGTATGAGCTGTTCAGTGAAACCCTTGCCGCCAACGGTAATTTCTTGTGCGGCAACGGGGGCCGCCATGCCCATGGCGACGGCAAGGGCCATCAGTTTATTGCGTATCATGTTCAAATCCTTTTGTTGGTCATCGGAGTGGATTGACCCCTCGCGGCACCAGCGCCCATTGCAGGCGCCCCACGAGGAAGTCGGTGAAGATCGCGAGTGCTGCCACCGCGATTGCTCCAGCCAGCATCATCCCTTGATCGTAAAGAGCGATGCCGGTGAAAATAAGTTCGCCCAAGCCGCCCGCACCGATCAGGAAGGCGAGCGGGGCGGTACCGACGCAGATCGCCAGCGCCGTGCGCAACCCGGCGAAAATCACGAAAAGCGCGTTGGGCAATTCAACGCGGAAAAACGTTTGCGAGGGTGTCATTCCCATGCCTTGCGCGGCGTCGATCAAACTGTGGTCAACGGCGGAGAGCCCAGCGTGCGTGTTGCGCACAATGGGCAGCAGGGTGGCCACGAAGAGGCCAAAGACGGCAGGTGGCGTGCCGATGCCCAGCAACGACATCGACAGCGCAAGCACTGCCAGCGTGGGGATCGTGGTGCCTAGGTTGAAAACCTGCAACACGGTCTCCGACGCACGGCGAAACCGGGGGCGTGACAGGATTGCGCCTGCAGGCAAACCGACGAGGATCGCCAAGCCCCCGGACCACAGCACCAAAATCACATGCTGCACGCCGAGATAAGCGATATCGGGACGGTAAGACATCAGCGAGGGGCCGAGCCCCGATGCCCAGAACCACGCGCCCGCCAGAAAGACGCCCAGCAGGATCGCCGGTCCGCGCAGCGGTTTGAAAGAGGATAGAAGCAGCCTCACGGTGCCGTATCCTTTTCTGAAAGGGCGGCAGTCACGTCGGCGAAATTCAACGTGCCACGTAGAATGCCCTCGGCATCCACACAGGGGATGATTGGCATGTTGTCGGCCAGCATTGCAGCAACAGCAAGGCGCAGATCATCCTCTACCCGGCAGGTGGCGGCGACGGGTGTGGCGTGTTCGGCCACCGTGCCCGCACCATCGGCAGCGGCGCGGGTGATCAGCCCTCTCGGCCGTCCGCGCGGGCCGACCGCGACGAGGGCTGGTGCCGCCGTCGCTTCGAAAATTTCACGCGCGCGGGCCTGCGTGTCCGACAGCAGCAAGCGCGGTGGATTGCGGTCCATCGCGTCGCCCGCGCACACCAACCGCAGGCGTTTCAACGCACGGTCACGGCCCAAGAAGTCCTCGACAAAGGCATCACCCGGATCGGACAAAAGCTCCGCTGGTGGGGCGTAGCGCATCAGGCGGCCGTCACGCAGAATCGCGACCCGGTCCGCGAGCTTGATCGCTTCGTCTAGATCATGGCTGACCAGAACCACCGTCGTACCAAGGCGGCGTTGCAGGCGCAGAAACTCATCCTGGATGACCTCGCGGTTAATCGGGTCGATGGCACCGAAAGGTTCATCCATCAACATAACGGGCGGATCCGCGGCCAACGCGCGTACCACTCCGATGCGCTGCGCCTGTCCACCTGACAGCTCGCGCGGGTAGCGGTTGAGGAAGACCGCCGGGTCCAGCGCCACCATCTCCAGAAGCTCCGCCGCCCGGGCGCGGCTCTCCTTGCGCGGCTTCCCCAGTAGATCCGGCACGGTGCAGATGTTGTCCACCACGGTCTTGTTGGGGAACAGGCCGATCTGTTGGATGACGTAACCTATGCGCCGCCGCAGCTTGACCGGATCGCCCTGCGTCACATCCTCTCCATCGATCAGGATGCGGCCCGAGGTAGGTTCGATCAACCGGTTTATCATCCGCATCGTCGTTGTCTTGCCGCAGCCCGATGGGCCAAGCAGGACGCAGATCTCCCCTTTTGGCACCTCAAGGTTCACGCGGTCCACGGCGGTCACGGTGTCAAACACCTTGGTCACATTTTCCAGACGGATCATCGGATGCCTTTCGACGTCAGAGCGCGCTGTAAAGCGCCAAGGCCAAGATCCGCCGCGATGGCCAGCAGCGAGACAGCGACGGCACCGGTAATCAGCTGGCGCGGGTCGGATTGCGCGATGCCCCGACTAATGAAAGTACCCAGGCCACCCGCGCCGATATAGGCGGCGATGGCAGTGACGCCGATGGACATCACGACCGCCGTACGCACACCCGCCATGATAACGGGAAGGGCCAACGGGATCTCCACCTGTCCCAACCTTTGAAAGGGGCGCATTCCCATACCCATTGCGGCCTCGCGGAGGGCAGGATCGACATCGGCGATAGCTGTATATGTGTTTCGCACGATGGGAAGCTGGCTGTAGAGCACAATGGCCACCACGGCGGGCACCGCGCCGATGCCGTGGCCGATGGGGGCCAGCAAAGGGATCATGATCCCGAACAACGCGACAGAGGGGATAGTAATAAGGATTGACGCTGCATAAAGAACCGCATCCGCCGCGCGCCGGTTCTGCGTGATCGCGATGCCCAACGGCACGGCGGTTAGGATGGCAATGCCCACGGCCGCGGCAACGATGACGATATGCTCGCCCGCGCGTTCCAGGATCACCTGCCAGTTCTGAGCTGCGAAGTTGATCGTTTCCATGGCGTCCCCCTTTTCTCAAGGGACGCCCGAATCGAAGCTGGCGCTTTGCCCTCAGCCGCCGCTAATGTGCTGGCCGCCGCAAATTCCTTGGCGCACTACCGGTTTTGGTTCTGAAAGCGCGCGAAAAGGCCGCCGCATCTGCATATCCGCAGGCAAGGGCGATCTGCGCGATGGATAGGTCCGTAGATTGGAGCAGTTCTGCCGCACGATTCAGGCGCATCCGGCGCAGGTAGGCCGCCGGTCCTTCACCGAGGATTGCATTAAATCGACGTTCGAGAGCGTCGCGGCCAAGACCTGACTCCGTTTCCAGTGCGTGGACATCGAACCCGGTCTCGATCTGTTGTTCCAATGCCGTGACGGCGGCCCGAATGGGCCCTTCCGGCAAGGTCGCTGCTGGCGGCGGCGGTCCAAGCGCACCCGCGCCCTTGCGCCGGGTATGACTGAACCAGTCCGCCACCGCGTCCGCCAAAGCAGCGCCTGCGTCAAGCGCGATGAGTTCGAGCGACATATCCAGCGCCGCCGTACCGCCCGCACATGTCAGCCGCCGCCTTTCGATCACCCAGAGGCTGGGTTCAAGAGGAATTTCCGGAAACCGCGTCGCAAAGGCGGCGCGCGCGGTCCAATGCACGGCGCAGCGCCGACTGTTCAACAATCCTGCCCGAGCGAGCGCAAAGGCACCATCTGCGGCGGCCCCTATCTCAGCCCCCATTCTGTCCATTTTTCGAAGCCAAGGCAAAAGCGGGGCAAGATCGACCGTTGCTGCATCGCCTCCAGATAACAAAATGATACGATCCATATCTGGCAACGCCGGCGCGATGAGATCGGGCCGCGCAGACAGCACCCCCGAGGATGGAACAATGGGGTCACATCCGATCACCTTCAGGTCGTAGAAGGGTTGTCCCGTCATTCCATTTACCGCGCGAATTGGCTCGATCAACGCAGCGAATGCCATGGCAGGGAACCCGCGCAGCACGACCACGCCCACTCGCTTAGGTTTGCGGGGGGGGTGTTTTAGAACGAACTGGGGATATCTGTTGCGATCTACGGACATCATAAAGCAAAAAGCAAACCTACAGTGCCTGTCATTACTGGCATCCTAGACCAATGTCGGGTTAGTAGTCCCGAATGACGAATTGGGCAACGGCATCTTCCGAAACATTACGACGCGCTCACCGGATCGAAGGGCGGAAGCGCGGTTGTTTGCCGCCTGGCGTTACCGTGCGGCGGGTGAAGGGTGCATTGATCGTTGATCCTTCGCATTCGTCCATGAATGCAGCAACGCTGCTTTGGTGGCATGGCGGTGGATTTGTCGCCGGTCACCCTTTGCGGGCGCTGGCCCCGGCCGCATGGATCGCTGAGACCGCCGGAATGACCTGCATACTGCCACTCTGGCCACTTGCGCCCGAGGCAAAATGGCCCACGCAGGCCCGACATGCCCGCAACTGGTGTCGCCGGATAACAGGACCAGTCTATGTCGGCGGAGACAGCGCCGGTGGTGCGCTTGCTTTGGCTTGCTCCGATCTGGCGGAGGCCCTGGTGCTGGGTTATCCCGCACTTGGCGCAGCGCCGGGGGCGTCTGTTGAGCGATGGGGAAGCCAGGAAAACGGTCTCGATGCCGCAGCAGTCAAAAAGATGTATGGGCGTCTTGGCGCTCCTGATCTTTCCGCGCGTTGGGAGCAGGGGTTACCACCCTGCCTTGTCCTCACCGGGGATCGCGAGCCTTTGGCCGATGACCGCAATATACTGCATGGACTTGGAACCTTCGACGTCCATGTGACGCCGGGTGCAGGGCACGGCTTCTTGCGTGATGCTGGCAAAGAGGCTCCTGCAACACAGGCCGTGCTGACCGCAGGGCGCTGGCTTCAGTCGTTGGCCTTGGGGTAGGCTCTTCCTGGGTCACGGCAGCACAATTAAGCAAGCCTCCCGCAGGGCTTTCTAAGGTCATTGACAAGTCGCATGGCAAACCCCGCGTCGATGACCCGCGAGCTTGCCGATAGCAATGGCGGCGAGTGGTTCATTTGCAGCGCACAGTTACCACTTCGCTGTCGATGATCCTGACCGCTTCACCTCGTCTAAAATGGCGGCACCATAGATCGGCTTAACCCCTTCGCGCCGCAAGTTTGGTGAAAAACAAATCCTGCCAACATCGTCAACGCCCGTGATGTCAACCTCAGATGGGCGCTGCGCGAAGCAGAAACATCTATGCTGATCCGTGCCCCGTCAACTTGGCTGAGGACATCGGGAGCCAGTCATCGAATATGTTGATTCGATGCACGCGCACCGAGAAATTGGCAAAGTCAGAACTGCAACTTCTCATATAGTGGGACAATTGTCTGGCGCCGATGCTTAATATTGGCGTTATTTCAATAATATTTTGACAGGAAAACATCCAGATGCTTCGCTTTAGGTGAAAATTAATCCCGCTATATGGAGCTTATTCGAGATGCACGAAAGACTATCGAGCCAGACGAGAACCGCCAAAGTGGCCCAGTTGATGGCTGATACGCTGGCCTTGTATGGCGTCGAGTTTCTCTTTGGTATGGAGGATCCGGTTTATCTCTATCACCATCTAGATCGAACAAAGATCAGACCGATCACCATCCGGGACGAGAAACACGGGGCGATCATGGCGCATGGCTATGCCAAAATGTCCAAGCGTCCGGGCATTTGCACATCCACTTTCGGGCCAGGTGCCACCAACTTGATTACCGGTTTGCTCGAGTCACAGAAAAGCTCGATCCCTGTCATCGCCTTGATTCAAGAGATCCCTGCAAACCAGCGTGAACGCAATGCGAGCAGCGAGATTGACCATATTGCAGCGCTCACTCCCTTTACCAAGAAGGTCTTGCGGATTGATACGCCAGAACGTTGTTGCGAAGTAATTCGACGAGCATTTCGCAGCGCCACCAGCGGTCGCCCTGGCCCGGTCGCAATATTATGCCCGGCTGATATTATGAATATCGAAACGACAGCGGATACATATGCCGAACTGGAGTTCGCGACGTTCCCAGCCTCACGGCCCAGAGCGGCCAAAGCTGAAATCGAGATGGCAGCAGGGTTGTTGGCAAGTGCTGAGCGGCCGGTCATAATTGCCGGAGGCGGCAGCATCCTGTCAGGGGCCTCGCAAGAGGTAATCGACCTAGCCGAGCGCCTTGGTGCTCCGGTTGCAACGACAATGAACGGACGCGGCACAATACCCGACAGTCACCCGCTTTCGGCGGGTACGTTGGGATCGTCAACCAGTGGCATATATGGACGTGGCCATATTTCGAATGAGGCCGTGAGCAAGGCTGATGTCGTCCTGATCGTTGGATCGCGAACAGGCCAGATTTGCTACATGAACTGGCAACAGCCGGGGCCTGAAACACGTATCATCCATCTTGATATTGATCCCGAGGAACCGGGACGGAATTTCCGGACGGATGTGACATTGATCGGCGACGCCCGCGAGACACTGGCCGAGCTTATAGCATCGCCCGTCACCAACAAACCCGGCCGGTCCGGTGCCATTGGCGAGGCGCTTGTTGCGAAGAACAACGAGTGGAAAGCTTCATTCAAGGAAATTTCTACCTCAACGGCGATTCCAATGCGTCCTGAATGCGTCCTTGGCGAAATATCCAATCGGATGGATCCCCAGACCATTTTGGTGACGGATGCAAGCTATGTTACCGGCTGGGCGTTCAGCCATATCGATAATGTATCCGTCGGCGGGCGCATCCTGTCGCCCCGTGGCACGGGCGGTATCGGTTGGTCTTTGCCAGCGGCCCTCGGCGCTAAGCTAGCTGACCCGAGTGCGAAGGTTGTCTGCCTGACAGGGGACGGGGCTTTCGGTTATGTCATGGCCGAGATGGAGACTGCTGCGAGGTGCGATATTCCCGTCGTTGTTGTTGTTATCAACAACGCAACCCTAGGCTTCCAAAAGCACTTTGAGCAAAAGTTGTTCGATGAATACGGAGAGTGCGATCTTTCGGATATCGACCACGCGGTTCTTGCCAAGGCACTTCATTGTGACGGGGAGCGTGTTGAAGATCCAGCCGAGATACCAGCCGCCGTCGACCGCGGCCTGAAAAGCAAGAAACTCTACCTCATAGATGTCGTCGTGGACAATCGTGCCATGGCGCCGATCCTGGGGCTGGATCGCGACGGAGATGCCCCAACAAGTCACTAAACAGAACAAGAAACCAATACATGGAGGACTAAAACATGGTGTATTCACTGATTAAAAGTATTGTCGTTGCTGCGGTATGTACAATTTCCACGACCGCTTGGGCCGGGGAAACATTTGACCGGATCATGTCGTCAAACAAGATGACCGTTGGTGTTGCCCCTTGGAATGGGTTTGTTGCAAAAAACCCATCCAGCGGGGAATTTGAAGGCCTGATCGTTGACGATATTGCAATGCTTTCAGAGCTGACGGGCATCGAGATCGAACTGATCAACACCACCTGGAGCGGGCTGATTGCTGGTCTTCAGGCCGGCAAATGGGACGTTATCATGACGGGCATGGGCGCAACGCCTGAACGCTCAAAAGCCGTCGCGTTTACCGATGGTTGGGGCTTCCTATCCCCTCTGGCGCTGGTCGGCACTGACAGCCCCTTTCAAACAAGCGAAGACCTGAACCAAGAGGGAAATAAAATCACAGTCGTTTCGGGTACAAGCGCGCATCGGCTGGCGGCACGTGTGTTCGACAAGGCAGAGGTGGCGTCCTATTCAGATACTGGTGCTGCCGTACTTGAAGTGATGCAGGGCCAAGCAGCTGCTTATATTGGCGATTCAATCTCCAACACGAAACGCGCCGAAGAACGCTCAGAACTTCGGGCGCTCGAGTTTGATCCTTCTGTCATTGAATGGAATAGCCTGAATCATGCTGTGCGATATGACGATCCGGAGCTTCTGGTGTTCTTGAATACCTATATCCACACGATGCAATTGCGTGGATGGTATGTTGAACTTGCCGAACGTTGGGGCATGCCTGCTAGCTTGGCGACTGGCCCGAACTAAACGTCATTGGCTGACTGCAATTTAACTGGGCCGGAGCTTTACAGGCTTCGGCCTAGGATCAAGACCCTAGATAAACCGAGGATCATATGATGGAGAGGGCGGCATGAACTACAATTTTGAATTTGGAATTCTATTCCAATACGGGGACTACCTTGCCGGGGGTGTTTGGTATGCGGTCATCATCGCCTTTCCAAGCATTTTAATAGCGACAATTGTCGGCATGATATTGGCGGCGGCACATCTTTCTCCCGTCCGTATTTTCAGCATGGCCAGCTCTGTCGTCGTAGATGTATTTCGCACCTTGCCGGTTGTGGTCCTGTTGATCTGGATTCATTATGTATTTCCAATTCTCACCGGCCTATCAATGAGCCCGACACAAAGCAGCATACTTGCCTTGTCCTTGAACGGCAGTGCGCTGGCCTGTGAGGCCTTCCGTGGTGGTTTGCAAGCAATTCCCGGCACGCAGCGCCAGGCGGCCTGGTCACTCGGGTTGTCGAAAATGGACACTTTGAGGTTTGTGATCATCCCCCAAGGCTTCTTCTCAACCCTTCCCGCACTGACAAATGTGCATATTACGATAATCAAGAACGTCACTGTCACCGTGCTGATTGCTGTGCCCGAAGTGATGTTCCGCGCACAGGAACTGACTGTTCAATTCTTTCGTCCTCTCGAACTCTATACAGGGGCTGCCGTTGTTTATGTGGCACTCATCCTGTCTTTCACTGTGGCAATGCGTCGCCTCGAGAAACTTCGCAAATGGGAGAGCGTCTGATGTCCGAGAAACCTTTTCTTAATATTAGCGGCCTGACTAAGAAATATGGGGACACGACCATTCTTAGCGATATTGATTTAAGCATCAATAAAGGCGATACGCTGATGATATGTGGGCCAAGTGGTTGTGGCAAAAGCACCCTCCTGCGATGCCTGAACGGATTAGAGCAGGTTGAAGCTGGCTCGCTCACGATCGGCGACCGGCATGTTGATTTGAGCGATCCCAATCAACGGGAGTCGGCACGGCAGGGTACGGGTCTGGTGTTTCAAAACTTCAACCTGTTTCCCCATATGTCCGTGTTGGATAACATCACGCTGGCCCCGCGACGCGTTATGAAAACGCCCAAATCCAGGGCTGAAGATGAGGCGAAAGACTTGCTGGACCTCATTGGGCTCACCGACCGAATGCAAGCCTACCCTTGCGAATTATCCGGCGGTCAACGCCAAAGGGTTGCAATTGCGCGGGCACTGGCCATGAACCCGGAGCTGTTGATGTTTGATGAACCCACATCCGCCCTTGACCCGGAAAAGAAAGAAGAGGTTCTTGGGGTGATCCGCGAACTCAAGAGCATTAAGAATGTTACGATGATCGTCGTCACACATGAAATCGGATTTGGAAAAACCGTGTCTGATTGGGCCATGTTGCTCGATGCTGGCAAAGTGGTCGAATTCGAACCATCAACAGATTTTTTCAGCACACCAAAATCTCAACGCACCAAAGAGTTTTTGAATGCGATTGTAAACGCCTGAAGTCGAGCAAAACAATATGAAGACCCTCAACAACATGACAAAGGCTTTGAAGCTTGTTGCGGCATCACCAAAGCCGATATCGGTGAGCGAGATTTGCACGGCACTTGACCTGCCACGAAGCAGCGCCTCTCGTCTGATGGCGTCACTACGTGACAGTGGACTGATTGAACAAGTGCCCAAGTCACGCCAATACGTGGCAGGGCCGCTAGCCTGGGAACTGGGTGTTCAATATCGTCCGCTAAATTTCAATCTGGATGCCATCGCGGAAAGTTTGGCCCATATCTCACTTCTAACGGGTCTTTCCACATGGCTTGCTGTATTGGACAAACGTGAAATCATACTGCTGCGTCACCATCAGGGATCGACACCCATATTGATATCCGTACGTCTGGGGCAACGCCTACCTGCGCATACAACAGCGATGGGCAAAGCGTTGTTAAGTCGTTTGTCAGATCGCACCATCAAAGAATTGTATGATGAAACCCTGCCAAGTTTGACGGGGCGAAGCCTTCAGACGCGCACCGAATTGATTACAGAACTAGATGAGATCAGGCAAACCCGTTTGGCCTATTCACGCCAGGAAGCATTTCCCGGCATTGTTTCCGTCGCAGGGGCGATCATGGGCGTCGCCAACGATTATCCAATCGGCATCAGCATGTCGTACCAAGCGCAGCAGAAAAATGCGGCGGATCTTGACCCCATATTAGAAAAGGAACTGCAAACGATTGGACAGCAGTTCGGGGACGATTATTGGGCCAGCTGAACTCATCGTGAGCCCGCAGCCTCCTCGTTCTGTGGCGCCTCTTTCCCGGTGAGTTTTGTGAAGAAGTCTGTCACAGCATTGGTGTCTGACTTTTTTGGGGTACTCTTTTGGGGTGTTTTCTTTGCAGGCTTTTTCTGGGGCTTGTTCAGCGCCCCTTCCATGGGATTGCGATACCAGATACGGATCAGTTCTGACATTCGCTTCACTCTTCTGAGTTCGGGGTTATTAGGATCAATTGATTTTTGCGATCTCGCAATGTATTCGAGCACTGAAACCCTGTCTTCTGCCAGCACAAGCCAATGTTCCAGGCGTCTTTTCCTGCTCTTTTTTGTCCTAAGTTTGGTCAGGTCATTGAAATGTGTAAGCGTTGTTTCTCGCCAAACCAACATCATCTCGAATATGACCGATGACATCTTTTTTGAGAAACCTTCGATCACAATACTATGACCCTCCTTGTTGCCACGGATCGCGGTCCTGAGATCTCTGTCTTTGACGTTTTTGAGGTTTTTCTGCGTGTAGATTACACTTATTTTTTTCGACCTCTTCTTTGGTGGGTTCTTATCAATATTGTGGGATGAAGACGGGCGCTCGTCCGATCCTCCGCCTCCTTCTGCGTTGGCAACGCCATGAGAGGAAACCATTGCCAATGAAGCACTCAAACCAGACAGTAGCCACCGTCTTGTGACATGAATTATCTGTGGAACCTGTCCCATAAGGGCCCATAATCTAGGAGAATGTGGAGCCTGACTTTAGCAAAATTAGGAATTTTTGGCAAACCAGCTTTGGCATAGGTACTGTACCCCCTTCCCGAGGTTGCCCCGACAAAGCACTCATGGGCAGGACAGCCAGCGGGCTGGCGGGCCACCAGACAATCGGGGTGACAGTCTGGTGGTCTTGGTCGGTCTGCTAGATAAATTCGGCGCGGCTGCCGATTTCCGGGCGTGCGATTTGAAGCGCATCCTCTATCTCGATGCTACGATCGAACAATGCCCGCCCGATCAATGCACCCGAAACCTGCGGCACAAATTTCAACCGTGACAAATCGTCAAGGGAACGGATCAGCCCTCTGGCCACAACCGGAGAATTGGCCTCGCTCGCCAGTTGGGAGATCAGGGCGACACTGTCTTCTGCATCTCCTATTTCCGCCCCGATGTCGGTCACAATGATCGCGGCAAATGGATCGCTCTGGAACGCCTCCAGAAATGCCGATGGCGTAAACGCGCTTTTCTCTTTCCAGCCGTCGCTGACCACATGGCCTTCAAATACATCCACTGCGAGCACAATTTGATCAGGAAAGAGCTTGGCCGCCTCCTTCACCAGATCGGGCTGCCGCAATGCCAGCGTGCCAACGACAACGCGCCCCACACCGTGGTCGACCCACTCTGCGATGCGCTCGACGCTTCGAAAACCACCGCCCAATTGAACAGGGATTCCAACGACGCGAATGATCTCCCTGATGAGATCGGAATTCCGCTCATCACCCGACATCGCATCAAAGTCGGTGATGTGAAGCCATTCCGCGCCCGCCTCGGCAAAGCTTTTGGCCTTTTCTATTGGGTCGATATGCCAAATCTGGGGCTCTTCCGTACGCCCGCGGAAAAGGCTGACACAGCGACCTTCGAGCAGTTCAATCATGGGGTAGAGAATCATGGCAGGTTTCCTATCAAGGGGATCGTTTGGCTCAGGCCCACTACCCGTAGCTGTGGTTCGCGCTCAAAATCGTGAGAAGAAGCGACCAATATAGCAGAATTTGAGACAAAACTGAAATTAGCGAACAGCGTTCTGACGGCCACAAGCCCGAAGACAACGGCTGATATCCGTTGCTTTCGCAGTCCGGGAGCCAACCATTCTGGTGTCCTGATCCCCAAATCGTTAATGTTGCTATTTCCAACCACGCCGCGGTATCCTCAAAAAATTACCCTCGTTCCCTGCCCCAACGAACCTATCAATTGATTTCCGGTGACCAATTGCGATGCCATTTGCTTGCGTTCTGATATCCGACGTCACTGGCAGCACGCAGCTTTATGAAGCTGTAGGCGATGCGCTTGCCCTGGAGCAGATTACGGATGTCCTGACGAGAATGCGCCAAATCATTGAGCAGCACGGCGGGCATTGCGTTAAATCGCAGGGTGACGATGTGCTGAGCTACTTCGATCAGTCCGACAGCGCGTTTCAGGCCGCAATGAAGATGATCCATGAAGATTGGCACGCCGACTTGGCGGTCCATGTTGGCATGTACGTTGGCGAGATTCTGACCCACGACGGAGATATTTACGGCACGCCTGTGAATACAGCGGCCCGTTTGGCATCCATAGCCAAGCCGGGGGAGATATTGCTGGGCGATGCATGTTTTGACGGCTTGATGCCAATATCAAAACAGCAACTGACGCTGATTGGTGATTTACAGCTCAAGGGCAAACAAACGACGACCAGAGTCTATTCCTGCTCTGCCAGCGATTTATCTTTGCAGACGGCCACAGTTGTCAAACCCAAGAAGGCCCAGGTTAACGGCACAGACTTTGCCCGTTTGGCTTATGCCGACAGAAGTTGGCAGGTTGGTGAGGGGGAAAAACTGTCCATCGGGCGCGCCATCGACAATGACATCGTCATGGGCCACGCTTGGGTCTCGCGCAAACATGCGGTTGTTTCGATGCGGCAAGGGGAGCTGGAATTTTCGGACATCAGCTCCACCGGTAGCGTCATTCAAACCGATGACGGCAAAGCGATCTCAATCCATCGAAGGACCACCCTGCTGAATGGCAGCGGTCTGATTTTTCTGGGGGCGGATGAAAAGGCCGAAAAAGCGAATGCGCTGTCTTTCGACACGAAGAAGATGAAGATCGAATTTGCCACGGACTGACTGTTCCGGATCCTAGGATCAAGCCCCTAGCCTTCCGAAAAGACCGGGATCTTGCCAGCAAGCCCTTTCAGTTCGTAGGAGCCGCAATTTTCAAAGGCTTCGTCACTCAGATGTTGGCGAATTTCCTCTGAAACCAAGATCGCTTTGCCCAGTGTTCCGCACATGTCGGCCAAGCGGCTGGCCAGATTAACGTCGCGCCCGATCACAGTGTAGTCGAGCCGGGCACCGGAGCCGATGTTGCCGTATGCAACTTCGCCAAAATGCAGTGCAACACCTACGTCAAACTGTATCTCCGCGCTCTTGCGCCGGTCCGCCACAGCCAGACGCCCCTGGCGGGCCGCGCACAGTGCTTTGGCACAAGCCTTCGCATCATCCTGCCCGGCACGGAAAATGGCCAATACACCATCGCCGATAAATTTGAGAACCTCGCCGCCATTGTTTTCGACAGCGGGAACCACGCAATCATAGTATTCATTTAGAAGGGCTGTCGCACTTTCGGCTGACAGATCAGAGGTCAACAGCGTGAATTCACGCATATCCGCAAACAGGATTGCAGATCTGAGCCGGGTCACCTCGCCGCGATGCACATCGCCCGCAAGTATCCTCTCATGCGGCTCTTCGCCCACGTACATCCGTGTGACCTCTTTCAAGATCCGGTGCATCACAAGAATTTCCTGACAGGCTTCGATTGCCGGAAAGGTTGCCCGCAACAGGGCGACATCCACGTCGCTAAAGCCGGCCTCCGCCTGCGTTGCAAAGGAGAAAATATTCTGCATTCCATTGGCCATGAGCGTCGGCGCACAGATGTAGTCCGTTAGCCCGGCTTGTTTGAGTTCTGGCACGAGGTTGAAGTCTGTCTCCTGTAGGTCTTGAGGGTTGAACCGGACCCACCGCCCTGTTTCATGCGCGAGGGCTGAGGGCGATGTCTCATATTCGGTTGACGCCGTTCCAATGTATGGAAAGACGTTTGCGGTAGCTCCTCGCCCTTGCTCCCAAACCCGATAAGATGCGGAATTTATTGCGTGCAAGATGCGGACAATGGTCACGCATCGGTGTAATGGCAGCCCCGCAGATACAAGTTGCTCTGCCAAGGTGGTGAGCGTGTCGTTTGCGTCGGCATTGAACCTGCCCTCTCCCAACATGTAATCGCGAATGGAGATAGCTTTCTTGACCTTGGCTGGATCAAGCAGGCTCCAAGGGTCGTCCGCATTGGCCGGAAGAAGATATTGTGAATTTTTCATCTCGCACCTCTGGGCATCGCTCATCGTTGGACCAAAACATCGAAATATTGAGACACCCTAGCAGATGAACCGCCGACCGGCACACATGCAGCCCGAATAAATCCGCCGCTTTGATCTAGAACAAAGCCCGTCCGCCCGAGACATGTAGAAATAACCTTGCAGGTCACTTGAGCAGCGATGGACCTCTGCCCTTCTGGCGGAGGAAGAGATGGGGTGCACAATGGAATTGCTCATTATTTACGAAACCGTCGAAGGACAGACGGGCAAGGTTGTTGACGCTGTGGAGGCACAGATACGTGCGGCGGGACACGGCGTGCGGCTGTTCAACACATCGGACAGATTGGCGCCCATTTCTTTTGAAGGTATCGACAAGGTCATCCTGGCCGCACCGGTGCATGAGCGACGTCACCCGCAAGGCTTTGAAGTCCTGGTATCTGCCAGTCGGGAAGATCTGCAAGCCCTGCAAACCATGATCATTTCTGTCAGCCTAAAGGCTGCATTCCCTGACGGGCTTGAAGAAGCGCAGGAATATCTGACCGAGATGGAAATGCGCACACGGTTTGAACCCAACCGCGAGCTTCTGCTTGCCGGTGCTGTTCGCGCCAGCAGCTACGGCTATTTCGAAAGCCAGATCGTGCAGAATGTTCTCTTGGACGGGCGAGAGGTCGATCTGGTGGACGGCGTTCGCGAATTCACTGATTGGGACAGACTGCGTGCTGAGGTCAGCGCCTTTTTGGATGCTTAACCGCCTGTGGTCTCCGCAGCCTTCTGATCCGCCGCTGTTCAAAATTTGGCGCCCCGCTGGTTTCCCATCATGAAATTACCATAGTTCTGCCAGTTTCCGACTTTAACCGGCGCTCCACGAGAGCCATCTCAAAGTTAAGGAGGCACAAGTATGAACTTAATCTCGCCACTCATCGGTGCGCCGCAAGGCACATCATCGGCTAACTCTGAGCCAGAGGACAAATCGCCCAAGAAGGCGGAAGTGTCTGACGGTCAGGACAAGCAAGAGCCAAAACCCTCTGAGCAGAAAGCGGCAGAGCAGACGACAGAAGTTGATAATTCCAACCCGCCCTCAAAGGCAGAGCAAGCCAAACCGGTTGCGGATAGAGGTCCGGCTGCAGCCAGCGATGGCGCGCCATCTCGCGCATCTGTTTCCGCTCTGGATGATGATGCGGCCAAGATCGCGGCCGACCGCCGCGCAGCGGAGAACCGGATTGAACAGGCACGCACACGTGCGTTGATCGACAGCATTGCGCCTGTTGCAAATTCACCCGCTCAGGGTAGCAAATCCTATATGGAAACGCTGCTAACGTCCAAGCCTGCGGCGGAGACGCCCGCCGCGCCTGAGACTGCGGCAGCCCCAAAGGCCAACGCCGCGGCCTAGTATCACGATGTTTGAGCCTTCTGGAACGGCCCGCGATTGTCGGGGCAATCCGGAGGGCTCATTCAGCGCTCTGAAGCGGCAATGTCACCTTGAACACGCTGCCTTCACCTTCGACACTTGTTGCAGTGAGCGTTCCGCCATGCGCCTCGACAATCTCGCGCGAGATGGCGAGGCCAAGACCGGTGCCGCCGATGCCCCGCTTGTTGGACGAATCCACTTGATGAAAGGGCTCAAACACCCTCTCGACCTGATCGGGCGGAATGCCCATGCCGGTGTCTTTGACCCTGATTTCGATCTGGTCTCTGACAATCTCTGCGATCAGGGAAACGCTGCCTTTTTCGGTGAATTTTGTGGCGTTGCCCAGAAGGTTCATCAAAACCTGCTGGATCCGCTTGGCATCAAGATCCAAAGTCGCAGACACAGGTTGGACGTTTAGCTCCAGACCCTTCTGTTCAACCATCGGGGCCATCTGGCCAGCCGCCGTTTGGATGATCTCGCCAATGTCATTGGGCTGAATATCAAGGGACAGGCCGCTGGCCTCGATCTTGGCAAAATCCAGAATTTCGTTCACCAAGAACAGCAGATGCTCGCCGGACCGCTCCAGCTTTTCCATCATGCCAGAGATCATCTCGTAGACCCCGGACAGTTGGGTCTTGAGCGCCGCGCCTTCACTGTCCGGCAACGCATCAATCGACGCGGTCAGTTCCTTGGCCTTGGGCAGACGCTCAACCTGTTTGGACAGGCGGGCTGTGCCGAGGATCACGGTCAGCGGCGTGCGCAATTCGTGGCTGAGAACGGCCATAAAGTCCGATTTGGCCTTGTTCGCCGCCTCCGCCCCCAATTGAGCCTCTTTCAGCTCGGAGACATCAATGCGCAGGCCGACTATGCTGCCGTCAGGCATGGTCCGGTCCGAGGCTTTGATCACGCGGCCATCTGACAGGAAATGTTCTGCATCGAAATCACCCCCGCGCTTTGCGTTCCATTCGGCAAGCCATTCTTCTTCGCGGCCAACAGCCGATGGGAAAATCCCGCGCTTGAGCCCACGCAACACCAAATCTTCGTATGATGCGCCCGGCTCGATTGCGTCGCGGTTCAGGTTGTAGATGTCGAGGTATTTCTTGTTGTTCAGCACCAATCGGTCATTGGGGTCGAACATGATGAACCCGTGATCCAGTGCATCAATGGCATTCGACAGCCGCACCTCGGCGATACGACGGTTGTCCGCCAGCCGGATGACGTACCACAGCAAGAACAGCGCAAGACCAATGGCGATAAAGGCAAGAAGACGATCAGAATTGTGATCGGGTTTGTGCAGGGGCCAACCGCCAACGGGGACGGCCGCCAATTGCCAAACACCATAAGGGAAATCCAGCGTCAAAAGCACCGGGTCTTGGCCCAGAATGTCCTGATCCCCAAAGAGAACGTGATCAGACGCCCCGCCATTGGTCGTATCCTGGATCATGATCTCATAGTCTTGGCCGATGTCCGGCAAGCCCAGGTTGGTGAGAAACTTTTCATAGTCCAGCACAACGGAGATGATACCCCATGGAGATTTATCTACCCCATCCCCGACATAGACCGGTTGGCGCAGAATGAGGCCCCGTCCACCCTGCACGAGGTTGACCGGCCCGGTGATCAATCCCTTGCCGGTCTCCATGGCCTGTTTCACCATTGGGTATTGTTGCTTGTTACTGCGATAATCGAGACCAATCGCGCGTTCGTTGCCCTCGGCCGGGATCACTCTTGTAACGACAAGATCCGGCGCAATCCCAATAGAAATCAAATCCGGCGTTGTCTCGATCAATTGCTCTGCGCGGGCAGACAGCTGATCACCCTCCATGGACGGATTTTGACCGACAATCGTGGCGAGTTCGCTCAACTTGAGGATACGGTCGATGATCTCTTTGCGGATGTTCTCGCGCAGCTCGACCAGTTGCAGCGTTGTCTGCAACTTGTTGTCATTCAGATACGCATTATCGCCCAGCTTTTCGAGCCGCCCTGCAATCAGGATGCCTATCAATGCGGCAATACTTAGAACCCCAACCATTCTGATATTTGAAAACAGGGTAATTCCGCCGCTCATTGCAGGGTCAGTCTCTTCATTGGTTAATCTTTACTTCAGCAAAACCAAACAGGAGGGTGGTGTCAACTTGAAGTCGACACCGCAACACATCCTAAGGGGGATGTTCCGCCACGTATGGTTGTAAAAGCCTGTTACTGCAGTCTGACGCTCTGATCCAGATGATTTTTCACTGCGTACAAAAGGTAAGAAGGCTCAACCCCTTCCGGCACTTCATTGCCATGGATTTGCCAGCTGCTGTAATCAGTGCGCAAATCCTGCGCACTCAAAAGCTGGCTGTCCACTTCACCAATCGCCGTCGTGATCGCATCTTTGAGGGTCATTGCCGGCCTGCGCACCGGCGCAAAGGACAGGATCAGGAATGCACCTTTGCCCAAATACGTGACGATCCCCTGCCAGGGTTGAGCGTGCGAGGCGATCACAGAGGCAAGTTTCACCAGATATTGATGTGTCTGCGGTTCCTGCAGCGATTGCGTCACCTCTGGCAAATTGTTCAGTCTCAGCGCCATAAGGCTGACGTTACCGTGTAGGGTGTTGCTGATCCGGGCAAAGCAGTTTTCAAAGGCGCCCAGCCCAACCAGGCCACTTTCAGTGATCTGTGCAGGTGTTACAGGGCGGTGCAAGGCACAGAACCGTTTGAGTGTTGTGTCACCGTTGCCTGCATCCTCTGACACGTCTTGCGAACGGCGTGCCAATTCGACCATCCGCGTTTCGACACCGTATAGACGTGTCTCCAGTTCAAAGAACTCGAACGGCTTGGTGACATAATCCCATGCACCCGCCACAAATGCCTCGGCGATGTTCTTTTTGTCATGCTGCGCGGTAAGCATGATGATCGGCACAAATTCATACCCGTTGTGCCGCCGGATCATCGGGATCAATTCGATCCCGGTCTGAACCGGCATATTGATATCAAGCAAGATGCACTCAAAAGGTGTGCTTGACGCCTCGATCAATTGTAATGCCTCTTCGCCGGATTTGGCGAATTGGACATTCTCGTAGTCAATCGAGGATAGGAACAGTTCTAGAATTTCAAGGATTAGGATATCGTCATCAACGACTAGGATCTTCATGGTTAGTATCCTTTGGCTTCTCGCCTTCCCATTTGGCCGTCCGGAGCGTCCGAAAGCGCGTGCTTACACTGACCGCCTTGCGGGAAAGTGCCTGAGGTGTGCTTCTGCATCAAACTTCATCCCATGAGTTTGGGTGCAGATATTCTACCATAAAGGGAGTATTCTCCAAACAAATAGTGGACAACATCCACCACTTCCACAAGGCAGAAGATCGAGGTGGAAAACTTCCCACTATATTTGCCTGAGATTGGCAAAACTTGTCGCCATATCTTTAATCGGGCTTAAACTCGCCAAATCCTCCGCCCGCCGGGCGGGATACTTTTTCAAATATTAACGGGTTTTCGCCGCTCTCAGCCAAGCGTCCGAAGCAACGCGATTGAGGGGTCGCCCGTCGGTGTTTGGCCAATGCTCGATTGATAGGCCGCAATCGCCTTGCGGCTGTTCGGACCGATCACCCCATCCGCGCCATCGGTGTCAAAGCCGCGCGCCGTGAGCCGTTCCTGCAGGCGCTGCCGGTCCGCTTTGGTCAGCCCATATTTATCGGGTGGAAAGCTGCCTTTGATCGGGCCACCACCGGCGATCCGGTCTGCCAGATGCCCCACGCCAATCGCATAGCTGTCGGAATTGTTGTAGCGTTTGATCACTCGGAAATTCGAGGTCACGACAAATTTTGGCCCGCCCGGTTGTGGCTGGATCACCGATCCGGCGCTTGCAGGCAGGGTGCCCGCTTCGCCGCCCCATTTGCGCCCCCGTGTCCATCCGTTGCGTGACAGATACGCCGCCGTTGAGGCCAATGCGTCAGACGGATCTTCGGACCAGATATCGCGCCGTCCGTCCCCAGTGAAATCGACAGCGAAGGCTTGATAAGAAGTCGGGATGAACTGGGTATGCCCCATTGCTCCTGCCCATGATCCAGTCATGCGCGCGGGGCTGATATCGCCGTTCTGCAAAATCTTGAGAGCGGCAATGAGCTGTTTTTCAAAGAACGCGCCGCGGCGCCCGTCAAAGGCCAATGTGGATGTGGCCGAGATCACCGGCACATCGCCGCGCCGTTCGCCGTAATAGCTTTCCAAGCCCCAGACCGCCGCGACGATCTCGGCGGCCACGCCATAGCGTGCTTCGATCGCCGCCAGTGTGCCGCGATGGCGGGCATAGGCGGCGCGGCCCTTGGACACCCGTTCATCCGACGCTGCGATGGCAAGGTAGTCTTCCAGAGTGCGGGTAAATTCGGTCTGATTGCGGTCCCTTTTGACCACGCCGGGCAAATACCCCGCGCCGCGAAACGCGCTGTTCAGGACCGAGATGGAGATGCCTTGCGCCTCGGCACGACCGCGAAAGGCGGCGACCCATGCATTGTATCCGGTGTTGAACTGCGGTCGCAGATCAGCGGGCAAGCCGCCTGTCTGTACCGGGACGACACTGCGCCCGCCAGTGGAACAAGCCGAAAGGCCAAACGCGCCCAAACCAGCAATCATTGTTCTGCGTGAAATATCCATGTGCCTGCTGCCCTGTTTGTTTTCCATCAGTATAGAACAGGTTGAGACACGCGCATAGCGGGTACCTGCGGCCCAAGCAAAGATCAGCGGATCTTGGCGCGAGATCCTACTATTGCGTCGGTTGATACAACGGGACGGTAGACATCGACATCTTGGCAGAGCCGTTTTGCACATCCCGCGCGTGACTGATGTAAATCAGGGTGTTGTTCTTCGCATCAAATATCCGTTTGACCCGAAGCGTTTTGAAGATGATCGAACGGCGCTCGCTAAAGACATTCTCGCCTTCGTTGTCACGCTCGATATCTCCAATTTCAATGGGTCCGGTCTGGCGACAGGATATCGAAGAGTTCGAAGGGTCCTCGAACCAATTGCCCTTTTGCAACCGATCGATCAGACCGCGTTCAAAATAGGACAGATGGCAGGTGACACCCTTGACCTTGGGATCCTGCACCGCCTCGACAACGATGTCATTGCCAAGCCAGTCCACGTCGACGTTGCCCACAACGTCAGCGAAGGCGGGCATAGACAGGGCACAGGCGATAGCGGGGGCAAGGATGCGTTTGAAACTCATGTAGACAAACGCAGCCCCCTTGCCCCCGGTTCCATCTTGTTCTCAGCTGTCGATGATGTTGTGACCCGGCCCATAGGGGAAGCCGGTGATATTCTCCACGCCATCCTCGCTGATCACCAGAATATCATGCTCGCGGTAGCCACCCGCCCCCGCGGTTCCTTCGGGCACCCAAAGCATCGGCTCCATCGAGACAACCATGCCCGGTTCCAGAACGGTGTCGATATCCTCGCGCAACTCCAGACCGGCCTCGCGGCCATAGTAGTGGCTGAGAATGCCAAAGGAATGGCCATACCCAAACGACCGGTATTGCAGCAGGTTCTCCTGCGCGAAAAAGCGGTTGATCTCTTCGGTAATGCCGCTGCACGTCGCGCCCTGTTTGATCAGGCTGATGCCCAGTTCGTGTGCGGCCACGTTGGCCTCCCACAGACGCAGGCTTTCGGCGTCTGGCTGGCCGAGGAACAATGTGCGTTCCAGCGCGGTATAGTAGCCAGAGATCATCGGGAAGGTATTCAGAGACAGGATATCGCCTTTTTGCAGGGCGCGCTTGGTGACGGGGTTGTGTGCGCCATCTGTGTTCAGCCCCGATTGGAACCACACCCAGGTGTCGCGGTATTCGGCATCGGGGTAGGCGCGGGCGATTTCGGCCTCCATGGCGTCACGGCCCGCCATCGCGATCTCGATCTCGGTTGCCCCTTCGCGGATCGCCGCGTGGATGGCCGCGCCGCCAACATCAGCGGTACGTGCGCCCCCTTTGATCAGGGCAATCTCTTCGTCCGATTTGATCATCCGTGCGGTCATCGTGTCAGGCGCGATGTCCGGCAGTTCGGTTGCGCCCAGTATTTCGGTTGCCTTGTCGCGCATCGCCAGCGTCAGGTGATCCCCTTCGATGCCAATCCGCTTGGCCCCGCCGGTAAGCCCCGCCACCGCCCGCCAGTAGTTGTCACGCTTCCAATCGGTGTAGATGACATTGTCCTCTACCGACCGGCGCCATGGCTGTCCGGCGTCAATGTTGGCCGAGACGGTTGTGCAGGCCTCTTGCGTCACCACACAGCCGTAGGGACGCCCGAAGGAGCAGTACAGAAAGCCGGAGTAATAGGCGATGTTGTGCATCGAGGTCAGCAGCACAACGGGAATGTCCCGTGCGGCCATGATGCTGCGCAGCTTGGCCAGACGGCGGGCGTATTCTGCCTTGGAAAACGGCAATGGGGCTTTGTCGCCATTGTGGGACGTGAAAAATTCAGGGCGGTTTGCGATATCGACCATGGTGGGTCTCCTGTCTCAAGGTCGGACAGAAGACGCCCGACCACACGTTCCGGCGTTCAGAACGGGGGAGGCATCGTAGGACGATGGCCGCGCGGCAAGCAGGGTCCACGACGCCATCGCGGGCAAGCTGCGCAAGGGGTTTGCTACTCCCCTTGGCAATTTACGTCAACATTTTTTGCGCGGGTTAAGCCGGCGACATGCCGCGAAGCCGCTCGGACCGGCGGCGCAGAACCTCGACCACGGTCAACAGCGCGATGGAGACCACAACAAGGATCGTTGCAACCGCCAGAATGGTCGGGCTGATCTGTTCCCGCAGGCCCGTGAACATCTGCCATGGCAGGGTTTTCTGGCCAGCAGACCCAACAAAGAGCACCACGACCACTTCATCAAACGAGGTGATAAAGGCAAAAAGACCGCCCGAGATTACACCCGGCAAGATCAGCGGCATCTGCACCCGGAAGAAGGTCGTCACCGGCCCTGCCCCCATATTCGCAGCGGCGCGGGTCAGCGAGTTGTCAAAGCCCACAAGCGTGGCCGTCACGGTGATGATCACGAACGGGATGCCAAGTGCGGCGTGCGCCAGAACCACACCGATATAGGTGCCTTGCAGGCCAATCCGGCTATAGAAGAAGTACATGCCAGCGGCCGAGATGATCAGCGGCACAATCATCGGCGAGATCAGGATCGCCATGATCGCCCGGCGGAACGGCACGTGCGGCTGGCTGAGGCCAATGGCGGCCAGGGTGCCAAAGCTTACCGATAGAAGGGTCGCCATTGGCGCGATCTGAACGGAGTTCTTCAGTGCATTCTGCCAGTCAGAGTTGGTCAGGAAGTCGCGGTAATGCTTGAGCGAGTAGCCTTCAGGATCAAAGCGCAGCATTTCGGGCGTGAAGGTAAAGAAATCCTCGGCGTTAAAGCTGAGCGGCATAACCACAAGGATGGGCGTGATCAGGAACACAAGGATTGCGCCGCAGATCACCCGGAAGGTGAAATGCCACAGAACCTGACCAGGGGTCAGATAGGGCGCAACCCGTGCGCGGTATCGTCCCTCGTACAGCCAGAAACTGAACCAGCCAAAGAACCAACCGAAGGCCGCACCGATGATCATCGCCGGAAGGCCGCCAAGGAAAAACCCGACGATGGCAAGGATCACCACAAGACCCCAGCGGCTCGGGCTTTCCGCCTTAATGATCTGGGTCATCACGAACGCAGCGGCGGCCAGCAGGACCGCCCCCAGAACCACGCCCAGCAGGCTGGCGCCCTGCGCGGTCCCGACAAAAAGTCCCGCCACAGCGCCAGCGGCGGCAACCACGGGCACATAGAACGAAACAGGCGTGCGGGAGATAGGTGTCAAAGCAGCCATGGATCAGCCCCCCAATTTTACGTTGTCGATGCCGACGATGCGGTCATAGGCCCAATACAGCCCCAGAACCACGGCCAGCAGGATCGCACCCAATGCAGCCGCAAGGCCCCAATTGAGCGAGCTGGAAATGTGATAGGCAATCCGGTTCGAGATGAACGTGCCGGTCGTGCCGCCCACGATCTCGGGTGTGATGTAGTAGCCGATGGACAGGATGAACACGAGGATCGACCCCGCACCAATGCCCGGCACCGATTGTGGGAAATAGACCCGCCAGAAGGCGGTCCAGTTGGTTGCGCCCAGCGACTTGGCCGCACGTAGATAGCTTGGCGGTATCGTCTTCATCACCGAATACAGCGGCAAAATCATAAACGGCAGCAGGATATGCGTCATCGCGATGATCGTGCCTGTTTGGTTATTGATCAGCGCAAGCCGGCTGTCATCGGCCACAACGCCCAGCCAGACCAAGGTGTCATTCACCACACCTTGTTGTTGCAACATCACCTTCCATGCCGATGTCCGAACCAGAAGAGAGGTCCAGAAAGGCAGCAGCACGAGGATCATCAACAGGTTTGCCGTCCGCGCAGGCAGGTTGGCCAGGATAAATCCAACGGGATAGCCGAGCAGGATACAGCTGCCGGTGATCACCATGGACATGAACAGCGTCCGCACAAACAACTTGAGATAAAGCTGTTCATTTTCGGGGCGCATTTCGGGGCCGTCGATGGTTTTCTGCATATCCACCGCATTCAGGAAATACCCGGCGGTGAATTCGGGGCTGTAAACCTGCAAGGTGCGCCAGACGTCAATGCTGGCCCAATCCTTGTCGATCTTGGTAAAGGCCTCGGTGAAATTCACGGTTTCAAAACCAGAAACCGCTGCGGCGGCTTCTTGCAACTCTGCGGCCCCCTCACCGGAATAGCCGGCGACATTCGCGCCCGCAGTCAAATCATCATAAAGTGCGGAATAGACAATCGCCCATGGATCTTCTTTGGCCAGGTTGTCATTTTCGTCCACCTGAACAAACTCGGCAAACAGGCTGAACTTTTCGGACGTCTGCGGCAGCAGCGCGGCTATCTCTGGTTTGATTTCAAGCCGTGGCTGTGGCTCCTCTGATTTCTTGTCCCATGCGTTCTGCGCAGCCAGCCAGCTGGAGGTACCCATCAGCACGTTCCAGTTCTCGCCCTTCTTCCAGTACTTGTTGAGGTCTTCGAACTGGTCTTGATAGACCTCGCCCATGTCTTCGACCTTGCGACCCGATTTGCGGAACAGGCTGGAAACGCCCGTCAATTCGTAGTTGAGGCGGGAGCCAAGGCGCGTGTGCAGTTTGCGTTCCTTGGCGATAAACATGTCCTCATAAAGGTTCTTGAAAACGGGCTCTGGCGGGGGCGTTTCACCCTTTGCGTCCCAATCGGCCAGCGCAGCCGTGGTGCGCGGCAGGGTATCCGACACGATCTGGTTCTCGACAGAGCGGAACAGCATATCGGCGATCGGCGCGATAAAGGTCAAAAGCACAAAGATCAAAAGCGGCGCGATCAACATCAGCGCCCGCAGTTTCTGGCGGCGCAGTGCGCGGTTCAAGCTGGATTTTAATGTTGTGCCATCGGCGGCCAACATGGGGCCATCGGATGCGGTAGTTGCGGTTTTGTCGGTCATTCTGCGCCCTCCACGACAAGGATCGTGCTGTCGGCGGTGCGTTGCCGGATTTTGGCAACCTCTTGATATTCAGGGTCGTTATAGGCGGCGAGCGCCTCTTGATACGATGGGAACTCCAGCACCACGTGCCGCTCGAATGCGTCACCTTCCATCAGCTGGCTTTGCCCGCCGCGCACAAGGAATTTGCCACCAAGACGTTTGAGGATCGGCGTGTCGCGCTCCACATACTCCTTGTAGGCTTCGGGGTCTCTGACCGTAATATGGCCAATGATATATCCCTTGGGCATCGAGGTGTTCTCCTATCGTAGGGGATCAGGGGCCAATGGCGGCCCCTGATGATAGCTTAGCCATTCAAGGCTGGCTTATTGTGCCAACCACGCCTGGAATTTCGCGTCGATGTCATCGCGGTAGTCAGCCCAGAACTCGTAGTTGTAGAGGAAGGTGTTCTTGGCGTTTTCGGGATCTGTTGGCATGTGTGGTGCCATGTCGATACCCAGATCCGCGTGCTGACCGACCAGCGGTGCAGAGGATGCACGTGCCGGACCATAGCTGATGTACTTGGCCTGATCGGCCAGACGCTGCGTGTCCGTCGCGAACATGATGTAGTCCAGCGCACGGGCTTTACGTTCGTCGCTCAGACCTGCCGGAATGATCCAACCGTCAAGGTCAAACACCTGCGCGTCCCAAAGCATGGCAACCGGTTGCTTTTGCTCTTCGATGACCGAGAACAGACGGCCATTGTAAGTGGAGCCCATCACAACTTCGCCATCAGCCAGAAGCTGCGGTGTATCGGCACCAGCGGACCACCAGATCACGTCGTCTTTGATCGTGCCCAGCTTGTCCAGCGCGCGCTGCTGACCTTCGGCTGTTTCCAGAACGTCATAGACTTCATCCTTGGCTACGCCGTCACAGATCAGAGCCCATTCCATGTTGTTGATCGGACGCTTTTCCAGGGACCGCTTGCCTGGGTAGGCTTCGGTGTCGAAGACCGCGCAAACGGATGTTGGCGGCGTGTCACCGACCATGTCTGTGCGATAGCCGAATGTCGTGGAATAGACGATCTGCGGGATAAAGCAGTCGGAAACCAGCAGGTCGCCGAAGTCGTCCGCCGCAGATGTGCCATCGGGCGCAGCCGCCAGATGCTCATCAGGGTCGATTTCCATGGCCAGACCTTCGTCGCACAGACGGATCGCATCCGCCGCAACAACGTCAACCACATCCCATGTCACGTTGCCTGCTTCGTTCATCGCACGCAGCTTGGCCACCGCTTCGGCAGAAGATTCATCGTTGATGATCTTGACGCCGGTCTTCTCCATATAGGGGTCGTGGTAGGCTTTTTGTTGTGAGTTGGAGTATGCGCCGCCCCAGCTTACGATGGTCATCTCGCTGGCCATGTGGCCATCAGCAGAGGCCATACTTGCCGCAACAGTCAGTGCGGTCGTGGCCAAAAGAGCTTTGGTCATTTTCATTGATAGTCTCCCAGTTATGTACCCGTTGAATGCTTGGCGTGACGGCAACGGGCTTGGCCGACGCGCCTTTGTGTGCGTGGACCAACGTATTGGACCACGACAAACCCCATGCACCTGCCCTTAGGCGTCCAGCGCACGGCAGTCCTCTGCAAGCCAGCCGATTTCGATCTGCTGACCCGGCTTCAGACGCACCTGATCAGGTGCGTTCCGTGTCTTGATGACAAAATCGTCCCGCCCTGCAACTCGAAGGCGGGTGCGGAAGATGTCACCCATATAAATAAATTCTAGCACTTCGGCGTTCAGCGTATGTGCATCCGCGCTCAGCCGGTCCTTGTTGTATTCCACCCGCTCTGGCCGGATTGACACGCGTGTACGTTCGCCCACTTTGCTGACGTTTACCGGCTTGGCATCAATCAGTCCGCCGCCATCAAGCTGCACCAGGGCGCGGTCATTGTTGATCTCCTTGACCACACCCTCAAGCGTGTTGTTCTCACCAATAAACTGCGCAACGAAGCTGTTTTCCGGCGCTTCGTAAAGCTGATCTGGCGGAGCAAGCTGTTGAATGCGGCCATCATCAAACACCGCGACACGGTCTGACATGGTCAGCGCTTCGGTCTGGTCGTGGGTCACGTAAACCGTGGTAATCCCCAAATCATGTGCCAGATTGGTGATTTCAAACTGCAGCGTTTCGCGCAGCTGTTTGTCGAGTGCGCCCAGTGGTTCGTCCATCAACACCAGCTCAGGTTCAAATACCAAAGCCCTCGACAGGGCGATCCGCTGCTGCTGACCACCGGACAATTGCGCCGGACGGCGACCGGCGAAATCGCCCATCTGCACCATATCCAGCGCCCGTTTGACTTTTTCTTCACGCTCGGATTTCCCGATCTTGCGCACTTCCAAAGGGAAAGACAGGTTTTCAGCCACTGTCATATGAGGGAATAGCGCGTAGTTCTGGAACACCATGCCAATGCCGCGTTTGTGCGGCGGGATATTGTTGATCGATTTGCCATCAAGCCGGATGTCGCCATGGGTGGCTGTCTCGAATCCGGCCAGCATCATCAGGCAAGTGGTTTTCCCAGAGCCCGATGGCCCAAGCATGGTCAGAAACTCGCCTTTGGGCAAAGAAAGATTGAGATCCTTCACAACCAGAGCTTCGCCATCATAAGATTTTTGCACGCGTTCGAACTCGACGAAAGCCGCGTCGTTTGACGATGTATTCACGTCGTCTCCCTTCCCCGTTCTGACCGCAGCAGGTTCATCCCGCTGTCACATTTGAACGATCCCAATTCAAACGGACCACTGTCCAATACGCAACTAGAAACTTGATTTGGCACCAAGTATTCGGGTTACTCGGCGCTGTTGAGCTGGGCCATATGCCACGCCAAAGCCTGATTGCTGGACAAAACGGGTTTTCCAAGTGCCTGAGAAACCTCATCAATTACGCCCAGTGTTCGCAAATTTGTGCAGCTCATGAACACACCTTCGACCGATCCATCACGGCCAAGGTTAATTGCCCCGTCAATCAAAGACCGCGCAGAGATTCGGACCACTTTTTCCTCTTCGGCAACGCCAAAACTGCCAAAAACCGGCGTCTCAACCCCCTGCGCCGCGAAGGCCCCGCGCAGGGTTTCATTGACCTCAGCCACATAGGGCGAGAGCAAGGCCAGCCGGGAGATGCCCTTGTGCGCCGCATAGGCTACCGCCGCTCGCAGCGGATTGGTCACCTCTGCCGCTTTGCAGGTCTTTTGCACCTGCTCTGCCACCGCTTGCGATCCGATCACCGAACTGGCGGAGGTGCATCCATACCCCACCACCCGGTAAGGCCGTGCCTTGGGCAAAAGGTCGGCGGCGGCGGATATGTCTCCCTTCATCGCGGCCAGACTGTCTTGCGAGACCTCCGGCGCGCTGGCGATGCGGGTCACATAGATCGGGCTTGGGTCTTTTGCAAAATAGTGTCGCATGTCGCCCTCAAGGGTCTCGTCGGTCTGAAGCACGATCAGACCCATCGGCGGCGCGGAAGGGTCATCCGCATCAAGGGCATAATTGAGATGCGTCACAGCGTGGAAATCTCCGGTCCAATCCACGGCGAAATGAAACGCGGCGCGCCATCCGTGATCACGATATTTTCCTCATGCACAATGATCTTTCCCCCAACGGCGATCCCCGGCTCAAGCGTTAGAACCATGCCCGCCTCCAGCGGCGTGTGATCTTGCGCAATCAGCGACGGCCATTCTGTTAGGGACATGCCCAAGCCATGCCCCAATCGCCCGGCCTCTGTTGCGCCCGCACCCCGCGTGAGAACATCATCCATCGCGTGGAAAAGATCTGCCGCCGTCGCGCCCGGACGGGCAATATCAAAGGCCGCATCTGATGCCTCGATCAATTGTGCATGGGCGGATTTTACGGCTGTTGAAGCGGGGCCAACCGACCAATTGCGATCATAATCGCAGAAATACCCGTCCCATACCATGCCGGTGTCGAGCATCAGAACATCCCCTGCCGCCAAAGGCACGGCCCGCGCGGGAGAGATCACATCGGTATAGCCGCCCTGCTCCGCCCCGCCTGCCAGATACGGCACCCAATCGGCACCTTCCTCCAGACACAGCATTTGAAACCGGCGAAACACGTCGTCCAGTGGCACCCCTGCACCGGCAATCTCCGGCACCCGGCCAAAGGCGCGGCCTGCAATGGCACAGGCGTTTTCGATTTTGGCGATCTCGGCCGTCGATTTGACCATCCGCAAACCGCGTATGATCCCCGCATCCCCAACGATCTGCCGGGCCGGCAACAGATCCTCAAGCCGGCGCAAATCAGCCAAAGGCATGCGCAGATGGGTTTCATGCCCGTCCGGCACACCAATCCGCCCGCGATCCGGCGTCAATTCCCGCAAGGCCTCACCCAGAAGGCTCACGCCATCATCGGCCAGATCCGGCGCGCTCCAACTGCGGATATCCTCCACCCAGGTCTGCCCCATGAGCGCCGCACCGATAGAAGGGATCACTGCAACGGGTTTGCCACTGGCTGGCACTATCAAGAACCAAGGCCGCGTTGGACTTTCCCAAAATCGCGTCAGATAACCGGTGAAATAGCGAACTTGCGCTTCGGTCGTCAAAAGCAAGGCATCCAAATCCGCCTTGGCCATGGCCATTTGCGCCCGGCCCAACCGCGCCTCAAACTCTGCCTGCTCGAATCCACGATTGGTCATCTGTCACTCCCCTGTAAAAAAGGAGCGGCAAATTCGCGGTTTAATCAAGAAGAAACTGGCGATCCCTGAAGGACTCGAACCCTCAACCTGCTGATTAGAAGTCAGCTGCTCTATCCAGTTGAGCTAAGGGACCGCTGGCGGGGTTGTCCAACATCAGGCATGGCTTGGCAAGCCTGATCGTCAGGAGAAATCAAAGCCGAAGTGTCATAAAAGTACTGAGTGGATCAAGCTGATAGGCAGCAAATGGCGGGCATTCTTCAAAGCCCTCGGATTCATAGAGGCTCCGCGCCGCCTGAAACTCTGCCGCGCTGCCGGTTTCCAGACTGATCTGGTTCATCCCTCGGTCGCGTGCCTCTTGCAAAAGTGCCTGCAACAATCGCCGCGCAACACCCTTGCCGCGGGCCTCTTGCGCCGTGTGCATGGACTTCAGCTCGCCTGCGTCATCGCCAATGCGTGTCAACGCACCTACACCCAATAAAACGCCAGCCTCGCGCACGCCCAGCAGGGTCGCGCCGGCGTCCAGCAATGTCTCGGGTGCCATCACGTGACAGCTTTCCGCAGGCGACAAGGAACGCATCAACGCAAAATGCCGCTCCAGCAAGGCGCGGACATCAGCGGTGTTTGGCTGCTCGAATGTGACGCTCAGTGGGTCCATGCGCCGCGGCGTCCGGTGGCAAAGTTCTCACCATAGCCACCCGCGCGAATGTTTGGCTTGCGCTTGTTCGGATCCTGCACCTGCGCATCGATGCCATGCTCGCGGGCATATTCGACAGCCTCTTCCTTGGTGGAGAATTGCAAACGTACCTGCGACTGCGTATCGGACGATGAGGTCCACCCCATCAACGGATCCACCTCACGTGCCTCGGAGGGGGCAAACTCAAGCAGCCAGACGCGGGTTTTAGCGTTGCCCGATGACATCGCGGTGCGTGCGGGTTGGTAGATACGTGCGCGCATATCGGCCTCTTTGCTGCTAGCGTTATGGGCTTATCCGATATTCGCGGGCGCGGGGCAAGAGACAGCGTCGGGCTTTCACTGTAACAAATCCCGCATTTGATCCAATAGGCACACCATCCGCAACAAAACCGCTCCTCTCCCTTTCTGGCCTTAAATACCTCCGGGGGGTCCGGGGGGCTGGCCCCCCGGGGTTTGCCGCGGGACCAAATGCCTAATGTGGGTCACCTCCCCTGTCAGTTTGTGGCAGCAATCCGCTCCGGCCTCTTGATCCTGCGGCAAAAGACGTCACCTATGTGACTGACCCTCGCAAGGACCCCTTCATGCCCTACGCACAAACCGACAAATCCGGCGGCAATCCCGATTCCATGCCGATCATGGCCAATCCGGCACCGGATGTGCGCAGCCGTCCCAAACTGGAAGGTGGTCGCAAATTTGTCCTGCATACGGAATTTGAACCCGCGGGCGATCAACCCACCGCCATCAAGGAGTTGTCTACAGGCATCTTTGACGGCGACCGCGATCAGGTTCTGTTGGGTGCGACGGGCACAGGCAAGACCTTTACCATGGCCAAGGTGATTGAGGAGACCCAGCGCCCCGCGATCATTCTCGCCCCGAACAAGACCCTCGCGGCTCAGCTATATGGCGAATTCAAGGGCTTCTTTCCAGACAATGCGGTGGAATATTTCGTCAGCTACTATGACTACTACCAGCCCGAAGCCTATGTGGCGCGGTCCGACACCTATATTGAGAAAGAAAGCCAGATCAACGAACAGATCGACCGCATGCGCCACTCGGCCACGCGGGCGCTGCTCGAGCGGGACGATGTGATCATCGTGGCCTCGGTCTCTTGTATTTACGGCATCGGTTCGGTCGAAACCTATGGCGCGATGACGCAGGATCTCAAGGCCGGAACCAGCTATGACCAACGGCAGGTGATCGCGGATCTTGTCGCCCAGCAATACCGCCGCAACGATGCCGCGTTCCAGCGCGGGTCTTTCCGCGTGCGCGGCGATTCGCTTGAAATCTTCCCGGCCCACCTTGAGGACCGCGCCTGGCGGCTGTCCTTCTTTGGCGAAGAGCTGGAAAGCATTACCGAGTTCGACCCTCTCACAGGCGAAAAGACCGACACTTTCGACCAGATCCGCGTCTATGCCAACAGTCATTATGTGACGCCAAAGCCGACGATGCAGCAGGCCGTGATCGGCATCAAGAAAGAGCTGCGCACGCGGCTGGATCAGCTGGTCGCCGATGGGAAATTGCTAGAGGCGCAACGGCTTGAACAGCGTACAAATTTCGATCTTGAGATGCTGGAGGCCACCGGCGTGTGCAACGGGATTGAAAACTATTCTCGTTATCTGACAGGTCGCGCGCCGGGAGAGCCGCCACCCACGCTTTTTGAATTCATTCCGGACAATGCAATTGTCTTTGCCGATGAAAGCCACGTGTCGGTGCCGCAGATCGGCGCGATGTACAAGGGTGACTATCGGCGCAAGTTTACCTTGGCCGAACACGGTTTCCGGCTGCCGTCGTGCATGGACAACCGTCCGCTGAAGTTCGAAGAATGGGATGCAATGCGCCCGCAGTCGGTCTTTGTCTCGGCCACGCCCGCCTCTTGGGAGATCGAGCAAACCGGCGGCGTGTTCACGGAACAGGTGATCCGCCCCACGGGCCTGCTTGATCCGCAGGTGGAAATACGTCCGGTTGAGATGCAGGTCGATGATCTTTTGGATGAGGTGCGTGTGATGGCCGCCGGCGGCTATCGCACGCTGTGTACCACACTGACCAAACGCATGGCCGAAGATCTGACCGAATACATGCACGAACAGGGTATTCGAGTCCGTTATATGCACAGCGACATCGACACCATCGAACGTATCGAGATCTTGCGCGATCTGCGACTTGGGGCGTTTGACGTACTGATCGGGATCAACTTGCTGCGCGAAGGGCTCGATATCCCCGAATGCGGATTGGTGGCCATTCTCGATGCCGACAAGGAAGGCTTCCTGCGCTCGGAAACTTCATTGATCCAGACCATCGGCCGCGCCGCCCGCAACGCCGAAGGGCGGGTGATCATGTATGCGGACCGGATCACCGGATCAATGGAACGGGCGCTGGCCGAAACCGACCGGCGGCGCGCCAAGCAGATTGCCTATAACGAGAAACACGGGATCACTCCTGCGACGGTCAAAAAGAACGTCGAGGACATTCTGTCTGGCCTCTACAAAGGCGATGTGGACATGAACCGCGTCACCACGCAGATCGACAAAAATCTGGCCGGCGGCAACATGCAGGCGGTGCTGGATGGTCTTCGGACAGATATGCGCAAGGCGGCGGAAAACCTCGAATTCGAGGAGGCCGCGCGGCTGCGCGACGAGGTGAGACGGCTTGAGGCGGTTGATCTGGCGATTGCCGATGATCCGATGGCGCGGCAATATATGGTCGACAAGGCGGTGGATGATGCACAAAAGGCTTCCGGTCGCAGCACGATGGGCCGCGGGGGAATGCGCGGCGGAGTGAAGCGTCGCAAGGGCCGCTGATGCCGAAGTCTAAACGAAAAAAGCCCCGCACGACTGCGGGGCTTTTTCATTCGTATTGCTCAATCAGCTGTCGTCTGATGGCGGCGTAATTTCCAGCGTCGGCACGGAGAGGCGCTTCTCTTCCATCGTAACCTCCACATCTGGAACTTCGACGGTCACATCTTCTTGCTCAACGGAAACAGACCCGACCTCTGCTTCAAACTCTGGCAGCTGACCGCCGTTAACAGAAACGTCCACGTCAGGCATGCGGGTTTCTTGTGTCTGGTCGATATCAATCATGTAGATACCGGCGGCGATAATGACTGCGGCGGCTGCACCGCCAATAATTGCTGTGGTCGACTTCATTGTCTTTTCCTTTCAAGTCCGTTGCGTTTGAACGTCATGGAGAAAGAACAGTCGGCCCGCGATTTGGTTCCCGAAAATATGACATGATTGTTTTAGATCGGTATCCCTTATGGTCAGCAGACGGCAGTCAAACCTATGTTTTCAAGGGGAATTTGAAATTCGCTTAGAACCCATTGCACCCCTCGTGCCGCGCGGCCTTCAATTTAGGATTTCTAATAGGGCAGGCACGTTGGACGGAATTATTTCGGCGGAATTGGAACCGATCGGGTCCTATCGCGGTTAACCCGGCAGACCACCTGCTAATCACGAACGGAGAAATACAATGGAATACGGACTTCTTGGACTGATCATCCTGATCGCTGACATTTACGCCATCTATCAGGTTCTGACCTCCAGCACCTCGACGCTGAGCAAGATCCTCTGGACACTCGGCATCCTGTTGTTGCCAGTTGTCGGCTTGATCGTCTGGCTGATCGCCGGTCCCCGTGGCGGTTCCGTCCGCGTGTAAGACCCGATCACTGACCCAAAGGAGGCCCGGAGCGTTCGTCGCTCCGGGCCTTTTGTCTTTTTGGCACGCCGGTTTCGTAAGGATTTGTTAACCTTCGTTTAGGACGATCAGGGCCGGAGGGCCCGATGCGTTATTTTCTCTTGATTACCGCGATCCTGCACTGCCTCGCTGCCCCATTGGCCGCTGGCCCATGGCTGCGTGAAGAGGGTAAGACCTTTCTGTCGACCTCCGTCAGCAGCACCCGGACGTTCGAAACCCAAAGCAGCACCTATCTGGAGTTTGGCCTGTCTAGGGAGACAACGCTGGTCGCCGACCTGAACCTGACGGCAAGCGATCCTTCTGGCAAGAACGGAAGCGCGGTTTTGTTCTTTCGCCGCGCCCTTGGTCCTGCGGAAGGGGAGAACAAACTGGCCTATGAGGTTGGCATCGGCGCAGATTGGGGCAGCTACGGCACCCGTCCTATGTTCAAAACCGGGCTGACCTGGGGCCGCGGCATGCAGATGGGCGCGAAGGGCGGATGGGTCACCGTGGACGGGTCGCTGCTTTGGGACATCAAGACCAAAGACTACCGCGCCAAGCTGGATGGGACTTTTGGCGTTGATCTGGGGGATACCACCAAAGGCATTCTCGAGCTGAACCTCGGCCATGCCGATGGCAGCACCTATGCCACCTTCGTTCCATCGTTGGTGATCCGCCCACCCGTAACTGATTTTCAAATCCAGCTTGGGATTGAGGCACCGCTTAAGGGCATCGCCACAAACCGCATCAAAATTGGCTTGTGGCGCGAGTTCTGAGCGATCCCCTTCGCAAGTTCCGAGCGATCCCTTTAACGTTTGTCCATACGGACCATGGCCTGCACTGTCCCTTTCACAGGCGTCGGCCAAACCAGTTGGATATGATCACCCTGCGCCCCATGCTGCAGATCGACATAGGGCATGTCATATTGGCGAACATTGTTGTCATTTCGGATCGGGCCAAATGGCATCACGCTGTCCACCTGCAAGGCCTGTCCGGAAAACGGCAATTGAGGGCCGGCATCAATATCCCACGCAGTGGACGGCTGGTTCTGGTCAAATTCCACATAGGCCGGGTTCTCAACAGGGTTTGACACAGCGTGAAACGAGTTGGCCGCCATCACCAGATTTTTGCACCGCGACATGTCCAAAGCGGCAAAGCTGTCATCGACCCGCTCAACCCGGTCAATCGAACCATTCAAGCTGCGGAACCTGTTGCCGGTGATTGTGACTCCGCTCAGGAAGTGCCCCGCGCCATGTGGTTTGACAATGATATAGCTGAACCATGGTGCCACTTCGCCGGACAGAAAGATGTTGTCGGTGATGCTGAGTGCGCTAAAGGAAAACTCCGAATTGAACTCTGGCGCGGAATCATGCTCATTGGTCCACTCGATAAAGCAGTTGTCGATGTAATTGCCTGAAATCACGCTGCTGACATGGGTATTGGCCAGGACAATCCCTGCGGATCGCACACCGTCTTGCACCGTATCACCTTGGAAAAAGTGGTTGCCCGTCACGATGTTGTTGGCCCCGGCAAGCAACCCGAAATGCCGGAATTTGGTCGCCCGGTTGTTGCGGATTTTCACATCGTTGGTGTTGGCATTGAAACCGATGCTCTTGCGGTTCGGCACGTCCAGCGGATCTTCGGCAGACAGGAACTGACATCGATCCACCAACATCCCCTGACACCCTGTGCCTGCCGAGGTGATCCCCCGGTCCATCGGGCGGCTGATGAAACAGTCACGCAGATGAAATGAAATACCTGACCGGGCCAACATGATGCCGCTGCACCGGTCGTTACATTGAAACTCGATATCCGCCATCACGAATTTGCTGAGCTGGTTAAAGCCGCTGAAGTCTACAAGGTATTTGAATCGCCTGAACGTGAATGTCTGGGTGCCTTCCGCATCAAAAAGCGGCTGCGTCAGGGTCACTTGCTGTGTCGCTTCGTTTTTGTCCTCGACATAGACCTCGCGTCCCACGCCCGTGCCTTCGACCAGCGCCCCCACCTGCACATTCGCCACATTCGCCACATTGGTCAGCACGCGGTTGCTGCCAGCATCATAAGTCGCTTGGGAAGTCACGGTGTCAGTGTCCCAAGCGGCAGAGTTTTCCGCCTCAAGCTGGCCGTTGCGGATCACCCGGCGCGTGGCATAGCTGTCGCGATCCGGAACCGCAGCCTGCATATCCAGTGGTCCGGTAATCGTGACCTTACGCCCGCCCAAATCCAGCGTTTCGTGATCCGAGTTGCTCAGCAATGCCTGAAACGCTTTGCGAAACGCCTCTGCCTCATCTTCAAAGGCCTCGACATAGCTGGGCAGATCAAAGCTGCGGCGCAGCAGCAGTTTGGCGTCAACAGGCATTGTCACCCGCCCTTCGAACTTGACCGCCGTGTCGAAAGTCACATCGTTTTCCAGATGAAAGACACCCGCTGGCACGAACACCTCGCGCCCGTTGGCCGCCGCATTGGCGGCCTCAAATGCTGCGGTATTGTCGGTGGTGCCGTCACCGATGGCGCCATAATCGGTCACATCAACTGTTGAGATCATCCCGCGCAGGAACACGGCAGTGACATCTTCAATCTCGATATCATCGACCCGCACAATGCCGCCATTAGGCCCGATCAGATCCAAACCAAAATGTCCGTAAACCGGCTCATTGCCCCATGGCATATCGACCCCGCCGCGCGTGCCGGTGCCAACAATGGCCCGTACCTCGACCACTTCGCCATAGCTTGTCAAATCAACGGCGGCCGAAAACTCTGTCAGACCGGCCACGCGGTCGCCATTGCCCAGTGCCGGATAACCCGCGATCCGCACCGAGGGCAGATTGCCACTGATCGCCTTAACCCGCACACGGATTTGCAAATAGCAGCCCGGCAGGATCGGCGTTTGCCCCATATACCGGATCTTCTGGACGCCTTGGGTTTTCAGAATTTCCAGCGCGCCGCCAAAATCCTGATCTGCAGGTACAAACAAGGCGTTGGGATCGTTGTCGTAGGTATCAGATCCGGCTGTCCCATCGCCGCTTGAATAGACATCCAAACCATTCGCATAGGGGGTCGGAGCCAACACCAGACCCTCGGTAATTGCCTTGTTCATCGCATTTTCCCTTTGTTCGGGGCCGCAAATCACGGACCGCCAGATTGCCGCATCTCCCGGCATTGCCGGGTTGGCTCAGGGAAGTATCGGGCAGGGGTTAACTGCGCCGTGCGGGATCGTCCGGCGCAGGTGCAACACCGCATGGATCATGCGATCAGGCAGTGCCGCCCGGTGCGGCCATCAACTGAACGCCGCCAATGCGCCACCCTTCGGCGGTCTGCTGCATCCGATAAAGAAGCAGATGCGTGAACCCTTTGGCATCTGTGATCTGTACCTTTTGATAGACCACCGGCCCATCCTGCACCTGTTCAAGATACCGCACTTCGGCAGGTCTCCAGACCATTGGATAGCCATTGATCACCATCCGCTCAAAGTTCTGTGGTGATTGGAACAGCCGCTGCAAGGTCGGCGTGGCAAAGGTGAAGGCTTCAGCGAAATCATCCGCTTTGAACGCCTCAATCTGGCGGTTGATGGTGTCTTCCACCTCCGGCACCTGCGCCGCCGCACCAAAGACAAGGAGGGCCGACAAAACCAGCCCTCCGAACACAGATGTAATAAAGCTTCGCATCTCTCTCGCTCCCTTGCTGACATGACTTAAGCTAAGTCACGGCAGCACCGAGGCAAGAGTTTCAGCCTTCTGTCAGTTTTCCCGCCAGCGCATCATCAATCAGCGCGACAGTTTCATCCACGCCATAAAGCGCGATAAATCCACCGAAGCGCGGGCCTTGGCTGGCACCCAGCAACACCTCGTAAAGGGCCGTGAACCAATCGCGCAGCGGCTCGAACTTTGGTTTGCCAACGGCAAAGACCATGCTTTGCAGCGCCTCGGCATCCAATCCACCATCCCAGGATTTCAGATTGTCGCGCAGCTCTTCCAACGCGGTCCGCTCCAGATCACTGGGCGCACGGAAAGTCTTGTTTGGCTTCACAAAGTCGTTGTAATAGGCCACCGCATGACCCGCCGCCGCGTCCATTCCGGGGTTGGTTTCCGGTGTCGCTTTGGGTGCATATCGCTGGATAAAGCCCCACAGTTGCGACTTGTCCTCGGCGCTGGACACAGAAGCCAGATTCAACAACATCGAAAACGGAACGACCATATCCGAGGTCGGAACATCGCCGCCGTGAATATGCCAAACAGGGTTATTGAGCCGCGCTTTGGTGTCTTGCGTCTCATACGCCTTAAGCTGTTGGTGATATTCATCCACCGCCTTGGGGATCACATCAAAATACATCCGCTTGGCGGTTTTGGGCTTGAGGAACATGAAATACGACAGGCTTTCGGTGCTCGCATAGGTCAGCCACTGATCAATGGAGATGCCATTGCCCGAAGACTTGGAGATTTTTTGCCCGTTCTCATCCAGAAACAGCTCATAGCTGAAATGCTCTGGCTTTTTGCCGCCCAGGATCTCGCAAATCCGGTCATAAATCGCCGTATTGGTGGCATGTTCCTTGCCATACATCTCGAAATCCACATCCAGCGCCGCCCAGCGCGCGCCAAAATCCGGCTTCCATTGCAGCTTCACATTGCCGCCAGTGACAGGCAGGGTCATTTCCTCGCCCTCTTCGGTGTCAAAGGTGATCGTGCCATCCTTGGCATTTACCTCTTTCATCGGCACATACATCACCCGCCCGGTTTCGGGATGGATCGGCAGGAAGATCGAATAGGTCTGGCGGCGCTCCTCGCGCAGGGATTTCAGCATCACTGCCATGATCTCATCGTATTTTTCCGCCGCCCGCAGCAGAATCTTGTCAAACTGGCCCGTGCGGTAAAACTCACGTGCCGAATAAAACTCATACTCAAAACCAAAGGTATCGAGGAACCGGCGCAGCATGGCGTTGTTGTGATGGCCAAAACTTTCGTGCGTGCCAAAGGGATCCGGCACCGAAGTCAGCGGCTTGTGCATATGTTCGGCCAGCATCTCTTGCTGGGGCACGTTGCCCGGCACCTTGCGCATACCGTCGAGATCATCGGAGAAACAGATCAGCTTGGTCGGAATGTCCGAAATTTCTTCGAACGCCCGTTTGATCATCGTGGTGCGCAACACTTCGCCAAAGGTGCCGATATGCGGCAGACCAGACGGACCATAGCCAGTCTCAAACAGCACATATCCCTTTTCCGGCGGCGCCTTATGATAGCGTTTGAGCACCCGGCGCGCTTCTTCAAAAGGCCAGGCTTTGCTTGTCATTGCAGCGTCACGCGTCTCGGACATAGGGGTCATCCATTTCATATTGTCCCGCACACTTTGCGCAGGACTGCGGGTCTACCTATTGCGTCACTGTCGAAGCGTCAATATTCTGCACTGCAACATGACCCCGCAAAGGATGCAGCACGATGCCGGATACTCTCCCTTCCCCGCTCAGCCCTCAAGATTGCCTGATCGCTCTCATGGTTGCTGTTTCCGCCTCAGATGAGGATGTCGGTACCACTGAGCTGATCAAGATTCAGACGGCAGTGAATATCCTGCCGATCTTTGCAGGCTTTGACATTGATCGCCTCAGCATCATCAGCAAAACGGTTTTTGACCTTTTTGATCAAGAAGATGGCCTCGATGCGCTGTTTGGGCTGATCCGCGGCGGCCTGCCTGAGCGCCTCTATGAAACCGCCTATGCGCTGTCCTGTGATGTGGCGGCGGCGGACGGGACGCTCGAAGAAACAGAGCTACGCCTGCTCGAAGAAATCCGGTATGAGCTTAACATCGACCGCTTGCACGCCGCCGCGATTGAGCGCGGGGCACGTGCGCGGCACCTGATCTAAAGGCAGCCGTAGGCTTAATATAACTTCATCCCCAGCAAGACGATCTCGGTATAGAGGTGATCAATGGCTTCCGGAGACAGGTTTCCCGGACTATAGAATCGCGGCACCGGGATCGGCTCTGTGCGGTCGGGCACGACCCCCTCCGCAACAAACCGGCTATCGACCGACAGAACCGCCGCGTGATCTTCCGGCAGTACCGCATCGGCAATTTCACGGGCATAGCGGGCAAAGAGAGCGCGGTCCCCTAGGTACATCACCTCGTGCGTGACATATGCATCGACCTTTTGCTGGACCGAGATCATCATAAAGCACGGCCCGCCGGATGTTTCGATCACCAAGGGACAGAGTTTCAGGTCAGCGTGATCCTTCATAATTTGCTGCTCCCGTTCTGAGAGCACGCCTTCAGTGCCATCCAGATCATCGTGAACCAGCAATCTTGATGGCCCCGACCGTTCCCAGATAAATCGGGTATCGTCGAGCACCTGCAACCCGACATTGGCGACCACGCCCAACGCCCCGCGCGCGCTGCTTAGGTTGGTACAGGTCAGCGCAGGATCTGCCGTGACCAATTGCATCACCCTTTGCCCGATCCCTTGCCCGCGATAGGCCTTATCGACGTACCATGAGGTCAAATTGCATAGGCGGGCCGTGCCAAAATCCATCTGCCGCCGTGACATCACAAGGCCCAGCACGCCAATCATCCTGCCTTGATCGCGCACGACCACGGCAAAGGGGTCATCTTCCTGCGCCCAGCGCCCGGAAAGAAGCTTGCGCCAACCGTCGATGGACCATTTCGCGCGGGGGAAACTTTGATGCATGAACTGCACCACATCTTCGCGTTCATCCGGTCTGGCAAAACGGATCTCAACCATTGGCCTGCCCTTGCTTCAACAGGGACGCCAACGTGATCCAGGCGCCGCCTCCTTCCCCGGTCAACCGATCCAAAAGCGCCTCTACAAAATCCCAGGTCGCAGTGTCGGTTTGCAGATGGTGGGTCAATAGCCCCGTGGGCTCCTGCCGGTCCGCCTGTCCTGTCCGCCGCGCGGCAAGGTGGGATACGACTTGCTGCAAGGTCTTGTCGGTTCCGCGAAACGCCGCGCCTTCTTTCCAGCGTACCGGATCAATATGGCAATTGACCTGCAACAGCCCCTCTGGCGTCTTGGCGCTCAGGCGGGGATCGAATGCAGTCAGCATCTTGTAACCAACCTGCGGAAGCGCCTGCACGGTGCGCGGTCCAATGCGGTTCCATGGCGGCGCGACGATAGGCAAAAGATTGGGCAGCTCTGCAGCCAACAACATCTCCCAGCCCGCCCGCAGATCGGCAATCTGCAACGGTAGATCACGGCTTTCGCCAATCTCCGAGGCACGTTTGCCTTTAGGTTCATGATTGATGTGGGCAAAGCCATGCTGCACCACAAAAACTTGGTCACAAGGTTCAAGACGCGCCGCTAGGGCAGGTTCAACCCCCTTTGGCACCGCAGCCAGATGCAAGGGCGCACCAAAACGATCCGATAGCCCGATCAATTGATCAAGCGCCGCTGTCGGCCCCTGCGTATCGTCGTCGCGCCACCAGAATGTCGGGATCTCTCCGGCTTGCTTCCATAGAGAAAGCTCCCGCTCCAGCGCGGCCCAGCCAGTCAGATCCGCTTCAAGTGCCATAGAGTGCCGCCCAGCGTTCGATCAGCCCTTGCTGCACGCGCTTGGCACGCCTGTTCCATGTTTTTGCACCCGGCGCGCGTTCGCGTTCTTCAGGCCTGATCTTAGCGCGGGCGTCTTCGTCCGCTGCGAATATGGCAAAGGCCAAGACCCGCCCATCCTCCGCCGTGAAATATCCCGCCAGACCAGAGACAAAATTCAAGGTGCCGGTTTTGGCCTCGACCGTGATCGGGTGATCCTTGATTGGCCGCCCTTTTTCGTCGCGCATTTTGAAAGGCTTCAGAATGCTCCGCAGCGTGCTGCCATGCACTTTGACCAAGGCAAGCGCCATATCCTGCGCAGTCATGCGGCTGGCATCGCCCAGGCCGGAATGGTCCACAAGCTTGGGTGCACTCAGCCCCAGATCATTGATCGTCCAACGGTTCATCTCGGCCGCCGAAGATTGCAAATCCGCTACCAAACCGATCCGCTTTTTCGTCGCGGCAAGGCCGACCATTTCAGCCGTGAGGTTGGTGGAATACTTCAGCATATCCTGTAAAATACCGAGCAACGGGCCGCTTTGGTGGGTGACGATGGTCTCGCCCTGTGGCAGTGCTTCAATCACCTCCGGCTTGGCCAACCGGATACCCTGCGCCCCAGCCAAAGTGGCAAATACATCCCCCGCATATAGCCCTGGCTTGCGCACCGGCAACCAACGCGCACCGTTCTTGCCCAATGCGCCTTTGGCGACGGTCCAACTGTCGCGCTGCGGCTGGTCTTCATAGGTATAGATCGGGGCGCGGCGGTCGCGGATTTGCATGGACGCCATGGTCACGGCAGGACGGTAACGTTCGCTGCGCCCTTCCATCGTGATGGCATAGCCATTGCTGCCCCGCTTCCATTCGAAATGCACACGATTGAAATTCAGCGCCAAACCCGAGACCGCAGGATTATAGCCAACCTGATCGGGCTGCGCCGGATCGATTTGGCGCAACACCGGAAGGGCCGCTTCAAACACCTTGAAGCCGCCCTTGATCCCGATGATGCCTGCCTCTTTCAGCTGTGCCGCCATCTGTGCCAAACCGTCGGTATCAAGGGTCGGATCACCGCCGCCCACCAAAACCAGATCGCCCTGCACTTCGCCATTCACCACACCGCCTGTTGCCATGAGCGTTGTTTCAAATTGATGCGCCGCGCCCAATGTCCCAAGCGCATAAAGCGCGGTAAGGGCTTTGGCCACGCTGGCAGGCGCGGTGCCGGTCTGTTCGTTCTCGCATTCCAGCCATTTGCCGGATTGTGCATCCGCCACCGCAAAGGCCACCCGGCCCGAAAGCTTTTCGCCGCTGATAATTTCTTGCGCGCTCGGAACGGCGCGTTTGTAAAAGCCCTCACCGCGCAGATGGGGCCGCAAACTGGTGGCGGGCGGCGCGGCCAATGCACCGGTGCCAGCAATCCCGAACCCGGCCAGACAGCCCAAAAAACCACGTCTTGAAAAATCGTTACCCATGGTCCGGTTAAACCGCAGTCCGGCGTCCGCCACAAGAACCTGAGGAGCAGATTTTCAATCCCCTACGCCCATGTTAAGCGCGTGCCATGCAACGCGCGGTTCTTATTATGCTGGTGGCCATGTCGCTGATCCCCGTCGGGGACAGCGCTGGCAAGATCCTGACCTCAGGGCTGGGTGCGCAGCCTGTCTTTGTGGCGTGGTCGCGGTTTGCGCTCGGCACGGTGCTGGTCTTGCCGTTCCTGCCCAAAGGCAGCTTTGCCCTGCTTGGCAATTGGCGCATTTGGCTGCGCGCCTCGATGCTGTGCGGCGGGATCACCTGCATCCAGTTCGCGTTGCGCACGGTTGATATCGCCACGGTTTTTGCTGCCTTCTTTATCGGACCGATGTTCAGCTATGTGCTGGCCACCCTATTCCTGCGTGAACAGGTCACTGTGGTGCGCACGGCTCTGATCCTGCTCGGTTTTGGTGGGGTTTTACTGGTGGTCCGACCGGGAACCGGCGGCGATGCCGATGTGCTTTGGGCCGTCGCTGCGGGGCTGTTCTATGGCGCGTTTCTGACCATGTCACGCTGGCTTGCGCATCTGGGAAAACCTTTGGCGCTGACCTTTACCCAATTGGCGATCAGCATGGTCTTGCTGCTGCCATTTGGGCTGACCAATCTGCCAGAGGCGAGCCTGCCAATGGCGTCAATGACACTGGCCTCGGCGTTGTTTTCGATGCTGGGAAATCTGCTGTTGCTTTATGCATATGGTTTGGCACCGGCCACGCGGCTGGCCCCGTTGGTCTATTTCCAACTGATTGCCGCGGTTCTTCTTGGCTGGGCCCTGTTCAACACACTGCCCGATGCCCTCACATGGGCAGGTCTGGTATTGATCATCGGCGCTGGCCTAGCCTCAACCCGTTTGCGCTGACCAGCCACCCCTCGCACGGATTTCTGTCGACGAGGCGTCATGCATCGGCACATTCACAAAGCACCACGCTGGCGCTTCCGCCTGGGCAAGCAATTGCGAATAACGCCCCGGAATCCGGTAGGGCGCAAAAAGCGCCGAAGCGCGGCTCATCCGGGCCGAAATACGTTGGCCGGGGCGGGCCAGGATGCCCATCGGAACGGTCTGGGCAATTTGACGCCAGTCCTGCCAAAGGTGGAATTGCGCCAGATTATCAGCCCCCATCAACCAGACAAACCGAACCTTGGGGTAACTCTGACGCAACTTTGCAAGTGTCTGAGCGGTGTAGCGGGTGCCCAGCGCGGCCTCGATATCGGTGACCTGCACACGCGGATGCTGCATCACTTGCCGCGCTCGTTCCATCCGTTTGCCCAAGGGCGCTGGACCCCGTTCCTTAAGCGGGTTTCCGGGGCTGACCAGCCACCACACCTGATCAAGACCAAACCGTTTGAGCGCCTCACGGGTGATATGCACATGCCCTGCATGGGCCGGATCAAACGATCCGCCCAATAGACCAACAACCTGTCCCGGCGCGGCATAAGGAAATTGATGGCGCAACATGCGGCCCCCGTAATTTTCCCACAGGTTCAACGGTGTTTGCCTGCTGTTGTCAATCGGGCCACCACGAGGAAGGTGCCGCCTTAGCGGCCCACATCCACCTTCAAATCGGGCAAACGGTCCAGTGGATAGTCGGGATGCAAACGCCAGATCAGATCCGGATCTTCTTCAAGCGGGCGTAGTTCACCGCCGGGAAAGGCCCGGGTGCGCAGGGCCAGCACGATATCGGACAAAACCGCGGGATTGGCGCGAAAGTATGAATGGCTGTCAGACCCAATGGATTTCTCGACCCGGATAAAATGGATCAACGCTTGTTTGCGCAAATACCTCAATTCGCCTTCTTCAAAGTCCTTATCCGTCGCCGCGCCGATGCGCGGGGCGTTGGTCAGGATCGAAGACAAACGCAAGGCCACATCATCAGGGTTCACGTAGATATTGATCTGCTCGAAAGCCTCTGAAACGCGCTCTGACAAAAGCCGCTGCCGCACGATGCCGGTGTCCAAATCCGGCGCGGCAAGGATCAGCGTGCCGGTTTTCATCGCCGCCTTGGGCGCGCGTCCCTTGGCACGGTGATGGATCACCAACTCTCGCAGTGCTTGCGTCATGACCGATGTGCCGCGGGAATGGGTGACGATATCAATATCTTCGACCTCCGGAATCTCGGCGAGCAGGCGCAGAAATTCCTTGGCGTGGTAAACGCTAAAGTCACCGGATTCGCGGTCCCGGAAATATCCAAGGACGCCATTGTTGCCTGCGGGCCAGGAAAACACGATGGGCACGGACCTCCGCCCTGTGAAATGCCAAATGTTTGCCAGTGTTTGCAGCGAGGCGTCAAACTCGTTGCGTACCCCATGCACAAAAATCAAGATGCGTCCATTGCCCGTCCGGCGCACCTCTTCCCGAATGGCGTTTTGGAACGTTTTTGCATGTCGGTCGTAATCCGCCTGTGCCGTTCGCAGAACTTCAAACCGGCCATCCTTTCGCTCCGCCTCAAGTGGAATATCCGGAAACCGGACAATCTCGCGCAATTCTTGCACCTCAAGCCGCGAAATCCGGCCGCCTTGGCCCAGATGGGTACGTGCCACAAGATCGGGCCAGTCTACCGCACCAAACCGTACCTCTGTCGCGCCAAAGGCCATCGCATTGGACCGGCCCGTGCCATAATCTGTTACGACGCCATTTTTATACACCGGCTCCCTGTCCGTCATGAAAAAGATCGGCGGATCCACAACACGCAGGGCAATCGGCACCAACTGTTCTGGATAGTTCCGGCCATCAAGGTACAGGTTGGGCGGCTGCGACAGCTCAATCGCGGCACTGCATCCCGCAAGAACCAGCACCAACAGCCATCTGCATAGCTTCAACCCGACATGTCTGCGTTGATCTTGCCCCATCCGCGGGATATTGCGGTCTGAATCCACTTTTGACCAGACAGGAATCCCTCATGGCCGCCTATCAATTCGTTTATCACATGTCCGGCGTCTCCAAGACCTATCCGGGCGGTAAGAAAACCTTTGAGAATATCCACCTGAACTTTTTGCCGGGCGTGAAGATCGGCGTCGTCGGTGTAAACGGTGCGGGTAAATCTACCCTGCTGAAGATCATGGCCGGTCTGGACAAGGACTTTCAGGGCGAGGCATGGGCCGCCGAGGGGGCCAAAGTGGGCTACCTGCCGCAGGAACCCAAGCTGGATGAAAGCCTGACCGTGCGCGAAAACGTCATGCTGGGCGTGGCCGACAAAAAGGCGATCCTTGATCGCTACAACGAGCTGGCCATGAACTACTCGGATGAAACCGCCGACGAGATGGCCAAGTTGCAAGATGACATTGACGCGCAGAACCTTTGGGATCTGGACAGCCAGATCGATGTTTCGATGGAGGCCCTGCGCTGTCCGCCCGATGATGCCAACATCAAAGACCTCTCGGGCGGCGAAGCCCGCCGCGTCGCGCTGTGTAAACTGCTGCTTGAAGCGCCTGACATGCTGCTGCTTGACGAACCGACCAACCACCTTGACGCCGAAACCATCGCATGGCTGCAACAGCACCTGATGGACTACAAAGGCACCATCCTGATCGTTACCCACGACCGTTATTTCCTGGATGACATCACCAGCTGGATTCTGGAACTCGACCGCGGCAAAGGTGTGCCTTACGAGGGCAACTATTCTGACTGGCTTGAGCAGAAAGCCAAACGTCTGGCGCAAGAAGCCCGTGAAGATAAGTCCAAACAGAAAACGCTTGAACGCGAACTTGAGTGGATGCGCCAGGGCGCGAAGGCCCGTCAGGCCAAGTCCAAGGCCCGTATCAACGCCTATAACGAAATGGCCGACCAGTCAGAGCGCGAGAAACTGACCCGTGCCCAGATCGTCATCCCCAATGGCCCCCGCCTTGGTAACAAGGTGATCGAGGTGGCGAACCTGAACAAAGCCATGGGCGACAAACTGCTGGTCGAAGATCTCAGCTTTGATCTGCCCCCCGGTGGCATCGTCGGCGTGATCGGCCCCAACGGCGCGGGTAAATCAACACTGTTCAAGATGCTGACCGGTCAGGAAAAGCCCGATGCAGGCACCATCGAATATGGTGAAACCGTTGATCTCTCCTATGTTGATCAGTCCCGTGATGACTTGGCCGATGATGATACTGTATGGCAGGCAATCACCGGCGGCGCCGAACTGATCAAACTGGGGGACGCCGAGGTGAACTCCCGCGCCTATTGTTCCTCCTTCAACTTCAAGGGCGGCGATCAGCAGAAGAAGGTTGGCCTGCTCTCGGGTGGGGAACGCAACCGTGTCCACATGGCGCGCCTGCTCAAAGAAGGTGGCAACGTCCTGCTGCTCGATGAACCGACCAACGACCTTGATGTCGAAACCCTGCGTGCCCTCGAAGATGCGCTGGTCGATTTTGCCGGCTGCGCCGTGGTCATCTCCCACGACCGCTTTTTCCTCGACCGGATCTGCACACACATCCTCGCCTTTGAAGGCGAGGCGCACGTCGAATGGTTCGAAGGCAACTTTGAAGACTATGAAGAAGACAAGAAGCGGCGTCTGGGCGCCGACGCGCTTGAGCCAAAGCGCTTGAAGCATAAAAAGTTCGTGCGTTAATCGCGATCTGGACACTTCCGAACAAACAATAGGCGGGGCATGAGATGATCATGCCCCGCCTTTTGAATTAAAAGAGGTCTAGGTTCAGGCCGCGTTCTCGAGCGGTTCAAACAGCTCGTTCTCACGGTCGGCGGCCAGTTCCTGCATCATGTCCTTGTTCTGGAGATGCTCGCGCAGCATGTCGCTGGCGCTCAACCCTGTCCACAGACGTTTGTCAGTCATTGGCGTGACCTGAATTTCCGGTGGCATTGGCGTGCCGTTGGTTTCCATATTCCAACCACTGGTCAGCGCCTCGTTCATATGTTCCTGCAAATCTGCGTGGTTCAACCGCGCACGGCCCATGACCACAGCAAGGAAACGGCCACTGCCTGCATAGCCCATCTTCCAGACCCGGCCATCAAGTGCCTCTTTGGCAGCCTCGGCGACCTGTTCGAGGTTGCGGCGGAACGCGGGGCTGCCCGCAGCCCGCAATACACCGCGCAGGCCCATCACGTCGATGGCAACAAGGTTCATCGCATAGACACCCGCCGGCATCCGCAGCAATTCATTTTCAAGCGCCAGCAGATCGGTGACACCGCCGGTGTCCAGCGACACGGCTTGATCAAACCGGATCTTGGTCTTTTCGGTCAGTTCCGCCAGCGTGTGTTGCGCATGGCGCTCACGGTGCAGGCTGTCATTGAGCATGCCCGCACTATTGATCCGCGCGCCAAGTTCGATCCCATCAAGCGGTTTGGACACAAAATCAGTTGCCCCCGCATGGAATGCCCGGCCCATCAGATCAGCTTCGCGGCTGGCGGTGATCATGATAATGGGTGTGGTGCGATATGATTTCATCGCGCGGATCTGCTCACACAGCTCGATCCCGTCGATACCCGGCAGCATGATATCCAGCAGGAAGCAGTCAATCGGAGTGGTCTGAGCTTGCAGAACCTCCAGCGCGGCTTCCGCCGTTTCGCAGCAGATCAGATCGCCGCTGTTGTCTTTGTTCAGTGAACCCTTGAGCAGATCAAGGATAATTGGATCGTCATCAACTGCAAGTATGCGCATTTCTATTCCCTCTCGTTCAAGATTTTGGTACCGACCCCCATCGGCACAACCTTCTGGCATATGGCCAAGTTATCCCCCTATTGCGGGCTTCTTTGCGACCGATTTAAGACAATTCTAGGTCTTGGTGTTTTCCAGTCTTTTCAGGGTATTCCTTAATATATTGGGTTTGTTCGCCTTAACTTGGCCGAGAATAAGGCAAAAAGGGACGAGAACTGTCACATGGGCAAGCTTTCGCCCGCCCTGTTACGCCCTCTTGTGCGAATCTGATCAAACTGCCATAAGGCGGGTTGCAAACGTTATTCTATTTCGACCCCTGTCTCCTTTTACGGCGCTCAGTTTCGATCCAGACCAACAGAGCCGGGCCATCGCATCTACGCGGATGGCACTAAAATGGAGAATACGGATATGGCCACTGGCACCGTAAAATGGTTCAACACAACTAAAGGCTTCGGCTTTATCGCACCCGATGGCGGCAGCAAGGACGTTTTCGTTCACATTTCTGCTGTTGAGCGCGCAGGCCTGACAGGTCTGGCCGACAACCAAAAAGTGACGTTCGACGTCGAAGCAGGCCGTGACGGCCGCGAAAGCGCGACAAACATCGCACTGGCCTAAGGGCTGGGGGCATTTGCCCACACGCAAAATTGACCGGTCTACTGGCAACAGTAGGCCGGTTTTTTGTTGCCTTAGGGTTGCCAACGCGCCTTAGTTTGCGACAATAAAATTGGTTTTACATAACGAACATGGAGCGACCTATGCGCCGCCGCACATTTTTGGCCAGCACGCTGGCCGCCACCGCCCTTCCACAACTCGCCATGGCAGAGTCCGCCGCCTATGATCCCACTCCGCAAGAGGTGCGCATCAAACGCCAGTATCAGCCCGGTCAACTGCTGATTCTGCCGCGCAGCCATTACCTGTACTTCGTCACCGCACCGGGCAAAGCCATCCGCTATGGCGTTGGTGTCGGCAAGGCCGGCCTTGAATTTACCGGCACGGCGACGATTGCGCTCAAGAAAGAATGGCCCACATGGCGCCCGACCGACGAGATGATCGAACGCGACCCCAAAGCCTACAAGCGGTTCATCGGCAACACCGAAGCCCAGCCCGGCGGCCCTGACAATCCCTTGGGCGCACGGGCGCTGTATCTGTTCCAGAACGGCAAAGACACATATTTCCGCATCCATGGCACCACCCAGCCCAATTCCATCGGCCGCTCGGTGTCCAACGGCTGTATCCGGATGCTGAATGAGCACGTGAAAGACCTGTACGAACGTGTGCCCGTCGGGACAGTTGTGACAGTTCTATAAGACCTGCCGCGTATTCGTTTGATGGAAAGGGCTGGCGTTGCGCCGGCCCTTTTTACTTAGGCTCAGGATACTAGCTGTCAAAGACAACCAATGTGTAATCGAGCCCGGCCAACTCAGCTTCGATAATGCCTTCGATCACCTGCCAGTCTCCGCCCGCCAGCCCTGCGCCGATCATCGGAAAGCCGATCCGCTTTCCGGCAAACCGATCTGCAATGATGGAAAAGCTGCTGCGAATTGCATCATAGTCTGCCTTCCGCCCCTGCCCGCGCCAATCAAACTGGGTGTAGGCATTGACCACCGTCAGCCGAAGATCACCCTGTGCAATCTCGGCAACCGAGATCTGGCCCAACTTGCCGCGATCCCCCTTACCCGTTCTTTTGTCTTCCGCCAGCGCTTCGGGGAATGTCTTCGCAATTCCTCGTGCGATTCCTGCGCCCATGGTGCAAAAGCAGTTTCAGCCATGCACGATCACATCAAAAGCACCGGCCTGTGCCAAGGCGATCAAATCGCCCTTTACCTTTTTCATCGGTTATTCCTCAAAATGAAAAGGGCCAGCGCGTGGCCAGCCCTCTCGCGTCTCAATGCAAGGTCGTTTTAGTTCAGCGCTTTGTCCGTAATCTGATGTGTCCAGGCCCCTTCAGGCGCTTTGGAGATCACCGGATCGGAACCACCAGACAGCAAGGATGCCACCGTGCGCTCATAATCGGCCGGATCAAGTGCGCCGTTGCTGCCCGCGGTCAGCTTGGCCACTTCGCCCATCATGCGCTTTTGGTGCATTTCCGTCTGTGCGCCGGATGCATCGTTGTCCAGAACGATTTCCGCGGCTTCATCCGGATTGGATTCCGCATATTTCCAGCCCTTCATGGACGCCCGTACAAAGCGGACCATTTTGTCTTCAAACGCCGGATCAGACAGTTTGTCTTCGAGAACATACAGGCCATCCTCCAGCGTCGCGACGCCTTGGTCTTCGTATTTGAACACCTGCAGATCGTCCGGTGTCAGACCCGCATCAATCACCTGCCAGTATTCGTTGTAGGTCATGGTTGACACGCAAGCGGCCTGTTTCTGCAAAAGCGGATCCACGTTGAAACCCTGCTTGAGCACCGTGACGCCATCATCGCCGCCATCGGTCGAAATGCCCAGTTTGCTCATCCAGCTCAGGAACGGGAATTCGTTGCCAAAGAACCATACGCCCAGCGTTTTGCCTTTAAAATCGTCTGTGCTGGTCACGCCTGCATCTTTGCGGCAGGTCAACATCATGCCAGAGCTTTTGAACGGCTGGGCGATGTTCACCATCGGCAAGCCTTTTTCGCGTGCTGACAATGCAGATGGCATCCAGTCAACGGTTACATCTGCGCCGCCGCCAGCCAGAACCTGTGTGGGCGCAATGTCAGGGCCGCCCGGTTTGATTGTAACGTTGAGGCCTTCTTCTTCGTAAAAGCCCTTGTCCAGCGCCACGTAGTAGCCCGCGAACTGGGCCTGCGTGACCCATTTCAGCTGCAATGTGACATCGTCTGCCGCCTGCGCCATGGTCCCCCATAGACCCAGCGCCGCACCGGCTGCCAATTTTGTAAATTTTTTCATTTTGTTATCTCCCTCTTGGTTGGTCTTCATATCGTAGTTATTTCCGCTGGCTTGGATGCCAGAATGTCACATGTTTTTCGACCAGCGCCATCAACCCATAAAAGGCTGATCCGACAATCGCCGCCACCACAATCTCGGCCCAGACCAGATCAAGCGCAAGCTGTCCGACCGATGTTGAAATGCGAAACCCCATGCCTTTGACCGGAGAGCCGAAAAATTCGGCAACAATCGCCCCGATCAACGCCAGCGTTGTCCCGATCTTGAGGCCGTTGAACACAAACGGCATTGCAGCAGGCAACCGCAGCTTCAGCAAGGTCTTCCAATAGCCCGCCGCATAGGTCCGCATCAGGTCGCGCTGCATCGCATCGGTTGATTGCAATCCCTGCACAGTATTCACCAACATCGGAAAGAACACCATGACCACGACCACCGCCGCTTTGGATTGCCAGTCAAACCCGAACCACATCACCAGAATGGGCGCCATCCCGATCACCGGCAAAGCGGCCACAAAATTGCCGACCGGCAACAGCCCGCGTTGCAAAAACGGGAACCGGTCAATGGCCACCGCAATCAGGAATGCCGACCCACAGCCGATGATATATCCCGAAAGTGCGCCTTTGAGGACCGTCTGCACAAAATCCACCCACAAGATCGCAGTGGAGGATGCAAAGCGCACGGCAATGACGCTGGGCGCGGGCAACAAGACCTGATTGATCTCAAAGCCGTTCACGACCCCTTCCCAGACCGCAATCAACGTGATGCCAAACACGATGGGAGAGGCCAGCCCCGTGAGCCGCGACGGCGGGCGCCGCGCCAGCCAGACGTTGAGCATCCAACCCGCGATCCAGGCAACCGCTGCAAAGACAAGCCAGCCCATCACGCCATCCCCATCCGTTTCAGCGTGACACGCTGAATGATCCCAATGATGCCGACAAGCGTCGCTGCCAGTGCCGCCGCCATCAACAAAGCAGACCAGATTTGTATTGTCTGGCCATAATAGCTACCAGCGAGCAAACGTGCACCCAAACCGGCCACCGCGCCTGTTGGCAATTCGCCCACAATGGCCCCGACGAGTGACGCCGCCATGCCGATCTTGAGCGATGTAAAGAGATATGGCATCGACGCCGGCAGGCGCAGCTTCCAAAACGTCTGGGATTTGCTCGCAAACCATGTGCGCATCTGATCAAGCTGCATCTGATCGGGGCTGCGCAGGCCTTTGACCATGCCGACAACCACAGGGAAAAACGACAGATACATCGAAATCATCGCCTTGGGCAAAAGCCCCGAAATGCCAACCGCGTTGAGCACCACGATGATCATAGGTGCGATCGCCAGAATGGGAATGGTCTGTGAGGCAATGACCCAGGGCATCACGCTCATATCCATGGTGCGATTGTAGACAATGCCAACCGCCAACAAAATGCCAAGCCCGGTGCCCATTACAAAGCCCAGCAAAGTCGCGCTGAGTGTCACCCAGGAATGATAGATCAACGACCGTTTGGAGGTGATCTTTTTCTCAACCGTGGTTTTCCAAATCTCTTTGCCCACCTGATGTGGTGCAGGCAGTTTGGGCTTTTCTTGTGACCACGTATCCGCGATCAGGGTCGAGGTGGTCAGAACCTCACCGCTGCGCGTGGCTTTATCATAGGCCCAAGGTGCATTCAGCCAGACCGCAGCCGCGTACCACATCACCAGCAAAAACCCGACAACGCTCAAAACAGGAACAACAGATCCCCTCATGCGCCGCCCCCCTGCTTCATTTGGCTAGAAAAACTCATCTGACCTGTCTGCGTCCACTGCGGGTCAATCATCTTGATGCCCCGCACGCAGCCCTTCACGCACCCGGTGCGCCACTTCGAGAAACTCCGGCGTGTCGCGAATGTCCAAAGGGCGGTCCTTGGGCAGCGGGCTGTCAATCACATCCGTGATCCGCCCCGGACGCGGCGACATCACCACGATCTTTGTGCTCAGATAAACTGCCTCGGGGATTGAATGGGTGACAAAGGCGATGGTCTTGCCCGTTCGTTCCCACAGATGCAGCAATTGTTCATTCAGGTGATCGCGCACGATCTCATCCAACGCGCCAAAAGGCTCATCCATCAGCAGAATGTCTGCATCAAAGCTCAGCGCCCGCGCAATCGACGCACGCTGCTGCATCCCGCCCGACAGCTGCCAGGGGAATTTCTTTTCGAAACCGGCCAGTTCAACCAGCTCCAAAACCCGCTGCACCCGCTCGGCCTGCTCCGCGCGTGGCACCCCCATGATCTCAAGCGGAAGCCGGATATTGCCACCAATCGTGCGCCAGGGATAAAGCCCCGCCGCCTGAAACACATAGCCGTAGGCCCGCTGGCGTCGTGCCTCTTCGGGGCTCACACCATTCACGGTCACGGTCCCGCCCGTGGGCTGCTCCAGATCCGCCATGACCCGCAAAAATGTGGTCTTGCCACAGCCTGACGGGCCAATGAACGATACAAAATCGCCGTCCTTGATCTCAAGGTTCACGTCTTTCAACGCATGTACCGGCCCGTCATTGGTTTGAAAGGTCAGGTCTAGGTTCTTGGCGCTGATCACGCTCTGCTTTTCAGTCACTTCATGTCCCTCGCAAAGGGGCAGCGCCCGGCCACCCCTTTTGAATGTCTTGTCCTATCAGATACCCGCCGGAATGTTCAGTGGGTCTCGTTTGATCATCTTCGGGCTGGTCAGCGCCTTCCACTTGCTCAGCGCCACATTGGCGCTTGGGAACGCAGGACGCGGAATAAACTTGCCTCGGCCCGGTTGTGGCTGGCTGTTCTGGCCCCAGGCCCAGATCACATCACCGCGGCTGAGCGTGTAGCGTGCGTTGGCCGTGACCTCAAACCCCTCGAAAACGTTGTAATCCAAAATCGAATGGTGATTGGCGGGGCTGATGGTCTTGGTGATCTTGGGATCCCATACCACGATATCGGCATCGGCCCCCTCAACGATGGCACCCTTGCGCGGATAGATGTTGAGAATCTTCGCCACATTGGTCGAGGTCGCGGCGACAAATTCATTTGGCGTCAGGCGTCCGGTTTCCACACCCTCGGTCCAAAGCACGCCCAGACGTTCCTCAAGCCCGTTCGACCCGTTTGGAATGATCCGGAAATCATCACGCCCGGCGCGTTTCTGGTCGGTGTTGAAGGCCGCATGGTCCGTGGCCACCACTTGGAGGCTGCCTGCTTGCAACCCGGCCCACAAACTGTCCTGATGGTCCTTTGACCGGAACGGAGGCGACATCACGCGCCGCGCGGCATGATCCCAATCCTTGTTGAAATACTCGCTCTCGTCCAAGGTCAGGAACTGGATCAGCGGCTCGCCATAAACCCGCATCCCCTTCTGCCTCGCCCGGCGGATCGCCTCATGGGTCTGCTCGCAGGACACATGCACAATGTACAAGGGCACACCTGCAGTATCGGCAATCGTGATCGCGCGGTTTGCCGCCTCGCCCTCAAGCTCCGGCGGGCGCGAATAGGCATGCCCCTCCGGACCGGTGATCCCCTGATCGAAATACTTCTGCTGCAACTCGGCGACCAGATCACCGTTCTCTGCATGCACCATCGGCAAGGCACCCAACTCGGCACAGCGCTTGAAAGAGGCGAACATCTCATCATCCTCGATCATCAATGCGCCTTTGTAGGCCATGAAATGTTTGAAGGAGTTCACCCCCATATCCACGGCATCTTTCATCTCGTTAAAGACATTCTCGTCCCAACCGGTGATCGCCATGTGATAGCCCACATCCGAACAGATCTGCGGCGCCGACTTGCGGTGCCATTCGTTGATCGCGTTCTTGATCGACCCATCCGCGCCGGGCAGACAGAAATCGACCACCATCGTTGTCCCGCCACAGGCCGCCGCCCATGTGCCGGTCTCGAATGTCTCTGCCGCCGTGGTGCCCATGAAGGGCATTTCCAAATGGGTGTGCGGGTCAATGCCGCCGGGGATCACATAGGCGCCTTCGGCATCGATGTATTCATCTCCCTTGAGGTCCTCACCGATCTGCTTGATCGTTTCTCCCTCGATCAGCACATCTGCTTTCCACGTCCGGTCTGCCGTGCAAACCATTCCGCCCTTGATCACCTTGCTCATCGTCTTTCTCCCATCTTCTTTCTTTTTGGCCCCAAAATACTCCGGGGTTTGGGGCAGCGCCCCAAGTCAAACCGATCCAAAACAACCCAGCGCAGGCCCATGCACACCGATATCCAGCGGCCCAAAATCGCTCTCCACACATAGCGAGAAATATCCCGCCTTGGGCAGATAGACCACCCGGTAGGTGCCATCGCCCCGACTGACAGACCAACAACGCTGGGTCAGCCCGCCGGAGAAATTCACAGTGACCTCGGCGGGCGGACATCGCAGCGACGCAAAATCCTGCGCTGTCTGCCGCAGCACGGTGTCCTGACTGTTTGCGGCCTCGTCCAGTTCGGCGTCCAGCAAGGCATCAACCCGCTGCGCTGTTGAAGGCTGGTGACCGCTGTCCGTCATCGCCGGAATTTATGAAAATTCCGGCCCGATCTTTTCAAAAGGATCGTCGCACGTCTCACCCCACAACCTCCGCTGTTTCTACCACCGCATGCAGTAGCACATCCGCCCCGGCCATCGCCCATTCTTTGGAAATTTCTTCGGCTTCATTGTGGCTCAGACCATCAACACAAGGGCACATAACCATCGCCGTAGGTGCAACACGGTTGATCCAGCAGGCATCATGTCCTGCACCGGAGATCAGGTTCATATGCGAATAGCCCAAACGCTCCGCCGCATTGCGCACCGCAGTCACGCAGCCTTCGTCAAAGGCCACCGGATCGAATCCGCCGACCTTCTCAAATTCGATCTTAAGGCCCATGTCATCGGCAATCTTCTGACCCTCGACACGCAAGCGCGCCTCCATATCTTCGATCACGCTCAACTCGGGCGACCTGAAATCAACGGTAAATACCACCTTGCCCGGGATCACATTGCGTGAGTTGGGAAAGACATCAATATGCCCCGCCGCGCCAACGGCATGGGGCGCATGGGACCATGCAATCTCGTCCACCTTATCCAAAATGCGCGCCATGCCCAGCCCGGCATTCTTGCGCATCGGCATTGGCGTTGATCCGGTGTGGCTGTCCTTGCCGTGGATCGTCACTTGCGTCCAGCTCAGACCCTGCCCATGCGTGACAACTCCGATGTCCTTGCCCTCCGCCTCAAGGATCGGGCCCTGCTCAATGTGCAGTTCGAAAAAGGCGTGCATCTTGCGGGCACCGGTTTCTTCTTCACCGCGCCAGCCAATCCGCTTGAGTTCATCGCCAAATTTCTTGCCTTCGGCATCTTCGCGGTCATAAGCCCAGTCTTGCGTATGAATGCCAGCAAACACTCCCGATGACAGCATCGCGGGCGCATAGCGCGTGCCCTCTTCATTGGTAAAATTGGTCACGACAATCGGATGTTTGGTCTTGATCCCCAGATCATTCATCGTGCGCAGGATCTCAAGCCCGCCCAGAACCCCCAAAACGCCATCATATTTGCCGCCTGTTGGCTGGGTGTCCAGATGGCTGCCCACATAGACGGGCAATGCATCGGGATCTGTGCCCTCGCGGCGGGCAAACATGTTGCCCATCTGGTCCAACCCCATGGTGCAGCCTGCATCTTCGCACCATTTTTGAAAGAGCGACCGGCCTTCACCATCTTCATCGGTGAGTGTCTGGCGGTTGTTACCGCCTGCCACGCCCGGCCCGATTTTGGCCATCTCCATCAGACTGTCCCACAAACGATCGGGGTTGATCTTAAGGTTTTCTCCGGGGGCAGGCATGGGCGGGCTCCTTGATCGGCTATCATCAGAAATTTTACCATTTGGTAAATACACGATTGCGTCTACCATGTTCCCTGTCAAGAACTGGTTTTACCTGCAAAGGCGGTATAGACCTAGGATGCCTGTTTTTGCGGCAACAACAAGGATTTCGCCACGGTGCCAGATACGAAAAAGCCAAGTCGCATTCAGATGCGCAATCGCCGCGTGATCCTTGATGCCGCCCTCGAAGTCTTTTCCCGCCATGGGTATCGCGGCGCGACTCTTGACCAGATCGCGACTGAGGCCGGACTGAGCAAACCCAATATCCTTTATTACTTTAACGGCAAGGAAGAGATCCACGTCACGCTGCTGAGCCAGTTGATGGAAACCTGGCTTGATCCTTTGGTCGAGATGGACGCGGGCGGCGATCCATTGGAGGAAATCCTGGCCTACGTGCAGCGCAAGCTGGACATGACCCGCGATTTGCCTCGCGAAAGCCGCTTGTTTGCCAACGAGATCCTGCAAGGCGCACCGCGCATGGGGGCGCAATTGCATGATGGGCTGAAACCATTGTTTGACGAAAAATGTGCCGTAATCACGGGTTGGGTCAAGGCGGGGAAGCTCGCACCGGTGGACCCACGGCACTTGCTGTTCTCGATCTGGGCAACAACCCAGCATTATGCCGATTTCGAAGTTCAGGTGGATACGCTTTTGGGGGGCGGTGCAGAGGTTTTTGACGGCGCTGCCACCCATCTGCAAACCATGTTTCGGAAATTGCTGGCACCGTGAACCTTTGGTTTACCGTAATTGACGCTGGTCCACTGTATTAGGAAATCATTTACACATTTGCCCCAAGGTAATTGCGGGTGGCGGGCTCCTCTTGATCAAGATCGGAGCACAGGATGAGTTCTATCTTACTTTCAAACCCCTTTGTCACACAGGCGCCTCCGCCAGGTGTGTCGGCAGAAACCCACACTGTTCCCGTCATCGCGCCGACCATCGCCGCCGCGCAGGGGCGTGCGGCAGGCAACAGCACCGGTTTTTCCGGATCTGGCAGCAGTGGCACCAGCGATCAAGGCGCAAATGCAGCGCTGTTTCGCAAAAGGATCAGCGGCGCCTTTCCCCGCCCTGCGGATGCGACCCGAAGTTCGGTCGTCGCTGCGCAAACCCAAACAGAAAAACCGGCCCCCTTACCAGGTGCCGGCCTTCCTGAAGTGTCGATGCCCGATCCGCTGCCGACCTCGCCCTTTCTCAAGAAAGGGTAAGGTCAACAGGTCGGGAGGAGATGTTATTCTGCAGCGTTGGCCGCAGGGTTATTGGGATGGGTTGTCCAGTTGGCATAATCCGGTTGGACAACTTTTCCTGTCCGTGGATCAGTCTCGCCCGGTGCCATTGCCTCCATCGTGATGCAGTCTTCGACGGGGCAAACGTTGACGCACAGGTTGCAAGCCACGCATTCCTCATCGATGACTGTAAATGTGCGGTCTTCGGACATGGCGATCGCCTGGTGCGAAGTATCCTCGCAAGCGGCAAAGCAACGGCCGCAGGAAATGCACAGATCCTGATTAATTTTCGCCTTGGCGATGTAGTTCAGGTTCAGCTGGTTCCAGTCCGTTACATTTGGCACCGCGCGGCCGACGATTTCGTCAACGGATGAGATGCCCTTGCTGTCCATGTAATCGCTCAGACCCGAGATCATTTCCTGCACGATCTTGAAGCCATAGGTCATCGCGGCGGTGCAGACCTGCACGTTGCCAGCCCCAAGCGCGAGGAACTCCGCCGCGTCTTTCCAGGTTGTCACGCCGCCAATGCCGCTGATCGGCAGGCCTTGCAGGCCCGGATCGCGGGCGATTTCCGCCACCATGTTCAAGGCAATGGGTTTCACCGCAGGGCCGCAATAGCCGCCATGCGCGCCTTTTCCGTCAATGGTGGGTTCCGGCGCAAAAAGGTCCAGATCAACCGAGGTGATCGAATTGATTGTGTTGATCAAGCTCACCGCATCCGCGCCGCCACGCTTGGCCGCTTCGGCGGGCTTGCGCACGTCTGTAATGTTTGGCGTCAACTTGACGATCACTGGCATACGCGTGTTCGCCTTGACCCAGCGCGTGACCATTTCAATGTATTCCGGCACCTGCCCCACGGCAGAGCCCATGCCACGTTCACTCATCCCATGTGGGCAGCCAAAGTTGAGCTCAACCCCATCCGCGCCTGTCTCTTCGACCATCGGCAGGATCATCTTCCACGGCTCTTCCTCGCAAGGCACCATGAGCGACACGATCATCGCTTGGGCGGGGTAGTCGCGTTTGACCTCTTTGATTTCGTCCAGATTGGTCTGCAACGGACGGTCGGTGATCAATTCGATGTTGTTCAAGCCCAAGAGTCGCCGGTCAGCACCGTAAATTGCGCCATAACGCGGCCCGTTCACGTTGACGACATGTGGGTCTAACCCAAGGGTTTTCCACACAACACCGCCCCAGCCCGCATCAAAGGCGCGGCGCACATTGTAGGCTTTGTCCGTCGGCGGCGCAGAGGCCAGCCAGAACGGGTTTGGGGATTTGATCCCGATAAAATTCGAAGAAAGATCTGCCATCTTGCGTCTCCTGTCGGGCCTCAGCCCTTTCTAAAAATCATTTCTACGGGTTGGATGTGGTCTGCCTGGACCGCGCCAATCATGTTGGCCATCTTGTTTGGGGCTGCGTCCCCCATCAGCATTGGCAAGCTTACCGGCGGCGGCCCCGAGGCCGCTATCTTGGCCTGCATGTCGGCAAAGAACTGTTTTGCAAACGCACCCCGGTCATTGCGGATCTCAAGGGTGAAACCTGCCTTTTGTGCCGCAGTTTTGTAGTCAGCTGGCGTTCCGAGGAAAGAATCCTCTGCCGTGGTCGCCCAAGGCACTGGAAATTCCGGCTGCCCGCCGAACAGCATCACATCATAGACAGCAAAGACTCCGCCATCGGTCAGAACCCGTGCAGCCTCCGCGAACAGCTTGTCCTTATCTTGGATGTTCATACCGACATGGATCAACGTGGCCGCGTCAAAACTGACATCGGCGAAAGGCAACTGCGTTCCGCTGCCCACCTCAAAGGACGTCTTCGCGCCCACAATCTCGCTCAGCTTTTCAGCGCAGGTTACAAAGTCCGGCGTCAGGTCGATGCCGACGACCTTGATGCCATATTCACTGGCAATGAAACGCGCCGTTCCACCGATCCCCGATCCGATATCCAACAGCCGCGTGTCCGCAGTCAGCCCCAGCGGATCAAGCAAAGCCTTGGTTGCCGCGATGCCGCCAATATGAAACTCATCAATCGGCTTGAGGATTTGCGCAGTGATCTGCGCCTCCTCGATCCCTGACTGAGCAAGCTTTTCGATGATCTTCTCGAAGAGGTCCGACTGCGCATAATGCCGTTCGATATGATCGACAGCGCCGCTCATTCCCCTCGTCCATTCAAAGGCAGGGTGGTGTGAAAATATTGCATTAGGCGCTCAACACTTCATGCATATCCATAGCCGCATCGCGGCCTTCGGCAACTGCTGTCACTGTCAGATCGTCACCGCCTGACGCACAATCGCCCCCGGCCCATACACCATCAAGCGATGTCCGACCCGTGCCATCCACCTTGATCTTGCGGCCATCCAGCTCTGGCAGGTCGTCCCCCTCAAGGGTCTGACCAATCGCCTTGAACACCTGATCCGCCGCAAGGCGCAGTGTCTGGCCCGTGCCGTTCATGTCCTCGTCTACGTATTCGAATTCGATCTCACGCACCGCGCCGTTGCCATGCACCGCCTTTGGCACTGCATGAGTCACGATCCGCACGCCCTTTGAGGCTGCGAGGTCTTGTTCAAATGCGCTGGCATTCATACGGTCGCGGCCCCGGCGATACACCAACGTGACATTCAATGCGCCCAGCAGCTTGGCCTGCACGGCGGCATCAACAGCGGTCATACCGCCGCCGATCACCACAACATCGCGACCAATCGGTACGCTGGCCAGATCACTGGCCTGCCGCAAATCGGCGATGAAATCCACCGCGTCGGTCACGCCGTCCTTGTCCTCGCCATCCGCGCCAAGCGCGTTCACACCGCCCAGACCAATCCCGAGAAAAACCGCATCGTAGGTATCGCGCAGCCCTTGCAGGGTGATCCCCTGCCCCAAGGCCACGTCATGTTTCAGGGTAATGCCGCCGATTTTCAGCAACCAATCCACCTCGCCTTGCGCAAAACCATCCGGGGTCTTGTAGGCGGCGATCCCGTATTCGTTCAGCCCGCCGGGCTTGGGCCGCGCGTCATGTACCACGACATCATGCCCCATCATCGCCAAACGGTGCGCCGCAGAAAGGCCCGCTGGCCCTGCACCGACCACCGCAACCGTCTTGCCCGAAGGCGCGCCTCGTTCAAAGGGATGCACGCCCTGTTCTTGTAAATGATCGGTGGCGTAGCGTTGCAACTGACCAATCAGCACCGGCTTGCCCTCGGCCAATTCACGCACACAGGCCTCTTCGCACAATGTCTCTGTCGGACAGACACGTGCGCACATGCCGCCCATGATGTTTTGGCTCAGGATCGTTTTGGCCGCCGCATCCGGCGTGCCTGTGGCGATCTGGCGAATGAACAGCGGGATATCAATGTCCGTCGGGCAGGCCGTGATACAGGGCGCATCATGGCAGAAATAGCAGCGATCAGCGGCCACCAGCGCTTCATGCGCATCAAGTGGCGGATGCAAATCCGAAAACTGCGCCTCATAACTCTCTTGATCCAACCGGCCCGGCTTGATCCCTTCGGCAAAAACGTCTGATGACATCTGGTACACCCCTGAATGACCTGATTTTTAAAAACGGTCTCACGGATTCATTTTTTTATCAACTGGTAAAATTATTGAAAGGGTAAGAAAATGCACCATGGGCGCGGGATGCCAAAGAAATGTGCAAGGATCAGGATGCTTAAGCTCCCGACCAATCAACGCCTTCCGCTTTCTCGATCCGCAACAAGCCTTCGGGCCATGGGACCATGAGCCTCTGCACCTCTGAGACCTGCCCTTGCAGCCAAAGCGCGATATCGCTCGGCCTCAGCAGAACACCCATGCGGTGATGGATCGGTTCAACATCTGCGTTTGGCGGGCAAGTCACTGTGGCGACCTGCTCCACCTTGATGCCGCCGGGGCCGCGCCAGACATCGGTGATCGCCGCGAAGAAAAGCAATCCGCCATCCTTTGCCGATATCCGCCACGCGGTCTTTTTTCGTTTCTCGCCGGTCCATTCATACCAGCCGTCTACCGGCACAACCGCCCGCCCTGTGCCTTCATAGGCGGATTTTTCAAAAACCGTCTCTGATCTTGCGTTGATCAGCGTTTCCATCACCGGACGGCCCCGCGCATTGACGCGGCCCACTGGAATGATGCCCCACCTCATGCGGGAAACGCCCTTGGTGGTGAGGCAGAGAATCTCTTGGCCCGGTGCAATGTTATGGCGGGGCGGGTCATTATCGTACGCTGATGTATCGATGCCCAGAACATCGCTTATCTCCGCAAGGGGTGATGTCAAAAACAGGCGACCGGGCATCGGTTAGCCCTTTATCTGATTGACCAGATCCAACAGCTCCGGCCCGAACCGGGCCACGATCATCGCCACACCTTCGGCATTTGGATGGACCCCGTCACCCTGAAACAGCGCCCGATAGGCGCTCAGATCCTCGTTTTCCTCTCCCTCTGTCAGCCCCGCGAAAAAGCTTTCAAGATAGAGTGTTTCAAAATCCTTGGCCAAGTCGGGGTAGATCGCCTCAAAATCGGCCTTGTAGTCTTCGCCATAATTCCCCGGCGCTTGCATACCAACCAGCAAAACCTCGACCTCGGCGGCTTGGGCGGCGGTCAGGATACCGGTCAGATTCTGCCGCGCTTGTTCCGGTGGCAGCCCGCGCAGCACGTCATTGCCGCCCAAAGCCACGATCATACCGTCCACATCTGGTGTCAGGGTCCAGTCCACCCGCGACAAACCACCGGCAGTGGTATCGCCGGAAACCCCGGCATTGATCAATCGCACGTCCGCGCCATTCGCATCCAGCCAGGCCTGCAATTGCGGCACAAACCCTTGTTCGGCGGGCAAGCCATACCCTTGGGTCAGACTGTCGCCCAAGGCGGCAATAACCACCTCATCGGCTTGCGCAGTCCCTGCGAAACAGGCCAGAAATCCAATCATTACCTTGCGCATTTCAAACTGACCTCCATATCCAGCAGATACCTATTTAAAGGCGGCCCTATGACAGACCTCGTGTTCCAGCTTAAAGATGTGGCTTTTTCGCTCAGAGGCAATGCCGGACAGGTCGATATCCTGCGCGGAATTTCCCTGAAGGTCCACAGCGGCGAAAGTGTTGCATTGGTTGGTCCCTCGGGGTCTGGTAAGTCTTCCTTGCTGATGGTGATGGGCGGCCTGGAACAGGCCACCGGCGGCACGGTTGAGGCATTGGACCATGATTTGAGCACGATGGACGAGGATGCCCTGGCGCGATTCCGGCAGGGACGCATGGGGATTGTGTTTCAATCCTTTCACCTGATCCCGACCATGACCGCCTTGGAAAATGTTGCCACGCCTCTGGAAATTTCGGGTCAGACGGATGCCTTTGATCGTGCGCGTGAGGCGTTGGAGGCGGTTGGCCTTGGCCACCGCGTTGATCACTACCCCGCCCAATTGTCTGGCGGCGAGCAACAGCGCGTCGCCCTTGCGCGAGCCTGTGCGCCCCGCCCGGCGATCTTGCTTGCCGATGAACCCACCGGCAATCTGGACAGCACAAACGGCAGCGCGATCATGGATTTGCTCTTTGAGATGCGAGACACCTATGGCGCGACGCTGGTTCTGGTGACGCATGATCCCGCGCTCGCGGAGCGGTGCGACCGGTCCGTGGCCCTGGCCGACGGCAAAATCGCATGAGCCTGTCTCTTGCCAGCCGCTTTGCCCGCCGTGAAATGCGCGGCGGCCTCAAAGGCTTTCGTCTGTTTCTGGCCTGCCTCGCGCTTGGCGTAGCCGCGATTGCCGCCGTTGGGTCAGTCCGCGCTGCGATTGAGGCTGGTTTGCAGCGCGAAGGTGCGGCCCTTCTGGGCGGCGCGGCAGAGCTGGATTTCACCTACCGGTTTGCAACCGCCGAGGAACAGGACTGGATCGCGGGCCGCGCAACGTCCGTCTCTGAAATTGTTGAGTTTCGGTCCATGGCAGTGGTGGGCGACGAAAGGGCACTGACGCAGATCAAAGGCGTTGATGATGCCTATCCCTTGGTCGGGCAGATGGTTCTTGACCCGGCGATGCCCCTGGACGCAGCGCTGGCCGATCAAGGAGGACATCCCGGCGCGGTGATGGAACGGGCGTTGTCTGACCGGCTTGGCATTGCGGCGGGTGACACTTTCCAGCTTGGACGCAAGACCTACCACCTGTCCGCGCTGATCCTGCGCGAACCTGACAGCGCGGCCAGCGGTTTTGCCCTTGGTCCGCGCACCCTTTTGCGCAGTGATGCGCTGGATGGTTCGGGGTTATTGGGACCGGGGACGCTGTTTAACTCCAAATACCGTCTGACCTTGCCGCCAGATACTGATCTTGACGCGCTGAAGAATGACGCATTGGAGCAATTCGAAAACAGCGGAATGCGCTGGACGGATGCGCGGAACGGCGCCCCCGGTGTGGCCCGTTTTGTCGAACGTCTTGGGGCGTTTCTTGTGCTGGTCGGGCTTTCCGGTCTGGCGGTGGGCGGCGTGGGTGTGTCTGCGGCTGTGCGGTCTTACTTGAATGGCAAAACCGGGGTGATCGCCACCTTGCGCGCCCTTGGGGCGGATCGCGCGACGATCTTTCAGACCTATTTCCTCCAGATCGGCATCCTGTCGATCTTGGGTGTGATGATTGGTGTGGTGCTTGGCGCGGTTGCCCCGATGCTGCTGTCGCCACTGATTGAGGCGCGGTTGCCGGTGCCTGCACGCTTTGCGTTTTACCCACTGCCTTTGGCCGAGGCCGCAATTTATGGCTTGCTGACCGCACTGGCCTTCACCCTTTGGCCCCTGGCCCGCAGCGAAGACGTGCGGGCCGCCACATTGTTCCGCGATGCATGGCAAGGCGCCCGGCGCCTTCCTGCGCCCCGCTATCTGGCAGTGATCGGGTTGATTGTCGCCACGCTGGTCGGGCTGGCGGCCTGGTTCAACGGATCTTGGATGCTCACACTCTGGACGTTGGGCGGGATCGCCGGGGCGCTTTTGCTGTTGGTTCTCGCCGCTGGTCTGCTGCGCCTGTTGTCGCGCCGTGCGGCGCGGCTGGCACGTGGGCGTCCCCGCCTGCGGTGGGCCCTCGCCGCGATCAGCGGTCAGGGCGAAGGAGCCGGCGCGGTGGTTCTGTCACTGGGCCTTGGCCTGTCGGTGCTGGCCGCTGTGGGCCAGATTGACGGAAACCTGCGCAATGCGATCTCCGGCAATTTGCCGGATGTTGCGCCCTCGTATTTCTTTGTCGATATCCAGAAAGATCAGATCGACGGCTATACTGAACGCTTGGAAAATGACCCTGCCGTCAGCCGCATCGACAGCGCCCCCATGCTGCGCGGGGTTATCACCAAGATCAATGGACAGCCCGCCGACGAGGTTGCAGGTGATCACTGGGTGGTGCGCGGCGACCGCGGCGTGACCTATGCCGCCGCGCCTGACCCCGATGCCCGTTTGACTGCCGGCTCATGGTGGGCCGAGGATTATTCCGGCCCGCCGCTGATCAGCTTTGCCACCGAAGAGGCCGAAGAGATTGGCCTGTCTTTGGGCGACACACTGACGATCAATGTGCTGGGCCGCGACATCAAGGGCACCATCGCCAGCTTTCAAGAGGTCGATTTTTCCACCGCTGGTATCGGATTTGTTCTGACGATGAACCCCGCTGCATTGTCCGGCGCACCGCATACGTATATCTCAACTGTCTATGCCGAAGCGGAAGCCGAAGCGCAGATATTGCGCGATCTGGCCAGCGCCTACCCGAACATCACCGCCATTCGGGTGCGCGACGCGATTGACAGGGTCTCTGCTGTACTGGCCGGTCTGGCGGCCGCTACGTCCTATGGCGCTTTGGCGACCCTGCTGACCGGATTTCTGGTGTTGATCGGGGCCGCCGCAGCCGGGGCGCAGGCCCGCACCTACGAAGCCGCACTTCTGAAAACACTGGGCGCATCACGCCGTGCCATCGCAGCCAGCTTCATGCTGCGGGCCGCGCTTTTGGGTGTGTTTGCCGGGGCGGTTGCCTTGCTTGCAGGGGTGCTGGGTGGTTGGGCGGTAAGCCGGTTTGTGATGGAAACCGACTTTACAATCATCTGGCCATCGGCCCTGATGATCATTGCAGGCGGCGTGTTGGCCACCGTCCTTGCCGGCCTCGGCTTTGCGCTGAGGTCTCTCAATGCCCGGCCCGCGCAGGTTTTGCGTGCCCGTGAATAGCAACCGGATGTGACATGACCCAGGACCTGCCTGCCCCCCTGCCCCCCGCCTTGCGCCCCGCGCAGCAGCAGCACGTCCTGAACATTGTCCGCCGCGCCGCCAAGGCAGAAATTCTGCCGCGTTTTCGCGCCCTCGCTGCCGCAGATATCAGCAGCAAATCACGCCCCGACGATCTGGTGACCCGCGCCGATCTGGAGGCCGAGGCGATGATGACACGGGCGCTCAAGATCGCGTTTCCCGATGCCTTGGTGATCGGCGAGGAAGCTGTTTCCAAAGATCCGTCCCTGTTGGACGGTTTGGCCGCTGCGCCCCTGGCGTTCATTCTCGATCCGGTGGATGGCACATGGAACTTTGCGCATGGTCTGGCGGTCTTTGGCGTGATCCTTGCGGTCACGCAATTTGGCAAACCCGGTTTTGGGCTGATCTACGATCCAATTGCCGACGATTGGGCCATTGCGGACAGCGCGACGGACCTCGCCGAAATGCAAAAGGCCAATGGCAACAGCACGCGGCTGAAGGTTGCAATGGGCAAGCAGATTGAGAACCTGTCAGGATATATCCCGCTCAGCCTGTTCAATGGGCCGGTGTTGCGACAGGTCGCTGCGACTCTGCCAAGTTTCGCCCGCATCAGCAGCCTGCGCTGTTCTGCGCATGAATACAGGATGGTGGCCCAGGGCCATGTGGATTTTCTTCTGACAGGAATGTTGCACCCGTGGGATCACGCCGCCGGAGCATTGATCTGTGCGCAGGCCGGTGCCCATGTGGAAATGCTGGACGGTGGGCCTTATACCGCCGCCCGCCGCGACGGTCATCTGTTGGTCGCGCCGGACCGCACCACATGGAACCGGCTGCGCAAGGTCTTTGATTTTCTTGTGAGGCAAGAGCCGAACAGCGCCTGAACGGGCCAGATGCAAAAAAGGCGGAGCCTTTAGCCCCGCCTTTTGCCATTTCTCAATTCCGCCGGATCATTCCGCCGCTTCGGCGTAATCCTCCATCGGCGGGCATGTGCAAATCAGGTTGCGGTCGCCATGCACGTTGTCAACGCGGTTCACCGGTGGCCAGTATTTATCCACCCGGAATGCACCCGGAGGGAAACAGCCCTGTTCGCGGGTATAGGGGCGTTCACCCCATTCCAACACCAGATCCTCAACCGTATGCGGCGCGTTCTTAAGCGGGTTGTTCTCGCGCGGCATATCGCCTTTCTCAATGGCGTCAATCTCTGCACGGATCGCCAGCATCGCATCACAGAACCGGTCCAGCTCTGCCTTGTTCTCGCTTTCCGTCGGTTCAACCATGAGCGTACCTGCCACAGGCCAGGACATCGTGGGCGCGTGGAAGCCGCAGTCGATCAGACGTTTGGCAATGTCATCCACCGTCACACCGGCGCTTTCGTCGAAGGGGCGCACATCGATGATGCACTCATGCGCCACCCGGCCTGATGGCCCCTTGTAAAGCACGTCATAGGCTCCTTCGAGACGCTTGGCGATGTAGTTGGCATTCAGGATCGCGACACGGGTGGCTTGGGTCAGGCCGTCTCCGCCCATCATCAGGCAATAGGCCCATGAGATCGGCAGCAGCGAAGGCGAGCCATATGGCGCCGCCGACACGGCGCTGCCGCCATCGTTCGGATGGCCCGGCAAATGCGCAATCAGGTGCTCCTTTACGCCAATGGGTCCCATGCCGGGTCCGCCGCCGCCGTGCGGGATGCAGAAGGTCTTGTGCAGGTTGAGGTGGCTCACATCGCCGCCCAGATCACCGGGGCGCGACAGGCCGACCATGGCGTTCATATTGGCCCCGTCGATGTAGACCTGACCACCGTGTTCATGGGTAATCCTGGTCACCTCGGTTACGGTTTCCTCAAACACCCCATGGGTCGAAGGATAGGTGATCATGCATCCGGCAAGGTTCTCCGCATGCTGCTGTGCCTTGGCGCGGAAATCGTCCAGATCAATATCACCGTTTTCGGCAGATTTGATCGGTACGACCTTCCAGCCCACCATTTGGGCCGAAGCCGGGTTGGTGCCATGGGCACTCATCGGGATCAGACAGATGTTGCGGTGCCCTTCGCCATTGGCGCGATGATAGGCCGAAATGGTCAGCAGGCCCGCATATTCCCCCTGCGCGCCCGAGTTTGGCTGCATGGAGATCGCGTCATAGCCGGTGATGTCACAAAGTTTGGAGGACAGATCGTCGATCATCTCCTTGTAGCCCAACGCCTGATTGTCCGGCACAAACGGGTGCATCAAAGAAAATTCGCGCCAGCTCACCGGCATCATTTCGGCGGCCGAGTTCAGCTTCATCGTGCAAGAGCCCAGCGGGATCATCGCCCGGTCCAACGCCAGATCGCGGTCCGCCAGACGGCGCATATAGCGCATCATTTCGGTTTCGGCGCGGTTCATGTGGAAGATCGGGTGGGTGAGGTATTCGGTTTGCCGGATCAGCTTCTCCGGCATGTGGTAATGCGGGGTGTAGTCCTTGTCCGCACGATCAATGCCAAAGGCCCGCCAAACCGCCTCGATCGTGGCGGGTTTGCTGCGCTCATCCAGGGTGATGCCGACCTTGGTCTCGCCCACTTTGCGCAGGTTTACGCCCTCTTCAACCGCTGATTTCATCACGGCAGATTGCAATGGACCAACTTCAACAGTGATCGTGTCAAAGAAGGTCGCAGGGCGCACTTCAAAGCCCGCCTGTTTTAGCCCTTCGGCCAGACGCACGGTCTTGCGGTGGATGCGCTGTGCAATCGCCTTGAGGCCCTTCGGCCCGTGGAACACGGCATACATCGACGCCATCACCGCCAGCAAAGCTTGCGCTGTACAAACGTTGGAAGTCGCTTTTTCGCGGCGGATGTGCTGTTCGCGGGTTTGCAGCGACAGGCGGTAGGCGCGATTGCCATGGGCATCAATAGATACCCCGACAATCCGGCCCGGCATGGACCGTTTCATCGAATCCTTGCAGGCCATATAGGCGGCGTGCGGGCCACCGTATCCTTCGGGCACACCAAAACGCTGTGTGGTGCCAACGGCGATATCTGCGCCCATCTCCCCCGGCTCTTTCAGCAGGGTCAGGGACAGCGGATCGGCAGAAATGATCCCAATGCCCTTGTTCTCGTGCAGCGCGGCAATGTGGCTGGTGAAGTCGCGCACATGGCCATAGGTGCCCGGATACTGGAATATCGCGCCAAAGACCTTGTCCGCTTCCATCTTGTCCGGATCGCCGACGATGATCTCGATGCCCAAGGGGGCAGCGCGAGTTTTCATCACCGCGATGTTCTGCGGATGACAATCGTGATCCACAAAGAAGGCGCTGACCTTGGACTTGGACATGCGCTGCGCCATGGTCATCGCTTCGGCGCAGGCTGTTGCCTCATCCAAGAGCGAGGCATTGGCGACTTCAAGACCGGTCAGATCGCTGATCATGGTCTGAAAGTTCAAGAGCGCCTCAAGCCGGCCTTGCGAGATCTCAGGCTGATAAGGCGTATAGGCGGTGTACCACGCCGGGTTCTCAAGAATGTTCCGCTGAATGGCCGGAGGGGTAACCGTGCCATGATAGCCCTGACCGATCAGGCTGGTCATCACCTTGTTCTTGGAGGCGATGATGCGCATGTGCTCCAGCACTTCGCGCTCTGACATGGCCTTGCCGAAATCCAGCTTGCCTTTCATGCGGATGCCGCCCGGCAGGGTGTCATCAATCAACGCGTCCAAAGACTTGGCACCAACCGTCTCCAACATCTGCGTCATCTCTTCGGGTGACGGGCCGATGTGGCGTCGATTGGCAAAATCATACGGAAGATAATCGGTAGGCTTGAAGGTCATGGCACCCGCCCTTTTCTTTTTGGCTGTAAATATTCCCGCCGGAGGCATCCCCGGCGGGCATCATGCGTTACCCGATGAAGGCCTGGTATCCGGCTTCATCCATAAACTCGTCCATCTGCGATGCATCGCTGACCTTGAGCTTGAAAAACCACGCTTCGCCCTGCGGGTCGTCATTGACCATGCTGGGATTGTCGGTCAGTGCGCTGTTCACTTCGGTGATCTCACCGTCAATCGGGGCAAGGATGTCAGAGGCGGCTTTGACAGATTCGATCACCACCACTTCGTCGTCTTTACTGACGGTTGTGCCTTCTTCGGGCAGTTCCACAAAAACGACGTCGCCCAATTGCTCTGCCGCGTGGATCGTAATGCCCACAACCACTTCATCGCCTTCAACGCGCAGCCATTCGTGTTCTTCGGTAAATTTCATGTTGTCGTTCCTTTGTTGATTATCTTTTGAAGTTTGCCGCTACAAAGGGCAGCTTGGCAATCGTCAATGGCAGACGTTTGCCGCGGACCTCGCCCCAAAGGGGCGTGCCGATTTTGCTGTGCTCTGTGGCGACATATCCCATCGCAACCGGCCCGCCAAAAGTCGGGCCAAAACCGCCGGAAGTGACCGTACCAACCTGTGTGCCACCTTCGGCCGCATCAAAAATCGGCACGCCGTCGCGCATCGGGGCGCGTCCTTCAGGCAACAGCCCCACACGCTTGCGGGCGGCGCCGTTTTCAAAGGCGGCCATCACGGGCTCTGCGCCCGGAAACCCGCCAGCGCGGTCGCCGCCTGCACGGCGTACCTTTTGCACGGCCCAGTTCAATGCGCCCTCGACAGGGTTAGTTGTGGCGTCGATGTCATGTCCATAAAGGCAAAGCCCGGCCTCAAGGCGCAGGGAATCCCGTGCGCCAAGGCCAATCGCCTCGACCCCGTCTTGCGCCAACAGCTTGCGCGTCAGCGCTTCGGCCTGCGCCTCAGGCACGGAAATTTCATAGCCGTCCTCGCCTGTATAGCCGGACCGGGAGGCCCAAACCGCGATCCCGTCCAGTGTCAGGTCTCGCACATCCATAAACGTCATATCTGCCGCCGCGGCATCCATCGCGGCAACCGCCGCCTCTGCGCCAGGCCCCTGCACCGCGATCAGCGCGCGATCCGTCAAGGCAGTCACGGTGATCTCAGGTTCGAGCGCCGCCTTCATGCGGGCAATATCGGCCGTCTTGCACGCGGCGTTCACCACCACGAACAGATCATCGCCGCGCCGGGCAAACATCAGATCATCTTCGATTCCGCCAGCGTCATTGGTGAACAACCCATAGCGCTGACGACCATCGCCCAGCCCCAGCACATCCATCGGCACCAGTGTTTCAAACGCTGTTGCGACCGCCTCCCATGACGGGCCCGACAGGATCACCTGGCCCATGTGGCTGACGTCGAACAGACCTGCGGCCTCGCGGGTATGCTGGTGTTCCTTCATCACGCCAAGCGGATATTGCACGGGCATTTCATAGCCTGCGAATGGCACCATCTTGGCGCCCAGCTCAACATGCAGATCAAAAAGTGGTGTGCGGTTCAGATCGCTCATCCGGTGTGTCCCCTTGTTCAACCGGATGTCGACAATTGATCAACCGGCACCAATGCACCGCAACATGCGGCCCACGATGCCCCCTCTGTCCTTTCGCCTGAGATCGTTATCCCTTCGGCGGGTGCCGCTCGCACCACTCTCCAGAGTGTCGTATGCCCGCCACGGTCCTTGTGGCCTGAGAGTTTCCGGGGCGGTTGCTCCTTCGGCACCGGCGCTCTGCCGATTCTCCCATGACGGTTGGCTATAGGTATGCCGCGGCATACCATTCCGTCAAGCGTGCTTGTGTTCGCGTCGCTTCCGGTGTTGTCTGCGGCCTAAATTCGATCGGCAGACCATGATGACCCCTTACTTTTTTGGCTACGGCAGCCTCGTCAACCGCAACACACACGCCTATCCGGATGCGCATCCCGCGCAATTGCAGGGCTGGCGGCGCAGATGGGTGCGCACCCGCCTGCGCGACGTGGTGTTTCTGACGGTGGAGCCTGACCCCTCATGCACCATTGACGGGTTGATCGCTGCCGTGCCGGGCGCCGATTGGGCGGCGCTGGACCTGCGCGAAACCGGCTATGACCGCCATCCCTCCGGCGGCGCGGTTGCACATCCTTTGGGCCAAGCGCCGCAGATTGCCCATTACAGCGTGACGCCCGACAACCGCGTCGATAGCGGCGATCATTGCATCCTGCGCAGCTACCTTGATGTGGTGGTGCAAGGGTTCCTGCGTGAGTTTGGAGACGCGGGCGTGCAGCGGTTCTTTGACACGACGTCAGGCTGGGAAACGCCCATTCTGGATGATCGCGCCGCACCGATTTATCCGCGGCACCAACCCATATCAGAGGCTGAAACCGCGCTGGTGGATCTGCACCTCAGCCGTCTATCGGCGGGCCTGAAATAACGCCATCAGACGCCCCTCGCGGCCAAATATCTCTTGCCCTGTCTTGCCCGGTTTGCCGCCCCGCGCGATGCAGCGCATCGCCAGCACCCAAGCGACGATGCCAAACAGAACACCTGCCAACGATTGCCCGATCAGCACACCTTGCGGGCCCCAGATCATCGCGCCCAGCCAGACCAGCGGGATCAGCGCCAATGCGTTGCGGCCCCAATTGGTGAAGGTCGACAGGAACGGCTGGCCCAGGTTGTTGAACGCCGCATTGGCCACAAACAACACACCGGGAAAGAAGAACGCCAAGGACAGCGGCCCGCAAAACAGATAGATCAAATCGCGGGTGATGCCTGTGGCCTCAAACAGATTGGCAATCGGCCCGCGCAGGGCAAACAGCACAGCCGAGACAAAGACCGTGACCAGAGCTGTGAACAAGACCGCCGCATTGAAACCGCGCCGCACCCTGTCCATGTTGCCCGCACCGTAGTTCTGGCCGATGATCGGACCAACCGCCCCCGACAGGGCAAAAACCACGCCGAAGGCCACCGGAATCATCCGGCCGACAATCGCCATGCCCGCCACCGCCTCTTCACCATATCCGGCCATCGCCCGTGTGACATAGGCCTGGCCTACGGGGGTGGCGATCTGTGCAAGAATGGCGGGAAAGGCAATGGCCAGCACCGGCGCAAGGTCGCGGATCATACCAGCCAGACGCGGGCGCACGATGCCCCCATAGATCCGGATCAACGGCAGGATTGCCACCACGGCAATCACCAGCCGCGCCACGAAGGAGGCAATTGCCGCGCCGGTCAGCTCCAGATCCAGCCCGAAGATCAGGATCGGGTCCAGCACCGCATTGACCACGCCGCCCGAGATCGTCGCCATCATCGCCCGCCGCGCATCGCCGTGGGCACGCAGGACCGCACTGCCCATCATGCCAAGGATCAAGAAGGGCACGCTTGGCACCACGATTTGCAGAAAATGCACGCTCAGCTCGGCGGTTTCCCCTGTCGCGCCCAGCAGCGCCACCATCCATTCCAATGACAACCAGAAGATCACCGCAAAGACGATGCTGAACATAAGACCATAGCTCAGCGCGTGGGTGGTGCGTTCCCGCGCCAGTTCGGCATCGCCGGAGCCAAGCGCCCGTGCCACCAAAGCCCCTGCAGAAATCGCCAATCCAATCCCGAAAGATGTGGTGAAAAACAAGATCGCGCCAGCATAGCCGACGGCGGCAGCCAGTTCTGATTTGCCCAGCATCGAAATGAAGATCATATCAACAAAATCGACGACAAAGACCGCCATCAACCCGATGGAGGCCGTCAACGCCATCACGGCGGTATGGGCAAAGAGATTGCCGGTCAGGAATTTCGCCTGTGCATCAGCCATATGCGGCCGCGCCGCTGATCTGGCCTTGGGCCGGATGTGTGATCCCCGGCCCGCAGATCATTTCCGCGCTTTGACCACTTGCAACAAGGGCATCACGGCGGCCATTTCCGGCCCACTTTCCTGCCCTGTCAGGGCCAGACGCAGTGGCCGGAACAGCCCGCGCCCCTTTCGACCGGTGGTCTCTTTGACGGCGGCGGTCCAGCTCGACCAGGTGTTTTCGTCAAACGGCATCTCAGGCAGCATCGCCATGGCCTCTTTGATGAAATCCGCGTCGCCCTCTTCGATCACCGGATCAGCGCCATCGCGGAACATCGCCCACCAGCCGTTTAGATCTTTGAGGGTCGAGATGTTCTCGCGGGTGACGGACCAGAACCGGTCCGCTTGATCCGCAGGCACGCCCAACGCGGCAATCTCATCTGCTACGGCCTCAAGCGGCAATTGCTGCAGATAGCGTCCGGTCAGCGGGAAAAGATCCTGCACGTCAAATTTGGTCGGGGCAGAGCCGAAATGATTGATATCAAAGCCCTCGATCAGGCTGTCCATATCCGTGCGCAGTTCCACCGGATCAGACGATCCAAGCCGCGCCATTAGGCTAAGCAAGGCATAGGGCTGAATGCCCTGCGCCCGCAGATCACGCAAAGACAAGGTGCCAAGGCGCTTTGACAGCGCTTCACCCTGCGGGCCGGTCAACAGCGAATGGTGGGCAAAACTTGGCACATTGCCCATGCCCAGCGCCTGCATGATCTGGATCTGAGTCGCCGTGTTTGTGACGTGATCAGAGCCGCGCACAACATGGGTCACGCCCATTTCGGTATCATCCACAACACTGGCCAGCGTATACAGGATCTGCCCGTCACCGCGGATCAACACCGGGTCCGACACAGAAGCGGCATCGATAGAGATATCGCCCAGAATGCCATCATTCCACTCGATCCGTTCCTGATCCAGCTTGAAGCGCCACACCCCATCACCGCGTTCGGCACGCAGGGCGTTCTTTTCATCCTCTGACAGTGCCAGCGCCGCGCGGTCATAGACCGGCGGCTTGCCCATGTTCAGTTGTTTCTTGCGCTTGAGATCCAGCTCGGTCGGCGTCTCGAATGCCTCGTAGAACCGGCCCTTGGCCCGCAGATCATCCGCCGCAGCGTGGTACTGATCGAGCCGTTCGGATTGCCGTTCGACCCGGTCCCAATGCAGGCCCAGCCATGTCAGGTCTTCTTTGATTGCATCAACATATTCTTCTTTGCTGCGCTCTGGATCTGTGTCGTCAATCCGCAGGATGAATGTTCCGCCAGCCTTGCGGGCAATCAGATAATTCATCAAGGCGGTCCGCAGGTTGCCCACATGGATATATCCGGTTGGGGAGGGGGCAAAACGGGTAACGGTTTGGCTGGACATTTGGTATTCTCCTATCGCAACGGTCACCTGTCACAGCGCCGCAGAATTGTCCAGTAAACAGCTTAGGTCGGCTGCACTGGCCAATGCCCGTTCAGGTCTTGCAGACCGGCGCGGATCAATTCGGCGAGGACATCCGTGTCAGCATCGGCCAGCTTGTTGAGGTAGAGGCAGGATTTGCCTTTGCTGTGTTTGCCCAGCCGCGCCAATATCGGGTCGAAATTGGCATATCCGGGCATGATATAGATCGACAACTTGGCCTTGCGCGGTGCAAAACCGGTGGCAAAGGTGCTGCCGCTGCGGCCAGAGGCGTAGGTGTAATCATACCGGCCATACCCCAGCATGCCGCCTTTGTAGAATCGGGGTTGCCAGCCTGTGACTTTGCGAAAGAGCGCATCCAGCTCGGCCGCCTCTGCATGGCGGCGCGGTGGCTCTACGTTTGTCAGAAACTCCGCAACTTCATCCATCGCTCGTCCTTGTCGTCCGGGTCAGCCGCCGTCGTTCAGCGCGCCGTTCTCCCAATCTCCACTGGCCTCTTCGCCGGTGGCATAGCGCATGGTGCCCGCGCCCTGCCGTTTGCCGGCCTTGAAGGTACCCTCATAGACATCACCGTTGGCATAGGTCGCTTTGCCCTGACCTTCGATCTCGCCCCGGAACCATTGGCCCTCATAGACAAAACCGCTCGCCATGGTGATGTTGCCGGTGCCGTGGCGTTGGCCCATGTCAAACTCGCCCACATAGATCGTCCCGTCAGGATAGGTCGCCTTGCCCTGTCCGTGCCGCTGGCCGTCTTTCCATGTGCCCTCATAGCGATAACCATCTGCGTAGGTCATAACGCCCTGTCCGTCGTTCCGGGCATTTTTAAAGCTGCCCTCGTAAACGACGCCATTGGGATAGGTCGCCTTGCCCTGCCCTTCAATCACACCGCCGGCCCAATCCCCTTCGTAGGTGGAACCATCAGGATAGGTGATCTTCCCCTCGCCATCGGCCAGATCATTGCGGAACGACCCAACATATACCGACCCGTCCGGATAGGTGACTGTCCCCTGCCCCTCGATCTGGCCCGCCACCCAGGAGCCGGTGTAGACATAGCCATCCGCGCCGGTGAAGGTGCCCTGCCCATCGCGGCGGTCGTCCTTGAATGTGCCCTCATAGATATCACCGTTGGCATAGGTGACCTTGCCGCGGCCCTCGCGGCGGCCACTGACAAGGATGCCTTCGTAAACATCGCCATTGGCTTGGGTCAGCTTGCCAGTGCCATCAATCTGGCCGTCTTTCCATGAGCCCACGTAGATCAGCCCATCGGGCATGGTCAGCGTTCCGGTGCCGTGGCGCTTGCCCTGCCGGATATCACCGTCATAGACCGCACCATCAGGATAGGTGATCGTGCCAACACCGTGTTTGGCCCCGTCCACCCAATCGCCCTTATATTCATAACCGCCTGGGCTTTGCATCACGCCTTTGCCGTGGTGTTTGGCATTGCGGAACTGTCCCTCATAACGCACCCCATTGGCATAAAGCGCAACGCCCTGCCCCATGATCGCGCCAGCCTCCCATTCCCCTTCATAGGTGCCGCCATCAGCAAAGGTGATCTTGCCAAAACCGTCCGGCTTGCCCTTGGCAAAGTTGCCCTCATAGACCGACCCGTTGGGAAAACGGGCCACGCCTTCGCCTTTGATTTCGCCGTCTTCCCAATTGCCGCTGTATTCATAGCCGTTGGGCAATTTGTAGCTGCCTTGCCCGTGCTGCAATCCGCCGCGGAAACTGCCCTCGTAGATCCCGCCGTCGTCATATTGTTTGGTCTGGACCTGCCCATCCTGCGCCAAGGCGGGCAAGGGCAACAACGAGAGACAAAGCAACAAGGAACGGAGCGTCATGGACATACCTGCATTTCACGCGAAACTGCGCCGGATCGGTTTGGGTCGCACCCCCTGCGACCTTTGAACGGTAGCCTATGCAAAGGGGCCAAAGGGGGCAATCGTCTTTTGTCTGGGTAAGGACGCAAGCGGATTGCGGCCCTCGACCCCCTTGGCAAAGCGGCCTAGGCTACCCCAAATTCAGGAGATTTCCATGACCGATGACACCCAAACCCAATACACGGGCCGCTGCTATTGCGGCGCATTGCAATATGCCGCCGAGGGCAAGCCGGTTTTCAAGGCGCAATGCCATTGCCGCGAATGTCAGTACTTCTCAGGCGGCGGGCCAAACTATTTCATGATGATGCCCAAAGACGGTCTCCACTGGACCAAAGGCACCCCGAAAGAGTTCACTCGGCCAGATCTGGAAGGCGCCGTCACCAGATGTTTTTGCGGGCAATGCGGAACGCATATTCTCACGAAACTGCCTGCGCGGGATCATGTCGTGCTCAAGGTGGGGACGCTGGATGAACCCTCCCGTTTTGGCGCGGCCAAAGCGGCGATCTACGTGGTGGATCAACAACCGTTTCACCTTGTTCCTGAGGGTCTTCCCGCGTTCGAACGGCTGCCTCCGCGCTGATCCGGCGCGGCACTTGGACGCGATTGGGGTTTTCCCCCGGCGTTGATCTGCTACATCACAGGTCAGACGTATTTTTCTATCGAGGCAGCGCATGGCAGACCGGTTTCGCATCACCTTGGGTCAGTTGAACCCGACCGTCGGAGATTTGGCAGGCAATGCCGCGTTGGCCCGCGAGGCATGGCAAGCGGGCAAGGAGGCAGGCGCCGATCTCGTAGCCCTGCCGGAGATGTTCATCACCGGGTACAACGCGCAGGATCTGGTGATGAAACGCGCGTTCCAGCTGGATGTGATGACCCATATTGAGGCATTGGCCGCCGATTGTGCGGATGGCCCCGCATTGGCCATTGGGGCGCCGTGGGCCGAAGGCACCGCGCTGTATAATGCCTATCTGATCCTGAAAGGCGGCAAAATCGCCAGCCGGTCGCTCAAATACAATCTGCCCAACGAAACCGTTTTTGACGAGGTGCGCATCTTTGATGCCGGACCGTTGGGTGGACCATACTCCGTTGGCAACACCCGCATCGGATCACCAATATGCGAGGATGCATGGCACCCGGATGTGGCCGAAACGCTTGAGGAAACCGGGGCGGAGTTCCTTTTGGTGCCCAATGGATCGCCCTACTATCGCAACAAGATGGAAACCCGCATGAACGTGATGGTCGCGCGGGTGATCGAAACCGGCCTGCCACTGATTTACCTCAATATGATCGGCGGGCAGGACGATCAGGTCTTTGATGGTGCATCCTTTGCCCTGAACCCCGGCGGAAAACTGGCCATGCAACTGCCCGCGTTTGAACGGCAGATCACCCATGTCGATCTGGAACGCACCCCAGAAGGCTGGCGCGTGGTGCAGCAGGATCTGGCGCATTTGCCCGATGCCTGGGAGCAAGATTACCGCGTGATGGTGCTGGGCCTGCGCGATTACATGCGCAAAACCGGGTTCAAGAAGGTGCTGCTGGGTCTGTCAGGCGGCATCGACAGCGCCATTGTTGCCACCATCGCAGTGGACGCACTTGGCGCAGACAACGTGCGCTGTGTGATGTTGCCGTCCGAATACACATCACAAGCATCGCTCGATGATGCCGAAGCGGTCGCCAAGGCTTTGGGCTGCCGTTACGATTACGTGCCAATCTCCGAAGGCCGCGCCGCGATAACCAATACGCTTGCCCCGTTGTTCGAAGGGTATGAGCCCGGTTTGACCGAGGAAAACATCCAATCGCGTCTGCGTGGATTGTTGTTGATGGCGATGTCCAACAAATTTGGCGAAATGCTGTTGACCACCGGCAACAAATCCGAGGTTGCGGTCGGCTATGCCACGATCTACGGCGATATGTCGGGGGGCTATAACCCGATCAAGGACATGTACAAAACCCGCGTGTTTGAGACCTGCCGCTGGCGCAATGCCAATCACCGCGACTGGATGATGGGGCCGGAAGGCGAGATGATCCCGGACCGGATCATCACCAAGCCGCCCGCCGCCGAATTGCGCGAGGATCAAAAAGACAGCGACAGCCTGCCGGATTATCCAGTGCTGGACGCGATCCTGAATATTCTGGTGGATCAGGACGGCTCGATCGAGGATTGTGTTGCGGCCGGATTTGACCGCGATATCGCAAAGAAGGTCGAACATCTGATCTATATTTCCGAATACAAGCGGTTCCAGTCCGCCCCCGGTCCGCGTCTGACCAAAGGGGCGTTTTGGCTGGATCGGCGCTACCCGATTGTGAACCGCTGGCGCGATCCGAGCTAGGGCGATGACGCCGCCGATCCTTGTGCAGACCCGGCGCAGCAGATCTCTGATGATCGCCGGCTCCTTTGCGGTGTTGGCGGTGTTCTGTTTGGGCTTTTTCGGTCTGGCCCTGACACGCGCCGCCCCGCTGGACGCATTGCCTTTTGTCACGTTCGCAGTAGGGGTCGGTTGTGCCGCGTTGACGTTCTACTTTGTCGGTGTTGCCCTGCGTGCGCCTATGGCGCTGCGCATGGATCAAAATGGCATCTCTGGCTATTACGCCGAACCGGCAGAATGGGCGGAGATCAAGGACATCGGCGTGATCACCGGCCAGAAGGGGCATCGTTTTTTAGGCTTTGCCCTGCATGACCCCATCGCCTTTCGGGACCGGCAAACCGCTTGGCGGCGGCTGACCTCATGGTCCAGCGGGCGCAGCAGCGGCTATCATATCGTTATTCCTGAGCTGATCCTGAAAGACCGATCCGTGGATGATCTGGCGGCAGAGGCCAATGCCCTGCGCAAGGCGGCAGTGCACGGGGATGTGAATTGAGCCTAGGCGCGGGGCGTTGCACTCTGCCCCTCATGCGTATTCTTGCCCTGCTTTTGAGCCTGCTTGCAACCCCGGCCCTTGCCTGCGGACCCGACAGTGATTGCCGCATCGGTGAACGGTCCTATCGGATCTCCATGCCGCAGGATCACGCGGGCAACGGCCCTGTCGGCGCGTTGATCTGGTCGCACGGCTATCGCGGCAGCGCCGCCGGGGTGATGCGCAACCGCGCCTTGCGGCGGGTGGCATCAGAGGCCGGATTGGCCCTGATCGCGGCGCAGGGTGTGAATGGTTCTTGGAACCTGCCCAACGGGCCGCGCACCATGGACAGCACCGGCGCGGCAGAATTTGCCTATTTCGATGCGGTCCTCGCCGATGCCACCAACCGTTTCGACATCGATCCGTCCCGCGTTGTGGCCAGCGGCTTCAGCGCGGGCGGCATGATGGTGTGGTATCTGGCCTGCCTGCACCCGCAGCCCTTCGCCGCCTTTGTCCCGTTCTCCGGCACCTACTGGAAGGAACCGCCCGCAAATTGCACCGCACCGGCCCGCAGCATTTTGCACATCCACGGCGATGCAGATCGGACAGTCCCCTTGAATGGCCGCCCCATTGGCGAGACACATCAGGGCCGGGTTATGGATGCGCTGTCCCAATACCGCGAGTTTGGAGGTTTCGGGAATCCCGCGCAAAGCAAGCCGCTGAACCTGTCCTGCAAGACCCGCAAGAACGCATCCGGCAATATTCTGGAATATTGCCTGTTTCCGGGCGGGCATTCGTTTAGCACCAGGCACCTTGGCTATGCATTGAAGCGGCTGAAGGCCGAAGGCCAGCTCTAGACCGGGCCAAAAGCATCCCGAAACGCGGCCTCACCTTTGGGCGAGAACCGGACCACCCGTGTACCGTCTTCGCGTTGTGCCCAACCGAGGGCCTGCATCTGTGCCAGAATGGCCCGTCCGACACTGCCCGCCAGATGGGTCTGCCGGGCGCTCCAGTCCAGACAGGACCGGCACAGCGGTGTCTTGCTGCGTTTGAGTGCCGCCAGATCGACGCCAAAATCCGTCAGGAACACCTCACCTTTGGCGGTCAGGGTCACGGCTTCTCCGGTTTCATGCAGCATGCCGCGTGCCAATAGACCCTGATAAAGCGCGATGCCCTTTTCACCTGCCAAATGGCTGTAGCAAACCCGCGCCTCGCGCAGTGCTGCATCGCGCGGGCCGGTGCGGGTGCGCAAGTGTCCCGCGCCCGCAGCCAGCCCCATCAGCGCCTCAAGCGCATGGGCCACATCGTCATTGCCAAGCGTGAAATACTTGTGCCGCCCGGATTTGCGGCACTGGATCATCTCCGCTGCCTCCAATTTGGACAAATGGGCGCTGGCGGTTTGCACGGTCACACCCGCCTCTCCGGCCAATTCGGTGGCGGTCAGGGCCTTGCCCGCCATCAGCGCAGTCAGAATATTGGCGCGGGCCGGATCGCCGATCAGCGCCGCAATGCGGGATATATCTGGGCCGTCTTTCATACTTCGACCATAGCCGAAGCATTGCCGCCGATCAATCCGCTAGAACCGGGCCAGCAACAAGGAGACACCCATGCTGACCTGTATCATCAAATACCACATCGATCCCACCAAGAAAGCCGCCTTCGAACAATACGCCCGCAACTGGGGTCAGGCAATCCCGCGCTGCGGCGCCGATCTGATCGGTTATTACGCCCCGCACGAAGGGTCCAGCACCCTTGCCTATGGCATCTATAACATCCCGGATCTGGCCGCTTATGAGGCCTATCGCGCCCGGTTGGCCGCAGATCCGCTGGGCCGCGAGAATTATGAGTTTGCCCAATCCGAAAAGTTCCTCTTGCGCGAGGACCGGACCTTTCTCAAGCTGGTGTCCACACCGCATGGAGCGTAAGAATGATCGCTGTAATATTCGAAGTGATGCCGCACCCGGACCGCAAAGGCGATTACCTCGACCTTGCCGCTGAGATGAAACCGCTGGTCGATCAGGTGGACGGGTTTATCTCTGTCGAAAGGTTTCAAAGTCTGACCAACCCGGACAAGTTGTTGTCCCTGTCATTCTTCCGCGATGAAGAAGCCGTGCAAAACTGGCGCAAACTGGCAGCCCATCGCAAGGCGCAGGCCAGGGGGCGGGCGGGTATTTTTACCGATTATCATCTGCGCATCGCCCATGTGATCCGCGATTATGGCCTGTCGGACCGCGACGAGGCACCGGACGACAGCCGCGCCAGCCACGGCTGATCCTGCGCTGCATTGTGACCGGCCCGTGTTTCACGCTAAACAGGGGCCGGATCACAACCAAAGGAGCCCTGCAGCATGGGCAAGGTATTTGTCACCGACCGCGAACTGCGATTTGGCGATTGCGATATTTCGGGCACCGCCTACTTCCCCTCCTACCTCAATCTTCTGAACGGCGTGAACGAGGAATACTGGGCGCACATCGGCTATCCTTGGCATGAAATCATCTGGAAAGAGCGCTGGGGCACACCCACGGTTCACCTGACCTGCGATTTCTCGATCCCATCGCTGTTTGGCCAAACCCTGACGTTTGAACTGCGGGTGGTGCGCGTCGGACGGTCCTCTGTAACCCTCAAGCACGAGATCAGCTGCAAGGGCGAAAAACGTTGGAACAGCACACAGGTTCTCGCGGCCTCTGATCTGGACAAACATACCTCTGTGCCCTGGCCGGCCCCTGTCAAGGCAACGCTGGACGATTGGCTGATCACGGACGGGGAAGCCTAGGGGCAGGATCCTGGCTTAAACCACTTCGCCTGCGTCCAATCGTTTAAGCCATTCGCCTGCATCTTTCAAAACGGTTTCGCGCCGGTCACCATCCATCCGATCCCATGTGCGGTACATATTGCCCATCCGCGCATTGTCTTTGAACCTGTCCCGATGCCGGTCCAGAAAATGCCAATACAGCAGGTTGAAAGGGCAGGCTCCCTCTCCCGTCTTCACACTGACCTTGTAGTCGCAACCTTTGCAGTAGTTCGACATCCGGTTGATATACGCCCCGGATGACACATAGGGCTTGGAGGCAATGACCCCGCCATCGGCAAATTGGCTCATCCCGATAGTATTGGGTGCCTCGACCCATTCAAACGCATCGGCGTAAACCTCCAGATACCATTCATGCACCTGCGTGGGGTCCACTCCGGCCAGAAGGGCAAAATTGCCCGTCACCATGAGCCGCTGAATGTGATGGGCATAGGCACTGGTCTGGGTCTGGCGCACCGCATGGGCCACACAGTTCATTTTTGTTTCCGCGCCCCAGTAGAAGTCAGGCAGATCCCGATTATGGCCCAAGGCATTCCGGGTGACATAGTCTGGCCCTTCGAGAAAATAGATCCCCCGCACATATTCGCGCCAGCCGATGATCTGGCGGATGAACCCCTCGGCAGCATTGATCGGCACGTCACCGTCCTGCCAAGCCTGTTCCGCCGCCCGGCAAATCTCGAGCGGACCCAGCAAACCGATATTCAGATATGGCGACAGTACCGCATGATAGAGGGTCTCATGTTCCTCCAACATGGCATCCTGATAGTCTCCGAATTTAGGCAGCGCATGGGTGACGAAGTGATCCAAAGCCTTCAGTGCCTGCGCTCGCGTGGTCGCAAATTCGAAGGGATAAAGATCACCAAAATGGTCGGCACACCGTGCCTCCACCAGTTCGAGCACTTCTTTGGTGAGGGCGTCGGGCTCAAACCGCAACGGCCCGTCGTAATCCACGTCATCCGGTGCAGGTTTGCGGTTGTCGTGATCATAGTTCCACTGCCCGCCAGCGGGGTCATCGCCTTCCATCAGCAAACCGGTTTTGCGCCGCATCTCGCGATAGAAATATTCCATCCGCAAAGCTTTGCGCCCCTCGGCCCAGTCCTCGAATTCGGCATGTGACGCAAGAAACCGATCATCGGGCAGCATCCGCACCTTGATCGGCGCATACTTCAGCTTTTCGATCAGCCGCCATTCTCCCGGCTCGGTGCAGACCACCTCTTGCGCCCCGGTCTCTTCCGCCCGGCGCAGCAGCTCTCCGACGATGGAGCCGGCATTGTGCGTATCGTCCAGCCGGGTATAGCGCAGATCCCAGCCGTCCTCTTCCAACAGATGTGCAAACTGGCGCATCGCAGCAAAGACCAGCGCGATTTTCTTGGGGTGATGACGCACATAGCCGGCCTCGTCCGCAACCTCGGCCATCACAACGATATCGCTGCCCTTGTCCGCCTCTGCCAAAGCGCTGAGCCCCTCGGACAATTGATCCCCAAGCACCAAGATCAACCGGCTCACCACGGCACCTCTGCGCCCGACCAATCAAAAAACCCACCCGTTTGCGAAGGGGTCAGTCCATCCATCACACCCAGCAGATTCTGTGCCGCTTCCTCCGCTGGTACGGCGGGATGGCGGCCCAGATAGGCTTCGGTAAACGGCGTGGCCACGGTGCCAGGATGCAGCGCCACGCAGATGCTCTGCGGATGGCTGCGGGACAATTCGATCGCTGCCGTATGTACAATCTGGTTCACCGCCGCCTTGGCACTGCGATAGCTGATCCAACCGCCCAGACGGTTGTCGCCAATCGACCCCACCCGCGCCGACAAGACCGCAAAAACCGCCTGGCGGTCCTTGGGCAGCAACTTATGCGCCTGTGCCAATACCAGCGCCGGACCAACCGCATTGAGCGCAAATTGATCCATCATCGCGTCCTTGCGCACCGCACGAATGGTCTTTTCCGGCGCCGCGCCGCCAATCTCCAACGCGCCGCTAGCGACAATCACCTTATCAAACGGCCCCGCCAGCCGCCCCAAGTGATGCGCAACGCTGTCCGGGTCCGTCAGATCGAACCCATCACCGGATCGCGACAGGCCCACCACACGATCCTCGCGCGCCATATGGACCTGCATCAGTGCAGACCCGATCCCGCCGCTGGATCCAATTATCAAAACATCTCTCATATGCGGGAACTAGCGGTGCAAAGACGCGGATCAATCTTTCATTTGACCAAATGACTCAGCCACCCCCGCGCCACGCTCGCAACAACAAAGATCATTCACCCCCTTTCCATTTGCAAATGCACCGGTATAACTACGCCCCATGACACACGCCGCCCATATCCCAACCCTGCCGCGCCCCTGCGCGGCCATGCTGCGTGCCAACCTGCTGCTACTAATCCGCCTCTGAGCGTGCCATTCCGGCGCGCCCGCTCAGAGGGATGTGCCGCGCGCCAATGGATTTCAAAGCAGACAAGAAAGACCCAGACATGACAGATATATCCAAACAAGACCGCGTCTTGATTTTTGACACCACCTTGCGCGATGGGGAACAATCCCCCGGCGCGACCATGACCCACGCCGAAAAGCTCGAAATTGCGGGTCTTCTGGACGAAATGGGCGTCGATATCATCGAGGCCGGCTTTCCCATTGCCTCCGAAGGAGACTTCAACGCAGTGAGCGAGATTGCCCGCCTGTCCAAGAACAGCGTCATTTGCGGGTTGGCCCGTGCGCAATTTGGCGACATCGACCGCTGTTGGGAAGCGGTGAAACATGCCCCTCAGCCGCGCATCCACACTTTTATCGGCACCTCGCCGCTGCACCGCGCCATTCCGAACCTGACCATGGACGAAATGGCCGACCGTATCCACGAAACCGTAACCCACGCCCGCAACCTTTGCGACAATGTGCAATGGTCGCCAATGGATGCCACGCGCACCGAATTGGACTACCTCTACCGGGTCGTGGAAATCGCGATCAAGGCGGGTGCGACAACGATCAACATTCCCGACACCGTTGGCTATACCGCCCCGCGCGAAAGCGCCGATCTGATAGCAAAACTGCTCGAAAACGTGCCCGGCGCGGATGAGATCATCTTTGCCACCCACTGCCACAATGACCTGGGGATGGCGACGGCCAACAGCCTGGCGGCGGTCGAGGCCGGCGCGCGGCAGATCGAGTGCACGATCAACGGCCTTGGCGAACGGGCGGGCAACACCGCGCTCGAAGAGGTCGTGATGGCCCTGAAAGTGCGCAATGACATCATGCCGTTCCAGACAGGCATCGACAGCACCAAGATCATGAACATCTCGCGCCGTGTCGCGGCGGTGTCTGGCTTTGCGGTGCAGTTTAACAAGGCCATTGTAGGCAAAAACGCCTTTGCCCACGAAAGCGGCATCCACCAGGACGGGATGCTCAAGAACGCCGAGACCTTCGAGATCATGCGCCCCGAAGATGTGGGCCTGACCGAAACCAATATCGTGATGGGCAAGCATTCGGGCCGGGCCGCGCTGCGCTCCAAGCTGGAGAACCTCGGGTTCGAGCTCGGCGACAACCAGCTCAAGGATGTGTTTGTCCGGTTCAAAGAACTCGCCGATCGCAAGAAGGAGGTCTATGATGACGACCTCATCGCCCTCATGCGCACCGCAACCGACAGCGAGGCAGACCAGATCAAGCTCAAGTCGATGCATGTGATCTGCGGCACCGAAGGCCCAAATCAGGCGCGGATGGTGCTTGATGTGGACGGCGAGGAGCACAGTACCGAACAGACCGGCGATGGCCCTGTGGACGCAGCATTCAACTGCGTCAAAGCCATTGTGCCCCATGATGCGCGCTTGCAGCTTTATCAGGTTCATGCGGTGACGGAAGGCACAGATGCGCAGGCCACGGTTTCTGTGCGCATGGAAGAGGACGGTCGGATCGTCACAGGCCAATCGGCGGACACTGACACGGTTGTGGCATCGGTCCGCGCCTATGTGCACGCACTGAACCGTTTGTTGGTCCGCCGCGAAAAAGGCGGCACGGACAAACGCGAGGTCAGCTACAAAGACGTGAGCTAAAAGGGTTTCGGACCGCAGATGCGATCCGACCAACCGGGGGCGCTGCCCCCGGACCCCCGGGATATATCTGACCTGCAAAAGAAATGAAGTTGGCTGAAATCACTACGCCGGGGAACGACAAGCGCCCCCCGGCCGAAAAAAGCAATGCTTCTTCCGCAGGCACGGCCATCGGCGTCCCCGCCTGTACCGCATTTCTTAATCTCCTTTGAAAATCTTAAGAAACTCTGAATAATAGACTTTCGCCTGAGCGTTTTCTTTTGCAGGCCAAAATATTCCTAGGGGGTTCGGGGGGCAAAGCCCCCCGACCGGTCGGGCCATGTCAATGGCCCGAAACCTCACCTATAAGGATTTCTCGCCCCACGGTCCGCGCTCAGTGAGGCCTGACCGCGCTCTACAATCAGGACACTGGCATCTGCCAAGTGTTCCCGCTCTATCGCCTTGGCACCGCGTTCCACCCTCAGTTTATGTGCCTCCAGCATCACTTCGGCATGGCTGACTCCGCGCGGCGGGATAAAGGCATAGCAGGCCAGCTCGATCAGCAGCCCAAGCGGATCTTTGAAATAGATCGAATGCATGAACCCGCGATCCTTGACCCCGGAATGGCCGATCCCGCGGGCTTCGAGCCGCTCGATAATCTGATCGAACATCGCCCGGTCCACTTCGAACGCGATATGATGCACACAGCCGGGATCGGTGGGCGTGCGCTTGTGCACCGGTTTGCGCTCTTCGTTGGTAAAGATCGTGATAAGCCGCCCGTCACCTGGATCGAAATAGAGATGCCCTTCGTTGGGGTCGTCCAGATTGGGCTGGTCAAAGATGAATGGCATGCCCAGCACCCCTTCCCAGAAGTCGATTGAGCTTTGCCGGTCTGCGCCGGTCAGGGTGATGTGATGCACGCCCAAGCTTTGAATTTTCTTCATTTCACGCCTCTCCTTGATGCCGCTTTGTCCTTCAATATAGGGCACCGGCGACAAGATGCCGAATGTCTTTGCCAAACCCCTTTCACCTGCCCCTGTGCGGGCCTATAAGGACCCCCAGCCCGCCACTGTCAGAGTCGCGGGCCATTATGACTTTAACAAGGTGCGCGACCTTATGAATATCTTTGGAAACCTCGGCGGTTTGTTTTCGTCCGACATGGCAATTGACCTCGGCACGGCCAACACCCTGGTCTATGTCAAAGGCAAAGGTATCATCCTGTCGGAGCCTTCGGTCGTGGCCTACCACGTCAAGGATGGCGTCAAGAAAGTGCTGGCCGTGGGCGAGGATGCCAAGCTGATGCTGGGCCGGACGCCCGGCAGCATTGAGGCGATTCGTCCGATGCGCGAAGGTGTGATCGCCGATTTCGACACCGCCGAAGAAATGATCAAACATTTCATTCGCAAGGTGCACAAACGCTCCACCTTTTCCAAGCCCAAGATCATCGTTTGCGTGCCGCATGGTGCCACGCCGGTTGAAAAACGGGCGATCCGCCAGTCGGTTCTGTCCGCAGGGGCGCGCCGCGCCGGCCTGATCGCAGAGCCCATCGCAGCCGCCATTGGTGCAGGCATGCCAATCACCGATCCAACCGGCAACATGGTTGTGGACATCGGCGGCGGCACGACCGAGGTGGCAGTTTTGTCGCTGGGCGACATCGTTTACGCCCGCTCCGTGCGTGTCGGCGGCGACCGTATGGATGAGGCTATCATCAGCTATTTGCGCCGCCAGCAGAACCTGCTTGTGGGTGAAACCACCGCCGAGCGGATCAAAACCTCTATCGGCACCGCACGGATGCCCGATGACGGGCGCGGCACGTCGATGCAGATCCGTGGGCGCGACCTGCTCAACGGGGTGCCAAAGGAGATCGAAGTCACGCAGGCCCAAATCGCCGAAGCGCTTGCCGAACCCGTGCAGCAGATTTGCGAGGCGGTGATGACCGCACTGGAAACCACCCCGCCGGATCTGGCCGCAGACATCGTAGATCGCGGTGTGATGCTGACGGGCGGCGGTGCGCTTTTGGGTGATCTGGATCTGGCCCTGCGCGAGCAGACAGGGCTGGCCGTATCTATCGCGGACGAATCCCTTAATTGTGTGGCGCTTGGCACCGGCAAGGCGCTGGAATATGAAAAACAACTGCGCCACGCCATCGACTACGACAGCTAACCGCAAAACCCCACCGGCCCCCCGGTCAGGAGCGTAACACCCCATGGCCAAAGACCGTTCCCAGTCCAGTGACTATACCGGCCCGCTGCGCCGGCTGCTCCTGGCTGTGCTGGTGCTGGTCCTGGCGGCGGTGTTCCTGCTTTGGCGGATCGACAGCCCGCGGGTGGAGCGATTCCGCGCCCAGATCACGGACCGGTTGGTCCCCAATCTGGATTGGGCGATGGCACCGGTCACCGGCACCATCAACCTTTTGCGGGATTATCAAAGCTATCAACGTCTGGCCGAACAAAACCGCGAGCTGCGCAGCGAATTGCGCCAGATGCAGGCCTGGAAAGAGGCTGCGTTGCAGCTGGAGCAGGAAAACGCCCGACTGCTGGATCTCAACAATGTGCGGCTTGATCCGCGCCTGACCTTCATCACCGGCGTTGTGCTGGCCGACAGTGGGTCACCTTTCCGGCAATCCGTGCTGTTGAATGTGGGGGCACGCGATGGGCTGGTTGATGGTTGGGCCACAATGGACGGGATCGGCCTGGTTGGGCGGATTTCCGGTGTTGCAAAGAACACCGCGCGGGTGATCTTGCTCACCGATGCTTCCAGCCGTATTCCCGCGATCATTCAACCCTCCGGCCAGCGTGCCATTGTGGCAGGTGACAACACCGCCGCGCCGCCCATCGATTTTCTGGAAAACCCGGATCTGGTGCGCCCCGGCGACCGGGTGATCAGCTCTGGCGATGGGGGCGTGTTCCCGGCGGGTCTGTTGATCGGGCAGGTTGCTGCCGATCCGGGCGGGCGTTTGCGGGTGCGTTTGGCCGCAGATTATGAGCGGCTCGAATTTTTGCGGGTGCTGCGCCATCACGGCAACGAACAGGTCTCCGACACCGCACAGGTGATCACCGAAAGTGGTCCGTTGCCCGCCGTGGAAAATAACGACGCGACGGACGATCAGCCATGAATGATCTTTCGCAAACACGGCTTTGGCTGATGCGGGCGGCGTTTTTGTTTCTGGCTCTGGTTATCCTGTTCTTTCACCTGTTGCCTCTGACGACGACGCCGAGCCGATGGACTGGCCCTGATCTATTGCTTGGGTTTGCCTGCGCGTGGTCGCTGCGGCGGCCTGAATATGTGCCGGCTCTGGCCTTGGCGCTGGCCTTTCTGATGGCTGATCTGCTGTTGCAGCGCCCGCCCGGTCTTTGGGCCTTGCTGGCGTTGATGGGCTCCGAAAACCTTAAATCCCGCGGGCGCAACCTGCGCGATTCCAGCTTTGCGGTGGAATGGCTGACCGTGGGCGTCGTGATCATCATGGTGATGATGGCGAACCGGTTCCTATTGGCAATTTCATTGGTCGAAGTACCGCATCTGCCGCTGGTCCTTTCCGAACTGGGCATGACCTTGCTATTCTATCCATTGATCGTTCTGGTCACCCATGGGCTGATGCGGGTTCGAAAAACAGCGCCGGGTGATCTGGATGCGCACGGCCAACGGGCCTGAGACGGGAGACACGCGTGAGACGCAACCGTGCCGAAAATGATGCCAGCCACAACAAGCTGACGCGCCGTGCCGCGTTGCTTGGTGGGGCGCAGCTGTTGTTTATGGGCGGTCTTGCGGCGCGGATGCGGTATTTGCAGGTGGATCAGGCGGACCAGTTCCGTCTTCTGGCCGAAGAAAACCGCATCAATATCCGTCTGATCCCGCCCGCTCGCGGCGAGATTTTTGATCGCAACGGTATTCGGCTGGCGCAGAATGTGCCGTCCTACCGGATCGTGATTGTGCGTGAGGATGCCGGCGATGTTGAGGCGGTGCTGGACCGGCTGGCGCAGATCATCACCCTTGATCCCGAAGTGCGGGAGCGTGTCTTGGCCGAGGTCAAGCGCTCCGCGCCGTTTTTGCCCGTCACGATCATCGACGATGTCAGTTGGGAGGACGTGAGCAAGGTCAGCGTGAATGCGCCTGCCCTGCCCGGCGTCACACCCGAGGTGGGCTTGACCCGCGTCTACCCGCGCGGATCGCATTTCGCCCATGTGGTGGGAAGGGTCGGCAGGGTCAGCCAGGCGGATCTTGATGCCCTCGAAGACCCGGACCAATTGCTGCGCATTCCACGGTTCCAGATCGGCAAGATCAACGTAGAAGCGCGGCAGGAATCCTTGTTGCGCGGCAGTGCCGGCACCAAGCAGGTCGAGGTCAACGCAACTGGCCGCGTGATGCGCGAGCTGGCCCGCCGCGAGGGGCAATCAGGCGCGGATCTGCAATTGACCGTGGATGCCAATCTGCAAGGCTACGTTCAGGCGCGTCTGGGCGATGAATCTGCCGCCGTCGTGATCATTGATTGCGAAACCGGTGATCTGGTCGCCAATGCCTCTGCGCCCAGCTATGACCCCAACCTCTTTATCGGCGGCATTTCGTCTGCCGATTATAATCCGCTGTTGCAATCGATCTACCGCCCTCTGGTGAACAAGACCGTGCAAGGCAGCTATCCGCCCGGATCAACCTTCAAGATGATCGTGGCCATGGCCGCGCTGGAGGAAGGCCTCGCCGGACCGGACGACACCGCCTATTGCCCCGGCTTTGTCGAAGTGGCCGATCGCAAGTTCCACTGCTGGAAACGCGCCGGCCATGGCTGGGTTGATCTGGGCAATTCGCTCAAACAATCCTGCGATGTCTATTATTACGATCTGGCGCTCAAGGTCGGCATCGAAAAGATCAGCGCCATGGCAAACCGCTTTGGCCTCGGGATCCGGCATGATCTGCCACTGTCTTCGGTGTCTTCGGGGCTGACACCGACAAAGGACTGGAAAAAAACCGTGCGCGGGGCCGATTGGGTGATTGGCGATACGGTCAACGCCTCCATCGGCCAAGGGTTTATGCTGGCCTCGCCGTTGCAACTGGCCGTGATGACCGCCCGCATCGCAACGGGCCGTGAGATCACGCCGCGTCTGATTAAATCAGTGGACGGTGTGGAACAGCCACCAAGCATCGGCGGACCTTTGGGGCTGAATGAAAACAATCTGCGCCAGATGCGCCGCGGCATGTATGACGTGGTCAACAACCGCCGCGGCACCGCCTACAAGTCGCGGATCATCGCGGAAGATATGCGCATGGCGGGTAAAACCGGCACCAGCCAGGTGCGCAATATCACTGCCGCTGAACGGGCGCGCGGTGTGACCCGTAACCGCGATCTGCCTTGGGAACGCCGCGATCACGCGCTTTTTGTCAGCTTTGCGCCCTACGACAAGCCTCGATATGCAGTGTCGGTGCTGGTCGAACATGGCGGCGGCGGGTCCACAGCGGCAGCGCCGATTGCCCGTGATGTGATGCTGCAGGCTCTTGCCGGAGGAGAGCCGCCGCTGGAAGCCTATCCAACCGGCGACCGCGACCGCATCCGCGAGCAGCAACGCAAGCTTCGCGATATCCAGCCGATGGCCAAGATTGACGGGAAGGATCAGGCATGAGCTATCTTGAACACTCCGTCAAATCCGTTCCCACAGGCCTGCGCAAGGTGTTGTTCGTGAACTGGCCGCTTGCACTGTTGCTGGCCTCGGTCTGCGGTATCGGCTTCCTGATGCTGTATTCCGTTGCGGGCGGATCATTCTCGCCTTGGGCGGAGCCGCAGATCAAACGTTTTGCCCTAGGACTTGGCGTGATGTTCACGGTGGCCTTTGTGCCAATCTGGCTGTGGCGCAACCTGTCTGGCCTGGCCTATGGCGTGTCGTTTCTGCTGCTGCTTGCGGTGGCCTTTATCGGGGAAGAGCGTAAAGGCTCACAACGATGGATCGACCTTGGTTTTATGGACCTTCAGCCCTCTGAGTTGATGAAAATCACCCTGGTGATGTTTCTCGCCGCCTATTATGACTGGCTGCCGGCCAAGAAAGTCTCACGGCCCTTCTGGGTTCTGTTGCCGGTGTTGATCATCTGCGTGCCCACGGCTTTGGTCCTGAAACAACCTGATCTTGGCACCTCCATCCTGCTGCTGACGGCGGGGGGCGGGCTGATGTTTCTGGCAGGTGTGCATTGGGCGTATTTTGCGGCGGTGATCGCCTCTGGCGTTGGTTTGATCACGGCGGTTTTCCAGTCGCGCGGCACCACGTGGCAGCTCTTGAATGATTATCAGTACCGCCGGATCGACACCTTCCTTGACCCCTCTGCCGACCCATTGGGCGCAGGCTATCACATCACCCAATCCAAGATCGCCCTTGGCTCTGGCGGCTGGACTGGGCGCGGATATATGCAAGGCACGCAATCGCGGCTGAACTTCCTGCCGGAAAAGCACACCGACTTTATCTTTACCACGCTGGCCGAAGAGTTTGGCTTTATCGGTGGTGTGTCCCTGCTGAGCCTGTATGCGCTGATCATCGTCTTTTGCATCGGCACCGCGCTGCTCAACAAAGACCGGTTTTCATCCCTGCTCACACTGGGCATTGCGCTGAACTTTTTCCTGTTCTTCGCGGTCAATATGTCGATGGTGATGGGCCTTGCCCCCGTGGTCGGAGTGCCCTTGCCACTGGTCAGCTACGGCGGCTCTGCGATGCTGGTGCTGCTGCTGGCATTTGGACTGGTGCAAAGTGCGCATATCCACAGGCCGCGATAACGCCCCGTCCTCTCAGTTCCAAGGTAGCAAAATGACCATTTTTCATCTGGCCTATAACGTCCGCGATCTGGACAGCGCCCGCACATTCTATGGTGAAACGCTGGGCTGCATGCCGGGCCGGTTCACCGAGACATGGGCTGATTTCAACTTTTTCGGCCATCAGATTTCCCTACATCTGGGGGAGCCTTTTGCCACCGCTGCCACAGGCAAGGTGGGCGATCACATGGTGCCAATGCCGCATTTGGGTGTAATCCTCGCGCTGGACGACTGGAAGGCCTTGGCAAAGCGGCTCACGCAGGCCGGAGTGGATTTTGTGATTCCACCCAGCAGCCGCTTTGCCGGTGAACCGGGCGCGCAAAGCACGATGTTTTTTCACGATCCATCGGGCAACCCGATTGAGATCAAGGGATTTGCCGATATGTCAGGGGTGTTTGCCACATGATCAACGTTCTTTTTGCCGCCCGTCCCGAACGCTGGACCACCTATGAACAGCCACTGCGCGATGCACTTGCCAAGGCGGGGCTCGAGGCCAATCTTGCCATCGACCTGCCCCCCGAAGAGGTCGACTATATCGTCTATGCCCCCAACAGCGATGTGCAGGATTTTGCCCCCTACACCCGCGCCAAGGCGGTGCTGAACCTCTGGGCCGGGGTGGAGAACATCACCGGGAATGAGACCCTGACCATCCCGTTGGCTCGGATGGTTGATCCGGGACTGACCAAAGGCATGGTGGAATGGGTTACAGGCCATGTGATGCGCTATCATCTGGGGATCGACACGGACATTCTGCGCAGTGATGCCAAATGGCAGCCCCGCACGCCGCCTTTGGCACAGGAACGATCGGTTGTGGTGCTGGGCCTCGGGGCATTGGGCGCAGCGGTGGCACAGACCCTGCTTGGTTTGGGTTTTGAGGTTTCTGGCTGGTCGCGCAGCGCCAAATCGATTGAGGGCGTGACCTGTTATTCGGGGGATGCGGGCCTGACGCAGGCTTTGGCACGGGCCGAGATCGCCGTGCTGCTTTTGCCAGACACGCCCGCCACGGAAAATACGCTGAACGCTGAAACACTGTCAGCGATGCCGAAGGGGGCTTTTGTCATCAACCCCGGACGTGGGCCACTTATTGATGACGATGCTCTGTTGGCGGCGCTCGACAATGGCCAGATCGCTCACGCCACGCTGGATGTGTTCCGGGTGGAGCCCTTGCCGCAGGACCATCCCTATTGGGCGCATCCGCAGGTCACGGTTACACCGCATATCGCCGCCGAAACCCGCGCCAGCACTGCATCAGAAGCCATCGTTGAGAACATTCGCCGCGGCGAAGCGGGCGAGCCGTTCCTCAATCTGGTGGACCGATCACTGGGGTATTGACCGGTCCTCAGCCGCGCATCAGGCCGCCAAACCCCGGCCTTTCAGCAGCGCCTCAACTCCCGGCAAGCGCCCGCGAAACGCGACATAAAGCTCTGCCGCGTCGCGGCTTCCGCCGGTGGACAGGATAAGCTGCTCCAGCGCTTTGGCCCGTTCCGGATCAAAGGCGCCGCCCGCCTCTTCAAAGGCTTCAAAGGCATCGGCATCCATCACCTCGGACCACATGTAGCTGTAGTATCCGCTGGAATAGCCATCGCCGGAAAACACATGGGCAAACTGCGGCGTGGCATGACGCATGCGGATAGCCTCTGGCATGCCAAGCGCCGCCAAAACTTCGGCCTGTTTTGCCATCGGATCGGCAGGGGGCGGTCCATCATGGAACGCCAGATCAACCAGCGCAGAGGCAACATATTCCACTGTCTGGAACCCCATATCAAATGTTGCGGCCCCCAGAACCTTGTCCAACATGTCTTGCGGCATGGGCTCTCCGGTTCTGGCATGGGTCGCGAATTCGCCCAGAACTTCCGGCACCTCCAGCCAGTGTTCATAAAGCTGGCTGGGCAGTTCAACAAAATCACGCGCCACAGAGGTGCCACTGACACTTTCATAGGTTACATCCGATAACATCTGATGCAGGGCGTGGCCAAATTCATGGAACAGCGTCCGCGCATCGTCATAAGACAGCAGCGCCGGGTCGGCCTTGGCAAAATTGCAAACGTTGATGACCACCGGGCTTTGCACCTTGGGGAATTTCGCTTGCGATCGCATCGCGGAACACCATGCGCCGGACCGTTTTGACCCACGGGCGAAATAATCACCGATAAACACCGCCACATGTTTGCCATCGCGGGTGACCTCCCATGCGCGGCAGTCCGGATGGTACAGTGGCACATCGAGAGGCGCGAAATTCAGACCGAACAGACGGGTGGCGCAGGCAAAGGCCGCGTCAATCATCCGGTCCAGCTGAAAGTAAGGTTTCAACGCAGCTTCATCCAGATCATGCTCGGCGGCGCGGCGTTTCTCGGCGTAGTAACGCCAGTCCCAGGGGGCCAGATCGCCGTTGATGCCATCATCATGCATCATCCGGGTCAGCACTTCGGCGTCGGCATTGGCCTGGCGCTTTGCAGGTTCCCAGACCTCCATCAGCAGGCCGCGCACTGCCTCCGGTGTTTTGGCCATTTCGGTTTCCAATTTGAAATCCGCAAATGTGTCATAGCCCAGAAGATTTGCCCGTTCCTCGCGCAAGGCCAGCGTTTCGGCGGCGATGGCGCGATTGTCAGTGTCCCCGCCATTTGCTCCGCGTGCCTCCCAAGCGAGAAAGGCTTTCTCGCGCAGGTCGCGGCGCGGCGAGAATTGCAGGAATGGCACGATGAGGGATCGCGACAGGGTGACAACCGGCCCAGCGGCACCTTTTTCCTCGCCTGCCGCACGGGCCGCAGCCACCACGAAATCGGGTAATCCTTCCAGATCATCCTCGGACAGCTCCATGAACCAACTGCGTTCATCCGCGAGCAGGTTTTGGGTGAATTGCGTGCCCAGCACGGCCAGCCGCGCCTTGATGTCTTTCATGCGCTGTTCTTCTTCGCCTTCGAGCGCGGCGCCCGCACGGACAAACCCGCGATGGGTCAGCATCAAGACCCGCGCCTGTTCCTCCGTCAGGTCCAGATCGTCGCGTCCGGCCCAAAGCGCGGCCACACGCGCAAACAATGCTTTGTTGCTGGAAATCTCAGAGAAATGCGCGGCCAGCTTGGGGGAAAAGTCGCGCTGCAACGCCTCTCGGGCCGGATTGCTGTCGGCCCCTGCCACGGTGAAGAACGCACCCAACACTTTGTCGAGCGCCCCGCCTGCCGCCTCCATCGCACCGATGGTGTTGTCAAAATCCGGCGCCGCAGGGTTGCCCGCGATGGCGTCAATCTCGGCCCGGTGTGCGGTCAATGCCTCGTCCAGAGCGGGGGCAAAATCATCGTCAGAAATGGCGTCAAACGGGGCCAGCCCAAAGGGCGTGCTCCAGTCTTGCAAAAGCGGGTTTGTCATGCGGATCTCCTTTGCGCTCAAGCTAGGGCGCAGGTCCGCAGGTTACAATCGGTGACAGCGCTGCCGCGTGATTAAATCCGTTCGAATCCACCAAAGATCATGCGCGCCCCGTCAAAGGGAAAATCGCCGATCTCGCCCATCGCAGGATCGCTCATCGCTGCCTCCATGCCGCTGTCGGCAGTGGCTTTGTCCGGCCATGTGATCCAAGAAAACACCACGGTTTCATCCTCTTTGCACTGCACCGCCATGGGAAAGGACGTCACTTTGCCGGGGGGCACATCCACGCCCCAGCAATCCACGACCTCCAACGCACCGTGTTTCTCGAACAGCGGCACCATAGCGCGGGCCATCCGGATGTAGGCCTCTTTGCTGGCGTTGGGGACTGCGACAACCATGCCGTTGACATATGGCATCTGATTTCTCCTTGCTGTGTTTGTTAAACCTAGCAGAGAACATCACGGCCGTCAGGATGGCTCACCAGCTCCACAAACCGGGCAATCCTTTCGCCGGGATAGAGTGATCGTGCGGCTTTCACCAAAGAGCGCATCATAGATCAACATCTGACCCCGCGCCGGGCTGCCTGCACCAGTGATCAGTTTGATCGCCTCTGCCGCCATCATCGCCCCGATCACGCCCGGCAAGGGGCCAATCACACCTGCCTCGGCACAGCTCGGCGCTAGATGCGCAGCGGGCGCTTGAGGAAAAATACACTGATAGCAGGGGGCTTTCAGCGCCGGGTCAAAGACGCTCAACTGTCCTTCCCATTGGCTCAGCGCGCCAGACACTAGCGGCGTTTTCTCTGCGACACAGATCGCGTTGACGAGGTATCGCGTTTCGAAGTTATCCGTACCATCTAGCACCAGATCATAGTCTGCGATCAATTCGGTTGCGATCTTCTCGGTCAGTCGGCGGTGATAGGGGCGCACTGTGACAAAGGGGTTTTGGGCTTCCATTTCTGCCTGGGCCGAAAACACCTTGGGCATGCCTATGGCCGCATCCTTGTGGATGACCTGCCGTTGCAGATTGGCATTCTCAACCACGTCATCGTCGATCACGCCGATGGTGCCAACGCCCGCCGCCGCGAGGTATTGCAGCGCCGGAGCGCCGAGACCGCCCGCGCCCACGACAAGCACCTTGGCATCCTTGAGCGCCCGCTGCCCTGCGCCGCCAATCTCGCGCAGTACAATGTGGCGGGCATATCGGTTGAGCTCTGTGTCTGAAAAGGCCGCAGATTTCTGCGCTGTGTCCGGCGCGTTCTCGATCTTCGGCGTGGCCTTCAGGCGCAGTCTCTTCAAGATCGCCCGGTATCCCGCCACGATCAGGGCAAAGCCACCCAGCAAAAGCCAGGGTGCAGGGCTTTGACCTGTCATCACCCGCAGGGGGTGCAGGTCTGGAAAGGCCAGTTGAATGCCCAAAACCGCAGCATAGAGAATCGCCAGTAACGTGAGCCGCAGCCGTCGCGGTACATCAAAGACCATACCGCCGAACCAGATGCCGGCGGCGATGAGCAGAACCAAAACCATCAGCCGACCCCGGTAGAGCCAAATCCGCCACTGCCGCGTGCGGTTTCGCCCAGTTGTGCAGCCGTTTCGAACCGGGCCTGCACAACAGGAGCAACAACCATTTGTGCGACACGCATGCCGTGCGTTACCTCAAACGGCTCCGCGCCCGTGTTCAGCAAAATAACCCCCACGGGCCCGCGGTAATCGCTGTCGATGGTGCCGGGGCTGTTGGGCAGGGTGATGCCATGTTTCAACGCCAGACCGGAACGCGGGCGCAGCTGCACCTCAAACCCCGGCGGAATTTCCATATGCAACCCGGTCGGGATCAACGCGCGGCCCATTGGCGGCAGGACCACCGCACCGTCTGGCAGATTGGCCCGCAGATCAGCCCCCGCCGCGCCCGGTGTTTCATATGCAGGCAGGCCCAGTGCGGTATCGGCACCTTCTGCCCATGTCATCTTGATGGTTACCACTTTCTACCCCTATGCCGCCTAACCCGAGATCGCATCCGCAATCCGCGCGGCCAATTTGCGGGCCACCTCATCCTTGCCCATGCGCGGCCAGCTTTCTGCACCTGTGTCAGTAATCAAGGTCACAGCGTTTTCTGTACCGCCCATGATGCCTGTGGCGGGGGATACGTCATTGGCGACAATCCAGTCACACCCCTTACGCTTGCGCTTGGCCGTGGCGTGATCAATCACATCATTGGTCTCTGCTGCAAATCCCACCATGAGCGGCGGGCGGCCTTTCGTCATCTGGCTGACCGTTTTCAGGATGTCAGGGTTTTCGGCAAAGGCCAGGCTCGGCAACCCGTCTTTGGATTTCTTGAGCTTGCGGTCACTGGCCCCGTCCACGCGCCAGTCTGCCACGGCGGCGGCAAAGACACCTGCATCCACTGGCAGGGTATCTTGCACCGCCTGCATCATGTCCTGCGCGGTTTGCACCTTGATCACTGTGACACCCTCGGGCGGCGGCACATCGGCGGGACCGGTGACAAAGATGACCTCTGCGCCCAGCGCCGCCAGAGCAGCCCCTATGGCACTGCCCTGCGCACCAGAGGATCGATTGGCGATGTAGCGCACCGGATCGATCGGCTCATGCGTGGGGCCAGAGGTGACAAGCACCCGCTTGCCCTTCAAGGGGCCATCGGCCAACCGTGTCTCGATGGCCGCGACGATCTCGAGCGGTTCGGCCATACGGCCCGGTCCAAATTCGCCGCAGGCCATGTCGCCCTCATTCGGGCCAACCACGGCAATGCCATCGGATTTCAAGATGCCCAGATTGCGCTGGGTCGCGGGATGGTCCCACATGCGCACATTCATTGCAGGTGCGATCATCACCGGGGTATCTGTGGCCAGCAGGAGCGTTGAGGCCAGATCATTGGCATGGCCCTGCGCCATTTTGGCCATCAGATCGGCGGTCGCAGGGGCCACCACCAACAGATCGGCAACGCGGCTAAGCTGGATATGACCCATCTCGGCCTCATCACCCAGATCGAAGAGATCCTGAAACACCTTTTTCCCCGCCAGCGCAGAGACTGATAGGGGCGTCACAAATTCCGTTCCAGCCCGCGTTAGGACCGGCGTGACCTCGGCGCCGCGTTCACGCAGGCGTCGGATCAGGTCAAGCGATTTGAAGGCGGCAATGCCACCCCCGATGATCAGCAGAATATGTTTGCCTGCCAGCATGATGCGCCCTTTCGCGGCCCCGTTCGGGACAAATCATAGGGCGCGGGGCGGCAATCTGCCAGCCCTTGCTCACGGCTGCGTCAATTGAGGAAATGCCGGATCTCGTTGGACTGCCCCTCAAGCGATTTGCGCATCTTGCCAAAGGCCGCCGCCTCCAACTGGCGCACACGCTCCTTGGACAGGCTCAACTCATCGCCGAGGCTTTCCAAGGTGCGGGGTTTGTCGCGCAATTTTCGTTCGCGCAGGATGAATTGTTCACGGTCGGTCAATTCGCCCATCGCTGAGACCAGCCAATTGCGCAATTGCGCGATGTCATGGCTTTCCTCAACCACATCTGCGGCCTGCGCGCTCTCATCCACCAGCGTATCAATCCACTCGCGGCCTTCGTCCTCCGCCGACTGTGTGGCATTCAGAGAAAAGTCGGAGCCGGACAGACGGCCATCCATCATTTCCACGTCATGAAGCGGCACGCCAATCTCGGCCGAGATCATCTGCCGCATCTGATGCTGATCAAGGGTTTCACCATTGGACGACGCCGTCCGCTCCAGTTGCGCCTGCACGCGGCGCATATTGAAAAACAGCGACTTTTGCGAAGAGGTGGACCCGGTGCGCACCATCGACCAGTTGCGCATCACATGGTCCTGAATACTCGCCTTGATCCACCAGATTGCATAGGTCGAAAATCGCACGCCGCGATCAGGGTCAAACTTGTCCGCGGCTTTCATCAGACCAAGTCCGGCCTCCTGGATCAGGTCGTTCATCGGTGCGCCATAACGCTTGAACTTGCCCGCCATCGAAATGGCCAATCGCATGTAGGCAGTGATCAACCGGTGCAGAGCGGCTTCATCGCGGTTGTCGCGCCATGCATAGGCCAGTTCAAGCTCGGTCTCGGCATCGAGAAGTTCGGCTTTCATCGCCGTTCGGGTCAGAGAAAACTCACGTGCGGATTGCATTGTCATTGGATGATCTCCCCTCCCAGAAGCGGCGCACCTTGTGGTTTACCTTTGTGAAAGATACGCATGAACCTCAGGTTTGGTTCACTTCTGGAACGAAAAAATGTTGCCGCGATCTACCTTCGTGCTAGGAGGCGCCGCCTCCGGCAAATCAAGTTGGGCTGAAGAGTTCCTGGAAAAAGATGCGCGGCCAATGGTTTACCTTGCCACGGGTCAAATTTTCGATGACGAGGTCGCGGCCAAGGTAAAAATCCACCGGGATCGCCGCGATGCGCGTTGGCGCACGGTCGAAGCACCGTTGGATCTTGCCCCGGTTTTGGCTGATCTGACCGATGCGGAGACAGTTTTGGTCGATTGCGCCACCATGTGGCTGACCAACCATTTGATGCAGGAAAATGACCTGGCCGCCGCCCAATCCGATTTCCTGCAAGCTTTACGCAATTGCGCCGCCCCTTGGGTGATCGTGTCCAATGAGGTCGGCCACGGCATCGTGCCTGACAACGCGCTCGCCCGGCGGTTCCGCGAGGCACAGGGACGGCTCAATATCGCGCTGGCGGCCGAGGCCGATCTGGTCGTTCATGTCACTGTTGGCCTGCCGCAAGTTTTGAAAGGCGTTTTGCCATGACCGTTTGGCACTGGGTACGCCATGGCCCGACCCATGAGAAAACATTTGTAGGCTGGCGTGATGTGCCCGCAGATCTGTCCGACACTGCACAAATCGCGCGGCTGTCAGAGCATCTGCCATCATCTGCTATTGTAATCTCTTCCGATTTGATCCGGGCCAGCGCAACGGCAGATGTGCTGCACCATCGGGAACGTCGCCGCCTGCCCCATGCGGCGGATCTGCGAGAGCTGCACTTCGGCGTTTGGGATGGCATGCACTTCACCGAGGTCGCGGCTCGCGATCCTGAACTGTCCCGCGCTTATTGGGAAACCCCCGGCGACATCGCACCGCCGGACGGCGAAAGCTGGAACCAAACAGCGGCGCGGGTAAACCGCGTGGTGGATCAGTTGAACGCCGCCCACCCCGACGCGCATATTATCGCGGTGGCGCATTTTGGCGTGATCCTGACGCAGGTGCAGCGGGCCATGGGCGCCTCTCCAACAGAGGCGATGGCGCACAAAATCGACAACCTGTCAGTGACGCAGCTGTCACATCACAAAGGTGAGTGGAACATCGGACATATCAATCACGTTCCGTGATGACCCTCCCCACGAAACAGCGATTGTCAGCTTATTCCGAGCACGGTTATCTGCGCTTATGAGTTATGATCTTTATATCGGCGATCGCACCTTCTCTAGCTGGTCCTTGCGGGGCTGGCTGATGCTGGAAAAATTCAACCTGCCCTATCAGGCACATCTGGTCGGCCTCTATGGCGGCACTATGGCGCAAGAGATGGCTGATCTGGCCCCTGCCGTTCTGGTGCCAGCCTTGCGCACGCCGGAAGGCACGGTTGTCGGGGAAAGCCTTGCCATTGCCGAAACACTCGCCGAGCGGCACCCGGATGCCGGGCTCTGGCCCAAAGATGCCGCAGAACGCGCCGCCGCCCGCTGGCTATGCGCCGCGATGACCGCCGGATTTGGCGCCTTGCGCGATGCCTGCCCGATGCAGCTACAGCATGTGAACAAAGGCTTTGCTGTCTCTGAGGCCGTGCAAAAAGATCTGGACCGGATTGAGGTGCTTTGGCAGCACGCGCAGGCCACACGCAAAGAAGACGGCCCCTGGCTCTTTGGCAGATACAGCCTTGCCGATGCCTTTTACGCGCCGATCTGTGCCCGTATCGTAGGGTACGACCTGCCGGTCAGTGACGCCGCGCGTCGGTATTGCGAGACCACGATCAACGATCCGGCGTTCAAGGAATGGCGGGCTGAGGGGCTTAAGGTCACTTACGATCCCTTCCCCTATGACATGGGCGTTCCGGTCAGAAGCTGGCCCGTCGCGGAGTGATCCAATCGCCTGATTGCCTGACCTTTGCCGGGGCGGACGTTAACCATTCCTAAAGACACCCTGCCTAATCGTTAAGCCTCAGGTTGAGGGGGGCTTATGGTTTCACGCGCCTATTCGGTGGCGTTTCAGGGGGTAGAGGCCCGGATGGTCGAGGTGCAATGCGCCGTAACCGCTGGGTTGCCCGCGTTTTCAATCGTGGGCCTGCCCGACAAAGCCGTGTCCGAAGCCCGCGACCGCGTGCGGACTGCGCTCAATTCCATGGCAATCGCGCTGCCTTCCAAACGTATCACCGTGAACCTCAGCCCTGCCGATTTGCCCAAAGAGGGCAGCCATTTTGATTTGCCAGTTGCCATGGCACTGCTGGCGGCGCTCGACATCCTGCCTGATGACGTCACCCAGAACATCGTGGCCTTGGGCGAATTGTCACTGGATGGAACTTTGGTTCCGGTCGTTGGCGCGCTGCCCGCTGCGATGGCCGCGGCGGAACACAATCGCGGACTGCTTTGCCCCGCAGGTTCCGGTGCCGAGGCGGCATGGGTTGGCACGACCCAAGTGATTGCGGCCGCCACTTTGGGCGATGTGGTCCGTCACTACACCGGTCAAAATCCATTACCCCCCGCCGAGCCCGGCGAAGTGCCTGATGCGCCGCAAGGGCGTGATCTGCGTGATGTAAAAGGGCAGGAACGCGCCAAACGGGCGCTTGAGATTGCGGCGGCCGGGCGGCACCACCTCATGTTTGTCGGCACACCCGGATCAGGCAAAAGCATGTTGGCGGCGCGGCTGCCATCGATCCTGCCGCCGTTGACACCAGCAGAAGCATTGGAAACCTCGATGATCCATTCGCTGGCCGGACTGTTGGACGAAGGCGGCATTTCCCGCGCCCGCCCCTTTCGCGAGCCACACCACACCGCATCCATGGCCGCGATCATCGGCGGCGGACGTCAGGCCAAGCCCGGTGAGGTCAGCCTGGCACACAACGGGGTTCTCTTCATGGACGAGTTTCCCGAATTTCCGCGCACGGTTCTCGAAACACTGCGCCAGCCGATCGAGACCGGCGAGGTGATGATTGCCCGCGCCAATGCCCATGTGAAATACCCCTGCCGATTCATGCTGGTGGCGGCGGCCAACCCGTGCAAATGCGGCTACCTCAGCGACCCCGACCGTGCCTGCGCCCGCGTACCGCACTGCGGTGAGGACTACCTTGGCCGCATTTCAGGGCCGCTGATGGACCGGTTTGATCTGCGCGTGGACGTGCCACCTGTCGCCTTTACGGATCTGGATCTGCCTGCCGGCGGTGACAGTTCGGTCGAGGTGGCCGCACGGGTTGCGCATGCCCGCAGCGTGCAGGCCACGCGATACAAAGACATGGATGCGATGCGGGTCAATGCAGATGCCGAAGGGGATCAGCTCGAAAAAATCGCAACCCCGGACAGCGAAGCGCGGGCGCTGCTGGTGAAGGCGGCAGAGCGGTTCAATCTGTCGGCACGCGGGTATCACAGGGTGATCCGGGTGGCGCGCACCATCGCCGATCTGGAAGGCTCAGATACGGTGCGCAAGCCCCATATCGCAGAGGCGATCAGCTTTCGCTTGGCCGGGCCGGCAGTGTCCTGATCCAGGTGGCAAGGTCATCCAGCGTTTGCCGCGCTTCGGGCAGGATATTGTGCAGAATCGGCCAAACATGGGGTAAATCATGCTTTTCCTCCAATTGCACCGTCACCCCACAATCCCGCAACCGGGCGGCGATGGCATGGGCGTCATCTCGCAATATCTCGGTGTCCCCCACCGTCAGCCACACCTGCGGGGCGCCGGTGAAATCGGCGTGAACCGGGCTGACTGCCGGATCAGCAGGATCGCAACCGCAAAGATATACCTCACTGCATTCTGCGGCCCGCGCCGCGGGCAAAACCGCCTCTCGCCGGGCGTTCTGGACAAAGCTGTTGCTGTTATGCGCCATATCCGTGAGCGGTGAAAAACAGAACACAGCGGCGGGCCCATCAGCCCCATCGGCGCAAAGCTCAGCCAAAAGGCCCAGCGCCAATGCAGCGCCAGCGCTGTCACCGCCCAAGACGATATCGGAAGGAGCGATGCCCTGCGCCAATAACCCGTTCCAGGCTTGGCGCAAATCCTGTTTCGCCGCAGGGAAAGGCGCCTCTGGTGCCAACCGGTATTGCGGCAAGAAGACCCGCGCTCCGGTCCGCCGCGCCAGTTGCGCCATCATCGCCGCATGGGTGCGCGGGCTGCCAAAAACGAAGGCACCGCCATGAATGTAAAGAATAACCCGTTTGGCGTGCAGCTCTCTTGGGCGCACCTCCAAGGCGTCCACGGTGCCATTTGCACTGCTCAACTTGAGCCAGTTCTGCCGGGTGCCGCGCGGCGCGTGAAACAGGAACTTCGCCTTCAGCTCAAGCGAACGGCGCAATGCGGCAGCATCCTTGGCGCGGGCCATGGCCGGTTTTTCCACCTGCCGCATCCAGAAATTGATCAAGGGGCGGCGCAGACTCATGCCCGGCGGGCCTCAATGGCTTCCCAGATTTTTGCGGCGATGTTGACCCCGTCAAACCGCTCCAACTCCTGAATGCCGGTGGGGGAGGTCACGTTGATCTCGGTCAGGAAATCGCCGATCACATCAATGCCGACAAAGACCTGCCCCTTTTCCTTGAGCAGCGGCCCAATGGCATCACAGATCTCAAGATCTCGCTCGCTGAGCCCGATCTTCTCGGGCCGCCCCCCCACGTGCATGTTGGACCGGGTCTCGCCAGCCGCCGGCACACGATTGATCGCGCCGACAGGCGCACCGTCAACGAGGATCACGCGTTTGTCCCCCTTAGACACCGCTGGCAGGAACTTTTGCACAATCAGCGGCTCACGCGAGAATCCGGTGAACAGTTCATGCAACGAGGTCAGGTTACGGTCCTGCGCATCGAGCCGGAACACACCTGCACCACCGTTGCCGTATAGCGGTTTCAGGATGACATCGCCATGTTTGGCCTTGAACGCTTTGATCGTTTCGAGGTCGCGCGCAATCGTGGTGGGCGGCGTCAAATCTGGGAAATCCAGAACCAACAGTTTTTCGGGATAATTGCGCACCCAAAAGGGATCATTGACCACCAAAGTGGTCTCTTTCAATCGGTCCAACAGATGGGTCGAGGTGATGTAATGCATATCAAAGGGCGGATCCTGCCGGAGCCAGACAACATCATAGTCCGCAAGATCCACTTCGATCTCCGGGCCAAGCTGGGCATGGTCGCCCTGAACCCGCTGCACGGTGAAGACATGCCCGCGCGCAGTGATCTTTCCCTCTTGATAGGCCAAATGATCAGGCGTGTAAAAGAACAGCTCATGCCCTCGCGCCTGCGCCTCCTCAGCGAGACGAAAGCTGCTGTCGGCGTCAATGTTCACGTCCCCGATAGGGTCCATCTGAAAGGCGATTTTCATGGGCTTATCCTTGCTGCGTTCTCCTTAGATGGCGCAGGAAGGCGGCTTTCGCAATGGTCAGCCGTGTCCAAAAGCGTTTTCGATGATGCGGGTGTCGCCACGGCCATCAACCAACGCCACATCAAAGCGGACATCCGTCAGGCTTCCCGTAGGTTCAGATGCGAGATATTCTTCGGCAGATGCATAAATGCGGCGCATCTGCCGGATGCTGAGGCTTTCGGCGGCACGGTTGAAATCGCGGCTTTGCTTGACCTCCACAAAGATCAAAGCGTTGCCATCACGCACAATCAAGTCAATTTCACCGCCCTTACCACGCCAGCGGCGCCGGGCGACGGCAAATCCACGCCGCTCATAATCCTGCGCGATGCGGTTCTCAGCCGCCAGACCAGCATGAAATGCCAACCTGCCACGATGATGCCTGCACCCTTTTGTCACCTATCGCCCTTTCCCATGGCCAATGCCGTTTGATAGACCTGCCTGCGCGGCAATGCATGAGCCTGCGCAACCATATCCACTGCATCGCGCATCGACATATCCGCCAATGCTTGCCGCAGGTCTGTTTCTAGGTCCAAAGCATTAACAGAGTGTTGACGATTGCGGTCGATCAGAACCACAACCTCGCCTTTCGGGGCCTTGCCTGCAAAAAGATCTGCCAGCTCGGTCAATGACCCGCGCTGCACTTCCTCAAACTTTTTGGTCAATTCGCGGCACATTGCAGCTTGCCGGTCTTGGCCAAGCACGGATGCGGCATCCCGCAACATTGCAGCCAGTCGCTTGGGAGATTCGTAAAACACCAAAGTGCCGGGAATGTCGCGCAGGGCTTCAAGGGCGCTGCATCGGGCGGCTTTTGCATTGGGCAGAAAGCCCGCGAAGAAAAACGCATCGGTTGGCAATCCGCCCAGCGCAAGAGCGGTCAGCACCGCCGAGGGTCCTGGTGCGCAGGTCAGCATCACCCCAGCCGCCGCAGCCGCGCGGGCCAGCTCGAACCCTGGGTCGGCAATCAGGGGCATCCCGGCCTCGGAGGCGTAAGCCACCGATTGGCCCTCGGCCATAAGCGCAATCAATTTATCCTGCACGCCGCTGCCGCTGTGATCATGCAGTGCCAAGATCCGGCGCTCGCCCAAGGGCACGCCGTGGATCTCCATCAGGCGGCGCAGGCTACGGGTGTCCTCGGCGGCCAGAACATCGGCCGAAGCCAGCACATCCAGCGCCCGCAGCGTGATGTCTCTTGCAGTACCTATCGGCACGCCGACAAAATACAAACCCGCCGATAAGGGTGTCTTTTGGTAATTCACGCTGGACCAGCCTTTCGCACTCACTATGATTGCGGCACATCCTGTTTTTGTTTGCGCCGTTGCGCCGTCCTACCACCGGGGGAGTGAGTTTAGAATGATTGCTTTTTTTGAAAAATGCCGCAAGCGCGTGCGGTTGATGGTCCTGCCGCTTTTTGCGATGGCTTTGGCGGCTTGTGATCCGGCGGCGATGGGCAGTTTGGCCAACACCGGCGGGGCCAAGATCGACACGAATGCACCGGTTCCTGTGGCGCTTTTGATCCCGCGTGGCGGGTCGGCCAGTGACGAATTGCTGGCCAAGAATCTTGAAAACGCCGCGCGTCTGGCAATGCGTGATCTGGGCGGCGTGGAAGTTGACCTGCGCGTCTATGGCACGGCGGGCAATGCCGCTACAGCGGCCAGCGCGGCCACCAAAGCCGTGAACGATGGGGCAAAGATCATTCTTGGGCCGGTTTACGGCGAAGCGGCAAATGCCGCAGGTGTCGCAGTGGCCAAGCAGGGTGTGAATGTCCTGTCTTTCTCGAACAATCCCACCATCGCGGGCGGCAACGTTTTTGTTCTTGGGCCAACTTTTGGCAACACAGCCAACCGCCTGGTGCGTTACAGCAAGCGCAACGGCAAAGACCGGATCGTCATTCTGCACGGTCAGGATGTGGCCGGCCAGTTGGGGCGCGATGCGATTCAACAAGCGATTTCGGCCAATGGCGCCACGCTTTCGGGTACAGTTGACTATGCGTTGAGCCAGGAATCAGTGATTGCCTCTGTGCCGCGCGTCAAATCCACCATGGACGCATCAGGCGCCAACGCACTTTTCCTGACCACCTCATCGGCCAGCGCGCTGCCGCTGTTTGCGCAGCTTTTGCCAGAGGCAGGCGTGAGCGCCCCCAACACCCAGTATATCGGCCTGACCCGTTGGGACATTCCGCCACAAACACTGGACCTGCCGGGCGTACAGGGTGGCTGGTTTGCGCTGCCTGATCCGGCGGCCTCCGGCGCCTTCCGCCAGCGCTACAGCGCCGCATACGGGTCGGATCCACATCCTTTGGCCGGACTGGCCTTTGATGGCATCGCTGCTGTTGGGGCGTTGGCCAAATCCGGCAAAGCCACGGCGCTGACCGGGGCATCTTTGACCCAGGGCGCGGGCTTTCGCGGCGCAACCGGGATTTTCCGTTTGCGCAAAGATGGCACCAATGAACGCGGGCTTGCCGTTGCAACGATCCGCAACAAAGCTGTGGTTGTTGTAGAAAACGCGCCGCAATCCTTTGGTGGGGCCGGGTTCTGAGTTGCCCCCACAAACCACGATAGACACCGGATCAGGCGCAGTGGCCACGCTGCGCCTGATTTGCGATCCGGCACAGATCGTCGATCCGCCCGCCGTGATTGCCGCGATCGAGAGTGCCTGCGCCGGTCTTGATCCCGCCGGCCAACGCGCCGCCGCTGTGGCGATCCTGCGGGACGTGCAGAAACAGGGCCGCAGCACCATTGCGGAGGCTTTCGCGAGCGCCCCGTTTGATGCCCGCGGTATGACGCGGGCCTATACCTATCTGACGGACACCCTGGTGTGCAGCACCATGCATGTCGCCACCAAACTGCTGCATCCCAAGCCGAACCCGACCGAGGGGGAGCGGTTATCGGTGATTGGTGTGGGCGGCTATGGTCGGGGGGAAATGGCGCCGTTTTCGGACGTCGATCTGCTGTTCCTGATTCCCTACAAGGCCACCGCATGGTCCGAAAGCGTGATCGAAAGCATGCTATACATCCTGTGGGATCTGAAGCTGAAGGTTGGCCACGCCACGCGCACCATTGCCGATTGTGTGCGGCTAGGCACCGAAGATTACACCATCCAGACCGCGCTGCTGGAACAAAGGTTCATCATTGGTGATACCGAACTGGCGGTGGAATTGCATGACACGCTGGCCCGCGAGTTGTTTTCCGCCAAGGGCCGCGCCTTTATCGAAGCCAAACTGGAAGAGCGCGACAATCGTCACCTCAAACAGGGCGAGCGTTATGTGGTGGAGCCGAACGTTAAAGAAGGCAAAGGCGGGCTGCGCGATCTGCATTCCCTGTTCTGGATCGCTAAGTTTATCTACGAGGTCGAGAATATCGCCGATCTGGTGGACAAGGGCGTGTTTCGCCCGGACGAATTTGAAACCTTCCGCGCAGCCGAGGAATTTTTGTGGGCGGTGCGCGGGCATTTGCACCTTTTGACGGGGCGTGCGACGGAGCAGCTGACCTTTGATATGCAGGTCCAGGTCGCACAGGCGCTGGGATACAATGACACCGCAGGTCGCCGAGCGGTCGAAGTGTTCATGCAGGCCTATTTCCGCCATGCGACGGCCGTGGGAGATCTGACGCGGATTTTCCTGACAGGGCTGGAGGCGATCCATCTCAAGGCCGAACCGCTGCTTGAGCGGATATTCCGCAGACGCCCGCGCATCCGCAAAGGCTATGAGGTGGTGCACAACCGCATCTCGGTCACCGATGAGGCGGAGTTTCTGTCAGACAAGCTGAACCTGCTGCGGATCTTTGAAGAGGCCTTGCGCACAGGCATGTTGATCCACCCCGATGCGATGCGGCTCATCAAGGCGAACCTGCATCTGATCGACGACAGCATGCGACACGAACCCGAGGCACGGCGGATTTTCCACGATCTGCTGCTCAAACACGGCAACCCGGAACGGGCGCTGCGCCGGATGAATGAATTGGGCGTTCTTTCCGCGTTTATTCCCGAGTTTGAGCCGATTGTCGCGATGATGCAGTTCAACATGTATCACAGCTACACGGTGGATGAGCATACGATCCAATGCATCGCGAACCTCGCCCGGATTGAGCGCGGAGAGCTCGAAGAGGAACTTCCCATCGCCTCGTCGATCTTGCAACGCGGTGTCAATCGCAAGGTGCTTTATATTGCGTTGCTGCTGCATGACATCGGCAAGGGACGGCCTGAGGATCATTCCATTCTTGGCGCAAAAATTGTGCGCAAGGTGGCACCGCGATTGGGGTTGAAACCGGATGAGGTGGACACCGTTGAATGGCTGGTGCGGTATCACTTGCTGATGTCCGATATGGCGCAAAAACGCGATATCGCGGATCCGCGCACGGTGCGGGACTTTGCCAAGGCGGTGCGCACGGTCAAGCGGTTGGAACTGCTGTGCGTTTTGACGGTCTGCGACATTCGCGGCGTTGGGCCAAATACCTGGAACAACTGGAAAGCCGTGTTGATCAGAGGGCTGTACAACCAAACCGAACGGGCGCTTGAGACCGGGCTGGAAGACCTCAACCGGGCCAACCGCGGGGCGGAGGCTAAAAAGACCCTGCGTGAAGCGCTCAAGGACTGGCCGCGCAAGGCGCTGCAGACGGAAACCGGGCGGCATTACGATCCCTATTGGCAGGGTTTGCATGTCACCGCACATGTCGCCTTTGCCGAATTGCTGCGGGACATTGGCGAAGATGTCGTGCGCATAGATCTGCACCCAGACGAGGACCGCGACGCCACACGCGCCTGTTTTGTGATGCCCGACCATCCGGGGATCTTTTCGCGGCTCGCAGGCGCGCTGGCGCTGGTGGGGGCCAATGTGGTGGACGCCCGGAGTTATACGACCAAAGACGGCTATGTCACAGATGCCTTCTGGATACAGGACGCGGATGGCAATGCATATGAGGCGAGCCGTTTGCCGCGTTTGCGGCAAGTGATTGAGAAGACATTGCGCGGCGAGGTGGTCGCCCGTGAGGCGCTCAAATCCCGCGACAAAGTCAAGAAACGCGAGAAAGCCTTTAAGGTGCCGACCCATATCACCTTTGATAACGAAGGGTCGGAAATCTACACCATCATCGAGGTCGATACCCGCGACCGGCCCGGTTTGCTTTATGATCTGGCGCGAACTCTGGCGGATTCCAATGTCTATATCGCCAATGCGGTGATCGCGACTTACGGCGAACAGGTGGTCGATACCTTTTACGTCAAGGATATGTTCGGCCTGAAATATTACTCCGAAAGCAAGCAGCGCACCTTGGAAAAACGTCTGCGGCAAGCGATCACAGAGGGCGTGGAGCGGGCGCAGGATTGACCGCCTGGTCGCGCCCAATTTGGTGCAAATTTCACCGCCCAAGACCCTGTGCCGATCCCTGATTTCTAGCGTTATACAGACGGTTTCGCCTTTATATCACCACATTTGCCGCGTCAAAAGGTCAATATTTACTGACATTGTCTGCGTAGACCAAGGTGACCAAACCATCTCTTTTCCGACGTCTCGGACCGGGCGTCATGTCTTGAGGGCAGGCTATGCCGACGCACAACGTAAAGCTGTACGACATTGATCCGTATTCACTTTTCTCCCAAACCATTGGGGGGACGGCCACGTATTCCGGTCCTTCTACAGCCACGGGCAGTGCAGCCATCACAGACAATGGCACCGGCGCCGATGGACAGCATTTCGATGACGAGAACGGTGGCACCGTTCCAATTTCCATCAGCGTCAACGGCGGCCCTGTCGAGACGTCTGATAGCTATGCAGCCGAAACCTGGACGTTGCGGGATACGGTCACCGGCAAGGAATTTCAGCTGGTTACCTTCTTTGTCAATTCCGGCAGTTATGCGGGATATTATACCCTCTCCGAAATCCCCCTGATCGCGGGCCGCAGCTACGAAACGCTGACTTTTGACGAAACGCCCGAGGCGGTTAACGGCGATGCCGCATTTGCCTATGCCGATTATGCCGAGGCGGACGGCGTCGTCGAAGGCACCAGTGGCGATGACGTCATTGACAGCAACTATATCGGGGATCCGGCAAACGAAACGGTCGATCAGGGGAAGTTCCCTGTCCAATCAGAATTTAACTGGAGCGATTATGGCGATGAGAGGGATCTTCGCAGCGGCGTAACCCAGGACACCGGCGAAGTGCGGGTGCAGGTCAGCTATTCAGACATCCAGACCAATGAAGAGTTTTCCTCCGAAACCAGTGGCGGCAACGACCAGATCTATGTTGCCTCGGGAGAGCCCTTTGATCCACGATCCGCAGGCTACCTGCACCAAAGCGGAAGCACCGACCCCAGCACCGTTTCCTTTTCGTTCAATACCGAAGATCGTGCGACCTTCAAAGGTGAGGTTGAGAACGTCAAATTTCGCATCAGCGACATTGACGGGCTTTATACCAACGACGAAGAAAACGGCTACAATAACTTCCAAGACGTGGTCACTATCACCGCCTTTGACGAGAGCGGTAATCCGGTAGCGGTCAACATCACGCCTGGCGCCAACATGACGGTGTCAGGAAACACCATCACCGGTGGGATGAACAACTCCGCCCCGTGGTCCGCCAATTCGTCCGCGTTGATCGAGATCGCAGGGCCGGTTTCAAGCATTACGATCACCTACGACAACAACGGCGACACCCAACAGGCGATTTACTTTTCCGACGTTCATTTCGAAGCTGTACCCCAGGAAAACTTTGACGATTCCATCGAAGCTGGTGCCGGCAATGACCTGATCTATGCCGGTGAAGGCAATGATTGGGTTCATGGCGGCACGGGCAATGACACCATCTATGGTGAGGCCGGCAACGACAGCCTGGCTGGCAACGAGGGCGACGATACATTCTATGTCGGCAGCGGCGATTCTGCGCATGGCGACGACGGCGACGACACCTTTATCATCGACGGAAGCGAGCTGAACGGCGGCACCATTGGTGTACTGGGCGGTGAAGGCGACGAAACCACGGGCGATACGCTCGATTTTGGCGGGCATCTGCTTGCGGGCTCCGTGGTGATCACCGATGGCGATGACGCCAATGGTGGCAAAACCGGCACGGCCCAACTGACAGACGGGACCACGGTCAACTTTTCGCAGATTGAGAAGATCATCTGCTTTGCCGGTGATAGCCGGATCGAGACCCCTTTTGGCCCGCGCAGCGTTCAAGAGCTGAAAGCGGGTGATCTGGTCCTGACCCGTGACAATGGCCCGCAACCGATCCGCTGGGTGGGTACAAAAACGGTTGCAGGGCGCGGCAAACTTGCCCCGATCATCTTTGCAAAGGGCAGCATTGGCAACAGCCATGCCCTGCAGGTTTCACCGCAGCACCGCATGTTGATTGATGATTATCGTGCCGAGCTTTTGTTTGGCCAAAGGGAAGTCATCGCGGCGGCGTCATTCTTGGTTAACGGAGCCGATATCATTCAACAGGAAACCGATAATGTCACTTATTATCACTTGCTGTTTGATCATCACGAAATCATCAAATCTGCTGGCGCATGGTCCGAAAGCTATCAGCCCGGGGATTACAGCCTGGCAGGCCTGAACCCAAAAGCCCGCGAAGAAGTATTTGCATTGTTCCCCGAACTGCGCAGCGATCCGGGTGCGTTTGGCCCCTCTGCACGCCAGAGTCTGACCTGCGGCTCGGCAAGGTTGTTGGTGGCCTGAACCGTTCTGGCGTCATTGACGTCCCGATCCTTGATGACATTGCGCGGCACGGCGCGGCGCGGTAATGCTGGCCCAACCTGATCGCTAGGACTGTGCCAGCAATGAAACCCATCCGCCTTATGTCCGGCTTTTTCACCGTGGGTGTCTGGACCTTGCTCAGCCGCGTGATGGGCTTTATCCGCGAAGTGCTGCTCTTGTCATTGATCGGTCCCGGCCCGGTGATGGATGCATTTGTTGCGGCCTTCCGCCTGCCCAACATGTTCCGTCGGTTCTTTGCAGAAGGTGCGTTTAACGCGGCCTTTGTGCCGATGTTCGCAAAGCGGTTGGAGGGCGAGGACGGTGCAGGGGTATTTGCCCGCGATGCCTTTAACGGGCTGGCGATGGTGGTGATGCTGCTGACCGCACTGGGCATGATCTTTATGCCAGCACTTGTCTGGGTGACTGCCGAAGGCTTCTCCGGTGACGCGCGGTTTGACATGACAGTGAGTTACGGACGCATCGCTTTTCCCTATATTTTTTGCATGTCTCTGGCGGCGTTGTTCTCGGGCATATTGAACGCCACAGGGCGGTTTGCGGTTGCGGCGGCGGCGCCTGTATTGCTTAATATTTTTGTGATTGCGGCCATGACCATCGGCGCCCTGTCCGGCGGGGCAGTGATCGATTGGCTGATCTGGTCCATTCCTGTTGCCGGTGTCGCGCAACTGGCCTTGACATGGCGTGCTGCAGCGGCGGCGGGCTTTGCCCTGCGCCCCGGCCGCCCACGCTGGACCCCGGACATGAAGGCCATGGTCACAGTGGCCCTGCCCGCAGCGCTGGCCTCCGGGGTGATGCAAATCAATCTGGTGGTGGGGCAATTGGTGGCCAGCCAATATGACAGCGCGGTATCCTGGCTGTTCGCGGCAGATCGCCTATACCAACTGCCGCTGGGCGTGGTTGGCATCGCGGTAGGCGTTGTTCTCTTGCCGGATCTGGCGCGGCGCCTGCGGGCCGGTGATGATGACGGCGCGCACCATGCCCTCAGCCGCGCGGCGGAGATCGCATTGGCTCTGACGATCCCCTCAGCGGTGGCGTTGATGGTGGTTCCGGGCAGCTTGGTCCGGGTGCTGTTTGAACGCGGCGCATCCGATGTGGATGACACCGCAGCCATTGCCACGGCGGTGTTGATCTATGGATTGGGCCTGCCCGCCTTTGTCCTGCAGAAAATCCTGCAACCGGTTTATTTCGCCCGCGAAGACACACGCCGGCCGTTCTATTTTGCGCTGGTGGCCATGGTGGTGAATGCAGCCCTCGCCGTGGGGCTGGCCCCGTTTGTTGGCTGGATTGCACCGGCGCTGGCCACCACCTTTGCCGGTTGGGCGATGTTTGTCTGTTTGGCCATCGGGGCACGGCGTTATGGAAAGGCCGTGAGGTTTGATGCGCGGTTTCACAAGCGGATCTGGCGCATATTGATCGCCTCAGCCGTGATGGGTGTGGCGATGTGGCTGGGAAATGCCGTGATGCAGCCATTCCTTGGGCTGCCGTGGTGGCGGGCGCTGGCGCTTGTGGTGCTTATCGCGATTGGCGCGTTCAGCTACTTTGGTGTGGGCCAGATGATTGGCGCGTTTCGCTTGGCCGAATTCAAAGGCGCAATGCGGCGCGGCTGATTTCGCGGCGGTCAGCGGCGCTGTAACTTGGCCCTGATCCGCGCCCATTCGCCGGGAGCCAGCAGGAAACACAAGCCGAAGCCGCAAAAGAACCCGGCCAATTCCGCCACCCACATGGTGCCGGTTTCAAAGAACACCCCCCAAACCAGTTGGATGCCCATCAGAACCGCGATCAGCGAGAAGGCCCGATATTGCTGGGTGCCTCGACCGGCCAGATGCCGCCACATGACAAAAGAATAGCCCCCGATCAAACCGTAGGCATTGGGGTAGGCACCGGCCAGCCAAACAGGATCATTGAGCAGCAGTGCATAAATCGCCGCGCCGCCGACGCCAGACAGGATAAAGATCGCAACAAAGGCCATCTGCCCCATCACTTCGGCCACCATCTTGCCCAGCGCCAACAGCAGCACCATCGCAAACAGCCCATGGGTAAAGCCCAGATGCACAAAGGGATAGGTCACCAACCTGCGAACCTCTGACAAAGGCCACTGAGCGTTCTCCATCATCCAATCAAAAATCTCGCCCGAAAACGCATAATCCCGGATCAGGCCAAGCCGCCAGCCCACCGCGCCGGGGCCGCCGATCAGCCCCGCTTCGCCCAGCGTCAGCCCGGCCTCTACCCCGGCGATGGCCAGAAACATCAATATCACCGCAGGGGGCAATGGGTTCACGGGGGGCTGGATGTCGGGGTCTTGCATGGGGCGCTCCTTGACGGGGTTCGCGCCCATGAGTAAGCCGTGGCAACCGCCAAATCCAGCCCAGAGGTGCCCCATGTCCAATACCAATTTCACGCCGCGTGTGTTTTCCGGCATTCAACCCTCCGGGGATCTGCATCTGGGCAACTATCTGGGGGCAATCCAGGGCTTTGTGCGGATGCAGGCGCAGGACATCCAGACCGTCTATTGCATGGTCGACATGCATGCGATCACCGTCTGGCAGGATCCGGCGGATCTGCGCCACAGCACGCGCGAATTGGCGGCGGGTTTCATTGCATCGGGGATCAGCCCGGAGAAATCTATCCTGATCAACCAAAGCCAGGTGCCCGAGCATGCCCAGCTGGCCTGGGTTTTCAACTGCGTGGCGCGGATGGGCTGGATGGGCCGGATGACCCAGTGGAAGGACAAGGCAGGCAAGAATGCCGAAGCCGCTTCGCTTGGACTTTTTGCCTATCCGGCGCTGATGGCGGCGGACATCCTTGTCTATCACGCGACCCATGTGCCGGTCGGCGAGGATCAGAAACAGCATTTGGAACTGACCCGCGATATCGCCGCCAAATTCAACCACGACTATGGCGTTGATTTCTTTCCAATCACCGAGCCGGTGATTGAAGGTGCTGCAACGCGGGTGATGTCCCTGCGGGACGGGTCCAAGAAGATGTCGAAGTCTGATCCATCAGACGCCAGCCGGATCAATATGACAGACGATGCCGACACCATCGCCAAGAAGATCCGCAAGGCCAAGACCGATCCGGATGCCTTGCCATCCGAAGCGGCCGGACTGGAAGGCCGCCCCGAGGCCCGCAATCTGGTGAACATCTATGCCGCCCTGAACGAGCAATCGGTGGATGCGGTTCTGGCCGAGGTTGGCGGGCAGCAGTTTGGCACTTTCAAACCCAAGCTGGCCGAACTGGCCGTTGCCAAAATGTCCCCGATTTCGTCGGAGATGGCGCGGTTGATGGCCGACCCAGCCGAGATCGATCGCATTCTGGCCAAAGGTGCCGAACAGGCGCGTGAGATCACCGCGCCAATCCTCAAGCGGACCTACGAGATTATCGGGATGGTGGGTTAAGCCAGCCGCCGGGGGCGCTGCCCCCGGACCCCCGGAGGTTCAAGGGCCAAATGAAGAGTGGCAAGTTGCCGCATTGGCTTTCTAACGACTGTTCTGTGCGGGCGTTCACATCCGCTCTGCGCGGGTGCCTCTGTTCAAAATGCCTGAGCTTCCCCATGTAGAGGGAGGTAACAGGAGAACATTATGACACATCCCAGCGTCGGGCACGTCCATCTCAGGGTCGCAGACCTTGACCGGGCGATTAACTTTTACCGTGATGTTTTGGGGTTCGATCTGACCCTGCGGTACGGAGATCGCGCGGCCTTTCTGGGGGCGGGCGGGTATCACCATCATATCGGGTTGAACACCTGGGACAGTAAAGGGGCAACACCGCCGCCGCCGGGGCATACCGGCCTTTATCATGCAGCGTTTCTCTACCCGGACCGCCCAGCGCTGGCGCAGGTTTTGCGGCGGGTGGTCGAGGCTGGTATTGCCTTGGACGGTGCCGCCGATCACGGGGTAAGCGAGGCGGTTTACCTGCGTGATCCTGACGGCAACGGTGTTGAACTTTATCGGGATCGGGCCGAGGCGGATTGGCCGCGTGATGCGCAAGGTGCCCTGGCGATGGTCAACGATCCGCTGGACGTGCAGGCACTGCTGGACGAGGCGGCCTAGCGATTTAGCTAGCTGGCAATGGCACATCTGTCTCGTCAAGAGCTTGTGAGCGGGGCTTGCGATGGCCTATGCAGGGCAGGCTGACCATTGGAATTGAAACGTGAGGCCCCATGCCTGATCCGAACCCCGACGCCCTTCGTTTTTTGCAAACCCGCCGCTCGCGCCCGGCCAAAACATTGGCTGGACCTGTGCCGGATCGGGCTGCGTTGATCCCACTGCTGACGGCGGCGGCGCGCAGCCCGGATCATGGCAAGCTGGAGCCGTGGCGGTTTATCGTGTTGGAAACACCCGCGATGGCGCGATTGGCCGAGGTGGTTCAGACACGCGGTGCGGCTTTGGCCTTGCCTGAGGAACAGATCGTCAAAGGGCGCAGTCAGTTTGATCAAGGTGGTCTTGCGGTTGTCGTCGTCGAAGTTCAAAAACCATCCGAGAAAATTCCGGCATTGGAGCAAACCTATGCGGCGGGCGCCGTTTGTCTGGCGTTGTTGAATGTCGCGCTGGCCGCTGGTTGGGGGGCGAATTGGCTGTCTGGCTGGCCCTCTCATGATCGCGGGTTTATGCAGGACGGCTTGGCGCTGGCCGATCATGAGCGTATTGCGGGGATTATTCACATCGGCACAGAAACATCAGCGCCGCCCGAGCGGCCCCGCCCCAATATCGAAAGCATAACGACATGGCTCTCCCGCTGATTTTCAACTCCTTTTTCATGGCGATTGGCCAGTTGACGGACCGGCGATTCCGCCGTGTGTTTTTCATCGGCATCGCACTTGCGCTGGCATTGTTGATCGCGGCCACAGCGGGATTTTCTTGGTTGGTCGATTGGTTGACGCCAGAACAGGTGTGGTTGCCGATTATTGGCGAGGTGACATGGGTCGGTGATTTCCTCTCTTGGGGGTCGGCGTTCCTGCTGTTCTTCCTGTCGATGTTTCTGATGATCCCTGTCGCCTCGGCCATCACCTCGATGTTTCTGGATGATGTCGCCAATGCGGTGGAGGCCGAGCATTATCCCGGCTTGCCGCCCACCACCCCTGTGCCGTTTGGCGATGCCCTGCGTGATACCGTGAATTTTCTGGGTGTGCTGGTCGGCGCCAATATCTTGGCGTTGTTGTTCTATTTCCTGTTCAACGTCTTTGCACCGCTGGTGTTCTGGACATTGAACGGGTTTTTGCTGGGCCGGGAATATTACACCATGGCCGCGATCCGCCGTGTTGGCCGCATCGAGGCCAAGAAGCTGCGGCGCAAACATATGGGCACGATCTGGCTCGCCGGTATTTTGATGGCGATTCCGCTGTCGGTGCCCCTGCTCAATCTGGTGATCCCGATCCTAGGAGCGGCGACCTTTACCCATCTGTATCACCGTCTCTCCATGCGCCAGCCCTGAACCAGCTTTCGACGTCGGCGACACTGATCCATTCGGACAGAATGATGGTGGCCACAATCGCCCAGATCACTGCGGCGACCAGCGTGGTCCAAAACGCCTTTTTGCGCAGATGATGATGCTCCGGTGCACCCGCATGGGTGCCCGGCACAACGTCGTTCAGATCACCTTGGGTCTGCACGCGGATCGGCAGGGCGATAAGAAAGGTCATCGCCCAGATCACCGCAAAGAGGACAAGGCCGGATGTAATACCCATGGCCTAAACCTGCTCCAGCTCGACAAGAGCGCCGTTGAAATCCTTGGGATGCAAGAAGATCACCGGTTTGCCATGGGCGCCGATTTTTGGCTCTCCCGTGCCAAGGACACGTGCGCCGGTGGATTTCAAGTGATCGCGGGCGGCGATGATATCATCGACTTCATAACAGATGTGGTGAATGCCACCTGATGGGTTCTTGTCCAGAAAGCCCTGGATCGGGCTGTTTTCACCCAAAGGATACAGTAATTCAATCTTGGTGTTTGGCAGCTCGATAAAAATCACGGTTACGCCGTGATCCGGCTCATCTTGCGGGGCGCCGACATTGGCCCCCAAAGCGTTGCGATATTGATCGGCCGCAGCCTCCAGATCCGGAACGGCTATGGCAACGTGGTTCAGGCGTCCAATCATCTTTTGATCCTTCGTCATTTGAGTTGCGGTCTTATCGTCTTTGGCGGGAGCAAGAGCAATGCGTCACGTTAACCTGCCGTTAGCCAACGGTGCGTAACCATAGTCCTATCAAATCATGTTGGAGGCCAGAATGGATACCACGGACCCGTTTACCGCGACGATCCCCGCGCCCACGGCGGCGCGGCCACTGCTGGGGCTGACTGTCCTTGTGGTGGAGGACAGCCGCTTTGCCTGTGAGGCATTGCGCCTGTTGTGTTTGCGGTCCGGGGCGCGGATCAGACGGGCGGATTGCCTACGCTCTGCCCGGCGGCATCTGCGGGTGTACCGTCCGTCCGTCATTATCATTGATCTGGGCCTGCCCGATGGCAGTGGATTGGACCTGATTGAAGAACTTTCCCATGGCCAACCTGCGATTGTCGGAATCTTGGCAATGTCGGGCGATTCCGATCTGGAAAAGGCGGCACTGTCCAAGGGTGCGCATGGGTTCATGTCGAAACCCATTGTGGCGCTGGCCCCGTTTCAGGAAAAAGTCCTGTCTCTCTTGCCGCCCGAGCAGCGCCCAAAAGGGCCACGGCGCATTGATCCGACCACAGTTGAACCGGACAGGATTGCCTACCGCGATGATATCGCCCATGTCGCCGACATTCTTGAGGACGCCCCAACCGATCACACACTGGATTATGTCGCGCAATTTTTGGAGGGTGTCGCGCATGCCGCAGGGGACGATGGTTTGGCCGATGCGGCCAAAATGCTGGCCCGCCAGCGGGCATTGGGTCATGCGGCGGCCTCAGACACCGCACGAATTGCCGGTCTGATCCAATCGCGGCTGGCAGACCGGGTCGCAATCTAGGGTCAGGTCAAAGGGTCGGATCAGAGGCCGTGCGCACAAGACCCGTCAGATCGCCAAGACGCTCCAACTGCTGTCCGGCGCTGTCAAAGTTGGCAGGGGACAACCATGCCTCAAAGGCTTCTTTCAAGGCGGGCCATTCGCTGTCGATTGCAGCAAACCACGCGGTGTCGCGATTGCGGCCCTTGATGACCGCGGCTTGACGAAACACCCCTTCGTAGCTGAAGCCCAGCCGTTGTGCAGCGCGGCGCGATCCAAGATTAAGCGCATTGCATTTCCACTCGTAGCGCCGGTATCCCGCCTCAAAGGCCCATTTCATCATCAGATACATCGTTTCGGTTGCAGCGCGCGTACGCTGTAACGCGGGACTGTAGTTGATATGCCCGACTTCGATACTGCCCATCTCCGGCGCGACCCGCAGAAAACTCGCCACCCCTTCCCATGCACCGCTTTCAAGGTTGCGGATCGCGTAGAAAAACGGATCGGGCTGACCTGCATGATCCCGCACCCAGCGGTGGTATTGTGACGCCGAGGAAAACGGACCGTAAGGCATGTAATCCCAAACGTGATCCTGACCTTGATAGGCGCGAAAGAGCAGGGCCGCATGAGCCTCTGCCGACAGCGGGGCCAATTCGGCATATCGGCCTTTCAGAACCGCGCCATCCGGGCGCGGCGGCACTGTCCAGTTCGGAACCGGTGTGCCAAGAATTGTGTCGGTATGTATTGGGTCACTCATGCCGGCAGGTTAGGCGCAGTCCCGTCCAAGGCCAAGCCCATAACGCGGTGGCAGATGGAACCAATCGTCGCAAAAGCAGCATAAGCGGTGCATAATCTGGCCATATTGCGATGTGATGCTGTCTTTGTGCCGCTGCTCTTCAATGAGGATCCCATGACAGACAGAACCGACAAGCAAGATCGCCGTGAACTGGAAAATCTGGTCAGTTTTGACTGGATCGTGTTCACAGCCGGTGTGCTGGGTTTGGCGGTGGTGATTATCGCCTCGGTGCGCGAGGGCGAGCATGGGCTGGTTGGCCAATTGGGCAGCTATGTCGGCCGCTCAAATCTGTTTTGACGGCCAGCCTTACCGCACCACCTTCGGATCTGCCCCCATTTCGAGGCCGGGGAACACCTTATCTTGTAAGGTTGATATCGGCAGGCCAGTCATGCCGCGCATGATCCAGGCCACGGGCGCCCGCACGTCATCCGTCGGCATCAGATCGCGCTCTTGATACAGGGCCTGCTCCCCCAGCCCCGGCCAGCGCCCGAACACCCGTCCGCCGCGAATGGCCCCGCCCGCCATCATCATCAGACCTGCTGTTCCATGATCCGTGCCGCCAGTGCCGTTTTCGCGGGCGGTCCGGCCAAATTCCGTCAGCGCGACCACTGCGGTTTGAGACCAGACCGCCGCGCCAAGGTCTTGTTTCAAAGTGGTGATAACATCCGACAATTGTCCTAAGCTGCGCGGCAGCATACGGGCTTGGGCACGGTGGGTGTCCCAGCCATTGAGTGAAAACGCGGCGATGCGAGCCGGGCCGCGCAGCCGGTCCGCCGCAAATCGGGCGACCTGGATATGTGCTGGCCCCTTTTTGGTTGATACTGCCCCGGGCCGACCATCCGAGAGCATTTGAGCCTCTATCAGGGCCGCATGCATTTGCGGGTCGCTTTGCATGATCTGTTCGGCCAGACGCAGCACCTGTGGGCTCAGGTCCAGCGCCGCTTCGGGCGTCCAATTGGCCACCGGCGCTGTCCCGGCCAACAGGTTCAAGGTGCCTTGCCCGATGCCATATGCTGTCTCGGCCTCGATCTGCGGCAGATGCTGCATCAATCGGTTCAGCCAGCCGTCACGCCCTGCCCCGCCCAGATCCTGAGTGCCGGCCTCAAGCAAATCCTGTCCATCAAAGTGGCTGCGCTTGTCTCGGTATGGGGTGGAAACCGCGTGTACAAACCCCAATTCTTCGCGGTGCCAAAGCGGCATGAGATCCTTCAACGCGGGGTGCAGCGCAAAGTACCCGTCCAGGTCCAGCGGGGCATCGCCCTTGGCCAAAGTCGGGCGTAGCGCGGCAAAGGCCGGATCGCCGGTGGGCCGCACTACATCCAGCCCGTCCATACCGCCGCGCAGGATGATCACCACCAAGCGCCCCTGCCACGGGGCATTGGCCAGACTAAGCGGGGTCCAAAGCGGACTGGCCGCCAGTGAACAGCCGATCCAACCGCTGCGGGCCAACATTTGTCTGCGGGAAAGGGGTGCATGGTTCATCAGATCACCGCCTCTGAAATGCCGGGGCGCAGAGTACCAGACCAATTGCATCTGCGCGGGTTTCCGCGGCGCGCGCGGCAAACACCACATCCGCGGGCGGGATCGGTCCCAAAACATCCTGCACGAACTCGCGGGGATCGGGTAGATCGGGCCGCAGCCGCGCCGGAGTGTTCACCGCCCACTCCAACCGCGCCGCCATACCCTGTGGGGTGATCCATGCGCTATCATCCTCCGGCCAGCCGTCCGGACCTGCCGGCTGTTGCCACGGCTGCCCCATCAACCGCATTGGCGTGGTCATAAGCCGCTTGATCTGGGCTGGTCTTAGAGACTGCATCATCTCGGGTGCCACCGCCAAGGCGCGTAACGCGGCGCTGACAAACTCATCCGGTGGCCGAATGTTTGGCGCGTCGTTGGTCCACGACGCAGGATGGTGCAGCAAAGTTTCGTAGCATTGCATGAGATCACCGCCTCCGCTGAGGTAGGTTTCTTCAAGATCGCGGATCAGATCCGGCGCGGGTTGATCAGAGACAAAATGTACCGCCAATTTGCGCGCGATATGCGCGGCAGTGGCCGGATGTAGCGCCAGATCAAACAGCACGGCACGGATTGGTGCGAGCCCCGGAGCACCGCCATAGGTGCGGCCCAGAACAGTCTCCGCCCCCGGTTCTGCCATGTTGCGGCGGAACTTGAAGCTGTGGTCGCGTGTGCCCGCCAGCCCGGTCAGCAGTTTGGCCAATTCACGCACATCGGACTGATTATAGGGTCCGGCCACCCCCAATGTGTGCAGCTCCAGCACCTCCCGCGCGAGGTTTTCATTCAACCCGCGCCGTCTGTCCGGCCGCCGTGCCGCCCGGCTGTTTGGACCGGCGGAGGTGTTTTGATCCAGATAATGCAGCATCAGCGGATGGGTGACGCAGGCGAACAATAGATCGGCAAATCTGCCGCCTATATGGGGGCGGACGGCCTCCTCGGCATAGGCGGGCGGTGCTGCCCGCAGCAACCCGCTTTTGCCCCGGGCGGTGAAATGATCGGCCCAAAAGGCAATCAGCCGTTCCCGAAAGGCATGTGGTGTGTCGATGCGCCTTTGCAGGGTCGAAACCACCCAACGCTGGCGGTCATGAAACAGAGCGCGACGCGCAGTCTTGGCTTTTTCCCCGGCCGCCGCTCCCGCCTCGGTTTGGGGGTTCTTGCGGGCGAATCTAGAAAACCGGCTGACAAGGACAATTTGGTCCTGAATGTACCTGAAACCGGGGATCGGATAGGTCTGTGCCATAACATCCGGCCCGCGCAGGCCGGTGAGCATATCCGCCACAGAGGGCGGCGCCGCGATTTGAGGGGACAGCCCATAGCCAAACCGCCGTTCCGCCAATTCGGGAGTGAAGGGCACGGGATCCAATCCTTTAACTACAGCCATTCAAGTATAGCGGATTGAGGATTTATTTTTCTCTAATTGTTTTGGCTGGCCGGTGACGGGAACCGGGGTGCGAGACAGGCGTTGTTATGGCAGACACAGAAAGGGATCAAAATGCCATCGATTTATGACGCCATCAAATCCGACCATGACGCGCACCGCGACCTGCTGAATGCTTTGGAACAGACCAGCGGCGATACTGCGGAACGCCGTGAAGCATGGGACAGTTTTTACCGTGATGTGAAATCACATGCCGCCGCAGAGGAAGAGACATTTTATTCCAAACTTATCTCGGAAACCTGGGGGCAGGATTCGGCCCGCCATTCGGTACACGAGCATCAGCAGCTGGACGATCTGATGGAAGAGCTAAACGAGATGGACATGTCGTCCCCCGGTTGGCTCACCAAGTTCAAAACGCTCAAGCATGACTATGAGCATCACATCGACGAAGAAGAGAACGAGGTTTTCACCCGCGCCCGCGAGACCATCGGCGAGGAACACAATGAAGCGTTCGGCCAGCGTTTTGAGGAGCGCAAGAAAGAGGAACGCGGGCTGATTGAGAAAAAACGCGAGGACAGTCTGGAAGACTGATCAACCACCGCCAAAAGGAAAGGGCCGCATCGCAGCGGCCCTTATTGTAATTATTCCTGCGGAATGACCCGCAGACCCAGATCCATCAACTGATCCGATGTCGGATCGGATGGCGCATTCATCATCAGGTCTTCGGCGCGTTGGTTCATCGGGAAAAGTATCACCTCGCGGATGTTCTGCTCATCCGCCAGCAGCATCACAATCCGGTCAATGCCGGCCGCGCAGCCGCCGTGGGGCGGAGCGCCGTACTGGAACGCATTGACCATCCCGCCAAACCGCTTGCGCACTTCTTCTTCGCCATAACCGGCGATTTCAAAGGCCTTGAACATAATCTCCGGGCGATGGTTCCGGATCGCACCGGACACCAGTTCATAACCGTTACAGGCCAGATCGTACTGATAGCCCAGCACTTCAAGCGGATCGCCCTGCAACGCTTCCATCCCGCCTTGCGGCATGGAGAAAGGGTTGTGTTCAAAATCGATCTTGCCGGTCTCTTCGTCTTTTTCGTAGATCGGGAAATCGACAATCCACGCAAAGGCAAAGCGGTTTTTGTCGGTCAGACCCAGCTCTTCGCCGATGACGTTCCGGGCGCGGCCCGCAACACCTTCAAAGGCTTTTGGCTTGCCGCCCAGGAAGAACGCCGCGTCGCCCACATCAAGGCCCAGCTGCTGCCGGATCGCCTCGGTGCGTTCGGGGCCAATGTTCTTGGCCAATGGGCCGGCCGCTTCCATGCCGCCTTCGACTTCGCCGGATTTCAGCTTGGCCTGCGCCTCTTTCACGGTGATGCCCAGTTCCTGCGCCACAGCATCGGCGGTTTTTTCGCGCCAGAAGATATAGCCCATGCCGGGCAGACCCTCTTTCTGGGCAAAGGCGTTCATCCGGTCACAGAACTTGCGGCTGCCGCCGGTGGGCGCCGGAATAGCGCGGATCTCGGTGCCGTCTTGCTCAAGCAGCTTGGCAAAGATCGCGAAACCGGAGCCCGCGAAATGCTCGCTCACGACCTGCATCTTGATCGGGTTGCGCAGGTCGGGCTTGTCAGAACCATACCAAAGCGCGGCGTCTTTATAGGAGATCTGTTCCCATGTCTCATCGACTTTGCGGCCACCGCCGAATTCTTCAAACACCCCTGCGATCACCGGCTGGATGGTGTCGAATACATCCTGCTGGGTCACAAAAGACATTTCGAGGTCCAACTGGTAAAAATCGGTGGGCGAACGATCGGCACGTGGATCTTCGTCGCGGAAGCACGGCGCGATCTGGAAATACTTGTCAAAGCCGGACACCATCAACAGCTGTTTGAACTGCTGCGGGGCTTGTGGCAGAGCGTAGAACTTGCCCGGATGCAGACGCGACGGCACGAGGAAATCGCGGGCGCCTTCGGGGCTTGATGCAGTGATAATCGGGGTCTGGAATTCTTTGAACTTCTGGTCCCACATGCGGCGACGGATCGAACTGACCACATCAGAGCGCAGGATCATATTTTGCTGCATCTTCTCACGACGCAAGTCGAGATAGCGATAACGCAGGCGGGTTTCTTCGGGATATTCCTGATCGCCAAACACCATTAAGGGCAGCTCATCCGCCGCGCCCAGCACTTCGACCTCGCGAATGTACACTTCGATTTCGCCGGTGGACAATTTGGGGTTGATCAGGCTTTCGTCCCGCGCCTTCACCACACCATCCACGCGGATGCACCATTCAGAACGGACCTTCTCCAACTCGGCAAAGGCCGGGCTGTCCGGATCGCACAGAACCTGCGTCATGCCATAGTGGTCACGCAGATCAATGAACAGAACGCCACCATGGTCGCGGACACGGTGGACCCAACCGGAAAGGCGCACGGCGTCGCCTTTGTTTTCAATGTTCAGATCAGCACAGGTATGGCTGCGATAGGCATGCATGACGGTCCCTTTCAGTGGGCGGAAAATCTTTGCCGCACCTACACCGTTTGAGGGGCCGGAAGTCAAGACCACATGGGCAAAACCCACGGTAACGCGGCAAGCATGCGCCACCGATCACGCCTTGTTGGGGCGGCCCGAGCCTTGGCCGGGCTGCCCCGTTTTCGAGTTAGGTCAGCGCCCTGCGCAAACCGGGCAGGCGGGACAGGATCAGGCTGTCGACGGCCAGAACGCTCAGAAATGCGATGCCCGCCATCGGAAAGGCCATGGAGACGCCAATGCCAACCAGCGCAGCACCCTGCCACAATGGCATTTCCTTGGGCAGCGGCGGCGCGGCCAGACGGCTAGCACCTACGGGACGTCGTTTCCACCACAGCACAAGCGAGCTGACACAAAGGAACAATACAGCAAGGCAAACCGCTGTATTCGCCAATACTGACCACAGACCAAGCGTGCCCATGTGCAGCGCGATCCCCACGGCCATCGCCTTGCCCGCCAGCGAATAATCGGCAAAACGCACATCAGCGAGGATCTTGCCGGTATATTGGTCGATGTGAACCGTCCGGTCAGACATCGGATCGGTGCTGTCCGTACTCATTGAATCGCGGCTCAGGGTCCAGACACCTGTATCCCCGTTGGGCAGGTTCATCTGGTACCGGGCGTTAAAGCCGATCTTACGCGCGAAAGCATCGACACTGTTCAGCGTCACGGCTGGTGCGGTGATCCCATCAATACCTGCTGTGCTGCCGGAGGCAGGCATCGGCGTCAACTCAAGCGCCCAAGGCACTTCCCGGCGGGCGTGGTTCATATTGGCATGAGTGTCATCGGACAACGGCACAGCATCCCATTTCTCCGCCGGGAACTGGCTCCAGGCTTGCACAAATTTGCCGCCCCAAATTCCAGCCCAAGCCAGACCGGAGATCAGGAAGAACACCAAGAACAACGAGAGCCAGATCCCGATAACACCATGCCAAGATTTCCAAAGGCTCCGCCCGCGTGACAAGCTGGGCACCAAGGCCTTGCGCCATCCCGCATCGCGCGGCCACCACATGTAAAGGCCCGTGGCCACCAGCACCAAGGCCAGCGATGCCGCGGTCTCCAACATCCGGTCGCCGGTCACGCCCAACATCAGATCGCTGTGAATACCATCTACAAAATCGTACCAACCGCTGCGTCGTGGAAAGGTCTCGATGACTTTGGCGGTATAGGGGTCAACTGCAACCATTGTCGCCTCTCCGTCATGGTCCACCCGGAACAGTGCGGCCACGTCGGCCGTGCGCGGGGCGACATATTGTTTGAGCGTTCCTTCGGGAATTGCAGTGACGGCAGCGGCGGCCTGTTCGGACAGGGGGGCTATGATCTCTTGCGGGGTGACCGCAGTGCGTTCGCCATCGCGGCCGTCAATCCAGGCAATCCACAGCATCGCCATACCGGTCACCGCGAGCACTGCAAGAAACGGGATCACAAAAAGACCCGCATAGAAGTGCAAGCGCCATGCGGCGAAATAGAATTTGTTTGCGCTCGCATCCTGCCGCGCATTTGTTGTTAGGGTCGTCATAATAGGTCCAAGCCTTTGGGCCCGCATAACGCGGGCAATTGATCTGTTGGTTTACGAAAACAAGATCAGGCTTGAGGGGGCGCGCGGGTCTGCTGGCTGGGATCATGCGGCGCTGCATGATGGCGCAATTGCGCCAAACGCATCAGTCTGAGTGTCTGTGGAAGTCCAGCTTTGATAGAATGTGTAAAGTTGTCCGGAACTGTCGTCGTGCCCATCAGTCTACAAGCGGAACACTCATCAGCACGGGCGTTTCTGGGGTCTTGAATGTCGCCGCAAAGACCGCTCAATTTGCCACCGGACAGCAAGAAAGCCTCCAGATCTGCATTCAGGCTCTGTGCCGACACGCGGTGCGCAAAACCAACCGCAGTCAACGCTACAATCAACGTTGCGACAACGACAAGATCTGACAATTGGGCAATGACGCGCTTCATTCGGTTAGCGATAGGGCAATCGGAGAACCGGTTCCAGACGATTATCCAAGCGAAGGTCAAAATCGAGCCTTTGCAATTTAAACGCATCAAACCGCCCCGGACTGGCGTGCTTGGTCATTTATTAAGGTCTGGTAAATATTGGTTGCGGGAGTAGGATTTGAACCTACGACCTTCAGGTTATGAGCCTGACGAGCTACCGGGCTGCTCCATCCCGCGACACTTTTTTTGGCCTTGTGCACGGAGTGCTTTTTGAGGCCGTTTTTTGGCCTTTTGCACGGTGTTGTGCTTGAGGCCTGTTTGTCCTGTTACCTTTTTTGTATCAGGCATTGTGTCTTGTTTGTCATCGTTGAGAGATACTGCTCTAAAAACCTTATTAGGTTTGGCGATGACCTACTCTCCCACGTCTTAAGACGCAGTACCATCGGCGCTACGGCACTTAACGGCCAGGTTCGGGATGGGGCTGGGTGTTTTGCTCGCGCTATGATCACCAAACCAAATAAAGTTTTTAGAGTTTTCCAAGTCAGTACACTGTGTTGTGTATGCTTTTGATTTATCGAGTAAAGTCTTGCTTTTACTGGATCAAATCAAGCCTATCGAGCCATTAGTACCAGTCAACTGAACGTATTACTACGCTTACATCTCTGGCCTATCGACGAGGTGGTCTACCTCGGCTCTCAGGGATACCTTGTTTTGAGGGGGGCTTCCCGCTTAGATGCCTTCAGCGGTTATCCTGTCCGATCATAGCTACCCAGCACTGCTATTGGCATAACAACTGGTCCACCAGTGGATCGTTCACCCCGGTCCTCTCGTACTAGGGGCAACTCCTCTCAAGTATCCTACACCCACGGAAGATAGGGACCGAACTGTCTCACGACGTTCTAAACCCAGCTCACGTACCTCTTTAAACGGCGAACAGCCGTACCCTTGGGACCTGCTCCAGCCCCAGGATGAGATGAGCCGACATCGAGGTGCCAAACACTGCCGTCGATATGGACTCTTGGGCAGTATCAGCCTGTTATCCCCGGCGTACCTTTTATCCGTTGAGCGATGGCCCTCCCACTTGGGACCACCGGATCACTATGGCCGTCTTTCGACTCTGCTCGACTTGTCAGTCTCGCAGTCAGGCTGGCTTCTGCCATTGCACTCAACGAGCGATTTCCGACCGCTCTGAGCCAACCTTCGCGCGCCTCCGTTACGATTTAGGAGGCGACCGCCCCAGTCAAACTACCCGCCACACAGGGTCCCGGATCCGGATAACGGACCGCGGTTAGACATCAAGCAGAACAAGGGTGGTATCTCAAGGGAGGCTCCACGCAAACTGGCGTTCACGTTTCAAAGCCCACCACCTATCCTGCACATGTTCGGCCTAATGCCAATGTGAAGCTGTAGTAAAGGTGCACGGGGTCTTTCCGTCTAACCGCGGGTAACCGGCATCTTGACCGGTAATTCAATTTCGCTGAGTCTATGTTGGAGACAGCGGGGAAGTCGTTACGCCATTCGTGCAGGTCGGAACTTACCCGACAAGGAATTTCGCTACCTTAGGACCGTTATAGTTACGGCCGCCGTTTACCTGGGCTTCAATTCAGAGCTCTCACCCCTCCTTTTAACCTTCAGGCACCGGGCAGGCGTCAGACCCTATACGTCGTCTTGCGACTTCGCAGAGCCCTGTGTTTTTAATAAACAGTCGCCACCCCCTGGTTTGTGCCCCCAGCCCCTAGTTGCCTAGGAACCGGGCCTCCTTCTCGCGAACTTACGGAGGTATTTTGCCGAGTTCCTTCAACATAGTTCTCTCAAGCGCCTTGGTATTCTCTACCTGTCCACCTGTGTCGGTTTAGGGTACGATCTCATGATGGAGCTATTTCCAGGGACCTCTAAGCAGCCCATTCAATCCGATAAGGATGAACTACCCTCGAGATCCGTCACTTCCATCTGGCCCAGGAATATTAACCTGGTTCCCATCGACTACGCCTTTCGGCCTCGCCTTAGGGGTCGGCTTACCCTGCTCAGATTAGCTTTAAGCAGGAACCCTTGGACTTTCGGCGAGAGTGTCTCTCACACTCTTTGTCGCTACTCATGTCATCATTCTCACTAGTGATCTCTCCACCGGATCGCTCACGCGCCAGCTTCACAGAAAAGACTACGTCTCCAATATTCCCGAAGGAAGTAAGGAGACAAAGTCTTATGTCACACTACGCTCTGCTACCATGCAATAAATGCATCCTCAGCTTCGGCTCATGGCTTGAGCCCCGTTACATCTTCGCCGCAAGACAACTTATTTAGACCAGTGAGCTGTTACGCTATCTTTAAAGGATGGCTGCTTCTAAGCCAACCTCCTGGTTGTTTTGGTCGTCTCACCTGCTTTCCCACTTAGCCATGAATTAGGGGCCTTAGCTGGAGGTCAGGGTTGTTTCCCTCTTCACGACGGACGTTAGCATTCGCCGTGTGTCTGCCGACTAGTACTCATCGGTATTCGGAGTTTGGTTAGGATCAGTAAGCCTGTGGGGCCCCATTACCCATCCAGTGCTCTACCCCCGATGGTATTCGGTCGACGCTCTACCTAAATAGATTTCGCAGAGAACCAGCTATCTCCGAGTTTGATTGGCCTTTCACCCCTAGGCACAGCTCATCCCGATCTTTTTCAACAGATGTGGGTTCGGTCCTCCAGTAAGTGTTACCTTACCTTCAACCTGGCCATGCCTAGATCACTCGGTTTCGGGTCTGATCCCACGAACTCGACGCCCTATTAAGACTCGCTTTCGCTACGCCTACACCTAACGGCTTAAGCTTGCTCGTGAGACCAAGTCGATGACCCATTATACAAAAGGTACGCTGTCAGGACGCAAGGTCCCTCCAACTGATTGTAGGCGTTCGGTTTCAGGTACTGTTTCACTCCCCTCGTCGGGGTGCTTTTCACCTTTCCCTCACGGTACTGGTTCACTATCGGTCAGTAAGGAGTACTTAGCCTTCGAAGGTGGTCCTCCGATCTTCAGACAGAATTTCACGTGTTCCGCCCTACTTAATACGTCCAATCATGCTTCTTATACGGGACTATCACCCACTTTGGTTGCGCATTCCAACGCATTCTAACCACAATCATGGCTCGGCTGGTCCCCGTTCGCTCGCCGCTACTAGGGGAGTATCATATTGATTTCCTTTCCTCCGGGTACTTAGA
>NZ_CP081113.1:3547500-3849802 GCF_025141875.1 Sulfitobacter sp. M368
CTAACCCGTCCGCCGCTCACCCCGAAGGGTGCGCTCGACTTGCATGTGTTAGGCCTGCCGCCAGCGTTCGTTCTGAGCCAGGATCAAACTCTCAAGTTGAAAAGCAATTGCTTGCTTATCCTTGACGTCGAACCTCTGCACATCGACCATAAGACCTTACTGAAATCCTATGGCGTCTTTTCTGTTTGATGTACTTAAAGTTACCAAAGTAACCGAAAGCCACTCAAACAGTGAAGCTGACACTCCATCATCGACCGAAGTCTAAGAGCGCGATATGAAGAGGTTGATCCATCGAATGAACCAAACCGCCCACATATCTCTTCAGATATCAAATTTTCAAACAGCGTAGAGACAAAAGTCACCGAGATGCGCCCTAACTTTTTGGCGCGCCCCGCCGAAATTACCTCAAATTTTCTCTCCGCCTCCGAACCCCACTTCCGCGTCCCCGCTTCCGTCTGGCCCGTCCAGCGCCCCGTTTGAGCGTCACCGCTCGTCCGGTAAGGGGGGTTCTAGAGTTAGTGGCGGATGCCCGCAACCCCTTTTTTCCGGAAATATGCATTTTTTGTAACGCACCCTGTTTTTTGTATGAAAACAGGGGTTTGCTTGCATTTTATGTCTGAAATTCGGCCTGTTGAGCAGCATTATTGCTCTTACCATAGGGCAACTGGGCCGGACGGGCACAACATCTCGTATCGGGGCGCCGCCGCGCGGGGCGATTGGTCCGGAGAGTCGCCCGGAAAACCTCAATGAATCGGTCTGATTTGGCGATTCACCGGTGAATCGGCTCAGTCTCCAAGGAATCGCAGACGGCTGATCCACCGGACCTGGGCGGCGAGTCGCGTCTTAGCGCACCTTGGCGGTTGTGCGGGACTTGATCCGCAGGGCCAGCAGCAAAAGGATCACAGCCATGTAGATGAGCGGCTCCAGCTGGATGCCTTTGACCAGCCAGATAAAGTGAACGGCACCTAACAATACTGCCAGATAGGTCAGTTTGTGCAGCTTGCGCCAGTTTGGACCCATCTTGCGGACAGACCAGTTGTTCGAGGTCATCGCCAGGGGAAGCAGACACAGGAACCCGGCCATGCCGATCGTAATATAGGGGCGCTTCCAGACATCGGCCCACATCTGCCCCCACAGCAGGCTCATATCCAAAACCACCCAAACCGCGAGATGCAGGGTGACATAGATAAAGGCCAACAGCCCGAAAGCCCGCCGGAACTTGATCAAGTTGATGCCCAGATGCCGGCGCAGCGGCGTGATGGCCAAGCCAATAACCAAGAGTTTGAGCGCAAATTCACCCAGCGCATGTTCCAGCCCCTTTATGGGTTCGCGGCCCAACCCGCCAGTTTGCGCCAGATAGACAAGCCAAGGCAGCCAGAGCAGACATAGTATATAGAGAACCCAACTAGGGATCTTGCGGGCGGCAGCGTTTATAATTTGTTGGGCCTTATTCACTGTCATTCTCTCTTTCGCCGAACCTGCGCCCCATTTTCACCACAATAAATGCCGATGAAAGGGTGCTGCCAGAATGCAGCGTGTAACGACGGACCCCAAGTAATGACGCATGATCAGGCAATGATATATACTGTTGTAGGTGTGATCGCCGGGTTGGCCATGACGGGCACCCTGGCCAAATGGCGTCAAGACAAAGCGGGACCACCGGTTTTTGCCCCCGGTGAAACAGCGGATCCATCGGCCGCATTGCCAGAAGACGACGATGCGGAACTTCACCCCAGCGGATGGACAGAGCTACGCCCTGCATGGGGTGTCCGTGTCATCGTGCCTTTTGTCGCGCTGGTTCTTTTGTTCACAGTGGACACCGCGCCGTTCTGGAATTTCTTTGCTGTCAGCAATCAGCTGCTCAAAAACGCAGCCTTCGTCCTTGTCGGCGCTTTGTTGGCTTACAATTGGTTTATGGTGCTGTTTGTGCAGCGCGTCACCTATGACAGCCAGAAAATCGAAAGCTGCGGCAATGATTTTGTGCCGCAATCGCGAGACCTCACAAGTTTGATCAGCGTCCGAGATCATGAAAAACGTCCGGTCCTTGTTTTGGCATTTATCGATCAAAAGCCGCTCTATGTTCCCAAATACATCGCACAGCGGGGCCGGTTCCTGGCCGATATGGAGCGGATCGTTCGGGCGAACCGCATGATGCCCACCCAAACAGAACTGCGCACTGAATTGGATTTCGATCTGGACATCGCCCAGAGCGCTTAAAAGTTCTTTTGCATGTCCATCCCGGCGTAAAGCGCAGCCACGTCTTCTTCATACCCGTTCAACATCAATGTCGGTTTGCGCTTGGCAAACAATCCACCGCCGATGGGCCGTTCGCTGGCCTGTGACCAGCGTGGATGATCCACCTCCGGGTTCACATTGCTGTAAAACCCGTATTCACGCGCATTCGCTTTGTTCCAGCTGGTTGGCGGCTGTTTGTCTGTCAGGGTGATGCGGACAACGGATTTGATTGATTTGAACCCATATTTCCACGGCACCACGAGGCGCAGGGGCGCACCGTTCTGATTTGGGATGTCTTTGCCGTAAATCCCTGTCGCCATGATCGTCAGCGGGTGCATGGCCTCGTCAAGACGCAGACCCTCCACATATGGCCAATCAAGCACGGGAAAACGCACGCCGGGCATTTCGTCGGGGCGCAGCGCCGTTTCGAAGGCGACGTATTTTGCGCCCGATTGAACCCCCGCCATCGCCAACAGATCGGCCAGTTCAAACCCGTTCCACGGAATCACCATCGACCACGCCTCAACACAACGAAACCGGTAGATGCGTTCCTCGATGGTCATCGCCTTGAGAATGTCCTCAAAGGCATAGTCGCCCGGATTGTCCACCAGCCCGTCGATCTTGACGGACCACGGCGCGGTTGTCAGCGTGTGGGCATTGCGGGCCGGATCGCCCTTGCCGGTGCCGAACTCGTAGTAGTTGTTGTATTGGGTGATATCGTCATAGCTGTTGGGCTCAAGCGTTTCGCTCGCGGCGGCGGGAATGCCCAGGCCCGCCAATCCGACACCTGCCGCTGCTCCGGCCATCCATTGCCGCCGGTTCAGAAACGCGTGCTCCGGTGTGCAATCGCGGTCTTTCAGGGTGTTGGTCCAGCGGTTCGCCATGACATGCTCCTCTATACATCTGTATCGGAGGTAGTGCGCGTGCAGGTTTCAGCCAATTGAAATGCGCCTGTGTTTCAGGGATCACACCGGATTGTCAGAGAGCGTGTATAAGGCGCTTTGCCTGCAACTTTGGTCACAGGCCGCGGATCAACCCAGATCTAGAAGCGCGGGAAGATCCGCCATATCGTCAAAAAGGACATCGCAGAACGGCCTCAGCTTTTCCGGATCGGCATCCGCATGATAGCCAAAACAAGTCATACCTGCCGCTTGCGCGGCTTTGGCCCCGGTGGCGCTGTCCTCTATGACAGCGCAGCGGGCGGGCGCGACGCGGGTATGGAACGCGGCCTTGAGATAAACATCCGGGGCAGGTTTGGCCGCTGGACAATCATGGGCCGAAAAAATCCGCCCTTCAAACCTCTCCCACAGACCGCAACGGCCTAGGGTGACTTGCATCTTTTCCATCGGACCGTTGGAACAGGTCGCATAGCCAACCCCGGCGCGATCCAGTCGGTCCAGCATATCAGGCACGCCGGGGATCACCTCGCATTGTGCATTTAGAACCGCGAAGACCTCTGCGTATATTTGCATCAGCCAATCGTCCGGCAATTCCGCGCCCAGCACACGGGCGCTTTTCATCGCGCCTTCCATTGTGCCGCCGACAAACAAGCGGCCAATGTCCTCGGTCTTGATCATCAAACCGTGCCGGGCAAAGTTCTGCTGTAGAACAGCTTGGGTCAGCGGCTCACTGTCCACCAACACGCCGTCGCAATCAAAAAGAACGTAATCTGCTGTCGCCATGGCACCATGCACCACAGATCAAGCCGGGAATAAACCCCGGCATGCGGATCACCGATCCGGCGCCAGCAATTCCAGGTAGATACTGTCGAACCATTTGCCGCAAATTTCGATGGTGTTTTTCGCCTGTCCGGTGATCACAAACCCCAGCTTTGTCAGCATCGCGAGCGAGGCCGCGTTATCAGGATCGACATCTGCCGTGATCCGGTCAAGCCCGAGGGTCTCGAACCCATGGGCGATCACCGCCTGCACCGCCTCCGTCGCGAAGCCGCGCCGCCAGTAATCGGGATGCAGGATGTAGCCGATTTCCGGCATTTGCCAAAGGCCAACCTTTCCGATCACCTTGCCCTCATGCTCGATCGCAAATTCGGCATGGCTGCCGGGATCGCCGGCCAGCGTCCGATCAATCATCCGCGCCGTATCCGCGACCGAAGCATGGGGCAACGTGCTCCAATATCGCATGGCGGTTGGGTTGCCGAATACTGCAAACAAGTCTTCCGCGTCCGAAGGATCAAACGGTCGCAGAACAAGACGCGGGGTCGTGAGAATGGTCATCGCAGTTACGGCTTCTGAGGTTGGTCGAAGATCACACAACTCTTGCAGGTCAAAGCGCCAAAAGAAAAGGCCGGGGATCACCCCGGCCTTCGGTTTTGCGTTTCATGCTGGTCCAGCCTTAGTGGATCACAGCGTCATCCGGTTTGGGCCGATTGCTGGCCGCAACGCGGTCCCCGATGATCAGACCATCCGTGCCTGCCGAAACCGTGATCGTATCACCGTCCCGCACATCCCCCGCCAGCAGCATCTCGGCCAGTGGGTCTTGCAACGCGCGTTGGATCACACGCTTTAACGGCCGCGCACCAAAAACCGGGTCATAGCCTTCATCCGCCAGCCAGGTCTTTGCGCCCGCATCCAACTCCAGCGCGATCTTGCGCCCCGCCAGACGTTTCAGCAAACGCGCAAGCTGGATATCCACGATGCCGGTCATGTCATCGCGTGCCAGACGGTCAAAGATGATGGTCTCGTCCAACCGGTTGAGGAATTCTGGACGGAAATGCGCCCGAACAGCATCCATCACATCCCGCTTGGCCTGTGCCATGTCACCGCCATCGGGCAGTTGGCTCAGCGCCTGCGCCCCAAGGTTGGAGGTCAGGATGATCAAGGTCTGCTTGAAATCCACGGTGCGGCCCTGAGCATCGGTCAGAACACCGTCGTCCAGAACCTGCAACAGCACGTTAAAAACGTCCGGATGGGCCTTTTCAACCTCATCAAACAGAACCACCTGATAAGGCCGCCTGCGCACCGCTTCGGTCAACACGCCGCCTTCTTCATAACCGACATAGCCCGGAGGCGCACCGATCAGTCGTGCAACAGCGTGTTTTTCCATGAATTCTGACATGTCGATGCGCACCATCGCATTGTCATCATCAAACAGGAATTCTGCCACCGCTTTGGTCAATTCGGTTTTCCCAACGCCGGTAGGCCCAAGGAACAGGAAACTGCCCAAGGGGCGGTTTTCGTCGTTGAGACCGGCCCGCGCACGGCGCACGGCATTGGCAACCGCTTTCACGGCGCTGTCCTGGCCAATCACGCGGGCGTGCAACTGATCCTCCATCCTGAGCAACTTGTCCCGCTCTCCTTCGAGCATCTTGCCCGCAGGGATACCGGTCCAGCGCTCCACCACGGATGCGATCTGATCAGGCCGCACGGCCTCTTCGACCATAACGCCTTCTTCGCGGCTTTCGGCGGCTTCGAGGTCTTTCTCAAGCTGCGGGATGACGCCGTAGGACAGCTCCCCCGCCTTGGCGAGGTTGCCTTCACGCTTGGCAATGTCCAGATCGGCGCGGGCGCGGTCCAGCTTTTCCTTGATGTCACGGGCGCCGGCCAGCTTGTCCCGCTCGGCCTGCCATTGTGCAGTCATCTCGGCGCTGCGATCCTGCAAATCAGCCAGATCTTTTTGCAAGGTCTCCAGCCGGTCTTTGGACGCCTGATCATCCTCCAAAGTGAGCGCCTGTTCCTCAATCTGCAATTGCAGGATCTGCCGGTCCAGCGCGTCCAGCTCTTCGGGTTTGCTGTCTACTTCCATGCGCAACCGGCTGGCGGCCTCATCCATCAGATCGATGGCTTTGTCCGGCAGGAACCGGTCAGTGATATAGCGGTGCGACAGGGTCGCTGCCGCAACGAGGGCAGAGTCGCTGATACGGACACCGTGATGCAGTTCGTACTTTTCCTTGATGCCGCGCAGGATGCTGACGGTGTCTTCGACCGTTGGCTCCAACACCATCACAGGCTGGAACCGGCGGGCCAGCGCCGCGTCTTTCTCTACATATTTACGATATTCATCCAGCGTGGTCGCGCCGACACAATGCAATTCACCCCGTGCCAAGGCTGGTTTCAGCAGGTTGGAGGCATCCATCGCCCCGTCTGCCTTGCCCGCACCGACCAAGGTGTGCATCTCGTCAATAAACAGGATCACCTCGCCTGCGGCCTCGGTCACTTCGGTCAGAACGGCCTTGAGACGTTCTTCGAACTCGCCGCGGTACTTCGCACCAGCAATCAACGCACCCATGTCCAGCGACAGCAGCCGCTTGTTGCGCAGGCTTTCCGGCACGTCGCCATCCACGATGCGCAGCGCGAGCCCTTCGGCAATTGCGGTTTTACCCACGCCAGGCTCACCAATCAGCACCGGATTGTTCTTGGTTCTGCGGCTCAGCACCTGCATCGCCCGGCGGATTTCCTCGTCGCGGCCAATGATGGGATCAATTTTTCCCTCTTCGGCGCGGGCCGTAAGATCAAGGCTGTATTTCTTCAATGCGTCATAACCATCTTCGGCACTGGCCGTATCGGCCGTGCGCCCTTTACGAACATCATTAATGGCAGCGTTCAGCCCTTGCGCAGTTACCTTGCCAGCCTCCAACGCGGTTTTTGCGCCGGATTTGACCATGCACAGCGCCATCAAGATACGCTCAACCGGAACAAAGCTGTCACCGGCCTTCTTGGCCAGCGCGGCAGCCTCATCCAAGACTTTGGTTGTCGCGTTATCAAGATAGACCTGCGCGGCATCGCCGCTGACTTTCGGCATTTTGCCCAGTGCCAACGCCAGCGCATCTGTCACGCGGCCCAGATCACCGCCAGATGCAGCAATCAGGTTGGCAGCAAGCCCCTGATCGTCGTCCAACAATGCTTTTAGAATGTGTTCTGGGGTCAACCGTTGGTGGTTGTCCCGTGTCGCTATAGTCTGCGCTGCCTGAATGAAACCGCGCGACCGCTCCGTGAACTTGCTCAAGTCCATGGTGTTCTCCTTCTTGTTAAGCGCCCGTCGATGGATATGCCCGCCCGGCGGCACACACCCTATTGGGCCTCGGTTCTAATTTGGGGACTGGAGGAACCTGTTCAAGGCGGTGGTGGTCGTTTTTTTTGTCCTGCGCCCACCGGAGATTTTGTGCGGATTTCCGCCCACCTCCTCATTTTGTGATGCACAGCGTGTTTTGTTCCCCCTTGTTTTGGCGCGGAACCACCCCCAAATCGAAGGTATGCAAGTCACTGTACTCGGCTCTTTGTAAGGTGAATGCATTGGGAAATGAAACTAAACCGCAATGTTCCGCGTTGTTAACTGAGACACATGATGACGACACCAAACCAAACAGGACCCCGCAAGGAGACCAACATGCAGACCAGCCCGATCAAATTGACCGACGTTATCTACAACGCCGCCAATCAAAGCTTTGAGGCTTGCGTCACGGTTTACGGCGAAAATGGCGCACGCAAATACGCCTGTTCCATTGAGGCGCCGATTTCGATGTCTTTTGAGGACGCAGCCAATGGCCTGCGCACCCAAGCCCTGCGCCGCCACGCGAAACGTGGCGGCTTGCATTCGCAAATGCGCCGCTTTGCACCGCAACAACGTGCCCCGCGGTCCCGGTTCGATCCGGTGCGTTGGTTGGAAACGCTGATCAACGGCGAACAGCGCAACGCGGCATAAGTTTCTGTGGGGGTTCTGCCTCCCCCATAGCCTCGGTGCAGGTTCGCGCGTTCTGTCCCCGCGTTCCTGCACCCCAGAGACCTCTGCTGCCTGCATTGTCTCTGATACTGACCCGGTTCATGCTCCCCCCGCATGGCCGGGTTTTTTTTGCCTTGGCCTGAACAGCACATCATCAGTGGACTTGACCCGCTCAACAGCGTAGGTCAGGGCCGTTTGCACTTTGCCTGGAGCCTTGCCATGACCGACGACCGCCTGATTGTTGCCCTTGATGTTCCACATGCCCATGCGGGCCTTGAGCTTGCCCAAAAGATTGGGGATGCGGTGGGGTTTTATAAGATCGGTTTGGGGATGCTTTGCGGTGGCGGTTTGGCACTGGCCAATGAGTTAAAGCAGGAACACGGCAAGCGGATTTTTCTGGACATGAAGTTGTTCGACATTGGCGCCACGGTAGAGGCCGCAGTACGGGGATTGGCACAGTTTGATCTCGACTTTCTGACCGTGCATGGCGATCCGCATGTGGTGCGTGCCGCCAAACAGGGCGCCGCGGGCAGTGATATGAAAATTCTCGCGGTCACGATCCTGACTTCGCTGGACCGCGCCGACCTTGATGCGGCGCTGATACAGCAGGGTGATTTGCCTGATTTGGTCAGCACCCGCGCGGGACGTGCATTTGATGCGGGTGCGGATGGCGTCATTGCTTCCCCCCAAGAGGCGGCCATGATCCGCGCCTTGCCGGAGGCGAAAGGCCGGCTGATCGTGACCCCCGGCGTGCGGCCTGCTGGCGCGGCACTCGGCGATCAAAAACGTGTCGCGACCCCGGCGCAGGCCATCGCGGACGGTGCAGATCATATCGTTGTGGGCCGTCCGATCTGGCAATCCGACGCCCCGCGCACGGCAGCCGAGGCGATCCTGTCCGAGATTTCCCACTGAAATCAAAGTTCAACCACAGACTGTAACAAATTCACAACATAGCTGATCTAGCCCGTCTGATCACAGTTCAACATCCTATGTCGAATTGCCCAAATATGGTAGGTTTGTAGCAGGTGATACTCCCCGACGAACTGGTTCTTCCTGATGTTCGTCACCTCCCCCCCGCTACACGCAGCGGGGGGCTTTCTATTTGCCCCTATCTTCACTTTCCTCAAAGTAATCTCGAAGCCGATCCTGAAACCGTGGCACTGCCATGGGGTGGGACAGGAATACCTGTGGATCCATCAACGTCCATCGCTGCCCTTCATCGCCAAATACTACATCTTGTGAAGCTTCCGCAGGGGCACCCACAACAAACAGCCAATTGACCGTCCCGCCCGACCGATAGGCGCGTTTCCATAGCACCGATGCCGGTGTGATCTGCAGGCCCAATTCCTCAAAGCATTCCCGGCGTGCGCATTCAAAAGCTGTCTCATTGCCTTCGCGGCCACCGCCGGGAAAATCCCAGTGATTGGCATAGGGCAAATCCGGCAAATCGTCGCGTAAGATTACGGCCAGATTAGCCCCTATAAAGAGGCAGACCTTTGCCCCTCCAAATGCCTGCTCATCGGCCATGTTCATCTGTGCTCCCATTGGGTAAACTCACCTTCGAAACCTCAGCCCACGGTGTCTGACCATGGCCGCCCTTTGCCGTGATTGCCTGTCTCAAATCGCCCCTGCCCGGCGCTGCCCCTCCTGCGGCAGCCCGCGTGTTCTGGTGCATGACGAGCTTGAGACCCTTTCCATAGCACATATGGACTGTGATGCCTTCTATGCCTCTGTTGAAAAGCGTGACAATCCCGAGCTGAACGGCAAACCGGTGATCATTGGCGGTGGCCGACGCGGCGTGGTTTCGACGGCTTGCTATGTTGCGCGGATTCGCGGGGTGCGTTCGGCAATGCCGATGTTTCAGGCGCTCAAGCTGTGCCCGGAGGCCGTGATCATCAAGCCTAGAATGGACGCTTATGTTGAGGCCTCCCGCGCGATCCGCGCCATGATGGAGGAGTTGACCCCCGCCATTGAGCCCCTGTCTCTGGATGAGGCGTTTCTGGATATGACCGGCACCGCCCGCCTGCATGGCGCACCGCCAGCAGTGATGTTGGCCGGGTTGGTGCGCCGGATGAAAAATGAACTTGGGCTGACCGGATCCATTGGCCTCAGCCATAACAAGTTTCTGGCCAAAGTCGCCTCTGATCTGGACAAACCTCATGGATTTTCGGTGATCGGCGCGGCGGAAACCGGCGATTTTCTACGCGACAAGTCCGTCAAACTGATCTGGGGCGTTGGCGCCGTCACGCAGGGCGCGCTGGACAAAGCGGGCATTCGCACCTTTTCGGATCTGCTGCGCTGGGAAAAGACCGACTTGGTTGCCCGGTTCGGAGGCATGGGTGAACGGCTTTGGCACCTGGCGCGAGGCCAGGACAGGCGGCGCGTTTCGGCGCATGAGCCTGTCAAATCCATCAGCAAGGAAACCACATTTTTCGAAGACACCGGCAATGCGGATATTCTGGACGGCCATCTGTGGCGGCTCTCCGAACAGGTCGCCGATCGCGCCAAGGCCAAGGATCTGGCAGGACGCATTGTCACGCTCAAGATCAAACGGTCCGACTTCAAAACGCTGACCCGGCGCGTGTCGCTTCATGATCCGACCCAATTGGCAGATCGCATCTATCGCCACGCCCGCGCCCTGTTTGACCAATTGGACGATCAAGGGCCATTTCGCCTGATCGGTTGCGGTATATCCGATCTCAGCCCGGCAGAAGGGGCCGACTTGGCCGGTGATTTGCTGGACCCCGATGCTGTCAGGCGCAGTCAGGCAGAGCGGGCGACGGACCAGATCCGTGATCGGTTCGGCAGCAAGGCCATCGTCAAGGGACGGGCGCTGCGCTAGGGCGGCAAAGCTGCAACAGGTGTGACATTGCCTGATCGGCCTGATGCGTGACGTCTTCGGCGGTCGGGGCGGGCAGCACCCCAATCGCGCGGCGCATTTGCTGATCTCCGACCAGCAGGTTCATAAACAAACTGCCAATCTCTCCCTGTGCGGGGGGCTGTAACAACCCCTGTTGAACAGCTGCGACCAAGACCTCCTTAATCAGCGGCAACACCTCATCGCGCCCGCAGGTGGCGATAACCCGCCCCAGATCCCCGGTCGCATCCGCAGCTGCCGCTCGATTGAGCGCGATGGCCTTGTCCCCCAACAACATGCCCAGTAAAACCGGTGCCATGCGGTGCAATACCTCCAAGGGAGGCAAGCCGTCATCGACCAAAGCTTGCAACCCATTGCGTACCGCAGCGGCATTGGCGCGGACCATGCTTTCAAACAACCCGTTCTTATCTCCGTACCACCGATACATCGTTTCGTTTGACGCCTTTGCGGCTTTGGCAACAGCCAACATAGATGTGCCGTCATAGCCATGCAGCGCCAACAGGTCATAGGCTGCGGCCTCAATCTCCCGGCGGCGCTGTTGTTTTTTCTCGTCCCGCAATTTTGTCTCCCCTCTTGACTTCATACCGTACATATCAATACGGATATGTAAAGGCGTACACATTCGTACGGATATAGGAGATCGATATGCCTTCGCTCATTCGCCCCCTCGCTCTGCTCAGTTTGCTGCTGTCTGCGGCTCTTTTTGGTTTTTTCTATGCTTGGGTTTGCTCAACCATGTGGGGGCTGGATACGGCCGATCCGCGCGTGGCTATTGCCGCAATGCAGGCGATGAATGCCTCTGTGCGCAATGCGGTGTTTGCGCCTGCGTTTTTTGGCACAGCACCAGTTCTGCTGCTCACAGCATTTGTCATGTTGCGCGAAAAACAAAGCGGTGCAGCACTGTGGTTCGGGTTGGCGGGGGTCATGGTCGCGGTCTTGGCCGTGGCTTTGACAGCCGCGTTCAACATCCCCATGAACGAGGCATTGGCAGGCGTCGCGGTGCCGCAAGACATTGAGGACGCGCGTATCATCTGGGCCGAATATTCGACGCAATGGCAGGTATGGAATCAGATCCGTACCGTAACCTCGGGCGTTGCAGTGTTGTTCGTGGGGATCGGCATAATGCGGCTTGGCTCCGCATGAACGTTATTCTGCGGCCAATGGCACCCGTCCTTGGCCAATCGCGGCCACCTCGGCCACGACCTGCCGCAGGGCTGCTTTGACCGCGTCAAAGTTCCCGTTGAGCTCGATCTTGGCCTCGTCAAGATAGAGCGATCGGTCCAGTTCGATCTGCACGGCGTGCTGGTTGCGGGATGGGCGTCCATAGGCCTGGGTGATGTAGGCCCCCGCAAATGGCGTGTTGCGGGTGACTGTGAAACCCGCGGACAGGAACGCCGATTCAACGCGGTCCACAACCCCGCCCGATGCCGAAGCGCCAAACCGGTCACCAATAACAACATCAGGGCGCCGGACACCGGCCCGCGCAATACCGTCCATTGCCTCATGCGGCATGGAATGGCAGTCGATCAAGATTGCTTGGCCGTGACGCCGTTGGGCAACATCCAGCAGATTTTGCAATTGGTTGTGGTAGGGCCGCCACAAACGTTCAATGCGGTCGGCGGCGTCGGCATGGCTGATCTTGCCATGATAAATCGCACGGCCATTGGCGACCACGCGTGGAATCACCCCAAGGCCCGAGGCCACACGTGGATTGTGCCCCTGACGGCGGACCCCTTCGATCAAGGCGGGATCCAGTTCTTCACAAGACCGATTCAGGTCAAGATAGGCCCGCGGTGCACCGGCCATTAGGAAAGGCGCGCCAAATTCCACCACAGAATCAAAGAGTTGATCCACATAAGCATCTTCGGATGACCGGATCAGATGGGCATCCAGCACGGTTTGCTCTAGAAAATCAGGGGTATAATTCCGCCCCGAATGCGGCGAGGCGAAGACAACACAAGACCGGTTGCGCACCGGGTGCAGAACATCATAAGCGGTCTTGGACATATGCGCCCCTTTCCCCCTCTTCATAGCGCATAAATTTGAATTACCAAAAGCCCTTGAACAAAGCTCCGACTCCTTTTATAGCACCCCAACCGGCGCGTCATTTCGCGCCCCGTTTTTGTTTGGGGCATGGGATAACACGCTGATTAAGTGGGTGATTAGCTCAGCGGTAGAGCACTTCGTTGACATCGAAGGGGTCACTGGTTCGATCCCAGTATCGCCCACCACCTGTTTCACTGGTCCTTTCGGGGGCCGTCCGTAACCCGGCGCTGGTCCTTCTTTTCAAAAGGAAGGCGGGGCCACAGATGGAAGGATAAGGACTATGAAAGTTCGCAATTCGCTCCGCTCGCTGAAAAACCGGCATCGTGATTGCCGCGTTGTGCGTCGCAAAGGCCGCGTTTACGTGATCAACAAGACACAGCGCCGGTTCAAAGCCCGTCAGGGTTAATTTGATCGGTAGACTGGCAACAGTCAGAGCTATTCAAAAGGCTGCCTTTTTCGGGGCAGCCTTTTGCTATTTCAGGCGTCAGGATCGAAACCTTAGATTTCGACCGTCCCTTCGATCACGATTGTTGTGGCCCCGCCAATCATCACATCCGCGCCACGGTTGCTGACGAACACCCGACCATTTCGTCCGATGGCGGTGCCTTGGGCGATGACAATATCATCCGCCAGCCGTCCCTGCGATTTGAGCCAGACCGCAATCGCCGCATTCATGGAGCCGGTAATCGGATCTTCGGCCATCAGGGAGGCCGGTGTCAGGTTGCGGGATTCGTAGTGTGCATAGGCACCACCCGGATGCTTCCCAAGCACCGCCACACCGCGAAACTCAGGGGCGGACACCGCGCGGGCATCCAATGACAACACCCGCTCTGCGCTGTGCAATTCGATCAGGTTAAATGCCGCGCCATTGTTCACCCGCGCCGAAGCGGCAATATCCGCATCGCTCAGGCCCAAAGCGGCGGCGATCCGATCCCGCTCGGCCAGGTCCGCTTCATCAATCTGGGTTGGCGGGGCCACGAAGGCCGGGACCGTGCCGGACAAATCAATCTCGACCAGACCGATTGCGCATTCCTGCATAACGCGTCCGGCAACCTTAGGCACGCCACCGGCATGCAACCACGCGGCACAGCTGCCCAAGGTCGGGTGCCCGGCAAAATCCATTTCGCGGGTGGGCGAGAAGATTCGCACGCCGTAGTCGGCATCTGAATGTTGAGGTGGCACCAGAAAGGTTGTCTCGGCCTGATTGGTCCAGATCGCGAATTGCATCATCTGCGCATCGCTCAGCCCTGCGCCTTCCAAGACCACCGCAAGCCCGTTGCCGCGCAGTGCCGTATCGCTGAACACATCACATTGAATAAACCGCCGTTTCATCTTTTGCCCTCCGTTGGTTCAGCACAATTGCACATATTGTAGGCGCCAAAGCAATTTGACCGCGCCACTTGTGGCCCGCCACGATCCGACTACCTTGCACTGTGACAGACGGTGCAGGACGTGCCGCAGAACCAAAAGAGGAAAACAAATGGCCGACAGCACCGAATACACACCCCCCAAAGTCTGGACCTGGGACGCAGAAAGCGGCGGACGTTTTGCCAGCATCAACCGCCCCATTGCCGGGGCCACCCATGACAAAGAACTGCCTGTGGGCAAGCATCCCTTTCAGCTTTATTCACTTGCCACACCCAATGGCGTCAAGGTCACCGTGATGCTCGAAGAGCTGCTGGCGGCGGGCCACACGGGCGCGGAATATGACGCGTGGCTGGTCAATATCGGCGAGGGCGATCAATTCGGCTCCGGCTTCGTGGAGGTGAATCCCAACTCAAAAATCCCCGCCCTGATGGACCGTTCCGGCGATACGCCGCAACGGGTGTTCGAATCCGGTGCGATCCTTCTGTACTTGGCGGAAAAGTTCGGGGCGTTCTTGCCCACCAATCCCGCACAACGGACAGAGGCGCTAAGCTGGCTGTTCTGGCAGATGGGCAGCGCGCCGTATCTGGGCGGCGGCTTTGGCCATTTCTACGCCTACGCGCCAGAGAAATTCGAATATCCGATCAACCGCTTTGCGATGGAAACAAAGCGCCAGCTGGATGTGATGGACCGCCATCTGGCTGAGAACGAATATTTTGGCGGCGAGTACTCCATTGCCGATATGGCGATCTGGTCATGGTATGGGCAGTTGGTTCTGGGTCGCCTGTACAGCGCGGCAGAATTTCTGGATGTGGCGACCTACAAAAACGTGCTGCGTTGGGCCGAGGCCATCGACGCCCGGCCTGCGGTCACGCGCGGGCGGATGGTGAACCGGGCCTTTGGCGATGATCTGTCCATGCAGCTGCACGAACGCCACGATGCATCTGATTTCGAGACCAAGACCCAGGACAAGATTGGCGATCAAAGCTGATCCCCTGCCCTGCCGTTTCAGCGGCAGGGCGCCTTTTCCAACAAAAACTATCAGGAATACCTTGCGCTCTGCAGGGGAATCTGTTTCTTACTGTTTCAGTCAGGAAATTCTGGACAGTATGGAAAACCACTATGACCCACTTTAAGACAACAACATCTGCTGCCGCGCTGATCGCGCTGGCGCTTCCCGCTTTGGCTGATGGCGAGCTGAACCTCTATTCGTCGCGCCATTATGACACCGATGAACGGCTGTACTCCGATTTCACCGAACAGACCGGCATCACCATCAACCGTATCGAAGGCAAGGCTGACGAATTGCTGGCACGGATGCAGGCCGAGGGTGCGAATTCTCCTGCCGATCTTTTGCTGACCGTCGACACCAGCCGCCTGAAACGCGCCAAGGATATGGGCCTGTTGCAAGCCATCGACAGCGCGACGCTGGAAGCCAAGATCCCCGCAAACCTGCAGGACGACGACAACCAGTGGTACGGTTTCTCGCAGCGCGGCCGGATCATCTTTTATGACAAGGCCGGGGTCACAAACCCGCCGGCGACCTACATGGATCTGGCCGACCCAGCCTACAAAGGCCAGGTCTGTATCCGGTCTTCGACCAACACTTACAACCAGACCCTGCTGGCCTCCATCGTCACCCATGAGGGCGAAGAGAAAGCGACCGCGTGGGCGCAGGGCGTCGTGGACAACATGGCTCGCGCACCGCAGGGTGGCGACACCGACCAATTGCGTGGCATCGTCTCCGGCGAATGCGGGATTGCTGTTTCCAACACCTATTATTTTGCCCGCGCGATCCGCAAAGACGTCAAAGGCGTCAGCGCAGACATCGACAAGATTGGCGTGGTCTTCCCCGATCAGGACGGAAATGGCGCACATATGAACCTCTCGGGGGGCGGTGTGGCTGCCCATGCGCCGAACAAGGAGAACGCGATCAAGTTCCTTGAATACCTCGCATCCGACTCCGCGCAGGTTTATTTCTCCAACGGCAACGACGAATACCCGACAGTCGCGGGTGTGGAACTGGCCGATTCAGTGAAACAACTGGGTGAGTTCAAAGCGGACGACGTGAATCTGTCCGATGTGGCAGAGAACATTCCGACCGCGCAAAAGATTTTCAACACAGTGGGTTGGGAATAAGTCCAAAAAATCATTGGACCCTGTGATCGGTTTCGATCACCTTCTGGGGCGGACCTTTGGTCTGCCCCTTTTTTATGGTTGAGCCTGCTATGCACCCGAAATTTGATCCGCAACCGACGCTGCAAGACGGTGACCTCTGTCTGCGCCCTCTGACCGCAGATGACCGTGAGCCGTTGTTCGCAGCGGCCAGCGATCCTGCGATCTGGGCCGGACATCCCGCCAAGACCCGCCATGAACGGGCGGTTTTTGACCCCTATTTCGACAGTTTGCTGGCCAGTGGCGGCACTTTGGCCGTGACAGAGCGCAGCAGTGGACGGGTGATCGGATGCTCACGCTATTACGAGGCGCCTGACCATCCCGGAAGCGTGTCGATCGGTTATACTTTCCTCAGGAGGGACCATTGGGGCGGCGGCACCAACCACGCGATGAAAGCGCTGATGTTTGCCCATGCCTTTGACGTGGTGGATGACGTCTGGCTGCACATTGATCCCGGTAACATTCGCTCGCAGCGGGCCACTGCGAAACTCGGGGCAAAGCGGGTCTGTGATGCAAAGCTGTCAATGGGCGGCAAATCGGGTGTCTGGCAATGCTGGCGGATCACCCGCGCAGACTGGAAAGCCGGTTTGGCCGGTTAACGTTTGCGTCCGACTTGACGGCAAATCAGGATCACCGGCAGCAGGCCCATCGCCACAATCACAAGTGACGGCACCGCCGCCCCTTCAAGGCGCTCATCACTGGCCAGCCGGTAGGCCTGCACCGCCAATGTGTCATAGTTGAAGGGCCGCATGATCAGGGTCGCTGGCAGTTCTTTCATCACATCAACAAAGACGATCAGCAACGCGGTCAGCAGGCTCGGCGCAAGGATCGGAAGATGCACCCGCCGCAGGGTGCCAAGCGGAGTTTGCCCCAATGACCGTGCGGCGGCGTCCATATTGGCATGCACCATTGCCTGTCCGCCCTCATAAGCGCCAAGCGCCGCCGCGAGAAAACGCACCAGATAGGCCGCGATCAACAGCCAGATTGATCCGGTGATGAGCAACCCTGTCGAGATGTCAAAGGTCGCCCGCATCCAGGCATCAAAAGCATTGTCAAAGGCCGCAAAAGGCACCAGCAGTCCCACCGCGATCACGCCCCCCGGCACAGCATATCCCAGCCGCGCCACATAGGCCGATCCGTTGGACAGACGCCCCGGTCGAAGGCGTTGAAAGAACCCGACAGAGATTGCCGCGCAGACCGTTACAACCGCAGCGATCCCCGCCAGTGTGACAGAATTCTGGATGAACCCCAGATAACGCGGACTGAACAGATTTTGCTCTGATCCCAGCCCCATCACCAACAGAACGGCAATTGGCAGTACCGCGCCAAAGACCACCGGAATACCGCAAACAATCATAGCGGCCGCCGCGCCCCAGCCCTTGAGTTGAATGGGTGGCATCGCCTGACTGCGGCGGGACGGATCGTGGTATTTGGCCCGCCCCCGTTGGATGCGTTCCAGCAGCGCCAGCAGCAATGCAAAGCTGAGCAAGCAAAGCGCCAGTTGCGCCGCCCCGGCCCTGTCGAACATCGAAAACCAGGAGGTGTAGATGCCGGTGGCAAAGGTCTGCACCCCGAAATAGGCGACAGTGCCAAAATCCGCGATGGTCTCCATCACCGCCAACAACACACCGCCAGCGATGGCAGGTCGGGCCAAGGGCAGGCTGACCTTGAAAAACGCGGCCCATGCGCTGGACCCCAAGGCGCGAGCCGCCAAAAAGGTTGTGCCACTTTGTTGCAGAAACGCGGCGCGGGCCAACAGGTAAACATAAGGATAGAGGACAAGCACCAGCATCGCCGCCGCGCCGCCCAGTGATCGGATTTCGGGAAACCAATAATCGCGCGGGCCCCAGCCGGTCACATCCCGCAGGGTCGCTTGGACAATACCGGGGTGATCCAGCACATGGGTGTAGGCATAGGCCAGCACATAGGCCGGAAAGGCCAAGGGCAGAACCAGCGCAATCTCAAGGATTTTCACAGCTGGAAAACGGGTCATTGTCACAAGCCACGCCGCCCCTACGCCAATGGCAAATGTCCCGATCGACACCAGAAGAACCAGCAACAGCGTGGTCGCCGCATAGCGGCCCAGAACGGTGTCGATCAGATGCGCCACCGTATCCGTGCCGCCGCTCAGCGCGGCAATCAGGACCGCCAGCATCGGCAAAGCGCAGATCACGGCCACCAGTACGGACACAAACGAAAGCACCCGTATCCCGTCGCGCGGGGCGGTTCTGGCTGCTGTTTGTGTCGGGTTCAGGGTCATGCCCCTATTTCGACGATTCTGCTCAGGAATACCAGTGCAGCGGCACCAGATGGCACGGGTTTAGTCGTAGCTGCGCTGATCCTCGATCACCAACCCGTCCCTGGGCAGGCTGCCGGGAGCGACCACTTCGATCTTGCCCTTGAGCTTGAGCAATTGCTGAACCGATTGGGCATATGCATCCGCATCACCGCCGTCCGCTTCGATCTGGACGGTCATCACGTCGGTTTCCCCTGCACGGCTGGCCACGACACGGGCCTTCGCGACCTCGGCGTGGTGGGCGACCAGCTCGGCCACCTGTTCGGGGCGAACAAACATGCCCTTGATCTTGGTGGTCTGATCAGCGCGGCCCATCCAGCCCTTGATCCGCATGTTCGTGCGCCCGCAAGGCGATGTGCCGTCCATGGCCGCGCTCAGATCGCCGGTGGCGAAACGGATCAGCGGATAATCGGGGTTCAGGGAGGTCACAACGACCTCGCCCACTTCGCCCGGGGCGACAGGATCACCGGTGCCGGGCGTTACAATCTCCACGATCACACCTTCATCGACGATCATGCCTTCCATCGCGGGGGTCTCATAGGCAATGTTGCCCAGATCAGCGGTGGCATAACACTGCAAACAGGCGATACCGCGATCGATGTAATAGCTCCGCAGGGATGGGAACAGCGCACCGCCACCCACGGCAGCTTTGGTGATCTTGAGCGTCTCGCCCATCTCGTCGGCTTTTTCGAGGATGATTTTGAGGTAATCGGGCGTGCCAGCATATCCGGTGGTACCGACATCGACCGCCGCACGGACCTGCAATTCGGTCTGGCCGGTGCCCGCAGGCAAGACCTTGGCCCCAACCGCCCGCGCACCGCTTTCAAACATATGGCCTGCCGGGGTCAGGTGATAGCCGAAACAGTTCTGCACGATGTCACCTGTGCCAAATCCGGCCGCATGCAGAAACCGGCCCATGCGCCAGAAATCGGCCACACTGGTGCTGCCGGGCTCGTAAATCGGACCGGGCGATTGGAACACATGGGTGACATTGCTGACCGCGATACCGCCAAAGGGTGGATTTTGCTTTTGCCAACCGGACAGATCGGATTTGCGCAGCACTGGCAGCGCCACAAGATCTGCTGCAGTTTGTACGGTTGCGGCGGCCTCGCGCCATTCAGCCGGGGCTTCGGTTATGGCCGCAAGACGGCTGCGCAAAAGCGCGGATTGCTCCGCCGCGCGCTGGTCGGCGCTGCGCGTTTCCTGTTCGTCAAAGAAAGAGGTGCTGGCCATGGCATCTACCCCGGTTAAAATTGCAATAAAATCGGTCTTGGGATGGGTTTAGCTGAGCCAACGCTTGCGGCGGCGATAGCTGCGCACGTCGCGGAAGGATTTGCGCCCCTCATCGGACATTCCCAGATAAAATTCTTTAACGTCCTTGTTCTCACGCAGGTCGGCGGCGGGGCCGTCCATCACCACACGGCCCGATTCAAGGATGTAGCCATAGTGGGCGTAGCGCAGGGCAACGTTGGTGTTCTGTTCCGCAAGAAGGAAAGTCACGCCTTCCTTTTCGTTGATCGCTTTGACGATCTCAAAGATCTGTTCCACCAACTGCGGCGCAAGACCCATGGATGGCTCGTCCAGCAAAATGGTCTCGGGGCGGCTCATCAAGGCGCGGCCCACGGCGCACATCTGCTGTTCGCCGCCTGAGGTATAGCCCGCCTGACTTTTGCGGCGCTCTTTCAAGCGGGGGAAATAGTTGTAAACCATTTCGAGATCTGCGGCGATGGCGGCTTTGCCGTCGGTGCGGGTATAGGCACCCGTCATCAGATTCTCTTCGATGGTCAGGTGCTCAAAGCAGTGACGGCCTTCCATCACCTGCACGACACCCTTTTTCACGGTTTCAGCGGGATCTGCGTCCTGAATATCGAGGCCGCGGTATTTGATTGACCCCTTGGTCACTTCACCACGCTCAGAGGCCAGCAAACCCGAGATCGCTTTCAGCGTCGTGGTTTTGCCCGCGCCATTGCCACCGAGCAAGGCAGTGATGCCACCCTTGGGCACGTTCAGGCTCACGCCTTTCAACACAAGGATCACGTGATTGTAGATCACCTCGATATTGTTGACTTCAAGGACGTTATCGACCTGAGTCTCGGCGGTATTGGCAGCATCCAGCATGGGGCAAACCCTTCATAAAAATCGTGGGATCTCTGGCCGCAACGGGTGCTGCGGCCAGAGGGAAACGGTTACTTACAACCCGCTTCGATGTTGTTCTCGGATGCATAGGCACCCGAATCCTCGTCGATCAACGGCTGGATCACGGACATGTCTGTTTCGGAGAACTCAGAGATCAGCTTCCACTCTTTTGCGGTCGCGTCCCACTGGGTCATGCCGATCAAGCCCGGACCACCGTGGTTTTCACAGGACACGCTGAAGGATGGACCAAAGTTTGGCATGCCGAGGTCGGCCATTTTCGCTTCTGTGATCTCCAGGTTTTCCATGCCATCGCGCATCATCGCTGGGGTGATGTCGGCGGTGCCGTGGATTTCCTGCGCGGTTTTTGCCGCTTCGGCTGCCAGCATCGCGGCATAGAGGCCACGGTTGTACAGGACGGTCCCGATCTGATCGCCCGCACCGGCCGCTTTGCCTGCATCGACAACGTGCTTTTTGATGTCGTCAAACACCGGGAAGTCATCGCCAACGCCGTGGAATGTCAGAGCCTTGTAGCCGTCGGCCTTGTCGCCCGCTGCCAGAACGTCGTTCTCGGAACCGGACCACCAGATGCCAATGAAGTTTTCCATTGGGAAACGGATGTTGGCCGCTTCTTGAACCGCAACCTGGTTCATCACGCCCCAGCCGTACATGATCACGTAATCAGGCTTGTCGCGGCGGATTTGCAGCCACTGGGATTTCTGTTCCTGACCGGGGTGGTCAACAGGCACTTCCTTGAATTCAAAGCCGTGCTTGGCGGACAGTTCCTGCAGTGTGCGGATCGGCTCTTTGCCGTAGGCGGAGTTGTGATAGACCAGAGCAATTTTTTTGCCCTTCAGATCACCACCGTTCTCGCTCAGCAGATAGTTGATCGCGCCGGAGGCACCGTTCCAGTAGTTGGCAGGATAGTTGAACGTGTGGCTGAACACTTTGCCGTTTGCAGCAGACGTCCGGCCATAGCCCATGGTGTGCATCGGGATATTGTCAGCCGTGGTTTTTGGGATCAGCTGGTATGTGATACCTGTGGACAGCGGTTGATACACCAAAGCGCCTTCGCCCTTGGTGGATTCGTAGCATTCCACACCTTTTTCGGTGTTATAGCCGGTTTCACATTCGATCACCTTGGCCATCACGCCGCCGATGCCGCCGTCACGGGCGTTCAGCATGGTGAAATAATCCGCATAGCCATCAGCGAACGGGATGCCGCCAGCGGCGTATGGGCCGGTCCGATAGCTCAGGCTTGGGAATACAAGATCCGCCATGACTGGGCTTGCCGCCATCAGGCCTGCAACGGCCAGTGTACCTAGTTTATATTTCATCGGTGTTTCCTCCCTTGGATATTATCCGATTTCCGTAGGGCGGGGGTCACCCCGCCATCGACGGGGTTCGCCCCGTCGTCTTCCCATGGCCTTCCCTAGTGCGGGAAGGGCCACAATCTCAGTTTCTCTTTGGCCACGCGCCACAGTTGTGCCAGGCCATGTGGTTCCGCGATCAGGAATACAACGATCAGACCACCCACGATAACAAGCTGCAAGTGTGCGACGATATCCGTGGGCCATCCCAGCCAATCCACGCCGACAATTTTCAACAGCACCGGCAACAACACAAGGAAAGCCGCGCCAGCAAAAGAACCAAAGATGGAGCCAAGGCCGCCGATGATGATCATGAAGAGCACGAGGAAAGATTTGGTGATGCCGAAGGCTTCGCCAACTTCCACGGCGCCCAGATAGATCGCAAAGAACAGCGCGCCCGAGATACCGATAAAGAACGAGGACACCGCGAAAGCCGTCAGTTTGGCCCGCAGCGGGTTCACCCCGATGATTTCGGCGGCGATGTCCATATCGCGGATCGCCATCCATTTGCGCCCGACAGAGCCGCGCGTCAGGTTCCGTGCCACCAGCGCCGATGCGATGGTGAAGATCAGGCAGAACATATAGGTCGCCCAGGCCTCGGTATTGGGGCCAGTGATCAGGATGCCAAAGGTGTCACGCTCAGGTGCGTTGATCTGGCCAGAGGCAGAGTAGTTGTAGAACCACGGCACACGGTTGAAGAGCCAGACCAGAAAGAACTGTGCCGCCAGTGTCGCCACCGCAAGGTAGAACCCTTTGATCCGCAGCGATGGCAGGCCAAACAGAACCCCCACTGCGGCTGTGATCAGCCCCGCAAGCAGAACGTGGATGAACATGCTGACATCGGGCATCGCCGTCATCAGCTTGTAACAGGCATATGCGCCCACCGCCATGAACCCACCGGTGCCAAGCGAGACCTGACCGCAATATCCCACAAGGATGTTGAGTCCGATGGCCGCAATTGCGTAGATCAGGAACGGCAACAGGAACGAGTTTGCCCAGTAATCGTTGATGATGAACGGGATCACAAAGATCGCGATAAACAGCACCACATAGTACCGGTAACGGTCGAATTTGATCGGGAATGTCTGCTGGTCCTCGGCGTAGGACGTGTTGAAATCGCCGGCTTCACGGTAGAACATTTAGAAGCTCCCTCTCAAGTATTCGGTCGGGTGGGTTTGCGCCCACCGCTGCTGCGATGTGGTGTTTTCAAACACGCTCAATGATCTTCTCCCCGAAGAGGCCTTGCGGCCGGAAGACAAGGAACAAGAGCGCCAGCATATAGGCAAACCAGTTCTCGGTCGCACCGCCAAGGAAGGGTGCGCCGATCAGGAATTCAAAGAGCTTTTCACCCACACCGATAATCAAGCCACCGACAATTGCGCCGGGGATCGAGGTAAAGCCGCCCAGCATCAGCACCGGCAGTGCCTTGAGCGCGATCAGCGACAGCGAGAACTGCACGCCGGATTTTGCACCCCACATGATGCCCGCCACCAGCGCGACAAAACCTGCCAGCGACCAGACCAGGATCCAGATAAAGTTAAGCGATACACCCACAGACAAAGCCGCCTGGTGATCATCCGCCACGGCCCGCATCGCGCGGCCCTGCTTGGTGTATTGGGCAAACATCACAAGACCAACCACGAGGACGACCGCAACAATGCTGGCGACAATATCGAGGTTGTCGATAAAGAAGCCGTAACCGAAGGCGTTATAGGTTGTCTCGTCAATCCAGAGGTTCAGACCTTGCGGAAGGCACGCGCCCTCTGCCGCGCAGACGTTCAGCGACTTGATCTCAGACCCCCACATCAGATCGGCAACCCCTTCGAGGAAATATGCCAGACCGATGGTTGCCATGAACAGGATGATGGGTTCCTGCCCGACCAGATGCCGGAACACGAACCGCTGCACACAGACCGCCAGCAGCACCATCACCGCAACGGTGATAATAATCGCGATGGCGGAATGCACATGCCAGCCAAAATGGTGCACATCGGTGCCCAAAATGGCATTGATCAAATGCGAGAACGGCACTTGTCCGTTCTGGATACCGACCAGCGTCATCGCCGCAAACAGCGCCATAACCCCTTGGGCATAGTTGAAAATGCCAGACGCTTTGTAGATCAGGACAAAGCCCAGCGCGACCAGCGCATAAAGAACCCCGGCCATCAGGCCATTGAGGAACACTTCGATTGTAAAAGCCAGTTGTTCGGGCATCAGAATGCTCCCTTTTCAATCAAATGCTCAGTCATGGGCCACCCCCAGATAGGCATCAATCACGTCTTGGTTGTTGCGCACGTCGTCAGGTGTGCCGTCGCCAATCTTCTTACCGTAGTCCATCACGACCACACGGTCGGACAGGTCCATAACCACGCCCATGTCGTGTTCGATCAGGGCAATCGTGGTGCCGAATTCGTCATTCACATCCAGAATAAAGCGGCTCATGTCCTCTTTTTCTTCGACGTTCATGCCTGCCATCGGCTCATCCAGCAGCAGGATCGATGGCTCCGCCGCCAAGGCCCGCGCCAGTTCCACACGTTTTTTCAAACCGTAGGACAGACGCGAAACCGGCGTTTTGCGGATCGCCTGAATTTCCAGGAAATCGATGATCTTTTCCGCGACTTCGCGGTTGGCGATCTCTTCCTGCTCGGCTTTGCCCTTCCAAAAGGACTGGGCAAACAGGCCAGTGTTCATATGGGTCAAACGGCCGGTCATCACATTGTCGAGCACCGACATCCCTTCGAACAGGGCGATGTTCTGGAATGTGCGGGCGATGCCCTGCTCGGCAACCTGAAACGGTTTCATCGCGGGACGGCGGCTGCCTTTGTACCAGACCTCGCCTTCCTGTGGGACGTAAAAGCCGCTGATCACATTGAGCATTGACGATTTGCCGGCGCCGTTCGGGCCGATGATCGCACGGATCTCGCCTTCGCGGATGTCAAAGGAGATATCCTTAATCGCCTCCACCCCGCCAAAACGGAGGGTGATGTTTTTCATCTCCATCACCACAGGCCCGATCGTGCGCCCGTCTTCGGTGGTATAGCTTTCTGCAGTTGCGTTCACACCGCGCCCCCCTTTACCCTGAGTTCAATTCTTTGCCGTTCCATCCATGCGGGCCTTGTTTGCCCTGTCATTCCGCAGCCATCTTTTGGGCCACAGGTGCCACTTTGGCTTCACGCACTTCCAATGTGGCCTTGATGCTGCCTTTACGGCCATCCTCATAGGTCACTTCGGTTTCGGTGCTGACGGATTTGGACCCGTCATAAAGCGCGGTGATAATGTCGTGGAACTTTTCCTCGATGATACGGCGGCGCACCTTGCGGGTCCGGGTCAGTTCGCCGTCATCCGCGTCCAGTTCTTTGTGCAGAACCACAAACCGATGGACTTGGCAGCCCGACAGCATCGCGTCCTCTGCCACCGATTTGTTAACCTCTTCTACATGGCTTTGGATCGTGTCCATTACCTGCGGATGGCGCGCCAGTTCCTGATAGGAGGCATAGCCGATGTTGTTGCGCTCGGCCCAGTTGCCAACGGCGGTCAGGTCAATGTTGATGAAGGCCGTGCATTCATCCCGGCCATTGCCAAAGACCACGGCCTCCAGAATATTCGGGAAGAACTTGAGTTTGTTCTCTACATACTTCGGCGCAAAGAGCGATCCATCTGCCATCTGGCCCACGTCCTTGGCCCGGTCGATGATCCGTAGATGGCCGGAACCCTCTTCGATAAAGCCCGCATCGCCCGTCGCGACCCAGCCTTCGGCGTCTTTTGTGTCTGCCGTGCTTTCGGCGTTTTTGTAGTATTCCACAAACACCCCCGGAGACCGGTAGAACACTTCTCCATTGTCCGCGATCTTCAGTTCGACACCCGGACAGGTCACGCCAACGGTGTCACTGCGCACTTCGCCATCGGGCTGCGCGGTGATAAACACGGTTGCTTCGGTCTGACCATAAAGCTGTTTGAGGTTGATCCCAAGCGAGCGGTAGAAATCAAAAATCTCGGGGCCAATCGCCTCGCCCGCTGTATAGCCAACCCGCACACGGCTAAAGCCAAGCGTGTTTTTCAGCGGCCCATAGATGCACAATTCGCCCAGTTGATATTTCAGGCGATCCCAGCCGCCAACGGGTTTGCCATCCAGAATACTGGGGCCAACCTTGCGGGCATGGGCCATGAAATAATCAAACAGGCGCTTTTTGAAGGGGCTGGCGTCTTCCATGCGGATCATGACGTTGGTCAGCTGGGTCTCGAACACGCGCGGCGGAGCAAAGTAGTAGGTCGGCCCAATCTCGCGCAGATCGACATGCATCGTTTCTGCGCTTTCCGGGCAGTTCGTGCAAAAGCCGGTCCACATCGCCTGACCAACGGAAAAAATGAAATCGCCCACCCAGGCCATCGGCAGATAGGCCAGGATATCATCGGTCTGACGCAGGTTATCAAACTCAGACGAAGACTTCGCCGTTTCAATGATGTTGCGGTTTGACAGAACAACGCCCTTGGGCTTGCCGGTGGTGCCGGAGGTATAAAGCATCACGCCGGTGCTGTCATAATCCAGCTTGGCCGTGCGGCGCTCCAGTTCTTTGATGTATTCGTCATGGGCTGCGCGGCCCTGATCCTGCACATGGCTGTACTGGTGCAATGTCGTGTGGTCATATTTGCGCAAGCCGCGCGGATCGAGGTAAATCAGATGTTCGAACTGGTGCAGACCTTCCTGCACTTCGATCACCTTATCGACCTGTTCCTGATCACCAACGATCACAAACCGCGCGCCGCAATGCCCCAGAACATAAGCCATCTCTTCGGCGTTGGCGTCCTGATAAAGCGGAACAGGCACGGCACCGACCATCTCGGCGGCGACCATTGCCCAGTAAAGATACGGACGGTTGCGCCCGATCACCGCGACAAAGTCACCCTCGTTCACGCCAAGGTTCATCAACCCCAGTGCAAGCGCCTGAACCTCCTCGTGGGTTTCAGCCCAGGTCCAGCTTTGCCAGATGCCATATTCCTTTTCGCGATACGCCGGGGCATTCGCGAATTTCGTTGCGTTGCGTTGCAAAAGCGCCGGAACGGACTGCGGTCCGTCGGCGCGCGTCAGCGGCTTGGCCAATTTGTATTCCTCCCATACCCGCCACTTTGGCGAGCCAGATCACTTGTGCGATTCTCTTCCTCACAAGGATGTTGGGATTAGACTGACGGTCAACTTTTTCCTGAAGTTTTCTCAATCCTTACGAATTGTTACACAGCAAAAAGACCTGTTTGCACCCTTGGCGCATGCCCGTTTTGGGTGTTAGCGATAAGGCAGGGGGCACAATGACACTGAGCGATGCACAAACCAAGGCGATGACTTCCGCAGGGCTGAACCTGATCGTACAGGCCCTGACAATCTATGATTCCGATCTGCGCCTTGTTGTCTGCAACGCCCCGTTTCAGCAGATGTTCAATCTGCCCGATGCACTGGTCACGCCCGGCGCCCCGTTTGAAGACACGATCCGCCATCTGGCAAAACGCGGCGAATATGGCCATGTCTCGGATCTTGAGGAGTTCGTCACCGAACGGGTCGAACAGGCCCGCGCTTTCAAACCGCATTACATGGAACGGACCCGCGCCAATGGCCGCACCATCAGCGTGGAAGGCTCCCCTTTGCCTCAGGGCGGCTGGGTCACGGTTTACACCGACATCACCCGCACCAAGCAACAAGAGGCGCTGTTGCGGGCGCGGTCCGACGCCCTGAGCGATCAGGTATTGGCCCATGCCGAACAATTGTCAGCGACCAACCGCGAACTGGCGGCGATGATCACAACGCTTGAAGAGACCAAGCGTCAGCTCACCGAAAGCGAAGCCCGCACCCGCCTGACCACCGAGATGATGCCAGCCCATATTGCGCATGTGAACGCCGATGGCATCTACACCTATTCGAACCGCAGATTGTCGTCAGTTATCCCCGGAAGACCTAGTAATATCATAGGCTTAACCAGTCGTCAGGCTTTGGGCGCTTCCGCCTATGAACGCATTGCACCATCGCTGGCCAAAGCCTATGCCGGTGATCCATCTGTGCTTGAATTTACCGACGATCACAGCGCCCGTCGCATCCGTGTCGCCTTTACCCCTGACACCCGTGGCGGCATCTACATTCTGTCGATGGACATCACCGAGGAAACCCAAACCCGCGTTGCTCTGCAGCAAACCCGCAAACGGGAATTGGCCGCACAAATGATCTCCGGTCTGGCGCATGATTTTTCCAATCTTCTGACCATTATCCTCGGCCTGCAATCCCGGCTTGGCCGATTGCCGGATATGCCCGGCGCCGCGGATGAACTGATCGAAGGCACTCTGGCTGTGGCGCGGCGCGGCGGAGCCCTGCTCAGCGCGATTGCGGATGTGACCGGCCCCAGAGCCCTGCGCCCCACGGCCACTGATCTGAGCCTTTTTCTCCGTGATTTTGAAACCTTGGCCGCCCCCACATTGCCCGATGGCATGACCCTCACGGTGCTGGATGAAGCGCCAGAAACCCTCGCTCTGCTGGACAAAGGCATGGTTCAGGACAGCCTGTTGAACCTGATCCTGAACGCCCGCGACGCCTGCGGCAAAAGCGGACATATCACCCTCGCACAGCGCATTGTGCACGACACCTGGATCGAATGGGTAATGCAAGACAGCGGGCCGGGGTTTTCTGCCAAGGCACTGGAGAAGGGCATTGATCCGTTTTTCACCACCAAGGGCAGTGAAGGATCGGGGCTTGGCCTGTCGATGGTCTATGACCTGACCAAATCCGCGGGGGGCGATCTGCGCCTGTCCAATGGAAGGGGCGGCGGGGCGCAGGTGGTGCTGCGCCTGCCCTATCGCCCGGCGCTTCATGCCACCACGGGCATGGTCCTGCTGGTGGAAGACGAAGACGATCTACGCGCTGGCGTCCGTGATATGTTAATGAGCCTTGGCCATTCGGTGATCGAAGCCACCAGCGCGGATGAGGCCACGGCCTTGCTCGCCGACCTGCCCGATATTGCCATGGTACTGTCTGACATCCAACTGATCGGTGAGGCAACGGGCCTTGATCTGGCAGGACGGGTGAACCGCAAGCTGCCATTCATCTTGATGACCTCTTTGCCCAAGGATCACGCGTTGTTCCTCAAGGCGCAAACCCTTGCACCGGTCCTGCAAAAACCCTTCACCGCCGCCGATCTGGCCGCCTTGATCACCCCCAATGAGGTTGCTGCCGAATGACCAAACCGCTTGTCACTATTCTGGACGATGAGCCGGAGATCCGCCGCATGCTTGTTGACGTGCTCGAAGAGGCTGGTTTTGCAACTCTCAGCTTTGGCCGCGCCCACGCGTTCGAGGCGGCTTTGGCCAAACATACCCCCGATGTCTGCCTCGTGGACCTCAGCTTGCCTGACACCGATGGGCTAACCCTCGTACATCGCCTCGCGCTGGAACAGGGTGCAATCGTGATCATCATTTCGGGCCGATCTCAGGTGCAGGATCGTGTCACGGGGTTGGAGTTGGGCGCAGATGACTACATCATCAAACCTTTCGACCCGGCCGAAGTGGTGGCTCGCATCCGCGCCCGCCTGCGCAACACCAAACCCGCCCCCCAGGCCGGTGACACAGCCAGCTTCAGCGGCTGGACCGCGCATTTTGACCGTTACATCCTTGAGGATGACGCAGGTGGTGAAACCCCGTTTTCCCATGCCGAAGGCGAGGTGTTGCGCCTGTTTCTCGACAGTCCCAAACGCCTGATCAGCCGGACGCAGATGCAAGAAAGCCTTGGCGGCGCGGCCTCCGAAAGCTTTGACCGGGCCATGGACGTCCGCATCTCGCGGCTGCGCACCAAGCTGCGCGAAGACCCCAAGAACCCGCAGCTGATCAAGACCATCTATGGCGCGGGCTATATCTTTCTCGGCGACGTCAGCTGGACCTAACCCAACTGCGCAACTGCCCCGGCCAAGACCTTCAGCCCGGCCACCAGATCCACCTCATTTGTGTCTTCCTCAAAGGCATGGCTGATCCCATCAATGGACGGCACAAACAGCATCGCAACAGGCATCAGGCGCGATACATTTGTGGCGTCATGCAACGCCCCCGACGGCATTCCCCGCCAGCGCCCCGGCGCCACCGCTTCGGCCTGCGCCTCCAATGCCCCGCGCAACCGCGCATCCATCGCCACCGGCTCCAGCCCCAACAGCGGCCCATAGTCCAGCGTCAAATCACCCGCCAGCGCCACCTCATGGGCCGTGTCGCGGATGATCTGCTCCATCCGGTCCAAACGGTCTGAATTTCCATCGCGCCACTGCATTGAAAACGCTGCCCGCCCCGGCACGATGGAAGAGGCATTGGGATGCAAGGACACATGCCCGATGGTCCAAACCGTGCTGGGCGTCACTACATTGCGCAGCCGGTCATTCAGCAATGTGTTGAACGCCGAGACCGCCTGAAACGCATCACGGCGCAGATGCATGGGCGTTGTACCCGCATGGTTCTGCTGGCCGTCAAAGGTGATCTTCATTTCACGGATGCCGACAATATCCGTGACCACGCCAATCTGCTCATTTGCAGTATCCAGCGTTGGTCCCTGCTCGATATGCATCTCGATAAAGCCAGTGAACTGGCATGGATCAACGTCACCCGTCACCCGGTCTGCCATGGCGACCCGCGCATCGGCCAGCCGCACGCCCGCATGATCTGTCAGCGCATCAGCAGTCTCTTGTGAAAGATGCCCCGCCCAGACCGCCGATCCTGTGGTCACGCCAAACCGGCCCTCTTCATCCTGAAACGACACCACGGAGACCGCAGGCCCGCCCGCCTCCTGTGCGGCGCGGGCCACCTCCAATCCCGCGATCACGCCCAGCGCACCATCCAGCCATCCACCTTCCGGCTGGCTGTCAGAATGCGAGCCAAGCAAGATCGACGGCCCCTCCGCCAAGCCAAAGAGATTGCCCATGGGGTCTACTGCAACGGTCAGACCCGCCGCGCGCATCTGGCCTGCAAGCCAATCACGTGCCGCCAGATCAGGCGCCGAATAGGCCGGGCGCACAACGCCTTTGCCCACGCCAGACGCACCAAATCCGCGCAAAGCATGAAGATCCGCAAGGAATCGCGCTGCATCTATCTGCATGATGCCCCCCTCTTTCTTTTTGGCAAAAAAATACTCTGGGGGAGTTTGAGGGGGCAATGCCCCCTCATCAACCAAATAATATCGAATGCGCCGTCAGGCGCACCTTTGGATCACTCGGCGGCCACCTGCGTGCTCGCCGCTTCAACCTTCACGGCCGAAAACTTGAACTCGGGGATCTTGCCATAAGGATCCACCGCAGGGTTGGTCAGAATATTCGCCGCCGCCTCGACATAAGCAAAGGGCAGGAACACCATGTCCGGCGATACGGCGCGGTCTTCGCGCGCCATGATCTCGATCGAACCGCGTTTGGTCGTCAAACGCACATGATCGCCCGGAACCACACCCAGCTTGCGCAAGGTGGAGGGGTGCAGAGAACAGTTTGCCTCTGGCTCCAGCCCGTCCAGAACACTGGCGCGGCGAGTCATCGACCCGGTATGCCAATGCTCGAGCTGGCGACCGGTGGTCAGAATCATCGGGTAATCCTGATCCGGCACATCATCCGGGGCAATGATCGAGGCAGGCGTAAATTTCGCGCGGCCACCGGCACGCGGAAAGCCATCGCCAAACACAATCGGCTGACCGGGATCTTCGGGTGAGAGCGACGGATAGGTTACCGCATTTTCGACCGCGAGACGATCCCATGTGATATTGTTCAGCGACTTCATGTTTTGCTTCATCTCGGCAAACACATCGGCGGGGCCTTCATAATCCCAGCCAAGACCCAGACGTTTCGCCAGTTCCACCTCGATCCACCAGTCCTCACGCGCTTCGCCGGGGGGCGGCACAGCGGGTCGGCCCATTTGCACCTGACGGTTGGTGTTTGTCACCGTGCCGGACTTTTCTGCAAAGGCCGAGGCCGGAAGGATCACATCAGCATAGTTCGCGGTTTCGGTGATAAAGATATCCTGCACCACCAGATGCTCCAGCTTGGCCAGGGCGTCCCGCGCATGTTCCACATCGGGGTCCGACATCGCCGGGTTTTCACCCAGCACATACATGCCGCGAATATCGCCATCATGCACCGCGTCCATAATCTCGGTGACGGTCAGACCCTTCTGGTTGGAAAAGTCCTCACTTTTCCACACTTCGGTAAAGGCGCTGCGCACTCCATCATCGGTGACCGGTTGGTAATCGGGCAGGAACATCGGGATCAGACCCGCGTCAGAGGCACCTTGCACGTTGTTTTGGCCGCGCAGCGGATGCAGCCCCGCACCGGGGCGACCCACCTGGCCAGTCATCAACGCCAGCGAGATCAGGCAGCGCGAATTGTCGGTGCCGTGGATGTGCTGGCTGACCCCCATGCCCCAGAAGATCATCGCGGCGTTGGCACCCGCAAAAGTCCGCGCCACATCACGCAGGGTCTCAGCGTCGATACCGCAGACCTCCGCCATCTTCTCTGGCGAGAAATCCTTGAGGTGCTCTTTCTCGGCTTCCCAGTTCTCGGTGTAGGCCTCGATATATTGCTGATCAAAGAGGTTCTCTTCGACAATCACATGCATGATCGCATTGAGCATCGAAACATCGGTGCCGGGGCGGAACTGCAGCATATGGCTGGAGAAGCGTTTGAGCGCCTGACCGCGCGGATCCATGACGATCAGCTTGCCACCACGTTTGGTGAACTGCTTGAAATAGGTTGCCGCGACGGGATGGTTTTCAATCGGGTTACAGCCGATGGCGATCGCCACATCCGCATTCTCAATTTCGTTGAACGTCGCAGACACCGCGCCGGAACCGACGTTTTCCATGAGCGCCGCAACAGAGGATGCGTGGCATAGACGGGTGCAGTGGTCGACGTTGTTGTGACCAAACCCCTGGCGGATCATTTTCTGGAACAGATAAGCCTCCTCGTTGGTGCATTTGGCAGAGCCAAAGCCCGCAACGCCGGTGCCGCCGATGTCTTTCAGCCCCTTGGCGGCAAAATCCAGAGCCTCATCCCATGACGCTTCGCGGAAGAACTCCTGCCAATTGCCGGGGTCAACGTTCAATCCCTTGGCAGGCGCATCGTCACGCCGGATCAGCGGTTTGGTCAGGCGGTGATCGTGGTGGATATAGTCAAAGCCAAAGCGACCTTTGACACAAAGCCGTCCTTCGTTCGCGGGGCCGTTGATGCCCTCGACATATTTGACCTTGCCGTCTTTGACCTTGAGCGAGATCTGGCAGCCCACACCGCAGAACGGGCAGATGCTGTCGACTTCACTGTCGAAATCGGCGCTGTCACCGACCTGGTTCTCGTCCACCACAGTAGACGGCATCAATGCCCCTGTCGGACAGGCTTGCACACATTCGCCGCAGGCCACGCAGGTGGAGGCGCCCATCGGGTCTGCCATATCAAAAGTAGGATAGCTGTCATGGCCGCGGCCCGACATGCCGATCACGTCATTGACCTGCACTTCGCGGCAGGCGCGAACGCAGAGACCACATTGAATACAGGCATCCAGATTGACTGACATCGCAACATGGCTGTCATCCAGCAGCGGGATGCGTCCCTCTTCGATCTTGGGGAAACGGCTTTCGCTGACGCCGTTCAACGCGGCCATATCCCACATGTGGCTCGATTTGTCATGGGCCACTTCGGGTGCGGGTTGATCTGCCACCAGCAGTTCCATAACCATTTTGCGGGCGTTTTCGGCGCGGGCATTGTTTGTGGTGACGACCATGCCTTCGCTGGGCTCGCGGATACAGGAGGCCGCCAGCGTGCGTTCGCCTTCGATCTCGACCATACAGGCGCGGCAATTGCCGTCCGGCCGGTAGCCAGGTGCAGGTTTGTGGCACAGATGCGGGATCTTCAGGCCGCGACCATTGGCCACTTCCCAGATCGTCAAGCCCGCTTCGGCCTCTACTTTTTCGCCGTCGAGCGTGAATGTGATCTTGTCCGCCATCCTGTCCTCCTGAAAAGCGCTGCTGCCTCTATAGCCAATTGTCGGTTTTTGCGGGAGTCCCATTCCCGACGCCCTGCCCCAAATTTGCGCCAAACCGCCCGTTGGCGGTGATCGTAGGTTTCGTATTGGCGCGGATGGCTTTTCACTTGGCCCTTGCTGCCCTATCAAAGTCGCAAGAAGGATTTTCAGACATGTCGCATATCACTCTTATCCGCCACGGGCAGGCCAATTCCGGCGCCAAGGACGAGGTCAGCTATGACCGGCTTAGCGATCTGGGCCACGAACAGGCGGCGTGGCTGGGCCATTACCTGCGTGAGGCCGGAAGCCATCACACAAGACTGTTTACCGGCACTTTGATCCGCCACCGCGAAACGGCGGACGGGATGGCGACCGGTCTGGTTGCCGAACGTGACGCGCGGTTGAACGAGCTTGAGTATTTTACGCTTGCGACGCTTCTCGAAGAGCAACACGGCGTGCCTTTCCCGACCGAACAAGGCAGCTTTACGTCCCACTTGCCAACCGTTTTCGAATACTGGAAATCTGGCAAGCTGGAGGGCGCGCCGGAAACCTGGCAGCATTTTCACGACCGGATCGAAAGCGCATTGCGCGATATCGCGGCTGGGGATGGGCCTGCATTGGTGGTCACATCGGGCGGTCTGATCTCGATGGTGATGGCACAGGCGATGGGCCTTAGTGTGCCGGCCATGGCCCGTATGGCGCTGGCGATCATGCACACGTCCATGCATCGGTTGTTCCCAATTGGCGGGCATTGGTCGCCGGTTCTGTTCAACGCAGTGCCGCATCTGGAAACCCCCGACAGGCGTCTTGCCCAGACACATATCTAAAAGGTGATCTCATGCTGAAACTCTATTACGCCCCCGGTACGATCTCGATAGCAGTCGCCCTTGGCCTTGAAGAGACCGGTCTGGCCTATGAGCTGGAGAAGGTGGATTTTGCCACCGCCGCGCAGACCAAGCCGGCCTATCTGGCGATCAATCCCAAAGGCCGTGTGCCCGCCTTGATCACTGAGAAAGGCACAATCCTGACGGAAACGGGCGCCTTGCTTGAGTATATTTCCGATCTCGCGCCGCAGGCCGGATTGATCCCGTCGGATATCGAAGACGCCGCCCACATGCGCAGCGTGATGTTCTACCTGGCGTCGACCATGCATGTCGCCCATGCCCACAAGATGCGGGGCAGCCGCTGGGCCGACAAACAAGAAAGCCATGCCGACATGCAGGCGAAAGTCCCGCAAACCGTGCGGGCCTGCGCGGAATATGTGCAATCCGATTGCCTGCGCGGTGATTATGTTCTGGGGGACCGGATCAGCATCGCCGATCTGTATCTGTTTATCGTCTGCAACTGGATGGAAGGGGATGGCGTGCCCCGCAAGGACTTTCCGGCCATTGATGCTTTCCTCAGCCGCATGGACGCGCGGGACAGTGTTAAGACCATTCGTGAAAAGGGTATGCTATGACCACGCCACATCTTTGGGTCCGCGCCGAACAGCGCGACAATGAAACCCGTGTCGGATTGACCCCCGAAGGCGCGGCAGAGCTGCTGGCGGTAGGGTTTTCCGTGACGGTAGAGGCTTCTGACAGCCGGGTGATTGCGACCGATGATTATGCAAAGGTCGGCTGCACCATTGCGCCTGCCTACAGTTGGCCCGATGCCCCCGCAGATGCGATTATCTTTGGCCTAAAGGAACTGCCCGAAGATGGCACGCCCCTGCCGCACCGGCACATCATGTTTGGCCATGCCTTCAAGGGCCAATCTGCCGGGCAGGCGTTGCTCAAACGGTTCAAGGCGGGCGGCGGTACCTTGCTGGATCTGGAGTATCTGACCGATGAAACCGGGCGGCGCGTGGCGGCCTTTGGCTATTGGGCCGGTTTTGCCGGTGCGGCGGTTGCCCTGAAATGCTGGGCCGCGCAGCAAAGGGGCGAGGTGGCTGGGCCAGTGACGCCCTATCCGAACGCCGATGCGATGAAAGACGCCCTGCGCAGGGAGCTGACACCGTTCATGGATCAAGCCCCCGATGCCCTGATCATCGGCGCCTTGGGACGCGTTGGCACCGGCGCGGCGGATCTGTGCAAAGCGATGGATGTCAGCGTCACCGGATGGGACATGGCCGAGACAGCGCATGGCGGACCTTATCCTGAAATTCTGGATCACACCTTGTTTTTCAACTGCATTCTGGCCGGTCCAAACACGCCACCCTTCGTGCGCCCTGATGCGCCAACCGCCCCGCGCAAGCTGCGGGTGATTGGTGATGTGGCCTGTGATCCGGACAGCGATTTCAACCCCGTGCAGGTCTATGACAAGACCACCACCTGGGCGGAACCGGCGCTGCGGGTACATGACAATCCACCGCTGGATGTCACGGCCATCGACAACCTGCCCTCAATGCTGCCGCTTGAAAGCGCGCAGGACTACGCCGGGCAACTGCTGCCAACCTTGCGGTCGCTGGCCGGGGATCAGGCAGGCGTTTGGGCGCGGGCCGAAGCGACCTTTGCCAAACATCTCGCTACGGTGTGATCAGACGTCAGGCTTGGCCAGCGGGACAACCGTGGTTTCCGCACTGTCCTTGGACAGTTCTTCAAAATCAAAGTTGTGCAGGCGGCCGGCGCGTTTGGCCGCCTTTTCACTGCTGATCATGATCTCGTCCACGTCTTTGCGGGCCTGACCGAAGTGCCGATCGAGGTTGCCAACGCGCGTCACCAAACGTTCCACATCGCCGTGCAACGCGCCCAGTTCCTTGCGGATCGCGCCCGCCTGTTCTCGCATTCGCGCGTCTTTCAGAATTGCCCGCATGGTGTTCAGCGTCGCCATGCAGGTGGTTGGCGATACAATCCACACCCGTGCGGCAAAACCATCGCGAATGAGTTCGGGGAAATTGGCGTGCAATTCGGCATAGACTGCCTCTGACGGCAGGAACATCAACGCGCCATCTGCGGTTTCACCTTCCAGAATATACTTCTCCGAGATCGCCTTGATATGGGCCTTGACCGAGACTTTCATCTTGGCCACGGCCTCTTTCAACTCATAATCCGTCTTGGCATTGCGCAGTGCCTCATAGGCCTCCAGCGGGAATTTGCTGTCGATGACAATCGGCCCCGGTGGGTTCGGCAGATGGATAAGGCAATCGGCGCGTTTTCCGTTGGTCAGGGTTGCTTGCAGACTATAGCTGTCAGAGGGCAGCGCCTTTGACACGATATCATGCAGCTGGATTTCGCCAAAGGCACCGCGGGTCTGCTTGTTGCTGAGAATGTCCTGAAGGCTGAGAACATCTCCGCTCAGCTTGGTGATATTGTCCTGCGCCTTGTCGATCGCGGCCAGCCGTTCCTGCAACTGCGTCAAACTGGTTGTCGTCTGCTTGGCCGAGCCGTGCAGGGTGTGGTTCATCCGTTCCTGCATCTCCGCCAAGGCCCGTGCGGATTTGGCTGCATTGTCAGCCAGCCGGTCTTGCATCTGTTGCTGCACATTGGCCATGCGCGTTTCGATGCTTTGGATCATCTGGGCCTGTGCGTTGGCTTGTGTGTCAGACACCGTCTGCAGACCGCCGCGCAATTGTTCCTGGCCCGCGCCGAGCTGTTGCACATGGCCACCGAGGATCTGCATCTGCTGTGCCAGCGGCGCGGCCATCTGGGCCGAACGCCCCGCCGCCCGCACCGCCATGATCAGCAGGATCAAGATCAACATGATCACCCCCGCCCCGATCAGCGCCGCTGTGACCTGCGGATCACCCCATTGATATGTTTGCCCTGCGATTGTGATCATGTCCGTCCAAAGAGCCGTTCAATATCGGCCAGCTTGAGTTCTACGTAAGTGGGCCGGCCGTGGTTGCATTGCCCCGAATGCGGGGTCGCCTCCATCTCGCGCAGCAGCGCGTTCATCTCTTCGGCCCGCATCCAGCGGCCCGACCGGATCGAGCCGTGACAGGCGATGCGGCTGAGGATCGCCTCGATCCGCGCCTGCAGGATGTTGCTGTCGTTCTGGTCGGCCAGTTCATCCAGGATATCAAGCACCATCGCGCGGGCGTTCACCGTGCCAAGGATCGCGGGTGTTTCGCGCACTGCGATGGCGCTGCCGCCAAAGGCTTCGATGCCCAGCCCAAATTTTTGCAACTCGTCCGCCAGGTCCAATAGACGGGCGCAGTCGCCTGTGGACAGTTCCACAATCTCGGGGATCAGGAGCGCCTGCGCCGCGACGCCGTTTTCGGCCATCTGGGTCTTGAGTTTTTCATAGACGAGCCGTTCATGGGCCGCGTGTTGATCGACAATGACCATGCCCGTTTCGGTCTGCGCGATGATGTAGTTTTCATGCACCTGACCGCGGGCTGTGCCCAACGGATATTGCTGCGCGGGATCTTGGGTTTCGACTACCTCTTCCGGCGGAGTTTCGACACGGCCCCACATCCCAGCGGTCTCGGCGAAACCCGGCGCTTGCGCGTCATAGGCCGCCTGCCGTGCGCCTGTTGATGGGAGATCCATCTGATAAACCCGTGCGCCGGTGGGTTCAGGACGCATCGCGCCAAGGGTGGCCCCCGCGACCGTGGTCGAGGCGCGATGCCCGGCATTGGCCAGCGCGTGACGCAGCGCCGAAACGATCAACCCACGCGCCAGACCGGGATCGCGAAACCGCACCTCGGATTTTGCAGGATGCACGTTCACGTCTACCAGCGTCGGATCACAGTCTAAAAACAGCGCCGCCGCCGGGTGCCGGTCGCGGCTGAGAAAATCGAAGTAGGCACCGCGCAGTGCGCCAGTCAGCAGTTTGTCCCGCACCGGACGGCCATTCACGAACAGATATTGCGCCACTGCAGACCCACGCGAATAGGTCGGCAGCGCGGCAAAACCAGTCAGATGCAGCCCCTCGCGTTCCGCATCGATGCGCAACGAATTGTCTGCAAATTCGCGCCCCAATACCCGCGCCAAACGGCCATGCAGGGCATCGAACAAATCGCCCTGCTCCGCATCGGCGCGAAACACCTCGCGCCCTGCTCCGTCACCAGAGACATCCCGCAGCACGATCTGCACAAAGGGTTCCGCCATCGCCAATCGTTTGACCACATCGCCAATCGCCTGCGCCTCGGCCCTGTCGGTGCGCATGAATTTGAGCCGTGCGGGCGTTGCAAAAAACAGATCTCGCAGGGTGACAACGGTGCCGCCGTTCAGGGCCGCAGGTTTGATTGCACCCATTTTGCCGCCGCTCACCGTGACCTCTGCCCCTTCATGTCCTGCGGCGCGGCTGGTGATGGTCAGCCGGCCCACCGCGCCGAGAGACGGCAATGCCTCCCCACGAAAGCCGAAGGTGTGAATATTCAGCAGGTCCGAGCCGTCAATTTTGGAGGTCGCATGGCGCGACAGGGCCAGCGGCAGATCATCCGGCGCAATGCCGCAGCCATCATCCGTGACCCGGATCAATGTCTTGCCGCCGTCCGCATATTCCACCGTGATCCGGCTGGCACCGGCATCAACAGCGTTTTCGACCAGTTCTTTGACCGCAGAGGCAGGCCGCTCTACCACTTCGCCTGCGGCGATGCGGTTGATTGCAGCGTCGTCCAGTTGCCGGATGACGGGCTGATTTTCGCTTATGTTGGGGTTGGGATGCGCCATAGCGCAAAACCTAGCATGGGAGCGCCCGATTCTTAAACCCGGATATCGGGGCGAAACCGGGTTATCCCCAGCTATTTTGTGGCGGCGATATACCAGGCCACAATCTGTGCCCGTTCATCTTGTTGCATATAGCTGAGGTTGGCGGGGGGCATGGCGTGGGTCAGCCCCGCCTGCAAATAGATTTCCTTGGCGGCCATGGCGATCTGGTGTTCGGTCTCAAGCCGCACGCCCTTGGGCGGCCAATGCATCCCTTCCCACGCAGGTTCAGCGGCATGACACATGCTGCACCGGCCCATGACGATATCCTGCACGTCCGCAAACCCTTCGGCCTTGGCAAAGCGCAGGGCAGGGCCATGCGCCTCTTCACGTTCCGCCGCTTGGAACATCGGCGCGGTGGAGAGCCACATGATCACCACAAAGATCAGCGCCGTGACCAACCATGTCCAGATCGGATTGCCCGCCCGCATATGCACTGTGTTGAAATAATGCCGGATTGTCACGCCCATCAGGAACACCAGCGCCGCGATCAGCCAGTTCATCTCTGAGGCGAAGGCCAGAGGGTAATGATTGCTCAGCATCATGAAGATCACCGGCAATGTCAGGTAGTTGTTGTGGGTGCTGCGCTGCTTGGCGATCTTGCCGTATTTGGCGTCCGGCGTGCGCCCGGCCTGCAAGTCCGCGACCACAATCCGCTGGTTCGGCATGATGACAAAGAACACATTTGCCGACATGATCGTGGCCGTGAACGCCCCCAGATGCAGCAGCGCCGCCCGGCCTGAGAACACCGAGGTATAGAAATAGGCCATCCCGACAAGGATCACATAAAGCAGGATCATCAGGCGGGTGTTGTCGTCGCCAAACTTGCTTTTGCAGATCTGGTCATAGGCGATCCAGCCAAAGGTCAGCGAGGCCAGCGAAATCAGAACCGCCTGGACCGTGCCGATATCCGCCACGGAGGGATCGACCAGATAGAATTCTGCACCCAGATAATAGACCAGCACCAACAGGGCGAACCCAGACAGCCAGGTTGCATAGCTTTCCCATTTGAACCAGATCAGATCGCCAGGCATCTGGTCCGGGGCGATCAGGTATTTCTGGATGTGATAGAAGCCGCCGCCGTGAACCTGCCATTCCTCACCATCGGCGCCGGAGACAAGATTGCGGTCGCGGTGCAAGCCGAGATCCAATGCGATGAAGTAGAATGACGATCCGATCCAGGCAATCGCGGTGATCACATGAACCCAACGCACGGCAAACTCTATCCAGCTGGAGATGGCGGCGAGATCGTACATGGGGAAGGCTCCGGTCAAAAAATCGTCCCGCTACAAGAACGGGAAAGACACGCCCGCGCAAGGGGGCGTGTCTGTGAGTTTGCCTAGATTTCCTCAGGCAATACCAGATTGAGGACGATCGCCACCAATGCCGTAGGGGCAACCGCGGATGTAGCCAGTGTTTTCACAACGCCTGGCAGATACTGCACTGCTGTCGGCACAAGGTTCAGACCCAGACCCGCCGCCAGCGCAACAGCGATGATCACCATATTACGCCGGTTCATGTTGATCTCGCTCAGCACATTGAGGCCCGCAGCCGCAACCATGCCAAACATCACAATCACACCGCCGCCCAAGACCGGCAGGGGCATGGACGCGATGACAGCGCCGATTTTTGGAACAAGCCCGCACAGGATCAGAACCAATGCGCCAATCGTCACCACATGGCGGCTCATGATGCCGGTCATGCCGACGATGCCCACGTTCTGGCTGAAGGATGTGTTTGGCAAACCGCCAAAGACACCGGCGACCGCTGTGCCCAGACCGTCAGCATAGGTCGCTCCGGTGATTTCGGCGTCTGTGGCCTCGCGCCCTGCGCCTGCCTTGGTGGTGGCGGAGGTATCCCCCACGGTTTCAATCGCAGAAACGATCGAGACCAGCGTGACGGCGATGACAGCGCCGAGCGAGAATTCAAACCCGTAAGGCAGTGGCTTGATTGCTGTGAACCAGCTTGCCTTGGAGACCGCGCCGAAACTGACCATGCCGCTGAGGTAGGCGACGATGTAGCCAACGATCAGACCCACTAGGATAGCCGCATTGCTGAGCGTTCCTTTGGTGAAAAACTTGAGCGCCAGCGCGACAATCACCACCGAAAGGGCCACGGTCCAATGCATCAGGGAGCCAAAGCTTTCGGCCTGCATCTGAAACGTCGCGGCACCGCCCGCCGCGTATTTGATGGCGACCGGGATGAGATAAAGACCGATGGCGAGGATCACGAGGCCAGTCACCAAGGGCGGAAAAAGCCAGCGCAGCTTGTCAATCACCGACCCAAGCAGAAAGTGGATCACACCCGCGATGATACAGGCAGTCAGCGCCACACCGAGACCTTGGGTCGCGGCGACCCCGGCCAGCACACCCACAAAGGCAAAACTGGTGCCCTGCATGATCGGAAGCCGCGCACCAACCGGCCCAAAACCGACAGTCTGGAAGAGCGTTGCAATCCCGGCAAAGAGCATTGCCATCTGGATCAGGTAAACTTGCTCTGGCCCGCCGAAAGCCAGACCGGCGGCACCGGCGACAATAATGGATGGCGTGACGTTAGAGGCAAACATCGCCAAAACATGCTGCAATCCCAAGGGGATCGCTTGGCCAAGTGGCGGTGTGTTCGAAGGGTCGTGATAGCCGACCGATGAGGAGGTATCTGTCATTTTCTGTCCCTGTCTTGCTGTTTTTCGCCCGGTTTTTCCGGGTCGCAGCAACTATGGGACCACAATATACGGTGGATCAAGAAATATTTCTTCCAGATTTGGTGTCGCTCCGATGCGATCCACCACCGCGAACAGCCCCGGCGCATGCAGCGGCGTCAGCACCCCATGCCATGTCCCGCGGTGAAAATTGACGCCCTGATGCGGGGCGGTCAGGAAGGCGCGCGGCCTGCACGGATTGCCCTCAAGGTCGGGCGCGACGATCACCAAAAATGGGTGTTCTGTCAGCGGCATGAAAGCCTGCGATCCTTCGGGGTGACGCTCTAGCAGCGTCAGTTCGTAAGGAAAGCTGCGCGGCTGCGCGTCAAACAGGCTGATCCCGGCGCGGCCATCTGGCCCAAAATCAAGTGCCGCCAGATCATGATGACGGCCACAAAGGCCCGCGTTGATCATTTTGTCTGGCGTCTCTCGCAGCTCCAGCACATCACCGAAGGGGGCAAAGGCCTCGGCGGTCAATGGTTCCGCCGTGATCTCACGGGTCATAGCGGCATGTGACGGTTCACGTCTTTGTACAGCAGATAGCGGAACGGTTCCTTGCCTGTGGCGATACAGGCCTGCGGGCAAAACGCACGCAGCCACATGAAATCGCCGGGACCGACAGGCACCCAGTCCTTGTTCAGCAGATAATCCGCCGTGCCTTGCAGCACATACAACCCATGTTCCATCACATGGGTCTCGGCAAAGGGAATGCGGCCGCCGGGCTGAAACGTCACGATGTTCACATGCATGTCGTGGCGCAGATCGGACGGATCGACAAATCGTGTGGTGGCCCAGACACCATTACAATCGGGCATCTCTATCGGGGCCACGTCCTTGTCAGAAGTCACGAAAGGGGGCGGCACATCAACACCATCGGCCACAACGTAGCGCTTGCGCACCCAGTGAAACTTGCACAGTCCGGCATCGTCATTCCACAGGGTCCAGACAGTATCAGGTGGAAGGTAGGCATAGCCGCCCTCTGTCAGCTTATGGGTTTTCCCATCAATGTTGAGGGTCAATTGCCCTTCCGTGACCAATAGAACGGATTGCGCTTCGTCATCCACTTCGGGCGTGTCTGAACCGCCGCCCGCGGACAGTTCGACCGCGTATTGGGAAAAGGTCTCTGCAAAACCGCTGAGCGGGCGGGCCAAGACCCACATACGCATGCCTTTCCAACCGGGAAGAAAACTGGTGACGATGTCGCGCTGGGTGACCGCCGGGATCACCGCATAGGCGTCGGTAAAGACCGCCGCGCCTTCGGGGTTTACGGATTGATCCGGCAGGCCGCCGGGGGGGAACGCATAGGTCAAAACATATCCTCCAGCCGAAGACGCGCGATGCGTTCGACCTGTTTGCAGGCAGTGGTAAATTCGGTGTCGGTGTCATTGCTGATCCGCGTTTCAAAGGCCCGCAGAATGCCGTCTTTGTCGTGATCCTTCACCGCGATGATGAAAGGGAAACCGTGTTTGGCCACATAGGCGGTGTTCAGCTCCTCAAACCGGCTGCGTTCTGCATCAGTGAGCGCATCCAATCCTGCGCTGGCCTGTTCTGCAGTGCTTTCTGCCGTCAACCGTTTTGCAGCGGCCAGTTTGCCTGCAAGATCCGGGTGCGCCGTCAACACGCCAAGCCGTTCGTTGTAGGTTGCAGATCGGAACATTCGGGTTAAGGCATTGTGCAATCCTGCCGCGCAGTCATGGGCGGGGCCAAGTTCAAGCTCAAACGCGCGTTCGGCGATCCAGGCGGAATGTTCGAATATCCCGCCAAAGGCCGCGACAAAATCAGACCGCGACAATTGACTGGGGCGCAAGCCGCGCAGCGCGGGGGGATGCACCGCACGCCAGTGGTCGGCAATATCAATCCGGCGCGGCGTCCAGACCCCTTCAAACCCTTTGATATACTCGACAAACCGTTTTAACGCCTGCACCCGTCCGGGACGTCCAATCAAACGGCAGTGCAGACCGATGGACATCATCTTGGCCTGGCCTTGGGTGCCTTCGGCATAAAGCGCATCAAAGGTATCGCGCAGATAGGTATAGAATTGATCGCCCGAGTTGAAACCCTGCGGCGTGGCAAAGCGCATGTCGTTGCAGTCGAGCGTGTAGGGGATAATCAATTGCTCCCGGCCGTCGATCTCCATCCAATATGGCAGATCGTCGTCATAGGTGTCAGAAATATAGTCGAACCGGCCGGTCTGTGCCGCCAAGGAGACGGTGTTCACCGATGTGCGCCCGCAGTACCAGCCCTGCGGTGCCTCCCCCACAACCTCGGTATGCAGGCGGATGGCTTCGGCAATGTCGGCACGTTCATCCGCGGCGTTGTGGTCCTTGTAGTCGATCCATTTCAGCCCGTGGCTGGCGATCTCCCAACCGGCGTCTTTCATCGCCTCAACCTGCTCGGGCGCGCGCGCCAAAGCGGAGGCGACGCCGTATACCGTGACAGGGATATCCGCGCCGGTGAACAGGCGATGCAACCGCCAGAACCCGGCCCGTGCCCCGTAGTCATAGATGCTTTCCATATTCCAATGGCGCTGGCCCGGCCAGGGGGCTGCGCCGACAATCTCGGACAGGAATGCCTCTGACGCCGCATCACCATGCAGCAGGCAGTTTTCGCCCCCCTCTTCGTAATTGAGCACGAATTGCACGGCGATCCGGGCGTCATTGGGCCAAGCGGCGTAGGGCGGCGTCGCGCCGTGGCCGCGAAAATCTCTGGGGTAGCGGGTCATATCTGCATCCTGTTTGCGCGCCCATCACCCTGCACAAATCCTGCCTGCGCCGCAATTGTGCAATTTATCCGCCGCAACGCCAACGGGCCGCCCCTTGGGGCGACCCGTTGCCAGAAAGGCTGATGCATCTGCGCTTTTTCTTCGTTTAACGGTATCGGACGCGGGCCAATCTGTAACTGCTGGATAGGCTGCCACGGGGGGCCAACCCCGGCGCATAGGGGTACGGCACCACTGGCATTGCGCGGGTTTGACCGTCGCCTTGCCGGAATGATCTGACCTGAACGGTCCAATATTTCATGTGTTACGTCCCCCCAGACGTTTGACCACAGATCACGGCACGCAATTGGCCGATCCTGAATGTGGTGTGGGCCTCCATATACGCAAGGGATGATTCGCAGGTCAAAGCAAAAACGAATCGCTTTACAAAAAACATGCGAATCAGGGCGCGAATCGGTTTGCAGCCATGGATTGACCTGACCGGCGGGGCAGCTATCCTCAACGGTTCCAAGGCAACAGGCAGGAGCGTTCAAATGTCGCAAGGATATCTTACAACCCACGTTCTGGACACAGCACGCGGTCTGCCTGCCGGAGGGATGACCATCACCCTTTACCGGGTTGAAGGCACAAACCGGCTCAAACTCGCGCAGATGCAAACCAATGCAGATGGCCGCACAGATGCGCCGATCCTGCCCAAGGGGCAGTTTGCCACCGGTACATATGAATTGGTGTTTGAGGCCGGTGCCTACCTTGACCGGATCGGCACCCCTGCCGAAGATCCGCGGTTTCTGGATGAAATCCCGCTGCGCTTTGGCATTTCAGACGGAGATGCGCATTACCACGTGCCGCTTTTGCTGTCGCCCTTTGGCTATTCAACCTACCGGGGCAGCTGATCCGCGCAGGCGGTGCGGGCCAAAGAGGGCCGCAAGACCAAGGATGATCCCCGATACGGTGGCAATCATGCCAGCCGCCGAGACCGAATCTTGCAGTCCGATCCACAGCGGCCCGTAGCCTGCAAAGACATAGCCCAGAACCGCCGCGATCGTGGCAAAAGCAACGGACCACGCCACCTGATGCTCTAGCCTGTTGGTCATCAAACGCGCCGCTGCGGGCGGGCAGATGAACATCGCAATCACAATGATGCTGCCCACCGCATCAAAGGCCGCCACCGCCGCAATCGCCGCCATGATCACCAGCCCCAGCCCCAACGGGCCGGTGCGCATGCCGATGGTCTGGGCGAACCCTTCGTCAAAAGTGCTGATCTTGAGGGGCCGCCAAAACAGCGCAACAAAAAGCGTAACCGCAACAAGTGTGAGGGCCATGCGCGGCAGTTCCACCGGCAATCCCTTGAGTGCCTGCCAATCCCACAAGGAGGACCAACCTGTCGCATCCAGCCAGATCAGGCTTTCCAGATTTCCATAAAGGGCGTGTTCCACATCCAGATGCACCGAGGACGTGTCGGATTGTTCCAACAGCAGGACACCGCCGGCAAACATCGCGGTAAAGATCACGCCCATGGCCGCGCCCGCCTCGATCCGGCCAAGCCGGCGAACGCCTTCAATCGCGACAACTGCAACCATCGCTGCACCCGCCGCGCCCAAAAGCATGGGCCATGTGCTGACCACGCCGGTGATCAGAAACGCCACAACGATACCGGGCAGCACGACATGGCTGATCGCATCGCCGATCAGCGCCTGCCGCCGCAGCACAAGGAAATTGCCCGGCAATGCACAGGCCACCGCCACGAAGATGCCGGTCAGCAACGGAACCAGCGAAAGGGGAACAAACTCCGCGCCGTTCATGCGGACACCGGTCCGGCGCGGCCAATGCGGCGGTCCACTTCGATGATTTGGTCTGGGGTCAGGACGCTTTCGATTTCGGTCAGCCCGTCGTATCGCGATGCCGCCACTTCAAACGCCGGATCGCGGCGGATCTCTTGCCAGCGGGTTTCGTCGCGCATCGCTTTGGCCGCGCGGCCTTTGCCTTCGGGGGTGGCGACGCCGTCAGGCAAGGCCCAGCCGCGTTTGCGCAACAGGCGCAGGGTCAGACGTTCGTAGATCGGCTGCCCGTGGGCCAGCGCCAAAAGCCCCTGGCGTAGATGCACCTGCCGCTGATAGCTCAAGTGCCGCATCACGGCAGAGACCAATCCACGCTGCGGCGCCAAAAGCAGAGAAATCGCAAACAGGGCAAAGCCGACCAGCACAATGATCGGCCCGGTGGGCACATCCGGCAAAGCCGCCGAAAGCGCGGCGCCAATGTAAGCCGATACGCCACCCAACAGACCGGAGATCAGCACCACATGATTGGTCCGTTCCGTCCAGAACCGCGCGGTCACCGGCGGGATGATCAGCAGCGCCACAATCAGGATCAGGCCCACAATCTTGAGGCCCACAACCGTCACCGCCAGCACCAGCCCCATCATGGCAAGATCGGTGCGCGGCACATTCTGCCCAAGCGAAGTCCCGTATTCGGGATCAAATGCCGCCAGCGTCAACGGACGCCGCATCAGCAGGACCAGCGCCAGCGTGATCGCCGCTGAGACCGCGATCACCAATGCATCGCTACGTAACATTCCTGCGGTAGAGCCAAGCAAGAACCCCTCAAGGCCTGCCTGCCTGCCTGCGGTCATGGTTTGGATCACGGTCAGCAGGACAATCCCAAAACCAAAAAAGACGGACAGCACCGACCCGATAGCCGCATCTTCGGCCAGTCGAGTTCTGGAGCTGAGCCATGAGACCAACAGGAGGCCTGCCGCCGCCGAAATCGCCGCGCCGCCCAGCAGCCCGATCAGATTGCGACCATCCCCGCCCAGCGCCACCATCGCCATAAATGCCAGCGCCACACCGGGCAGGGTGGCATGGCTGATCGCGTCACTGACAAGGGCGCGTTTGCGCAGGAACAGGAAAGTGCCACCCACACCGGCAGCCATGCCCAGCAAGGCCGCACCAAGCGTCACGAGCGTGGCGTTATAGCCCAGCTGCAACAGCAGTGCGTCAAAGATCATGAGAGTGCCAGCGCATCCATCTGCGCCCCGGCAAGGCGGCCGCCATAGGCATCTTGCAGGTTGCGCGAGACAAAGGTGTTGACCACGCTGCCTTCGGCCACGCGGCGGGTGTTGATCAGGAACACATTATCAAAGTATTCAGCCACCGTGCTCAGGTCGTGATGTACGGCCACAACGGTCTTGCCTGCATCTCGCAGGGATTTGAGAACCGCGATGATCGCCTTTTCTGTCGCGGCATCGACACCCGCGAAAGGTTCATCCAGTAGGTACAGCTCTGCATCCTGCGCCAAGGCACGGGCGAGAAATACACGCTGTTGTTGGCCGCCGGACAGCTGGCCGATTTGGCGGGTGGCAAAATCCTGCATACCGACACGGGTGAGGCAATCCTCGGCCTTTTGACGGTGCGCCGCACGGACCCGCCCCAACAAGCCAAGCTTGGGGTAGAGGCCCATCAGAACCACATCGATCACCCGCGTTGGGAAATCCCAATCCACCGAAGCCCGTTGTGGCACATAGGCGATCTTCTGGCGCTGTTGCGCCACTGGTTTGCCAAATACGGTTGTTGTGCCCGCCAGCGGTTTGATGATGCCCAGTGCGGCCTTGAGCATGGTCGATTTACCCGCCCCGTTGGGGCCGATGATCGCCGTCATCTTGCCTGCCTCGACTGTCATATCGACAGAAAAGACCGCAGGTTTCTGCCCATAGGATACCGTCAACCCTCGGATCGCCAAAGGGCTGTCCTGCCGGGCCGTTTCCTGGGATGTGAATGCGTCTGCTGTGACCAGATCCAATGACATGATTAGCTCCCCCGCATCAATTTGCCCGACATGCCGCCAGGGGCCACATCCGCGCCCAAAGCACGGGCGATGGTGGTCGCGTTGTGATCAATCATACCGATATAGGTGCCTTCATAAGTGCCATCCGCACCCATCGCATCACTGTAAAGCGATCCGCCAATGCGTACCTCATGCCCGCGGGCAGCGGCCCCTTCGATCAAGGCTCGCATGTTGCGATCCGACACCGATGTTTCGACAAACACCGCGCCGATGTTGCGTTCTACCAGAACGTCCACCAGTTCGCTGATCCGGTTCAACCCCGCCTCGCTGGCGGTTGAAATGCCCTGAATACCGATCACCTCAAAATCATAAGCCTTGCCGAAATAACTGAAGGCGTCATGCGCGGTGACCAACACGCGCTGATCTTCCGGCACGCGGCGCAATGCCTCGGCTGTGTAGGTGACCAATGCGTTCAATTCTTCGATGTAGCTTGCGGCGTTGGCCTCAAATGCGGCGGCATGCTCTGGCCGTGAGGTGGTCAATGTGCGGGTGATTTCCTGAACCACACCAATCCATGTCGCCGGGTCCATCCATACATGGGGGTCATAACGCCCTTCATAATCTGCATGGCTCAGCAGGCTGTCCTTTGGCAGGGCCTCCGCCACGGCAACGACCTGCCGCTTGTCGCCCAATTCTTCAAAGAACCGCTCCATCTGCGCTTCGAGGTAGAGCCCGTGCCACAGCACCAGATCAGAGCGGGTCATCGCCACGATATCGCTGCGGGTCTGACGATAGCCATGCGGATCAACGCCCGGTCCCATCAAGGCCCGCACCGACACCAGATCTCCGCCGACCCGGCGTGTGGCATCTGCAATCATCCCCGTGGTCGCTACAATATCCAGCTGGCCAGCGGCCCGTGCAAAGGACACAGTTCCCAAGACCGCAAGACCACCCAACAGGGCTGCGCGACGTGTTACCGAAAAAGAATCCATAGATCTCAATCTCCTTGCGGTAATAGATGCGATTGATTCTCAACTAAGTCAAGCTTGTTGCGACTAATTCTCAATATCATTCTAAACCAGCAGTCGATTGGCGCGCTTTTCCGCCGGTTTTGGCCTGAACCGAGCTCGCCCCCTGCGGCTTTGCCCAATTTGATGCATTTGTGACCGCACGGCAGGACATCTTGCTATTCCCCTGCCGCCCGTGGCAATTTGACCATCTGTTCGAACCGGAGATGCCCTATGGCCGCCCAGCTCACCGATAAAAAGACCACCGACGCGACGACAACCGACGCGCATCTGCCGCAGGTTACGGAGCCGCGCAATCCCGGTATGCCGCTTGACCTCGACTGGGTGCGTAGCGTGCAGGTGAACACCTCCGCCGTGGAACGCCGTGCCGCGACTTTGCCTGCCCGGCGGTCTGTGAAAAAGGCCCATCAGGCGGCATGGCTCTTGCGTGCGATCACCTGTATCGACCTGACCACGCTGTCTGGCGATGACACCGAACGGCGCGTAGAACGCCTTTGTGCCAAGGCGCGGCAACCGGTTGCGCCTGATCTGCTGAACGCACTGGGGATGAAGCCGATCACAACCGGCGCGGTCTGCGTTTATCACGAGATGATCCCGGCCGCGAAACGCGCCCTGGAAGGCACCAATATCCCCATCGCGGCGGTGTCTACCGGATTTCCCGCCGGCCTGTCGCCGCTTGAACTGCGCATCCGCGAAATTGAAATGAGCGTTGAGGCAGGCGCCGCCGAGATCGACATCGTGATCTCGCGTCGCCATGTCCTGACCGGCGATTGGCAGGCGCTTTATGACGAAATGAAAGCCTTCCGTGCCGCTTGCGGTGATGCGCACGTCAAGGCGATCCTTGCCACCGGCGAGTTGGGCAGCCTGCGCAATGTCGCCCGCGCCAGTTTGGTGTGCATGATGGCCGGTGCCGATTTCATCAAAACCTCCACCGGTAAGGAAAGCGTCAACGCTACCCTGCCCGTCAGTCTGGTGATGATCCGCGCCATCCGCGACTATTTTGAACGCACCGGCATCCGCGTCGGCTACAAACCGGCGGGCGGCATTTCCAAGGCCAAGGATGCGATCACCTATCTTGCGCTGATGAAAGAAGAGCTTGGCGATCGCTGGCTTGAGCCGGACCTCTTCCGCTTTGGCGCTTCCTCGCTGCTCAATGACATTGAGCGGCAACTCGAACACCACGTCACCGGCAGCTATTCCGCCGGATACCGCCACGCCACAAGCTAAGCCAAGCGCTGGACCAAGACTTTTGAAAAGGGTGAACTATGAGCGTCGCTGACATCTTTGAGACCATGGAGTATGGCACCGCCCCCGAGGGAGCCGCCGAAGCACTGGCGTGGCTTGTCGATCAGGGCGATCGGTTTGGCCATTTCATCGACGGGGCTTTCACCAAGGCCGGTGATGGTTTCGACAGCAAGAACCCCGCAACGGGCGAAATTCTGGCAACCCTGTCCCAAGCCACCCAAGCCGACGTTGATGCCGCCGTCAAAGCGGCCCGCAAAGCACAGCCCAAATGGGCCGCGATTGGCGGGCATGGCCGCGCGAAATACCTCTATGCGCTGGCCCGTTTGTTGCAAAAACACAGCCGCCTGTTCGCGGTGCTGGAAGTGATGGACAACGGCAAGCCGATCCGCGAGGCCCGCGATATCGACGTGCCCTTGGCCCAACGGCATTTTTACTACCATGCGGGCATGGCGCAACTGATGGACAGCGAACTGCCTGATGCCGAAGCCTTGGGCGTTTGTGGACAGATCATCCCGTGGAATTTCCCTCTGTTGATGTTGGCATGGAAGATCGCGCCTGCATTGGCTATGGGGAACACCGTGGTGCTGAAACCGGCGGAGTATACCTCGCTGACTGCCCTTCTTTTTGCAGACATCTGCCGTCAGGCGGGTCTGCCCAAAGGCGTGGTCAACATCGTCACCGGCGACGGTGCAGTGGGTGAGATGATCGTCAACGCAGACGTCGACAAGATCGCCTTCACCGGCTCCACCGCCGTAGGCCGCCGCATCCGCGAGGCGACCGCAGGCAGCGGCAAGGCGCTGACGCTGGAGCTGGGCGGCAAATCCCCCTACATCGTATTTGACGACGCCGATCTCGACAGCGCTGTCGAGGGGCTGGTTGATGCGATCTGGTTCAATCAGGGGCAGGTTTGCTGCGCTGGATCGCGGCTTTTGGTGCATGAACCCATCGCGGACCGTTTCTATGCCAAGCTCCGCGCCCGGATGAACAAGCTGCGTGTGGGCAGCCCGCTAGACAAAAGCATCGACGTCGGCGCTTTGGTCGATCCGGTGCAGCTGCAATCGGTATCCAGCTTGGTCGAGGCCAATACCGCAGGCGAACGTTTCGTCGCAGAAACCGAGATGCCAGCAGAAGGGTGTTTTTATCCGCCAACTCTAATCACTGGTCTGAACCCTGCCGACACCCTGATGCAAGAAGAGATCTTTGGTCCGGTTCTGGTCTCCACGACATTCCGCACCCCTGCCGAGGCGGTGCAATTGGCCAATAACACCCGCTATGGACTGGCCGCGACGATCTGGTCCGAGAACGTCAATCTGGCCCTCGACATCGCCCCCAAGCTGGTCGCCGGGATTGTCTGGATCAACGGCACCAACCTGATGGATGCCGCTGCGGGTTTTGGCGGCGTCCGTGAAAGCGGCTTTGGCCGCGAGGGTGGCTGGGAAGGCCTCAGCGCCTACACCAAACCCAAAGGCAATGCCAAACCGCTCAAACCCATTGATGCCTTCACCGGCGAAGGCGCGCCCGCCGATCCTGTTGACCGGACCGCCAAGCTTTACATCGGCGGCAAACAGGCACGGCCCGACGGTGGCTATTCCGCGCCGGTCTGGGGCAAATCAGGCGCCTTGCTGGGCCATGCATCACTGGCCAACCGCAAGGATGTGCGCAACGCTGTCGAGGCGGCACAGGCCGCCAAAGGCTGGTCAAAGACCACAGGGCACTTGCGGGCACAAATCCTCTATTACATCGCCGAAAACCTCGCCGCGCGTCACGGTGAATTCGCCAACCGCCTTGATGCAATACAGGGTGGCAAGTCCGGCGCAAAAGAGGTCGATGCCTCCGTGCGCCGCCTCTTTACCTATGCTGCATGGGCCGACAAATACGACGGTCAGGTGCACGGCGTTCCGATCCGCGGTGTTGCACTGGCAATGAAGGAACCTGTGGGCGTCATTGGCGCGCTCTGCCCTGCCGAGGCGCCGCTTCTGGGCCTGATCTCTTGCATGGCGCCGGCGATTGCGATGGGCAACCGCGTGATCCTCTCTGCGTCCGAGCCCTTCCCACTGTCCGCAACCGACTTTGTGCAAGTGCTTGAAACCTCCGACGTACCTGCGGGCGTAGTGAACATCCTGACAGGCCCGCAATCAGATATCGCCGATCCGCTGGCCCGGCACATGGATGTCGACGCGGTTTGGTCCTTTGGCGCAGGAGAGCTGAGCGGAATCATCGAAAAAGGATCCGCCCATAATCTCAAGCGCACATGGGTCAACAACGGTATCGCCCGTGACTGGCACGGGGCCGCTGGCGAAGGGCGGGAATTCCTGCAAGCCGCCACAGAGGTCAAAAACATCTGGGTGCCCTACGGCGAGTAATCCCTGCCTTCATTTGGCAAGAAAAACTCAAAAAACGTTCTGGCCCTTGGCCAGAACCAATATCGTGTGGCGCTTTAGCGCCTCGTTTTACACAGGCTGATCAATTGCCCGTGCTCTCGATACCTACGGGCTGCCCAACCACAACAAAGTGCAGGCCTTCGGGGTCAAGCAGTTCCGCCGCAACGCGCTTCACATCCGCCAGCGTCACCGCCTCAACCTTGTCATTGCGGGTTGGAATGTAGTCAATCGGCAGGCCGATCATCTGCATGCCCACAAGAATGTTCGCAATCGGTCCATTGCCATCAAACCGCAAGGGATAGGCCCCGGTGATATAGGTCTTGGCGTCCTGCAGCTCTTGCGGGGTGATGCCATCGGCCGCAGCCTTGGCCCATTCATCGCGGATCACTGCAATGGCCTGCGCAATGCGGTCATTGGCCGAACTGACGTTGCCCATGTAAACCTCGGCCAGATCCCGCGGCACAAGATAGGAATAGACCCCGTAGGTCAGCCCACGTTTTTCGCGCACCTCAGTCATCAGACGGCTTTCAAACGACCCGCCGCCGATCACATGGTTCAGAATGGTCGCGGCAAAAAAGTCTGGATCATCCTGCTTGATCCCCTTTTGGCCAAAGATCGCAACGGATTGCGGTGTGGCAAAGTCCACCACCGTCACGCCAGGGGGGATTGTCACCTCTGCCAGTGGCGGCATTTCTGCCCCTTCTTCCGGCAATCCGCCAAGCAGTTCATCCACCAATGCGCCCAGTTCTTCGGGCGTGATGTCGCCAACGGCGCCTATATAAATCCGGTCGCGGGCCAGCACATCAGCATGCGCCGCCAGCAGGTCATCGCGAGTCAAAGCCGCCACGCTTTCCAATGTGCCATTCAGGGACGATCCATATGGGTGATCACCATAGGCAATTTGATTGAACGTCTGGCTTGCGATGTCATCGGGGTCTTTTTGGTCAGACTGGATGATCGACAGCACCTGCCGCCGCACCCGTTCAATCGCTTCTTCGTCAAATCGTGGCGCCTGTAACGCTGACTTGAGCAAAGCCACGGATTCTGCACGGTTCTCGGTCAAGAACCGCGTCGAGATCGCCACCGCATCATTGGAGGCATCAAAATCATAACTGGCGGCCAGCGCTTCTGCGGCACGGGCAAAAGCGCGGGCGTCCATGTCGCCCGCCCCCTCTTCCAGCAGCGCCGTCATCAGGTTCACCGCGCCGCGCTTTCCGGGCCGGTCCAGCGAGGCACCCCCGCGAAACCGGATTTCCAGCGCGACAAAGGGAATGGAAGGTTCTTCAACCAACCATGCGGTCAACCCGCCGGGACTGGTAACAGATTGGATGTTCACTTCGGCGCGGGCTGGAAGACCAGCCAGTGCTGTCAGGATCAGGGCAAAAATCAATCTCATTGCGCGGCCTCCGCTTTCATCAGCCATCCGGTGACAGACGCCCGGCGATCAAGAACTTCACTGGCGGCCTGCATGATGTCCTGGGCTGTCACAGCCTCAAGAATATCAGGCCAGTCTTGCACGTCTTGCACACTCATCCCCATCGCCAGCGCCTGACCATAGCGGTTGGCAACGCTGTCGGCATCGTCACGGGCATAAATCTGGGAGGCGCGGATTTGTAATTTGATCCGGTCCAACTGTTCTGCATCGACACCGGCAATGACAAAATCCGCCAGCGCAGCATCAAGAGCATCTTCTGCCTGTTGCAAGGTCACGCCATCCGCCGGAACAACAATGAAATTAAACGTAGTGTCATCAAGGGAACTGCCCCGATAATAAGCCGCCGTGTAGGTCGCGACTTGGGTATCGAACTGCATCTTTTCCGCCAGGAAAGACGTGGTGCCACCGCCGAGGATCTCGGCGAGGATTGTCAGTGCAGCGGCCTTTTCCTGTGCACCGGGATCACGTTCCGGTGCAAGATAGGACCGGCTTACATAGGGTTGCGCCACACGCGGATCCCGAAAGATCAGCCGCCGCTCTGCGTTCTGGGGCGGTTCTTCGGTGCGCAGGCGTTCGGGCAGGTCAGGATTGGCGGGGATCACCCCATAGTATTTCCTGGCCAATGCCAGCACGTCTTCGGGTTCCACATCGCCAGAGACCACCAGAATGGCGTTGTTGGGCGAATAATAGGTCTCGTAGAAGGACAGCGCATCATCCAGATCAAGTGTCTGCATCTCGTGTTTCCAACCAATCACCGGCACGCCATATCGATGGTTGAGATATTGCGCGGCGTTCATCTGTTCATTGAACAGTGCAGACGGGTTGTTCTCGGTGCGCTGGTTGCGCTCTTCGAGGATCACGTCACGTTCGGTGCGGATGTTGTCCGGCGTCAGCCGGATGTTGCGCATCCGGTCGCTTTCCATCCGCATCATCAGCTCCAGCCTATCGGCGGCCACCCGTTGGAAATAGGCGGTGTAGTCATAGCTGGTAAATGCGTTGTCGCGCCCGCCGTTTGCGGCCACGGTTGCGGAAAACTCGCCCGACTCCATTTTGTCTGTCGCTTTGAACAGCAAATGCTCCAGAAAATGCGCAACACCTGATGCGCCCTTCGGCTCATCCGCAGATCCGGCGCGATACCAGACCATCTGTTGTACAACAGGGGCGCGGTGATCTTCGACCACGACCACATCCATCCCGTTTTCAAGGGTGAAATGGCTGACCGCCTCGTTGGCATTGGCGTGGACTGTGGCAAACGGCAGGAATACCGCCGCCAAAGCCGCAAAAATCGGCGCTTTGAACATGGAGCGTCCTTTGAATGTTTCGCTTGTGCTTGTAGGTACGCGGGTTGCGCACACAATCAAGGGGCGATCTGCACTTTCAGCGCTGACGACTGATCACTTTGCCGGGGGCGCCGATGGAGTACGCGCACCAGCCCGGCGCCAGCGACGTGCCTCCTTGTTGGCATCAAGCGCCTGTCGTTTGTACGCTTGATTGTAGCGATCCACCGGCACAATCCGGAACTGGGTGAACCGTGCCTTACGTTTGCGGAACTTGGCGTCGGTCTCGGCCAGTTCTTCGCGGATGTTGGCGGAAACGCCATTGCGGCTGGCATGACGCACCAATGCGCCGTCACTTGCCGGGATACCCCCATCCGCCGATTGCGGACGCCCGCCAAAGGCCTGCACCCCTTCGTTCAGGGCAGAGCGATCCGTCAGGTTGGCTTTGCCCGGTGTCGGCGTTGGCAGCGTCGCGTAGTTGTCGGGGGATTCTAGCGGCTTTACCGGCTGGATCATAAACTCGTCCGGCCCGTCAGAGGAGCTGCGCAGATCTCTCAATCCCTGATTGGAGCACGCCGCAAGAGCGAGCGGGATCAGGGCAATCAAAGCGATACGGCGCATGGGTCGTCTCCTATGGGTCTGCCTTTCAATATCGCAGGCAGGTGGGCAATGTCACTTATGTTTTTTCGCCGCCGCTTTTCCAGCCTTTTTTGGATCTTCCACAAAAAAGACCAAACCGATTGCGCCTGCAAAGATAAAGACATCCGCAACGTTGAAAACAAAGGGATTGTTGATCCCGCAGCAGGACATGTTCAGGAAATCCAGAACGTAGCCATAGATGACCCGATCTGCGACATTTGCCAAAGCACCGCCAACGAGCAATCCGGCACTGATCTGCGCCAAAACGCCAACTTTGGCGCGGCGCATCCAGAAAAACACGCCGACGCAAATCACCAGCGCAAGCCCGATCAACACCCAACGGCTGGCATCAGGCGCATCGCCCAGAATGCCGAAATTGATCCCGCGGTTCTCGCCATATCGGAAGTTCAGGATCGGCGGCATCACGTCAATCGCGCGGATGCGCGACAGATCCATCAGGTGGATCACAATGTACTTGCTGACCTGGTCCAGCAAAAAGGCGGCAAATCCGGCCCAGTAAAAGATACGCATCTGCCGCCCTCTGTCTTAGTGTCGGAAGTGGCGCATGCCGGTGAAGACCATCGCGAGGCCCGCCTCATCCGCCGCTGCAATCACTTCGTCATCGCGCATGGAGCCGCCCGGTTGGATGAGCGCGGTTGCGCCCGCCTCGGCCGCCGTGATCAATCCGTCTGCAAAGGGAAAGAAGGCGTCAGAGGCCACAACCGACCCTTGTGTCAGCGGCGCGGGCAGTCCCATCGCTTCGGCCATGTCCTGCGCTTTACGGGCAGCGATGCGGGTGCTGTCCACACGGCTCATTTGGCCCGCGCCAACGCCCACGGTTGCGCCGTCTTTGACATAGATGATCGCGTTGGATTTGACGTGTTTGGCCACGGTCCAGGCAAACAGCAGATCGCTCAGTTCCTGATCGGACGGTGCGCGTTTGGTTACGACCTTGAGGTCATCCCGTGTGATCCGGCCCACGTCCTTGTCCTGCACCAAAAAGCCGCCAGAGACCTGCCGCACGGCCAGTTGCGCCGCATCGGCATCGGCCAGACCATCGGTGGTCAGCAGACGCAGGTTCTTTTTCTTGGCAAACACTTCAAGCGCATCAGCATCGGCACCAGGGGCAATCACCACTTCGGTAAAAATCCCGCTGATCGCTTCGGCGGTTTCACCGTCCAGTGTCTGGTTCAGTGCGATAATGCCGCCAAAGGCCGAAGTCCGGTCACAATCAAAGGCGCGGGTATAGGCCTCGACCATGGTTGATCCGGTGGCCACGCCGCAGGGGTTGGCATGTTTGATGATCGCACAGGCCGGACCGCCCGCGGGGTCAAATTCGCTGACCAGCTCAAAAGCCGCATCGGTGTCGTTGATGTTGTTGTAAGACAACTCCTTGCCCTGATGCTGCTGCGCGGTGGCCACGCCGGGACGGTTTGTGCCATCGGTGTAGAACGCCGCCTGCTGATGCGGGTTTTCGCCATAGCGCAAGGTTTGCGCCAATGTGCCGCCAAAGGTGCGGCGGCGCGGTGTGTCGTCCACTTGCGCAGCCATCCAGGTGCTGACAGCCGTGTCATAGGCGGCGGTGCGAGCATAGGCCGTCTGGGCCAGCCGTTGACGCAGGGCATAGGTGGTCTGGCCGTTGTTGGCCTCCAGCTCCGCGATCACGGCGGCATAGTCTTCGGTATCAACCACAACGTTGACAAAGCCATGGTTCTTGGCGGCAGAACGGATCATCGCCGGCCCGCCAATATCGATGTTTTCGATCACTTCGGCGTATTCGGCCCCTTTGGCCACCGTCGCCTCAAACGGATAAAGATTGACCACCACCAGATCGATGCCGCCGATGTTGTGTTCGTTCATCGCGGCAACATGTTCGTCATTGTCGCGCAGGGCCAGCAGACCGCCATGTACCACGGGGTGCAGGGTCTTGACCCGGCCATCCATCATCTCCGGAAAACCGGTAACTTCGGCCACGTCTTTGACCTCAAGCCCGGCCTCGCGCAGCGCCTTGGCGGTGCCACCGGTGCTGAGCAGTTCAACCCCGTGAGTGGCCAGCGCCTTGCCCAGATCGACCAATCCGGTCTTGTCGGAAACGGAAAGAAGGGCGCGTTTGACGGGGGCAAGATCGGGCATGGCAGTGGTCCTTTGGTCAGTCGTCATCAGAATAGGGATCGTCCATAGACAAATCACGCACGCCAATCGCAGTTTCCTGCGCCTTGGACAAGGACCACCTGATGCGTGTGGCATAGGTAAATGCCATCCCGGTGAGGACAATCTGCTGTGCCGCGCGGGGTTTGAGGCGGGTTGTCTCCAGATAGACCCCCGGATCAAGCGAGAGGTTATGCGCCCCGTCATGGCGGAAAACCCAGATTTCCCCGCTCTTTAACGCCATCGAAACCGCAGCGCCGCCCAGATCCAGCGTTGCATCCACGTCCGGATGCAGGTGAAACCGGATGTCAAAGCGCAGACCCTTCAGCTCTCCCGCGTCCAGCGCCGCGTCAAAGCGTCGCTTGTCGGCATCTTCCATCGCCAAGAGCATGTCTTCTCCCGCAAGGCCGCGCCCGTCCAGCGTCAGCTCAAGTGTGCGGGCATGGGTCAGCCCATGGGATTTGACATAGCCGTTGTGCCCGCCCTGAAACCGCAGGCCATCCGGGGCGCTGCTGATTTCGACCGGCACATGGGTTGGCCCGTCGATCAGTTCTTCCAGACCAGAATGACGGTCCGGTTCGGCCAAGCGGGCACTGGAGAAGCCGCCAAGCGATAGTGCAGAATGCGACGGCGTTGCCCGCCCGGCCCGTCGCCACTCAAGCCCGAAAGACGCGCCAGATCCGCAATTCACCACCAAGGGACGGCGGCCAGAGGTGAGTTCAAATGCCAGTGTTGATGCATGAGCGTTCACCGACGCATCCTCCACTGGCGGGGTATCGGCATCGATCACAACGCTGGTGCGCCCGGCAGACAGCCGGGCATAGCCCATGGCAAGGCCTTCAGGCTGCGTTGCCCGCACGTTGGAGGCCGCCAGCGCATGATCCAGCCATCCCTCGACACCGCGCCCACCGCCGTGAAACCGCGCCAAACCGCCATCGGCGTGGCGCAGGCTGCGCAGGGTGGGGGCGATCCGTTCAATTGCGGCAAGGTGTTCACGCGGCGGAGTACGGCCAACATCCTGCAGCGCGGCTCCGGCCCAGGTCAGCAGGGTAAACACGGCCAGCAGTTCTTCGGGATTGCGGGTCGGCAAGCCGCCCTGATCGTCGATCTGTATGCTGCACTCGCGCGCCAGTGCCTTGACCGCCGGATCGGCCAGCCCCTCTTGCCCTTCAAGGGCAAGTCCGGCGTAGATCAAACCAGTAAGCGCCTCGAACCTGGGCAAACCCGGCGCCGCGCCGCGCCAGCGCCGCGAAAGGAATTGTGTCTGCTGTTCAAGCGAGCGGTAGAACGCCTTGCTTTGTGCCGTTTCCTGGCCCCGCAGCACAAACAGGGCGTGGTTGATCCATCGGATCAAACGGCGGCCCGTCAGATCAGGTGTCCACCCCGGCCCCTTGCCCTTGCCATAAATCTCGATCCAGCCCCAAAGCCAGTCTTGCGCCGCAGACCGCGCCGCTGGATCCCCCAGTGCAGCCAGATCATCGAGCCAGGAAAACCCCTGCAATTCGGCGGCATAATTCGCATCTGGTGGCTCAATCGCCCACATGGATTGCCCCGGCGCATTCACCAGAGTTCCGGCAAACAGGAAATTGCCCGCGATCAACTGCCGCCCGCGGGCAAAAGAACCGATAGTTCGGGGCTCGGGGGAGGATACGAATCCTTTAACCTGCGCACGGGTGCGGGTCGCCGCGCGGGCGTGCCACCGATTGAGAAACCGCGCCTTGCGCGCTTTCAAGCTGGTCATATTGAACATATCTCGCTGCCCTTGACGCTCTGACGGCGTTTGACGGGAGCATAGCCCGCGCACGACGCTGAGTCACCGCTTTTTGCCCCGGAAGGGTAGCATCGGCGGGTTTGGTCGCAAATGGGCTGTTTTGATCGGCTTGGCAGCGCTAGAACTGCGCCTTGAAACCACCGGAGGATTGCCCGTGATTGCCAGCTTGATGATGTATCTGCGCCCCGAAAACGCTCAGGCTCATGATCGGTATTGGACCTTGATCCGCGCCGAACTCGCCCAGCGCGGCATTGATGCACCTGAAAAGCCGGACAATGCACGGGATGAATTTGAGGTCTGGACCGCTGATGATCTGGTGTTGAGCCAGACCTGCGGCATGCCCTATCGCAAATGGCTGCATGACAAGGTCACGCTGATCGGCACGCCGGATTATGGCGTAAAAGGCTGTGAGGCAGGCTATTACAACAGCGTGATTGTGGTGCGGGCGGATGATCATCGGACAGGCTTGCCCGCCTATCGCGACGCGCGTTTCACCTACAATCAAACCTTTTCGCAATCAGGGTATGCCGCGCCCTATGCCCTGGCCAAAACGCACGGCTTCTGGTTTGAAAACCGCAGCCAGAGCCACGGTCATCTCAACTCGGCGCGGGCCGTGGCAGAAGGACGGGCCGATATTGCCGCGCTTGACGTGGTGACGTGGGAATTGATCCAGAAATACGATGCTTTTGCAGCTGATCTGCGGGTTCTGGCCCAAACCTCTCCGACCCCCGGCCTGCCCTATATCGCGGCGGCTGGTGTCGACCGGCAGGCGACATACGAAGCGGTCTCGGCGGCGATTGCGGGGCTAGATCAAGCGGATCGCGATGCGCTTTGCCTCAAGGGTTTGACCCACATTCCCAAAGCCGCCTATCTGGCGATCTCAAATCCTCCAGAAACCGCTGGCTGATCAAACCGCCTTGCGTAGACAGGCGATGTAGAACCCGTCCATGCCGCCTTTGTCCGCCCAGAAATCGGGACGCAGCCGCAGGCCGCCTTCGGTGGTGATCCAATCCGCCGAGACACCATCAATCTTGAGCGCATCGCGGTCCACGGTCATATCCTCGTGCCGCTCCAGTGCCTCGTCCACCTGCACTTCACCCTCATCAGGCAGCAGGCTGCATGTACAAAACACCAGACGACCGCCGGGTTTGAGCAATGTCCAAGCGTGGTCAATCAACTCTCCCTGCAATTCGATCAGATCGCCAAATTCGGACCCATCCTTGGCATAGGGCAGATCAGGGTGGCGGCGCATTGTGCCAGTGGCTGAACAGGGCGCATCCAGCAAAATCGCGTCAAAGCTGCCTTTCACTGCGCGGGCATCTTTGGTCAGGGTTTTGGCTGTTAGCCCGACCCGCGCAAGATTTTCTTTGACCCGCACCATACGTGGCACAGAAGAATCGACCGCCGTTACCTCCGCGCCAGCGGCGGCCAGTTGCATGGTCTTTCCGCCCGGCGCGGCACATAGATCCAGCACGGCTTCGCCGGCTCGGGGTGCCAAAACCCGCACAGGGATCGCGGCAGCGGCGTCTTGGACCCACCATTCGCCTTCGGCAAATCCGGGCATTGTTGACACCTGGCCTGCATTTTCGACGCGCACGGTGCCCGTCGCCAGCAAGGCACCACCCACCAATTCAGCCAATGCCTTTGCATCACCCTTGGCGGTCAGATCCAGCGGTGCACCTGCAAAATGCGCCGCCTCCATGGCCGCCATCGCATCTGGCCCCCATGCCTCAATCAACGGGCCGCGCAGCCACTTGGGCAGGCGGGGGGCACGCAGTGCGGCCCATGCCTCGGGGCCGTCAGTTGCAATTTTGCGCAGCACCGCATTGGTGAGGCCTTTGAGGTGGCTCAATTTGTTATGGCTCGATACCAGATTGACCATCGCATTCACCACACCATGCGCAGCACCGCCCTGACACAGCTCGACGGTGCCAACGCGCAACACATTGCGAATGGTCAGGGGCGGTTGTTTGTTCAGGTGTTTTTGCAGCAACCGGTCTGCACGTTCCAACCCGCGCAGGGTTTCTACAGCAAGGCGTTGCGCTCGGGCGCGGTCATCGGGGGGCAGTTTGTCCAGCGCGCCACCCGCCAGCAGTTCGGACATCAAACGCGGCTCATCCCCCAGTATCTGATCGAGCATATACACCGCACTTCTGCGGGCTTGAACGCCTGTGTCTGCCATTGGGGTTTCCTGTCTATCCGGGGTCTTGGGTTGTCGTGGGCATGTCGGCACGTATATCAATGCGCAGAATGCCTCAAGAGGACAGCATGACAGAGACCGCGCCGAACCCCGACCGTGAAGAGCAAAAAGCGCAACTGCCCCCCGCCGCGCAACGCGCCTTGGCTGAGGCCGAAGAGCGGCGCAAGCAGGCAGAGGCGCTGGATCTGCCACCGGAACTGGGCGGGCGCGACGGGCCGGAGCCCGTGCGTTACGGCGATTGGGAGAAAAAGGGCATCGCAATCGATTTTTGATCGATGCCCAATCTGATCAGCGCAGCTTGAATTCAGCCGATTCGCCGGTTCCGCGATCTGATGTGATGCGCATGCGCTCTCCGTTCACACGCACTTCCTGACAATTGTAGCCAAGATCATCACCGCCCCATTCAAGGCTGCGGCACAGATAACCGCCCTTCCACTGCCAGCGTCCGCTGATGTCCCAGGTTGCCCCTCGCCCTGATATACGGCCATCCGGGCTAACCTGAAGGCGCACCAATGGTCGTGACAAAGTTTTGCCTTCCACAAGCGCCACAAATTCCGCGCGGCTTGTCACCTTTTGAAAATCGGCAAAGGCCGGACCCGCCAAGCCCGTCAACAGCGCCGCACCAATTGCAATAAAACGTTTCATCACTCACCTCCGAAAAGAAGTTCTGAAACAGATACGTTTCCAAAAGGTGATTGGTTTCATTTTTGGTAAGTTTTCCGCAACGCGCGGGTCTTGCCTTGCCCCTCAACGGGCAATCACACAAATCGGATGATTGCCCGGATTGCGCCCGCCGCCCATATCGAGACACAGATCATCATAGCGCCAGCGTTCGAAGCTGCGGCCAAGTTGAAAGCTGGCGATCAAAGCCACGAAAACCACCGCCAGAAGCAGCATCCGTTTCTCAAGATGCGGGATCATTCAACCCCAGAACATCCAGCATATCGTATTGCCCCGGCGCACGGCCCTGCCCCCAAAGCGCGGCCTTGAGCGCCCCGCGTGCAAAAACCGAGCGGTCAGAGGCAACGTGGCGCAGGATGATCCGTTCCCCTGCTGCGGCGAACATCACGTCGTGTTCGCCAACAATATCGCCGCCGCGAATCACAGTGAAACCGATATCGCCGCGTTTGCGGGCGCCGGTGATGCCATCCCGTGCACGGTCGGCCACATCGTTGAGCGACACACCACGCCCTTCTGCGGCAGCTTCGCCCAGCATCAGCGCAGTTCCGGAGGGCGCATCGACCTTTTGGTTGTGGTGGGCTTCGATCACTTCGATGTCGTAGTCTTCATCCAATGCGGCGGCCACGCGTTTTGTCAGTTGGGTCAACAAGTTCACGCCAAGGCTCATGTTGCCGGCCCGTACGATCACCGCATGACGCGAAGCCGGTTCCAGCGCCGCGATCTCGTCGTCTGACATCCCCGTGGTGCCGATCACATGCACCGCGCGGGCCTGCGCGGCCAATGCGGCGAACTCCAGCGTGGCGGCGGGCGCGGTAAAATCAATGATGGCCTGCGACTTGGCAATCGCTTCGAGCGGATCATCCGTGACCTTGAGGCCCGTTGCCGCGCCGCCCATGACCTCGCCCAGATCTTGCCCGACCCAAGGGTGGCCGCTGCGCTCAACCGCGCCAGCCAGATGATGTTTGTCCGAGGCATTGACCTGTGCAATCAACATTTGGCCCATGCGGCCAGAGGCCCCTGTAATGGTCACGCCTGTGGTCTGGGTCATGGCTTTGATCTCCTGCATCGCTTTGACGTGGGTTTAGCCTGCCTTCACCCGCTTGGCAAAGCCATTGGGAGGCACTAGATGGGAGACATGGGAAAGAACAAGTTTCATGAGGGCTCCGGCCCATCGCAACGCCAGCTTCGTGTGGGCGAAACCATCCGCCGGGCTTTGTCCGAGGTGCTGGCGCGTGGGGATGTGCATGACCCCGAGCTGAACCGCATGTCGATCACCGTGGGTGAGGTGCGCACTTCACCCGATCTCAAGATCGCGACAGCCTATGTCTTGCCGCTGGGCGGTCAGGGACAGGATGAAGTGTTGCAATTGCTGGCCCGCAACAAAGGTGAGCTGCGCCGTATGGTCGCAAAAAAACTGACGCTGAAATTCTCGCCGGACCTGCGGTTCCAACTGGATCAGACCTTTGACCAGATGGATGAAACCCGCCGCATGTTGAACCAAGAGGTCGTGCGCCGCGACGCAGATGCGCCGGACGATACCGGCGAGGCATGATCCGGCTGGCGGCTCTTGCGCTGCTGCTTTGCGCAACTGCGGCGCAGGCGGCGGAGTGCCGCAAAGAAACCTACGACGGCAATGCCTACACCCTGTGCGAGGTGTCCCCCGCCAAAGAACAGCTTCGGCTGTTTTTATGGGACAGTGATGATTTGCTTTATGGCCATTTTGGCAGCGTTGACCGAGCATTGCGGCAGCAGGGCAAGCAGCTTGGCTTTGCCATGAATGCGGGCATGTACCACGAGGATCGCGCGCCCGTTGGCCATTACATTGAACAAGGTGAACAGCAGCGCGGCGTGATTTCAAGTGCGGGTCCGGGGAACTTTGGCCTGCTTCCGAATGGTATTTTGTGTTTGCGCAAAGGCCGCGCCGATGTGTTTGAGACCAACGCCTACCTTGACCAGAACCCGCAGTGTTATGGTGCAACCCAATCCGGCCCGATGTTGGTGATTGATGGCGCGTTGCATCCACGCTTTTTGCCGGACAGCACCTCACGCTACATTCGCAACGGTGTTGGCACCTCCGCGGATGGCAAAAGGGCCGTGTTTGCAATCTCGGACAACACTGTCACCTTTCATGAGTTTGGTCGGTTGTTTCGCGATCATCTGAAACTGCCAAATGCGCTTTATCTGGACGGCAATGTTTCTCGCATTCGCGCACCGGATTTGGGTCGTGATGACCCTGGATTTACCCCGCTTGGCCCAATCATCGGCGTGGTCGAGGACGCAAAGTAACGCCGCGCGCTGCCGCGTTGTTTATTTCGTCCTCCCTCTGGGCAGGGACCGCGTCTCTCTGTATAGCGCAGGCGCACAGTGAATAAGGGGCGAACATGGCGCGTAAACGCAAAGGCCGGGATATTTCAGGGTGGCTGGTGGTGGACAAACCCGCCGGGCCAACCTCAACAGCCGTGGTGAACAAGGTGCGTTGGGCGCTGGATGCCAAGAAGGCCGGCCATGCAGGCACCCTTGATCCGGATGCAACCGGTGTTCTGGCCGTGGCATTGGGCGAGGCAACCAAAACCGTTCCTTATATTACCGATGCGCTCAAGGCTTATGAGTTCACCGTCACACTTGGCGCGGCGACCAATACCGATGATGCTGAGGGTGAAGTGCTCAAGACCTCCGAAATCCGGCCCGATGATGCCGCGATCAAAGAGGCACTTGGCCGTTTTATCGGTGATATCGAACAGGTGCCGCCGCAGTTTTCAGCGGTCAAAATCGACGGGGAACGCGCCTACAAACGGGCACGCGACGGCGAAGAGATGGATCTGGCCGCGCGGCCCTTGTTTGTGGAAAGCCTGTTGCTGATTGACCGTCCCGATCCCGATCATGTGACGCTTGAGATGGTCTGCGGCAAGGGAGGTTATGTCCGGTCCATTGCGCGGGATCTGGGCGAGGCTCTGGGCTGTTATGGCCATGTGCGCGAACTGCGCCGCATCTGGTCCGGTCCGTTTGAAGCGGCCAAGGGGATGACCATCGAGCAGATCGAGGAAATGGCCCGCACGCCGGAACTGGACGATCACTTGCTGCCGCTCGAAGAGGGGCTGTGCGACCTGCCGGAAGTCAAAGCCAGCGCCGAAGGGGCCACGCGATTGCGCAATGGCAATCCCGGCATGGTGATCGCGCATGACGTGGAATACGGCGATGAATGCTGGGCCTCCTTTGAGGGCAAGGCAGTGGCCGTGGGCCGGTTCAAATCAGGTGAGTTGCACCCTTCTCGCGTGTTCAACACCTGAGCCTTCATTGATCACCCGAAGCCATACCAAGGGCGATGCGCCCTCCACGGCGGTCTATTCGGACTGCGAGAGGTATCGCTATAGCCTCAGCCGTGTTTGGGACGCAGGTGCCGAACGGGTGATGTTTGTGATGTTGAACCCGTCCACCGCAACAGAGGTGCAGAACGATCCAACGGTTGAACGCTGTGAACGGCGGGCGCGGACGCTGGGCTTTGGCGGGTTTCGTGTGACCAATATTTTTGCGTGGCGGGCCACAGATCCGCGCGACATGAAAGCAGCCAAAGATCCTGTAGGCCCACAGAATGACGAGATCCTGTCTGAAGGGGCCGAATGGGCGGATCGAATTATCGCTGCTTGGGGCGTGCATGGTGCGCATCAAAATCGTGGCTTGGCCGTCGCAGATATGCTTCGCGCGGGGCCAAAGCCGCTGTTCCATTTGGGACTGTCCAAAGCGGGCCACCCGAAGCACCCGCTCTATCTGCCATATGTGCAGCAACCCGTGCTCTGGACCTGAACAAACCGGCCTGCCTTAGAGGCGTATTAACCTCCCCAAGCTACCAAGCGGCTTGAATGCTGGCATCCGGAAACGGGCCGGCGCACATGGGCAAGCGGATCGAGAAGCATATGTTTGGGATGGCCGGATTGATGAGTGCGTTAAGCGTTGGCACCGTGGCGCCCGCCGAGGTTGTTGCAGTGGACGAGGTCCAAAGCGTGAAACAGGACCAGAGCCAAGCCTGTTCGACCCAGACACAGACGCAAACCGCGACACCAGACGCCGCAGATTGGATTGCGCAGGATCAAACCCTTCAAATCCATGACTTTGAGCCAGCCGAGGATGCCTTGGTCCTTGTCTGGGACGACAGCGATGCAAACCTGCCAGAACCGCAAGTTCACATCCAGGAAGACCCGGAACAAACCGGCCAATTGCAGGTCTGGATGGGGGATCGTGTGATAGCGCAAGTTGGCGGGCCTGCCCCATTGGCCGAGGCTGATCTTGCGCTTATCCCGCTCAGCCTGGCGCGTGATCTGGGGTTTGCGCCTGCTTGACGTAGAACGCGAACTGCATTGAATGGGGTGCAACAAACCCAGCGGCGTACAAAGATACCCTTTGCCAAACACCTCCGGATTTCCTATACGCCCCCATCGCCAGCTGATTCCTATCGGTCGGCGGTATCTCCATGGGCCTGTGCTGGACGACATCCCGGCCTGCGCCATTCCTTTTCACTTTATCCTATGAAGGAGACCCCGATGTCGATTACGCCCGAAGAAAAAGCACGCGTGATGAAAGAATTTGGCACCAAAGAAGGCGACACAGGTTCGCCCGAAGTACAGGTTGCCGTTCTGAGCTCGCGTATTGCCACGCTGACAGAGCACTTCAAGACCCACAAGAAAGACAACCACGGTCGCCGTGGCCTTTTGAAAATGGTCGCGACGCGCCGTAAGCTGCTGGACTATGTCAAAGGCAAAGATGAGGCCCGTTATCAGGACCTGATCAAACGTCTGGGTCTGCGCCGCTAAGCGCAGCCGCACCTCAGAGTTATTGAAAACGCCCGGTTCTTGCCGGGCGTTTTTTATTGTGGGGCGCAATGTGGTGCGGCCCCGGCATTTTTGAAAATTCCAGACGGTTTCCTTTGAAGAAGACAAATCACGTCAATTGCAGGACGGGCAAATCAAAATGGCCTCCGCCCGCCGCTGTTGCCGCCTGAGTTGCGCATATTCACAAGGCTTTCCATTGCACCAAAAAACCTGTATGCCCCCGCAATCTGAAAGCCGGCGCCCGGACCTCAGCGCCTGACAAAGAAGATACCGAGGTCAGGGGGAATGCGCCCCCTATGCAAAGGCCAATTGGCCAACACAGGAAACGTAGATGTTTAATGTAACGACAAAATCCATTCAGTGGGGCGAAGAGACGCTCACACTGGAAACAGGTAAAGTGGCCCGTCAGGCAGACGGTTCCGTCATCGCAACGCTGGGCGAAACCAGCGTGATGGCAAACGTCACCTATGCACGACAGCAAAAGCCCGGACAGGACTTTTTCCCGCTGACCGTCCACTACCAAGAGAAATATTACGCCGCCGGTAAAGTGCCAGGCGGTTTTTTCAAACGTGAGGCACGCCCCACCGAGAAAGAAACCCTGACAGCCCGCCTGATCGACCGTCCGATCCGTCCGCTGTTTGTCCCCGGCTTCAAGAACGAAGTTCTGGTGATGTGTACGGTCCTCAGCCACGATCTGGTCAATGACCCGGACATGGTTGCGATGATTGCGGCCTCTGCCGCACTGACCATTTCCGGCGCGCCGTTCATGGGCCCAATCGCGGGCGCCCGCGTCGGTTATGAGGATGGTGAATACATCCTGAACCCAACCGTGGACGACATGCAGGATCTGCGCTTGAACCCGGATCAGCGTTTGGATCTGGTTGTGGCCGGTACCAAAGACGCCGTGATGATGGTTGAATCCGAAGCCTACGAGCTGACCGAAGAAGAAATGCTCGGCGCGGTGAAATTTGCTCATGACAGCATTCAACCTGTCATCGACCTGATCATCGATCTGGCCGAAGATGCCGCGAAAGAGCCGTTTGACTTCCAGCCTGTAGACTACTCCGAGTTGTCCGCAGCCGTGGCCAAAGCGGGCGAAAAAGAAATGCGCGCCGCTTTTGCAATCGCCGACAAGCAAGAGCGCACCGCCGCTGTTTCCGCTGCGCGTGAGACGATCAAAGCCGCATTGAGCGAAGAGCAATTGGCAGATGCCAACCTCGGTTCCGCGATGAAAGGTCTTGAGGCCTCCATCCTGCGCGGTGACGTTGTCAAAACCGGCAAGCGTATCGACGGCCGCAAGACCGACGAGATCCGCGATATCGTTTCGCAAACCGGCCTGTTGCCACGGACACACGGCTCTGCCCTGTTCACCCGCGGCGAAACGCAGGGTCTGGTTGTGACCACCCTGGGTACTGGCGATGATGAACAGTTCATCGACGCACTGCATGGCAATTTCAAATCCAACTTCCTGCTGCACTATAACTTCCCTCCCTATTCGGTTGGCGAAGTTGGCCGTGTGGGCCCTCCCGGCCGTCGTGAGATCGGTCACGGTAAGCTTGCATGGCGTGCGCTTCAGGCGGTTCTGCCTGCGGCTACCGACTTCCCCTACACCATCCGCGTTGTGTCCGAGATCACCGAATCCAACGGGTCGTCCTCCATGGCGTCAGTCTGCGGTGGCTCCTTGTCCATGATGGACGCGGGCGTTCCGCTGAAATCGGCTGTGGCAGGTGTTGCGATGGGTCTGATCCTCGAAGAAGACGGGTCTTACGCGATCCTGTCCGACATTCTGGGCGATGAAGATCACCTCGGTGATATGGACTTTAAAGTGGCCGGTACCGAAGCAGGGATCACGTCCTTGCAGATGGACATCAAGATTGCCGGTATCACGCAAGAGATCATGGAAAAGGCACTGGCGCAGGCCAAAGAAGGCCGGATCCATATCCTTGGTGAGATGAACAAAGCCATCTCCGGCGCGGCAGATTTCTCTGTTCACGCACCGCGCATCGAAACGATGCAGATCCCAACGGACAAAATCCGTGAAGTGATTGGTTCGGGCGGTAAAGTCATCCGTGAAATCGTTGAAGTGTCCGGCGCCAAGGTCGACATCAACGACGAAGGCATCATCAAGATCGCGTCGCCAAACGGTGACAGCATCAAGAAAGCCTACGACATGATCCATTCGATCGTGGCAGAGCCAGAAGAAGGCATGGTCTACACCGGCACGGTTGTGAAAATCGTCGACTTCGGTGCGTTCGTGAACTTCTTTGGCAAGCGCGACGGCCTGGTGCATGTGTCCCAGATCGAAAACCGCCGCCTGAATCATCCTTCAGATGTTCTGAAGGAAGGCCAGGAAGTGAAAGTGAAGCTTTTGGGCTTTGACGATCGCGGCAAGGTGCGCCTGTCCATGAAGGTTGTGGATCAGGAAACCGGCGAAGAGATCAAGAAAGAAGAAAAAGCAGAGGATTGATCCTCTCTTTGTTCTGAAAATCTTTGGAAAGGCCCCGGTGGAAACATCGGGGCTTTTTGCTGTTAACATCTGATATCGCTGAATTTACTGCTCCGACAAACCAGCGGTTGTGCAGCAAACCTAATACTTGCCAAGCGGAATCCCCCTCCTTACTCATTTCCCATGAACTTTCTCTACCGTGCCTTGTTTAAGCATTTGATGCTCTCTGCGGTCCGTTCGCATCAAGATGCGGGACGTCCTGCGCTGGCCGGCTACGCCTTTGATCTGATTACCGCCAAGATCCATTTGGATGGACGGTTTGCGCATCGCGAATTGTCGGCGCTGGAAAGGCATGTGTTTCCGCAATTGGAGCCGGGCGGGATCTGTCTGGATGTGGGCGCCAATATTGGCAATCACGCAGTAAACTTTGCCGATGTGTTTGATCAAGTTCACGCCTTTGAACCGAACCAAAAGGCGCTTGAACTGCTCAGGATCAACGCGGCTTTGCGGCCCAATATTACCGTTCATCCCGTGGGGCTATCGGACCAGTCGCGCGTGCTGGAGGTCATCCAACCTGCCTTTAACCTTGGTGGCACGGGGGCGAGTGCTACGAACGGAAATCCACTGGATGAAAAGGTCGAGCTACAGCTCAAGGCGCTGGATGAGATGAAACTGCCCTTAAACGGCAAACGCGTCACCTTTATGAAGATAGATGTCGAGGGCCATGAGCCCGAGGTGATCCGCGGTGCGGCGCAGACATTGTCGGTTCACAGTCCGGTCTTGGGCATCGAGGTGGACCGCCGTTCCGTTCAGGATGGCAGCAGCCCGGCGCTGGATGCAGCACAGGCGCTTGGGTATACCCATATGTACGCCATGCGGCGAGGCCGCGCGGCACTGTTCCGCGCGGTAGACAGGCCCACCGCGCGCAACTATCCATTGTTGCTGTTGTCGAAGTCCAAACTCGACTTCGACTAGGATCAGCCCGGCGCTTTGGTTGTGCGCAGGTAGGGCAGAACGGTTGTAAATTCCCCGAACTTGGCCTTTGCATCGTCATTGGAAACAGTTGGCGGAATGATCACATCATCGCCAACATTCCAATTTGCCGGTGTCGCCACGCCATTGCCCGTGGACATCTGCAACCCATCCAGCGCCCGCAGCACTTCGGCAAAGTTGCGACCAACGGTCATGGGATATGTCATCGAAAGCTTCAATTGCTTGTCGGGTCCAATGATGAAGACAGACCGCACCGTGGCGCTGTCTGCGGGCGTGCGGCCATCGGGCAAATAGGCCTCTGCCGGAAGCATGTCGAAGGCTTTGGACACTTCCAAGCCGGTGTCTGCGATGATCGGGAAACCGGCCTTGGCGCCGGCAACCTGCTCGATGTCGCCCTTCCATTTTTTGTGGTCCTCAACGCCATCGACGCTGACGCCTATCACCTTGGTGCCCCGCTTGGCCCATTCATCGGCCAGCTGTGCCACCGCACCGAATTCCGTGGTGCAAACGGGTGTGAAGTCTTTGGGGTGCGAAAACAGGATCGCCCAGCTGTCACCGATCCAGTCATGCAAAGAAAGGCTGCCTTGATCGGTTTCGACAGTAAGATCAGGAATAGTGTCGTTAATGCGCAAACCCATGGTATCCTCCGGGGTAATTGTCAGAATGCTGTATGCATGATGTAATTATTCTTAAGTCCAGTTGCATCCCCTCTCTTGCAGCACCACATGCTGAGTGACAAAGTGGCGCAGATTTCGTCAGGGACGGACCCTGTTGCATCAACGAAACAAAGGATTTCTGTCATGCTCGAGAAAAAAGAGTTCTACATCAACGGCCAGTGGGTCGCGCCTGCGGTCGCCAATGATTATGCCGTCATCAACCCATCCACCGAGGAACAATGCGCTGTCATCTCTCTGGGCGGGCAAGCGGACACCGACGCGGCTGTCGCTGCTGCGCGTGCCGCATTCGACAGCTGGTCGCAGACCTCCAAGGAAGAGCGGACCCGCCTGATCGAAAAGCTCAAGGAAGTCTACATCGCCCGCCAGGAAGAGATGGCGCAGGCGATGTCGCAGGAAATGGGTGCGCCCATTGACCTGAGCCGTGCCCAGCAGGTTGGTGCAGGCAGCTGGCACATTGACGGGTTCCTCAAGGCATTTGAGGATTTCTCGTTCGAGCGCGACTTTACCGCCACCGAAAAAACCCTGCTTGAGCCGATTGGCGTTTGCGCGCTGATTACGCCCTGGAACTGGCCGATGAACCAGATCATCCTCAAGGCCATTCCGGCGATGGCGACCGGCTGCACCGTAATCCTGAAACCGTCCGAGATTGCACCGCTGTCTGGCATTCTGTTCGCCGAGTTTGTCCACGAGGCCGGCTTCCCCGCTGGTGTGTTCAATCTGGTCAATGGCGACGGTCCCGGTGTCGGCAGCCAGCTGTCCAGCCATCCAGAGGTGGACATGGTCAGTTTCACCGGCTCCACCCGCGCGGGTATCGCGATTTCCAAGGCGGCGGCAGACACGCTCAAGCGTGTATCGCTTGAGCTGGGCGGCAAGGGTGCCAATGTGATCTTTGAAGACGCGCACCCCAAGGCGGCCAAAGCGGGCGCAATCCGTTGTTTCCGCAACTCTGGCCAGTCCTGTAACGCGCCAACGCGGATGCTGGTGCACAAATCGCGATATGACGAGGCTGTGGAAATGGCGGCAGACGTGGCCAACAACACGCATGTCGGCCCGGCCTCCGAAGAGGGTAAGCACATTGGCCCTGTCGTGTCCGAAGCGCAATTCAACAAGATCCAGGGTCTGATTGAAAAGGGGATGTCGGAGGCGCGTCTCGTGGCAGGCGGGTTGGGCCGTCCTGATGGATTGAACCGCGGCTACTACGTAAAGCCAACCGTTTTTGCCGATGTCACCAACGATATGACCATCGCGCAGGAAGAGGTCTTTGGCCCGGTTTTGTCGATCATCCCCTTTGAGACCGAAGAGGAAGCCATCGCGATTGCCAATGATACGCCTTATGGCTTGACCAACTACATCCAGACCGAAGACACCGAGAAACGCCGCCGCGTGGCGCGTCGGTTGCGCTCTGGCATGGTGGAAACAAATGGTCAGGGCTTTGCCATGGGCTCACCCTTTGGCGGGTACAAACAATCCGGCAATGGCCGTGAGGGCGGTGTGTTTGGCCTTGAGGAATTCCTTGAAATCAAGGCGGTGTCAGGTTGGGCAGCTGAATAAATCGCCATCCTTGGCGCATGATCTGGGGCTGCCTTCGGGCGGCCTCTTTTTTTTCAACTGGCCGCGCCCGAGAGAACCCGCAGGATTGAGTTTTTCTTGCCAAATGAAGCCAAGAGTAGCGCTTTGCACTTCGTTTACCTTGCGCGGCTAACGTTGTGTCGCGCGGGTAGCTGGAGAGCGATCCCGTGTGCCAAGTGAAGCCCCGTTCGGCCGGGCGCACCGGTCTGGACGGGGTGATGGCCCTTTGCTTCATTTGGCAAGAAAAACTCAATCCCGCCTTCTCAGAACGGTGCCTTCGCCCGGATTTTCACGGATCGGCCACCCTGCGGATGATTGAAGCGCAACTCTTCTGAATGAAGCATCAGGCGCGGAAACTCCAACGCGAAGCCGCTTGCATAAAACGGATCCCCCAAGATCGGATGTCCCAGCGCCAGCATATGCACACGCAGCTGGTGGCTGCGACCAGTCTTGGGCATCAGGCGCACACGGGCCGTCGTGCCCTCGTCTTTGATCACACGCCAGTCTGTCTGCGCCGGTTTGCCCGTGTCATGGCATACCATTTGAAGCGGCCGGTTCGGCCAGTCGACGATCAGGGGCAAATCAATAGTCCCCGACTTTTCCGCCGGTACGCCCCAGACCCGCGCCACATAGGTTTTACGGGTCATGCGTTTTTCAAACTGCAAGCCAAGGTGGCGTTGGGCATAGGGCGTCAGGGCAAAGATCATGACGCCGGATGTGTCGCGGTCCAGACGGTGCACCAGCAAGGCATCGGGAAAGGCGGCCTGCACCCGCGAGAGCAGGCAATCGGCCAGATGTTCGCCTTTGCCCGGCACGCTCAGCAAACCGGCGGGTTTATCGACCAACAGCACCTCTGCATCTTCGTGCAAAATCACAAGCGGGTCTTGGGGCGGGGAATACGTAACGTCCATAGGCCGTTCGATCACAGATGTAGGGTGGGTTTTCAACCCACCTCATGCCAGTCTTTGCCAAACAAAGGAGAATTGAGATGCATCCCACAGTGCAAAAGTTTCACGATATGGTGCTTGAAGGCAATCATGAGGGGGTGTCGGATCTGATGGCAGATGACATCCGCTTCATGCCGCCGACCTATTGGGCGACATGGCACGGTCGCGAGGCGGTCTCAGCGGTGTTGGGGCATGTCGGCGAGGTGTTCGAGGATTTCCGCTATCGCCGCGTGCTGGGTGAGGACGATTATTGGATCCTTGAGTTTGAGTGCAAGATCGATGGCTTGGATTGTGTCGGGCTGGATCTGATGACCTTGAACGAGGCTGGCGAGATGCAGCAACTTGAGGTGGTGATGCGGCCCCACAAAACTGTCGGCGCACTGCGGGAGGCGATGAACAAGCGCGTTGCGACCGACCCGCGGTTTCTCAAGCTGCGCGAGGCGCTGTCTTAACCTTGTTGCGGTTTGCGCATCTGGCGCAACATTGAGCCTGAATAGATCACCAATGCCGCCCAAATCATGGGAAAGGCAATCATACGCGCCTGACCAAAGGGTTCTTTGAAAACAAAGACCGCGACGAGGAAAATCATCGTGGGCGCAATATATTGCAAGATGCCGATCGTCGAGAGGCGCAGCAGTTTGGCGCCGTTGGCATAGATCATCAACGGCACCGCTGTCACCGCGCCGCAACCGAGCAAAAGCCAGGTATCGCGGGTCAGGCTAAAGCTGAAATGCGATTGGCCCGTTGCAGTGAGATACCCCAGATAACCGAGCGCCGGGACAATCAGGATCAGCACTTCAAGCAAGAACCCCTGATTGGGGCCGATAGGCAGGCTTTTCTTGGCCAGTGCGTAGAACCCCCAGGACACGGTCAGCGCCAGCGCAACCCAAGGCATACGACCGGCGTCCAATGTCAGGACCAGAACCGCACCCGCTGCCAGGGCGATGGCAAGCATCTGTGCCTTGCTCAGACGTTCCCCCAGCAGGACCGACGCAAGAAAAATGCTGAACAACGGGTTGATGTAATAGCCCAACGCCGCCTCAAGAGTGTTGCCCGAAGTGATCGCCCAGACATAGATCCCCCAATTGATCGAGATCAGCGCCGCCGTCACACAGCCCATGGCCAACATACGCGGCGTGCGCAGCGCCTCTCGCAGGGCGTCGGTGCGGCGCAAGATGATCAACACCACCGCAGCAATCGGCAGTGACCAGATGATCCGGTGCACCACCACTTCAGCCGCAGGAATATGCGAGAGCAGTTTCATGTATAGGGGTAAGAAGCCCCAGAACACATAGGCTCCCAGCGCATAAGCCAGACCTAGCGGTGTGTCTTCGTTTTTGGTGGGGGGCAAGCTGTCTGGGTTACGCATGGCGGATCCTCCGGCGTCATGCGTAACCGCGATTGTGGAGGGCGACCACCCCTAAACTTTGACCCGTTCAGAGGCGGGATCATACATCGGTTTCAGCGATACATCTGCCTTGACGCGGGTGCCTGCCACGTCGATTTCGTAGGACGAGGCCAGTACATCTGCCGCACTTTCCCCTTTACACGGCACATAGCCAAGGCCGATCGCTCCGCCCAATGCATGGCCATATGACCCCGAGGACAGATAGCCGACAATCTCGCCGTCCCGCAGCACCGGTTCATTGTGGTAGAGCAGTGGTTCAGGATCGGTCAGTCGGAACTGCACCATTCGCGCGTCCAGCCCGGTTTCCTTTTTGCGCAGCACCGCATCGCGGCCGATAAAGTCAGGCTTGTCGGTTTTCACGGCAAAGCCGAGGCCCGCCTCCAACACATGATCTTCTGCGGTGATGTCATGGCCAAAATGGCGAAAGCCTTTTTCGATGCGGCAACTGTCCATCATATGCATCCCGCAGAGTTTCAGATCCATATCCGCACCAGCCTCTGCGAGCGTTTCAAACACATGTGCCGATTGATCGGCACTGACGTAGATCTCCCAGCCCAGTTCACCTACGTAAGTCACGCGGTGCACGCGGGCGAGGCCCATCCCGATCTCGATCTCTTGCGCGGTGCCGAAAGGATTGACCGCATTGCTGAAATCATCGGGCGAGACGGCTTGCAGCAGTTTGCGGGCATTTGGCCCCATCACGGCCAGAACACCCTCACCCGCCGTGACATCCGTGATGACCACGTTGAACGCGCCCTGATGGCGGCGCATCCATGTTTCATCAGCCAGACGCGTTGCCGCAGGTGTCACCACCAGATAGGCGGTTTCGGACAGGCGCGTGACGGTCACATCCGCCTCGATTCCGCCACGTTGGTTCAGAAATTGGGTGTAGACAATTTTGCCCACAGGCACGTCGTATTGCCCGCCGCCGATGTGGTTCATAAAGGCGCAGGCGTCCCGGCCCTCAACGCGGATTTTGCCAAAGGATGACATGTCGTACATGCCGACGTTCTCACGTACGGCCATATGTTCGGCGCGGACATTGTCAAAGAAGTTCTGCCGCTTCCAGCTGTATTCATATTCCGGTGTCTGCCCCGGAACCGTAAACCAGTTGGCGCGTTCCCATCCCGCCAGTTCGCCCATAACGGCGCCGCGATCCTTGAGGTGCTGATGGAATGGGGTGCGGCGCACCCCGCGCGCTGTGGCCTTTTGCCGGAAGGGATAGTGATCGGCATAGAGCAGGCCCAGAGTTTCCTTGGACCGTTCGGCCAGATAGGTCTTGTTGCCTTGGAAAGGCTGCATGCGGCTGATGTCGACATCGCCCAGATCAAAGGGTTTCTCGCCGTCGTGCATCCATTGCGCCAATGCCATGCCAGCGCCGCCAGCCGATTGGATACCAATGGAGTTAAAGCCCGCCGCGACCCAGACATTGTCCATCTCCGGCGCGAGGCCAAGGTGATAGGCGTCGTCCGGGGTAAAGCTCTCGGGGCCGTTGAAGAATGTGTGAATGCCGGCCTCTGCCAGCATCGGCATCCGGTTCACTGCGTGTTCGAGGATAGGCTCGAAGTGGTCAAAATCTTCGGGCAGTTGATCAAATTCAAAGTCCGCCGGAATACCATCCAACGCCCAAGGTTTGGCGTTGGGTTCAAATGCGCCAAGCAAAATCTTGCCTGCATCTTCTTTGTAATAGGCGCATTCGTCCGGCACCCGCAGAACCGGCAGTTGTTTCAGCCCTTCGATGGCTTCGGTCACGATATAGAAATGCTCGCAGGCCTGAAGTGGCACATTCACGCCCAGCATCCGGCCAACCTCATGCCCCCACATGCCGCCGCAATTCACCACCATGTCGCAGGCGATATGGCCGCTGTCCTCGCCCTGTGCCCAATCCACGCCGGTGATCCGCCGTCCCTCGCGGGTGACACCGGTGGCGCGGGTGCGTTCCAGCACCTGTGCGCCGCCTTGTCGTGCGCCCTTGGCCATCGCAAGCGCGATATTGGCAGGATCGCCCTGCCCGTCCTTGTCCAGATAGACCGCTCCGGTGACACCTTCGATGTTCAGATGCTCGTATTTTTCCAGCACCTCTTCGGGGCTGATTTCCTCAACATCAACGCCAAAGGCACGGGCCATCGCCGCCTGGCGGTAAATTTCTTCGCGGCGCTCTTCGGTCAGGGCCACGGTGATCGACCCGCAGCGTTTGAAGCCAGTGGCCACACCTGTTTCGGTTTCCAGATTGCCGTAGAGTTCCTGCGAATACTTCGCCAGCTTGGTCATATTGGCCGTGGCCCGCAATTGGGCAATCAGACCGGCCGCATGCCAAGTGGTGCCAGAGGTCAGTTGTTTGCGCTCCAGCAGAACAACATCTTTCCACCCCAGCTTGGTCAGGTGGTAGGCAACGGAACAACCGATGACGCCGCCACCGATGATGACAACGCGGGCGTGTGAGGGGGGGATGGCCATGGATGAACCCTTCAAATGATGGTATAATCTGCCGCCAACAAGCGACGGTGAATTTCTTTGATATGCTTGGGGCCAACCTCGCAGCAGCCACCAACGATGGTGGCACCCTGATCCACCCAGCGCAAAACGAGCTCGGCATAGGCCGCAGGGGTCAAGTCGCGTCTGGAGGTCAGCGCATCAACCGTCGGCTTTGCCGTTAGAAAACCTTCGGCGATCTTTTCAAACCCATTGGCATAGGCTCCAAAAGGGCGGGCAGATGCGGCCAAAATAGGCAGCGCCGCAGGCACGGCCTCAGGAGCGGAGCAATTGACGAGCACGGCATCCGCATGATCGGCCACCGCCGCAACCGCCTCTGCCAGATGCTCTCCCGAGCGCAGGCGGGTGCCGTCTTGATCATCCACCGTCATCGCGATCCAGACAGGTTTGCCAGCACTCAGCGCCCCTGCCAGAACGGAGCGGGCATGGTCCACTGAGGCAACGGTTTCTGCCAGAATGAGATCGCATCCCGGCGCCAAGGCCTGGGCGATTTCGGCATAGGCCGGTGTCGCCGTGTCAGGGTCCGGATGCAAATCCGGCCTGTAAGAGGCAACCAGCGGCCCAATCGCCCCCGCGATGCGCGCAGAGCCGCTGTTCTGCGCCTCTTTGAGCGCAAGCGCCAACAGTTCGGCCAATTGATCTTCGAGAGGCGTCCCCAGCAGACGGTCCCGGTGAATTGCATAGCTGTTGGTGGTGGCCACCGAGGCCCCGGCATCTGCATAATCACCGTGGACTTCGGCCACCAATCCGGGGTGATCCACCATCACCTGTGTGGACCACAAAGGCGTTGGCCTGTCTCCGGCGCGGTGCACCAGTTCTTGGCCCATGCCGCCATCCAGAAGCGTGATCGCGCTCATGCCCGGATGCGTTCGTTTTGAGGGTCCCAAAGCGGCTGATCGGGTTGAACCGTGGCTTTGCACATCTTGCCAAAGATATCGATCTCGACCTCTGTGCCGGGCACCGCCAGATCGGCCCGCAACATGCCCAGCGCAATTGAGCTGTTCACGCGGTAGCCCCAATCGCCTGATGTGGTCTCGCCCACAACCGCGCCATCATGCCAGACCGTCGACATATAGGGCGCGTCCTGATCGCCTGCATCTACGGTCATGATGACAAAGCGTTTCTTGCTGCCTGCCTGCTTTTCCAACTGCATCGCGGCCTTGCCGGGGAAATCCTGCGGTTTGTCGAGTTTGACAAAGCGGTCGAGCCCCCCTTCCAACAAGGTGTAGTCGGTGGACAGATCCCCCTTCCAGGCGCGGTAGCCTTTTTCGATCCGCATGGAATTCAACGCGAACATCCCAAAGGGTTTCGCACCTGCGCCGATCACCGCATCATAAAGCGCGGGAATATCGGCATTTGCGGCATGAATCTCCCAACCCAATTCGCCAGCAAAGCTGACTCGCGCCAGCGCACAGGGCTTGCCCGCCACTTCGGCCGCTTGATGGGTCAACCAACCCAAGGACAGGTCCGCCTTGGTCTCCAACGCTTCAAACAGCGCACGGCTTTGCGGGCCGGTGACGATCAGTGTTGAGTATTCAGTGGTGTGATCCGTCAGGGTCAACCCTGCATCCCGCGCCGGGCGCAGGATGTCAAAATCATGCCATTGCGCTGTGGCAGCAGTGATCAGGGTAAAGTGATCCTCGCCGTGCCGCAGGATCGACATTTCGGTCAGTATGCGCCCGCGATTGTCGCCAAAATAGGCCAGGTTCATACGCCCCACTTTGGGCAATCCGCCGGTGATCCGTCCGCGCAACCATTCGGCAGCGCCGTCACCCGACAAATTGAAACGGGAAAAACCCGGCAGATCCAGAACGCCCACACCATCGCGCACTGCCTCGACCTCTTCTTTGACGCGCAGCGCCCATGGGCCGTTGCGATCCCATGTCTGGGTGCTTTCCTCAGAGGTATCATCCCCCGGTTTGGCAAACCAGTTGGCCCGTTCCCAGCCGTTGAAGGTGCCCATCTGCCCACCTGCCGCGAGGATTTTGTCATGGACCGGAGACAGCTTGCGGTCACGTCCCGCAGGCCAGACATGATGCGGGAAGTGCATGGCGTATTCGTGACCATAGGTTTCCATCGCTTTTTGATCGCAGAAGTCCTGATCGGTGTAGTCGGTGTAGCGGCGCGGATCGACCGCCCACATGTCCCACTCGGTTTGACCCTCGGTGATCCATTCAGCGAGCACCTTGCCCGCGCCGCCACCCTGGGTGATCCCAAAGGTGAACACGCAAGCCTCAAAGGCATTCGGAACCCCAGGCATCGGTCCAATCAGCGGAAGACCGTCTGGCGCATAAGGAATTGGCCCGTTGATTACGCGGCCCACACCGGCGGTTCCCAGAATCGGCACCCGCGCCATTGCGTCTTCGATGTACCATTCCAGACGCTCCAGATCGTCGGGATAAAGTTGGAACGAGAAATCCTCGGGCATGGGGTCTTGCGGCGTGACCCAGTGGGCCTTGCAGTTCCGTTCATAGGGGCCGAGGTTGAGACCATTCTTGTCCTGACGCAGGTAGTAGGAGGTGTCCACGTCCCGCAGCAGAGGCACCTTGCGGCCATTTTCCTTGGTCCAGGCAGCCAGTTCGGGGATCTCTTCGGTCAGGAAATACTGGTGGCTCATCACGGTCATCGGCAAGGTGCGCCCGCCATAGGGCTTGAACCACTCAGCCACCCGCTGTGCATAGTAGCCAGCGGCATTCACCACATATTCACAGCGGATATCGCCCTTGTCCGTGTGCACAATCCATTCGGATCCCTCGCGGGTCACGCCCGTTGCAGGGCAGAAGCGTTCGATCCGTGCGCCCATTTCCCGTGCCCCTTTGGCCAGGGCCTGAGTCAACTGCGCTGGATCGATGTCACCATCTGCCGGATCCCACAGCCCCCCTTCAAGATCATGAGTTTCAATGAAGGGATAGCGGTCTTTCATGTCTGACACGGCCATCATTTCAAGGTCGAGACCTTGGTAATTGCCCATGGACCGAGCGCGTTCAAATTCCTGCATCCGCTCTTTGCTGTGCGCCAGCCGGATGGAGCCGGTGACGTGATAATTCATCGGGTAATCCACCTCTTTTTCCAGCCCTGCATAAAGACCCAGCGAGTAGCGCTGCATGTTCATGATCGCCCAGGAGGTCGAGAAGTTGGGGCAATTGCCCGCCGCGTGCCAGGTGGAGCCTGCTGTCAGTTCGTTCTTTTCGAGCAGCACACAATCGGTCCAGCCGGCCTTGGCCAGATGGTACAGCGATGACACACCGACAACGCCGCCGCCGATGATGACCACGCGGGCCGTTGATGGAAAGTTGCTCATCTTTATTGCTCCCTTTGCGGCACGCCGTCCGCGATCTCGTAATAATCACCCTTGTCCGCGACGAAGATGTGTTTTTGCAGAGTCAGCCCGGTCGGACCGTCAATGGCACCCAATGAAAAGCTCATTCCGTCTTCATCGTGGGCTTTCCAGAACAGGAAACAGCCGCAAGCGGGGCAAAAGCCGCGGGTGGCGGTTTTGGTCAAATCGAACCAACGCACTTCGCCAGTGATGTCGAAGTTTGACCGGGGCGCATAGCCGGAGGCCCAGTAGTTGCCCGATTGCTTGCGGCATTGGCCGCAGTGGCAGGCCGATACGCTTTGCCCGCCATCGCGTACGGTAAAGGTGACTGCGCCGCAGTTGCAGCTGCCCTTCAGAATGTTGCTTTGATCTGGCATCACGCCCTCCCCGGTGTAACGGCACTGCCCAGAAGGGTGCCGTAGATTATAAAACAGACCGCCATGACCCGGCGCACCCAAATGTTGAACACCGCCCCCATCGCCGCACGGCCCAGCCCAGCGCCAAGCGCGGTAAAGCTTGTGTAGCTGAGCGCGGTGAGCGTCAGCGCGGTAGGCATGATCACCACCATCTGGTCCCAGATCGGAACATCTGGTTGGACAAACTGGGAAAAGGCCGCGAGGTAGCCTGCCACGCTTTTGGGGTTGATGGTGGCGATCGCAAAGGCTCGCAAATAGATCGACCGTGCGGGCCGTGTGATCTCTGGCACCGGCTTGCTGGCATTCAGCCAGCCGCGCACGCCGAGATAAATCAGAAAGCCCGCGCCGATCAGCTTGGCCGCCGTGAAGGCCAGCGGTGATGCCGTGATCAATGCGGTGACGCCCAAAGCGGACAAGATCAGGAAGAGCGTGGCCTGTGTGAGGATGGCGAGCACACCAATCAGGCTGCGGCGGAAACCCAGAGTCATGCCGTTGCTGATGCAGTTGACGGCATTTGGGCCTGGCGTGGTGACAAAAACCAACCAGAACAGCGCGAATACGATCCAGGCCTCAAAGCTCATACGTCAATACTCCGGCGGGGCGATGACCCAGATCGCCACGGCAGGTGCGTCAAAGGGATTGGACCAGCGAAATGGTTCGCCCCGGATGCGGAAACTGTCACCGGGGTGGATCAAATGGGTGGTGCCGTTGATTTCGATCTCCAATTTACCGGACAGCAAATAACCCACCTCTTGCGTCTGGCGCGTGACCTCTTCGGTGATGCGGCTGTGCGGCTGAAAGGTGGAATGCACCATCTCGAAATCATCAGTCAGATCGGGGGAAAGCAGCTCTTCAACCAATCCGGCGGTGTAGGCACCAATGGTCCGGCGGGCATCTTTGCGCACGACAAAGCCTGCCTCATGGGCAGGGGCGGCCTCGTGGCGGAACAGCATGGACACGGAAACATCCAGCGCCGCCGCGATATGACGTAGATCGGTGATGGAAGGCTCTGAGATGTCCCGTTCAACCTGGCTGAGCCAGCCGACGGACCGGCCCAGCGCATCGGCCATATCGGTCAGCGTCAAGCCCCGGCTTTTGCGCAGGGCCCGCAGATCGGCGCCCAAAGTGTCTGGTCTGTCCGGGGTGCTGTGTTGCATGTCAGGTCCGTGAAAATTCTAACGCGAATTTCACGATGCCTGAGTCGCGTGAAAAAATCCAGATTTATTTCACGCGATTACTCTGCCCGCGCAAAAACTGCGCTGAGGATCCTTGTCAGGGCCTCTGCATCCCCGTCCGTAAACGCCGCGGGTTGGTCGCTGTCGATATCAAACACCGCGATCAGGCGGCCTTTGCCATCAAACACCGGCAAAACAAGTTCAGACCGGGTGGAAGAGGCGCAGGCGATGTGGCCAGGGAAAGCATCCACATCCGCGACCAGTTGCACCGCCTGTTCCCGCGCCGCCGCCCCGCAGACCCCGCGCGAGAACGGGATCGTCAGGCATCCGTGGCCGCCTTGATACGGCCCGATCTTGAGCATTTCTGGACCTGTGACGCGGTAAAAGCCGGTCCAGTCAAAGCGGTCATCTGCATGATGCACCTCGCAGGCCACGGTCGCCATCAAAGCAACAGCGTCCGTTTCCCCCTCTGTGAGGGCGGCAAGGGTTTTGGCGAGGGTTGGGTAATCGACAGTCATGATGTGTGCCCTTGAAACGGCGACCGGGGGCTGACTGCCCCCGGACCCCCGTGAGTATTTTAGGCCAAAAAGGGTTCAGACCCGTTCGATTGCAATGGCAGTTCCTTCGCCGCCGCCGATGCAGATGGCCGCGATGCCCCGCTTGAGATTGCGTTTTTCGAGGGCGTTGAGCAGCGTTACCATGATCCGGGCACCCGAAGCGCCGATAGGATGGCCCAGTGCGCAGGCGCCGCCGTTGACGTTCACGATGTCATGGCTGAGATCCATCTCATGCATGAAGGCCAGTGGCACAACGGCAAAGGCTTCGTTCACTTCCCACAGATCGACATCCTCTTTTGACCAGCCGATTCGGTCCAGCAGTTTTTGCGCGGCGGGCACCGGTGCGGTGGTAAACAAACCTGGCGCCTGGGCATGGCTGGCGTGGCCCATAATGCGGGCGCGGATGGTCAGGCCTTGCGCCTTGGCGGCCTCTTCTGAGGCCAAGACCAGCGCGGCAGCGCCGTCAGAGATTGAGGAGGAATTGGCAGCTGTGACCGTGCCACCTTCGCGGAAGGCTGGTTTGAGCTGCGGGATCTTTTCGGGGCGCGCGCTGGCGGGTTGCTCATCGGCTGAAACGGTTGTGGTGCCCTTGCGCGAACGGACCCCAAGCGGGGCGATCTCGTGCTCGAACGCACCGCTGTTTTGCGCTTCGAGCGCCCGAGACAACGAGGCAAGCGCATATTCGTCCTGGGTTTCACGCGTGAACTGGAATGCCTCGGCGCAATCTTCGGCAAAGGTGCCCATCAGGCGGCCCTTGTCATAGGCATCTTCGAGCCCGTCGAGGAACATGTGGTCAATCACCTGGCCATGGCCGAGCCGCGCACCACCGCGCATTTTAGGCAGAACGTAAGGCGCATTTGTCATGCTCTCCATGCCGCCTGCGACCATGACGTCCGTATGGCCAAGGGCGACCTGATCAAATGCGATCATTGCGGCCTTCATGCCGGAGCCGCACATCTTGTTCAGGGTTGTGGCAGGCACCTCTTCGCCCAGACCAGCGGCAAAACCGGCCTGCCGCGCAGGCGCTTGCCCCTGACCGGCGGGCAGAACGCAGCCCATGAGCACCTCTTCAACCTGCGCGGGGCCCGCGCCGTCCAACGCGGCCTTGATGGCGTGGCCGCCCAACTCGGCGGCTGTCATGCCTTCAAATGCACCCTGAAATCCGCCCATGGGCGTACGGGCCGCGCCCGCAATTACAACATTTCGCATCACGTTCTCCTTGCTTGGCGTCTGATCATCAGTTGGTAAGGATTTACCGCTATGCCTTGATGCAACGCTCGGGTCTCAGGGGTTTACTTATGAAAGTTTCCACGAAGATTGAAGGGGACAGATGTGTCGTGACGGTTCAGGAGGATCGCATTGATGCGGTTGTCGCGCTTGCCTTTAAAGACGCCATGCGGCGCAATACCGTTGGATCAGGCGCGATGGTGATCCTCAACCTGGCACAGGTGCAGTTCATTGACAGCAGCGGGCTGGGCGCAATTGTCGCAACCATGAAACACCTTGCGCCAGACCGACAGCTGGTTCTGGCCGGGCTGAGCGCCCCGGTTGAGCGGGTCTTTACCCTGACCCGGATGGACAGTGTTTTCCAATTGTTTGCCACCCTTGATGATGCTCTGGCGGTTCACCATGCATAAGCAGGACATGCCGGTCGCTGACACAGGAGCTTTGACCTTGGGATATTTGCCGCCGTTTGAAGTGTCGCTCGACAGCCAACAATCCGACGTGCGTGGAGCGCTCAGTGCCTTGCTGGCGGGATTGGGGCCACTCGCCCTGGATGTAGAAGAGGCCGGTACGGTCGAGTTGGTGATGGCCGAGGCATTGAACAACATTGTTGAACATGCCTATTCAGACCGCAAGCGCAAAGAGGCCATTCATATCCGGTGCAAACAACTTCGTGATGGGCTCCACCTTCGGATTGTGGATCGCGGGATGGCCATGCCGGATGGCAAGACACCGATCGGGATGGCCCAAGATATCAACGTGGATACCCCTGACATGCCGGAGGGCGGTTTTGGGTGGTTCCTGATACAGGATCTGGCAAAGGACATCCGGTATCGGCGGGTTGGACACACCAACCAGCTTGACCTGCGATTGGCCGTGGCTTTGCACGCCGAGGTTTAACCTCCATTTCCTTCGTTTTTGAAAGCCCTGCCAGCGATCTCGCTTGCGGGGCATTTCGGTTGTGCAGTCCCTGCAAGCTCATACCGTTTACCATGCCTCAAAGCTGCCCTGATGTTTCCCACAAGTGCCGTGATCTGATCATAATTGCGCCGTTGTCTGGGGGCATATCTGGTTTTGTAGCTTCACAAGGCTTCCCTCGGCGGCGCGCTTTATAGCCCCCACCCAATGCGCGGCGCCGAGGATCTTTTCCCTATATCATTGGCAGCCCTGCACTCGCGGGCTAGGTTCCGGTCAAATCAAACTGACGGAGCCATCAATGCGTGACTTTCACTTTCCCGGACGGTCCCCTGTGTTTGCCAGCAATGGCATGTGCGCGACCTCGCACCCTTTGGCCGCAAAAACCGCTATCGACATTCTGGAACGTGGCGGCAATGCGATGGATGCAGCGATTGCCGGGGCGATCTTGTTGGGCATTTGTGAGCCGCAAATGACCGGGATCGGCGGGGATTGTTTTGTCCTCTATTCAGAAGCCGGGTCGGATGAAGTGATTGCGCTAAACGGATCTGGCCGGGCGCCGGCGGCCCTTGATGCAGCGGCATTGCGGGCGCGGGGTGACACCGCCGTGCCACTTTACTCTGCGGATGCGGTGACAATTCCAACGGCGATGGATGCGTTTTGCGGGTTGTCCGAACGGATTGGGAAACTGGGGCTTGATACACTTCTGGCGCCAAGCATTCACTACGCGGATGAGGGTGTCCCCGTTGCGCCGCGCGTTGCGTTTGATTGGGCTTTAGAAACTGAAAAGCTTAAGGGCAGCGCCCGAAATCACTACCTCAAGAATGGCAGCGCCCTGAAAACCGGCGATATCTTCCGCGCGCCCGGTCAGGCAGAGGTGCTACGCCGCGTCGCGAAATCGGGCCGCGATGCGTTTTACACCGGCGAGATTGCCGAAGATATGATTGCCGCGCTGACGGCCCAAGGCGGCGCTCACACCGCAGAGGATTTTGCCGCCGCGGCCAGCGACCAAGCGGTCCCGGTTGAAGCGTCCTACAAGGGCATTGATGTTGTTGAACATCCGCCAAATGGGCAGGGCGCAACGGCGTTGTTGCTGCTGAATATCCTCGCGCAGTTTGACATTGCGGCGATGGATCCGCTTGGCGCGCAGCGCGTTCATATTGAGGCGGAGGCGAGCAAGCTGGCCTATGACGCCCGCAACCGGTTTCTGGCCGATCCGGATCATACAACTCGGCTCGATCACATGCTGGCCCCGGAAACTGCGCAGCGGCTGGCGACATTGATTGATCCCAAGAAGGCCATGCCAGCTGCAGCCCCACTGACAGAGCAGGTGCATAAAGATACCGTCTATATCACCGTGGTAGACCGCGATGGTATGGCCGTTTCGATGATTTATTCGATCTTTCACGGCTTTGGATCGGGTATTGCCTCTGACAAATTTGGTATTCTTCTGCAAAACCGGGGGGCCGGGTTTACCCTAGAAGAGGGCCACCCCAATGAGCTGAAAGGTGGCAAGCGCCCCATGCATACGATCATTCCGGGGATGATCCGTGAAAACGGCAAGGTGATCATGCCCTTTGGCGTGATGGGTGGGGCCTATCAGCCATGCGGCCATGCGCGGTTTGTGTCCAACCTGCAGGACTTCGAAATGGATATGCAGTCTGCCATTGATGCGCCGCGGGCCTTTGCGGATGGTGGCGTGCTAAAGATTGAACGCGGCTATTCAGAGGCTGTGCGCCAGTCGCTGACCGATTTGGGGCATCAGGTAGTAATTACGGATACCGCTATTGGCGGGGCGCAATCGATCCGCCTGCGCCCGGATGGCGTGTTGGAAGGGGCCAGTGATCCGCGGAAAGACGGATGTGCACTGGGGTACTGAGCCACATTGCCCGTTGCAAAACACCGGGCGGCGAAAATCGCCGTCTTTAGTTCAACTGGAAATGAAGCGGATAGGCCCCATCGGTAAACGGGCCAAACAGATCGGGGATGTCGGGGTGATCCACAGGTTCGCCCGAATAATCGGCAACCAGGTTCTGCTCCGATACATAAGCCACATAGTAGCTTTGATCGTTTTCGGCCAAAAGGTGATAGAACGGCTGGTCTTTGACCGGCCGGCTTTCTTCCGGGATGGCTTCGTACCATTCATCGGTATTGGCAAATTCCGGATCGACATCAAAAATCACCCCTCGGAAGGGATGTTTCTTGTGGCGGACGATTTGCCCAAGGTGATATTTAGCGCGTGTTCGAAGCATAACTGCAGGCCCTACCTCTCGTTAGGTAGCGTTTCAAGTGGCTTTTGTCCAATCACGCAGCGGCAATTGAAGGAAACAGACTGTTGAACCTCACCCTCACAGTGCTTGAGATCGTCGCACCGGTATTTTTACTGGCTGGGATTGGGTTTGTCTGGGTCAAGGTCGGGCTAGAATACCGCATTCAGTTTGTGACCCAAATGGCGATGACCTTGGCCGTGCCCTGCCTGATTTTTGTTTCGCTGATGAACACGAAGATTGATCCGGCGGCCCTGACCTCGCTTTCGCTGGCAACTGTGGTGGCCTACGGGGCAGTGTCAGCCGCGGCGGTGGTGCTTGTGCTGGCGTTGGGTTTGAACAGACGCACGTTTACCGCACCGCTGATTTTTGGGAATACCGGAAATCTGGGTCTGCCGCTGGCGTTGTTTGCCTTTGGTGAAACCGGTCTCAGCTATGCGGTGGTGGTTTTTGCGATCATGGCAATCTGGTCATTCACCTTTGGGATCTGGCTTGTTGCGGGGGCGGGATCATTTGGCAAAGTGCTGCGCGAGCCTTTGGTCTGGGCCACATTGCTGGGCGCGCTTTTCCTGTGGCAGGGGTGGCAAACACCGGTGTTTCTGACCAATACCCTGAGCCTTGTGGGGCAGATGGCGATTCCTTTGATGTTGATCACTTTGGGCGTGGCCGTCGCACGGCTCTCGCCCGCGGGGATGGGTCAGGCGATTGTGCTTTCGTTTGTGAAGCTGCTGCTGTGCGTGGGGATCGCCTGGTTCGCCGGGCGGTGGTTTGCCTTGGACAAAACCGCCTTTGGCGTGCTGGTTTTGCAGGTCGCAACGCCGGTCGCAGTTACGTCCTATCTGCTGGCCGAGAAGTACGGAGCAGAATCACAAGCCGTTGCGGGGCTGGTCGTTGCGTCCACCCTGATGTCGATCGGCGCATTGCCGCTACTCTTGGCGCTTTTGCTGTGAAAATTGTGATGTGACGCCCGCATAGAATCTGATAAACTGCGGCAAAATATAAAAACAAAAAGCGAGAGGCAGATGAGCAAAACTCTTCGCGCGTTGATTATTGTGCTGTTGGTGGCATCCTGTGGCGGTGGGCAGTCTTCTGCCCCGCGGGATCTGGATAACGCCTGCACGATCCTCAAGCAGCGCCCCGAATACTACAAAGCCTTCCGCAAGGTTGAGCGGAAATGGGGCGTGCCGATCCACGTCCAGATGGCGACGATCTATCAGGAAAGCAAATTTGTCGCCGATGCGCGCACACCGTTCAAATATGTGCTTGGCGTGATTCCGATGGGCCGCCAGTCCAGCGCCTATGGCTATAGCCAGGCATTGGATGCGACTTGGGATGAATATCGCCGCGCCGAAAACCGGCGTACTGCCAAGCGGGACCGCATTCGCGATGCCAGCGATTTTATGGGCTGGTATATGACCCAAAGCAAAGACCGGAATGGCATTCCCCTCACGGACGCTCGCAACCAATATCTGGCCTATCATGAGGGCCACACCGGGTTTTCCCGTCAGACCTACAATAGGAAAGCATGGCTGGTGGCCGTGGCAGGCAAGGTTGACGCCCGATCTGCCATGTACCGCGAACAAATCTCCAGCTGCCGGTTGCGCCGGTTCTGATTGTTATCCCTGCCCCGTTTGGGCAGGGGTTTCATTACCGTTTTGGCGCGGATTGTGCGGCGCCGACATCAAACAGATTGTTTGGCAGGCTCACACCCTTTTGCAGATCGCCCAGCACAACGGTGGTCTGCCCGCCGCCGCTGTCATTGATCACCCATTGGCGCAGCTCAATCGGATTGGAGGTAAACTTCAGCTCGATATTGCCATAGCCTGGGTTTTCAGGATCTTGCGCCTTGACCACGGTGGCCGTGCCGTCAAAGCGGTGTCCGGTGACCATCTTTGCCCGTCCCAGATCGACCTGACGTGCCAGGATGATCGACAAAGGTGTGCGGCTCAGAGGATAACTTTCCGCCGGTTGGTTGGATTTCTTATCGTAAATCACCACCGTGTTGCTGCCCGCGACCACCAAGGCCGATTCCGGCGGATTGTATTCAAAGCGCACCTTGCCGGGGCGTTTGATATAGATGGTGCCGGTGCTGATGGACCCATCGTCATTGATCTGCGTGAACTCGCCCTTGGCGGTCTGCAACTTGTTCAGATAGGCAGAGATTTCACCCAACGGCAACTTTTCCGCCAGGGCCGCAACCGGGGCTATCACAAGTGCTGCCGCTGTAACTGCAGCGGCCATCGTTAAAATACGCATAATGTCTTCCTGTCTGACTGCTTGGCCTTACACATAGGGCGCATTGTGCGGTTATGCGATATCAGCCCGCAAAAATCCGCGCAAACTTGGCCCATCAATGGAAAAACCGCCGGCACAGGGGCCGGCGGTTTTCAACAGTGCTGAGGCGGTGAAGAGGGATTTAGCCCTGCTCTGGCACCAGAATTTCGCGTTTTCCGACATGGTTGGCGGGGGACACAAGCCCCTGATCTTCCATTTGTTCCACCAGACGTGCGGCTTTGTTATAGCCAATCGCCAGTTTCCGCTGGATGTAGGAGGTCGAGCATTTCCGGTCTTTGATAACGATTTGCACCGCCGTGTCATACAGGGCGTCTTCGCCATCTGTATTGCCGCCCAGGCCCAACACTGCATCAATGTTGCTTTCGCTGTCTTCTGACGGGCCTTCAACCACACCAGAGACGTAGTCCGGTTCGCCATAAGCCTTAAGGTGATTGACGATTTCCTCCACCTCTTCGTCGCTCACAAATGGACCGTGACAGCGCGTGATCTTGGCACCGCCCGCCATGTAAAGCATGTCACCCATGCCCAAAAGCTGTTCGGCGCCCATTTCACCCAGAATGGTGCGGCTGTCGATCTTGGATGTAACCTGAAACGAGATCCGCGTGGGGAAGTTCGCCTTGATCGTACCGGTGATCACGTCGACCGAGGGGCGCTGTGTTGCCATGATCAGGTGAATGCCAGAGGCCCGCGCCATCTGCGCCAGACGCTGGATGCAGGCTTCGATCTCTTTGCCCGCGACCATCATCAGATCCGCCATCTCGTCCACGATCACCACGATATAGGGCAGCGCCTCGGGTGTGTTCTCTTCGGTCTCGAAGATCGGCTCGCCGGTGTCCTCGTCAAATCCTGTTTGAACGGTGCGGCTGAACATTTCACCCTTGGCCAAGGCTTCGCGCACGCGGCCGTTGTAACCTTCAATGTTGCGCACACCCATTTTGGACATCTTGCGATAGCGCTCTTCCATCTCGCCCACGGTCCATTTCAGGGCCACAACCGCCTTCTTCGGATCGGTTACAACCGGCGACAACAAATGCGGAATGCCGTCATAAACCGACAGTTCCAGCATTTTGGGGTCGATCATGATCAACCGGCATTCTTCCGGCGTCAGCTTGTATAGCAGGCTCAGGATCATGGTGTTGATCGCAACCGATTTACCGGAGCCGGTGGTCCCTGCGATCAGCAGGTGGGGCATTTTGGCGAGATTCGCGACAACCGCGTCACCGCCAATGTCTTTGCCCAATGCAAGCGGCAGGCGCATGTTGCTGTCGCCGAAATCGCGTGCCGCGAGGATTTCGCGCAGAACCACCTTTTCGCGGTTTTCGTTGGGCAGTTCGATACCGATTACCGAACGTCCGGGCACGGTAGAAACACGCGCCGACAGGGCAGCCATGGACCGGGCGATGTCATCAGCCAAACCTATGACGCGAGAGGCCTTGAGGCCCGGCGCGGGTTCCAGCTCATACATGGTGACAACCGGGCCGGGGCGCACAGCGACGATTTCGCCTTTGACGCCGTAGTCATCCAATACGTTCTCCAGCATCCGCGCATTTTCTTCGAGCGCTTCATCCGACAGATGCAAGCGTTGAACCTGTTCGGGGTTTTCCAGCAGGCTCAGCGGCGGCAGTTCGAAACCAGGGTGGGTGTCTTCGAAGGTCAGCGTGGGCTGTTCTTCGGCTTTGGCTTGCTTGGACGGCTGCACCACTTTGCGTGCGGGCTGCTGCACCACTTTGCGCGGCTCTGCGACCGGAATGACCGGTGCGGGCGCAGGTGCTTCGACCAATGTAGAGCTTTCAAGCGGCAGCGGATCAGCGGCAACCTGAGCCACAAGAGGTTCGGGTGCAGGCGCCACAGTCGCGTGAACCTGCATCTGCGGCTGGGCGGCGGCCGTCAATGGCGGCTCGGCCCGCAAAGAAGCGGTCAGCGGCGGCTCTGGTGGCAGCTCGGCCACAGGCGCGGTGTTCAGCACAAGCGGATCAGGCCCCCTGCCCCGACCTTTGGTAAGAGGCGCGGTTGTTGGTGTGTGCAAAGCGGTGGTGCTGCGCACGCGGTTCTTAATGACATCGGCAATCTTGGATTTGATCCGATCTTCGCCCGGCACCTCGTCGATGACGGCTTCGCTGTAGGTCTCCACCAACTCTGGCTCGGGCATGGTTTCGGGACGTTTGATCAGGGTGGGCATACGCGCCATGATGCCGGACTTCTCCTCAGCGGGCGCTTGCGCCTGAAGCTGGGCTTGGGCGGTCATCTCCATATGCTCCTGGATCGCGGCATAGGCGGCGGCCTCATCCGCCTCTTTTCTCAGGCGTTCGCGGCGTGCGGCATGGCGGGCCTGCAACTGATGTGCGGCCTGAACAGCGCCGGTTGCGCCGCGACCCAAAAGGGTCATCAACATGGCATAGGCCATGATCACGCCAACCAACAAAAACCGGCCAATGCGCAGCAATTCAGCTTTGGTAAAGCCCAGCACGAAGGCGCCCAGCGTCAGGATCGACACCCCCATCAACAACGACATCAGTTTCACGGTAAAACTGGACCCGATCGGCAGAACCGTCAGAACCGCGCCCATGACAGTGTCGCCAAACAGGCCACCAAGGCCAAAGCTGTGGGTTTGCAGCCATTCCTCGCCCGGTGCGAGGGTCGCGGCATAGATCGCACCCAGCGCCACGGCAATGGGCGCAAAAATCAGGCGGCTGACCGCACGTTCCTGCCCGATGTGCAGGGCAAAACGGATGCCCCAAACCAACAGAACAACGGCAAGACCCCAAGACCCCCAGCCCACAATCATGAACAAAGGCGCAGCAATAGACGCGCCCATACGGCCCATCCAGTTTTGCACCGGCGCATCGGTGGACACCATCCAGTTTGGATCATCCGGCGTGTAGCTGCCGATCATCAGAACAGCCATCATACCCAGAAGGATCAGGCCAAGGCCCAACAATTCCTTACCGCGTTTTTCAATCGCTTCAGCCATATTGCTGTCCAGCAGAGGATCGCGCCCGCGTGTCTGATATGCCATTGCTCTGTTCCCTCGAATTATGCCGAGTACAGGCAGTCGCGGATCAATTCCAATCCGCGTGCCGTCTCTTCTTTTGGGCCCACCAAGGCGACCCGAATATATGTCTTGCCCGGGTTTTCCCCGTTTACGTCTTGTGCCAGATAACCGCCCGGCAGCACTTTCACCCCGGTCTCGCGCCACAGCTTGACCGCTGCTTTTTCGTCGTCCTCAACCGGAAGCCACAGGAAAAAACCAGCGTCCGGGCTGGCGTAGCCCGGCACATTGCCAAGAATGCGGTCGGCCAGTTGGTACTTTTCCTGATAGAGCCTGCGGTTCTCTTCGACATGCACCTCATCGCTCCAGACGGCGGCGGCGGCCTGTTGCAGCGGCAGCGGCAAGGGTGCGCCTGCATAGTTGCGCAACTGCTTGATCTCGCGGATCGTGTCTGGCCCGCTGGCCACAAATCCGGACCGCAAACCCGGCAGATTGGAGCGTTTGCTGAGCGAATGAAAAATCACGACGCGATTGCGGTCGGTGCCCAATGCCTGAACCATCTCCATCGCGCCCGTCGGCGGGGTATCGCGATAGATCTCGGAGTAGCATTCATCTGCTAGAATTTTGAAATCATAGGTCTCGGCCAGATCAATCAGCCGGGTCCAGTAGTCGCGATCGGCAACAGCGCCCTGCGGATTGGCTGGTGAGCAAATGTAGGCCGCCGTGGTCCGGCGCAGCACTTCTTCGGGCAATGCGTGATAGTCCGGCAGATGCCCCGTTTCCGCAGTTGCGGGCACCATGATCGGATCGGCACCACCAGAAATCGCACCAATCATATAGACCTGATAGAATGGGTTCGGCATCAAGATGGCAGGTTTTTCGCCATTCTTGGTTTCGGGGCAAACCGCCATGACCGCGTTATAAAGCCCCTCACGCGTGCCGTTCAGGGCCATCACTTCGGTCTCTGGGTCCATGACAACGCCATAGCGCCGGTCAATCCAGCCGGTGATGGCACCGCGCAAATCTGGCGATCCATCGTTGGGCGGATAGCGGTTAAACCCTGCAGCGTTTTGCGAAATGACATCTGTAACCCACGCCGGAAAGGCGTGTTTGGGTTCCCCGATGGTCATTTGAATAAGCGGCCCACCACCTTGATGCACGTCCAGAAGGGCGCGCAGGCGCGGCCACGCATGGGCCGGAAGGTTCGAAAACCGCTCAGGATACAACATCAAAACTGCCTCAGGTCGGGATCATTAACGCCCCGTTTTGTTCAAAGTACCCAAGGCCCACCGTTACGTCCAGAACTACCGGAAATTACGGTGCTATTTGTGGCATTTACGCCAATGTCATTCCAACACCTCTTCGACCGCTGCACCAAGTCGCAGCAACCGTTCTTCGTGATTTGGCGGGGCCATCATCATCAGTCCGCACGACGGCGTGCCCGTTGGCAAGGTCAGGGCACAACCGCCCATCAGGTTGCCGATGCGGGTGTTGCGCAGTGCCATAAGGTTTTCCGAGACATAGTAATCGTGGTCCTGACTGAGCCGCGCCAGATTGGGCGGCAAGATCGGCGCGGTTGGTAGAAGCACCGCGTCAAAACCGGCGGTGGCGGCATAGAACCCTTCGCGGGCCGCATGTAAGGTCGCCCAAGCGGCCACATAATCGGGGCCGGAGAATCCTTTGCCCAAACGGAACCGTTCAAGGATTTCGGAGAACATTTTGTCCGGATTGGCCTCAATCACATCCCGCCACAATCCATAAGCCTCAGCTGTGTAAAGGCAGCCAGAGAGCGGCATCACCTCGTTCACTTGCGGCACATCGATATCCTCGATAATGGCGCCTGCCGCTTCGAGCCGGGCAAGCGCATCCGCATAGGCGGCGGCGGGTGCCTCGCGGAGATCATCCATTGCAACGGTGGTCAGGCGGGCAAAGCGACGCCCCTCAATATCAGCGTGATGCAGGTCGGCGGCTTTGCCCCCTTCCAGCGCGGCCAGCAAAAGGCTCGCGTCCTCGACCGAGCGGCAGAGCGGACCAATCGTGTCAAACCTTAGGGCGAGCGGCACCACCCCTTCGAGGGTCAGCCGGTCCGAGGTGGTCTTGAGGCCCACAAGATCATTCCACGCCGCCGGAATACGCACTGAACCACCGGTGTCTGACCCGATGCCCGCCGCGGCCAGCCCAAAGGCAACTGAGGCCGCTGCGCCGGAGGATGAGCCACCCGACACGCCGTCTGGATCATTCACGGATGGCGGTGTTGCCGTGCTGGGATTGTGCCCAAGCCCCGAGAAAGCCAGCTCGCTCATGTGGGTTTTGCCCAAACAAACCAAACCCGCAGCGGTGGCGTTTTGCAAGACGACCGCATCCCGGTCCGGCACCCGCCCTTCCAGCAGTTTGGATCCGGCCTCCGTTGCCACACCTGCGGTATCAAACAGATCCTTCCAAGAGACCGGGACACCATCCAGCGCAGACAGGCGATGCCCCGATTTGGCGCGTTCCGATGCGGCCTGCGCCTCGGCCAAGGCCCGGTCTGCCGTCACACGTGCATATATGCGATCCCGCAAGGGATGCGCATCAATGGCATCCAGATAGGTCTGGCACAGCGCCACCGGATCAATCTGCCCTTCCGCAATCCCGCGCCCCAAGTCTGCGGCGGTCATCATTAGCCAGTCCTGCATGGTCTTACCCTTCCGTGATTTTTGGTGACGGTAGCGGCGCTTGGGCACATGGACAATCCCCACCTGCCGCGCATATCTAGGGGCATGACATTTGATACCGATATCGCAATTGTGGGCGGTGGCCTGAACGGGCCAGCGCTTGCACTCGCTTTGGCGCAGATCGGCCTGAAGGTCACCGTGATAGATGCGCTGGATCTCAAGCTGCGCAAGAACGCAAAGTTTGACGGGCGGTCCTATTCCCTGGCCTTGGCGTCTATGCGGTTGATGCAGGGGCTTGGGATATGGCCCGTGATTGCCGATCAGGCGCAGCCGATGCTTGAGATCAAAGTTACCGATGGCCGCGCGGGCGAAGGCCCTTCGCCGTTCGTGATGCAGTTTGATCATGCCGAAATCGAAGAAGGCCCGATGGGGTACATGGTCGAGGATCGGCACCTGCGCCGCGCCCTTTTGGACGCGGTGAAATCGACGCCGGGCCTCACCCAGATCAACGGTACACGGGTGGTTGGGCAGGATGTCGATGCAAACGGTATCACGGTCACGTTGGACAGCGGCAGAACCTTGCGGGCGCGTCTGCTGATCGGTGCAGATGGCCGCAGCAGCGGCACCGGCGAAAGGGCCGGGATAAAACGGGTTGTCCAAAGCTACGGGCAAACCGCCTTGGTCTGCGCGATTGATCATGAATTGCCGCACGATGGCGTCGCACACCAGTTTTTCATGCCGCCCGGCCCGCTGGCGATCTTACCGCTCAAGGGCAAGCGTTCGTCTATCGTCTGGAGTGAGACAACCCAGAACGCCGCCCGGATTCACGCCCTGCAGGACGACGATTATATCGACGTGTTGCGCCCGCGCTTCGGCAGTTTCCTCGGTCAAATCTCGCTTGCCGGGGCGCGGTTCACTTATCCGTTGGGCCTGTCACTGGCCCATGAAATGATTGCCCCTCGCGTCGCGCTCGTCGGGGATGCGGCCCACGGGATGCATCCGATTGCAGGGCAAGGACTGAACGCTGGTCTGCGCGATGTCGCTGCCTTGGCCGAGGTGATCGCAGAAGCGCAGCTGCGCGGTGAAGACATCGGATCAGACGCCGCATTGGCCCGCTACCAGGAATGGCGCCGCTTTGACAACACATCGCTGGCACTGGCGACGGACAGCTTTAACAAGCTGTTTTCGAACGACAATCCATTACTACGCGCAGCGCGGGATCTGGGGATGGCAGCGGTCAATGCCCTGCCGGGTTTGCGGCGTGGATTTATCCGTGAGGCCGCTGGTCTCAATGGGGAATTGCCGCGCCTGATGCAGGGCAAACCGCTTTGATCTGAGAGGATCAGTCGAGGATACGCGCCTCATCTTCAAGCATCACTGGAATGCCATTTCGGATCGGATAGGCCAGACCGGCCTCTTTCGACACCAGTTCCTGATTTTCCGCGTCATAGCGCAGCGTGGCTTGGGTCCGCGGGCAAATCAGCGCTTCAAGCATTCGGCGGTCGAACTGCACTTCGGTGTTGGTCATTGCATCAATCCTTCTTCCTGACCGCCGCGCATGGCGTATTCTATCAGCGTCACCAATGTTTCGCGCCGCGTTTCAAGCGATGGCGCTTCTAACAAGGCTTGTTTGTCCTCGGGGTCAAATTCCAACATCATCGAAAGGGAATTGATCAGCAACTCGTCCTCCGCATCTTTCAGCGTGTCCCAGTCGGCCGACAGGCCCAACGTGTCGAAATACCGGCCCAGCAATGTCAGGAACGGTTTGCGGCAAAATCCGCTGTCGCCTTCTTCTTTGCCCAGATCCCGGCCAAACCCATCCCAGCTGACATCGCAGCGACGATAGGGCGTGAACCCCTCAACCTCTTGTATCACGCGAAACCGCGAGACACCGCCGAGGGTGATCATGTACCGCCCGTCTTCGGTTTCGGAAAACTGTGTAATCCGGCCCGCACAGCCGATGGTTTGCAAACCCGGCCCTTCCCGGCCGGGCACCTCGTTGGGTTGCACCATGCCAATGAGCCGGCCATCAGTCTTGAGCGCATCGGATATCATCTGAAGATACCGCGGTTCAAAGATGTGCAGCGGCAACCGCGACCGCGGCAAAAGCAACGCTCCCGCCAGCGGAAAAATCGCAATTGTGTCGGGCAATTCGGTTGGCTTTATCATGGACAACGATCTAGCCCGCCAAGCCGATCAGGCAAATATCATTGAGCTAAGCTTGCGCCGCCCGTTGAGAACCACCGGATCATTCGGTTTCAGCGCGTCGAAAATGGTGAACAGCTGTGTCTTGGCGGCGCTATCGTTCCATTCCCGATCCCGCTTGAAGATGTCGAGCAGATGATCCACCGCCCCTTCGGCATCGCCATTGGCATAAAGCGCCTGCGCCAGATCAAACCGTGCTTGATTGTCCTCTGGATTGGCTTCGACAGCAGCAGTCAATTCGGCCACGGGACCGGCATCAGCGGCCTGCCGTGCCAATTCAAGCTGGGCATGGGCGGCTTCGAGTTCCGGCGCTTTGGAGATTTCGATCGGCGCACCATTCAGCAGGGCTTCGGCGTGATCAAGATCATCCAGCGCCAGATAGGACCGCACCATGCCGCCATAAGCGCCCGCGTGCAGCGGGTCTTCGCCAAGGATGGCGGCAAAGGTCTGCGCCGCATCCGAAGCTGCGCCTTCGGCCAGCATTTCCTCTGCGGCGGCGACCGCTTCGTCCAGTTGCTCGCCCGGCGCTTCGCCGCCCGCGGCTTTCACGACGCGGTCGATAAAGGCCTTGATCTCGGACTCGGGCTGGGCACCCTGAAAGCCATCAATCGGCTGACCTTTGTGAAAGGCATAAACGGTTGGAATGGATTGGATCTGCAACTGACCGGCGATCATCTGAGCTTCGTCAACGTTGACCTTGACCATCTTGACCGCGCCCTTTGCAGCTTTCACTGCCGCTTCAAGCTGTGGACCAAGGGTCTTGCAGGGGCCGCACCATGGCGCCCAGAAATCTACAACAATCGGGGTCGTCTGCGACGCCTCGACCACGTCTTGCATGAACGACGCTTCGTCGCTGTCTTTGATCAGATCGGCATCGGGCGCACCCGACAGGTTCAGTTCCATCATTTTTAATTCCTCGCGTTGCGCGTTTGGTGCCTATATGTAGGCAGTTGGCGCAGATTCAAAGGTCAAAGGTCGCAAAAACCGGGGCGTGGTCGCTGGGTTGTTGCCATCCGCGGACATCGCGCACAACATGACTGGAGTGACCGGCGTTCGAAATGTCTTGTGTCGCCCAGATATGATCGAGCCTGCGGCCCTTGTCGGCGGCATCCCAATCGGGAGAGCGATAAGACCACCAGCTATACAGATTGCCTTGCGGAATATCCTGTCGTGTGATGTCCACCCATTTGCCTGCATCTTGGGTCTCGGCAAGTGCCTCAACCTCAACCGGAGTGTGGCTCACCACCTTGAGCAGTTTTTTGTGGTCCCAGACATCATCCTCACGCGGGGCAATGTTCAGATCGCCGACCATGATGGATTTTTCTGGATTTTCCGCATGGAACCAGTCGCGCATCTCGGACAGGTAATCCAGCTTTTGACCAAACTTTTCGTTGATCTCGCGGTCCGGCTTGTCACCGCCCGCAGGCACATAGAAGTTGTGGATGGTCGTGCCGTTCTCCAGCTTGGCCGCTACGTGGCGGGCATGGCCAAGCGCGGCAAAATCGCGATCACCGACATCTTCCAACGGCAAGCGGGACAGGATTGCCACGCCGTTGTAGCCCTTTTGCCCGCGCGCAACCATGTGGGTATAGCCCGCCGCGTGAAAAGCCTCAGTCGGGATCTTGTCCACCGGGCTTTTGCATTCCTGCAAGCACAATACATCTGGCCCGTGTTCTTTCAGCAAACGCAGCACCAGAGGTTCGCGCAGGCGAACGGAGTTGATGTTCCAGGTGGCGAGGGAAAAAGACATGGGCGGCAGGCTCCGGTTTGGGGTGTTTGGGCCGCACCCTACCCCTTGCCGCCGCCCGCCGCCATGATGAAATCAGACGCCGTTGGGCGCGATCATCACCTTGCCGTTCCGCTCGCCCGCCCAGGAATATTTTGCCGCTTCGGCAATTTCATCGAGGGTGAAATGTTTGTCGATGGGCGCATATAGCGTGCCCTTGGCAATCTGGCCCGCCAGATCTGCATAAAGCGCCGCGCGTGTCGCCTTGTCCGCCGCGTTCATCCATGTGACCAACCAAAAGCCGCGCACTGTGATGTTGTTGAAAATAAGCGCCGCAGCTCCAATCGCGCTGTCCTCGTTGGACATGCCGCCGTAATTCACCAAGGTTCCGCCCGGCTCCAGCGTGTCTGCAAGGCGGCCAGCGGTTTTGCCCGCCACCGCATCCACCGCCAGCTTCATCTTGGCGCCTGTGGCGGCTTTGACGTCCCGCGCCAAATCAGGGCTGTCGACCAACACCACATCTGCGCCCAGATCTTTCAATCCTGCAATTGCGCTTTCGCGGCGCACCACGCAAACCACGTTGATGCCTTTGGCTTTGGCCAGTTGGACCAGATAGCCGCCCACGGCAGAGTTTGCGGCAGACTGGATCACCCAGTCGCCCTCTTTCAGATCGACGTAATCTGTCAAAAGCAGCGCCGCCGTGGCCGGATTGACCAGCAGCATTGAAAGCTGGTCCAGATCCCCCTCGGGCAGCGGCACCAGATGACGGGGATCGCAAACCGTTTCACTGACCCAAGTGCCCTGCCCGGCTGGCAGCAAAACCAATTGCCCCTCTCCCGGCCCTTCGACAATGCGGCCCAGCCCTTCGTTGCCCGCGATAGCAGGCAGCGGCGGTTTCACACCATAATTGCCCGACACCTGAATAAGGTCAGATGGGTTGATCGGCGCACGCAACACTTTCACCCGCACCTGGCCTTCGGCCAAGGGCATATCGGGCGTTTCAACAACTTTGAGCACGTCCGCCGGATTGCCAAAGGTTTCGTAGATCACTTGCTTCATGTGTTTACTCCTGTTCCCCTCAACATGGGGCAGCAGCGCTGGCGGCGCCAGACCACGGGCCGCAACGTCACTTGGACGGCGCGGCCGCTTGGCGCAGAAAAAAAGGGCCAGACAAGATGTCCGGCCCGAGTCCAACAGGGAGGTATGTGTCATTGCCCGGACACATGCTTCGGGTTCAAACCGATTGGCAGGTCATGAAAACCCCGCCGCTCAGGGAAATAATTCGGTTTCGCGAAAATGGTTCCCGCGAATCAGGCCATGAGCCTGTACCCACCACTTTCCGTAACAAGAAGGCGCGCATTTGACGGATCTGGTTCAATTTTTTGTCGAAGCCGATAAATATGCGTCTCAAGCGTGTGGGTCGTGACCCCGGCATTGTAGCCCCAGACCTCATGCAGCAGCACGTCACGCGGCACCACGCCATCGTTTGAACGATAAAGAAACTTGAGGATATTGGTTTCCTTCTCGGTCAGGCGCACTTTGCGGTCTTCTTCGGTAATCAACATCTTCATCGAAGGTTTGAAGGTATATGGCCCAAGCTGGAACACCGCGTCTTCGGATTGTTCGTGCTGGCGCAACTGGGCGCGTATGCGGGCGAGCAGAACCGGGAATTTGAACGGTTTGCTGACGTAATCATTGGCGCCAGCATCCAGGCCCAGGATTGTGTCTGCATCGGTGTCATGACCGGTCAGCATTACAATCGGGCTTTTCACACCCTGTTTGCGCATCAGGCGGCACAGCTCGCGACCATCGGTATCGGGCAGGCCAACATCAAGGATCACCAGATCATAGATTGCCTCTTTGGCACGGGACATTGCATCGGCCCCGTTCTCCGCCTCGAATACGTCGAAATCTTCGGTCATGAACAATTGCTCGCTCAACGCTTCGCGCAGGTCGTCATCATCGTCCACAAGCAGGATCTTTTTGAGCTGGGCCATACATTTCTCCAATCAACTTGGGATATAGATGCGTCTTGCACCCCGCTGCGGCAAGGTTTGCTGCAATTCTTTCACGGCCTCGTGTTGCAAAGCACCTGAAATGTTTCAATCTGTGTCACGAAGGCGTAAGTAGACCCTGCCCAACAAAGAAGTTATATTATCACATGAGTTTTGGTCCCGACATTACCGAACAACTGGCCCGCGCAAGGGCCGATTTGCGCATGGGCGTGCCTGTGGTGCTGAACGGTGCGCAATCCGTGCTGGTTCTGGCCGCCGAGACATTGAACGCGCAGCGGCTTACCGATTTGTTGGCGTTGGGCGGCTCACCTGTTCTGACAATCACGGCGCGGCGTGCCGAAACGCTCAAGGCGCGGGTCTATGACAACGATCTGGCGCGGCTTCCGCTGCCCGATGATGCCACGCCGGCATGGGTGCAAAGCATCGCCAATCCGGCAGATGACCTGCGTTCGCCGATGAAAGGTCCGTTCAATTGCGTCCGTGGCGGCGCTGTGGACGCGCATCGCACTGCGTTGCAATTGGTGAAATCGGCCCGGCTTTTGCCTGCGGTTTTGGTTCTGGATCTGCCTGACGGTCGCGGATTTGCCGCGCAACATGGGCTGACGGCACTGGATCTGGTGGCCGCGATGCCGATCCTGTCTTTGCGCAGCGATCTGCATCCGGTGGTCAATGCCCGCCTGCCGATGGAAGCCTCCGATGCGGGCCGTTTGCATATCTTCCGTCCCGAAGACGGCGGCGAAGAGCATTATGCCATCGAAGTAGGCCGCCCGGACCGCAGCAAGCCCGTGCTGGCACGGCTGCATTCAGCCTGTTTCACCGGCGATGTCATGGGCAGCCTCAAATGCGATTGCGGCCCGCAATTGCGAGCGGCATTGGCGCAAATGGGGCAAGAGGGGCATGGCGTTCTGCTTTACCTCAATCAAGAGGGGCGCGGGATCGGGTTGGCCAACAAGATGCGGGCCTATTCGCTTCAGGATCAGGGGTTTGACACGGTTGAGGCCAATCACAGGCTTGGCTTTGAGGATGATGAACGTGATTTTCGGCTAGGCTCTGACATTCTGAAATCCATGGGGTTTTCTGCTGTGCGACTGCTGACCAACAATCCGCGCAAGGTAGAGATGATGCAGGCCAGCGGCATTGATGTGGCCGAACGGGTGCCGCTGATGGTGGGGGAAAACCACTACAACCGCGACTATCTGGCGACCAAGGCGGCCAAGTCCGGTCATCTTCTTTGATATGGCCGCAATGACGCCCGAAGATATGGTGCTGACGCCACTTGGCCTGCGGTTTCTCGGGCGGCGGTTCCCCTGCACCCTTGGCAAAGGTGGCATTACATCGGACAAGCGCGAGGGCGACGGTGCCACGCCGCGCGGTGTTCATCACATTGTCGGTATCTTGTACCGGCCCGACAGAATGGCTGCCCCCGCGCCTTGGGCAGTGCCGATCCGGCCCGGTGATCTTTGGTCAGATGCCTCGGGTGACGTCAATTATAACCAGATGGTTCGGGTGCCTTACGCCCATAGCGCAGAAAGCTTGCGGCGGGCGGACCCGCTTTATGATCTTGTTCTGCTCACCGATTGGAATTGGCCCGATGCCAAGGCGGGCCTTGGGTCTGCGATCTTTGTTCATCAGCACAGACGTCCAGGGTTCCCGACCGAAGGGTGCATTGGGCTGCGCAGGGGTGACTTGCGATGGATTGCAGCCAGAACGGAGCGTGGGACGCGGCTCATCGTTCGTTGATCTAGGCCGGAACGCGATTCCCGAATATGGCAGAGCCGACACGCACATGGGTTGCGCCCACTGCGATGGCCCGCTCAAAGTCACTGCTCATGCCCATGGAGAGGCCGGTCAGATCATTGCGTTTGGCAATCTTGGCCAGCAAGGCAAAGTGCAAGGACGGTTCTTCATCCGCTGGCGGGATGCACATCAATCCCTTGATCGGCAAATCAAGCGCGCGGCATTCGGCGACAAAGGCATCCGTTTCTCCCGGCATTACACCGGCCTTTTGCGGTTCTTCCCCGGTGTTGACCTGAATGAACAGATCAGGGCAGCGCCCGATCTCTTGCGCAATCCGCGCGATGGCTTTGGCAAGCTTGGGCCGGTCAACCGAGTGGATTGTATCAAAAAGCTCCATCGCCTGCCGGGTTTTGTTGCTTTGTAGGGGTCCGATCAGGTGCAAATCAACGCCGTCAAAGCTGTCCTTGAAATCAGGCCATTTGCCTGCGGCCTCTTGCACCTTGTTTTCGCCGAAACAGCGGTGACCCTGAGACAATACATCCGCGACCCGTTCGTTCGGCTGCACCTTGCTGACCGCGATCAGCTTAACCGATCCGGGCTCACGCCCTGCGTCTTGTTCGGCTTGGGAAATACGGGTGGTGATGTCTTGCAGGCTCATGATCATACGCTCTTGGGAGGTGGGAGCGGCAGAAAACACCAGACCCGCGCAAAAGAAAAGGGGCAGACCAAAGGCCTGCCCCCAATACCGTGGTTCAGATCAACTTAGAAGTTGAAGCGAACACCCAGGTCGGCACGTACTGTGTCGTTGCTCAGCGATGCGATACCGCCGCGCAGCGATGTACCGCCACCCAGATCGTGGTTGAAGTCAACACCGTAGGATGTGTTTGCGAAGTTGTCCGCATCAGCAACGTAGACTTCTACGTTTGTTGCTGCGCCAACGTCGAAACGACCGGCCAGAGTGATGTGGTCGCCAGCTGTGCCGTTGTCGGCATAGGCCAGAGTTACGTCAACTGGACCGAAGGAACCGGAAACCGAAGCGGCCAGTTCTGTGTCAGCTGCGTTGTTGGAGTCCTGAGCACCCAGAGCAAATGTCCAGCCGTTCCAGGAGTATGCTGCGTGTGCGGCGATACGGTCGTTGGTGTCGGAAGCGGACACGTGGAAGGACAGGTCGCCCATGGAGTACAGAACTTCAACGCCGTTGGAGCCTGCGGAACCGTTGCCACCGGAAGAATACGCGTCAGCGCGGAACTGGTATGCGGTGTACTCGTAACCCAGACCGGTCAGGCCGAGGTCGATTGGGTACATGCCTGGCATGAATTCGATCGCGCCGTAGATGTTACCAACGCCAACTTCCAGGCCGCCGGAACGTGCGAAGAAACGCGCGCCGTTGAAGCCTGTGCCTGCTGGGCTGTTGCCGTTGTCTGTGTTGTTCTGCTGCATGCGAACGCGTGCACCAAATGTTACGCCACCGTCAGATTCGGCTGTCGCGTCGATCTGCAGACGGAAACGGCTTGTGATGTTGGTTTCGTTGCCAACGTTTGCTTCGTTGTACAGGATACCAAAGCGGCCCCAGCCGCCGAATGTAACGTCTGCTGCTGCAACGCCGGCTGTCGCAACCAGAGCTGTTGTAGCGAAGAGAACTTTTTTCATGAGTTTTCCCTCGGTTTGAATTCACATGCCCAGACCGGGGAATCCGGAAAGGGTATGCAGGGTGTTTGCCTCCTTTGCCCCCATTTGCGCAAGATGCCTGAAACGCCAGACTGCAATGTCGTGCTCAATGGTGCAGCTTTGCCACAGTTTTTCCCCATTGCCCTCCAGGTCGGACACAATTGAACGCCGCAAACCCTGATTTTGTTGGGAATCGCACCAATACATATGCCTTGCCCAGATCGCACAGCTTGGATAGACCAGTGATCAAACAGGCAAAGGAATGCTCGAATGGCGCGTCAAACAGTTTGCAGAATCGGACTGGCCCTCTTGATTGCAGGGTCGATGACCGCTTGTGGCGCTATTGGCAAGCTGGGACGTCCGGCAACAGAACGGCCTGCATACTATAATAATGCAAACAACCCATCGGCCATCGAAACCGACCCCGACAATACGGTCTGGTCGATTTTCCGCGCAAAAACAGCCGACAACAAGGTATCTGTGAACCGATATCTGTGGTCTGCCACACTCGAAGTGCTGAACTTCCTGCCCGTGCAAACGGTTGATCCATACACAGGTGTCATCGTTACCGGCTACGGAACACCACCCGGTGGTGGCCGCGCCTATCGCGCCACGGTGTTGATTGATGATCCCGCATTGGATGCACGGTCTTTGAATGTTGCCCTGCAAACGCGCGGCGGCCGATCAGTCAGCAAAGCAACCACACGCGCGGTCGAAGACGCGATTCTCTCCCGTGCCCGCGAACTACGTATCTCAGACAACAAGTTCTGAGCCCGAACAAAATAACTGTCTACACAAACGCCGGGCCCTGTGACACAAGCAGCCCGGCGTTTTCTATTTCCAAAGGTCCGCAATACGATGTCCCGATATACCCCTGCCGAGATCGAAGCCCGCTGGCAAAAAGCCTGGGAAAAAGATGAAGTCTTCAAGGCGGTCCGCGCCGCTGACAAGCCCAAGTATTATGTGCTTGAAATGTTCCCCTATCCATCTGGGCGCATCCACATGGGGCATGTGCGTAACTACACCATGGGGGATGTGATTGCGCGCTACAAGATCGCGACGGGCCACAATGTTTTGCACCCGATGGGCTGGGACGCGTTCGGGATGCCTGCTGAAAACGCGGCGATGGCCATTGGTGGCCATCCCAAGGACTGGACATACGGCAACATCGACGACATGCGCGGCCAGATGAAGCCGCTGGGCCTGTCTATCGACTGGTCCCGCGAATTTGCTACCTGTGATCCGGAATATTATGGCCAGCAGCAAGCTCTGTTCCTCGATTTCCTTCATGAGGGCTTGGTTTACCGCAAGAACGCCGTGGTGAACTGGGATCCTGTCGATATGACGGTTCTGGCCAACGAACAGGTTGAGGCCGGTCGCGGATGGCGCTCTGGCGCATTGGTCGAACGGCGCGAACTCACACAATGGTTCTTCAAAATCTCGGACCACTCCGAAGAATTGCTTGCCGCGCTGGACACGCTCGACAACTGGCCTGCAAAGGTCAAGCTGATGCAAGCCAACTGGATCGGGAAATCGCGCGGACTTCAGTTTGCCTTCTCGACAATTGATGCCCCCGAAGGTCACGACCGGATCGAGGTTTATACAACACGCCCCGATACATTGTTGGGCGCGTCCTTTGTTGGGATTTCCCCGGATCATCCGCTTGCCAAAGTGCTTGAGCGCGAAAACGAAGATGTGGCGGCGTTCTGCGCCGAATGCCGCAAGGGCGGTACCACGGAAGAGGCGATTGAAACCGCCGAAAAGCTGGGCTTTGACACCGGCATCCGCGTGCGTCACCCTTTTGATACCGCGCATGAGTTGCCGGTCTATATCGCCAACTTCATTCTCATGGACTACGGGACCGGCGCGATCTTCGGTTGCCCCGCGCATGACCAGCGCGATTTTGAATTTGCGACAAAGTACGAGTTGCCCATCATCTCGACCTATCTGCCGTCCGAAGACGCCAACGAGGTGTTGGAAGAGGCATATGTGCCCGCAAAATCGGACAAGGTTTTTTACAACCGCGGTTTTGCTGGCGACGCGTGGCAGACCGGCGAAGAGGCGATCAACGCAGCCGTTGATTTTTGCGAACAGAACGGCGTTGGCCAAGGCGTGACCAAATACCGCCTGCGTGACTGGGGTTTGTCCCGCCAGCGTTATTGGGGTTGTCCGATCCCCGTTGTGCATTGCGATGCCTGCGGCGTGGTGCCGGAGAAAAAAGAGAACCTGCCGATTGAGCTGCCTTATGACGTGGACTTTGGCACGCCGGGCAATCCGCTGGACCGGCATCCGACATGGCGCGACTGTGCCTGCCCGTCCTGCGGTGCACCGGCCAAGCGTGAAACCGACACGATGGACACCTTTGTCGATTCGTCGTGGTATTTTGCACGGTTCACCGCGCCGCGGGCCGAAACGCCGACCAATATGGAAGACGCCAAATACTGGATGAACGTCGACCAGTATATCGGCGGCATTGAACATGCGATTCTGCACCTTCTGTATTCGCGGTTCTTTGCCCGCGCGATGCAGATCACCGGCCATCTGCCGGAAACGGCAATTGAGCCCTTTGATGCGCTCTTTACCCAAGGCATGGTGACACACGAAATTTATCAGACCCGTGATGCGAAGGGACGCCCGGTCTATCACCTGCCCGAAGATGTGACCGATGGTAAACTTGCCGATGGTACCGAAGTGGAGATCATCCCCTCCGCCAAGATGTCCAAATCCAAGAAAAACGTGGTCGATCCGCTGCACATTATCTCGAACTATGGCGCAGACACCGCCCGCTGGTTCGTGTTGTCCGATTCGCCGCCCGAGCGGGACGTGGAATGGACAGCCTCCGGCGCGGATGCGGCGTTCAAGCACCTCACGCGGGTCTGGAACATCTGCGACCGCATTGGCCAGATGGACAGGGATGCAAAAGGCCAAGGCGATGAGGATCTGCTGCGGGCCATGCACAAGACCATCCATGACGTGACCATGGGCGTCGAAAGCTTTGGCTTTAACGCGGCCATCGCGAAACTCTATGCCTTCACCGCCATCTTGCAGAAATCCAAGGCCGGTTACGCCGCACAGCGCGAGGCAATCATGACGCTGGCTCAACTCATGTCGCCCATGACCCCGCATCTGGCCGAGGATATCTGGGCGCATCAGGGCGGAACCGGCCTGATCGTGACGGCCCCTTGGCCCAAGGCGGATGAGGCGATGCTGGTGGATGACACAGTGACCCTGCCCATTCAGGTCAACGGCAAACGCCGGGCTGAAATTCAGGTGCCGGCCGATATGCCCAAAGAAGAGGTTGAAAAAATCGCACTGGCCCACGAAGCTGTTGTGCGAAGCCTTGATGGCGCTGCGCCGAAAAAGGTCATCGTTGTGCCGGGACGGATTGTGAATGTCGTTGCCTAAAGCCACCTATCGCCGCCGGTTCATGGTGCTGGCCCCACTGGCGTTTGCCGCTTGCGGGTTTCAGCCTGTCTATGGGCCGGGCGGCAACGGGCGGCTTTTGCAAGATCGGGTCGAGGTTGATCCACCAAACGCGCGCTACGGCTATTTCCTGACCCGCGAGATTGAACAGAAACTGGGGCGCGGCGCCTCTCCGGCCTATGGTCTGGCTGTCAACATCAGTACACGCGAAGAACGTCTTGCAATCAACCGGGCGGGTGAAACCACGCGGTTTGATCTGATTGGATCGGTCGATTATGCGCTGCGCGATCTGCAAACGGGGCAAATTCTGACATCTGGCCAGGTCGAGAACTTTACAGGCTATTCCGCCACGGGCACGACCGTGGCCACATTGGCCAGCAGACAGGACGCGGAAAAACGTCTGATGGTGATTCTGGCCGATCAACTGATCACACGTCTCTACGCCGCTGATCTGAGCTGATGAAGCTAAGCCCCCGCGACGCCAACGGCTATTTCTCCCGGCCTGATCCGGACAAAACCGGGCTGTTGATATATGGCAGCGATGCGATGCGTGTTGCGCTGAAGCGGCAAGAGTTTCTCAAGGCGTTGCTTGGGCCAAACGCCGAGGAGGAAATGCGCCTCACCCGGATGCCCGCCGCCGAGTTGCGGCGCGATCCGGCAATGCTTTTGGATGCGATCAAGGCGGTAGGGTTTTTCCCCGGCCCACGGGCCGCACTTGTAGAAGATGCAAATGACAACATCGCCAAGATCCTGATCGATACCCTTGCCGATTGGCAGCCCGGTGATGCTCAGATTGTGGTGACAGGAGGCGATCTCAAGAAAACCTCCAAAGTGCTCAAGGCGTTTCAGGATCATCGCAATGCCTATGCTACTGCGATTTATGACACGCCGCCCGACCGCGCCGAGATTGAGCGTTTGTTGGCGGAGGCAAAACTGAAGCCAGAGCCGGATGCGATGGCGAACCTTACCGATCTCGCCCGTGCGCTGGACCCCGGTGATTTTCGTCAGACGCTGGAAAAGCTGGCTCTATACAAGCTGAACGATCCCTCCGCGCTGACCGCCGATGATGTCGCCGCCTGCGCTCCGACCTCTACGGAGGCTGATGTGGATGACATCCTGCATGTGGTGGCTGAGGCGCGGTCAGGCGATATTGGTCCGGTGATGAGCAAGCTGCAGGGACAGGGCGTTAATCCTGTTACCCTGTGCATCATGGCCACCCGTCATTTTCGCACCCTTTACCGGATTTCCGCCAACCCCGGTGCGCCGGTCTATGGCGTGCGTGACCGCGAGCGCGTGTCCCGGCAGGCCCGCAACTGGGGCGCGGCACGCCTGGAGACCGCGTTGACCGTTTTGACGGACACAGACCTCAAATTGCGCTCCGCCGGACAAAATGCGCCTGCGATGGCATTGGTCGAACGGGCATTTATCCGCCTTGCAATGCTGGGCACACAGCGTTGAACAGGCTCGATTGAACGAAAGGAAAGCAGATGTACAAAGTGATCGGCGCAACCAAATCAAGGGCCTTCCGCGTGATGTGGATGCTCGAAGAACTGGGTCAGGACTATGTTCAGATTGCCGCCCCGCCACGATCTGAGGAGGCGCTCAAGCACAATCCGACGGGCAAGATCCCGGCATTGGTCGATGGTGATGATGTGCTGACCGACAGCGTTGCGATCATGACCTACCTTGGGGACAAGCACGGGATGCTGACCGCGCCTGCCGGAACGCCCGCACGCGCCCGACAGGACGCCATGACCTTTTGGTTGATCGATGAATTTGATGCGATCCTTTGGGCAGCGGCAAAGCACAGCTTTGTCTTTCCCGAAGCATTGCGGATGCCGCAGATCAAAGACAGCCTGAAAGCCGAATTTGGCCGTGCAGCCGGCCTGTTGTCAGAGCGTCTGGAGGGGCCCTTCCTGATGGGTGATCAAATGACCCATGCGGATATTCTGGCCGTGCATTGCATCAACTGGTCCATCGGCGCGGGCTTTCCACGGGTCGATGACAAGCTGAACACCTGGGCCAAAGGTCTGCGCGATCGGGATGCATTCAAGGCAGCGCAAACCAAGGAACCCGCCGCCGCTTAACCGGCCCAGCGGGCCGCGTGTTGCCCGGCCCATCGGCCTGTCGCAAGGCAGGCCGAGATGAGGTAACCGCCTGTCGGCGCTTCCCAATCCAGCATCTCTCCGGCGACGAACACCCCCGGCAGCGCTTTGATCATCAGCCCCTCGTCCAGTGCCGCGAAGCGCAGCCCGCCTGCGGTGGAGATCGCCTCGTCCATCGGGCGTAGCCCCGCGTTTGTCACGGGCACCGCCTTGAGCAACCGCGCCGTCGCCCGCAAACCATCTGGCAAAGGCCGCGCCATCTCTTGCAACAATGCGATCTGGGCCTGGGTCAGTTTCACCGTTTTGCGCAGATGGTTGGCAAGGCTTGCCTTGCCGCGCGGTTTCGACAGTTTTGCGGTGATCTCAGCCACTGTCATATTCGGCAAAAGATCCAGCGCCAACGAATGCCCTTCGCGCACCCCGCGCGAGATGGAATAGATCCCGCCACCTTCGAGCCCCTGCGCAGACAGCACGGCCTCCCCTTTTGAGGAATAAGGGCCAGACGTCCACTTCACCCCTTTGATCGCCGCGCCGAAATGTTTGGTCATATGCGCCGACCAGTTGATCAAGACGCCCGCATTCGCCGGGGCGAAGGCCGCCAGCGGGACATCTTTGCCGCCAAGGATATCAGCCCAAGCACCGTCCGACCCCAGCCGCGCCCAGCTTGCCCCCCCCAGCGCCAGAACCGTCACATCAGCGTTCAGGGTTTGCGGCCCCACTGGCGTATCAAAGATCAGCTTGTCTTCGTCCCACCCCTGCCAGCGCCAGCGGGTGTTGGTCTGTACCCCCGCCGCCGCGAGGCGGGTCATCCATGCCCGCAACAATGGGGACGCCTTCATCGCGACCGGGAACACCCGCCCAGTGCTGCCGGTGAACACTTTTTGATCCAGACCCTTGGCCCACGCCTGCACCGCATCCCCATCAAAGGCGTCGATCATGGGGGTAAGCGGCTTGCGAGCCTCGGAAAACGCGGCGCGAAAGCTGCTGCCGTCCTCGTCCTTGGTCAGGTTGAGGCCGGATTTCCCTGCCATCAAGAACTTGCGCCCGACCGAAGGTTTGGCCTCGCAAACCGTAACGGCCAAACCGGCCTCTGCCATCACCTCGGCCGCCATCAGGCCCGCTGGCCCTGCGCCGATCACCACCGCCTGTTTCATGATTTCAGCTCCGGCATCGGGCCTTTTATCTCAATCACGCGCTGTGGATAGGGGATCTCGACACCGGCCTCTTTCAGCGCATTCCAGATCAGGAACAAAACATCCGAGGTGTATTTGTTCGGCCCGTCATCCAGCCCGTTCACCCAGAATTCAACAGCGAAATCGATACCGCTGTCACCAAAGCCGCGCAGTTCGCAATCGGGTGGATAGGGGGCATCCAAAACTTCGGGATGTTTGGACACCGCCGCCTCGATCAACGGCGGGATCAGGTTGATATCGGTGTCATAGCTGACGGAAAACGGCGCCTCATACCGGTTCGCCGATCCGCTGTCGGAAAAGTTGGTGACGCGGGTGGTGATGAAATCTTCGTTCGGAACCACGATCCAGCGGCCATCAAAGGTTTCCAGAATGGCGGCACGGGCTGTCATCTTGACGATCTTGCCGCTTTCGCCGCCGTCCAGTTCGACATAATCCCCGACCGTGGCCTGCCCTTCGATCAGCAAGATGACACCTGAGATAAAGTTCGACGCAATCTTTTGCAGACCGAACCCAAGACCCACACCAATCGCACCGCCCAAGACCGCCAACGCGCCAAGGTTGATGCCCATGATATTCAGCAGCAGCAGGAACGCTGCGGCGAATATGGCAAATTCAATGGCCTTGCCCACCAGTTGCCGCACGGACGGGCGCATCTGTTCCTGCGCGTCGATGAATTGCGAGGTTTGCCGGGTAGACCACCCGCCCAACCAAAACAGGATCGATCCGGCGATGATACCGCGGATCAGTGCCATGGCCGAAATGGAGATATTGCCAAAGGTGACGGTCAGCGCCGTGAGCGCCGCCAGAACATCATCCAGCACCCCAAACATATAAAGTGCGGCCACCGGCAGCAGCACGTAGCGACCCAACAATTTGAGGAATGGATCATGGATGATGTCCCGCACCAGCCTGCGAGCCGCGAGAAACAGGAACACCCGTTTGCCAAAGGCGATCACCGCGCCACTGTCGAACAAGGACCGCACCAGCGTTTCGCCAATGGCGGTGAAGCCATAGGCCAAAAGTGGTAACAACAACGGCAGGAAGATCACAGCAAAGCGGCGGCTGTCTGCAACGACCCCTTCGGCGTCTTGGGCGGGCGTGATCTGGCGGGTCAATACCGGCCGCAACCGCCGCGCCACCAGCACCGCCATCAAATAGGCAAGGACCAGGAGCGCGAACTGCGACCAGGCCGCCGGGCTCAATAACCAACTGAGCGCCAGATCCCATCCTTGCAGGGCATAGCCGTAGGCCTGCTGCACAATTTCCGACTGGTCAGAAAGATCGAGAGCCATGATTTTTCCTTGTCAAAAACGCGGATCGCGCCATCCTCTTGCCTGCCCGCCCCGAAAGGTTCAAGGATTTTGCACATGGACCACCCGCAATGCCCGCTGTGCCAACGACCCATTCCACCCGACGTGCCGCAAAGCCAGCATCATCTGATCCCCAAGCTGAAGGGGGGTAAAGGTGGGCCGGTGGTCTTGATGCACCACATCTGCCACCGCGAAATTCATGCAACCTTAACCGAGGCGGAGTTAGCACAGTCCTACAACACGCCAGAGGCGCTGCTTGGGCATCCACGGCTTGCGAAATTCGCCAGATGGGTGGCCAAACGCCCGCCGGGTTTTTTGTCAAAGGTTCCGGGCGGTCGGCGCAAGCGGTAGGGGGCGAACCATTAACACTCAACATGCCCGCCAAAACGTCGAAGGGTCCTTATAAGGGGGAGGGAGTTGCGCCGGATAGTGCTGGAAACGTGCAGAGCGGGTGCATATACTGGCTCAGGCTTCTCCAAGGTCAAAACAATCGACCCGCAAGCAGCACATTACACACCAGCGGGATTACAAGCGTGCCTACACCTGCTTGTGGAATTTCAAGAGGTGCGGGCTTGTGAAGCATGAGGGGCGGATGCGGTGCGCTACTTCCAATATTCCTTAGGGCATCGAATTGGTTTTAGACTACCAGCTTGAACGTAGTTAGGAAATCGGCACTTCTCAATGTCATCCCTATTCAGTCGCCGCTTGCCCACGGCATAATTCGCAACGTTGTCCGAAATTGGCTTGTTGGGAGGCGATACCGTAATCAGTTTCTTTTTTGGGAAAAAGTCCCGCAAGAACTTCCCGGTGGCGGCTTGGTCGCTGTCTGCGCTGAGCAAATATGCATAGTCAAATGCATCTTGCATAGCATCGCTAAACAAACTCAGAGCAAGATTTATGTCTGTTTGCTTCTCGTTCAAATGCGTTGTCACCATGCCGCATGCCCCGCACGGCTTGCTGTCCGCATGAATGTAGTGGCCATAGACTGTTTCAACATTCACAGCCTCTAGCGCATTAATGTAAATTTTGTGCCGGGATAGCTGATCTGAATCACGCTTTTGAAAGGCGGTACAGTACTTTACTCCCACCAAATTATGCTGCCTATCTTGGCAAATACGCTGACCCAGTGCCCAAAGATTTAGCCACTTAAGCGTATTGTCATTTAGTTCACAAAGCGGGTGGTAGAGGTTGAATCCATCCACATATAACACCGCACGGCGTGAATTTGACTCTTGACTTTTACTACTCAAATGTGCATATCCCAAATACCACGTCGCTTAGGCGACAGCCCTCAGGTCACGGTCTGGGGGTTTTCTTTTGCCTAGCCACAACTTGTAGTGTTTTTGCCGCCCGCTGCCAATACCCTTTCCAGTTGCGCGACACAGGAGCTTCAATCGCGTTGTTGACCACAATCCGCGCCAACGTCCCGTTGTCCGTGCGGCGGTTGTCTTCCAACCATGCAGCGTTGTTCGCATGCTCATAGGGTACTGCGGCGATACATGATGGTGTTGACCTTTGATCATTTTGCGCAGGCGGCTTAGGAAACTCTCGACCATGTTGGTGTGCTTGCCGTGGTCGCTCTAAATCTCGGAGTCGTTCACGCGGTGAGCGCACCGGCCCAACTGGCGACTTTCACGCGGCCTTAACCGCAGCTGTGGCATAGGCTTTGCGGACCCACCGGGCTGATCTCTGGCGGCCCGGCGCGGGCTTGGTTGGACCGTAGCAACTGAAAGGAAGCAACATGCGTTTTGTGATGATCCTTGCGGCCCTGGCCGCATTGGCCGCCTGTGATGTGCCGGTTGTGCCACTGATCTAGCTGCCGCACATCTCCTTGATGCCCCGCGCGATGGCAGGGGCCGCCGCGACGGTGTCGGCTGTCAGGTCATTTGCGTGCTGCAACAGATCCTCTGGCGCGACGATGCGGTCAATCAGACCAAAGGTCAGCGCCTCTTGGGCCTCAATCTTTTGACCGCCCATCAAGATCAGCTTGGTCCGGGAAGGGCCGATCAAGGCTGCCATACGGGCCGGATCAGAGGGTTGCGGCAGAAAGCCAAGTTTCATCACCGGATAAAAGAATTTGGCCCCCGGCACCGCGATCCGTAAGTCGCAAGCCAGCGCCATGCCCATCGCGCCGCCCGCCAAGGTGCCGTTGAGGGCCGCGATGGTCAGACCGGGCAGGCCCGCGATGGCCCCGGACAGGCGTTCCCAGACATCGGATTTGGCCAATCCTGAGCGGGCCTCATCCAGATCAGCGCCTGCGCTGAATACCTTGCCCCGCCCGGTCAGGATCACCGCCCTCGCATCTTGGGCGGCCTCCATCACATCGGCCAGTTCGGACAGCATCGCGTGGGTCAGTGAATTGGCCTTGTCAGGGCGGTTGATCGTGACGATCAGGACATCGCCGTTTCGGTCCGTTTGGATCATATCAGACCAACCGCCTTGCGCACGCCCTCATCGCGCAGGGATATTTCGTCGCCTTTGAAACGATCCGCCTCGGCACTGCACATCCACAGCAGGGTGCGGGCGGGCCATTCGGCGGGGATGTGATCCTCCCAATTCAGTTTGCTGACCGGGTTGATGCCGCTTTGCTTGATCTCGCGCTGCATCTGCGTCGCCACTGTGCCCGGCGACAGGCCAATGGCACGGATGCCGGCTTCGGCTTCTTCGAGATGCAGACAGCGGTTCAACATGTTCACCGCCGCCTTGCCAGAGCAATAATGGCTCCAGCCTTCGATGGCACTGTGCGCCGCGCCGGATGAAATGGTCAGCACCGAACCGCCGCCAGCGTCTTTCATCACCGGAAGCGCCGCGCGGATGCCGTTGAACACACCCTTGAGATTGACGTCGATGTTCATGCCCCAGCCGTCTGGATCCGCCTCAGCCAAGCGGGAGATCGGTTCAATCGCGCCCGCGTTATTGATCAGGACGTCCAGGCTGCCGAAGGCCTGAACCGTGGTTTCCACCGCCGATGACATCTCGCCGAACCGCGCCACGTTGCAGGGAATCGCGATGGCCTGTTTGCCAATTTCGCCTGCTATTTGTGCAATCGCTTCCTGCGAACGGGCCAAAAGCGCGACATTTGCGCCCGCATCGGCAAAGACCCGCGCAGCCGCTTCGCCAATGCCGCGGCTGGCGCCGGTGATCATTACGGTTTTTCCGGTCATGTCCATAACGTGTTCCTTTGTGTGGTGTCTGGGTTTTGCAACCTGATTGCCCCATGTGGTAGTCTTCCCCTAACCGAGGGTCCAGCCCCCTGCCCCTGCCGCGGCTTGACCCTGCCGGGGGTTTGCACGACCTTGACGCGAAATTTGCCACAAAGGATTTGTCTATGTCCCGCTTTTCGACCTCTTCGCTTTGCTTCGCCGTTCCATTGGTTTTCCTGTCCCAGGCCGCGTTGGCCGATCTCACACCGGCGCAGGTTTGGGGTGATTGGCAACAATACATGGAAGGGATGGGGTACAGCGTTCAGGGCCAGCAAAGCGCGAGCGGCAACAACCTGACTGTCAGTGACATTCAACTGGGTTTTGAGATGCCCGATCAGGCCGGGTCGATGACCATGTCGATGGGCACGATTGTTTTCGTTGGGCAAGGTGACGGGTCGGTTGCGGTGGTTATGCCCGAGACCCTGCCAATGGTCATGACCGGGACCGATGGCAGCTCCTCCTCGGCGTTCAAACTGTCGATGGATTACATCCAGACCGGCCATTCCATGATCGTCAGCGGCACCCCGGAAAAAATGAACTATGCCTATTCCGCCGACACCTTCGGCCTCAAGCTTCAGCAGTTGGAAGCAGACGGTGATGTGATCGGGCCGGAAACCGCGCGCTTTGATGTCACCGGCACCGGTCTGGTCAGCAACACCAGCATGACAATTGGTGATTTGAGGGATTATCAACAATCCGGCAGCGTGGCCGGGATTACCTATGATCTGTTTGTCGACAACCCCCAAGAAGGCAACCAAGTCAGCCTGAATGGCAATCTGCAGAATCTTGAGATGTCTGCGGAAGGGGCAATCCCGCTGTTGCTGGAAAAGGCCTCTGACACATCTGCAATGATCAAGGCAGGCTTTGAGATCACCGGCGCGTTCAACGCCGGATCCAGCGCGACCGCGATGCAGGTGACCGATCCGGTGAACGGCGATATGTCCCTGAACACCTCGTCACAGGGCAGCCGGTTGAGCGTTGATCTGGGCGCGGATGGGGTCAGCTACGGCGGCGGGCAGACCAATTTGCAGGTCACGATGAACGTGGCCGACCTGCCCTTCCCGATTGAGCTGAGTATGGCGCAAAGCGCCTTTAACCTCGCCATCCCGGTCAGCAAATCCGACGATCCGCAGGATTTCGCCTTTGGCCTCACCATGGGTGACTTCCAGATGTCCGACCTGATCTGGGGCATCTTTGATCCGGCAGGCCAACTGCCCCGTGATCCGGCCACTTTGGTCATTGATCTGGCCGGCAAGGCCAAGCTTCTGGTTGATTACCTTGATCCCAAGGTCGCCGAAAACATGGGCGCGGATGTTCCGGGTGAGGTGGAAGCGGTCACGATCAATAAACTGCTGCTGGACGCCGTTGGCGCCAAGTTCGAAGCGGACGGTCAGGTGGCACTCGACAATGCCGACAAGACCACCATACCCGGTTTCCCAAAGCCTGTGGGCAGCATTTCCTTTACTCTTGATGGGGCCAATGGCTTGATCGACAAGCTGGTATCCATGGGTCTGATCCCGGCGGATCAAGCGATGATGCCACGAATGATGATGGGGATGATCACTGTGCCAGCGGGCGGTCCTGATCAGTTGAAGTCCAAGATCGACTTTACCGAGGATGGCCAGATCCTCGCCAATGGGCAGCGGATCAAGTAACCTATTCCAAGCACGCGGTTGGTCCCTGACCGCCACTCTTTGCCCCTCCCCTTGTCCTGCCGGATGGGGAGGGTTACCTGTCTTTCCGACCCAAGCCGGAGTGAATTATGTCCCAGCCTCTTGATGCGCTGACCAAATCCCTGTTGCAGGCAGCAAGATCAGCCGGTGCAGACAGCGCCGATGCCAAGGCGATCCGGGCGACATCCGTTTCAGTTGATGTGCGAGCAGGAGTGCTGGAACAGGCAGAGCGATCCGAAGGTATTGATATCGGACTGCGGGTGTTTGTCGGGCAGAGGTCCGCAATTGTCTCCGCCTCTGACACCTCGTCGCGCACCATTGAAGAGATGGCCGAACGGGCCGTTGCCATGGCCAGGGAGGCGCCCGAAGATCCCTATTCCGGGCTGGCGGACGCCGATCAGCTTGCGACCCATTGGAACATTGACGCGTTGGAGCTGGTCGATCCCTCCGCGGAGCCATCACCGCAGGCCCTGCAAGATGATGCCGCAAGGGCCGAAGCCGCGGCACTGGCCGTCAAAGGTGTCAGCCAAGTGCAATCCGCCAGCGCCGGTTATGCCGCCCATGTCACACATTTTGCCACCAGCAATGGATTTGACGCCGGATACAGCCGCACAGATCGCGGGTTATCCTGTGTCGCCATCGCCGGAAGCGGCACCTCCATGGAACGCGACTATGATGGTGATGGCCGGATCTTTCAGTCCGACATGCGCGCACCTGATGATATCGGCAAAACCGCAGGGGAACGGGCTGTGGCGCGGCTGGACGCCCGCAAACCACCCACAGGCGCCTTTCCGGTGCTGTTTGATGAACGGGTTTCCTCTAGTTTGATTGGCCATTTGCTTGGCGCGATCAACGGCTCGTCCATTTCACGTGGCGCATCGTTCCTGCGTGACGCGATGGGAGAGGCCGTTTTGCCCGACCATCTGTCCCTGGTCGAAGATCCACATCGTCCCCGCGCCAGTGGATCACGCCCCTTCGACGGTGAAGGCCTGCCAACAGCGCGGCGTATGATTGTGGAGAACGGGGTTTTGCAAGGCTGGACGCTGGATCTGGCCACGGCCCGCAAGCTGGGCCTCGCTCCAACCGGAAATGCCGCGCGCGGCACATCATCGGGGCCGTCGCCTTCCAACTGGAATATCGAGCTGACCCAAGGCACAGAAAGCCGCGATGATCTGATCCGCGAGATGGGCACAGGGCTCTTGGTGACCTCGATGATCGGCAGCACGATCAACCCCAACACGGGCGATTATTCGCGCGGGGCCGCTGGCCATTGGGTCGAGAACGGAGAGATCACCCATACGATCAATGAATGCACAATTGCGGGCAATCTGCGCGATATGCTGCGCAATATGCGGCCTGCCAATGATGCCCGCACGCATCTGAGCCGTGTCGTGCCATCGCTTTTGGTGCCGGGAATGACCCTTGCCGGCGCGTGATCTGCCCCTATTGATTGATGCGGCCCGCATGGCGGGGCGTGTCGCCACCAGCTTTGCCGGGAAAACTGCGCTGCGCTGGGACAAGCCCGGCAATGCAGGCCCGGTGACAGAGGCCGATCTGGCGGTCAATGATCTGTTGCTGACCAATCTACGGCAGGCGCGACCCGACTATGGCTGGCTGTCCGAAGAAACCGAAGACAACACCGACCGTTTGACCCAAGACCGCGTTTTCATCGTCGATCCCATTGATGGCACACGCAGTTTCATGGAGGGGTCCAGCACCTGGGCCCATGCCATTGCCGTGGCGGAGCAGGGCGTGGTGACTGCAGCCGTGGTCTACCTGCCACTGCGAAACAAGCTCTACTCCGCATCTCTGGGGGGAGGGGCATATCTCAATGGTCAGCCGATACGCGCCACCAAACAACCCAGTCTGGAAAAATCCACGGTTCTGGCCGCCAAACCCGCGTTGCACAGCGGGTTTTGGCGCGGCGGGGCCACGCCGGAGTTTACCCGCAACTACCGCCCATCGCTGGCTTACCGGCTGGCGCTGGTGGCACAGGGGCGGTTTGATGCAATGCTCACGCTGCGGCGCAGTTGGGAATGGGACATTGCTGCAGGGGCGCTGATCGTGGCCGAAGCGGGCGGTGTCTGCTCTGACCAAACCGGCCAGCCGCTGCGCTTCAACAACCCTGATCCGCGGCTCAATGGCGTGGTGGCGGGCGGTGCGCCCTCTCAAATTGCTCTGATCGACGCCCTTGCGTGAGGCCCCGCATCTGATAGGCAGAGATCAATCTACATCCATCAAAGGAAGCATTATGGCACAGCGTCTGCATCTGGTTTTTGGCGGTGAACTGGTGAACCCCAGCGAAAACGTCTTTAAGAATGTCGATGACCTCCACATCGTTGGAATTTTCCCCGACTACGCCACCGCTTATGATGCTTGGAAAAACGAGGCACAGCGTACGGTGGACAACGCGCATATGCGCTATTTCATCGCGCACCTGCACCGGCTGCGCGACGAAGAAGCGGCGGCCTCCTCCACCGAAGAACTGGGCTAATTACCGATGGCGCGGTCACTTGGGCTGACCGCCTATCGGGCCTTGGCCCGTCGGGCAGAGGCACAAACGAAAGAGCCGTTTGCCCCGCGCCCAAAGGGGGAACTGCTTTGGTTGCATGCCGCCGAACCGGGCAATGTGATCGCGCTTCAGGATTTGGCCTTGCGGATGTGCGGCGCACGGATTGGCCTGCATGTTCTGATCACGCTTCCCGATGACGATGCTGCGCCGCCGCCCCTGCAACAGCGTCCTGATGTCACAATCATCCAAACGCCTGCACCCAGTGAACACCCCGCCGCAGTTGCCGCATTTCTGGATCATTGGCGGCCTGATGCCTGTGTTTGGGCATGGGGGGCGCTGCGGCCAAATCTCATTCTGGAGGCAGCCGAACGGCATTGCCCGATGATCTTGGTCGATGCGGACACGCGCGGTTTTGACGGGCGACGGGACCGGTGGTTGCCGGATCTGACAGGGCAGCTTTTGTCGAAATTTGTCGCCGTGATGGCACGCACCGAACCGGCGCGGCGGCGTTTGGTGCAACTGGGCCAGCCGCGCGATCAAATTGACCTGACCGATCCGCTGCTCGCCGGCGGGCAGGCCTTGCCCCATGTGGAGTCCGATTTGTCGGAATTGTCAGCAGCCATTGGCGGACGCCCGGTGTGGTTCGCCGCGCAGGTCTTGCCAAAGGAAGTGCCGGTTGTTCTGTCAGCCCATCGCAAGGCGATGCGGCTGTCACACCGGCTGTTGCTGATCTTGCACCCCGCCACACAGGAAGGTGCAGACCCCGCTGCGGCGCTGGCCGCCGAACGGGATTTTTCAGTGCTCAATTGGGGAAATGACGGTTTTCCCGATGAGTCCACGCAAGTATTGATTGCCGATGACACCCAGGATTTGGGGCTGTTTTTCCGCATTGCCCCTGTCTCATTTCTTGGATCGTCTCTGATTGCGGGCGAAGGCGGCTGCGATCCATTTGATGCTGCGGCGCTTGGCTCTGCGGTGCTTTATGGGCCAAAGGTCCGCCACTTCATGCCATCCTACACGCGGCTGGCGGCGGCGGGCGCGGCGCGGATCGTGAATGATGCCGACGCTTTGGGCACAGCTGTTTCCCGGCTGATTGCCCCTGATCAGGCTGCCGCGATGGCCCATGCCGGTTGGGATGTGATCAGCAAAGGCGCGGCAGTGACGGACAAGATTACCGACCTGATCCAGGATATTCTGGACACAAGAGAGGCAGGCAAATGACCCGAGCACCGGATTTTTGGCACAAACCCAAACCGGATCTTCGGGCGCAGCTGCTGCGCCCCTTGGGTGCCCTTTATGCGATGGCGACGGCCCGCAGATTGGCACAGGGCGCGCGTGAGCGTTTGGACATTCCGGTAATCTGTATTGGAAATATCAATGCAGGCGGCACAGGCAAAACCCCGACAGTTATGGCCGTGGTGGAACACTTGCGCGGGTTGTTCCACGAACCGCACATCGTTTCGCGCGGGTATGGTGGCACGTTGGAAGGGCCCGTGCAGGTTGATCCCGCGCGGCACAGGGCGGTGGATGTCGGGGATGAACCGTTGCTCTTGTCCGCCTTTGCTGAAGTTTGGGTGGCCAAGGATCGCGCTGCCGGGGCGCGGGCGGCGCAAAAGGCGGGCGCGAGTGTTATTGTACTGGATGACGGCTTTCAAAATCCGGCGCTGCATTACGATCTGAGCGTGGTGGTGGTGGATGCGGCCAAGGGGTTTGGCAACGGCTTGTGCCTGCCTGCCGGGCCGCTACGCGAACCTGCGGCGGTTGGGTTGGCGCGGGCTGATCTGCTGTTGTCGATTGGGGATGCGGCCGCGCAGTCAGAGTTTGATACCGCCGCGTTGCCCAGCGCACCGCCGCATGTACAGGCCGCACTTGCACCTTTGCAAACCGGCATGGATTGGACGGACACCAAGGCGCTGGCCTTTGCCGGGATCGGCCATCCGGAGAAGTTTTTTGCCACCCTGCGGGGCCTTGGCGCACAGATCGTGCATGCCGAGGCGCTGGATGATCATCAGCCTTTGACGCCTGCGCTGATGACCCGGCTGGAGGCGGATGCAAAGGCCAGAGGCGCACAGCTGGTGACGACAGAGAAAGATGCGGTGCGCCTGCCCGCGAATTTTCGCAGCAAGGTGATCACATTGCCGGTGCGGTTGTCCCTTCCAGAGGGCAATGCCTTGTTCAAAGCGTTGGACCAACTGCCCAAGCCTGCGTAGTTCGGAAAATCTGACGTATCCGGATCAGTCGTCCTCGCCCAGTTTCGGCGCCGGACGGTGGAGCGCCAGATCTGCCCCTGAAAAGGTAAACGGGGATCGCAACCCCGGCACGCCGTCCAGTTCTATCTGCATACCCCGTGCCACCACTTGCGGATCGGCCATCACATCGGACAGATCATTGATCGGCCCGGCCGGAACATTATGCGCCTCGCAATCGGCCAGCAGATCATCACGACTGCGCTTTGACGTGGCTTCATTCAAGCGCCGGATCATCTCTGGCCGGTTCGCCACGCGATCGGCATTCTTGGTGTAATCAGGCGAGGTTGCCATATCCTCAAGCCCCAGCAACCGGCAAAGACGTTGAAACTGACCGTCATTGCCCGTTGCGATGATCAGGTGGCCGTCACTGCTTTCGAAGACTTCATAGGGGGTCAGATTGGGATGGGCGTTGCCCATACGCCCCGGCGCATTGCCGGTCAGCATGTAGTTCATCGCCTGATTGCCCATGATCGCCACGGCACAATCAAGCAATGCCATGTCGATATGCTGGCCTTTGCCGGTCTGACTGCGCTGATGCACTGCCGCAAGGATCGCGGTCGTGGCATAGATCCCCGTGAAGATATCGGTGATCGCCATCCCGGATTTCTGCGGCTGGCGGTCCGGCTCTCCGGTGATCGACATCAGTCCGGACATGCCTTGAATGATAAAATCATAGCCTGCGCGGTGCGCATAGGGGCCGGTGTGGCCAAAGCCGGTGATGGAGCAATAGATCAGCCCCGGAAATTCATCCTTCAGGCTGCCATAGTCGAGGCCATATTTGGCCAATCCGCCGGTCTTGAAATTCTCGATCAGAATGTCCGCATCGCGCAGCAACTCCCTGACCTTCGCCTGCCCTTCCGCGGTGCGAAAATCTGCGGTGACAGAAGCCTTTCCGCGATTGGCCGAATGGAAATACCCTGCGCTGACATCCTCATCACGGGTGACGAAGGGCGGGCCCCATTGGCGGGTGTCATCGCCAGCGGGGCTTTCGACCTTGATCACATCGCACCCAAGGTCAGACAGCGTCTGACCGGCCCAGGGGCCAGCCAGAACGCGGGCCAGTTCAACAACCTTCAGCCCTTGCAGCGGTGCGGTCATTAGCCGGCCAGCTCTGTTTCAATGATGTCTTTGAGCTTGTCATAGGCCATGTTGCTGTACTTGGTCCCGTTGATGATAAAGCTGGGCGTGCTGTCGATATCATCGGCTTTGCCATTTTCCTGATACCATGCGTAGAGTGTCTCGGCCTGTTTGCCGTCCTGCAGGCACGCTTCGATGGTGTCGCTGTCCAATCCGGCCAGGCGCCCGATTTTGCGCAGCTCTTCCACAATCGCGGCGGGATCACCCGCGCGGGCCCAGGTGGACTGGCTCTTGTAGATCAGATCGACAATGCCAAAGAACTTTTCCTCGCCGCCGCAACGGGCGATCAAAGACGCCCAGATACCCGGACGGTCAAAATAGACCTCGCGGTAGACAAACTTGATCTTGCCGGTGTCGATATAGTCCGACTTGAGCTTCTTGAACGTACCTTCGTGGAAGGCCGCGCAATGCGGGCAGGTGAAGGAGGCATATTCCGTGATGGTCACAGCCGCATCCGGGTTGCCCAGCACCATGTCCGGCACGCTGGATGTGTCCACATCGCCACTGGTTTGCGCATTTGCGGCATTGGCCAGCGGGTTCACGGGGGTGGACCCACTGCGCGGATTGCTGGTCAGATACCAGCCGCCCACTCCCACAACGGCCAAGGCGCCAAGGATCATATTTCTGCGGTTCATGTCGTTTCCTTTGTCAGCTCTTCAGCGTTTGTTCTTGTTCAATATGTTCTCGCCCAGCCGCGCAAGGGCCTCGCGCAGACCATCGTCCGATACTGGGCCCACTGTCGCCGCCGCTTTTTGCCGCAGCGCGGGGTCAGGTTCGGGGGGCTGTGCCTTGGGTTTTTGATGGGAAAAATCCACCTTGCCTTCGGCAAAGCCGGTGGCGGCGGTTTGGGTGATCCGCACGCGGGCAATGGCGTTGTAGCCATAGATCGCGTTCACCTTCTGGCGCAGTTTTTCCTTCTGCATTTCCAGCATCGGCGCATTGGCCCCGGTTGTCAGCAAGGTCAATGTCGCACCCATTCCGCCCCGGCCATAGCCAACCTCTACCGGACGGGCGATGGCGGCAATATCTTCGCCCGCAATTTCGGCCCATTGGGTCAGCAGGCGTGATTGGGCAAAGCCACGGGTCTCGCTGGCACGGCGGATCTGGTCGGTCAGCAGGCTGTCCGTCCGTTTGAACCCTTTTGTACTGGCGCGCCGTGGCGGCATGACTATGTTTCCCTTTGGATCGGGTTCAACATAATGGTTTGCCCCCGTATCACCAGCCCAGAGCGACAGCGGAGCCATAAAGAATGCGTGAAACAGACCAGACAGGCGATCTGCCGCGCATCTTGCTGGATTGGTATGATGTACATGCCCGCCAGATGCCGTGGCGGGTGGCGCCAGCGGATCGCAAGGCGGGCCAACTGCCCGATCCCTATCACGTCTGGATGAGCGAGATCATGTTGCAGCAGACCACTGTTGCGGCGGTGCGGGACTATTTCACCCGTTTTGTCACCCGCTGGCCCAAAGTGGCGGATCTGGCGGGTGCCGAGGATGCCGAAGTGATGGGGGAATGGGCCGGACTTGGCTATTATGCCCGCGCCCGGAACCTGTTGAAATGCGCAAGGGTGGTGGTTGCAGACCATGATGGCGCCTTTCCGGCAGATCATGATGCCTTGCTGAAACTTCCGGGGATTGGCCCCTACACCGCCGCAGCGGTATCCTCGATAGCGTTTGACGCGCCGCGCACCGTTCTGGATGGAAACGTTGAGCGGGTGATGGCCCGGCTTTACGATATTCACACACCGCTGCCTGCCGCCAAACCTGAGCTGATGGCGCTTGCCGAAACTCTGACGCCGCAAAACCGGCCGGGTGATTATGCCCAAGCCGTAATGGACCTTGGCGCAACGATCTGTAGCCCCAAATCGCCCGCCTGCGGCATTTGCCCATGGCGCGACCCCTGCCTGTCACGAGCACGGGGCACGGCGGCGGGACTGCCAAAGAAAACCCCGAAAAAGCCCAAACCTGTGCGGCACGGAACTGTCTATCTCGCACGAAGGGCCGATGGGGCGTGGCTGCTGGAAACCCGTCCGGACAAGGGGTTGCTGGGCGGGATGCTTGGCTGGCCAGGATCGGAATGGCTGGACGTGGACAAAGATCGACCATTGGGCGTGCCTCCCGTGCAGGGTGATTGGCGGCCCATTGACGGCGAAGTGCGCCATACCTTTACCCATTTCCACCTGATGTTGAGCGTTCAAGTCGGCGCTGTTGCCGCCGATGCCGAACCCAGCGTCGGCACCTTTGTCCCGCCTGCAAATTTCCGGCCTTCCGATCTGCCAACGGTCATGCGCAAGGCGTTCGATTTGTCGCGCAAATAGCGCGGCGTCAGTGTTTGAGAGGGCCGCCGTTTACGGTATATCAACCTCGAACACGCCACAAAGCCGGCAGGAGCCCCGATGCCAAACACCATTATCGCACCGCAAGACCTGGCGCGGCTGTCCCGCGCCCTTCCGTTCTGGTTGTCCCTTGGCCTGATCCCGCTGACCTGGATCTGCGCAGTGGTGGGCGGCTGGTCGATTGCACTTTTGCCGATTGTGACGTGGTTCTTGTTTTCGCTGCTGGATGCGGTGCTGGGTCTGGACCTCGACAATGCCGATCTTGAGGCGGCCGATGAGGATTTGTTCTGGTATCGCCTGATCACGCTGATCTGGGTGCCCGCGCAGACCGTGACGGTTTTTGGCCTGATCTATTATGTGCCGCAGGCCGAGCATCTGGGCACGGCAGAACGGGTGTTTCTGTTCATGGGGGTTGGGGTCGTAACCGGCACCATCGGGATCAACTACAGCCACGAACTGATGCACCAGAAAAACAATCTGGAACGTTGGTGGGCGGATATCCTGCTGGCGATGGTGCTCTATTCACATTTCCGGTCCGAACATCTTTTGGTGCATCACCGCTATGTCGCAACGCCCCGTGATCCGGTAACCGCGAGATACAATGAGGGGTTTCACAGGTTTTATCCGCGCGTTTTGCGGCAATCGCTTGTTTCGGCCTTTCGGGCGGAGGCGCAGATGCTGGCGCGCAAAGACCTGCCTTGGACCGACCGCCGCAATCCGTTCTTTCGCTATTGGGCGTTGCAAGGCGGGTTCTTACTGTTGGCGCTGATCCTTGGCGGCATGACGGGTCTGCTGTTGTTTGTGGTTCAGGCGGGCGTCGCCATCTGGCAGCTTGAGCTGGTCAATTACATTGAACACTATGGGCTGACGCGCAAACATCTGGGCGAGGGCAAATACGAACATGTGCAGCCGCGCCATTCGTGGAATGCGGCGCACCGGGCGTCAAACTGGCTACTGATCAATCTACAGCGGCATTCCGATCACCACTACAAGCCTGACCGCCGCTTTCCAGTGTTGCAGACCTACGGCACCGATCAGGCACCGCAACTGCCCTATGGCTATCCGGTGATGACCATGGCCGCGATGGTGCCGCCCTTGTTCAAGCGGATCATGAACCCCCGCGTGCGCAATTGGCGCGAGATGTACTATCCTGAAATCACCGATTGGCACGACTACAACAAGCGCCGCACCCCGATGCCCCGCTGAGCTGTCCGAACGCTTTCTTAAGACTTGTCTGCCATCCCTGTGACATCAGCCGTCACCGGGGGGTGTCATGCAAACCAACATGCGATCTAGGTCCAAACCATCAGGCACCTGCCTGATTATTGAAGACAGCGAATTTGACCGGGAACGTCTGACCCGGATCATCGGAAAGTCCCACCATGATCTGCAGGTGGAAGTGGCCGCAACCCTGCGGTCTGCACGCGTTGCGCTCAGCCGACAGCAGATCACACTGATCCTACTCGACAACAATCTACCTGACGGGCTGGGTGCGAATTTCGTTTTGGAACTGGCCGAAGACCCCATGCTTGCACAGATCCCCATCATAATGGTCAGTGACTGGCCCTCGCCCTTTATGTGGGAAAAGGCGCATTCGGCGGGCGTGGCCTATGTCCTGTCGAAAACAGAATTTGACGGCCGCTACATTCACGCGGTGATGTCACCCATCGGCACGGGATCAAGGATCAGGGCCCAACAGACCGCCAACTGATCCACCCGGCGTTTTGCGTTGCGGGTCGCGCCAGTGCGGATTGGGTTCGCATTCGCACGGCAAGGCCCGCCAAACAGACCTAATCTGCAAGAAAACCGCAGGAGGGGTCTATGCGCGGAAGTTGTCTTTGTGGTCTCGTTGAATACGAAATATCGGGGTCGCCCCGTCCGGTTGTCGGGTGCCATTGTACGCAGTGCCGGAAATCTTCGGGGCATTACGTTGCCGCCACCCAAACGGCCAAATCCAGTATCACCATCACCGGACAGGACCACCTGACCTGGTTCAAATCGTCAGAAACCGCGCGTCGCGGGTTTTGTGGTACATGCGGCAGCCAGATGTTCTGGACCGAAGAGACCAGTGAAAACATTTCGGTCATGGCCGGGTCCATTGACGGGGCCAGCGGTTTGTCGATGGACCGTCAACTTTATCCCGATGACAAGGGCGACTATTATCCGCTGCCGGACGTGGCCGTCGTGGATCAATCCACGCTCAAATAAAAAAGCCCCGCCAAAAGGCGGGGCAAGGTGAGTGCCCTTCAGGGCGATCCTTCGGCAAGAAGGTCGCGGGCACCGGCGGTGTTCGATTGTTTGGGTGTTTAGTTGGCCATCTCGGCGCGGATCTGTTGGCGCAGAAGGTCAATCGGCACACGTTTGCCGTCCTTCTTGAAGCACCAATACGTCCAGCCATTGCAGCTTGGCGCTTTTTCATACGCCGCGCCGACCTGATGAATAGAACCTTTCACGTCGCTTCCGATCAATGTGCCATCGGCACGGACCTTGGCCTTGTGGCGGCCGTTGAGGGAATAGAGTTCCTCTCCCGGACGCAACATGCCGCGTTCGACCAATTGGCCGAATGGCACGCGCGGTTCTGCGCGTTTTGATGTTGTTGTTTGCAGGGCTTCGCGGTCAAATTTGCGCACCTTGCTGATGCGTTTTGCCGCTACCTTGCGATAGCTTTCCTCGCGCTCCAGACCAATGAAATCACGGCCCAGCATCTTGGCCACAGCACCCGTGGTGCCAGTGCCAAAAAACGGATCAAGAATAACGTCACCGGGATTGGTGGAGCCCACCAGAATGCGGTGCAGCAGGCTTTCGGGCTTTTGTGTTGGATGGGCCTTGTCGCCGTTGTCATCCTTCAGCCGCTCGTGGCCGGTGCAGATCGGCAGCACCCAGTCACTGCGCATTTGAATGCCTTCGTTGAGCGCCTTCAGCGCCTCGTAGTTGAAGGTGTATTTGCTGTTTTCGTCCTTACCGGCCCAAATCATTGTTTCATGAGCATTGGTAAAGCGTTTGCCGCGGAAGTTGGGCATCGGGTTGGACTTGCGCCACACCACATCGTTGAGAATCCAGAACCCCTGATCCTGAAGCGCCGCGCCAACACGGAATATGTTGTGATAACTGCCAATGACCCAAATCGCGCCATTTGGTTTGAGCAAACGCCGCGCTGCCTTGAGCCATGCACGGGTGAATTCATCATAGGCTTTGAAGCTTGCGAACTGATCCCATTCATCGTCAACGGCATCGACCTTGGAGTTGTCGGGCCGGTGCAGATCGCCGCGCAATTGCAGGTTATAGGGCGGGTCAGCAAAAATCAGATCAACGCTGCATTCCGGCAATGCGTTCATCAGATCTATGCAGTCACCCGCAAGAATTTCGTTCAAGGGAAGCGCTGTTGCGCCCTTTGTCATTGTCTTCATCATACTGCCTCTGTCCGCGGTGCTTTTGCACTCTGTGGTTGGTGACAGGATGACCCCAAGGCGATTCGCGGTCAAATTCTTTTTTGAATCAATCAGTTAAGTTTTATTCTTGATACAAGATATTGTGGACCGGTTTGAACGAACGTCTATGGTGTGGGGTGACACCAAGTTTTTGCAGCGCATCCATGTGCTTTTTTGAGCCATATCCCATGTTGGTTTCCCATCCATAACCGGGATGCTGTTGCGCCAATGACAACATGACACAATCCCGACAAATTTTTGCCATAATTGAAGCCGCTGAAATCGACTGCGAGAGGCTGTCGCCTTTGACAATTGTCTGGGATGGAAGATTCAAACCGTGCGGGATCATATTGCCGTCAATCAGGGCATAATCCGCAGGCGTCTTGAGCCCGTCCAGCGCCCGGATCATCGCGATGTGGCTGGCCCGCAGGATATTGTGTTCGTCAATCTCTTCGACAGTGGCATGGGCAATCGACACATCCGCCACCTGCAAGATCTCGTCATAAAGACGTGCGCGGGCTTTCTTCGACAATTTTTTTGAATCGTTCAGCCCATCCGGAATTTGCGCTGGGTCCAGTACCACCGCAGCGGCGGTCACAGGACCGGCAAGCGGTCCGCGTCCCACCTCGTCTACGCCTGCGATACGGCTGTATCCTTGTGCCAAGGCGGCACGCTCAAATGAAAAATCAGGTGTCATGGCACACCCAAACCGCAAGACAGCCCGAACCACAAGGGCCGGGCTGTCTGCAACAGTTTACTCGTTACTGTTTTTGAAGGCGGAAGACTGCCCGAACACTCTCCCGCCTCCAACCGGCGGCACGGGGGCGCGCCACCGGCCCGGGCACGCAGTTACCTGCGGGCCAAGCGGTATCCCCGATCCCGCAGACAGCGGGCTTCATATCCGCGGCGGTTGCCGCGCGGGGTGTCAAACACATAGAGACATTGACGGGGCAGGCGGTTCACGAAGTCATAGCTGTTCTTCAGGCAGCGGCGGCCAAACATCCGCACTTTGCCTTGCCCTGTCCGGTAGCTGCGGAAGCACTCTCCCGGCAGCAGCTTGCGATCCACCCGGCGCGGCAGCGGGCGCGGCTTTGGCTGATAGCGCGGCGGCTTGTAGCTGGGTTGATTGTATTGCGGCACGTGGTTCTTCGTAACGTGCTTCTTCTCGTAGTGATGTGCTTTTTTGTCTTTCTTGTTGTCGTGAATGATCTTACCCACAATCGCGATACCCAACAGGGCGGCCAGGGCGCGGGCGGCGTCGTCATTGTCTGCGCGGGCAGGCATGGCCCCAAATGCGGTAATGGCAATCGACGCGGCGGCGATAGTGGCGATAAATCTGCGGTACATGGGTCTGATCCTTTCTTCAGGTCTGCGCGGGAACCCCGTGCAAGAGCGGGATGGAGGGATGCTCTGACCTCAGGGTGGGCCAGCCCCTTTGAGACAGGCAATAACAGCGGGGTGTTATCCGATATCATCGCAGCTCAATCGCCTTGGATATTGAATAACGCCCTGCAAAAGCGCAGGAAGGTGTCATGAAACACGCCATTATCTCTTTTGCCCTCGCCTTTGCGATTGGCCTTGCGCAGCCCGCCTCGGCTGCGGATTGCTATGCTGATTACAAGGCCAAACAGGACAATCCCCTGCGCCTGCATTACGGTGTCGCGCAGATCAACGGTGCATGTACTCCGGCAGGAGCTGCATCAGAATTGGCCACCAGATTGGCACAGCAAGGTTGGACCTTGCTGAATGTTCTGGGGGTATTTGGCCCCGATGGATTGGCGGAAAGGAAAGACAGTGCCGGATCAAACTACCTCCGCTTCTGATATGCGCCGCTTTGGCGGGCGATTTGTAGGCGGCGGCATCGCGGCTATTGTTGCCCTCCTGTTGCTTGGCGCGGTTTTGCTGTTCTGGGCTTTGCCGGATGCAAACCAGTTCAATGCGCAGGTGGAACGGATCTTTGTTGAAAATGACGATCTGACCAGCGGTGCCGAGATCAAACTGCTGGAGATTCTCGCGCAATCCGGCACGGCTTTTTCCGATACGTTGAACAGCTACCGCGTGGTGATCTTTGTGCTGCTGGTCTTTGCCAGTGCGATGCTGATCGCGGCGCTGGTTTTTCTGGTTCTGCTCATCGGGTTCAACCGCCGCATGGCACAGATTGAGCGGGCGGGCATTCAGGTCAATTCCCTGCTGATCAGCCGTGAAGAGAACACCGTCTATCTCAACAACTTTGGCTTCAAACTGACCGGCGCGGCGATGGAAACCCTTTCCGTGCTGGCCGAGGCGCGAATGGATGATGAGGTCATGTCGGGCTCTGAAATCGAAGGCGTGATATCGGGCCGCAGCGCCGCAGATTGCGACGAGGCCGCAGGGGCAACCCGCATCAAACGGCTGCGCGATACCTTGGGCAATCAACTGGTGTCAGAGCTGTTGGTCAAGAACATCGCACGGCGCGGCTATATGTTGGCCATCGACAAAGACGTGATCAAGGTGATCTGAAAGGCGTTCTGCAAACCTCCGAGCACATCAAAAATTGGTACATTGTTCCCTCTGGTCAATCCCGATTAACCTTGTCTAGGGTGCAGCAACCCTTGCCGAGGAAGTGATCATGCCCGCAAAAACCAATCCGTTCAAAAGCGCCCTCCGGAACGGGCAAGTGCAGTTTGGCTGCTGGCTGGGCCTTGGTGATACCTTTTCCACTGAGCTGATGGGGACCGCCGGATTTGACTGGATGGTCATCGACGCAGAGCACGGGCCAAATGATCTGCGCTCTGTTATCGCGCAGTTGCAGGTGCTTGAGGCGTCAGACAGCCATGCGGTGGTGCGATTGCCTGTGGGTGAGACCTATCTGCTCAAACAGATGTTGGATGCGGGTGCACAAACGGTGTTGGTTCCAATGGTCGAAAGCGCCGAACAAGCCCGCCAATTGGTGCGCGACGTGACCTATCCGCCGCATGGCGACCGGGGCGTTGGCTATGCCCTGACCCGCGCCTCGCGGTTTTCCCAGATTAAGGATTATGGCAAGACTGCGGATGAACAGATTTGCTTGCTGGTGCAGGTCGAGAACCGCAAAGGCATCGCCGCGCTGGATGATATCCTCGCGGTCGAGGGGGTGGATGGTGTCTTTATCGGTCCGGCAGATCTGGCGGCGGATATGGGGCATATGGGCAATTCCCTGCATCCCGACGTTCAGACGGTGATCATGGACGCGTTGCGCCGTATTCGCGCGGCAGGCAAGGCGCCGGGGATCCTCTCCACCCACGATCCAATGACAAATGAGGCCATTGAGGCAGGTGCGCTTTTTGTGGCGGTTGGGGCGGATGTGCTGATCCTGAGCAATGGCGCGCAAGCCCTGACCGCAAAATGGAAAGCATCCCAGTCATGAACACCGGAATTTTCCTTCTGGGGCTCGGCTATGTGTTGAGCCAATTTTTCCGCGCCTTTCTTGCGGTTTTGTCCAGCATACTGGAGCAAGACATCGGGGCGACACCTGATGATCTGGCCTTTGCCTCCGGACTTTGGTTCCTGTCTTTTGCCGCCATGCAGATCCCCGTGGGCGCAGCGCTGGACAGTATCGGACCCAGAAGGACGACGGCATGGGCGCTTTTCATCGGCGGCAGTGGTGGTGCGGCGCTCTTTGCTTTGGCGACCACGCCTTTGCATATCAGCATTGCCATGACCCTGATCGGGATCGGATGTTCACCGGTGCTGATGGCCTCTTACTATATTTTTGCCCGCGATTATCCGCCGGCGCAGTTTGCTATCCTTGCTTCGATGATGGTCGGGCTGGGCAGTCTGGGCAATTTAGTCGCCTCCTACCCGATGGCACTGGCCGCCGAAACGCTGGGCTGGCGCAACGCGCTTTGGGCATTGGCGGCGGTGTCTGCACTGGTGGCCTTTGGTGCGTTGATCTTTGTGCGTGATCCCCAAAAGGTCATCGGCGAATCAAAGGGATCACTGGCCGAGCTGTTCAAGCTGCGGGCGCTGTGGTTCATTTTCCCGATCATGGGAGTCAGCTATGCGATCTCCGGTGCAGTGCGCGGACTTTGGATCGGGCCTTATCTGGCGGATGTGTTTGACGCGGGGACGAGCACCGTAGGTCAGGCCAGCTTGCTGATGGGCATTGCGATGGTCATCGGCGCCTTGGCCTATGGTCCGGCAGACCGTCTTATGCCGTCGCGCAAATGGATGATCGTGATGGGCACGGTGATCACCCTTGTCGCAAGTGCCGTGCTGATTGCACAGCCTGCGCAATCGCTCGCGCTGTCCGTAACAATGTTGTGCATTATCGGCTTTTTCAGCGCGACCTATCCGGTGATCATGGCCCATGGGCGGAGCTTTTTGCCGCCGCATCTGATCGGGCGCGGTGTGACCATGCTGAATCTCTTTAGCATCGGCGGCGTGGGCGTCGCGCAGTTCTTCTCCGGCAAGGTCTATAGTGCCGCCCTGCCCGGCGCGGCGACCACCGCCAGCCCCTATGTTGCGGTCTATGTCCTTTTTGCCGGAAGCCTCGCCTTTGGGCTTTTGGTGTACCTTTTCAGCCGCGATAATGCCGATTGAGGCGACAAAGGCACAGCCTGTATAGCTGAGCCCCTTTTACTTGCCCGTCAGGCAGGCTAAAGGGCTGCGACCATCACTATATATATTGGAGAAATCAGATGGGTTATCGCGTCGCCGTCGTGGGCGCCACAGGCAATGTGGGCCGCGAAATGCTGAATATTCTGGCCGAGCGCCAGTTCCCTACGGACGAGGTTGTGGCACTCGCCAGCCGTCGGTCTTTGGGCACGGAAGTCAGCTATGGGGACACGACGCTTAAGTGCAAGGACCTTGATACGTTTGATTTCACCGGCTGGGATATGGCGCTGTTTGCTGTTGGCTCTGAGGCCACCAAGAAATACGCGCCAAGTGCCGCCAAGGCGGGCTGCGTCGTGATCGACAACTCTTCCCTCTATCGCTACGACCCGGATATCCCGTTGATCGTGCCCGAGGTGAACCCCGAAGCGATCCACGGCTATGCCAAGAAGAACATCATCGCCAACCCCAACTGCTCAACCGCGCAGATGGTTGTTGCGCTCAAGCCGTTGCACGACCGCGCCACGATCAAGCGCGTCGTCGTCAGCACCTATCAATCGGTGTCCGGCGCGGGCAAAGAGGGGATTGATGAGCTGTGGGATCAGACCAAGTCGATCTACAACCCCACGGACGACAAGCCACCGCGCAAATTCACCAAACAGATCGCGTTCAACGTGATCCCGCACATCGACGTTTTCATGGAAGATGGCTCCACCAAAGAAGAGTGGAAAATGGTGGCGGAGACCAAAAAGATCGTCGACCCCAAAATCAAGGTCACGGCAACCTGTGTGCGCGTGCCGGTCTTTGTGGGCCACTCCGAAGCGGTGAACATCGAGTTTGAAGATCACCTCGACGAGGACGAAGCCCGCGATATCCTGCGCGAGGCACCGGGCATCATGGTGATCGACAAGCGCGAAGACGGCGGCTACGTCAGCCCGGTTGAATGTGTCGGCGATTTCGCCACTTTCATCAGCCGTATCCGTCAGGACAGCACCATCGACAATGGTCTGAACCTTTGGTGCGTCTCTGACAATCTGCGCAAAGGTGCGGCCTTGAATGCGGTTCAAATCGCCGAACTGTTGGGTCGGGAAGTTCTGAAAAAGGGCTGATATCCGCTCAAAATGCATATTGGGGAAAGGGGGCCGTTTGGTCCCCTTTTCTTTTGGCCGTGAGGGTGCAGAGTAACGGCAATAGATATGGGAACTGAATTATGCGTGTCCTCTTTGCCTGCCTGACCCTGCTGCCAACCGCCGCGCTGGCGGATGTCTTTATCCTGCGATCCGAACCGCAGGCGGTCACGGTTTATCCTTATCTGGCAACGGTCCACCGTCAGGCCACTGTCACCCTGCCCCAAGGCAGCCATCAGATCGTCTTGCCGGACTTGCCGCACACAATGGATCGTAAATTTCTGCGGGTTTCGGTCACGGGGGCAACCCTTGGCACAACGCAATTCCGCAAAGAGGCTGTGCCGCCACAAGCAGACACAGACAGCGCCGAAATCCTTGCAGCCAAGGAGCAGATCAATGCGGCCGAGGCTGCATTGCGGGGTCTAGATGACCAGATCGAAGCGGCCTCTCTTGCTGGCCGCGCGGCACAGGCGCAGATCGGGTTTCTGGGGGATTTGGGCCGCAACGAAGGATTGCCAGCAGATGTCAGCACTTTGCAGGCGCTTGGCCAGATGATCGGCGCAGAAAGCCTTCAGGCGGAGCAAGACGCCCTGCGCGCACGCCAGGCCGCCCGTGATCTTGAACTGGGGCGGAAAGATCTGGAAACCACGCTTAGGGATGCGCGGGCGGCGCTGGAGGCATTGACCCCACCGCCGGAGAAACACGCGCAGCTGACCCTCGATGTCATGGCCCCGGCGGCGGGTGAGGTGATGATCGGTTTGGAGTATCTGGTCGATGCGGATTGGCTGCCGACTTATGACATTCATCTGGACGGCAAAGACGCGCCGCAGCTTTCGATCAAACGGGGGGCGGTTGTCTCTCAACGCAGCGGCGAGAACTGGCAGGGGGTCGCCCTGACCCTTTCCACGCTTGCACCCTCGGGCCAGACCCAACCGTCACAAGTGTACCCACGACGATTGACCTTGGCAGACAAGGAACCTCCGCGTGCAAAGCTATCGCGCCAGATGGCCGACAGCGCCGAAAGCTTTGCCGATCCGGCAATCGAAGCACCGGTTATCGTTGAGGAGGCCAAGGGCATGACCAATTTCGACGGCCCTGGCGTGCGCTATGATTTCGCCACACCCGTCAGCATCGCCAGCGGCGTGGATGATAGCCGCGTAGCGCTGGACACTTTGACCTTTCCCGCCCGCCGCTTTGCCCGCGCGGTGCCGCGCTCCGATCAGACCGCCTTTTTGATGGCGGAATTTACCAACACCACCCAAGAACCACTTTTGCCTGCGGATGAGGTGGCGCTGTTTCTGGACAATACCCTGATTGGGCAAATGAACCTTGGGCTGATCCCTGCGGGAGACGAGGCAGAGCTGCCGTTTGGATCGATCGAGGACTTGCGCCTGACCTATACCGTTCTGGACCAGACCGAAGGGGATCGCGGGATCATCAGCCGGTCCAATGCCAAAACGGATCGCACCCGGATGGACATCCAGAACATCGGATCAGAGGATTGGCTGGTCGAGGTGCGGGCGGCTGTGCCCTATACTGCACAGGAAGATCTGCAAATTGACTGGTCCGCCAATCCTGTGCCCGATGAGACCAATCTGGATGACCGGCGCGGCATTTTGCAGTGGGATCTGAACGTCGCCGCTGGGGCCACAACATCGGTCACGATTGAGGAAAACCTGCGTTGGCCCGAGGACAAGATCCTGCGCTGATCAGAACCGTTCGGCGCGCAGCACATCGCAATCGGTTACGCTGACCACGCCGATATGTCGTTCAACCACGGCAAAGGCCCCTTCGAGCAACCCATCAAGCCGTTCAGGCCGGATGATGCACACCACCTGCACCATGCCAGAGGCGCGGCTGACCTGACCTGCGCGGCTCCATTCACCGGAACGGCCGGACCCGCCCAGCACCGGCAGCACTGTGTAGCCGGTCACGCCTGCCTTTTTCAGCGCATCGGTGAGGCGCGATTGCATGACCGCTTCGATGGTGATCTCAACACGTTTGGCTTTATGAGTTTGCATAGGTCAGCCTCCGGTCATGGCTTGGGCCACCGCCACATAAAGCGGGATACCCAGCGTCAGGTTGAAGGGGAATGTCACCCCAAGCGAGAGAGTCAGGTACAGAGACGGGTTTGCCTCGGGCAGCGCTACCCTCATGGCCGCTGGCACCGCGATGTAAGATGCAGAAGCCGACAGGACCATCATCAACGTCACACCGCCCGGCGTCAGGCCAAGCGCCAGGGCGGTAACTAGACCGGCCGCCGCGCCGATCAGGGGCATTAACACCCCAAAGGCCAAGACCGATGGTGTGAGGATACCGCCACCTTGGCGCAGGCCCCGCCCGGCGACGAGGCCCATATCCAGCAGGAACAGGCACAAAACACCTTTGAACGGCGACACAATAAAGCTGGAGATTTCCGCCAGACCCTCCTCGCCCGTCGCCCAGCCGATCAGGAACGCTCCAACCAGCAAAACGATGGAGCCGTTCAACATGATCTCACGCAGCAATGTGCTGTCCATGCCTTTGCTATCGCCGCCTCCGCCACGGGCCACCAGCCACAGCGCGGACAGGATCGCAGGCGCTTCCATCGCGGCGGCAACGGCGACCATGTAACCCTCCGCGGCTATGCCGCGGCTTTCCAAGACCGACGTGGCCGCGACAAATGTCACGATCGAGATCGACCCGTAGTGCGCCGCCACGGCAGCCGCATCAAGGCGGCTCATCGCTGTCATCACCCGCAACAGGCCAAAAGCGACCAAAGGCAGGGCCGCCGACAGAATGATCCCCGCCAGCAAGGCCAGCCCAAGCCGCGCATCAATGCCATGCGCGGCAACACTTACCCCACCTTTGAAGCCTATCGCGAAAAGCAGATAGATCGACAGCGCCTTGGCGGCGGCCTCAGGAATGCTCAGATCAGACCGCGCAAGGGAGGCCGCAACCCCCAATACGAAGGACAGAATAATTGGCGAAACAAGATTGTCCGCCGCCAGAGAGAACAGATTTTCCATGCCCCAAATGCCCTGTTAAACTGGCTGGAATTTTCCCGTTTCCGGGCAGAAGTATTCCAACCCACCTTCGCCGATATCGGTCCACAGGCCATGTAGGCTCAATTCGCCGCTTGTCACCTTTTCATTGACCCAAGGAAAGGTCATGAGATTTTCAAGCGATGTCATCACCGCATGCTTCTCAAACTGGCGTTCCTGTTCCTGTTCGTCCTCAATGTCAGCAACTTCGCCATACTTGGGGCGCAGGATATCCACCCAGCGGCCAACAAAGCTGTCTTTGGCTTCCAGTTCCGGTGCGTTTCCCTTGCACATTTCAAGGCAGCCTTTCGCGCCGCCACAACTGGAATGGCCCAGCACAATCAGATGCGCGACATTCAGAACCCGCACCGCGTATTCCACGGCGGCCGATGTCCCGTGATGCTGGCCGTCAGGCTCGCAAGGGGGGACGAGATTGGCGATATTTCGGTGAATGAAAAACTCGCCCTGATCGGCCCCGAAAATCGAGGTCACATGCACGCGGCTGTCACAACAGGAGATCACCATGGCGCGGGGCCGCTGCCCTTCGGTCGCCAGTCGTCGATACCACGACTTGTTGTCGGCATAACCGGTGGCTTTCCAGCCGTGGTAGCGCGTCAATAGATATGCCGGAAGTGGTTTTGCATGATCCATCATTGATAGTCTCCTGAAACATTTCCGCAGGGTTAACTTAATTCCGGAACAAATTCGAGCGAAAACACAGAAGCAGAGCAACCATTTACATACTTGTTTGGACAATATTCCGCTTTGGCCGTGGGGGCTGAACAAGGGGTGAGTTGATGCAGGTTCTGCAAATCCGACCAAGGGAACAAATCAGCGTGGATCAGGATCGGCTGGGCGCGCTTTATACGCAACTGGGCGAAGCGGGGGCCGAAGATGTGGTCTGCCGCGCCCTCGAAGATCTGGCGCGGCGTTTGACCCAATGCGAACAGAAATTTCGCGATGCCGCCTGGCCCGATCTACAGAAAAGTGCGAGGTCCTTGATCGCGGTCGCCGACCAGATCGGGATGGCGGATCTGGCCAAGGTGGCAGGGGATGTCGTGCAATGCGTGGCCAACAACGATGCAACCGCGCTTGCGGCAACGCTTTCGCGGCTGTTTCGCATTGGTGAGCGTTCATTGACCGCGATCTGGGATATTGACGACATGCCCGAATGATCCCGGCCTGAGATGGCTTGCGGGTGTCGCTGGAACGGGTAGGCTGGGCGCGAGAATTAACCAGTAAGAAAGCGCCCCATGCCACCTCGTTTTGCATCCGATACCACATCTGCCCTGCCGCTTCATGTGATTGCCGAGGATGGGCTTGGGGCGTGGACGGCGGACCAACCGGACGCCGTGCAAAACTGGATCGCCGCGCAGGGGTTTACCGGGGGGCTGGGTCAAGCCTTGGCGATACCGGCGGCGGACGGGTCTGTGATGATGGCGCTGGCCGGATACGGCACGGCAGCGTCCCGCAAGCGGGGACGGTTCCATTTGGCTAGCGCTGCAGCCAGGCTCCCCAAGGGGGTATACAAGATTGCGTCTGGCCTGCCGGACGATCAACAGGCCGTCGAAGCACTGGGCTGGTTGTTGGCCAGCTACAGTTTTGACCGCTACAAAACTCAAACACCAATGGCGGCAGAATTGGTCGCGCCTAAAGCAGTGACTACATTCGAGGTAGAGGCGCTGGCCGCGGGGGAATGCCTGACCCGGGATTTGATCAACACGCCAGCATCCGACATGGGCCCGCCCGATCTGGAACAAGCGGCGCGGGATCTGGCAGGGGCACATGGGGCAAAGATCAAAGTGATCACTGGCGACGCGTTGCTGGAACAGAACCTGCCCATGATCCATACCGTTGGCCGCGCGGCGGACCGCGCACCGCGTTTGATTGACATGCGCTGGGGGGATACCGGGCCCACGCTGACGCTGGTCGGCAAGGGCGTGTGCTTTGACACCGGCGGTTTGAACCTCAAGCCCGGCGCGTCAATGGGGCTGATGAAAAAGGACATGGGCGGGGCAGCCGCAGTGCTGGGTCTGGCGCATATGATTATGGCAACGGGCCGGAAACTACAGCTGCGGGTGTTGATCCCAGCGGTGGAAAACGCCGTATCCGGCAATGCCTTCCGTCCACAGGATATCCTGACCTCGCGCAAGGGTCTGACGGTTGAAATCAACAACACCGATGCCGAAGGGCGGCTGGTTCTGGCCGATGCATTGGCTTTGGCGGACGAAGAGAAACCCGATCAGATCATTTCCATGGCCACGCTGACTGGCGCGGCGCGTGTCGCGGTGGGGCCGGACCTCGCGCCCTATTTCTCGGACGATGCCGGATTCGTAACGGCATTGGAAACAGCGGCGGCGGCGCAGGCCGACCCGGTCTGGCGTTTGCCGTTTCATGATCCTTACGAGGCGATGATCGAACCGGGCATTGCCGATCTGGACAATGCGCCGAAGGGCGGCTTTGCCGGATGTATCACTGCCGCATTGTTCCTGCGCCGGTTTGTCACGGACAGCCGTTATGCCCATTTTGATATCTATGGCTGGCAGCCAGCAGCAGCCCCCGCGCGGCCCAAGGGCGGCATTGGCCAGGCGACCCGCGCACTTTATGCCGCCCTGGACGGGATCTTGGCCCCATGACCGACAGACGCCTGACCCCAGATCCGGACAAATCCAACCGCGCCGATCCGGCACAGATCACCGCCAGCGTTGCCGATCTTTGCCGGAGTCCCGCTGGGCCGCGCGACAGACAGCTGATCTACGGCGATGTAGTGACTGTGCTGGGCGATGAAGGGGATTGGCGATATGTGCAATCGGCCAAGGATGGCTATTGCGGCTATGTTCGGAGCGTGACCTTAGGTCCGCAACTGGAGCCCAGTCACCAGGTCTGTACCCCGGCCACACATGCCTATGAAAGGGCTGATTTCAAATCCCCCGATCTGATCTCGCTCAGCTTTGGCAGTCGGATCAAGGTCACGGATGTGGTGGGAAATTATGCCCAGACCTGCCTTGGCTATATCCCAATCAATCATCTGGAACCTGTGGAAACCCGGTATTCCGATCCCGCAGAGGTCGCGGCCCGTTTTCTTGGCACGCCCTATCTTTGGGGTGGCAATAGCCGTTGGGGCATTGATTGTTCAGGTTTGGTTCAGGCCGCGCTTTTGGCCTGCGGGACGCCCTGCCCTGCCGACAGCGACCAGCAGGCGACATTGGGCCATGCCACCAATGAGGTTTACCAGCGGAATGATCTGCTGTTCTGGAAGGGGCACGTGGCGATTGTAAGTGATCCGCAAACCATTCTTCATGCCAATGCAGGCGCGATGAGCACAGTTTATGAACCGATTGAGGATGCAATCACACGGATTGAGGCGCAGGGCGATGGGCCAGTGACCGGCCATCGCCGTCTTTGAGGTCCATCAATCGACGGATCGGATCAGCTTGCGTTCCAATACCCGCAAGACCGCTTTGAGATCGTGGCCGCGACGCATGATCTGGCCGCCCGTGCCAACAATCGCATACATGCCTTGCTTGTTGCGCAGCTTTGGCCGTTTCTCGATACGGTAAAGCGGAATTTCAGCGGTCCGCCGGAATACCGAAAAGACGGCCACTTCCCTCAGGCAGGATATTCCGTAATCGCGCCATTCGCCGGCTGCGACCATGCGGCCATACAACGATAGGATCACGGATAGCTCTGTGCGATGAAAGGCAACTTGTTCGGGCGGGCGCTCAAACGGGGTGACCTGGGGAGGGGAATGCATCGTCATATGGATACAGTTGCGCTGTTGGCGCGACAAATCAAGCCCGGCAATGGATCAAAAGGATTGAAAGCGTTACAAAGTTGTGCAAATGTCCCGATTTATGAAACATATGTGCGACATGAAATGACCCCTCAAACCTGTGCCGAAAAATGTGCCGAGATCATGTATGCCAAAGATCCCGCCTCAAGCGGGCTGGGCATGCAAATCACCAAGATAGCCCCGGGTCAGGCAACTCTGACCATGCGGGTGCGTCCTGATATGCTGAACGGACACGGGATATGTCATGGCGGATTTACCTTTGCACTGGCCGACAGCGCCTTTGCTTTTGCCTGCAACACCTACAATCAACTGACCGTCGCGCAGCAAAACCAAATCACCTATCTGACCCCCGGTACTGACGGTGAATTGCTGACCGCCACCGCCGCCGAGGTATCCAAAACCGGGCGATCCGGCGTTTATGATGTCACGGTCACCGGAGAAGACGGCCGGACCATTGCCCTGTTTCGCGGATTGTCACGCACCGTCAAAGGCCAACATTTCCCCCAAGAGGTTCCATCCTGATGAAAGATCTGACGCCCGCGAAATCCACATTGGATCCGATTGAAATTGCCAGCCGCGACGAAATTGAGGCGCTACAGCTTGAGCGGATGAAATGGTCACTGCGCCATGCCTATGACAACGTGCCTTTTTACAAGGACAGTTTTGATGCGGCGGGTGTGCATCCGGATGATCTGCACTCTCTGGCTGATCTGGCAAAATTTCCCTTTACGGTTAAGAACGACCTGCGCGACAACTATCCCTTTGGCCTCTTTGCCGTGCCCCGTGAACAGGTGGCGCGGCTGCATGCTTCGTCCGGTACGACAGGCAAGCCGACGGTTGTGGGTTATACCAAGAAAGATCTGGACAACTGGGGCTCCGTTGTGGCGCGGTCATTGCGGGCGGCCGGTCTTTGCCCCGGAGACATGCTGCACAACGCCTATGGCTACGGGTTGTTCACTGGCGGGATGGGCATCCATCTGGGGTCTGACTATCTGGGACTGACGACGGTGCCTGTCTCCGGCGGTATGACCCCCCGGCAGGTGAGATTGATCGGTGATTTTCAACCCAAAGGGATCACCGTAACCCCGTCTTATGCCCTGTCCATTCTGGACGAATTCGCCGCGCAGGGGGTCGATCCGCGCGACTCTTCCTTGCAGGTCGGCATCTTCGGCGCCGAGCCATGGACCAACGCCATGCGGCTTGAGATCGAAGAGGCTTTCGATATGCATGCGGTGGATATCTACGGCCTGTCCGAAGTGATGGGGCCGGGTGTGTCAATGGAATGCGTGGAGACAAAGGACGGGCTGCACATCTGGGAAGACCATTTTTACCCGGAGATTATCAACCCTGACACCGGAGAACCCGTTGCCGACGGGGAACGCGGGGAACTGGTTTTCACCTCCTTGACCAAAGAGGCCTTTCCGATCATCCGCTACCGGACTCGCGATTTGACCCGGCTGCTGGCCGGGACGGCGCGGTCCATGCGGCGGATGGAAAAGGTCACCGGGCGCACCGACGACATGATCATCTTGCGCGGGGTGAATATCTTTCCAACCCAGATCGAAGAAGCGCTCATGGAGGTCAAATCATTGGCCCCGCACTTCCAGATCGAGTTGAGCCGTCCGGACCGGATGGACCAAATGCGCGTGATCTGCGAATGCGCGGATGCGTCCATGTCGGATGAGACCCGCGCCGCCGCCGCCATACAATTGTCCGCCAAGGTCAAACAAACCGTAGGCGTCAGTATCAAAGTGGATGTGGCTGATGTTGGCGGTGTGCCGCGATCCGAAGGAAAGGCCGTTCGGATCGTCGATAACCGCCCCAAGGGTCAGTAACAGGCCAGTTTTGCAATCTTGCCCTGCGCGTCGATCTCAGCATTCAGCCGTGCAGGGTTGAAATCCATCGTCACGGCATCGCCAGGGTGAATAATGCGCAGTTCCTTGTTGATGACAGACAATGCGGCCTCGGGCTTGCCCAGCAAACTGCGCCACTGGTCCGCACCGCAGGCATTGATAGCAGGCTCTGCGCTGCATCCGGCCAGAACCAGCAGCGTCAATGCGATGCATCCCCTCATACGCCGTACCGCGCCAGAAAGGTATCGACAGCATTTTCCACGACATAGTGGATTTCTTCTTCGCTGACTGTTTGCACCACGCCAAAAATCAAACGGGTCCAGATGTCTGCCTTGCATAAATCGCCGAATTGGTCCGCCGCCAGTAGCTTGTCCTTGATCCGCAGCTCGCCCCGCGCTTCGGCCATTTCGAAGTATTCGGCCATCTCGGCACGCATCACAGCGGGACCGGAATTGTAGAATTGTTGCCCCAGTTCGGGGAACCGGTCCTTCTCTGCAACGCACATGCAAAAGATTTGCTGTCCGAACTTGGAGGTGATGAACCTGACAAAATGGCAGCCGGTTTGCATCAACACCTCGCGCGGCGGCGCTTCGAGATCTATATTGTCCATCGCCTCGTCCGATTGCCGGCAACATTCGGCATTGGCCACTTCGAGGAAAAGCAGACGTTTGTCGGGGAAATAACTATAGAGGGTGGCTTTGGATACGGCAGCAACGCGGGCGATTTCATCCACGCTGGCCCCTTCAAAGCCGTCAGCCATAAACACCTCGCGGGCACCGGCAAGAACCTGATCGAACTTACGGCCTTTGCGAATCTGCTGTGCGAGTGCTGTCATGGAAACTCCAGAATGTTGAATATGAGAATATAAACCGTTTTGTTTAGTTCCAAGGAATAAATCCCTTTCCGTCACGCAAAGTCGGTTGTTCCTGTTGCCCGCAAGTATTAGAATCATTCTAAACCGCTAGAGGATACTGCCATGCGCTTCTCGCTCGCCCGTAAACGTTTCAAGGATTTGACTGAACAAGAGATTCTGGCGCTTGCCATTTCCTCTGAGGAAGATGATGCACGGATTTACCGTGGATATGCAGAAAATCTGCGTGAAGATTTTCCCGACACCGCCGCCGTGTTTGATGGCATGGCCAGCGAAGAAGACACGCACCGCAAACGGTTGATTGATCTTCACGAGGCGCGGTTTGGGTCCACCATTCCGCTGATCCGGCGCGAGCATGTGTCGGGCTACTACGCCCGCCGTCCGGTCTGGCTGGTCGAAAACCTCGGGCTTGAACGCATCCGCGAAGAAGCCGCCGCCATGGAACGGGACGCAGAGGCCTTTTACCTGGCAGCAGCCGCACGGACATCTGACACAGCTACACGGAAACTCTTGGGCGATCTGGCCGCAGCTGAGGCTGGGCATCAATCGACGGCGGCAGGGCTTACCGAGACCCATTTGTCCGGCGATGCCCAGACAGAAGAGGACGGCCGTGCGCATCGGCAATTTATCCTGACATGGGTACAGCCGGGGTTGGCGGGGCTGATGGATGGGTCTGTCTCGACCCTCGCGCCCATTTTCGCCACCGCCTTTGCCACGCAAGACACATGGACAACCTTTCTGGTGGGATTGGCGGCCTCCGTCGGGGCCGGGATTTCCATGGGCTTTACCGAGGCGGCCTCTGATGACGGGGAGCTGTCGGGGCGGGGATCGCCGTGGAAGCGCGGCTTTGCCTCAGGGATCATGACCACGGTCGGGGGATTGGGCCATGCCCTGCCCTATCTGATCCCGGATTTCTGGACCGCCACGATCACTGCCTTTGTCGTCGTCTTTATCGAGTTATGGGCGATTGCCTGGATTCAGAACAAATACATGGAAACGCCGTTCTTCCGTGCCGCCATGCAGGTCGTGCTGGGCGGTGCGCTCGTCTTCGCTGCGGGTGTTCTGATCGGATCGGGCTGACGGGCCGCAGAGGCACCTTGCGCCCGACCCTCCGGCTGGTTACCCAAGGCTATGCTGGCGATCTTTTTCAAGACCTTGCCGTTCTTTTTGCTGATCGGTCTGGGATACTGGGCCGGGCGCACCCGCTTTTTCAGTGAAGAAGCGACCGCCTACCTCACCAAATTTGTATTCTACTTTGCCCTCTCGGCCATGTTGTTCCGGTTTTCGGCAAACCTGTCGCTGGCCGAGGTCTGGGACGGGCGTTTGATCGCGGCCTATCTGTGGGGTACGGCGTTTGTTTACGGGATCGCGACCATCGTCGGCTTTCTGCGCGGTTTGGACGTGCCGACTACCGCGATTGAAGCGCAATGCGCCGCCATCGGAAATACCGGGTTTCTGGGCGTTCCAATGTTGACCCTGCTGCTGGGTGCGGAGGCGATTGGTCCGGTTCTGTTGGCGCTGGCGGTAGATCTGATCGTGTTCTCCAGCCTTATTGTGATTTTGATCACCGGTGCGCGGGACGGCCAGATCAGCCTGCGCATGATCCGGTCTATTGCCCTGGGTCTGGTGCGCAATCCAATGATTGTGGCGATCTCGCTTGGGTTTGTCTGTGCCGGTTTCGCACTTCCGATCCCTGATCCGATCAATGATTTTCTGGCCATCCTGGGCGGCGCCGCCACCCCCGGCGCCTTGTTTGCCATCGGCGCGTCGCTCGCCTTTAAATCGGCGGAACGGATCGAAGTGGCAGGCTGGCTCAGCTTTTGCAAACTGGTGTTGCATCCGTTGCTGGTTGGTATTGCCGCGCTTTACATATTCGATGTGGACCCGTTCAAGGCTGGCGTGATCATTGCAGTTTCCGCCCTGCCCGTGGCGGGCAATGTGTTTATCCTCGCCCAGCATTATGGCGTAGCCCCGGTACGCGTTTCCACCGCCATTCTATTTTCCACAGCCCTCAGCATTGTCACCGTCAGCCTTGTGATCGCGGGGGTGACAGGGGGCTGATCTTTCCAGTACTGACTGTTGCAAGGTCCGGCCCGGCGCGGCGGACATGACAAAAGGATCCGACGATGAAAACCATTTCTGAAAATGCCTGTTTTGGTGGCACGCAAGGTGTCTATTCCCACAGTTCAGAGGCATGTAATTGCGAAATGACCTTTGGGTTGTTCTTGCCAGAAGAGGCCCGCGATGGGCCGGTGCCGGTGCTGTGGTACTTGTCGGGCCTGACCTGCACACATGAAAACGCGATGACCAAGGCAGGTGCGCAATCATGGGCTGCCGAACACGGGATCGCGCTGGTGTTTCCTGATACTTCTCCGCGCGGTGACGATGTCGCCGACGACGAAGCCTATGATCTGGGAAAGGGGGCCGGGTTTTATGTCAACGCCACCCAAGGCCCCTGGCAGACACATTTTCAGATGTGGGATTATATCGCAGAAGAATTGCCCGCATTGATCGGCGCGAATTTTGCCATTGACCTGACGCGGCAGGGCATCACCGGCCATTCGATGGGTGGCCATGGGGCGCTGACATTGGCGATGAACCTGCCGGGGCGGTTTGCGTCTGTCTCGGCCTTTGCGCCGATTGCCAACCCAACCGCAAGCGATTGGGGCCGCAAACAATTGACCGCCTATCTGGGCGAGGATGACGCGGCTTGGGCCAAACACGACGCGACCTTGCTGATGCAGGAGAACGGCTTTGACGGGCCTATCCTGATTGACCAAGGCGCATCGGATCAGTTTCTGGACCTGCTCAAGCCCGAGGCACTGGCCGCCGCGATTGCCGCCAAGCGACAGCAAGCCACGTTCCGGATGCAGCCGGGCTATGACCACAGCTACTTCTTTGTCTCGACCTTCATGGAAGATCACATCGCCTTTCACGCCGATGCGCTTTATGGGGTCTGAGGCCATTGACCGCGCTCTATATTGACGCCGACGCCTGCCCCGTCAAAGCGGAGGCAGAACGGGTCGCAACCCGTCACAAGGTAAGGATGTTCGTGGTGTCCAACGGCGGATTGCGGCCCTCGCAAAACCCGCTGGTGGAGACCGTAATCGTGCCGGACGGCCCGGACGTTGCGGATATGTGGATTGCGGATCGGGCCGGCGCCGGCGATGTGGTGGTCACAGGCGATATCCCCCTTGCCGCCAAATGTGTGGAGGCGGGCGCCAAAGTGCTCAAACACAATGGCGAGGCATTGACGGCGGCCAATATCGGCAACGTTCTTGCAACCCGAGACTTGATGGCGGATCTGCGGGCCGCTGATCCATTCAGGCAAGGCGGCGGCAAAGGGTTCACCAAAGCCGACCGTTCCCGATTTCTGGATGCGCTGGAGCGGGAGCTGCGTGCAGCAGCGCGGTTATGAGCGTTTTCCGTCAAGGTAAACGGATGGAGACATTGAAAGTTTCCAATGCCGGGAGGGCAGACAAATGACACCCCAAGCCGTGGTTTTTGACATCGGCAATGTTCTGATCGAATGGCTGCCAGAGCGGTTTTTTGACGCGCAGATAGGCGAAGCCCGCCGCCGCGCGATGTTTGCAGAGGTTGATCTGCACGGCATGAACGACCGTATTGATCGCGGCGAGACGTTCCGTGATGTGATCTATGACACCGCTGAGATCTATCCGCATTGGCGTGCAGAGATCCAGCTCTGGCACGACCGCTGGATCGACATCGCCGCCCCCGTGATCGACCATTCCGTGCGCCTGATGCAGGCTCTGCAACGCGCCAATGTTCCAGTGTTCTCCCTTACCAACTTCGGCATTCAGACCTATGATCTGGCGGCAGAGCACTACCCCTTTCTCCGGCAATTCGACGGGGATTATATCTCGGGTCATTTGGGGGTCATCAAGCCGGATGCGGGCATCTATGCCGCGCTTGAGGATCGCAGCGGCGTTGATCCAAAGGCGCTTTTGTTCACCGATGACCGGATCGACAATATCAACGCTGCCGCAGCACGCGGCTGGCAAACCCACCATTTCACCGGACCGGAAGGCTGGGCCAATCGGCTGGTGATGGCGGGGCTTTTGACCCAAGAGGACGCAAAATGACTGACATTCCCTTTATCCCTTTTGACGCGGGCGAGGCGGTGCTGGACTGGATCGGCCTGACGGACGCATTGGCTGCCGGTCACACCCTGCCCAAGGCCGAGATCGGTGATACCTTTCTCTATCGGGGTGATGACACCTTGCTCAGCAGGGCTGCATGGATCGACGGTCTGGGGATTGCAGTCAAATCCGCCACGGTTTTTCCGGGCAATCCGGCCAAAGGCAACCCGATGATCAATGGCGGGCTGAACCTATACGCTGATGCGAACGGCATGCTTGAGGCAATTGTTGACTTTCATCTTGTGACCAAATGGAAAACCGCCGGTGATAGCTTGCTTGCCGCGCGGCGACTGGCCCGACCAGACAGCAAGAACATCCTGATCGTCGGTGCAGGCAATCAGGGCCGCGCCCTGCATGCCGCATATCGTGCGGTGTTTCCTGATGCGCAGTTTACCGTCTGGAACCGCAGCGCCGGCAACGCTGAAAAAATGGCTGCTGAAACTCCGGGCTTGCGCGTTGCCACGGATCTGCAAGCCGCGGTGGGGGTTGCGGACATCATCACCAGCGCCACCATGTCCACCGATCCGCTGATCAAGGGCGATTGGCTGCAACCGGGGCAGCATGTTGACCTGATTGGCGCCTACCGCCCCGATATGCGTGAGGTGGATGATGACGCGATCATCCGTGCGCGGGTTTTTGTGGACAGTTTTGACACCACGATAGGTCACATCGGAGAGATCAACATCCCGCTTGAATCAGGTGTGATTGCCCGCGAACATTTGATCGCTGATTACTACGATCCGGGTAACTTCAACCGTTCGTCGGATGACGAAATCACCCTGTTCAAGAACGGCGGCGGGGCGCATCTGGATTTGATGACCAGCCGCTATATTCTGGACCGTTGGCGCAGCCGTTAGGCTGTCACCAACCCTTCGAGGCGACGTTCACGGATCGGCAGATGCACAATGGCGCTGAATGCGCCGACGCCAACGCCGATCCACCAAACGGCAGTGTAGCTGCCAAAGGCATCATACATCCGCCCGCCCAGCCAGACGCCAAGGAAACTGCCCAATTGGTGGCTGAAAAAGACGATGCCATAAAGCGTGCCCATGTAACGCAGCCCATAGATATGCGCGACCAGCCCCGAGGTCAGTGGCACCGTGGCCAGCCACAACGAACCCATCCCGACCGAAAACAGAATGACCGAAATCGGCGTGATCGGGAACATGATGAACAGCGCGGCGATGATGGTACGACCGACATAAATACCGGCCAGCAGATACTTCTTGGAATACCGCTTACCCGCCCAACCGGCGGTCAGCGTTCCGACGATATTGGCCAGTCCGATCAGGGAAATCGCCACCGCCCCCAGTGCCGAGGTGGTGGTTATCCCAACGCTATGCAGAACCCCACCCGCAAGGATGGGACCGCACAGCTCAGTCACAAAGGCGGGGAAATGGGCCGTGATAAACCCAAGCTGGTAGCCGCAGGAAAAGAACCCCAGAAAGATCATTGTATAGGACGGATCTCGGGCCGCCTTGATCAGGATTTGCCCAAGGCTTTCTTCCAGCTCCGCCTTTGTCGCAAGCGCGGGTGCCCGCATCATCGGCAAGGTCAGGATCATCGCCATGACGGCCACCGCGAACACGACAAACACACCTTGCCAGCTCATGAAACCCAGCATCCATTCGGCAATCGGTGCCCCGAAAATCTGACCGCCACTTCCCGCCGCCGTGACAATGGCAAGAGACATTGACCGGTTTTCATCCGATGAGGCCCGACCAACAACCGCAAGAATCACACCAAAGCCGGTGCCTGCAATCCCGAATCCCACCAGCCAAGCGTAGGCTTGATGCTCAAGCGGAGTGACGGAGTTGGCCGAAAGCAAAAGACCGGCAGCATAGACAATCGCGCCGATAATGATGGCCCGCCGGTCGCCGATCTTTTCCGCCAATGCACCAAAGATCGGCTGCCCAATGCCCCAAGCAAGGTTCTGGATCGCGATAGCCAGTGAGAATTCCGCCCTCAACCAGCCAAATTCTTCAGCAATCGGGATCTGAAAAACACCAAAGGAGGCCCGCACCGCGAAACTGACCATGATGATCACACAGCCCACGATCAGGACGGGCGTAAACAAAGGGGAACGTTCTTGCATGATGGCTCCGATGCGGGGGGGCGTCCGGCCAGATTACGCACAGATCGCGCAGGGTCAAATCAAGCATTGTGATGGCGCGCGAAGGGGGATTGATGAATGCCAAAACCATGGTCAACAATTGTGTCCTGTCGGCGACAATGCCTTGGCTTTCATCCAGCAAGCTGACATCGAGCCGAATTTGACTTAGACTTTCGCAAGAGAGGAGACATCATGGCACAGCGTGTGGTTGGCGGATGCAAATGTGGGCATGTCCGTTATGAGGGCACCCGGCACAGCGCGGCGACGTTTCGGTGCCATTGCCGCGATTGCCAGAAGCTGACTGGTTCCGGGCATTCTGAAATGCTGCCACTTGAAATTGACACCTTCTCGATCAGCAAGACCTGCAAAGTTTTTGAAATGCAGGGCGGGTCAGGGCAACCGACCTACAGCGGGTTTTGCCCCAATTGCGGATCGCAATTGACCCGGCGCAGCACGCGTATGAGTGACAGGGTCTACGTGCACGCATCCTCGCTGGATGATCCGGCCCATTACGCGCCGGAGAAGTCCATCTATGCTGATGCCGCGCAACCTTGGGACACAGATGGGATCATCAAGCCTTCGTAAGGTCAGAGCACTTTTCAATCTCCCACCGGGGCGATAAGCCTGTGGTATGACCAGCTTGCGCGAAACCTATGACCGGATGATTGCCGAAGGCAGCTTGCGGCCCGATCCGGCCCAGGAAGCCGTTTTGCCGGAGTTTGACCGCATCCGCGATGCGTTGATGCAACCTGTGAAAAAAGGTCTGTTCCGCAAAGCGCCAGAACCGCCCAAGGGGCTTTATCTTTGGGGCGGTGTAGGGCGCGGCAAATCCATGTTGATGGATATGTTTGTCGATCATCTGGATGATATTCCGGCCCGGCGAGTGCATTTTCACGCGTTCATGCAGGAGATTCACGCGGCCATGCATGAGGCCCGTAAAACCGGTGTGGACGATGCCATCGCGCCGGTGGCTGCGGATGTGGCCAGCTCTGTTCGGCTGCTGGCGTTTGACGAGATGCAGATCACCGATATCACCGATGCGATGATTGTCGGGCGGCTGTTTGAGGCGCTTTTTGCGGCGGGGGTTGTTGTGGTGACCACCTCAAACCGGCTGCCTGATGATCTGTACAAAGACGGATTGAACCGAAATCTGTTTGTACCCTTCATCGAACTGATCAAAGACCGAATGGTGGTGCATGAACTGATCAGCCCCACCGATTACCGGCAAGACCGCCTGGCGGGCAGTCAGGTTTATTTCACCCCCGTGAACGCAGAAAGCCGGGCCGCCATGGATGCGGTTTGGGATGATCTTGCGGGCGGTGCCGGCACGCCCATGGTTTTGCACGTCAAGGGCCGAGAAGTGGAGATACCACAGTTCCGCAACGGGATGGCGCGGGCACGTTTCCATGAGCTCTGCGGCAGGCCGCTTGGCCCAGCGGATTATCTGGCATTGGCGGAAGCCACGCGGGTGTTGCTTCTGGACAACATTCCACAGCTGGGCCGCTCCAACTTTAACGAGGCAAAGCGTTTTGTTACTCTGATTGATGCCCTCTACGAGGCGCATGTCCGATTGATTTGTTCTGCTGCCGCCTCTCCCGAAATGCTCTATGTTGAGGGGGAAGGCACATTCGAGTTTGAGCGCACAGCCTCACGGCTGCGCGAGATGCAATCCGAAGATTGGGCTGATCAGGATTCGATCGCCAAATAGGTTTCGCTGTCAGTCATCGGGACATCTGGATGATAGGGTGCATTGCCTTGATAAAGCAGCCAAAGTCCGCCCACCACAATCGCCAGACCAACCGCCACAAAGACCATTTGTGACACTGTGCGATCATCCATTTCAGCGGACGGAGTCCGCCCGACATTTTCTTGATAACTCATCTTGCTCGCCCTCCACAGCATTCAGTTTTTTGTGGTCAAGCCACGCCTGAATTAGAGCCAGTATACACTAAAATTTCGTTTATGTGCAGAGATTAGTTACAAAGAGCCTACATCTAGTGGTTTTCGCGCAAGATCGCACCAGCCAGATAAAGCGACCCGCAGATCAAAACACGGGCGTGTGGATCTTTGGCAACGATGTCTGCGAGTGCCTGTGCAACGCTTTCTGCCTCAAAGGCTACCATCCCCTCGGCCCGCGCCGCAGCGGCGGTTTCAGAGGCCGCAAGGGTGGCGCTTTCGCCGGGAATGGAAACCGCATGCAGGCTTTTGGCGTGGGCCGCCAATGGCCGCAGATAGCCGCCGATGTCTTTTGTGTTCAACATCCCGCAAATCAGATGGGTGGACCGTGCGCCGCGCTCTGACAGGACCGATGCGATGGCCTCGCCTGCTGCGGGATTGTGCCCACCATCCAACCATAGCTCTGCATCACCGGCAATCTCGATCAGCGGGCCACCTTTGAGGCGTTGCATCCGCGCAGGCCAGAACGCTTTGGTCACTGCGGCCTCGCAGGCTGCCTCATCCGCGCCAAGATGGCGCAATGCGGCCAGTGCCGCGCCGGCGTTTTGCACCTGATGCGCGCCCGGCAGGTTTGGCAAGGGCAGATCCAGCAACCCGTTTTCATCCTGATAGACAAGGCGGCCTGCTTCGGTTCCGACGTGCCAATGTTGCCCATAGGCCAGCACCGGTGCCATGTTGCGGGCCGCGACTTGCTCCATCACCTCAAGCCCGGCATCGTCTTGCGGGCCAATGATGCAAGGCACGCGCCGCTTGATGATACCGGCCTTTTCGCCTGCGATCTCTGCCAGTGTTTCACCCAGAAACTGCTGATGATCCACCGAGACAGGCGTGATGATGGTGAGCGCCGGAGTGTCGATGACATTGGTGGCATCGAGCCGTCCGCCCAGCCCCACTTCAAGCAGGGTATAATCCGCCTTGGTCCGCGAAAACGCGAGCATCGCAGCAGCAGTCGTGATCTCGAAATAGGTGATATTCTCGCCGTTGTTGGCGGCGTAACATTCATCCAGCACCGCCGTGAGCGCTTCTTCTGAAATCAGCTCCCCCGCCAGTCGAATACGTTCGTGAAACCGCGCCAAGTGGGGGGAGGTATAGGCGTGCACGGTCTTGCCCATCCCCTCAAGCCCGGCGCGGATCATCGCTTGGGTGGACCCCTTGCCATTGGTACCTGCAATATGGATCACGGGCGGCAGATCGTTTTGCGGATTGCCCAGCGCATCCAACAACCGCCACAGCCGATCCAGCGTGAGGTCGATGATCTTGGGATGCAGCGCCATCATCCGGTCTAGGATGGCGTCAGATGTGGCCGCGCTCATTTCTTGGGATCAGCAGGTTTTGGGTCAGTTTTGGCGGTGTCGCCGCTTTTCCCGTCTTCCACAACTTCGGGTGCGGGCAGATCGCCGCGTACGGCAGGTGACAGGCCAAGCAACATCCGGGTAATCGTGATCAGCTCGTCGCGCATTTCGGTGCGGGGCGTCACACGGTCCAGCATCCCGTGATCCAGGAGGTATTCGGCCCGCTGGAAGCCATCGGGCAATTTTTCACCGATGGTTTGTTCGATCACGCGCGGCCCGGCAAAGCAGATCAGCGCGTTGGGTTCGGCGATATGCACATCACCCAGCATCGCATAGCTGGCCGTAACACCGCCCGTGGTGGGGTGGGTCAACACGACGATATAGGGCAGACCCGCCTCTTTGAGCATCTGAACCGCAACCGTGGTGCGCGGCATTTGCATCAACGACAAGATGCCCTCTTGCATCCGTGCGCCGCCCGCAGCGGAGAACAGGATCAGCGGGCGTTTGAGTTTCACGGCTTCTTCGGCAGCGGCAATAATCGCATTGCCGACATACATGCCCATAGACCCGCCCATAAAGCTAAAGTCCTGTGCGGCGGCAACAATCGGTGTGCGCCCCATCTCACCATGCGCGACCAGCATGGCTTCGGCTTCGCCTGTTTGCTTTTGCGCCGCTTTCATACGGTCCGGATATTTCTTTTGGTCTTTGAAATGCAGGGGGTCCGGCGTCGGCGCAGGTACCTTGATCTCTGAAAAGATACCGCCGTCAAACAAAGCCTTGAACCGCTCACGTGGCGAGATCGCCATGTGATGTCCGCAATTGGTACAGACATTCAGGTTATCAGACACCTCGCGATGAAACAGCATGGTGCCGCATTCATTGCACTTGGTCCACAGATTGTCCGGCGTTTCGCGGCGCGAGAAGATCGAGTTGATCCGTGGCCGGACGTAGTTCGTGATCCAGTTCATACATAGCCCCTGATGGCAAAACTGTTTTCCAAATAAGACCCTGCTGCACAAATTGCAATCAGCGGCGTATCGCAACCCTTGCTGCCAGCCATGAGACAAACATCAGCGCAAAATCCACAGGAAGCCATGCCCGCACTGCGGCAGCATCGGCCATCCCGAAGGGGGAATGATACAGCGCCAACCCGGAAAGGTCATCGGGCAATGACACAATGAGGATTGCAGTGACGTTGTTCCACAAATGCACCGCGATGGCCGGCCCCAATGATCCGGACCGTGCCGTCAGATCAGCCATCAACATCCCGAAAACCCCCGCCCAAAGGGCTATAAACAGGGCGTTGTCACCGGCAGAATCCGGCAGGTAGTGCCCCGCCGCAAACAGCAAGGATGGCAAAACCATCCAGATCCAGGGCGAGCGGAACCGCGCCGCCAATTGTTGCTGGATATAGCCGCGAAACACCAGTTCTTCGGCGCCGACCTGTACCAGCACTCCCAAAAGCGAGAAAGGCAACAAAACCATCCAATGCCCAAAGGGCACATTTTCCGTAAGCGAGCCGCCCATATCCCACGGCGGCAAAATGGCGAGAAAAACGCCCAAGGCGATCATGGCTATGCTGACGGCGCGAAAATCGGACAGCGCCAAACCCAGCGGCCCAAACAGGGTCAACATGGACCGACTGTGCAGCAGCCGGACGGAGATACCAACCGCCATGGCCATAAATCCAAAGCTGAAAAGCAGCAGCAGCATGGCCCGCGGTGAGGTGCCGTCTGCCAGCTCGTTATAAAGGGCATAAGCCCCGTCTCCGGCCAGCCCATACACCAGTTGAAAGAACATCTGGTTCAGTGCGACATAGCCGACAACAGCCAGGGTCAGACCGGCCAGAAACCGCCAAAGCGCCGGTTTCTTGCGGGCGGGTGCAATGAATACTTCATGCAGAAGATAGGCGGGTTGCTGCTTCATTCCGCGGGCTTATCAGCTGTCTCGAGGCTTTCTTCAAGGCGCAGCATTCCTTGCGGCATCTGTACCCGCGCCTCGCGCAGGATATCGGCAAGTTCGGTCAAATGGCCCGCCACAGTTTCAAGAAGTTTGAGCAGCACGGTGCGATCACTTTCAACGACCGCGCGGAATTGTTCGGCCCCGATCCGCAGGAATTGCACAGCCTCCACTGCATCCAGATCAAGCTGGCGCGGCTCGTTCTGAATGATCGACAAATCCCCGATCAATCGCCCCGGCTCCACAAAGGAGATGTGATGTGCCTGACCGTCGCCATCGGTCCAGCTCATCTCGGCTTTGCCGGACAGGCAAAGATAGGCCGCATCAGGGCGTTCGCCCTGACTGAAAATCCGCTCGCCCGGCTCAGCGCTGTACCATTGCGCGGCAAAGGCCAGCAAACGCCGATTGCGCGGGCTGAGGCTGCCGAACAATTCGTTACGCGAAATGATCCTGAGCTTACGGCGCAGATCGTCGCTGACATCGGGGTCGTCTTCATCCTGACCTGCCCCATCCAACCGGCCATCACGGATCTCGACATAGACATCGAATTCTTCGGGATTTGGGAAACTGTCCTGAATAAAGATCAACGTCGTATTGGGCAGGAGATCATGCAATCGGTTGCGGATCTGGGCATGGTTGGCCTGTTCCTGTCCGCCCATGGTCTGGTTAAACACCATCACATCGGGACGTTTGATCGCCGCCCGACCAAAGGCGGCACGTTCTTGAAAGGCCGCAGGCAAGTTTGCACCGCCGATCGCCGTCGGAATATCAAACAGATTGACCGAAACCTGCCGTTTAAGATTGTGTTTCAGCAAAATGTCCGCGACGACCTCTTGCACCTTATCGGCCTGCAATCCCGCCATTGAGGAAAATCGTCCATAGATCAGATTTTCCAAGATGGTCAGACGCGGCAGATAGTTTTCAGGAGAAATCGGTACAAACATCCCCTTCGCCTGTTCCCGCAGGAACGGACCATTGGTTTTGCGGATGGTCAGGATTTCTTCCTTGAAGCTTTCAGGGAAAGACGGGCCAATTTGCTCTGCAGTCAACGCAAAAGGCACCGTAAGCAACAGCGCAAATTCTTCGCCGGTCAAGGCATTGTCACCCCTGTCACGGCGTCGGTTGGCGATGTCGACAAGCTGTTCGTAAAGGTCTTCTTCGATGCCCAGCGCGGTAAAAAGCGGATGATCCGTGCCGTCCATCCCAAAGGTCTGGTGCAGCGTTTCCACCAAGGTTTGCGAGATCGCGATGCCCTGCTCGGCCAAGCCCTGTTCCACAAACATCGACAAAAAGGATTTTTCGGCGACAAGGCCTTGCTGGCTGATGTCACGCACAGGCGCGGCAAAGATAAGGTTGCCGCCCAGCGGCACCGCCGGATTGAACTTTTCGGGGTCGAAGCGGTGAACGGCCTTGTCCAGCCCCTCCTCCTTAAGCCGCTGCGCAACCTCTTGGCGCAGATCGACAATCCGCCGTGCCAGTTCGGGATATTTTTCCGGGTCCATGCGCGAGTTCAGCATGCGATGAAAGATCAAATCAGCGGTGCCCAATGCCTCGGTGATTTCAAGCCAGAATTGGTTGATTTCATCTGCTGATCCCAGATCGGCCAGCTCGGGATCAAGCCAATCGGCCACTGTACTATCGGGACTGTTGCCAGATCTGCGCGCCTCGATTCCGCGGCGGTCCTTGTGCGCAGGATCCCACAACACCGTCTTGGGGCTGGTCCGCAGGGGCATCAACAGATTGTCCCCGATGTTCCCCTTGAAAATATAGGGCTGCGCGTGGGCGTAACCGATGCGCGCCGCAATAACCGCCTGATGAAGCCCGCTGAGGTCGTGCCCGGCCATGGTGATCTTGCCCCTAGTCGGGATCACTTCGCGGGTCAGAACCTCGGACAGGGCCGTCCGCTCTGCCTGGCTTTCCATCTGAATGGCAACCTGACTGCCCGGCGGCAATTTCAGCGAAATGTCCTGAAGGATCATATTGCCATCTGAGTTGCGCACCGAAACGTTGCGCAGTTCAATCTCGCCGCGCAGATGCGGGATTTCATTCGGGGTGCCTTCAAACAGCGCTTCGTCAATCACGCCTGACGGATTGAACCGCTCTGTCACGATGTCCCAGCGCAGCGACATGTCCTGCGTCTGGTTGTAGTAAGTCAGCAGCTCCTTCCAGGGGCTCGACAGATCCTTGTAGGCCGCCAGTGCGGCAACCAAGGCACCAACCGTGATCTGCCCCTTGATCGCCAAGTAGCCGCCAACCGCGTAAAAGAAGAATGGTGTCAGCTGGGTGATGAAGTTGTTGAGGAACTTCATAAAGAATTTCTTTTGGTAGATGCGAAAGCGCACATCGAAAAGACGGCCCAAACGGTCGGTGAAATGCGCCAAGCGGAAGCGCCAACCGCCATTTGTCCGCAGATCCGTGATCCCTGCCGCCGTTTCACCGATCTCGGCGGCAAACTGGCGCACCTCGCCGATGCGTTCCTTGTTCAGCAGATTGATCTGTCGTTGCAACAGCGGGATCAGCCACGCTTGCAAGGGGATCAGGGCAACGCCCGCAAGCCCGAACCAGATGGATTGCATGAAAAGAAAGGTCACGATGATCAGCATCTGGCCCGCCTGAAACACCGGCTGTGCCACCGCGTCACCCATCAGCCCGCCCATCGGCTCGGCCTCAGATGTCACCATGCTGACCAATTCGCCCTGGCTGGTATTCTGAAAATAGCTGCGGGGAAACCGCATCATGCGGCTGACCAACTGAAACCGGAAACGCCGCAAAAGCCGTTCGGCCAGAATCCCCTTCATCGTGTTAAGCCGCATTTTCAGCAAGCCATGCACCAAGACGGAGCCGAGATAGGCAAAGCACAGACCAAACAGAAACTGCACCTGCGTCATTTCGACATCGAACACGGTGACGACGCTACCGGTGGCCCCGATGGCATCGTTGATGATCCGTTTGGGCAGTTCCAGCGTGGCATAAAGAAACGGAAAGGTGAAAACCGTAAAGGCCAATAAGAACAATTGCTCGCGGCGGGAATACTTCCAGATAAAGGAAAATAGGCTGGGTTCCATGCACCGCTCTTTCACTGGGCCTGTGGGGCGTGGACATGCCCTTTGTTGTGGTTTTGTAAATTTAAGGCCGCTTGGTGTGTATTACAACATAGCCGCTTGGCCTTGCAGCAGCGCGATTGCACGACTAGACCAAGAGCAAACCAGTATTTCAGGCCTATCTTCGGGAGCTTCGCCATGTCCACCAACCAACGTTTTGACAAATCCAAACTGCCCAGCCGCCATGTGACCGAAGGCCCGGCACGCGCGCCGCATCGGTCCTACTACTATGCGATGGGCATGACGGACGTGGAAATCCACCAGCCGCTGGTCGGCGTTGCGACCTGCTGGAACGAGGCCGCCCCCTGTAACATCGCATTGAACCGTCAGGCACAGGCCGTGAAGATTGGCGTGAAACAGGAGCAGGGTTCACCCCGCGAATTCACCACCATCACTGTGACGGATGGTATCGCGATGGGCCATGAAGGCATGCGGTCTTCGCTGGCCTCCCGCGAGGCGATTGCCGATACGGTTGAGCTCACGATGCGCGGCCACTGCTACGATGCCTTGGTGGGTCTCGCCGGTTGTGACAAATCCCTGCCCGGAATGATGATGGCAATGATCCGCCTGAACGTCCCTTCGGTGTTCATGTACGGCGGTTCGATCCTGCCCGGCAAGGCACCAGAGGGCGCGGATGTGCCTGCGGCGTTTGCGGATCGTGACCTGACCGTTCAGGATATGTTCGAGGCCGTTGGCAACTGGCAGGGCGGCACCATGACCGAGGCCGAGCTTGAAATCCTTGAGCGGGTCGCTTGCCCCTCTGCCGGTGCTTGCGGCGGCCAGTTCACCGCCAACACCATGGCCTGTGTGTCTGAGGCGATTGGCCTTGCGCTGCCCAACTCTTCCGGTGCGCCTGCCCCTTATAAGTCCCGCGACGAATATGCCGTAGCTTCCGGTGCGGCAGTGATGAACCTGATCGAGAAAAACATCCGCGCGCGTGACATCTGTACCCGTGAGGCGTTTGAAAACGCCGCGCGTATTGTGGCCTGCACGGGCGGCTCCACCAACGCAGGTTTGCACCTGCCCGCCATGGCGCATGAGGCAGGGATCGAGTTTTTCCTTGACGATGTTTGCGAAATTTTCCGCGACACGCCGCATTTCGTAGATATGAAACCGGGCGGCGCGTACGTTGCAAAAGACCTCTTTGAAGCGGGCGGTGTTCCGGTTGTGATGAAGGAGCTGCGCAAGGCTGGCCTGATCCATGCCGACTGCATGACCGCCACAGGCTATTCCATGGGTGAAGAGCTGGACAAGATTGAGCGTGAAGCGGACGGCAAGGTGATCCACGCGGTTGAAAATCCGATCAGCACCACAGGCGGTGTTGTTGGCCTCAAGGGCAACCTGGCCCCCGAAGGCGCAATCGTGAAAATCGCTGGCATGTCCGACGAAGACATTGTGTTCACTGGCCCAGCCCTGGTGTTTGAATGCGAGCAGGACGCTTTCGAAGCGGTGCAGAACCGCACCTATTCGGAAGGAGACGTGTTCGTGATCCGCAACGAAGGACCACGCGGCGGCCCCGGCATGCGCGAAATGCTGGCAACCACAGCGGCTTTGTCCGGTCAGGGCATGGGCAAGAAGGTCGCCCTGATCACTGACGGTCGTTTCTCGGGCGCGACGCGCGGGTTCTGTGTGGGTCACGTAGGCCCAGAGGCGGCGCTTGGCGGGCCGATTGGACTGCTGAAGAACGGCGATATGATCACCCTCAACGCGGTTGAAGGGTCGATCACTGTTGATCTGACCGACGAAGAGCTGGCCAGCCGCAAGGCGGAATGGTCCGGCCCTCGTCCGACAAACTATGCCTCCGGCGCGCTGTGGAAATACGCACAGCTTGTTGGCCCAACCTATCTTGGCGCGGTCACACATCCTGGCGCAGCGGCGGAAACGCATGACTACATGGACCTGTAAAGGCCCAGCCGCAGCCATTGTTGCCCTGTCTCTCCTCGCGGGTTGCGAGGCAGGACAGGGTGCATCATTTCTTGACGGCCTGAACCTGCCGGCGGCCACACCGGGGCCAAGAGCGGCGCCCGTCACCGAGGCCCAGATGATGGGCAAAGGCTTTACGCTTGTCGCACCAAAGGGCTATTGCATCGATCCCAAGAACCTGACCGCGCGTTTTGCGATCATGGCCCGTTGCGATGTTTTGGGGCAGTCCAGCAGTTCGCGTGGTGCGCCACTTGGTATCATCACCGCAAGCATTTCGGCCACCACACCCGGCACCACCTTGCCCACACCGGACCAAAGCGCCCGGGCCATGGGGCTCAGGGACGTTCACAACACAACCCGGCACAGCAAAAGCGTGGTTTTCCGCGCCACTGGCACTGCCCCCACGCAAGATGTGGCAGACCAGCAATGGCGAGGCACAGCCCTTATTGGGGGTTATGTGATCGGTCTGGCAGTCTATGGGCCAAAGAACGGCGCCGCCGTATCGGGCGAGGGCGGGGCGCTTTTGTCAGCCTTGATTACCGGATCGCGGGCGCGAAACGCGGATTAATTGTTTCCAGACTGGAAACGAGCCCTGAAACAGCGCCAGATTGTCCCCAATTCATTTGAATGAAACCATTGGGCTGGATACACTGCGCAAAAATGCAGGGCGCTTACAGGTATGTCCAAACTCGGCTTCAACTTTCTGGACGGAAAGGTTTTCTCGCGCAGCATATTGCGATGGGCGCGGGCTGCACGGCGTGCGCGGAAAACCGACCTGCCTCAACTGCGGCGGCAACGGAACAAAGCAAGGCTGCTCAAGACCCATCTCGATCGGCTGATCCATATCGCCGATGACCGGCTGGCCTTGCCAATGATCGGCTCGACAAATTTTTTCAAACCGCACAACGCAGACTGGGCCTGGCGGCCTGAACTGTGGCGTGGTCCGCTGCCGACACCGGGGTATTCCGCGATTGCCAACAAATCCATGTTGGGCCGCGAGGTGACGCTGTTCCATGATTGTGAATTCTCGGAGCTGACCCTGCGCCAGTTGCGCAATTTGCGCGAGGAAGATCTGGCGCCTTATGGGCTGCGTCTTGATGTTTTTCAGTTTGACGGGTCGTTTTTGTCGCTGGTCATCGACCTGCCCGATGACGGCGTGATCGGCCTCAAGCGGACCCATCTTTTGCGCATGGATGCCATTGTGGAAATGGAAAAACCGCTGGAGATCTTCACCCGGTTGAATATTCGCCACGGCCCCAACACCGAACAGATTGTGCGCGAATTGCCTCTGAGCGAAGAGAACATCCGCGTTGAGTTTGATCTGGCCTATTCCAATATCAACGAGAAACGGGTGGAACGGGCATGGGTGGATCTGATCTTTGAAGGACCGCAAATGAACCAGGTGGTGTTGCGCGATCTGACCTTCTCACGCCGCCCCCGCGCCCAGCTTTGAGGACCAAGAATGTTGAAATTGACCAAAACCAAGATGCGGCAGGGGGTCTGGCAGGGGATTATCACCGGCGCAGGCGACACCCAGCCGCAGATTGTCGTGACCCATCAGGATGTCGAGATCCAGGATATTGTCTTGGCCCATGATGCAAAGGCGGATCACTGGATGCTGTCCATTCCGATCCCCAAGGAAATGATCGCAGACGGAGTTCATACGTTGCTGATCCGGGACGGCACGCAGGATCGCAAACTGGGCCATATGACACTGGTCGCAGGCGAGGTCCTGTCGGACGACATCCTTGCCGAGATGGACCTGCTGCGTGCAGAATTGGACATGCTCAAAAGCGCCTTCCGCCGCCATTGTGTTGAAACCGCCTAGAACAGCTTTCCGGCGCCGCTTTATTAAGTTTGAAAAAATGCCATTCCTGATTGTACTATCCGCAGCATGGCCCGCGCTTTGATGTCAAAGCCGCGCCGCTGATTTTGTAATTGCCAAAGAGGCGCCGCCATCCGCTGGTCCGTCAAGAAAAACAGTCAAAGTGTTGTGCGCGAGGGGCTTCCTTCCCTTTATCCGCGTTTGTGGCGGTTTGCACTGATGCTCAGCGGGAGCCGCGCAGCGGCGGATGATCTGGCACAAAAGGCCTGCACGCGAGCGTTGGAAAATGCAGGCAAGTTTGAGCCGGGCACGCATCTGGACAGGTGGATGTTCACATTGACCCGGCGGATCTGGCTGAATGAGTTGCGCAGCGAGGCCGTGCGACGCGGCAATGGGCTGGTCCCAGTGGAAGAGGTGGAGCTCACCGCCAACACAGCCAGCAGCGAAGCGAATATTTTCACCGGTGAAGTGTTTAACGCGATAAGGAACCTGCCAGAAAGCCAACGCGAGACGGTCTTGCTCGTCTACGTAGAGGGCTATGCGTACAAAGATGCGGCACAAATGTTGGAGATCCCGATCGGCACAGTGATGAGCCGTCTGGCCGCCGCCCGCAAATCCATCGCGCAGAAGTTTCCGGATGAAAGAGCCTGAGATGAGCGAGAACAGAACATCATTTTCAGACGAGGAACTGACCGCGTATCTGGATGGCGAGTTGGACAAACAAAAGGCGGCGCAGATCAAATCCGCGGCCAAGGCTGACGCGCTGATTGCCGCGCGGTTGGACAATCTTGCGGTTCCGATGAAGCTGCTGAAGCTGTCGATGAACCCTGCAGTTCTGGATGCACCTGCGTTGCCAGCGCATCTGGCGGGCTCTGCCCCGTCACCATCGCGCGGCATTTGGGTGGCGTCGGCCATTGCCGCGTCTTTTGTGATTGGCGTTGCGGTTACCAATTTCATGCGTCCGGCCCCGAACACCGGATGGATTGCGACCATAGCCTCCTATCAGGCGCTTTATGTCACTGAAACGCTGGAGAACGCTGTTCAGCCGCCCGCCGAAACAGCGCAGGTTCTGGCCCGCGCCAAAGAGGCATTTGGCGTGGACCTGAGTGAGGCATTGTCTGTTTCGGGTTTGGATTTTAAACGCGCCCAGATGCTGGGGCTGAACGGATCTCCCCTGTTGCAGATGGCCTATCTGGCAGAGGACGGCACCCCGATGGCGCTCTGCCTGAAGTCGGTGAGCGGACCGGATCGCGGACCAAAAACAACCGTCATGTTCGACATGGCCGGGGTAAGCTGGGTTGAGAACGGCATCGGCTATTTGTTGATCGGTGGCGGGGATACGGCCAGGACAGAAGCGTTGTCGACGGGTCTTGCGGCCTTACTCTAGCTTTGCATCCAAAGCAAAAAAGCCCGCCATGATGGCGGGCTTTTGTTGTCGCGGGGGTCAGATCAGTTCTTCGGACCCAGCGCCGACAGACCTTTGAGAATGTCGATGGCATAGGCAAGTTGATAATCCTCTTCGCGCAGTTCGGCGGCTTTTTCCGCTTTGGCGCGATCTTCTTCGATCTGTTTGATCTGGTCGTCGGTCAGGCTGTCATTGTTCAGGCTGCCGCGCAGATCCGCTTCGGACCGGCGCTTGCGAGCCGGTGTATCCGCCTCGTCCTCTTCGGGTTTGGCCGGAGGTTGCGCCACAACGATGTCAGGTGACACACCCAGCGCCTGAATAGACCGGCCCGAGGGGGTGTAATACCGCGCCGTGGTCAGGCGCATCGCGCCATTGCCGCGCAGAGGCATGACCGTCTGAACCGACCCTTTGCCGAAACTCTTGGTGCCGATGACAATCGCGCGGCGGTGGTCTTGCAACGCACCTGCGACAATCTCTGAGGCCGAGGCAGAGCCGCCATTGATCAACACCACAATGGGTTTGCCCATCGACAGGTCGCCCGGCGTGGCATTGACGCGGTCGCCATCTTCCAACGTGCGGCCACGGGTGCTGACGATTTCGCCCTCTTCGAGGAAAGCATCGCTCACCGCGATTGCCTGATTCAGCAGACCACCCGGATTGTTGCGCAGATCCAGCACAATGCCATTGATCCCGTCGATGCCGCCGGCCGCTTCGATCTGGTCCTCAAGCCCTTCTTTCATCTTGGGGTAGGTTTGTTCGTTGAATGTGGTCAGACGCAGCACCGCTGTGTTGCCCTCGGTGCGGGCGCGTACGGCGGTCAGTTGGATCGTGTCGCGGATGATGGACACGTCAAAGGGTTCTTGTTCCCCTTCGCGCACCACGGTGATCACGATCTCGGACCCGACCGGCCCGCGCATCATCTCGACTGCGTCATCCAGAACCAGACCCAAGAGACTTTCACCATTTACGTGTGTAATAAAATCGCCTGCTTCGATGCCCGCCTCAAAGGCCGGCGTGCCATCCATTGGCGAGACCACTTTGACAAAGCCGTCTTCTTGCGTGACCTCGATGCCCAGCCCGCCAAATTCGCCGCGGGTCTGTTCGCGCATCTTGGCCGCGTCTTTGGGGGACAGATAGCTGGAATGCGGATCAAGCGAGGTCAGCATTCCGTTTATTGCCGCTTCGATCAGCTCGCTGCTGTCCACGTCTTCCACATATTGGGCGCGAATGCGTTCGAAAATGTCACCAAACAGATCAAGCTGCTCATAGACGTTTTCGGTCTTGGCGCTTTCTTGCGCCAGCAGAGGCGCGGCGATCTGGGTGGTTGCAATTACACCTGCCACTGTGCCGCCAAGGGCTGCCATCACAAACTTCTTCATTCTTATCCATCCTTGTCGGTTCGGAACCAATCGCTGGGGTCCTGTGGAATGTTGTCTTGTCTTACTTCTATATAGAGCGTTTCTGAGCGGTCAGTGCCAGTGCCTTCACGAAGGGGTGAGGATGACGTGCCTTGCGCCGCCTGACCACCCCCCATGAGACCAAGAGGGGTGCCTGCCGCGATCACCTCGCCGGTTTTGGCATAAACGACGTCCAGACCGGCCAGCACAAACAACACATCGGCCTGTGGTTCAAGGATCACGACATTGCCCAGCTCCAGCAGTGGCCCCGTATAACGGACAGTGGCAGCTGTTGGCGTCGTCACAATCGCCTGTGGCCGAGTGGCCAGGATGATACCGGGGCGTTTGACCCCCGCCGCATCCACATCACCGGCGCCATGCAGCACCAGGCCCTGCACAGGCAAGGGCAGATCGCCTGCCATTCCGTCCAGTTTTGCCGGGGCTGGCGCGACCTCATTGGTGACGATCTCGGACAGGCCGCTGGCAAACCCGTCCAGCGTCTCGGTGGACGCGATCAGGATCGCAGTGCGCACGGGATCTTCGGTAAAGCGCAAAGGCAGGTCGGTGCGGTTTGCCATCGCTTCGTTCAGGGCGGTGCGGGCGGCTTGGACTTCGGTCAAGCCATCCTGCAACCGCTTTGCCGCATCGGTTTGTAGCGCACGCAGGGTTTGCACATCCTCCAGATCGCGGCGCAGCCCGTCCGCACGGCGGTTCAATGCCGGCGTGAGTTCGGCCAGCAACATGCCGGCCCGCGCGGTTCCAGTTGGTCCACCAGGATGCAGCAAGGTGACAGGGGAGGGATTGCCGCCAATGCTTTGCAATACCCCCAAAAGCTGCGCCACCTCGCCATCACGCGCGTTGAGCTTGGTCGAAAGCTCCGCCTCTTTGATCGCGACACGGCGCAGTCCTTCGCGCATCGCACCGAGACCTGTTTCAAACGCCTGTATCGTTTCAGTCAACGCCTTGACCCGGTCGCGGGCGCCATCGGCATCGTCAAGCAGGCCTGATGCCTCCTCCAATGCGGCAGAGGCCGCCCGCGCCTGATCCGCCGCATCGGTTTGCGCCAGACCGGCCATGGGCCAGAGCATCAGTGAAAGGAATGCTGCGCGGATCATGAGATCAGGCATGCCCCCGTCATTTCGTCTGGTTGCTCCATTGCCATCAGGTGCAACAGCGTCGGCGCAAGATCGGCCAACCGCCCATCTGCAAGCTGCGCCCCGTCCGGCCCGCCAATCAGGGCCACCGGGACAGGGTTGAGGGTATGCGCGGTGTGCGCCCCACCGGTTTCGGGGTCGATCATCATTTCGCAATTGCCGTGATCCGCCGTCAGCACCATTGCACCGCCCACCTTTTCCAGCGCGGCGCAGACCCGCGCCAGACCAGCATCCACCGCTTCGCAAGCCGCAATCGCCGCATCGAGATCGCCTGTGTGGCCCACCATGTCGGGGTTGGCGTAGTTCACGACGATCAAATCATAGCCATCCTCAATCGCTGCGACGAAACGGTCAGTGACCTCTGCCGATGACATTTCCGGCATCAGGTCGTAGGTCGCCACGTCAGGCGATTTTGGCATAAAACGATCCTCGCCCGTTGATGGCGTTTCCTCACCACCGTTCAGGAAGAATGTCACATGGGGATATTTTTCCGTCTCGGCCAGTCGGAATTGGCGCAAGCCTTGCTTCGCCACCCAAGCGCCCAAAGTGTTGATGATCTCCGGCTTGGGATAGACCGTCGTCATATAGGTTGTGTGTTGGTCTGAATAGGCCGCCATGCCCATCAAGCCCGCCCAATTTGGGCGCTCGCCTGCATCAAATCCGTCAAACGCCGGATCGCCAAGAGCCGCCATGATTTCGCGCGCGCGATCGGCGCGGAAGTTGAGGCAGAAAAATCCGTCGCCGTCTTGCGCCCCTTTGTAGCCGTCAATCACCGTGGCCTGCACAAATTCGTCATTCTCATCTCGTGCATAGGCGGCATCGACAGCGCTTTGTGCATCATCAGCCGCCAATCCCTGTCCACGGGCAATGGCATCAAACGCCTTCTCAACACGGTCCCAACGGTTGTCACGGTCCATCGCGTAATAGCGGCCTGTCACAGTCACAACCTTGACCGCCTTCGGCAATGCCGCCTCAAGCGCTTCGAAAAACCCTTTGGCAGAGCGCGGCGCGACATCGCGGCCATCGGTCAAGGCGTGGATCACAACTGGCACGCCCGCGTCATCCAGCACCTTTGCCGCCGCGATCATATGCGCCAGATGACCATGCACCCCGCCATCAGACACCAAGCCCATCAGATGCGCCGTGCCGCCGCTGGCCGTCATCGCGGCGATGAAGTCCACAAGCCGCTGGTTTTGTTCAAAGGTGCCTTCCTCGATGGCCAGATCAATCTGCCCCAGATCCATGGCCACCACGCGGCCCGCCCCAATATTGGTGTGCCCCACTTCGGAGTTGCCCATTTGCCCGCGCGGCAGACCAACATCTGGCCCATGGGTGATCAAGGTCGCATTGGGGCAATCGCGCATGATCCGGTCTACGGTGGGTGTTTTGGCCAAAAACGGCGCATTGCCGTCCTTCACATCGCTGAGCCCCCATCCGTCAAGGATGCACAATACCACGGGTTTTGGGGTTCTCATGCTGGGACTGCTCCGATTGCGCCTTGTTTTGTGGCCTTTTACCCCTTGGACGCGCCGGGGTGAACCATTTTCCTGCATGCGCTGTCAGATGCGCGGATTTTCAGCGGCGCTGCATCCATCCCGAGGCTTTTTGCCGCTGCCGGTTTGCCTGACAGCGGGTCTTGTTCTGACGCCCGGCATTGGGCATAAGAGATCAGCATTCAGCCCTGAGCCAAGGACCGCAAGACATGAGCCAGCAAGCGCCCGAAACCCGGATCGTGAACACCTACCGCGTTGCCTGTGACGGCGGCGAAGGGGGGCTTGGCCATCCGCGTGTCTGGCTGCAAATCCCGCGCGACACCGGCTATGTCGAATGTGGCTATTGCGACTGCAAATTCGTGCACAGCGATTTTGAAGGCAAAGTCTGAATCCGGCCGACTCACGCTTGCGGCGGGGGCCGCACGGCGTATTCTAGACATGATCAGACGACAGTGGCGCGTGCCCAAAGGCAGCGCCCGATGCGTCATGTCACACATAAACCTGCGAGAGGAAGCCATTCATGTCCGGCACATTTGGCAAAGGCCACCACCTGCATCTGATTGACGGCTCTGCCTTTATCTTTCGCGCCTATCACGCCCTGCCGCCGCTGACGCGCAAATCTGACGGCTTGCCCATCGGGGCGGTCGCGGGATTTTGCAACATGCTGCACCGCTATGTCGAAGGGAACACCGGGCCTGATGCACCCACCCATGCCGCAGTGATTTTTGACAAGGGCAGTCATACCTTCCGCAACGAGATGTATGATCTTTACAAGGCCAACCGCGAGGCGATGCCAGAAGACCTGCGCCCGCAAATTCCGCTGACCCGGACTGCGACCGAAGCCTTCAACATCGCCTGTAAAGAAAAGGAAGGATTCGAAGCGGACGACATCATCGCCACGCTCGCCGTTCAGGCCCGCGCGGCGGGTGGGCGCTGCACCATCATCAGTTCTGACAAGGATCTGATGCAGCTTGTCGGGGAAGGCGTTGAGATGCTCGACGCGATGAAAAACAAAACCATCGACCGCGATGGGGTATTTGAGAAATTTGGCGTCTTTCCCGAAAGAGTTGTCGATGTGCAGGCTTTGGCGGGCGATTCGGTTGACAATGTGCCCGGCGCGCCGGGGATCGGGATCAAGACCGCTGCACTGTTGATCAACGAGTATGGCGACCTTGAAACCCTTCTTGCCCGCGCCGAAGAGATCAAACAACCCAAGCGCCGCCAGACCTTGATTGATCACGCCGAGCAGATCCGCCTGTCCCGCCGGCTGGTGTTGCTGGACGAAAACACGCCGCTGGATTTCACCCTTGATGATCTCGAAGTGCGCGAACCGGACGCAGATCTCCTGCTTGGGTTCCTTGCCGAGATGGAGTTCCGCACCCTGTCCAAGCGTGTGGCAGAGGTTCTGGGCCGCGAAGCGCCGGTGATTGCTGAGACATCCCCCGCCCTGCCAGATGCGCCGCAAGCCGATGACGTGCCGTTTGATGCGGCGAAATACGAACATGTCGCAGACGCGAATGCCCTGCAAAAGTGGATCGATGCAATCTACGAGGTCGGCTATGTCGCGGTTGATACGGAAACCACCGGCCTGAATGAGATGACCGCCGAACTGGTCGGAATCTCGCTGTCAACGGAACCGGGGAAGGCCTGCTATATCCCGTTGATCCATAAGGCCCATGGCGGTGATGATCTGTTCGGTTCAGACGATCTGGCCGAAGGGCAAATGCCGGTTGAACAGGCTTTGCAGATGTTGACCCCGATGTTGGAGGATCCGAGCATCCTCAAGATCGGGCAGAACATGAAGTATGACGCCAAGATCTTTGCCCAGATCGGGATCACTGTTGCGCCTTTCGATGACACGATGTTGATGTCCTACGCGCAGCACGCGGGTCTGCACAATCACGGGATGGACACCCTTTCAGAGCGGTATCTGAGCCATACGCCGATCCCGATCAAACCATTGCTTGGCTCCGGTAAATCCGCCATCACCTTTGACAAGGTTCCATTGGAAGAGGCCGTAAAATACGCCGCAGAGGATGCCGATATTACCCTGCGTTTGTGGCAGTTCCTCAAACCGCAGTTGCACCGCGCCGAAGTGACCAAAGTCTATGAGACGCTCGAACGGCCATTGGTGCCGGTTCTGGCCGCGATGGAGCGGTCCGGGATCAATGTGGACCGCGATACGCTAAGCCGGATGTCCAACGCCTTTGCACAGAAAATGGCAGGGCTGGAAGACGAAATTTACGAGATTGTCGGCCGTAAGTTCAACGTTGGCTCCCCCGCGCAGCTTGGCGAGATCCTGTTTGATGAAATGGGTATCGAGGGTGGCAAGAAGGGCAAGAACGGCAAGTATTCCACCGGCGTTGATGTCCTCGAAGATCTCGCCACCGAGCATGACTTGCCTGCGCGGGTTCTGGACTGGCGACAACTCAGCAAGTTGAAGTCCACCTATACCGATGCACTACAAACCCACATCAACCCGGACACGGGCCGCGTGCACACGTCTTATTCCATCGCGGGGGCATCGACAGGGCGTTTGGCCTCCACCGATCCGAACCTACAGAACATTCCAATCCGCACGGAGGAAGGCCGCCGCATCCGCGAGGCCTTTGTCGCCGAAGAAGGCAAGACATTGGTCGCTCTGGATTATTCCCAGATCGAATTGCGCATTCTGGCTCATATCGCGGATATTCCCGCCCTCAAGGAAGCTTTTGCCCGTGGTGACGACATTCACGCGATGACGGCCTCCGAGATGTTTGACGTGCCGATGGACGAGATGACACCAGAGGTGCGCCGCCGCGCCAAGGCGATCAACTTTGGTGTGATTTATGGTATTTCCGGCTTTGGTCTGGCCCGCAATCTGCGCATTCCCCGGTCCGAGGCGCAGGGGTTCATCGACCGCTATTTCGAACGCTTCCCCGGCATTCGCACCTACATGGATGACACCAAGGCGTTTGCCAAAGAACACGGCTATGTCCAAACCCTGTTTGGCCGCAAGATCCACACACCCAACATCGGTGCCAAGGGTCCGCATGCCGGTTTTGCCGCCCGCGCCGCGATCAATGCGCCGATCCAAGGCACCGCCGCCGATGTGATCCGCCGCGCGATGATCCGGATGCCGGACACCATCGCCGATCTGCCCGCAACGATGCTGTTGCAGGTGCATGACGAACTGCTGTTTGAGGTGGAGCAAGGGGCCGAGGACACCCTGATCGCCGCGGCACGCGAGGTTATGGAAAACGCCAATGATCCGGTGGTGAAACTGGATGTGAAGCTGACCGTGGATGCGGGAACAGGCGCGAACTGGGCCGAGGCGCATTAGGGAGGCGCCGCCCGCCGTGCTTTGCACTTGACATCGGACCTGCCGCCATGGCCTCCCCTCCATTTTTCCGCTAACCCATACCCATGACTCCGATCCTCTATTCCTTTCGACGTTGTCCCTATGCCATGCGGGCGCGTCTGGCGTTGGCCGTCAGCGGCACCACCACGGAACTGCGCGAGATTGTCCTGCGGGACAAGGCGCTCGCCTTTCTTGATGCATCACCCAGCGGAACGGTGCCCTGTATGGTCACCGAAGGGGGCGTGATTGACGAAAGCCTCGATATCATGCTCTGGGCGCTGCGCCGCCGTGATCCGGAAGGATGGCTCAATATGTCCAACGCGGGACATGAGTGGGTCGCACGGGCGGACGGGCCGTTCAAACATGCGCTGGATCGCACAAAATACGCGACCCGCTACCCTGATGAAGAGCCCTCGGCGCATCGCGATCAGGCGGCCGCGTTCCTCACGGAACTGGATGCCGTGATAGATCAGTGGATCTTTGATCACCCCACGCTGGCCGATTTCGCGATTCTGCCCTTCGTTCGGCAGTTCGCATTCATCGACAAGCCATGGTTCGACGCCCAGCCATGGCCAAACCTTCAAGCATGGCTGGAGCGTTTTCTCAGGTCAGACCGTTTTGCCGCGATCATGGGCAAATATCCCAAATGGGCCGAAGGCGATGCGCCGACCTTTTTCCCTTAGGCTTGGGGCTTGCAGACCAGTGCCGCCACCAATCGCCGGGTGACGGGCGCCACGATCAGCACTGCGGGAAAGGCCACCAACCAGCTTGTCCCCCAAGCGCCCATCCATGAGGGCACAAAGGCCTCGGAAAAACCAAATGCCCGATAAGTCGCGATGCCTGACACCATCAAGGACATGAGGCCGGACAGGATAAATCCAAACAGGACAGGGGCAAATCGTGCGGGGATCATAGGGCAGTCATCCAGTCTAGTGTTTTTTCTGTGGGACGACCCGGATGATACTCACCACTGATCCAACCCTTATAGCCAGCCACCCGCAACGCATTGAAGAGCGATGCGAAATCGACAAGACCCGTGCCCGGCCCACTGCGCTCTGGCGCATCGCCGATCTGCACATGGGCAATCAGATCACGGTAGGTTTCAAACACCCGGACCGCGTCACCGTGGATCATCTGAGCATGAAAGCTGTCGTATTGCAGTGCGACATTGGGACGCTCGACCGCGTCCAGAATACCGGCAGCCAATGCGTAGTCATTCAGAAAGTATCCAGGCATCGATACCGGGTTCAACGGCTCAATCGTCAGGGTGATCCCGTCGGGTGCTGCATCTGCCGCCCAGCGCAGGTTGTCGATCAACGTGGCTTTCGCCGCGTCACCTGCGGCCTCACCGGTCATGACATGAATAAACGACGCGCCAAGAGAGGTGGCGCAGTCAAAGGCCGTCTGCATATCGGCGCGAAACGCCGCCGCGCCGCCCACCTGCGCTGCAAACCCGCGTGGGTCTGACAGCGGCGACGGGGCATTGAGCAGGATGAGTTCCAGCCTCTGCTCCTTCAACGCAGCCTTGGTGATGGCAGTGTCCGGCCCATAAGGAAACAAAACCTCCACCGCTCTGAACCCAGCAGCAGCGGCGGCGGCAAACCGGTCTTGATAGGGCAATTCCGGCCACAGAAGGCTCAGGTTCGCGGCTGACTTCATGACGCCTTACGACCCGTCCGGCAATTCATCCGACGGGATAATCCCAAAAAATTCCCCGCCTGACCAAAGGCCGAACCAGCCATCATGATGAGCGCCAATATCGACAAGCCGATAAAAACTTTTGCGATCAATCAGCGCCTCCAGATTCCGGCGGATCAACACATAGGGGGACGGCTCCCCCGTTTCTGGGTCGCGCACGACGCGGATCGGATGGTCCGGCCCGGCCAATGCTGCGTCTTCCAGATTGGTAACAAACCGCAGCTGTTGATCCTTGCCTGTCCCCTCAACCTCAAAATCGACGGCAACAAAAGGCGCGTCTTCGACTGTGATCCCGACCTTTTCCACCGGTGTGACGAGGTAATACTTGTCCTCTTCCCGCCAGAGAATCGTTGAGAACAATTTGACCAATTCCGGCCGCCCAATCGGTGTCCCTTGATAAAACCAAGTCCCATCGCGCCGGATGTGCATATCCAGATCCCCGCAGAAGGGGGGGTTCCATTTCTCAAGCGGCGGCAATCCGCGGGTTTTGGCGGCTTTTGCAGAGGCAAGGATGCCTTCTGCGGAGGGGGTAACGGTTTTTTGTCCGCTCATTGCTTTTGCCATTTCCTGTCAGAGAGATACACTTACACTAACCGATATAAACCAGAGAGAGAATTTGTCATGGCCGAAGCGGAAGATATGGTGGCGCAAATTGAAGCGTTGAGCGGCAAGCTGGCCGAGGCCAAAGCGTCTATCACCAACCGTTTCATCGGGCAGGACCGGGTTGTGGATCTGACCCTCACCGCACTGCTCTGCGGAGGTCACGGGCTGCTGATCGGTTTGCCCGGATTGGGCAAGACGCGGCTTGTTGAGACCCTCAGCACCGTGATGGGCCTGCATGGCAATCGCGTGCAGTTCACTCCCGACTTGATGCCCGCAGATATTCTTGGCTCCGAAGTATTGGACACCGCCGAAGATGGCACACGAGCGTTCCGCTTCATCGAAGGGCCGGTGTTTTGCCAGCTTTTGATGGCCGACGAGATCAACCGCGCCTCGCCGCGGACGCAGTCGGCGTTGTTGCAGGCGATGCAGGAAAAGACCGTGACTGTGGCCGGGCAGAACCGTTCCTTGGGCAACCCTTTTCACGTTTTGGCAACGCAGAACCCGATCGAACAAGAAGGCACCTACCCCCTGCCCGAGGCGCAGCTTGACCGTTTCCTGGTGCAGATTGATGTGGCATACCCCGACCGCGATACCGAACGCGATATCCTGATTGCCACTACGGGCGAGACAGAGGCGCAATCGACGCAAGTTTTCACTGCGGACGAGTTGATCGAGGCACAGCGGTTGCTCCGCCGGATGCCCGTGGGCGATTCTGTGGTTGAGATGATCCTTGATCTGGTCCGTGCCTTCCGCCCCGAAGAAAGCAGTGCAAGCGCCCAGGTGCGGGAAACCGTCGCTTGGGGTCCAGGTCCACGGGCCGCCCAAGCCCTTATGCTGGCCGTGCGGGCACGGGCACTGTTGGAAGGTCGTTTGGCCCCGTCAGCCGAAGACGTGACCGCAATGGCCCGTCCGGTGCTGAGCCACCGCATGGCCCTGAATTTTGCCGCGCGGGCGCGGGGTGACAGTTTGCAGGCGCTGATTGACGACACGGCCGCAGCCCTTGGCGGGACAAAGGCCGCCGCGTGACACCGCAAACCACCCTCCGCGCCAAGGCCGAAGAACAGGCCGCCCGGCTTCCGGCGCTTTTGGCGCGGGCGGAGCATTTGGCGGGCGCGGTTCTGCTGGGCGCACATGGTCGCAGGCGCGCGGGCCTGGGTGACGATTTCTGGCAGTACAGACCCGCGCAACACGGCGACAGTCGCCGGATGATTGACCACCGCAGATCGGCCATGGGCGATCAGGAATATGTACGCGAACGCGAGTGGCAGATTGCCCAATCGGTGATGCTGTGGGTCGATCAGGGCGCCTCGATGCGCTTTGCCTCGAACAAGGATTTGCCGGACAAGGCAGATCGGGCCCGGCTTTTGGGTCTGGCGCTCTGTGTTCTGCTGATCCGAGGCGGTGAACGCGTGGGCCTGACCGGCACCGCCCTGCCGCCGCGCCGGGGCAACCCGCAGGTGCTGCGCCTTGCCGAGATGCTGACGCAAGACGACCCTGCCGATTACAGCCCCCCTGAACACCGCGCGATGATACCTCATGCGCGGGCCGTGTTCATTTCTGATTTTATGGGCGATCTTGAAGCGGTTAAACTAGCGCTGACCAAAGCGGCAGATCGCGGCGTGCGCGGGATTTTGTATCATGTGCTCGATCCCTCCGAAGAGGCCTTCCCCTTCACGGGCCGCACTATTTTCGAAAGCATGGGCGGCACATTGAGCCATGAAACTCTCAAGGCAAATGACCTTAAATCCCGCTATCTGGAGCGGCTCGCCGCCCGCAAGCAGGAGTTGTCGGAGCTTTGCGCCCTGACCGGATGGCAATACGGGCTGCACCATACGGATGCTTCTGCACAATCTGCATTGCTTTGGCTCTATGGGGCGCTTGATGCGCGGCGGGGTGTGGCGACATGACCATTCTGGGCGGCATTGGATTTACCTCTCCATGGATTTTAACGGCGCTGTTGGCCTTGCCGATCTTGTGGTTGCTTCTTCGGGCCGTGCCGCCGGCACCGATCCGGCGCCGCTTTCCGGGTGTCGCATTGCTGCTGGGGTTGAAAGACGACGAAACCGTATCTGATCGCACCCCGTGGTGGCTTTTGCTGCTGCGGATGTTGGCTGTGGCGGCGATCATTTTAGGGTTGGCCGGACCGGTCCTGAACCCCGAAGAGGATCAGGCCGCCGGGACCGGCCCATTGCTGATTGTACTCGACGAATCATGGGCTGGCGCAGCACGTTGGCAGCAACAGGCCCAAGCCATCGAAGCGCAACTTGTTCGTGCGGGCCGGGCCGAACGCACCGTGGGGATTCTGACCCTGACCCGCCCCGATCAACCGTCCTTTCAATCAGCAGATGTCTGGCGCAACCGGCTTGCCGGATTTGCACCTGCCGCATGGCAACCTGCCCCCACGGCCATAGGCAAAGCCCGCGCAATCATCACAGAATTGCCCGCTTTTGACACGATCTGGTTCAGTGATGCGCTTGATTATCCGGGCCGGGCTGATCTTCTGTCAGATTTGCAGTCAAAGGGCGCTGTCGAGGTATTCCAGACCGCAGCGAACGTCTTGGCCATCGCCCCTGCCACCTATCAAGACAGCGTGGTCAAACTGAATGTTCACCGCGCCTTGGCCGGCCCAGACAGAACCGTGGTCTTGCAGGCCGAAGGACGCGATCCGGCAGGCAATGCCCGTATCCTGGCAACGGCGGAGGCGACATTTGACAGCGGCGCGACCACTGCCGAAGCAGAGCTTTCCTTGCCCGCGGAATTGCGTGCCCGCATCACCGGTTTTGCCATCGCCGGACAGCGATCCGCAGGCGCGATCACATTGGTCGATGACGCCCTGCGCCGCCGCGAGGTGGCCTTGATCGGGGGGCGGAATGATCAAGAGGGGCTGCAACTGCTGTCGCCGCTGCATTACATCGAACAGGCGCTGCAGCCGACAGCTGATTTGATTGATGGGACGCTGACCGATGTTCTGCCCGCCAACCCCGATGTGATTGTGCTGGCCGACATTGCGACCATCTCGGATGCCGAAAACCAGCCTTTGCAGGAATGGATCAACAAGGGGGGTATGTTGGTCCGCTTTGCAGGGCCGCGCATCGCCGCCAGCGACATCAGCCGCATTGACGAAGATCCGCTTATGCCGGTGCGCCTGCGGGCTGGCGGGCGCAGCGTCGGCGGCGCGATGAGTTGGGGAGAACCCAAAGCACTGGCCCCATTCCGCGAGACCTCGCCGTTTTTCGGACTGCGCATTCCGGATGATGTTGTTGTCACCGCTCAGGTCGTGGCGCAACCCGATCCATCCTTGGCCAATCGGGTGATTGCCGCGCTCAGCGATGGTACACCTTTGGTCACGCGCAAGACCGTGGGCCAGGGCCAGATCGTCCTATTCCACGTCACCGCCACGGCGGAATGGTCCACCTTGCCTTTGTCCGGTCTCTTTGTCGAAATGATGGAACGGCTGGCGGTGTCGTCAGCTTCTGCCGCACCCAAGGCCAAGGATTTGGCCGGTACCACATGGACACCGCTGCGGGTGATGGATGGATATGGTGCGTTGTTTGATGCGGGCAATCTGCCCGGTGTAGACGGCGCGGACCTGGTCGCGGCCCCTGCTGGCCCAACACTGCGGCCGGGCGTTTACGGCAGCGGCGACAGCCGCTTGGCCCGCAATGTGTTCACTCAAGACAGTGCTTTGACCCCAGCCAGCTGGCCTGTCAGCGTTCCCGTGCGCGGCTTTGCCGTTGCACCGGAACAGCCGATCGCGGGCCTGCTATTGAGCCTTTCGATCTTGCTGTTATTGGTCGATGTGGTGGCAACCCTGTCCCTGTCCGGCCGCCTCTTGCGCCGAAACGCACCGGCGATGGCGATGGCCCTTCTGCTTCCGGCATTTGGCTGGACCACCTCGGCCGAGGCGCAGGACAATGGCGACGATTTTGCCCTTGCTGCAACGGTGGACGTGTCGCTGGCCCATGTAATCACCGGGAACAGGCAACTGGACGACATTGCTTTTGCCGGTTTGCAGGGGTTGTCAGATATCCTGTTTTTCCGCACCTCAGTTGAGCCTGCACCGCCCACATCCGTCGATCTGGAAGTGGACGAGCTGGCATTTTTCCCAATCCTATATTGGCCGATCACCCCCGATCAGCCGCGCCCGTCCAGCGAAGCCTACGGCAAGCTGAACGCATATCTGCGGTCTGGCGGCTTGATCCTCTTCGACACGCGGGATGCAGATATTTCCCGTTATGGCGCCGCCAGCCCGAATGGCCGGAAACTGCGGGAACTGGCCGCGCCGCTGGATATTCCACCGCTGGAGCCGCTGCCCGTGGATCACGTTCTGACCCGGACCTTTTATCTGCTGCAGGATTTCCCCGGCCGACATTCCAGCCGTGATGTGTGGGTCGAGGCCGCGCCGCCCGATGCCGAACGCATCGAAGGGATGCCATTTAGAAACCTCAATGACGGGGTGACGCCGGTGGTGATCGGCGGGAATGACTGGGCGGCGGCATGGGCTGTGCGCGGTGATGGTGCGCCCTTGTTGCCAGTCGGGCGCGGCTACGCGGGGGAGCGCCAGCGTGAGCTTGCCCATCGCTTCGGCGTTAATCTGGTCATGCATGTGCTGACCGGGAATTATAAATCGGATCAGGTGCATGTGCCTGCCTTGCTGGATCGGTTGGGCCAATGACCGCAACACTTGTTTTTGACCCGTTGATCCCGCTGCCACTGTTGCTGATGGTGATTATGGTGGCCCTCGTGGGGATCATCCTCGCGGTCCTGCGGGGGTTGAACGGCTGGCCATTGCGGGCATTGGCGGCTTTGGTTGTGTTGGGCGCGCTGGCGGGTCCGTCCTATCAACAAGAGGACCGCGCGCCGCTGAATGACATTGTGCTGTTGGTTTCGGATGAAAGCGCCAGCCAAAAACTCGGCGCCCGTGCAGGCCAAACCCGAAGGGCGGAAGAAACACTGGCCGCCTCTGTGGCGGCCCGCCCGAACACGGAGTTGCGCCGCATCACTGTGGGCGATGGCGAGGGCGATACCGGAACCAAATTGATGACCGCATTGGCGGAGGCCCTGGCCGAGGAACCTTCTGCACGGGTGGCGGGTATTCTCGCATTGAGCGACGGGCGCATTCACGATGCGGATTTGCCGGTGGACCTGCCCGCGCCGATGCATCTGATCCTGTCTGGCCAATCCACTGATTGGGACCGCCGGTTAACCGTGCGCAATGCGCCTGCCTTTGCGATTATTGGTGAGCCCGTGACACTCACCTTGCGCATTGACGATCTGGGTGCGGCACCCGCGGGACAGGAATTGGCAGTGTTGGACATCTCAATAGATGGCGAGCCGGCCCAGAGTTTCCGGGTGCCGATCGGTCAGGATCTGGACCTGCCTGTGACCTTGCCTCATGGCGGGCGCAACGTGATCCGGTTTTCGCTACCGCAAGCAGAGGGTGAACTGACCGACCGCAACAATGCCGCCCTGATCCAGATCAACGGTGTGCGCGACCGGTTGCGGGTTCTGCTGGTCAGCGGCGAGCCGCATCCCGGCGGGCGCACATGGCGCAATCTGCTAAAGTCGGACAGCTCCGTCGATCTGGTGCATTTCACCATCCTGCGCCCACCAGAAAAACAAGACGGGGTGCCGGTGAATGAACTTTCCCTGATCGCCTTTCCCACCCGCGAATTGTTCATGGACAAGATCGACGATTTTGATCTGATCATCTTTGACCGGTATAAGCGGCGCGGCATACTGCCGGCGCTTTATCTCGACAACGTCGCCAATTACATCCGCCAAGGCGGGGCGGTTCTGGTGGCCGCTGGACCTGATTTTGCCAGTGCTGATAGCATTTTCCGGTCACCACTGGGATCGGTATTGCCGGCGACACCGACGGCCCGCGTGCTCGAAGATCCTTATCTGCCGCAAGTCACAGATCTGGGCAAACGCCATCCTGTCACCGTGGACCTGCCCGGCAATGGTGATTGGGGCCGCTGGCTGCGCCAGATTGATGTGGCAGATCCGCAGGGGCATGTGGTTATGGAAGGCATCGACGGGCGGCCCTTGCTGGTGCTGGATCGAGTTGAGGAAGGGCGCGTTGCGCTACTTGCCTCGGATCACGCATGGCTATGGAGCCGTGGCTACGAGGGCGGCGGGCCGCAACTGGAACTGCTGCGCCGCTTGGCCCACTGGATGATGAAAGAACCCGAGCTTGAAGAAGAAGCCCTCACCGCAACCGCCGAGGGGCAAAACATGCGCATCCTGCGCCGCACCTTGGGCGAAACCGTAGCGCCCGTGACGGTCACCGATCCTGCAGGCAACAGCAGCGAGGTCACAATGACCCAGATAGGCCCCGGCACCTTTGAAGGTAATTTTCAGGGGCCGGAAATTGGCCTCTACCGATTGGCGAACGGGGAACAAGGTGCGGTGATCGGGCTTGGCCCTGCCGCCCCGCGCGAGTTTGTCGAGACCATTGCGAGTGAAGAAGCGCTACAGCCGGTTGTCTCGGCGCTGCGTGGCGGTGTTGCCCGGATTGAAGATGGCGTCCCGCGCCTGCGCAATGTGCGGGCGGGCCGTCCGGCGGCCGGGCGCGGCTGGGTCGGACTGACACCGCGCGGCGCTTACGAGACCTTGGATGTGCGACAAACCCCGATTCTGCCGCCATGGTTGGTGCTGATTTTGGCGACTGTGTTAATCACCACTGGCTGGCTGAGGGAGGGGCGGAGGTGACAGGCCTTTGCCGCCCTTTGACGGTTGCCGATTATGCCGACGCACGGCAGCTTTACGCGGCGCTTTCGACGGGTCACAGTCTGATCAACTTTGAAGATGGCCTCGGCGCATTTGCCGCGTTGCTGAGCCATCCCGGTACAACCGTGATGGGCGCCGCGCGTGACGGACGGATCGTGAGCATGGCAACCCTGCATTTGATGCCGAACATGACCTATCATGGACGCCCCTTTGGATTGATCGAAAATGTCGTGACCCTGCCAGACGCGCGTGGGCAAGGATTTGCCCGAGCGGTGATGATGGCACTTGCCGACACCGCGCAAGACGCCAACGCCTACAAGATCATGCTACTGACCGGACGGGTCAATGACGCCAAGGGATTTTATGAGCGCCTTGGATACAACGCCGATGAAAAGCACGGGATGATCCTACGGCTTGATCGCCCATCCTGATCACAATGACATGACGGTGTTAAATCGCCCGCAAAAGCAGCGTGAGCGCAATGGCGAAGACCACCGCTCCGGCAAGGGTTTCAACAACCGATGCGACCTGGGCCAGACGGGTGGAACCGGCAAGGCCCGCCAGCAAACCGCCGCGCAGGCCAGAGGCGGCCAAGCCCACTGAGATGGTAATCAACGCCGTTCCAACGGCCATCGCAAAAGCACCCGCAATGCCCAGCGACCCGATGCCCATTTGCCATGTGATGATCAAAACAAAAAGCGCGCCGGTGCAAGGTCGCACCGCGATACCCGCAATCAATGCCAAGGCGGTCCGCAGATCGCCGGCTTGCTCGACCTGGTCCAGTGATGGGCCATGGGCATGGCCGCAGTGCCCGCACACTTCTGCGCCATGGTCGTGGGCATGATCCTGAGTGTGGGTTTCACCGCGCCCAGAGATCCGGCGCAGACCGCGCCACAATAGCCAAAGACCGATCAGGGCAATCGCGCCATAGCTGACCGGAGCCATAATCTGTTCTGTAAACCCGATCATGCTGTCCCGGCCAAGGTTCAGGATCAGCACACCGGCATAGACCAAGGCCACCGCTGTCACGGCCTGCCCCAGCGATGCCAGCAGTGCAATCACTGACAGACGCAGCATCGGCACAGCACGGCCAAATCCATACCCGCCGATCAAAACCTTGCCGTGCCCCGGACCCGCCGCATGGGCCAGACCATAGGCAAAACAAGCGCCAAGCAACGCAACAACAGCGCCGCTCTCGCCTGCACGTGCTGCCCTCAAGGCAAGGGCGATGGTGTTTTGAAAACTGCGTTGCTGCGCGGCGGCCCATTGGCCAATGGCATCCACGCCGCCTCCTGCCCACAGCACCAGCAAAAGCAAGATCACCGCAGCGGCGGCCAAACTCAGGATGATGCGCATGTCACGATCACCTTGGTGGCAAACTTTGCGCCGATATCCGGCAGGCCTGCGTCCTCAGGTTGGGTCTGCCTGTCGAGAGCAAACAATTCCTGACGCAATGCATCAAGATCGGCGGTGATGTCGGGCATCGCGATCCGGCTGCGGCATTGATCCGCGCCAGAAAGCTGCACCGGTTGGGTGACTTCATAGGCAGTATAATAGCTGGCATCATAGGGCGTGATTTCATAGTTGCCGCTGCCAGGCTGATCCTGGGTCACATCGCGCCAGTGAGTGGTGATGATCTGACCGTTCTCGAAAGTGGCCCCCACATCCTGCGGCCCTGACAAAGCGAGTTCCTGCCCGGCTTGGGTGATCACCAGATCACCGTTGAACCCCTCCACCCATTGCATGTCAAAGCCAATGAGTTCTGACTGTTCAGCCGGGCTCAGGATCCCATCGCCGTCCGGATCAAGTTCCATGTCCTGGGTGATGAGCAGGGAATAGAACGCATCATAGATCCATGTCACTTTTACCCGTTGCAACCGGCCCTCGGGACCAAAGTCGAGGGCAAGCCCCGTGTCGATAAAGACATGCGGATGTGCACCAAGTGGCTGTGCGATCACCAGCGCCATCAACAATGGGAAAATGCGTTTCATACCTGTGTTCTATCCAGCGCGGCAAAGCGGGGCAATATCTGCAGTCCGCCCTGTCTCGACATGGGCAAGACTCAGCCCAGTATGTATCCAGCCCAAAGCGGGAGAACCGCCAGCGACAAAACGGTTTGCCAAGTCAGGACATCTGCATAAAGGTCAGCATCACCGCCCATCTGCTTGGCCACGATATAGCCATTGGAGGCGGCAGGTGCGGCAAAGACCAATACGCCGGCCAATGTTTGTTCCGGGCTGAGGGACAGCGCTGCGGCGATGGTTGCGAACACCGCGGGAGCCAGCAGAGGCCGCAACACCACCGCTGTGCCCAGCCTCCAATCCCACCGGCCGAGCCGCCGCAAGCTGACGCCGGCACCGACGGCGAGTAAGCCGACGGCCAGGGCCCCTCTGCCGACCATATCGAGGGCTTCGATCACCGGCATTGGCAGGGTGATGCCGCTGAAATAGATGATCAAGCCTGCCGCGCAGGCCTGCACCAACGGGTTCTTGGCGACGGTTTTGATCACCTGTCCTGCGCTGGCTGATTGCGGGCCAAATGCCGTGAGAACAATGATGCAGGTGACATTGATCGTCGGGATCAAAAGCGCAATCGCGATGGCGATGACACCAAGTCCGGAGGCGCCCAGGAACTGCTCTGCCGCAGCGAGGGCAACAAAGGCATTCCAGCGGGTGCCTGTCTGAAAGATCGTGGTGAAACCGGGGTTGGCAAGCCGCGCTTGCGGCAACACGCGCAGCATGAGTGCCAGAATGGCAATCACCGCCCAGGTCAGCAAGAACCCCTGCATGACACCGCCGTAAAGGGCAAAGGACAAATCTGTGCGCGACAGGGTCAGGATCAGTACAGCAGGGATCAGCACCCGAAAGCTCAGCGTTTCGATGCCTTTCCAATCCGCTTTTGGCAGCACCTCGCTTTTGGCCAGCAGATACCCCAGGGCGATGATCAGGATCAGCGGAAGAACAGACAGGGCGAGGGACATACAAAGGCTCTTGGTTAGGGGCAGCGTGCCACTGGTGACAGCTGCGCAAAGGTCAGTCCAGCCTGATTTGCACCTGCACGGCCTGCCCCATGGCGTCAATCACCGAAATGCGTGAAAACCCCGGCGATGTCAGCGGCAGAACCACATCGCGGCGGTGCAATCCGGTGACAATCGGTGCCCCGTCTACCAGTATGGTCAAAGGCAATACCCCGGCCCGCAGTTTCAATGAAACCCCGTCAAGGCCACGCTGCAAAACCGCGCCATCCGGCGGAAAGGCCACAACGGGGTAGTTTGCGGCCCCGGCAAACACCGCGTCGCGGGGTCGGAACCTTTGCAGGGGCGCGGGCAAGGACGCGGTGCTGACGATCAGGGTTTCGGGCGGCGGTCCAGGCAAGGGATCGGGGGCGGCTTTCAGACGGCCAAATGCCTCGAACAGGATCGGGGCGGCCAGATCACCGCCAAAGACCCCCGGCACCGGCGTGCCATCCGGCCGGCCAAGCCAGACGCCAATCACATGTGCCCCGTCAAACCCGATCGCCCATGCATCCCGGTGCCCGTAGGAGGTGCCTGTCTTATAGGCGATCTGCCCGGCACGAGCGGCCGCGCCGTTTGGCGGCGTGATGCTGGCCAGGATATGGGAAACCTGCCATGCGGCAGCGCGGGTCATCATGCGCCGCTGGGACTGTTGCGCACCGCCTTGCAATGCATAAAGCTGCGCAGCCCGACCGCCCTGCGGCAGCGCCCCGTAGAGTTGCACCAAATCCGTCAGCGTGAGGCCCACACCGCCCAGCGCCACGGCCAACCCCGGCTTGCCCTGCAAATGCGGCACCGCACCGCCCGCCCGTAGGCCCGCCATCAACCGCGCCGCGCCCAGCTCTTGAGTGAGCAGGACAGGCGGGATGTTGAGAGACAATTGCAGCGCCTCGCGCACCGTCAACTCGCCGCGAAACTGGCCGTCGAAATTCTGGGGCGCGTAGCGGCCAAAAGCCACGGGAGCGTCGTTGATCAGCGTGTCGGGATGTGCCAGACCCTGATCAAAGGCCAATCCATAGACAAAAGGTTTGAGGGTCGATCCCGGTGAACGGATCGCGCGGGTCATATCGACAAACCCCGCGGCGCCGCCCCCTGCAGAATATCGCGGCGATCCCACCGAGGCCAGTATCGCGCCTGTGCGGTGATCGGCCACCAATATCGCCGCTGATACGCCGCGTGGCTGGCCCCGGACCGCATGGCCGGCCAGCGCTTCGAGTTGGGTTTGCAACCGGGCATCCAGCGTCAGGTCGAACCGTTGCCGCAAAGGGTCTTCCGCCGCGATCCGATCTGTCAGATGCGGCGCTAATCGGACAAAGGGCACCATCTTGCTTGGCAGTTTTAACAGATGGACACCAGCGGCGGGCTGGGTGCGCTGCAGCACGCGGGTGCGGGCCGCAGCGGCGCGGGCCGGGTGGCGGTCGGGGCGGCGGGCCTCAGGCGCTTGTGGTAGGGCCACCAACAAGGCCGCCTCTGCCATGGTCAAACGCGCCGGTTCCTTGCCAAACCAAGCCAGCGATCCGGCACGGACCCCTTCAACCGCACCGCCATAGGGCGCATGCAGGAGATACAGAGACAGGATCTGGTCCTTGTCCAACTGCCGTTCCAGCGCCAGCGCCAGCCGAATTTGCCGCAGTTTGCCCTGCCAACGCCCGGTGCCGGAATTTTCCAACAACCGTGCCACCTGCATTGTCAGGGTCGACCCGCCGGATACGATCTCGCCTTGCCATAAGGCCTGGCTTGCCGCGCGCAGCATTGCCAGGGGATCAACCCCGCTGTGCCGATAAAACCGCTTGTCCTCATAGCGCAGCAACATGGAAATAAACTCTGGATCCACCTGATTCAGAGCCACCGCCAGCCGCACCCGGCCATCCTCAACAGGAAACACCCGCATCAATGCGCCGTGTCGGTCCCGTACTTCGGCGGAAGTCTCGACCAAGACCGGCGGCACAGCCGTCCCGTCAACCCAAGCGTCAAATCCGTCACGCAGACCCGCACCAAGGCCCAATAACCCAACAAGGGCAAAAAGGCCAAAGCGGCGGATCATGGCAGAACGGTCAACGTGCCGCTGGCGGTCGTCGCGCGGTATTCGGGGCGGTACATGTCTTCAACCAAAGCCGCCGGGTGATGGTATTGCCCCGGTGTCACCGCCCGCACGATATAGGCCAGTTGGAACGGCTCTGCCTTGCGGTGATTAACGGCGGCAATGAACCGGTCACTGCGAAACTCGGCGTTTTCGGCATGTTTGGTGCTCAGCCAGCTTAACGCGCCGATCTCGCCGCTGCGCAGCAGGTTGGGGTTGTCTATCTCAAGCCCGGCGGGCAAGGGATCGTCAACGATCAGGCGTGCACCGATATCCTCAAACGGGGTCACTTCGATCACGACGACCATCCGTTCTCCGGTCTGCACTGCCCCCTCGACCAGATTGCCGTCCATAGTGAAATAGCGCCGCGTCATGCTATAGCCATAACCGCCCGCCTCTGGCGCGACCTCGGGGACGCCAAAGGCGGTCAGGGTCACATCCATTGGCACATCACTGGCATTGCGGATCTTGGAGGATATCGGTGCAGCGTCGATCAATCGCTTTACCAACGGGCCAGCAACCGCTGCGCCATCCACCTCCAGCCCCGAAACTGCTTGCGGGCCGGTCAGGGCATGGGCCGCCAGCACAACCTGTGCCGCTTCTTGTGTGGACAAGCGGCCCGTCTCACGGCGGGTCCAACTGATCAAGGTTGCCGGATCAATAACAGCGCTTCCGGCTTCGGAGCTGAGCTTGAGCACCGCCGCCGTGTCCCGCAGGTTCGTGCCATAATCATCGCGCCAGCCTTGGCGCCTGTCACGATCCCGCAACAACAGCAATCCTGCCTTGCGGAACATCATGTCAGCCCGCACCGGATCACCATAGGCGGCCAGCGCCGCACCCAATTGCGCCGCAGCCAGCGGCGTTCCGAAGTCATCGGCCTTGGTGTCCGCATAGTAGCGCAGATCGCCCATCTGCGCCGCGCCCTCACGGGCCAACACCAACAGGGCGTAAGCCACGTCTTCGCCGCCCGCATCGAAATCGGGGGCATAATTGATCCGGTTGCGCAGGTTGTCCATCGCCAGCGAGAAGGCCAGATCCGGCACTGCATGCCCCTCATGCCGCGCCCGCGACAGGAAATCGGTGACATAGGCATCCAGCCAGAAGTCACCCGATTGCGCACGCCACAATCCAAAGGCACCGTTACTGGCCTGCCGGTTCAGCACCCGTTCAATGGCTTTGCCGATCTTGTCATTGATCCGCGCGGGTTCCCCCAAACCTGCCGATTGCGCGACCGAGCTGAGATACAGCAGTGGCATCGCGCTTGAGGTGACCTGTTCGGTGCATCCGTAAGGGTAGCGGTCAAGCTGGCGGAGCAAGCCGGGCACATCAAACCGCGCCAAGGGGCCAGCCGTCAGCGTGGCCGATGCGGTGCCGGGGCGCAGGCCCGCGAACACATTGCCATCAAAGGTGAAGGTTTCACCTTGGCCCAAAGAGAATTGTCGCGTGACTGCCACTTCCGGAACATTAATACGCACCGGCACAGTCAGCACTTTGCGCAATTCCTTACCGTCCGGCGTGGTGAGCGAAACGGTAATCAGGTGATCGCCAATCTCGCGCCCGGTGACCGGCACATTGATGCGCAGGCTGCCTTTTTCAGGCAGGGTCACATTCGCAGGTAAGTCACCCAAGGAGAGACCTGCGTCTGCAAAGGCTTGCAGTGACATCTGCCCTGCTGACCCTTCGGCATGGACCAACTCCAGCAACATCCTGCTTTGATCGCCCGGGGCAAGGAACCGCGGCAGGGAGGCCGTGACCACAACCGGATCGCGGGCGACCACATCGGCAGAGGCTTCCCCTACCCCGCTGGGAGACCATGCCACCGCCATTAACTTGATTGTGCCGTTAAAGGCAGGGCGAATGATCTCAACCTCGGCGCGGCCCTCGGGGCCAACCGTGATCGGACCTGTGAAAAACGCCATCAGCTCTTCGGTCGGGGGCGGCGATTGTACCTGGGCGCTGGCGGCGGCATCCCCGCCGGATCTGACTGTGCCAAGCGCCCCGTTCATCCCATCAATCAAGCGGCCATAGATGTCGCGCATTTCGACACCCAAGCGGCGCTGGCCAAAATAGTGATCGCTTGCATCCGGGGCTTTGAACCCAGTGAGATTCAAAATGCCCACGTCCACTGCGGCCAGCGTCACATAGGCGATCTCGCCCGGTTGCACGCCCTCGACCTGCACAGCGGCGCGCAGGGTGCCGGCCTGCCCATCGACCACCTTTGGCGCGTCCAGACTGACGGACAGTGCCCGCTTTCCGGGGCGCACCGAGGCATGGGCGAGACCAAGACTGCGGGCGGGGTTCAGGCCGGCGGCTTCGTCCATGCTGCGCAGCAAGGACACGGTGACATAAGCGCCGCTGCCCCAAGCATCCGTCACAGTGAGCGGGATCATGTTCTCCCCCGCGCTCACCGTCACCGCCTTGCGTTCGATCACCCGGTTGGACAGCACAGATACAAGCGCAACACCCCCGGTTTTTGCAGCAACGCGCAGGCGCACCGGATCACCGACATCGTAGCTTTCGGCATCAAGCGACATCTCAAGCCGGTCTGGCGTGTCGGTTGATCCATCTCCGCCATACCAGCCGGAATAGAACGCAACCGAGGCGGCGGCGTAATCACTGCCGATCCGTTCCACGACCAACTCATATTCGCCCCATTCAGTTGGCGCGGATACTGATACAGGCTCTGCACCCAGCGTGACCTCACCAGTAGCGGCACGGGTGCGACGGGTTGTCGGCTCCCATTCCCAGTTGCCGTAAAGCTGATACCACTGATAACGGGTCTCGACCTTGTTCAGGGTCCAGCGCACCTGCATTGGCATCGCCTGTGCTTGCGAATCCAGGGCGATCAGGTCAAACGCCGCTTCGCTGCCTTCAGCCAGAACATCCTCAAACAATGGCTTGATGCCAATCATCGGCATGTCGCTGACCACCGCCTTGGTCAGGCGGCGTTCGACCGGACGGCCTGATCCTTCGGCGACCCGAAGGATTATCTCGGCCTCCATCGGCAGTCCTGGATCTTGTTCCAGCTTCGGCAGTGTCAGCGGCAGAACCGCCTTGCCTGCCGCATCAGTGACGGCATTGCCGATAAAACGGGTTTGGGTACGGAACGCGCTGTCATGGCGGCCAAAGCGATAGCCCGGCCAACCGTCAATCCCGCGCTTGGCCCGCAGGCGCAGGTCCCCTTCAACGTCCAGATTGGCCCCCGGCGCGCCAAAGAGATAGTCCACCTGAACATTGAGCGACGGCGATGATGTCTGGCGCAATGGGCTGTCCGGCAGGGACAGGTCGAAATCAATCCGCTCTGGCAAGAAGTCTTCGACCAGCACGGTCTGGCTGGCCAATGCGGACGCGGTGGTGTCGGAGAGGACATCAATTCGCCATGCTCCGCGCGGCACATCCGCCCCTAAGGGCAATGCAAAAACATGACCGCCCGCCTTCGCATCACTGCTGAGGCTGCGGCTGTATTCCACTCCATCGGGGCGTTTGAGGATCGCCGTCACCGGCAGGCTATCAATCGCCTGCGCCTGTGCATCACGGGTCAGGACGGTGGCATAGATCGTCTCGCCCACGCGGTAGGCGCCGCGGTCTGTGGTCATGAACACATCAATGGGCGGAGCGGGTGGATGCCCCTCGACACCCCGGTCGGACAGGTCAAAGGCGGGATCGGTCAAAGGCAGGAACGCAACATCATGCGATCCGTCTTCCGCCATCAACAATGCCGGGGCAGATCCACCATTGCCGCGGCTGAGCCCGGCAGGAAACTGGGCGAACCCGCTTGAATCGGTGGTGGCCTTTCCAAGCACGGCATTGGCGCGGGAAATCAGGCTCAGCTCGATACCGGCGCGGGGCTCTGCGTCGGTGAGGCGGCGCACGGCGACATGCAGGCCGTCCACACCCGACAGGGTGGAAATGCCAAGATCGGACAAGACAAACCATTGGGTCGCGGCGGGATTGTCATAGGGATCCTGCCCCGGCACCGAGGCGCTGAGCGTGTATATCCCAGCAGGCTGTTGGCCAAGGACATCGCCCAAAGGCAGACGGGTGGTCATGTCCACGTTGAGGTTGTTCTGGACCGTGCCGGTGCCTTCCCAGATATCCTGCGCCAATGTCTGAGAGAACTGGTCGTCTTCATATTTGCTGAGCGGCCGTCCAAAATAGCTTTCGCGGATCGCCCGCACCAGGTTGCGGTCGCTGACCCGGCGCAACTTGAGGTCCAATGTGTCTACGTTGACTGTCTCGACCGGAATGCCCGCCTTTTCGGATCGCGGCAGCACATAGGCCCGCCCGCCAAACCTGACTTGCGGGGACCGGTCCCGCACGTAAAGCCGCAACCGCACATCTCGGTGCAGGGCTTCACCGCTGGCGGAGGGCAGGCCTTCGCGCAGGGTCACGTCATATCGGGCACCATGTTCCACCCCGTCGATGCACAGCTGGTTCCCATCTGCCTGCACCGCCAACCCACGGCCTTCAACGCGCACAAAGGGGTCGTAATCGACACCGACCTGGACGAGTTTCTCTGAAAACTCCGTACAGATCCGCGGCGCAGCGGCGTTATTGTCAACGCGATGTTCAACAACGCGAAACCCGTACTTCCCGATGGCATCTTCAAGGGCTGCTTCAAGATCGTCCCGCGGCGCGATGGAGAGCGCAAGGCGCAATGCCGGGATCATGTCCCGGCCACGGCGGCTTACTTCCAAAGCGCGAGACATGGCTTCAAGGGCATTCACCTGAATGGCCGGGGTTTGTGCCCGCAAATAGGCGTTCACGGCGGCTTTCAGTGCTTCACGGCGAAACTGCCGTTTTTTGCCGCTGGCCTGCGTGGCGTCTGCCTGTTTCAGCGACAGGTCCGCAACCCGAACCCAGATATCGCCCCGATCTGTCAACGCGGCGGCCCGACTGGCCCAAAGCAGCGCCGAGTTTGTATTCCCACCCTGCTCTGCCAGCGTCATCGCACCGATCAGCTCCTCTGCGGTTTCATCCGAAAAGGTGAACCGCCGGGCATTGTCCAAGACTTGCAGCCGGGCGTTGCCAAAATCGTTCTGCCGCAAGAAATCCAACGCGCCTGTGCGGGCCGATTGCATGGCCAACGCAGCGGGATCGGTCGCCACTTTTCGGGCAGACATGGCCCCGACATAGGGTTGCCGGTCAGACAGGGCAGACTTGGGGAAACATGCGTTGGAGCGGGTGTTGAACGTGAAAGCGACGCATGTGTCTTGGGCGCTGCACGCCCGTTCGCAAGCCGCTTGCGTGGTATCAAAGAGATTGGTCAGATCGGCACCATAAAAATCCACATCCCGCGTGAAGAGGTAACGATGATCAGGCAGCGCATCTTGCCCCCAGGCCGGTGCGGCAAGGGCCGCAATGCAAACGATCAAACTCTTCAACAGGCGCAAACGCAGCATCACAATCTCCTTCAGAAATGCCGCAAGGGTGCCACGGGCCATGAAATCAGACAAGTCTGCCACAAACCTTAAGCGGATGTTCACCCTGATTGCGCAGTCTGCGCCCGAACACGGAAACATGGCGGAGCGGCGGATGAGCCTTGCCAGCAAACTGACCGAAGAGCGGCGCAGCAGGCTCGCGGCGGAGCGGATGCTTGAGCTTAAGAAGGCCGAGCTGTTTGCCGCCAATCGCAAGTTGGGCCGGCACGCCCAGCAGCTGAGCGAAGAGATCGTCGAAACCCGCGCCGAGGTGGAAAGCATCCGGGGCGAGAACCAGCGGGTCAAGTCCGACCTGAGTGCCGCCAATCAACGCATCGCCATCACCGAAAGGCGACTGTGGTATTCCATTGAGACGATCAAGGACGGCTTTGCCTTTTTCAATGGCGACAACGAGATGATCATGGCCAACCGCGCCTATCTGAACGTGTTTGACGGGCTTGAGGTGGTCAAACCGGGGGTCAACTATATCACCATCCTGCAAGTGCTTACCGATGAGGGTATCGTGAACACCGGCGATCTGCCCGCCCGTGCCTGGCGCAAGATGATGACGAATCGATTGCATTCGACAGACCCGGATCCGGTGATCATCAAGTTGTGGAACGGGGCGTCGATCAAGCTGCATGACCAGCGCGGACCGGGGGGCGATATGGTCTCGCTCGGCCTCGATATCACGGCCACGGTTGCTTATGAGAAAAAGCTCAAAGAGGCCCGCGCCATTGCCGAAAGTGCGAACCGCGCCAAATCGGCGTTTCTGGCCAATATGAGCCATGAGATACGCACGCCGATGAACGGTGTGGTTGGCATGGCCGAGGTGCTGGCCGATACCGAACTGGACGCCGAACAACAGCTTTATGTTCAGACGATCAAGAACTCGGGCGAAGCGCTCCTGGTGATTATCAATGACGTGTTGGACTATTCCAAGATCGAAGCCAAAAGGCTGGATCTGCACCCTGAGCCCTTTGATCTGGAACGCGCCATTCAAGAGGTGTTGATGTTGTTGCAACCTTCGGTGCGGGACAAGGGGCTGCGAACGGCACTGGACTATGATCTGTTCTTGCCAAGCCAATTGATCGGCGATCCGGGGCGCATTCGACAGGTGTTGACCAACCTGATTGGCAATGCCGTGAAATTCACCGCACAGGGGCATATTCTGGTCCGTGTGACCGGTGTCGTCGATGAGGATGCAAAAACCGCGCAGGTGCACATCGTGATCGAAGACACCGGGATCGGCATTCCCGCCGATATGGTCGATCACATCTTTGGGGAATTCAATCAGGTTGAAAACGAACGCAACCGGCAGTTTGACGGGACAGGGCTTGGCCTCGCGATCTCGCAACGGTTGGTGGAAATGATGGGCGGCGACATATGGGTGACGTCCGAGGAAGGCAATGGTTCGTGCTTTGGCGTGAAACTGCCAATGGTCCCGCAGGCCGCATCCATGGCGGCTGGCTTTGCCCGCCCTGCGGATCTGCGCAACGTCATGATTGTCGATGACGTCGACATTCACCGCACCATTCTGGAGCGGCAACTGACACAACTGGGTTTGACTGTCACATCCTGCGCCAGCGGCAAGGAGGCTTTGGCCTGTTTTGGCCCGGAGATTGATCTGCTGATCACCGATCACAACATGCCGAATATGGACGGTTTTGAACTATGCGCTGCCTTGCGGGAACAGGGCCTCCCCGTGCCGATCCTTTTGTGTTCCGATCACCCTGCCGATGCCCTTATCGATCCGTCGGCACCGCTGGTCCAAGGGATTTTGCCCAAACCGCTGCCGCGTGCGGCGTTGCTCGATCAATTGACAAAATTGCATTCCGAACCGGATCACGGACCGCCAGCGATTTCTATCCTCCCACGCGTGATGCGCATTCTGGCGGCTGAAGACAACAAGACCAACCAATTGGTGTTTCGCAAAATGATCAAGGATCTGAACATCGACCTGACATTTGCCAGCAACGGTGAAGAAGCTGTGGAGTTGTTCCAGAGCATTGTGCCGGATCTGGTGTTTATGGATATTTCCATGCCCAAAATGGACGGAAAAGAAGCCACCGCCGCAATCCGCCAATTGGAATCCGGAACCGGGCAGCGCGTGCCGATCATCTCAATGACCGCCCATGCCATGGCCGGAGATGACAGGGTGTTGATTGAGGCGGGCATGGATCATTATCTGACCAAGCCCTTGCGAAAGCCGCAAATTCTTGAGCAAATCGAATCGGTCTGGACAGCAGATTTTGCCCCGCTCCACCCCCCTCAGGATGATGGGTAAGGCCGCACGAACACCGGTTTATCGGGCGTCGATGCGGCCTCTTGCCAGGCATAGCCACCGATATCAAAGTCGCGGATTGCGTCGGCCTCGGTGAGCCGGTTCTGCACAATGAATCGCGCCATGGCACCACGTGCCTTTTTGGCAAAAAAGCTGACGATCTTGGGCCCTTTGCCGTCGCCCTTGTCCTCCATGAATTGCGGTGTGATCACCCGCAATTTCAGCGCCTTTGGGGCCACCGCGCCAAAATATTCCTGACTGGCGCAATTGATCAGAACTTCGGTGCCCACCTGCGCCGCTTGTTCATTGAGCGCCTTTGACAACCCGTCGCGCCAATAGTCATAGAGGTTCGCGCCCCGCCTTGTCTTAAGCCTGCTGCCCATTTCCAGACGGTAGGGTTGGATCGCATCCAAGGGGCGCAACAGGCCGTAAAGCCCGGACAGGATGCGCAGATGCTCCTGCGCCCATGCCATTTCATCGGCGTCCAGACTCGCGGCCTCTAGCCCCTGATAGGTATCACCGGCAAAGGCCAGCGCGGCAGGCCGGGTGGTCTTGTCAGATGGTTCCGATTCAAAGGCGTTGAACCGGTCACGGTTAAGCCGGGCCAGATCATCGCTGAGATCCATCAAACCTTTGAGTTTGCCCAAAGCCAGGTTGCGGGCGGTCTTGGCCAGCCGCACGGCATCATCCTGAAAATCGGGCTGCGTTGTTGTCACGTCCCGCTCTGCCCAATCCAGCCTTTTGGCCGGAGAAATCACCACCAACATAGAACTCTCCCCTTCGGTCTGACTGATCTAGCCCGCGTCCCGAAGGACGTCCAGAAAGGCCGGCCCAAAACGATCTGCCCGGCGTTCCCCCAACAGTCGCTCCAATGCGGTTTCATCCGCATTGCGCAGTTGTGCCACCTTGGCAAGCTGGGATGCAGAACAGCTCAGCGGTTTGTCTGTGCCCGCTAAACCCCGCGCCAGATCGGCCTGCACCTGCAACAGCTGATCATAGACATTGCCCGCCTCACGTCCGGCCAGTTTGCGGCGGGTGGGGTGCATCTGTTCAGCCTCTCCATTGATCACTTCAAGGAAAGCCGCGCCATAGGTTTCCAGCTTTTTCGCGCCCACCCCGCCAATGCGCGCCATGCCATCCAGATCACGGGGGCGCGTTTCGGCCATTTCGATCAAGGTGCGGTCTGTAAAGATGATATAGGCTGGCACCTTGGCCACCTCGGCCAGCGCCCGTCGCTTGGCCTTGAGCGCGGAGAGCAGCGGCGCATCTTCTTCGCTGACCATCGCTTTGACGGCAGGTCTTCGGGTTGCACCCGCCGCTTTGATCGTGTCGCGGCGCAGGTTTATCTTGGCCTCGTCGCGCAGAATTGGCAGCGCGGCATCGGTCATGCGCAAAGCGCCGTGGCGTTCAGGATCTGGTCGGATCAGATCATGGCCCATCATCTGCCGGAACACCGCCTGCCATTGGCGACGGTCGTATTCACCGCCCACACCAAAGGTTGGCAGGCTGGCATGACCACGCGCCTTGACCTTGTCGGTTTCCACACCGAGTAAAATATCGATCAGATGACCCGCGCCAAACCATTCTTCGGTGCGCAAAATGGCAGACAATGCCTTGCGCACAGCGGTGGTGCCATCGAAGACCTCGGCGGGGGTGTCACACAGATCGCAACGGCCGCAAGTCACATCGGTTTCGTCAAAATAGCTGAGCAGGGTCTTGCGGCGGCATTCAAGCGCCTCGGCCAGCCCCAGCAATGCATTCAACCGACCATGATCCGCCGCGCGGCGTTCCGGCGGTGCAAGGCCTTCGTCAATCTGCGACCGGCGCAACCGGATGTCATCAGGGCCAAACAACGTCAGCGTTTCGGCAGGCGCACCATCGCGCCCCGCGCGGCCAATCTCCTGATAATAGGCCTCGATGCTTTTGGGCAGATCCGCATGGGCAACCCAACGGATGTCAGGTTTGTCGACCCCCATGCCAAAGGCCACGGTGGCGCAGACGATCAGCCCATCTTCTTGCTGAAACTGGCGTTCAGCGATCCGGCGGTCTTCGGCCTCCATCCCGCCATGATAGTGGATCGCCTTTTGCCCCGCGTCGCGCAGCGCCTTGGCAATCCCTTCGGTCTTGGCGCGGGTGCCGCAATAGACAATGCCGGATTGTCCTTTGCGACCGGCAGCGAAAGTGAGGATCTGATCGCGCGGCTTGTTCTTGGCGGCAAAGGCCAGATGGATGTTCGGCCGGTCAAATCCGTGCAGAAAGCTCTTGGGTGGGGAGCCGTCAAACAGCTTTTGCACAATCTCGGCGCGGGTTTCGATGTCCGCCGTTGCGGTAAAGGCAGCCAGCGGCACGTCCAATGCACGGCGCAATTCGCCGATGCGCAGGTAATCGGGCCGAAAGTCATGGCCCCATTGGCTGACGCAATGGGCCTCATCAACCGCAATCAGGCTGACGCCCACACGTTTGAGCATTCCGGTGACGGAACCCGCCGCCAAACGTTCCGGTGCCATATAAAGCAGCTTGAGTGTGCCTGCCTCCAGCCCTTCCCAGACAGCATCGGTTTCTTCGGGGGTGTTTCCAGAAGTCAGCGCCCCCGCGCCCACACCGGCCTCTTGCAAGGACCGGACCTGATCGCGCATCAGGGCAATCAACGGAGAGATAACCACCGTCACACCATCACGCATCATCGCAGGCAATTGAAAACAAAGGGATTTGCCGCCACCTGTTGGCATAATGGCAAGCACGTTTTCGCCATCCGTCACCGCCTCGACAATCTCTTGTTGGCCGGGGCGGAAGGCGTCAAAGCCAAATACATCACGAAGCAGCGTGGCAGCGCCTGTCATGGGAGTCCTTAAAACTGTCTGCTCTTTTTATGCAGACTCCCACACTAATAATGGGTGAACAAGTCCCTGCGCACGAATGGTCGATCAATTCGTGCCTCTGGGCTGAACCAGCTCAGGTCAATAGAACAGCGCCGCGTTGTTCATGAGCACGATCCGTGCGATCGCCACACCGATCAGCACCACCAGCGGCGCCAGATCAAGCCCACCCATTTGCGGAATAATGGCCCGGACGCGGCTATAGATCGGTTCAAGCAAACGATTCAGCCCGTACCAGATCTGTGCCACCAATTGCTGCCGCAGGTTCAAAACCTGAAAATTGATCAGCCATGACATGATCACATGGGCGATCACGATAAAATACAAGATGTCGAGCAACAGCATCAGAATTTGGAACAGCGATGTCATCAAGAGCCCTTTCAAAGACGTGCCTTTCAGTTAAGCGCCGCGGCCAAAAACCGCAAGGGTGCCGCGAGGTTCATGGTTGACGTCCACGTCAAGTGGTGGCGGTTATCACGCGAAAGGAGAGACCGATGTTTCCATTTGTCCGCATGATCAAAGACACCTGGCTGGCGAGCCGCCAACCGCCCTTCAAATCATTGACCGACACCCATGTAAGCCATCACATCTGCTGGCCGCATGACCTGGATTTCTGGCTTGAGCTGAACAATGGTCGCGCCATGTCGCTTTATGATCTGGGGCGCATGGGCATGGCGCAACGTGGCGGATTGATCCGCATTTTGCGGCGTGAAGGCTGGGGCATGACAATGGCCGGTGTCAGCACCCGCTTCCGCCGCCGGATCCACGGGTTTGAACGGTTCGAGATGCGCAGCCGCACCCTGTGTTGGGATGACAAATTCATCTATCTTGAGCAAAGCATGTGGAAGAAGAACGGTGAATGCGCCAGTCATGTGCTGTTCCGCTCTGCGGTGACTGACAAAAACGGGCTGGTGACGCCGGACCGCGTGTTGGCCGCGTTGGGTCAGACAGTCACCTCACCGCCGATGCCCGAGTGGGTTGCCGCATGGTGCGCATCAGACGCCCAACGTCCATGGCCACCGATGCAAGACGCGTGACGTCCGGGGGCCAGCGGGGACCTGCGCCCTACCGTCATGAAACCTTTGCTTGCGCGGCCTCTCATTGCCTGTTCTACTTTTGGTTTAGAACAAACGGGGTGGGACAATGGCAAACATAAGCGCGCGCAAGCGGATCTGGGGTTGGTATTTCTTTGACTGGGCCAGTCAGCCCTACAACACCCTGATGCTGACCTTCATTTTTGGACCCTATTTTGCCCAAACGGCCACCGCTGCCTTGGTTGAAGGCGGCATGACCCTTGACGCGGCCAAAGCACAATCGCAGGCCTATTGGGGTTACGGGCTAACCCTGACCGGCATTCTGATTGCGGTGCTTGCCCCGATTTTGGGCGCGGTTGCAGACAGCTCTGGCCGAAAACTGCCTTGGATCTGGCTGTTTTCCATTCTCTATGTTGTCGGGGCCGCCGGCACATGGTGGACCGCGCCGCAGGATTTCTCGGTGATCTGGGCATTGTTCTTTTTCGGGATCGGCCTGATCGGCATGGAATTTGCGACAATCTTTACCAACTCCTATTTGCCCGAGCTGCACGAGGACAGCGCCGAACTGGGCCGCATTTCCGGGTCTGGCTGGGCCTTTGGTTATGTTGGCGGTGTGGTCGCATTGATCGCGATGCTGATGCTGTTTCAGGCGGGCGACAGCGGCAAGACGATGCTTGGTATTTCGCCGCTCCTCGGGCTCGACCCGGAAACCAAGGCAGACACCCGCATCGTTGGTCCGCTGACCGCGATCTGGTTTGCCGTCTTTATGATACCGTTTTTCCTCTACATCCGGGACACGCTGACCCCGCAAGCCGACCGCTATAAGCTTGGCAAAGGGCTGCGCGATCTTGGGCATACCCTTGCCAGCCTGCCGCGGCATCCGTCGCTTTTGGCTTATCTCGGCTCGTCAATGTTTTACCGCGACGCGCTGAACGGCATGTACACATTCGGCGGCATATACGCGTTGGGTGTGCTGAATTGGTCAATCATCGAAATTGGTGTCTTTGGCATTCTGGCCGCGATTTCCGGCGCGGTGTTCTGCTGGATCGGTGGCCGTGTGGACCGGGCCGTCGGGCCAATGCCTGTCATTGTCACTTGCTGCATCATCCTGATCCTGACCGCTTGTCTGATCATCTCGCTTACTCCGACCTCCGCCATGGGGATCAGTTTGGCCGAAGGGTCTGCCTTGCCGGATATCCTGTTTTATGTGGCAGGCGCCTTGATCGGCGCGGCTGGTGGCGCGCTACAAGCCTCGTCCCGCAACATGTTGACCCGCCAAGGCAACCCCGAGCGGATGACAGAGGCATTTGGCCTTTATGCCCTGTCCGGCAAGGCCACGTCTTTTCTTGCCCCGGCCCTGATCGCCATCGCCAGTGATGTAACAGGCAGCCAGCGTTTGGGAATTACACCGGTTGTGGGGCTGTTCATCATAGGGTTGATCTTGTTAGCATGGGTCAAACCACAAGGAGATTTTTCAAAATGATCCTGTCTCGCCTTTTGTCTTGCGCGGCTCTTTCTTTGCTGCTCGCCTCCTGCGGCGGGTCACGTGATATCAGCGGTGAACGCGAAGTGCTGCCAACGGTTGGCTCCTCCGGCGGCGCTCAAAGCAATGTGCAGGCGAAAAAGCTGTTCGGCGCCCAAAGCCTTGCCTCACGCCAGAGCCCTGCCGCCTATGGCAGCTACGCCAAAGGTTGCCTTGCCGGGGCACAGCAATTGCCCGAATCCGGCCCGACCTGGCAGGCCATGCGCCTGTCACGCAACCGCAACTGGGCACATCCTGAAACCATTGACATGGTCAAGAAACTGTCCAGCTTTGCCGCCACTCAACCGGGGTGGAAAGGTCTTTATGTTGGTGATCTCAGCCAACCCCGCGGTGGACCGATGCTCACCGGGCACCGCAGTCATCAGGTTGGTCTGGATGCCGATATCTGGATGCTGCCGCCGCAATCGTTATCTCTGACGGCCAAGCAACGCGAGAATATCTCGTCCATTTCCACCCGCCGGGCCAAGGGTGCATATGTGAACGAAAACTGGACCCGCGCCCATCACAACATCCTGAAGGCCGCCGCCAAAGACCCGCGCGTGGCCCGCATCTTTGTTTTCCCCGGCGCCAAGGTGCAAATGTGTGCCGACGAGAAAGGCGAACGCAGCTATCTGCGCAAAATCCGCCCTTGGTACGGCCATCATTACCACTTCCACGTCCGGCTGAATTGCCCCAAGGGGCTGCGTGGCTGCGTCGACCAAAAGGCACCACCAGCGGGTGATGGCTGCGCAGATGCACGGCAATGGCAGCGCAACATCCTGAATCCGCCACCGCCTGATCCAAACGCACCCAAACGCAAACCCCGCCGCGAATTGCTTTTGGCTGATCTGCCCGCACAATGCGTCTCGGTTCTGGGCAACTGACCCTGCGCCTTTGTCTGGCTGTACTCTGCCTATGCTGCGCTGCACTTTCGGCGCAGGCAGAGCCAACCCTGCGGCTGGTATCCAAGCTTAACTGGGCCGAGGACGCGCCATGGTTTGGCGGGTTTTCAGGGGCAGAGGTTTCTAAGGACGGACAGACGGTCACCCTGATCAGCGACCGTGGATCAATGGCAATCGCCCGCATTGTTCGCGGACCAGAGGGCCAAATCAACCGGCTGCAACTCCAGTCCCACCAGATCCTTTGGAACGGAACTGATACCCCCGGCGACCACGACGCAGAAGGCTTGGCCCGCAGGCCTGACGGGGTGCTATATCTGTCTGCAGAACATGATCACCACGTGGCCCATCTGGACGCGGACACCGGCAAGATCACTTCGCTGCCCCGCGCCAAAGAGTTTGCCGCGTTTCAACTCAACTCCGGGATCGAAGCCCTCGCCGCCGGACCAGACGGTGCGCTTTATGCCATCCCCGAACGCTCTGGCGCAGTGGACCGGCCCTTTCCGGTTTTCCGCTTCAAGGACGGTGCTTGGTCCATCACGCATCACATCCCCCGCCACGGGCCATTCCTGCCCGTAGGCGCGGATTTCGGCCCGGACGGTTTGTTCTATCTGCTCGAACGTGCAGCCACACCGCTTGGCTTTCGCAGCCGCATCCGCCGCATGGACCTTGCACAAATGCCCCTGCGACCGAAGACCCTGCTTAGCACTGGACCCGCCCGCTTTGACAACCTCGAAGCCATCACCACCTGGCGCGATCCTGCTGGTGCAATCCGGCTGATCCTCGTGTCAGATGACAATTTCCTGTCGATCCAACACACCCAGATCATCGAATATGCCCTGACGGAATAACTTGCAGGGCCGCCCACAACACCGTAAAGCCCCCCTGTCTGCGAATCCCCGCAGGCCAAGTCGCCGCACCCTTGCAAAAAACGGTTTTACAAATGACACGCACATATCTTCCGGGCATCCTTGCCATGGCCATCATCGTCGTGGCCTCCAATATTCTTGTTCAGTTTCTCTATGGTGATTGGCTCACCTGGGGGGCCTTCACCTATCCGCTGGCCTTCCTCGTCACCGATGTAATGAACCGCGTCTATGGCGCATCTGCCGCCCGGCGCGTCGTGCTTGTCGGTTTTGTGGTTGGGCTGATCTGTTCTTTGATCGGCACGCAGATCATGGGCGAATTTGGCCCGCTGGTTACACTGCGCATCGCCGTGGCATCGGGCATCGCCTTTCTTGTTGCCCAACTTCTCGATGTTGCAATCTTTGCCGCCCTGCGCGGCGGCACATGGTGGCGTGCGCCGCTGGCCAGTACGCTGATCGGGAGCACGGTCGATACAGTCCTGTTTTTCTCTATCGCCTTCTCCGGCAGCCTCTCCTTCATCCATCCCACCACGGATGTCAGCTGGGCGGCCGAAACTCTGCCCCTGCTGGGCAGCGGCCCCATTGCCCCGCTTTGGGTCTCACTGGCCGTGGCCGACTGGGCCGTGAAACTCAGCCTTGCGCTGATCGCGTTGATCCCGTTCCGACTGATCACAGCCAAGCTGACCAGCGCCACCTGATCCTCTTCGTTTGGCGTATAAACTCGGGGCGTTTGAGGGGCCACGCCCCTCATTCCAAAATAAAATCAACTGCGGTGCAGCCGCGCCTTTTGACATCGCCGCCAAAAAACACTTTGCGAATTGAAAAACCTGTGCAACGATTCAGGTGAGTTCAACAAATGTAAAGGAGGTGATCCAGTGTCAAGAAAGGTATTGGAGAGAGGTGTCGGAACAGCTTGGGAGGTCGCCCGCTAAGGCAGCCCTTGGCGGTTGAAACAACCCAGGTGGACAGGCGTCTAACCGACCCACCTCCGCAAACCATTCGATTGGGCCGCTCCGCAACAGGGGCGGCCCATTTCGTTTGCGCCCCTTCACCTTGGCGTTGCCGGATGCGACTATGGGCTCATGTTACGTATCAATAACGATATCGCCCTGCAGGATTGGGAAATCACTGAAAACTTCGTGCGCGCCTCCGGGCCGGGCGGGCAGAACGTGAACAAGGTCGCAACAGCGGTGGAACTGCGTTTCGAAGCGGCAACTTCGCCTTCGCTAACCGATCCTGTGAAAACCCGGTTGCGGCGGCTGGCCGGGCGGCGCTGGACCAATGAGGGTGCGTTGATCCTGCAATGTGACGAAACCCGCAGCCAGGCCCGCAACCGCGATATTGCCCGCGAGCGGCTTGCCGAGTTGATCCGCAAAGCCCTCGTGGCACCCAAGCGCCGCATCGCGACCCGGCCAACACTGGGCTCCAAGAAACGCCGATTGAAAGCAAAGAAGGTGCGCGGCGAAGTCAAATCACTGCGCGGTAAGGTCGATCCCGACAGCTGATCAAGCCGTCTGGCCGCGAGGGCGCTCTTGAGTTTTTCTTGCCAAATGAAGAAGGGAACGGCGCTTAAACACCCGCTTTGCGCAGGATGTAGATGTCCATGATCCAGCCGTGTTCGGCACGGGCCGCAGCCCGCATTTCGATGATCTGTTCGGCCACTTCTGCCAGTGGTCCAGCGCAGAGAATTTGCTCTTTCATACCCACATATCCGCCCCACCAGATGTGGATGTCCTGCGGCGGCAGGGATTTAAACGCGCAGGTGCCGTCCAGCATGATCGCCAATGTGTCGATGCCTTGGGGCCAGCCTTCGTCGCGCAGGCGGCGGCCGGTTGTGACCACGAAAGGCGCGCCGATCTCGTTGACCGGGATGGCGTGGGCGGCGGTCAGGGCTTGCAGCGATGTGATGCCCGCGATCACTTCGATTTGCGGAACCGGAGACAGGCGCGTAGCGATGCGAAGGGTGCTGTCATAAAGCGATGGATCGCCCCATACCAGCAGGGCCACATTCTTGGCCGTCGGATATCTGGCAATGGCGTCTTGCCAGCACAGCGCAATGGCATCGTGCCAATCATCGACCCGTTGTCGGTAATCGCGGGTTGCCTCGTCCCTAACGGGCAGGTCAAAGCCAGCGATTTGGGTTTTTGGGTTGCTCAGCACCTCATCACAGATTGCACGGCGCAGTTCTGCAAGATCGGCTTTTCCTTCGCCCTTGTGCGGGATCAGGATCAGATCCTGCGCATTGATCGCGCGGATCGCCTGCAAGGTCAGGTGTTCGGGATTGCCTGTGCCAATGCCGATGAGGGTGAGTTTTTGCATCGTTGTTATCCCGGAATACGCGCGATAGCACGGGTCCGCAGCTCGCCCAGCACACGGGCGTCGGCAAATGTGCCGTCGTCCGAAGCGTCATAGAGCCGCGCAAAGCTGCGCAATTCTTCAATGTTGGCTTCGGTTATTTCACCAAAGAGATAGGCCACCTTTCCGGGGCTGCGAAAGGCCACCGTTTGGGCGCGGGTACAACCGGACATGCAATCGACGCCGCGCACCTCAAGTTCTGGCAGCGCCCGTCGCGCCACATCGACAAAGCTGCCATCGGGGCTACAGGTCCGGCATACAAGAAGTTGCACTGGCGCGCTCATCCGTTCAGTTCCGCCAGAGGGCCGTAAAAGATCAGCGCAGGTGTGGTGCTGCTGGTGCTATCGAGATGTTCCGCCAGTGTTGCGATGGTAAAGCGGTGCAGCTTTTCATCGGGGGTTGAGACAGCCTCGGCCAACATCGCAGGCGTGTCGCCGGGTAGGCCATGTTCGATCAAACGTGCGGCGAGACCCGGAAAGGTGCGTTTGCCCATGTATATCACGGTTGTGGCCAGCGGATCGGCCAGTGCCGCCATGTTCACATCAGGGGGCAAAGCGCCTGTGACATCAGCGCCGGTGATAAACTGCACACGCCTTGCACTCAGCCGCCGGGTGAGCGGGATGCCTGCCGTGGCGGCGGCGGCAGAAGCGGAGGTTACGCCGGGGATGATCTCGAACGGGATGCCCGCCGCTTGCAGGGCGGTGATCTCTTCTTCGAGGCGGCCAAACATGCCGCTGTCGCCGGATTTGAGGCGTACAACGCGCAGCCCCGCTTCGGCATGGTCAACCAGAACGCGGCTGACGTGGTCTTGTTTGGGGGAGGCCCGCCCGGCACGTTTTCCGACACCGATCAGATCCGCATCGGGTTGTGCATGTTCAAGGATCGGTCCGGCGCTGAGGTCATCAAACAGGATCACCTCAGCCTTTTGCAGACGGTCCACCGCCTTGACCGTCAGCAGATCAGGATCACCGGGGCCAGAGGACACAAAGGAGACAAAACCGGTCATGTGGCCTCCGCGATCATGTGAAAGAACGTGCCTGTGGCAACGCCGCCGCCCTCGAAGGGGCGGACCGATCCGGTTTCTGGCACGGCCAGATCATTGCTGTCGGCGATCGCGGCGAGGGGTGCGTCAGGTTCGTCCAGAATGGTGGCATAGTGAAACTCATGCCCGCGCAACTGGCTTCGGGCGCTATGGCCGGGGATCGCCGCGTTCAGATCCGCCTTGCGATAGCCAAGGTGGAACTTGCGTTTCTCAAAAGATGTCTCCAGACCCAAAAGTCCGGTCATCTGGTGGCGATTGCCCTCTTTATCCACCAGTCCCGCGCCCATGGCCATGTAGCCACCGCATTCGCCATGCACGGGTTTGGTTTGGACAAAAGCTTGCAGACCGGTGCGGAAAGTCTCCGCCGCTGCCAGCTTTCCAGCGTGCAATTCGGGATAACCGCCGGGCAACCAGCAAATATCTGCACTGGCGTCCGGTGCCTCATCGCCAAGCGGCGAGAATGGCAAAACCTCGGCCCCTGCCGCCCGCCAACCGGCCAGCAGATGCGGATAGACAAAGGCAAAGGCATCATCGCGGGCCAGTGCAATGCGCTGACCAGGAGGCGTGATTCTTGTTGGTAGCGGCGCCTCCTTCATGGTGCCTGCCGCGGCTGCACGCAGGGCGGCCAGATCAACATGTTCGGCAACAAAGGTCGCAGCTTCGGCCAGAAGTTCAGGCAGGTTTTCCTGTTCACCCGCCTGTACCAGACCAAGGTGGCGTTCGGGCATTTCGATCTCTTTGCGGCGCGGCAGGGATCCCAGAACACGTACGCCCACCTGATCCATGCCGACCCGCACCAATGTTTCGTGGCGCGGGGATGCAACACGGTTCAGCACCACTCCGGCCAAGGTCACATCAGGGCGCATCTGTTTGAAGCCAAGCGCCGTGGCCGCCACCGATTGCGCAGCGCCGGAGACATCCAGAACCAGAACAACAGGCCATCCCATCAGGGCCGCGGTATCCGCGCTGGCCCCGTTGCCGCAGGCGCCGGGCACAGCCACGCCATCAAACAGACCCATGGACCCTTCAGCAAGGATAAGATCGGCACCATCGGCGTTGCCAACCAAACCGTCGATCATCGCGCGGTCCATGGACCAGCTGTCGAGGTTAAAGGACGCGCGGCCAGAGGCAGCCGTGTGGAAAGCCGGATCAATATAATCCGGGCCGCTTTTGAAGGGTTGTACATTCACGCCCTGCCCGCGCAATGCGGCCAGAAGGCCCAGCATCAGGGTGGTTTTTCCAGTGCCGGAGGACGGCGCAGATATCAGCAGGCCGGGGGGGATCATTCGGCAGTCTCCGGAAAGCGGGGATCGGTGCCGACAGGGCGGAAGCGGCGGTCATAATCGCCTGCGTAAAGGCGGCTTTCGCCAAAGTCTTCGGCGCCGATGGCATGGCCGACGAGGATCAGCGCCGTGCGCTCCATCTCGGCGCCGATGGCGGTTTTCAGACTGGCGAGGGTGGCCTTGACGATGCGCTGATCCGGCCAGCTGGCCCGCCAGACAACGGCGACCGGGCAATCGCCGCCATAGTGGGGTGTCAGATCTGCCACGACCTTGTCGAGCACATGGACAGAGAGGTGGATGGCCAAGGTCGCGCCGGTCTTGGCAAAGTTCTCCAATGCTTCGGTCTCGGGCATCGCAGTGGCACGGCCAGAGGTGCGAGTCAGGACAACCGATTGTACCACGCCCGGCAAGGTCAGTTCCGCATTGAGCGCGGCAGCGGCGGCGGCAAACGATGGCACGCCTGGCGTCACGTCATAGGGTATGTCCAGCGCCCGCAGGCGGCGCAGCTGTTCACCCATCGCGGACCAGACGGACAGATCGCCCGAATGCAGCCGCGCAATATCATGACCCTCTGCATGGGCGGCGGCGATTTCTTCCATGATTTCATCCAGCGACATGCGAGCCGTGTTCACGATCTTCGCCCCCTCCGGACAATGGCCCAGCAGCGCTTCAGGCACCAGCGAACCGGCATAGAGGCAGACCGGGCAAGCCGCGATCAGGTCGCGCCCGCGAAGGGTGATAAGATCCGGCGCGCCGGGGCCTGCACCAATGAAATGAACGGTCATGGGAAGTGATTCCTTTAGCTTTCCGCGATGGCGGCAGTCGCCATACCATCGCCCGAGATAACACGCTGTACAACCAACTGCGCCTGTGGGCCAGCGGCGGCAAGCGCGGCGGCTTCGGCCAGAGAGCCGGTGCCGAAACGATCCTGAATGCGCTCAGACTGCGTGGGCGTTATCATCTGCTCCAGATCGGTTTGAGTGACCCCCAAGCCGGGCAGTTGCATCAGTTGCGCCAATTCGCGAAACGCAGGTTCGCGGGATTTGGCCGCCTCGCTGACCAGTGCGTCAAGCGTGCCGCCACCCGCCGCATCCAATGCGCGCTGCAGGGCGTCTTGCAGGCTGGCCAAACCGGCCGCGCCGCGAAATCCGATACCGGCCACTCTCATAGAACCACGCTCCATTGCAGGACGGGACGGGCGGCCTGCCATCCGCGCATCCGGCCCAGTGGTTCGGGGCGCGATAGATCAATGCGCAGCAGATCACCGCCTTTGGCCGCATGCAGCCCCATCAAAAGCGTTTCCGTTTCCAGCGTAACGCCATTGGCAATCAGCCGTGTGCCTTTGGGCAGAATTTCAAACAAGCGATCAAAAAGCGCCGCGGAACCACCGCCACCCACGAACACCGCATCGGGGGTCGGTTGACCTGCAATCTGGTCAAGTGACGCGCCTTCAATCACCCGCATCCGGTGATCAAGGCCAAAATCGCTGATGTTTTGGCGGATATTCTGAACGCGGGCGGGCTTGATCTCAAACGCGGTGGCGTGCCCGCCTGCAAGGCACCATTCAACCGAGATCGACCCTGATCCAGCTCCGATGTCCCAAAGCGCTTCACCGGGTCGGGGCGCCAAGGCAGAAAGGGTCAAGGCCCGCACGGGCCGTTTGGTGATCTGGCCGTCATGGGCAAAACTGTCATCGGGCAGACCCGAGGCGCGGGGCAAACCGGCATTTATCGGCAAAGCCACCGCCACCGCGACGGGCGCCGCCACATCCTTGAGGTCAAAGCCCTGCGCTGTGGTTTGGCGAACCCGCTGATCCGGGCCACCCATCCGTTCGCAGACCCAGAGCCTGGCCTCTCCGGCACCCTGATCCGCCAGCCATTTGGCCAGCAGCGCGGGGGCATCCCCATCCCGCAGCAAACAAATCATGCGGCCATTGGGGGAAAGGACAGACCGCAACTGTGCCAACGGCGCGGCATGCAACCCATGGCAGGTGATCTCTTCCATGCGCCACCCCAGATGGCCCGCAATCAGGGCAAAGGTGGAGGGCGCAGGCAGCACCCGCCATTCACCCGGCTTCAGATGGGCCGACAGGCTGCCCCCTGCGCCGAACCAGAACGGATCACCCGAGGCCAGCACCACCACTTTTTGCCCGCGCAGGGCCAGCACCGGATCTATGGAAAATGGCACAGGCCAGGGCTGTCCGCGATCTCCGGCCCCGACCCGCTCCAGATGGCGTGGCCCGCCAATGATCACTTCCGCCGCATCAATCGCAGCACGGCTTGCAGAGGGCAGCGCCGCCGCGCTATCGTCTGTCATTCCGATGATATCAAGCCAGGGATCACCCATCATGCGCGTCCTTTTGTTGGGTGGCACAAGTGAAGCCAGCCAGATGGCCAAAGCCCTGTCCCAAGCCGCCGTAAACAGCGTCTTTTCCTATGCCGGGCGCACAAATGCACCGGTGCCGCAACCCTTGCCCACACGGATCGGCGGCTTTGGCGGCGTCGCAGGGTTGGTGGCCTATTTGCGCCGCGAGGCTATCACACATGTGATCGACGCCACACATCCTTTTGCGGCGGGCATGAGCCGCAATGCTTTTGCGGCCTGCACTCAAACCGACACGCCCTTGATCCGTTTGGAACGCCCGGCGTGGCAGGCGCAGTCCGGTGACAATTGGACCCATGTTCCGACCTTGGAAGCCGCCGCCACTGCCCTGCCGGACGCCGACGCGCGGGTGTTTCTGGCGATCGGAAAACAACAGATTGGTCTTTTCGCCGCCAAGCCGCAGCATCATTACCTGCTGCGGCTGGTGGATCCGCCTGAACGTGATCTGCCTTTGCCAAAAACATCTGTCGTGTTGGCGCGGGGCCCGTTTGATGTCGCGCAGGATCTGGTACTTCTCCGCCATCATGACATCACGCATATCGTTGCCAAAAACGCAGGCGGGCGCGGTGCGGAGGCCAAGCTGACCGCCGCACGGCAGCTCGGCCTGCCTGTCATCCTTGTGGATCGGCCTGCTTTGCCGGGGCAAAATATCGCCGCCGACATTGGCGCGGTAATGACGTGGCTGGACCATGATCAGGTGGCACTGCGCGGGGTGTAGACATAGCGGCCAATGCGTTTGGTCGCGGAATTGCCGACCAGAACAACCGTGCGCATATCGGCCATCTGAGGTGTCGCCTCGCCCAGAGGCACCGTTCTGATCACCTCGTCCTTGGTGCTGACCGCGCGGGCAAAGATAATCAGGCGCTCTGGCCCGCATTCCTCAAGCAATATCTCAAGGGTGCGTTCAAATTGATGCGGTCGGGACTTGGAGCGGGGGTTGTAGAACGCCATCGCAAAGTCGCCCCGCGCGGCCATGCGCAGGCGGTGTTCGACCATATCCCAAGGCTTGAGATTATCACTGAGGTTGATCGCGCAGAAATCGTGCCCCAAGGGCGCACCGGCATGCGCGGCGGCGGCCAGCATCGCCGTTATGCCCGGCAAGACACGAATATCCGTGTCTTGATATTCAGGATGCTTTTCGAGCGCCTCGAAAACGGCGGAGGCCATCGCGAACACACCCGGATCACCCGAAGAGACCACAACCACCCGCGCCCCATCCGCCGCCAGTTGCAGCGCATGCAAAGCGCGATCTAATTCAACGCGATTATCGGTCGGATGCAGGTTCAGCCCCTCACGCGGCGCAACACGGGCAACGTAGGGGATATAGCCGATCACGTCGGTGGCTTGGCCCAGAACATCGGTTACCTCAGGTGTAACCAAAGCCTCATCTCCCGGTCCCAAACCGGCGATGGCGATCCAGCCGCTCATGTGTCTGCCTCCGGACGGCGGCCTTGGCCATGCACAAGAACAATCGCGAAATAGGGGCAATCGTCCACATCCACATCGGCCAGTTTGGCCACGCGTTGACCGGGCATGGTACCTTTCTCAACCAGCCATGCATCATCCAGACGGCCCACCTGTTCCAGCGCGGCGCGGACACGCGGCATGTTGCGCCCGGTTTTCATCACAACCAGCGCATCAGCGCGATCCATATGCGCCACCAATTCGTCATCCGGCAAGGTCGCCATCAACACGGTCATAACGTCATCGCCCCATGTGAAGGGCGTGTCCAATGCGTTCCAGCAGCCAACCATGCCTGGGATTGCGGGCAGAACCTCCACCTCGGCGCGGCCCTGCAGACGGGTGTGCAAATGCATGAAAGATCCATAGAAGAACGGATCACCCTCGCAGAGCACGACAACTTCGTGATCTCTTGCCAGTTCGGCCAGCCGGTCCGCCCATTCGGCATAAAAATCGACCATCAGCTGGCGGTATTCATCGCTGTCAAATCGCAGCTCGGTGGTGACCGGATATTCCATTGGATATTCGATCACATCCTCTCGAAGCATGTCTTTGACAATGGTCCGGGCCTGTCCGGCGCGGCCTTTCTTGCGAAAGAACGCAAGATGCTTTGCCCCGCGAATGGTGCGGTCAGATTTGACACTCATCAGGTCCGGGTCGCCGGGGCCGAGGCCCGCGCAGATCACTTTTCCCATGGTCTACTCCACCCGGCTGGCGAGGGCGTTGACCGCCGCCACCGTGATGGCCGATCCGCCCAGCCGCCCTTTGACAATCATCGACGGCACCGGCAAATCCTGCATCAAGGCGTCCTTGCTTTCTGCCGCGCCGATAAAGCCGACCGGGCAGCCAATGATTGCCGCGGGGCGCGGGCAATCCGGATCTTCGAGCATGTTGAGAAGGTGAAACAACGCTGTCGGCGCATTGCCAATCGCCACAACCGCCCCGGCCAGATTTGGGCGCCACAATTCCAGCGCAGCGGCAGAGCGGGTGTTCGCCATTTCTTTGGCCATGCCCGGCACACGTTCGTCACGCAGGGTGCAAATCACCTCGTTCTCGCGCGGCAGGCGTTTGCGCGTGATGCCCTCACTGACCATATAGGCGTCACACAGAATTGGCGCGCCGTCTTCCAGCGCCGCGCGGGCCGCAATGGCCATATCTGGGGAAAACTGCACATGCTGCTCCAACCCGACCATGCCTGCGGCGTGGATCATGCGCACGGTCACGATCTCTTCTTCGGGTGTGAAACGGGCCAGATCCGCCTCGGCACGGATCGTGGCAAAGGACTGGCGGTAAATTTCCGCGCCGTCGGTGATGTAGGTATGGGGCATCAGATCGCCTTGAGGATGGAGTGCGGGGAATGGCCAGTTTGCGCCGGATCGTCAGAGGCGCGGCCATTGTGAATAAGGCTCAGACCCTGGGCAGTGCCCGTGATGGTCAAAGCGGCGGGGTTGGGATGGGCGCAGCCCTTGGCACAACCAGACACGTGCAAGGTTTGCCAAGCTGGCAAGAGTGGTGCGAGGGCGCGGGCCAGGGCGCGTGTTTCAATCAGGGCTTGCGGGCAACCGGGCGCACCGGTGCAGGCGGCGATCCGCAACAGCGGGTCATCTTGCGCTGCGATCAAACCGGGCAACTGCGGCATGTCTTGTGCGCCTTCGATCAATACCATCCGCCACGGCGTCATGCGCAATGCGCCATGTTTGGCAAGACCAGCAAGGGTTTGTGCGGTCAGCTGCCCAAAGGCGAGGCCAGCCAGAACACCCTGTTCGGACAGGCCCGGCGTGGGCGTATTGGTCTGTTCCTGCATTGAGCGGGTGAACCCAGTCGGAAGTGACTGGCCCGTGGCCAGCAACTTTGCCATGCGTTTGTGCGTGCCGCGATTTGCTGCAAACCAGTGTGCCAGTTGCATCGCTTCGCCTATCGCGGTGTGCACATCCACCTGTTTGCCCAGCGCCGCACCATCTGGGCGCAGGATCAAACCACCCTGCGCCTCGCGTTCCAGCCGGATGTCGGCAGATGCCCTTTGCAAGACAGGCCGATCTCCCGTGTCGACGGCAAAGCCAAACTTCGCTGGAAGGTTCGGCGCATCTTCTTGCGCCAGAGCATCGGTCAGAGCCGCAGTGAGGTATTCTGTTTCATCGCCAACGGACCAAAACGGTGTGGTCAGAATATTGCGGCGACCTTCAACTTCGGCATTGGCGTCCAGAAGCCTCAGCCCGTGCAATCCTTCGATCAGCGCCTCAAAGCTGTCCTCACGCACGCCGCGCAGTTGCAGGTTGCCCCGGCTGGACAGATCAATCAGCCCGTTGCCATGTGCCGCCGCGAGCGAGGCCAGCCCATCCGCCTGTGCACGGCGCAGGCGACCGCCAAAAGGGCGCACCCGCACCACCAGACCGTCACCCGACAACATCGGGCGCAGCGCACCAGGGCACCAGCCCTTGATCAGGGGATCATCAGGGCGGGCGGCGTCTGTCATTGCACACCGTCCATTTCAGCGTTGATCGAATTGCGGCGGGTCACCCAAAGACCGGCATCACGCAGGGCGGCAAACCGGTTGCGCATCTCTTCGAGTGCCAGCGGATTCTCCTCCTGCATAAAGGCGACAAGATCATCGCGGCCCAGCGTAGCGTCGTAGTAAAGATCAAACAGATGCCCCGGCACATCGCGGGTCAAATGTGCAAAGGCCGCCAGATTGTCGAGGGTTGCCGCGACCTCTGCCGCGCCTCTGAACCCGTGACGCATCATACCGCTGGCCCACGCGGGATTGGCGGCGCGGGCACGGACCACGCGGGCAATCTCTTCGGGCATGGTCCGGGCCTTGGGGGCATTCAGACGGGTGCTGTCGACATGGTACATCGCAGGCTTGTCCGCGCCCAGATGGGCCATCGCGGCGGCAAATCCGCCCTCGTGGCTGGCATAGTCAGAGGCCAGCAAAACATCGCTTTCAAGAAGATCCTGCACATGGGCGAAACCATCCGCCTTGTGCAAACGCCGCTCCAGCGCGGCGCGGTTCTGATGGGCCTCGCCCTTGGCGTTGATCGCCCATTCCGAACCCTTCAGCCACGCCTGCCCCGCGGCAGTGCGCCCGTCGTCCGAATAGTCGTGCAGTGCCGTTTCCATATTCATCCCGTAAATCCCCGGCTTGGGGCCAAAGACACGTGGGCTGCGCTCAAGATAGGGGTTCATATCCGCCGCTTCTTCGCGGTCCGCAAGGGCGGCGGCACCGGATTCGAACAATTGCGACAGTCCGGGAAAGATATCGCGAAACAAGCCGGACACCCGCAATGTCACATCGATACGCGGACGGTTCAACAACGCGAGCGGGAGGATTTCAAAGCCATTGACCCGTTCACTGCCCGCGTCCCATTTCGGCGACAGCCCGGCAAGATGCAGCGCCATGGCAACCTCTTCACCAGCCGTGCGCATGGTGGCGGAGCCCCATAGATCGATGACCAATCCCTTTGGGTAATCCCCTTCGTCCTGCAGATGGCGGCGGATCAGCTCTTCGGCCAGTTTGACCCCTTGGGCATGAGCGGCGCGGCTGGGCACGCTGCGCGGGTCCACGGCATAAAGGTTGCGCCCGGTTGGCAGAACATCGGACCGCCCGCGATAAGGGGAGCCGGACGGACCAGAGGTGACCCGCTTGCCATCCAGCGCGGTCAGAAGCCCATCAAACTCGCCCTGCCCCGCGCCGAAGATATGCAGCCCATCGCCATATTGGCTTTCCTTGATGTCACAGACAAAACGATCAATGCGGGTGATCGCCTCTGCGGCGCTGGCATCATCGTCCAGCCCCAGATCCTTTTCCACACCGGCGGCCTGGGCCTCGGACCGGATCGTATCAATCAGACGGTCCCGGCGGGCCGGATCCAGACCATCGGCGGTCGAATATTCGTCCAGCAGCCGTTCCAGTTGCAAAAGGCCATCAGGTGTTTCGCTGTCTTTCATTGGCGGTGGAAGATGCCCAAGCGTCACCGCGCCAATGCGGCGTTTGGCCTGCGCGGCCTCCCCAGGGTCATTGACGATAAACGGATAGATCACCGGCAAATCGCCCGTCAGCGCCTCGGGCCAGCAATTATCTGACAGAGCCACAGCCTTGCCCGGCAGCCATTCGAGGGTGCCATGCGCGCCGATATGGATCAGCGCGTGATGGCCCTGCGTCCGCAGCCAGAGGTAAAACGCAACATAGGAATGGCGCGGCACCCGTTCGAGATCGTGATAATCGCTGTCACGGGCATCTATGCTGCCACGTTCGGGTTGCAGCGCCACCAGTGCATTTCCGCAAGCCCGCGCGGGGAAATGGAAAGCCCCGTCGCGGAACAGCGGATCGTCCTGTGGATCACCCCATGCTGTTGCGAGATCATCGCGCAAAGTTTGCGGCAGCGAGGCAAGCGCCGCGGTGTAATCGGCGATATCCCACGCGATGGTTTCTCGAGTCAGGATCTCACCAAAACCGCTGGCTTGGGCGGTGTTGTAACCGGCCTCGCCAAGCGCGGTGAGCATCGCCTCTGTCGAGGCGAGCGCATCCAGGCCAACGGCATGGGCAATTTGGTCGGCGCGTCCGGGATAGGTGGACAGGACCAGCGCAAGTTTTCGGTCTTGCATTGGCGTGCAGGCCAGCCGGTGCCAGCCCTCAAGGCGGTCTACAACAGCGTTGATCCGGTCCATCTCTGCCCTATGGGCAAAACGGGAATATTGCAGGTGTGGGTCTTTCTTGTCCGGCGCTTTGAAGCTGACAACACCGGTGAAAATGCGCCCGTCCACTTCGGGCAGCACAACATGCATGGCCAGATCAGCAGGGGAAAGGCCGCGTTCGGATGTGTCCCAATCCTTGCGCCGCGCGGTCGAGAGGGCGACCTGAAACACCGGACATCCGGTGCCATCGAGGGGCGACGTGCCATCACTGCCGCGCCCGGAAAATGCGGTGGCGTTGATGATTGCGGCGGGCCTCAAGTGGGCCAAGGCATCGTGTAAGAATGCCCGGCCTGTCTCGTCCTTCAGGGAGGGTGCAAAAAGCCCCACTGCGGCAAAGCCCCGGTCGCGGAGTGTTTGCATCAACTGATCGATTGGCGCGGTATCAGCGGCCGTGAGATAGCTGCGGTAAAAGGTGACGGCGACGACATTTGCCGCGGCTTCCGGCAAGGGGATCACGCCCAATTCGGGATCGTAGGCACCGCAGGGCGGCACCGTCTTTGTGCCTTTGACTGGGCCAGCATAGAAACCCGCCGCGAGTGCCAGCTGCGCCAATGCCGCTTGCGCGGCCACGGTCCCGCCGGTGTCACACAGGTGCTGCAACCGTCGCAGGGTGGACACAGGCAAGGTCGAATGGGCGTCAAGCGCCGGATCTTCGCGGCCATCGGCAGGCAAGACCGCCAAGGCGATGTCATTGCGGCGGGCAAAATCCTGTACTTGCATGATGCCGTAGGGCCAATAGTTTTCCCCGCCAATCAGACGGATCAAGATGCCCTTGGCCCCTGTTAGGGTCTGTTCCACGTAGTTGTCGACAGAGGCCGGATGGCGCAATGCCACAAGATTGCACAGGCGCAACGTCGGCAATTTGCCCTCAACGCCGCCGCCCCGATGCCAGCCTGCCGCGAAAGCGCCAAGGTCGCTGTCGGAAAACGAAAGCACCACCAGATCCGCAGGGGTTTGCCCCGGATCAAACGGAGTTTCAGTATCCTCCAGCCCATGGCTTTCGCGGAAGACCACATGCATGGATCAGGCCCCCAAAACGCCGCGAATGGCTGCGGTGTCGATGTGATCGTGTTCAGCGATCACCACCAGATGGCCCTGCCGCGCATCGCTGCCCCATGGGCGGTCAAACTGTTGACGCACCCGTGCGCCAACGGCCTGCACCAACAAACGCATCGGTTTGCCGGTGACAGCGACGTAGCCTTTGACGCGCAGAATATGCTGTTCGTTGGCCAGCTTTTCGATGGCGGCTACCAGGGCATCCACATCATCGACTTCGGGCATTGGCACAACGATGGTTTCGAAATCGTCATGTTCGTGATCGTCGTGACCGTCGTGGTGCGAGGGGCGTGCAGCCAGATCGTCTTCGGCCTTGGCGTTGAGGCCCAGTACGATGTTTGGATCAATCACGCCTTCGCTCATCGGCAAGATCGGGATCTGGCGCGGGCTTTCGGCTTCGATCACGGCGCGGGCTTTGGACAAGCCATCCTCACCTGCCAGATCGGCCTTGGACATCAGGATAATGTCGGCGCAGGAAATTTGATCTTCGAACACCTCGGACAGCGGCGTTTCGTGGTCCAGTGAGTCGTCCGCTTTGCGTTGTTCATCCACCGCATGTTCGTCAGCGGCAAAACGGCCAGCAGCGACAGCTTCGGCATCTGCAAGGGCAATGACCCCATCCACCGTGATCTTGGACCGGATCGCGGGCCAGTCAAACGCCTTCAGCAGCGGTTTGGGCAGGGCCAGACCGGAGGTTTCAATCAGGATGTGATCGGGGCGCGTCGGCAATTCCATCAGTGCCTCGATGGTCGGGATAAAATCGTCAGCCACGGTGCAGCAGATACAGCCATTTGCCAGCTCTACGATGTTCTCTTCGGGGCAATCTGGGATCGCGCAGGATTTGAGAATATCGCCATCGACGCCAACGGTGCCAAACTCGTTGACCAACACCGCAAGGCGGCGACCACCCGCATTGGTCATCAAGTGGCGGATCAGCGTGGTTTTGCCGGACCCGAGAAAGCCGGTGATCACAGTGACGGGGATTTTGGACAGGTCGTTCATGTTTTTGGCTCCTCGGGGAGGGTCAGAGAGGGAATACGCGCAAGGCTTTGCTTGCGGAAAATAACGGGGCGTTCGCGCCACGGCACCAGGCCATCATGGGTTGCGGCATAGGCGGCTGCACCGGCAAGGATGTCATCCACATCCGCCTTGGTCAGACGGCCATAGACGTAGCTCCATTTACCGGGTTCGGACAGGGCAATCGCCGCGCCTTGGGAACAGGCCGACAGACATTCAACGCCGATGATCTGTACGCCGTCAGGTGCGCCTTTTTCGATGAGCGCTGCATAGAGCTGCGCGCCGGGGCGCGGGGCGTCTTCTTCGAGCACTTCACCAGCGCGGCAGGTGGTGCAAACATGCAGTGTCGTGGTCATGGGACTGACCTTTCAAATTTCGGCGGCTGGCGAACGGCCTAGCCCACCGATGTGATCGGGGCAAGCGGCCCCTAGTCCACCGTCAGCGTCGTGCTGGCGGAAATGGCGGTGCCGTTCACCGACAGGGGCCGGTGATCGTTGCTGTTCAATGTGACCTCGACCGTGACTTCGCCCTTGGGCAGGCTGGCGATGTGCAGCCAAGGGCCATAAACGCGGCCCAATTTCTCACCGTTGATATAAACATGCGCGTGCCCCTCACCCGGTACATGGCCAAGGCTGGCTTGCTGCGGGGCATAGGCAAAATTGCTGGTGATGATGTGCAGGTTGTGGCCGGCCATCGGGTCAGCGGTCAATTCCATCGCAACCGTTGGCGCATTTGCGGCAGGCAGGTCGATGGGCGTGTCATGCATCATTTCGTGGTCACTGCCGCTGCCGTGCCCCATGGCTGCATGATCCATCGCGCCGCCATGGGCGGACGGGTCAGCATGGTCATGGCCGTCAAATGTGACGCCGTTTCCGGCGGCGATCGAGAAACCCAGACCGCCACCGAAAACGAGACCTATGACAAAAAGAGAAAGCGTGCGGCTCATGTCACTCTTGCCCTTCGCGCTGCCAGAAATACGCCGCAAAAGCACCCAGCATGACCCACGCCGCCAAGCCAACGCCCAATGCACGGGCGGCAAACAAGGCACCGATTTCGGTTGGAACCGGTCCGGAGAAGCTGTCAGGTTCCGGTGCACCGACCAGGTGAGGCGCGGCCAACAGGGCTGCAGCGATCAAGATCATGACCGGCGAGCGCCCGAATGCGATCAACCAAAGAGCAACCGCCGCGGCGCCCACGGTCGCGAACCACCAGATTTGACGCGCGGTCACGTCAGCGGCAGCAACCCCCGGCACCTCGGGGGCAAGCGAAAAGCCAGGGGCAAGATGGAAAGCGACAAAACCGGCGACCCCCCAGAGGATTCCCCAACGGGCCGTGATGGGCGTGCCGCGCTCTTCGGCAAAGCTCATTGCGCCGATCAAGATCAGTGCGTAGCCGGTATAGGTGAGCATCGTGAAGATCACGCTGAGGCCATCGCGCATCAGGTCAAATCCCGGCAGTTCCGGATGGGCGCTGACGGCTTCGGCACCAAAGTGAACGAGATCGCCGCCTTCATAGAGTTCGGCATGCAAAAGAACAGGCTGTACAAAAACAAGCTGTAGAAGACCGGTCAAAAGACCGGCCGCGGCACCGGCAAAAACGGCGCTGATGATAAAGCGGGACAACATAGGAACCTAAATCCTTGTGGTAGAGCGCCTGTGGCGCGAGATGCGGGATTTAGGAAGCGGATGCCATAACGCAAAGAAAGCAGCCGCTGAACGGCCGCCACTCCAAGCAATCAGAATACGGAAACGCCAAAAACCCCGCGAAGGGAAGACTATCTCAGCGGCTCACCCAACAAGGTGAGGCCGCAGAAAACCTGAACGCAATCGCGTTTAGTGGCAGGGAAAGCCTGTGGCGTGGCGGACATCATGTGCCGCATCGTGCAGGGCAGCTGCCTGAACGTGGCCGGTCAGGGTGATCAGTGCCACACCCAGTGCCACTGCGAAAACTGCAGGAACAAAACGGGATGTGCTGATTGCGCGTGTCTTGGTTGTTGTTGTCATCTTCTTTTTCTCCTTACCGTCACACCCGACGGCATATTGCGTTTCATTTGCTTGGCAGGTCTCCTGGCTCGCGGGTCGTGGCCTTTGCCCGCCTTCCCCGTCCGAGGACGAGTGGCATGTTGGGCGCAGGCTCACCGCTTACAGTCGCGGGGGCGGCTTCGGCTTCGGATCGAGGAGGATCCTTACTGAATTCCCTGTTCGGTTCCACGCCCAGATTGGACGCGCTTCGGAACACCAAGCCCGGCGAATGTCGCATTTGACCAGATCGTTGGCAAGGTAGATTTGCGACAAGCCAACAGCCTAAAACGCATCTTTGCTGGCCTTATCGGTGGAATGTGCAGATAAATCTCTCCACGGGCACTGCGCCACGCGAATCGTGCCCGCCAGAACGGAGCCCTATGCACCTCAGCCGAACGACCCTCGCGATATGTTATTCATTGATCGCGCTTGTCCTTTTCGATTCCATGGGATTGATCATCAAATACCTGTCCGGCCCCTATGGTGCGGCGGAACTTTCGGCATATCGCAACCTCTTTGGCCTGATCCCCGCCGCGATTGCGCTATGGTCCTCAAGAGCATGGCATCAAGCCGGGCGGCGTTGGCATCTGCGGCAATGGAAACTGGCCTTGTTTCGCGGGTTTGTTCTGACCTTTGCGCAGTATTTCTTCTATCTTTCCCTTGGGTTGCTCAGCTTTGCCACCGCATCGACCATCACTTACGCCAATGCGTTGTTCATGGTCGCACTCGCGGCCGTTTTGTTGGGTGAAAAGGTTGGGCCGGTGCGGTGGGCAGCCGTTCTGGTGGGTTTTGTCGGTGTGATTTTGGTGGTCGGCCCAGGGCGCGATACCTTTACCCCAGCCGCACTTTTGCCCTTGGCGGCGGCGGTCTGTTATGCGCTCACCGGCGTCACAGCACGGATGATGGACGCAGATGTGCCAACGGGTTTGATCAACCTTTATTCATCGGCATTGGCGGCAATCGGGGCGCTTTTGCTTGCGGTGCTGACAACGGGTTTTTCGCCGCTCAGAGACACCGGTGACCTGATCTGGATCGGCGGGATGGGCGCCTTTGGCGGTACCGCCGTTTTGTTGCTGATCGCCGCCTACCGCATGGCCGAACAAAGCGATCTGGCCCCGTTCAGCTATTTCGGTATCCCCATCGCTTTTGTCTTTGGCTGGGCGTTCTTTGATGAAACCCCATGGGGCGAACTTTTCCCCGGGGCGTTGTTGATCATCGTCGGCGGGTTGCTGATCATCTGGCGCGAACGGCGGTTGAGGCAGGCGGAAGGGGATTAAACCACCACATCCTCTGCCGCCTGTTCCCCGACGCCAAAAACGCGCTTGTATCGGTCGATCTGGTCTTGCGGTCCCATGGCCTTGTTCGGGTTGTCCGACAGTTTGACCGTGGGATGCCCATTGGCCGACACCGCCTTGCAGACCAGCGAGAACGGCGCAAGCGCGTCATTGGGCACCAGGCCCCGAAAATCATTGGTCAACAGCGTACCCCAGCCGAATGATACTTTTACCTTGTCCGCAAATTGCGCGTGCAGGGTGCGGATCTTGTCCACGTCCAATCCGTCCGAAAAGATCACCCGTTTCTCCAAGGGGTCTTCACCGCGTGACTTCCACCAATCAATCGCCGTTTGCGCGCCGGTTGCCGGATCGCCGCTGTCGATGCGGATGCCGGTCCAGCCCGCAAGCCAATCTGGCGCATTGTCGAGAAAACCCTTGGTGCCGTAGGTATCAGGCAAAATAATCCGCAGGTTGCCTTCATGCTCATCATGCCAATCGGACAGAACGTCATACGGTGCTTGGGCCAGCGCGGCGTCATCTTTGGCCAAGGCCGCGTAGACCATAGGCAGCTCATGGGCATTGGTGCCGATCGCCTCAACTTCGCGGCTTTTGGCAATCTTGCAGTTTGACGTGCCGGTGAACGCATCTCCAAGACCTTCGTGCATGGCCTGCACACACCAGTCCTGCCATAGATAGGAATGCCGGCGCCGCGTGCCAAAATCGGCGATCGACAGATCAGGAATATCGCGCAGAACCTCGATCTTTTCCCAAACGCGGGTCATGGAACGGGCATAAAGCACCTGCAGTTCAAACCGGCCCATTTCATCGAGCACGGCACGGCCGCGCAGTTCCATCAAGATAGCAAGGGCGGGAATTTCCCACAGCATGACCTCGTGCCATTTCCCCTCAAAAGTCAGCTCATATTGATCGCCGCGCCGCTCAAGCTGATAGGGCGGCAGGCGCAACCCCTCGAACCATTCCATAAACTCGGGGCTGAACATCTGGCGCTTGCCATAAAAGGTGTTGCCGCGCAGCCAGGTGCTTTCCCCCCGGCTCAGCGACAGAGTGCGCACATGATCCAGTTGCTCGCGCAGCTCCGCCTCGTCAATCAGTTTGGCCAGTGGCACATGTTTGGACCGGTTGATCAGACTGAAAGTGACCTGCGTGTCTGGCTTGTTGCGAAAAATCGACTGACACATCAATAGCTTGTAAAAGTCGGTGTCGATCAGGGACCGGACAATCGGGTCGATCTTCCATTTGTGGTTCCAGACGCGGGTTGCGATATCGACCATGAGAGGCTCCGACAATTAGGTTTGTCGGTTAAAGCAAAGCCGGGCGGCACTGGCAAGCAGGCTCAGCGCGGTTCATGGAACCTGCTCGGCGTCGATGCGACACAGGTTCCCGCGCAGGGGGCATTGCATTTTTTCAACTCACGGTGATAGGGCTGCCACATTATTCCCCTATTGATCCGACAGAGTGCGGATACCCCAATGCCTGAGCGGCGTTCTGAAAGGCAGGTTTATGGATCAGTTCGATGTTATCCGGCTTGGCACTGTTGTACTGGCGTTTGTCGGCTATTTCGCTTGTCTTGCCCGCTTTGGTCTGATCACCTTGATCCTCACGGCGCTGTTCGGTGCCTATTTGTCCCAGTTTTATCCGCTCACCGGGGTCTATCAGCCCTATTGGATCGGCGCGACGTTGTTTGTGTTGATCCTCGCCCTTGGCGCGCGGCTGGGCAAAACCCGTACTTCGGCCCAGGACCGGTCTGCACCACAAGGTCCGCAACCTGACAGCAAGGAAATCGTCATTGACGGCACCAACGTCCTGTATTGGGACGGGGAGCAGGCCGAGCTGTCCACGTTGTGTATGGTCGTGGATGATCTGCGCCGACGCAGCTATGCACCGTTTGTCTTTTTGGATGCCTCCTCCCGGCACCATCTGAACGACACATCCATGACCGAAAAAAGCTTTGCAAAGGCGCTAGGCCTTCCGCAAAGCCGTGTGCGGGTGTGCCCGGCCAAAACCGAAGCGGATGCCTTCATTCTGAAATTCGCCCGAGAGCAATCCCTGCCTGTTGTGTCCAATGACCGTTTTGGCGATCGGCATGAACAGACCCGCGGACTGAAGCTGGTCAAAGGGATCATCGCACGGGGCAAGCCGATTTTTGAGGGACTTTAGGTTCAGGCTCCTAGGCCAGCGTCACACCGGCCTTTTCCATACCCTCAATCGCAGCGGCCAATGATCCATCCAGATCAATCGCGCGGCACAGATCGCGGCGCACGGTCACGTCAAAGCCAAGGGTCGCGGCATCCACTGCCGAGAAGTTCACACAAAAGTCCAACGCCAGCCCGACCATGGTCAGCTCGGAAATGCCACGCGTGCGCAGATATCCTTCAAGACCAGTGGCTGTCCTGTGATCATTCTCAAAGAACGCGGAATAGCTGTCGATGGCCGGGTTATACCCTTTGCGAATGATCAGATCGGCACGGTCTTGCTGTAATTCCATATGAAACTTCGCGCCCATGCTGCCCTGAATGCAATGGTCCGGCCAGAGCACCTGCGGCCCATAGGGCATCTCGATCATGTCATAGGGGGTCTTGTTATCGTGGCTGGAGGCAAAGGATGAATGCCCCGCCGGATGCCAATCCTGCGTGAGAATCACCGCATCAAAATCCGCCATTAAAGCGTTGATCCCCTGCACGATCAGATCCCCCTCTGGCACGGCGAGGGCACCACCGGGGCAAAAATCGTTTTGCTGGTCGATCACGATCAGGGCTTTCATGGCGGATTCCTTTGTTTTTAGGCCGTGCTAGGGGGAAACTAGCTCAGCCCCCTCTTGCAGAACAGCCCCCCAAAGCCGTAATTGCAGGCCATGTATATTATCGCTGCTCTTTACCATTTCACCCGGTTCGATGATCCGGCTGCGTTGAAACCTGCCTTGCTTGAGCTTTGTCTCGCACAGGATGTATCGGGATCATTGTTGTTGGCCCGCGAAGGGGTGAACGGCACCATTGCCGGCCCTCGGGCAGGTATTGATGCAGTGATCGCCCATCTGAAGGCCCTCCCGGGGTGCAAGGATCTGGAGTGGAAAGAAGCCACCAGTGATCGTGCGCCATTTGGCAAGATGAAAGTGCGCCTGAAGAAAGAGATCGTGACAATGGGTCAGCCCGATGTCGATCCGCGTGCAAGTGTCGGGCACTATGTCGATCCGCAAGACTGGAATGAGCTTATCCAAAGCCCCGATGTGGCAGTAATCGACACCCGCAACGACTATGAGGTGGCGATTGGCACCTTTGACGGTGCGGTTGATCCCCAGACCAAGACCTTTGGCGAATTTCCGGCCTGGTGGGAGGAGAACAAGCACCGGTTCCACAACAAGAAAGTCGCGATGTTCTGCACGGGCGGCATTCGCTGTGAAAAATCCACCAATTACCTGCTCGGCCAGGGTGTTGAGGAGGTTTATCACCTCAAGGGCGGTATCCTGAAATATCTCGAAGAGGTGCCCCAGGATGAGAGTACCTGGAACGGCGAATGTTTTGTTTTTGACAACCGGGTGAGCGTTGGGCATGGGCTGGCTGAAGGGCCGCATGTTCTGTGCCACGGATGCCGCCAGCCTATTCTGCCGGAAGATATGAAACGGCCGGAATATGAGATGGGCGTGAGCTGCCACAAGTGCCACGACAAAACATCAGACTGGGACAAAGAGCGGTTCCGCGAGCGCCAAAAACAGATCCGGCTGGCCCACGAACGCGGCGAACTGGCCTGATCGGCGGCACCGTCACCTGATTTCCGGCGTGAAATGGGGGCCAGCCCCCATCGCCGCTGCGCGCCGATTCCCCCGGAGGTTTTTCTGGCCAAATGAAGACAAAAGCGCCTTTTTCTTCATTTGGCCCTTAAACCTCTGGGGTCCGGGGCAAAGCCCCGGGTGTCTGCTGCAGGCTCAATGGGTTGGATATCTAGGCCGTTACTGCGCCGCGCGGCGCACGTGGCTTGCTGCGCAGCAAGAGCCATAGCATGATTGCAATGTTCAGGCCGTTCCACAGAATGCCATTGATAAAGGCCAGATGGTAAGATCCACTCAGGTCGTAGATCTGGCCCGACAGCCATCCGCCCAGCGCCATGCCCATGATGGTCGCCATCATCACAAAGCCGACGCGCGCGCCAGCCTCCCGCGCGGGCATATATTCGCGAACGATCAAAGCATAGCTCGGCACGATGCCGCCTTGTGACAGGCCAAAGACCAGACTGACCACATAAAGCGAGACCAGTCCGCCCGCAGGCAGGTAGAGGAACAATGCAAGGCATTGCAACGTGGACCCGATCAACAGCGTCCGCACTCCGCCAAGCCGATCCGCCAGCAACCCTGAGACCACGCGTGAGCCAACCCCGCCGAGCAACATCAGCGACAGCATCTCGGCCCCAACAACCGGGCCGAACCCCAGATCAACGCAGTAAGACACGATGTGAACCTGCGGCATGGACATCGCCACGCAACAGCCGATCCCGGCCAGCCCGAGAAGGTACTGCAACGCACGCGGGCTGAGCCCGGATGATTGTGCGTTCAGGGATGAGGCCAATTGCGCGGCCTCATGGGCGGCCTTTGAAACTTGACGCCGCAGGGCCAGGGCCAGCGGGATCACCCCGATCAGGGTGGCAACCGCCATCACTTGATACACCGCACGCCAGCCGCTGTCTTGCAACACGCCCGCCAGCAGCATCGGCCAGATTGCACCGCTGAGATAATTGCCGCTTGCGACCAGCGCCACCGCAATCCCGCGCCGGCGTACAAACCAGTGGGATATGTCGGCGATGAGCGGCCCAAATCCGATGGCTGATGCAAAACCGATGATCAACTGCGCTGCGGACAGCAGGACAATGGAATGAGACAGGACCGCCAAGATTAAGCCAAGCACCACAGTCATGGCGGCAACGATCAGGGAAAGAGACACCCCAAACCGATCCACCGCGCGGCCCAGATAATAGTTGCCGAGGGCAAAGCCGATCATGGTGAGTGTATAGGGCAAGGACGCTTCGGCCCGTGTTGTGCCAAATTCGGCCTCAACCGCCGGCATGATCACAATAATTGCCCACATGCCTGCGTTTGCGATGGTCGCCACAAGCAGCGTCAGGACCAGCCTGAACCAGGAATATCCGCTGTCAGTTTCAATGCTTTGCATGGCCGTTCTCCGTTCGTGCCATCTGGCGTCAGGGAGGGGCAAAGCGCAAGGGCCGCAGGCAAATCGTGACAATTGAAGTTGTTAAGCGGGCAGTAAGCCCTCCTGTTTTAAACCTGTCGTCGGGTGAAAAGAGGTGGTGGAGATGAGTGCGCAAGCAAACGCGGCGCCGGTCATCATCAAGAAGAAAAAGGTCATCGCAGGTGGCGGGCATCATGGTGGTGCTTGGAAAGTTGCCTATGCGGATTTCGTGACAGCGATGATGGCGTTTTTCATGTTGATGTGGCTGCTGAATGCAACAACGGAACAACAGCGCAAGGGGATTGCGGACTATTTCTCGCCGACGATACCGATCAACCGGGTCTCGGGCGGCGGCAATGGTGCCTTTGGCGGCGAGAGTATTTTTTCGGAAATGACGTTGCCCAAGAATGGCACTGGCGCAACCGCGCCGCATTCTTCCTTGGAAGATCAGGCGCGCGGTGCCAGCGGCACATCCGAGGGTGAAAAGAACGCTGAACAAGAGGCGTTTGAGGCGGTAGAGGCTATGTTGATGGGCCGTGGCGGTGAAACCATGGTGATGGAAAACGCCCTCAAGCATATTGTCACGCGGATCACCGACGAGGGGTTGGTGATCGAGCTATTTGAGCTTGAGAATGCCCCCCTGTTCAAAGAGGGCAATGATGAACCTGCGCAGCTGCTCAGGGATCTGGCCGCAGTGATTGCCGAATTGGCCAAGACCGTCACGAACCGTATCGCCATAGGTGGGCATGTCCGATCAGATCCTGTCGTTTTGGCGCAAAGCGTGGTTTGGGAACGATCCGCAAATCGCGCCGCTCAGATGCGGCAACTGCTGGAGGACGTGTCGATTGATGCCAAGCGGGTTCACCGTGTGACAGGGCATGCGGATCGATCCCTGGCGGTGCGCGATCCGATGGCGCGGCGCAACAACAGGATCGAGGTGATCCTGCTGCGGGATACCAAGCGGAACTGACAAGAAAGCATGGCAGAATAGGGCGCATTTTATCTGTTAGCCTGCTCTTAAGTCCGCGGCGGCTATGGGTTGGGGCAACGTTGATTGCCACCGCAGAAAGGCGCTTTCATGACAATCTCTTCTTCTTTGAACGCTGGTGTGGCTGGATTGCAGGCCAATGCAACCCGCCTTGCCTCTATCTCAGACAACATCGCGAATTCCTCGACCTATGGATACAAGCGGGTGCAAACCGATTTCGAATCTTTGGTCGTGTCCTCGCGGGGCGGCACCTATTCCGCTGGCGGGGTACGGGCCGACACCCGGCGATTGATTGACGAACGCGGACCACTTGTTTCCACCAGCAACGCCACCGATCTGGCGATCCGGGGACGCGGCTTTCTTCCTGTTGCGCAAGCCACAGAGGTTGAGGTGGCCAATGGCGATACTTCAATGTTTCTAACAACAACCGGATCGTTCCGCACGGATGCCGAAGGGTATCTGCGCACCAATTCCGGGCTGGTGCTGCTGGGATGGCCTGCCAATACGGATGGGACCATCCCAACCTTTCCGCGCGACACCTCAGACGGCTTGGAGCCGGTGCAGATCAACGTCAATTTGTTCTCGGGCGAGCCGACAACAAACATGGCACTTGGCATCAACCTGCCCGCAACTGAAACCGAAGCATCAGCCAGTGGCGACACCCAGCAATTGTCAGTTGAATATTACGACAATCTGGGCACATCGGAGAGCATTAACATAACGTTCACACCGACCGTTCCGGCGACGGGGTCATCGAACGAATGGACGATGACATTGACCGATTCTGTTGATCCGCTGACGACGATTGGCGAATACACATTGACCTTTGCCGATGACCGAACCTCGGGCGGCACTTTGGCAACTGTGACCACAATATCTGGCGGGGCATATGATCCGCTGACCGGCAATCTGATCGTGAACGTTGCGGGCGGCCCGATTGAAATCGACATCGGCCAAATCGGTGAAAGCGACGGAATCACCCAACTGTCTGACAATTTTGCGCCTGTTTCCATCTCGAAAGACGGATCGCCCGTGGGCAACATGACCTCCGTTGAGGTGGACGAAAACGGCTATGTCTATGCCTATTTCGATACCGGGATCACCAGCCGGATATATCAGGTGCCGCTGGTGGATCTGCCCAATCCCAACGGGATGGTCGCCCTGGATCACCAGACCTATCAACCATCAGTCGATAGTGGATCCTTCTTCCTATGGGACGCGAGCGATGGGCCGACAGGGGATGTTTTGGCCTTCGCGCTTGAGGAATCTGCGACAGATGTTGCCGGTGAATTGACATCGATGATCCAGACACAGCGGGCCTATACCTCCAACGCCAAGGTGATCCAGACGGTCGACGAGATGTTGCAAGAGACCACGAACATCAAACGCTAACGGTGACAGTCAGAAACCCATAGTCAGAGGAGTGTAGCCATGACCATTTCGGGGGCTCTCAACAATGCCATGACTGGCCTGCGTGCAGCCGGGCGCGGCGCCGAGGTTATCTCATCCAACATCTCAAATGCGCTGACGCCCGGATACGGGCGGCGGGTTTTGTCGCTCTCGTCATCCAATGTCGGGGATTTTGGCGGGGTGCAGATCAACGGCATCACGCGGATCGTGGATGCTGGCCTTGCGGCAGACAGACGTCTTGCCCATGCCGAAAACGGCAACACTCAGATTGCCGCTGATTTTCTGGCTCGGATCGAGAATCTGTTAGGCACACCGGACAATCCCACATCGTTGACCGCGCAATTGTCTGGCTTTGAGAACAGCTTGATTACCGCTGCCAGTCGCCCCGACGCGCCGGAACGGCTTGGTGGTGCGGTCGCGGCGGCGCGTGCTGTGGCGCAAGCGCTGAACGCTGCCTCCGAAGGTGTTCAAGACGCCCGAACGCGGGCCGACCGGACCATTCATGCCCAGGTCGAGGAGTTGAATACAGCCCTCACGCAGATCGCCACGCTCAACTCCCAGATCACCGGCCTTCAGGTTCAGGGCGGTGATGTATCGTCCCTTCTTGATCTACGGCAGCAGGTTGTGGACCGTGTTGGGGAACTGGTCCCCGTGAGAGAAGCGCCGCGCAGCAACGGGCAGATTGCACTCTATTCTGTCGGCGGTGCGGTCCTGCTTGATGGCACGCCGGCCAAAATTGGTTTTGCCCCGGCAAACCTCGCCACGCCCTACATGACCCTTTCCGGCAGCACCCTTTCGGCACTCACAATCAACGGGACCGAGGTGCGAACAGATTCAGAAAAAGGCGCGATCAGAGGGGGTTTACTGGCCGCGCAATTCGAAATTCGCGATGAAACGGGTGTCGCAGCTCAAACACAGATTGATGCGCTCGCGCGTGATCTGATCGAACGGTTTCAGGATCCGGCAGTGGATGGCACCCTTGCGCCAGGTGATGCGGGACTGTTCACCGATGGCACCGGCGCATTCGACCCGCTTGATGAAGTTGGCATTTCGGATCGCATCGCCATCAATGCCGCCGTTGATCCCGATCAAGGCGGCGCGATCTGGCGCATGCGCGATGGAATTGGCGCGGTCACTCAGGGTGATGTTGGCAATGCCAGCCTGCTGCAAGCATTGGGTACTGCGCTCACCGACCCGCGTGTGCCCGCCAGTGGCGGGTTTGGCGGCGGCGCTTTCTCCGCGATCCATCTGGCCACAACCCTCACTTCAGAAATTGCCGTGTCTCGAAACATCACGGAACAGAAGCTGACTTACTCCGCCGCCAGATTGGCCGAACTGACGGAAAGGCAACTGGCCGATGGCGTAGACAGCGATGATGAAATTCAACGGCTCATGTTGGTTGAGCAAGCCTATGCCGCCAATGCCCGTGTGATCGAAACGGTTGATGAGATGCTGCAAACAATCATGAGGCTCTGATATGACAGGAACCACTTTGGGCGACTTGGCGCAGTCCTATATGCTGCGCAACCGCAACACGGCACTCAAGCAGGATATCACCCGGCTGACACAGGAATTGGCCAGCGGGCAAGTGGCGGATGTCAGGCAGGTCTTGTCTGGCAACCAAAGCTATTTGACTGATCTGGAACGAAAGATGGATATCCTTTCGGGATATGCGGTTGCGACAACAGAGGCCACACATTTCACTGCCGCGATGCAGGCAGCCCTTGGCCAGATGGGGAACATATCCGAGAACCTGTCAGGCAGCTTGATCACGGCAGGTACCAGCGGCATTGGTGTTTCGGCAGGCGATCTTTCAAATGAGGCTGAGAATGCGCTGGAGGCGCTGATTGGGCGGCTGAACACCAACGTGTCTGGTCGCCACATGTTTTCTGGGGCTGCGACTGATCGACCGGCACTGACTGACGCGCAAACACTTTTGACGGAACTGACAGCCGCAATGGCAGGTGCCGCGACACCCGCCGATATGATCACAGCGGCGCAGTTCTGGTTTGCTGATCCGGCTGGGTTCGATGCAGTGATCTATCAAGGATCAAACACCGGCCTCGCACCCTTTGAAATGTCACAGGCCGATGCCGTAGATCTGGATCTACGAGCAACAGACCCTGACCTGAAAAACACTTTGATGTTGACGGCGCTTGCGGCCCTTGCCGACGAACCGACTTTTGCCTTGGCCCCGCCTGAGCATGCACAATTATTCCTCGATCTTGGTCAACGGATGTTGGCTTCTCAGGACAGTTTAACGTCTTTGCAAGCAAATGTCGGTTTTGTAGAGGCCCGTATTGACGCGATCACCTCCCGCAATGCTGCCGAGACAACAAGCCTGAGTTTTGCAAAAGCCGCGCTTCTTGAAATCGACCCGTTTGAGGCGGCGACCAAGCTGGAGGACGTACAATTTCAACTGCAAAGTCTGTATTCAGTCACTGTACGCATGTCGCAACTCTCTTTGGTGAATTTCCTATGAAATGCCTTACCTCCTTGATTTGCGCGGCATTGTTCTGGGCGTTCGCGGCACAAGCCAGCCCTGTGCGGATCAAAGATCTGGTTGATTTCGATGGTGTCCGCGGAAATGATCTGGTCGGTTATGGCCTTGTTGTTGGCCTTGACGGAACCGGCGATGGATTGCGAAACGCACCCTTCACCGAAGACATCATGACCAACATTCTGGAACGTCTCGGGGTGAACGTTACAGGAGAGCAATTTCGCCCCAAAAACGTGGCCGCAGTCCTTGTGACAGCCACCTTACCTCCCTTTGCGCGGGCTGGCGGACAAATAGACGTGACAGTTTCTGCCATTGGTGACGCCAAAAGCCTGATGGGCGGTACCCTTGTCATGACCCCACTCAACGCTGCAGATGGTGAGATTTATGCCGTCTCACAGGGTACGATCATTGCGGGCGGGGCAGTGGCCGAAGGGGATGCCGGCAGAGTGACACAAGGGGTGCCCACGTCTGGCGTCATCCCGGCCGGGGCGCGCATAGAGCGTGAAATCGAATTTCAGCTCGCCTCAATCAATGACTTGCGGCTTGCCCTTAGAGACGCCGATTTTACCACTGCCGGGCGCATCGAACGGGCGATCAACCGAGACTTCGGAAAACGCGTTGCGCTCATGCTCGACAGTGGCACGGTGCAGCTTGATATCCCGGCTACGCAGATGCGATCCGTCGCCCATGTATTGGGCCGCATTGAGAATATCGAGGTTCAGCCCGAGAGAAAGGCAAGAGTAGTCGTGGATCAACGGTCCGGCACTATTGTTCTTGGGGAAGATGTCCGGATCTCCCGTGTCGCTGTATCTCAAGGCAATTTGACTTTGCGCATCCAAGAACAACCTCTGGTCGTACAGCCCAATCCATTCTCGGACGGCGAAACCGTTGTTGTCCCACGTACCAACGCCGCCATTCAGGAGGAACCGGGCATCGGGTTGGCAGAAATTCGCGCGGGCACGTCCTTGTCAGAAGTGATCGCGGGGCTGAACGCGCTTGGTGTCTCGCCACGCGACATGATCGATATTCTCAAAAGCATCAAAGCTGCCGGAGCATTGCATGCAGAGTTTGTCGTCCGATGAGAACAATCAAAACAAACGGATTTGTCGAAACAGCAGGGCGGTGATGCCCGGCCAAATCCCAAAATTTTTGGCAAGAAGGGCCGCCCCCAAAATAGACGCCAGCCAGGTTGAGGCGGCCAGGGCCTTTGCAATGTCAATTCCGGACTTGTCTGAGCCGAGCAGCAGAGCACTGCAAAAAAGCCCGGAACAGAAAATCTGAATCCAAGCAAGTTCCCGTTGCATCCCGACTGCGCGAAGTAAAACGGCTGTCGCGCCAAGCAGCGCCGGCGCGAAATTTGCAAAAGCAATCCACATGGCAATTGATCTAAAGTCTGTATCTTCAAGGCGAAAATGCTGCGCGACCAAGGGAATTGCCGCAAGAACCATCAGGGCAGACGCACCTCCAATCAACAGAGAACCGAGATTGATGCGACCGGCCGTGGCAACAAGACGCCCTGCACCGGTCCGCATGTCTGCCAACTTCGGCTCGGCCGCATTGTCCAAGAAGGTCAGGGCCAGACGCGGCAGAAACCCAACACCACGCGCAATCAAATAGGGCCAAGCAAGGATCGGACCCAAGAAAATAGGCAACATCAGGAGGTCCATCTGGGCCATCAGCGACGTTGATGACCTAGAAACCAAGCGACCAGTCATCGGATCATCGAGGCTTGGGCGGCTTCCATCTAATGCAAAACACAGTTGGAGCAAAACCACGAGAACAGACGCGAATAGAACTACGGTTTGAGTTGGCTCGGTGCCCCAAGAAATCGCGGGGCAGATCATCGCCAAGACCCAAATGCGACAGGAGAATGAGCACCAAAGAGCACTGGTTCCCTGCATGTGCGAATGGAAAAGCCGCAGCAAGGAAACGCAAAGGCTTAATCCCAAGAAACAGAGAAGAGCCAATGGTGAACCCTTGAAAAAGGGCAGCTCACTATACCAACTGAGCAGCAAAATTATGACAGTGAACGCGGCCCAGAGGGCCAGGCAATCTTCCAATTTTTGGTGAAGCGTTCTTTTGATCTCCTGCCGCACCAAAAGCGATGCAACAGACTCAGCAAGTGCGATTACGCCCAAGATCAAAGACGCCTCCGCCGAAGGCAGAGCCTGAAAAACGTTCCAAGCCAGTATGATCCAGCCGATGGCTGCAAAGGCGCATCCGACCATCAAACGACGACCTGCCTGAATATGCTCATCCAACGCATGATGCCCCCACATTTCCCTGTTCGGACTATGCAGAGGCCAGTTTACCGACGAGTGAAGACGCGTAATTTCTTGATTGGGTCTTTAGGCAAATTTACTGGATAACCTAGAAATAGCTCTTCACCAAGCTGCCTGCGATCAGGCTCCAACCGTCAGCGACAACAAAAAACGCCAGCTTGAACGGCAGCGATACAATTGCCGGTGGAACCATCATCATACCCATCGACATAAGGATTGCGGCCACCACCAGATCGATGATCAGAAATGGCAAAAACACCAAAAATCCGATTTGGAATGCGCGGGATATTTCTGACAGTAGGAAACTCGGAACTAGGATCGAGAGAGGCGTTTGCGGATTTGGTTCCGTCAATTGAAGATCAGGCCGCAAATCCGCCATGGCCAGGAATGTATCTGCATCCAGCCGTGCCGCCATGAAAACACGGAAGGGGGCCAACGTGCGGATAAACGCCTGTTCCGCAGTGATCTCCTCGGTGGTCAATGGAGCGATTCCCTTGCTCCAAGCTTCGGTAAAAACCGGTTCCATCACGAAGTATGTGAGGAACAAAGCGAGGCTGACGATCAGCATGTTGGGCGGTGATTGTTGGAGCCCAATGGCCTGCCTGAGGATGGAAAGCACTGTGACCAAAAACGGAAAGCAGGTGACCATGATCGCCAAGCCAGGCGCAAGGCTCAACACTGTGATCAACGCAAAAAGCTGAATCGTACGGGCCGAAAGAGAGCTTTCATCGCCCAAAGAGATTGATATCTCCTGCGCGGGGAGCATTGTCGGGCACAGCCAAATTGCGGCAACCGAGACCACCGCAATCGTCGCAGGGCGGCCGATCACGACGGGCCTTGCAGATCTATAATTTCGGTTAACCTGACCGCCAACCGGCCAGGGTGATCTCCCTCTTTTTCCTCAAGCAGTCCGCGAGCGATGAGCCGGTCTCCAACGTAAAGATCAACTGGATCATCCACATTGCTGTCCAGCGACAAAAGAGCGTTTTCACCCAGCATAACCAGATCCCTGATGAGTGGGCGCGCTTTGCCAACGCAGACATTGATCTCAATAGGGACTCCAGTGAATGGATTGGTGGCATCGCTGGCGGGGATCGCAGATTGCTTGGGATCATCCATCTAGAATATCCTGTTTGTTAATTTCAAAGAATGCATCAATCGCAGTTGTCAGCTCATCCAAAAGCGCATCGAGATTGATCTCACACTCCCCAGACTTGGCCTGCAAGCGGACCTGTCCGGACAAAAGGTTCTGGTCAATTTTCAGATTGAAAGGCAGGTTCAGATTCTGCTCCAGCAATCCACGGATGACTGGTTCAGTCTGAGGTGAAACGGCAATTTCGATGGCACCTTCGGATTGCGCCTTTACCAGTTCCGAAGCCGTCGAAATAATCTGCGCCGACAAAGAGGATTGGAGAGTTTGCGGCAGAAGCGTCGTGACGCATTTTGTCAGCAGCGGTTTCATCGCCAAAGACAGTTTGGCGTAGGCCTCATGATAAGTGAACGACAGATCCTGAAGGCTTTGTGCCAGGTCAAACGAAACTTTCTCCCGCTCGGTCTGTTGCGCGGCACTGGAGTCTTCCCAACCCGCCTGATACCCGTTTTCAAAGGCCTCCAGGCGTAGGGTTTCTTGCTCATCTGATTTGACGGCATCGGCGTTCAGATTGGGTCCGGAGAGCGCTCCAAAGTCGTTATAGCGATCCAACAAGGACATCACACATGTTCCTCTTTGTCTTCGAGCCAGCTGCGAAGAATTTCAACTGTTTCCTCCTGCCTTTCCCCAATCATATTTCGCAGGCGTTCGACCGGATCACCGTCGCCTCCCCCTAGAGCGGGCAAATCAGGAAGAGGTTCCAGCTCACTGCCAAAGGCGGGCGCCATGTCCAACGGCGGGAGGTTAAAGTCACCGTCATCCCCATCGCCGGATAGAGTTCCGGGAACCGCGCCTGGATCACCGAATCCTCCCGCGGGGGGCAGCGCGGGCACTTGATTTCCATCATCCGGCGCGCCTTTCGATAACACTGGACGGACGACAAACAGGCCTAAGATCAGCGTCACGAGTGCCAGAATTGCCATTTGGATCGCTGACATCAAATCAAGGTCGATCCGGCTAAAAAGCGAATCTTCTGCGGCTGTTCCGCTGGCAGGAACAGATTGCAAAGACATGGATTTGATAGTGATGATGTCTCCCCTCGCCTCATCAAATCCTACCGCTGAAGACACCAACTCACGCAAAGCCGCCAATTCTTCGGCGTCGCGAGGTGTGGAGATTTCCTGTCCGTCCGGACCTGTGGTCACCGCGGCATTCACCAAAACGGCAACGGTCACCCGCTTGACGGCACCGGGCGCACGGACAATCTCGCGTTCAGTCTCGGACACCTCGTAATTCACACGTTCGCGGGTCTCGCTGTTTTGCGAGGAAGACCCCTCCCCGCCATTTTCACCGTCCTGATCTGGCAGATTGCTGGCCACTGTCACATCCCCGCCGGCGGCACCCTTGGCAGTATTGCTGCGCTCTTCGGTATCCGTGCTGATGGCAACGCGCCCCTCTGGATCAAAGACCCGTTCGCGGATGGCCTCGCTTTCCGTTTCGGTATCGACACTGACCTCAACCACCGCATTGCCGAACCCAACGCGGGCTTCCAGAAGCCGTTGAACACGGTCACGAAGGACTTGTGCCTTGTCATCTCCGCCTATGGCGGGGGCCGCATCCTCCGCTTGACCAATCAAACTGCCGTTTGCATCAATGACAGCAACATCGTCAGGCGACAGCCCTGCCACCGCAGAGGCAACCAGATAACGAACGGCTTTGGCCTGCTGCGCGGTGATCCCACTGCCGTTGGGTGTCAAGGATACGGATGCTTTGGGCGTTACGCCGCGCTGGAAAGGGTTTGATCCTGTGCTGGCGATATGAACCCGTGCCATTGTAATCTGTGGATTGGCGACAATCGTGCGGGCCAGTTCGCCCTCTTTCGCACGCCAATAGGCTGCATCAAACATTTGTGACGTTGTGCCAAAGCCCGTGAGACTGTCCAAAAGTTCGTAGCCACGGTTACTGTTGGCGGGCAAACCCTCGCTTGCCAAAGTCAGGCGCAATTGATCGCGTTGTTTGGAATCCACAAAGATGGCACCGCCCCGCACGTCAAATGCGACACCGCGCTGCTCCAAGGATCGGACGACCTCACCGGCAGCGCCACTTTCCAAGCCTGCGTAAAGCAATGTCATACTCGGTGCTGTCGCCATCCTCGACATAGCCAGGATCGCAAAGAACATCGCACCCGTTGCCAAGATCGCGATGATCTGGCGGCGCAAATCAAGTTGCATCCAGACATTTAGTAATTGCTGCACAATCGCCTCCGTCCTGCCGGGCGTTCTGCCAGACGTTGAGCAACAGATGAACGATCCGGCTTAACATTCGGTTAGTGGAAAACGGTCTATGCTCACTGCACCGATGAAATGGGATGAATGATGTCAGAAGACGCAGATCAGGCCGAAGACGAACCGCCAAAGAAATCCAAACTGCCCTTGATTATTGGCCTTGTGCTGGCCCTGGCGGGAGGTGGTGGCGGATTTTACGCGACCTGGTCCGGGATGATATTGGGCACCGAATCGGAGCACTCGGACAGCGCAGATGCCGAGGAGAGCAAACCGAACGTTGATGTGGCATACGTGCCCGTCGATCCCCTGGTAATCTCTCTGCAGCCCCCGGCGCAGGCGCAGTATTTGCGCTTTCGTGCAAGTCTTGAGGTACCGACACAAAACCAAGCAGAGGTCGAAAAACTAATGCCTCGGGTTGTCGATGTCCTGAACAGCTATCTGCGCGCCTTGGAACCGGCTGATCTGGAACATCCCGCCATTCTCACACGGATCAGGGCCCAAATGTTGCGGAGGGTTCAGGTGATCGCGGGACTACAGAAAGTGAATGATCTGCTGATTATGGAATTTGTTCTGAACTAGGGGATAAAATGGATCTGATAGCTGATATTTTTCTGGCCGCCGGTGCATTGGGTGCGGGTTTTTATTGCCTGGTTCTGGGCCGCAGGCTGAACCGTTTCAACGATCTTGAAAAAGGTGTCGGAGGTGCAGTTGCCGTGCTGTCGGCGCAAGTGGATGATTTGACAAAAACACTGACATCCGCGCAGGAGACCGCGAATGCATCGGCTGAAACCTTGACCCAACTGACCAGCCGCGCCGAAGACACCGCGCGCCAGTTGGAGCTGCAGATGGCGTCTTTGCACGATCTCCCGCCCGTGCAGACACCAGAGCCTGCGCCATCTGCGATATCCAACTCAGTGCCACCCAGGCCGGCAGAACCGATGTTTGTACGCCGCAATGCTGAGAGGCCATCGTGATGAAACTCTTCAAGAAACGAAAGGCGCTGCGCAAGAAGGGTGGCGGTACAGTCGGGTTGATCGCACTGCTATTGGTCGGATCTGCCGCGCTGCGCGCAGGCAGCGAAGCTGGTTCTGCCTATGCGGAAGCCACAAAAGATCAGATCCGGGAAACGGCCGAAACTCCTAAAGATCCCACCTCGAAGATGCCGGGCCAGCAAACCATGGACAGATCCGAGATGAGCAATCTGTTAACCGCCCTTTTGAAACGGGAAATGCGCGTCAAGGAACAGGAGAAAAAGATCGAGATGCGTAGCAAGGCTCTGGCCGTTGCTGATGAAGAGATCACAAAACGTCTTGCCGCTCTTGAGCAGGCAGAAAACGCCCTACGCGAGACACTTTCACTGGCGGACGGCGCGGCGGAAGGTGATCTGGCGCGGCTAACCGCCGTTTACGAGAGCATGAAGCCCAAGGACGCAGCGGCATTGTTTGGCGCGATGGAGCCTGATTTCGCTGCCGGTTTTCTTGGCCGCATGCGCCCGGATGCAGCCGCGTCGGTCATGGCCGGACTGCCGGCTGATATGGCCTACGCAATCAGCGTGATTCTCGCCGGCCGAAACACGAAAGTACCAAAAAGCTGATCAAACTGAGGGTTTCTTAACCCCTGTTTGAAAGAGTGACGCAAGTCGGGTCAGGAACGGGCAAGTCATGATTGGTATCATTGGAATCATCACCATTTTTGTCATGGTCTTTGGCGGGTATCTGGCCGCCGGTGGCAAGATGGGGATCATCCTAAAATCCTTGCCTTTTGAGCTGACCATGATTGGCGGCGCAGCTGTCGGCGCCTTTTTGATCAGCAACGATAGCTCAGGGGTAAAACACACAATCAAAGATATTGGTAAGGTCTTCAAAGGACCGAAGTGGCAACATGAGGACTACCGTGATCTGCTGTGCCTGCTATTCGAATTGATCCGCCTCGCGCGGCAAAATCCCGTCGCGATCGAGGAACATATCGAAGCGCCGGAGGCGTCCTCCATCTTCTCAAAATACGAAAAAATACTGACCGATGGCGAAGCGATTGCCCTCATTTGCGATACGATGCGGTCAGCATCGATGAACTACGACGATCCGCATCAGGTCGAAGAGGTCCTTGAGAAACGTATGGAGGCGAACGCCCATCATGCACTGCATTCCAGCCATGCTCTTCAAACCGTTGCCGATGGATTGCCAGCTTTGGGCATCGTAGCTGCTGTGTTGGGTGTGATCAAAACAATGGCATCCATTGACCAACCTCCGGAGGTACTGGGGAAACTTATCGGTGGCGCCCTGGTTGGCACATTTCTGGGCGTGTTTCTCGCCTATGGTCTGGTTGGCCCATTCGCGGCAAAGGTGAAAGACGTAACAGAAGACGAGGCGCATTTTTATCAATTGATCCGTGAGGTTTTGGTGGCAAATTTGCACAACCACGCCACAAACATCTGCATCGAGGTTGGGCGACAGAATACGCCATCACATTGCCGACCAAGCTATTCGGAGCTGGAAGAAGCGTTGAAATCCATAAAACAGAACGCAGCATGAGACAGATCCTCTTCTGCGTCATACTTGGGTTTCTGCTGCCCAGCTTGGCAAACGCGCGGCCGGCCACCGTGCAATCGGGCGATCACCCTGGTTTCACTCGATTGGTTTTTTCCTTGCCGGATGGCATTGATTGGCAGGTTTCGCATCAGGGGAAATCCGTGACTTTGACTTACAAAGGTCACGACGAGGGTTTTGATCTCACGGGTGTTTATGATCCAATTTCCCGGGACAGAATCCGCCATATCGAGAGCTTGAAAGATCAGGTTTTGTTGTTTCTGGACTGTGCTTGCCGGGTATCTGCATTTCTTGAGCAGGCAAGATTTGTGGTTATTGACGTTGCCTCACCCGATGTGCAGTTGCCGACCCCGCTCATTGTCCAGACCAACGGTCCAGATGCACGTCAACCAACGGCGGAGGCAGTGCCGCAAACGGACTCTGCGCTGGCCCCGCTGCCTTTGCCAACAACGTTGAAGGAGGGCAGAATTCTGCCTCAAGCAACCCGCGCCTTGCCTGGCTCCTCCTTCCCCGGCCCACTGTCCCGCGGAAGCCTTTCCAAAGCGGAACAAGCCGTGCTGGATGATGTGCAAGAACGGCTCGCCAAGGAAGTGGGAATCGCAGCCACAAGAGGTATGCTGACCACCAATCCTCTTGCTCGAAGACCAAATCTGGCATCAGAACAAAACCCTCCTTCGGCCCCGGAACTGGCAGATGAACCGCCACGCCCGGAAGAGGAGCTTGCTGGTCTGGTGAACAACATGCGCATCACGTCAAGCATGGACCTGCCAGGCCGGGCAACTTCCGCAGGATCCGCTCAATCCATTAGCGGCCTGATTTGCCCGGAGAACGAGCTGCTCAACTTTGCCAATTGGGACAATGGTCAGCCATTCCCCGAACAGATCGGCGCACTAAGACAACGTCTTTATGGTGAATTCGACAAGCTTGACCGCCAGGCGGCGCTCAACCTTGCCAAGCTATATCTTCACTTGGGATGGGGCGCTGAAGCAAAGCATTTGCTCACGAAACTGGAAATCCCTCGGAAAGAGGCTGACCTCCTGATCTCCGTCGCGGAGATAATGGAGATTGGTCATACTGTAGAAGAGACCAATATTTCGGAACTTATCGACTGTTCCACTGATGTTGCGCTTTGGGCCATCTTGGCCAAACCCTCTCTTGATGTGTCTGGTCAGATCGATTCCGCGCCGGCACTTTTGGCGTTGAACCGGTTGCCCGTGCATCTCCGCCGGTTCCTGGCTCCAATGTTAAGCCAACGGCTCCGGAGCCATGGAGACGGGGGCGCGGCAGCAACTGCATTGCGCAATCTCGAACGCCTGCCTCAGGCACTGCCCGCCGCTGCGCAACTGGCTCAAGCTCAAATTGCAATTGACGAAGGGGAAGTGTCATCCGGATCAGATTTACTTGAACATGTGATTGAGGGGAACTCTGAGAATTCCCCGGAAGCCTTGATTGCACTGGTCGACGCCAAACTGGACCAAGGGCTATCCATCGCGCCTGAAACTGCCGAATTGGTTCAGGCCTTCGCTGAAGAGTTTCAAGAAACACCGCTTGGTCCCAAATTGCGCCGCACACATGTTCTGGCGCTGATCCGGTCGGGCCAATTCGATACGGCACAATCGGCCATCACGGAATTGCGCGGTGCCTCGGACACAGGCCGCAATCTCAGTCTTCGGGGTCTATTTCTCAATGAGTTGACAACAGCGGCTGACGATGTGGTTTTCCTCGATCATTTCTTTGCCCATGCACGTCAGGACACGGATGAACTTTCCCCGGAGGAAAAAATCAAATTGGCGGTACGTTTAATGGATTTGGGGTTTGCCGAATCCGCGCAGGAAGTGGTCACCGCCATACCCGACCGGCCAAGGATCACCGACCGGCAAATTCTGGCCGCCCGTGCTGCGCTTGCCCTCGGCCAGCCTTTTCAGGCTCAGGCAGAGTTGATTGGAATTGTAGACGCCCGAGCCGAACCGTTGCGCGCAATGGCAAAAGAGATGGCCGGAGCCCACAAAGACGCGCATGAGATTTTCCTGCGGTCTGGTCAACAAGCCGACGCAATAAATGCGGCTTGGCTTGCCCCGGAGTGGAGAGAGCTGGTCAGTGCCGAAACACCCATTTTTGGTCAATTGGCTTCGCTTGGAAACCCTCCCCCTTTTCAAGCAGAGGCCGAAGGGATGCTGGCAAGAACCATCGAAACACTCAGCGAAAGCGAAGCCGCACGCGCCACTTTGGCAGCGGTTCTATCGGCGACACCGTTGGATACCGAGCAAGCGCTCGAGAATTAAGTGACCACTCAGCCGTCTCAAAGATCTGGCAGGCAGTTACCAAAAATAAACTTGGGCGACTTAACCTACATCCGTCACAGAAGGTGATGGATGTGAGGCAGAATGCACAAAACCGATACGTCGCTTGGCAAACCCATTTTCACGCGCACCCTATTGTTTTTAGTATTGCAGACCGCGCTCATTCTAACGCCTTTTACAATGGTTTCGGCAGCCACAGATCCAACCAAGATTTGCGACGCGGCTGCACGTCATGTTGCGCAAGAAAGCGCCGTTCCGCTTGAGGTTTTACGTGCCATCACCCGCATCGAAACCGGGCGCGGCGCCACAACCGGCCTCGATCCCTGGCCCTGGACCGTGAATATGCAAGGCACAGGCGTTTGGTTTGACACCCAATCCCAAGCTCAAACCTTTGTGTTCCGGCATTTCAAAAACGGCGCGCGCAGCTTTGACATTGGTTGTTTTCAAATCAATTACAGATGGCATGGACATGCGTTTGGCAGCATCGAAGAAATGTTCGATCCAGTTCAAAATGCCCGATATGCCGCCCAATACTTGGCGAAACTGCACCGGGAGCATGGTGATTGGACAAAGGCGGCAGGCGCTTACCATTCCAGAACCGCAAGATTTGCAAAGCGCTATCTGAAACGATACGCGGCCATCCGGGATGATCTGGCCTTATCGCCAAATCGGACAAACAATAACCAGCCCCGTGAGAATGGATTTCCACTTTTTCAGGCGTCCTCGGTTGCCCGCTCAAACGGTTCTCTGGTGCCACTGGGCAATAGCCGCGCGCGCAGCATCCTGTCCCAAAACGGGAGGGAGTGATTGTGGAGAATTTAACCCTCAAGGGCCTTTTCAGCCCGACAATCCTGCTCGCGATCGCATTGATGGCCGTCATCGTGATGATGATTCTGCCGATGCCGTCGGGCGTGCTTGACACCGGCCTTGCAGCTTCATTTGCGCTCGCAATTCTCATTTTTACGGTCACATTGTTTATTGAACGCCCTCTGGATTTTTCCGCGTTCCCGACCATCCTGCTCGCCTCATTGATGTTGCGGCTGTCTTTGAACGTCTCCTCCACCAAATTGATCATTGGGCAAGGACACACCGGCACCGATGCCGCCGGAGACGTGATCGAAAGCTTTGCGCAATTCGTTATGGGCGGCTCGGTCTTTTTGGGCCTGGTTGTGTTTTGCGTTTTGCTGATCGTTAATTTCATGGTGATCAACAAAGGTGCCACGCGCATGGCCGAGGTCGGTGCTCGATTTGCGTTGGATGGTATGCCGGGCAAGCAGATGGCCATCGACAGCGACATGTCAGCGGGCGCCATCACCCATGAACAAGCCCGAGAAAGGCGGGAACGCGAACAACAGGAAACCACCTTTTTCGGCTCGTTGGATGGGGCTTCGAAATTTGTCAAAGGTGATGCCGTTGCAGGGCTGTTGATTACGCTTCTTAACCTGGTTGCAGGGTTGATCATGGGTGTGGTCGTACATGGAATGCCACTTGGCGCGGCCTTTGAAACCTATGCGATTCTGACGGTTGGTGATGGTTTGGTGTCGCAAATTCCGGCGGTCGTCATTTCGATTGCTGCGGCGCTGTTATTGGCACGTGGCGGCACTCAAGGCGCAACTGACCTTGCAGTGTTCAGTCAGCTTGGAAAACACCCATCCGCCCTCGCAACAGTGGCTATTTTGATGATCGCCTTCGGTCTGTTCCCGGGATTGCCGTTTCTACCGTTCATGTTGGGTGGTGGCTCGTTAGGGCTCGCCGCCTTGCTGCTATACAAACGTGCGCGAGATAGGGCCGCCGCCCGCCCCGAGGCAGATATCGAAGCTGCCCTGCCGGCAGAAAAATCACTCGGAGACTTTATGGAGTTGGACGATGTGCATGTCGAATTTGCGCCAGATCTGGTCAATATGGTGCTTGATCCCGGCACTGGACTGGACGCGCGGATCACAAAAATGCGCCGGCATGTGGCGACGGTCTATGGACTGATCTTACCGGAAATCAGGCTAACTGATCATCCCGGGTTAACGCCCGGTGTCTATGTTCTGCGCATTCAGGGGGTAGAGCAGGCCCGTGCTGAACTGAATCCAGATCAGGTTTTGGCTCTGACCCCGGATGACCGAAACAGCCTTCCTCCCGGAACAGATACAAACGAGCCCGTTTATGGCGCGCCTGCCCGCTGGATCAACGCCAAAGACCAGGAAGAAGCGGCATTGGCCGGTGTCACAATCGTCACCCCGACGGAGGTCTTGGCGACGCATTTGCTGGAAGTGGTTAAGACAAACTTCAGCCGTCTTTTGACACTCAAAACCCTGCGACGCACCCTCACCGAAATGACCAATATCTCGGATCCCCAAAGGGCCGATGCGAACCGCAAGCTTTTGGATGAGCTGATCCCTGACAAAGTGCCCATTGATGTCTTGCATGCCGTTCTCCGACTGTTGCTGGAAGAGCAGGTTTCCATTCGCAACTTGCCCCTGATACTTGAGGCCATTGCCGAAGCGCGAGGACAGAATGCCCAACCTGAGGCAATTTGCGAACATGTCAGGCAGCGGCTTGGGTTTCAACTGGTGGCGGAGCTGCGCCGCGTTGATGGCACGCTGCCCTTGGTGCAACTGGCACCGGAATGGGAGGATACGTTCAACACCTATCAGATCGAAGGGGATCGCGGGCTCGATATCGCGCTTCCGCCGGATCTGTTTAACCAACTGGCAGAGCGGGCCTCGGAAAAGCTGGGCGATGCAAATCAAAACGGTATCTACGCGGCATTGGTTACCAATACACGCAGACGGCGTTTTCTGCGAACTGTGATGCGGGCAAAAGGCATCACCAACCCTGTTCTTTCCTTCGAAGAGATCGGTCTTGACGCCCAACCCTCCTTGGTTGGTGTGATCGCTGCATGACGCCCGCGTTGGCCCAACTCTTGGACCTTACGCAGGTTGTCTTGGCGCAAGGGTTTGCCGTGTTTGTACGCGTCGGAGCGTTGGTGTCCCTAATGCCGGCGTTTGGTGAACGGACTGTTCCGGCACGGGTCAAGCTTCTAATCGTCATCGCTTTTACAGTGATTGTTATGCCCGCAGCGCCCTCGATGACAACACCGTCCGACATGTCTGGCCTGACACTGATCATCATGACTGAAACCATTAACGGGTTGTTGATCGGGATTGGCCTTCGGATGTTTGTTCTTGCGTTGCAAACAGCGGGATCAATCGCCGCGCAATCCACGTCACTGTCGCAAATCCTCGGCGGTGCCGTGGCCGATCCGCTGCCTGCGATGGGATATATTCTCATTATCGGGGCATTGGCCCTTGCGGCGATGGCTGGCCTGCACGTCAAAGCGGCCGCCTTGGTTATTCTATCCTATGATCTGCTCCCCTTGGGTCAATTTCCGGGTGGCGCAACTGTCTCACAATGGGGGGTTGGACAGATCCGGCAGGCCTTTGGATTGGCCTTCACCCTCGCCGCGCCGTTCGTGATCCTTTCTGTGATCTACAACCTGACATTAGGCGCGATCAACAAGGCGATGCCGCAGCTTATGGTCGCGTTTGTCGGCGCGCCGGTGATCACAGCCGGAGGTCTGTTCATTCTGTTTCTCGCCACCCCTTTCATCCTTGAGTTGTGGCAAAAAGCGCTGGACCATTATCTCGCCTCACCATTTGAGGTGGCCAGATGAGCGGACAAGATGAAGATACTGACAAGAGTTTTGAACCGACCCCGCAAAAACTTCTGGAAGCACGGAAAAAGGGCGACATCGCAAAATCGACCGACCTGATGACGGCTGCCGCATATGCGGGGCTGTTGCTGGCACTGCTTATGACCGGATCAAACGGTATAAAACAGGCCGGAACTGCATTGATGGTGTTGATCGATCAAGCACCCCAATTGACGCCAATGATATTTGACGGCGACGCTTCAACGACCATGGCGGGTTTGATCTTGCCCGTTATTTACGGATTGTCGCCATTGTTTCTCATACCCGCGCTGGCTGTTGCCGGGTCCATCGCGGCGCAGCGTGCACTGGTGTTTGCGCCCAGCAAATTAAAGCCAAAAGCATCTCGGATTTCCATCTTTTCCAACGCCAAAAACAAATTCGGGCGCGGCGGGTTGTTCGAGTTTGCCAAAAGCTTCACCAAACTTTGTGTCTATTCCGTTTGCCTTGCGATGTTCATCCAAGCCCGCCTTCCCGATATGGTCTCGGCAGTTCAAACCACGCCGCATCTTGTGCTCTCCTTGTTGGCGGAATTGTGCATCGCATTCTTATTTGTCGTAGTGCTGATTGCCTCCACCATCGGCGGGATCGACGCGGTATGGCAGCACTTTGAGCACCTGCGCAAAAACCGGATGTCTCACAAGGAGATTACGGAAGAAACCAAGAACGCCGAGGGCGATCCGCACCTTAAACAAGAACGTCGCCAGCGGGCCATGGCCATCTCGCAAAATCAAATGATGGCCGATGTTCCAACCGCCGATGTGGTGATCGTCAATCCAACCCACTTTGCGGTCGCGCTTGCCTGGTCTCGCAAACCGGGCGAGGCGCCCGTTTGTGTCGCCAAAGGCGTTGACGAAGTGGCAAAGTCCATCCGGAGAATTGCGGCGGAGGCCGGTGTCCCAATCCACAGTGACCCGCCAACCGCCAGATCGCTGCACGCAACCGTCGACATCGGCCAACAAATTCCACCGGATCTTTATCGCGCGGTCGCCGCCGCCATCCGATTTGCCGAAGGGTTGCGAGAACGTGCAAAGGGGCGCATTTGACCTCGCTGCGCAATCTACAGAAGCTGCACTCCGTGACCAAAATCGCCTATCAGCAGCAGCAACAGCGCTTTCAACTCGTGCTGGCCGAAGAAGCGCGGTTGCGGGGCGAAATCGAAAGGCTGAATGGGTTGGACGCGCATGCCCGAGAACAATTTTCACACAATCACAATATGCGTGCAATCGCAGCCGATGTGCTGTGGCTGGGCTGGGTCGGGCGGTCCAAAACGGCGATCAACATGGAACTCGCGCGGGTGCTTGCGGTGAAAGAACAGCACCTGTCAGCCGTTCGCAAAGCCTATGGGAAACTGGTTGTGGCCGGCCAACTGTTGGATCGTTGCAAATCGAATGCCCAGGGTGACGCGGCAAAGCGGCAGTTGGGTCATGCGATTGAAAGCAGTCTTTTTCGCTGAAGTCGTGAACGGGGTCAGTAATCCTGACGGGCAATTTCGAGGATCAAAACATCCGATGCTACATCGGCTCCCAGATCTTTTTGCGCGACGTCCCGCAACGCGGTCCGCAACAATGCCAGATTGTTGGCTTCAGTAAATGCGCCGTCAAACCCACCGACATTTGCGTGGTCGAACAACACCTGAAGGAATGAATCGCGCAACTTCGGTTCACGTTTAAAGACACCGTCCTTGTTGCCTTCAGGCACTTCAATGCTCAACGCCATGACAACCAATGCGACCACGATCTGATCTTTGACGATCGGGACCACGAACTGGTTGTTGAGTTTTACATATTCCATTTCCGCAGGTGGGTTCTCGGGGTCTTTTTCCGGCGCATGTGCCGGCTTGGCCTTTCCATTCTCCGCATGTTCGACTGTATCTACCAAAGATGGCTCCTCCGGAGCCGGGCGCAGAAAAATCCCCGCGCCTACCCCTGCACCGGATCCGATAAGAAGCAGAACCAAAGGCAATATTTTCTTCATCGTCATGCTCTCCTAGAATGGTGAAACAGCGTCCAGCACCTGCTGGCCAATGCGGGGTTGCTGCACATCTGTGATCTGGCCACGTCCGCCGTAGGACACGCGCGCTGATGCAATCTTGTCGTATGTGATCTCATTTTGACGTGAAACATCTGCGGGCCTCACATAGCCGGTCACCAACAATTCGCGCAGTTCAAAGTTGACCCGCAATTCCTGCGATCCTGCAATCGACAAAACCCCGTTGGGCAGGACATCAACGATTGTTGCAGCGATACGCAAGGTTAGCTTTTCCTTGCGCTTCACCGAGCCATCGCCCGAAGAGGAACTGGCGGAATTGATGCCCACAAGTTCTGACGACGATGCCCCTTCAGGCAGTTTCTGGTCGAGCCGTTGCGGAAGCCCCGCCAGACCGTCGATACCCAGCGTTTCAGACCCGCTGCGCGAGCGATCGGTGGCATTTGAAATCTCGGCTTTTTCGTCAATCTCAATGACGACCGTCAGGATGTCACCCTGTTGCATCGCCCGCCGGTCCCCCAAAAGCGAATGCCGTGACCCTGACCAAAGCGACGCATGGTCTACGTCCCGCTTTTCCTCAACCCGCAATGGCAAGGCAGAGGTGATCATGGCCGAATGCTCGCGGGATTCCGCTGGTGCAGTCATACTTGGCGCCTTGCCGATGTGATCCGATCGGGCGCAGGCGGCCAACAGACCAAGGCACAGCAAAGACATGGGCAGTTTCATAGCAACTCCTATTGGGAAACCTTGATGGTGCCGTCTTGCATCACCCGGCCCACCAGCGTGGCCCGCGAAGACAGATTCATGATGCGCAACCGGTCACCAACAGCGCCGCGATCCAGTGCCCGGCCCTCGGTCACGATGTGCAGACCGTTGTTTTCATAGCGCATTTGGACAATCTGGTTTCGGGCCACAATCGCGGGTGGCCCGATATCTCCGATCAATATGGGCCTGCCAGGATAAAGCACGACACGCGCCTCCTGACCGGCGACAGCCGCCGTGTTTTGGAAGCCATTTGCCAAATCGCCAGCCCTTACGGTCAGGTCTGCTTCGGCAATAATGGATTGTGCCCGGATTGGCCGCGCCGGGACGACCGTGTCAGCCAAAGATGTGTCTGCAACGAGAATAAGTACGAGCGTGAGAGAGGCAGCAGTGATCGTCATCAGCGCACCTGCGTGGTGGCGCCCATCATTTGATCAGCGGCAGAGATGACTTTTGCGTTCATTTCATATCCGCGCTGCGCCTCGATCAGTTCCGTGATTTCGCGCACCGCATCAACAGAGCTGTCCTCTAGGTAGCCTTGGCGAAGCCTGCCCAGACCATCCTGGCCGGGGGCTGAGACAAGTGCCGGGCCAGAGGCTTCGGTTTCAACGAACAGATTGCTCCCGAGCGCTTCCAATCCTTTGGCATTGGAAAAGCCAGTGAGCGTGAATTGCCCCAGAAGCTGCCCTGCGGCGTTTTCCTCGAAATACGCATAAACTTCGCCTTCGCCGTTGATGGAGAGGCTTCGCGCATCGTTCGGGATGACAATTTCAGGCGCGACCGGATATCCATCCGACGTGACGATCACCCCTTCACCCGTGCGTTTCAGCCCACCATCACGGGTATAGGCGGTTTGGCCTGAGGGCAGCTGCACCTCGAAAAAGCCCTGGCCGTCAATGGCGATGTCCAAATCGCCCTGGGTGGCCGAGAGGCTGCCTTGGGCAAGATGCATGGATACTGCTGCGGGGCGCACGCCAAGGCCAAGCTGGATCCCCGTTGGTAGAACCGTTCCATCAGAGGCATTCACCGCACCGGCGCGGGCCAATTGTTGATAGTGAAGATCGGCAAACTCTGCCCGGCGGGCGTTGTAGCCGGTTGTCGACATGTTGGCGAGATTGTTGGAAATGGTTTCAACCCGCATCTGTTGGGCAGACATTCCTGTGGCCGCGATCTTGAGCGCACGCATTGTCGGTCTCCTTTGGCTTTTGGGTATTAAGTGGACAGGCTCTTAAGGGCGGCCCGGACCCGTTCATCTTCGGTTTCCAAGAAACTTTGACCCAATTCATAGGCCCGCTGCACTTCGATCATTCGCGCCAACTGGCTCACAGCATTGACGTTCGAATTCTCGACAAATCCTTGAAGGACGCGCGCAGTGCCCGCCGGTTCGAACCCGGACGGGCTGTCGAACATCACACCGTCCTCGCGGGTCATCTGTGCGGCATCTATGGGCCGCACGATCCCGATCTGGCCAAGCGGCGTTCCACCCGCGCTCAAGGTACCGTCACTCGACACGGTGATGTTGACACCCGGCGGAACAAACATCGGCGCGCCGCCCGCGTCCAACACCCGATAGCCGCCGGGTGTCACGAGATCCCCTTCGGCGCTTGGAGAAAAAGCTCCGGCCCGCGTCAGGCGTTCCCCGCCTGGTGTTTCGAGCAGAAAATATCCGTCGCCTTCAATCGCCAGATCAAATGTGCCGCCTGTTTTGGTCAACGCCCCTTGGACGAACGAGGTGTTCCTGACATTGCCCTGGCCCATGGACAAAGATGCGCCCTGTCTTAACGGCCTTACAAATTCACTAAAAATCAAACCTTCCGCGCGAAACCCTGTTGTTGCGCTGTTGGCTATGTTGTTCGCTACGATCTGCATCTCGCGGGCGAGACCCGATTGACGGGTGAGCGTGGTGTAACCAGCGTTCTCCATTCTATCCTCCGATGATCAGTGGGATGATGCGTTCATGGAAAAACGAGACCAATGTCTGCGTCATGAATCCCATGGACAGCCAGAAAACAGCGGCAATCGCCGCAAGTTTCGGAACAAAGGTCAGGGTCATTTCCTGGATGGAGGTCAACGCCTGCACAAGTCCAATGCTGACCCCGGCCAAAAGAGCCACGGTCAAGATCGGCAAAGACACCACCAGCGCGACCCATAGCCCCTGCCGCATCGTGTCAAAGAAGATGACCTCGTTCAGCATCAGACCGGCATCCGCAGAATTTCCTGGTAGGCTTCGACCACCTTGTTGCGAACGGTGACTGCGGTTTCGACGGCCAGCTCTGTCTGGGCAAGTGCGGTGACCAATGCATGTGGATCCGCGTCGCCAATCATCGCGTCTTTCGCGGTTTGCTCCCCCACTGCCAGTGTCGTGGCAAAATCATGGATGACAGTTTTGGCCGCATCGATAGGGTTGGCCGGTTCTGTTGCCGGCCGGGCAGCCTGATACTTTTGGATGGCGGAAAGGCCCTTGATATCCATTCTGGATCTCCTTTTTCGGGTTTAGATCGGGGTCAACGGCGCAGCAGTTCCAGCAGGCCAGTAGACATCTTTCGGGTTTGTTCGAACATTTTGAGGTTCGCCTCATAGCTGCGCTGCGCCTCTCGGGCGTCGGCCAGTTCGATCAACAGATCCACGTTTGAGCCGCGATAGTGCCCCGATGCATCTGACAGCGGGTGCGCAGGGTCATGGATCTTTTCCAGCTCGGTCTGATCCAGCCTGACTGGGCCTGCCGTCACTTGGGCAACACCGCGCCCTGCTGCCAAAGCGGTTTCAAACGAGATCGTTTTCCGCCTGTAACCGGGCGTGTCCGCGTTTGAGATATTCTCGGACAGATGCCTCAACCGGGTCGCCTGCGCACGCAGACCGCTGGACGAAACAGTAAGAGCTTTGGCAAATTCATTCATCTTTGGACCTCACGAGCGAATGGTGCTGCGCAGCACGCTCAACGCGGTTTTGTAGATGGCCAAGGCGCGGTCATGTTGACGTTTTGCGGAAACCGATTTGAGCATCTCAGTTTCAAGCGAAACCGTGTTGCCATTGGGTGTTTCTCTTCCATCGCCCACTAGTGGTGCTGACATGGCGTTCATGGCTGAGACACCATGCAGATGACTGGAACGTGTTGCCTTGGGGTGAGCGGCGCCTGATCCGGGATCAAACGTTGTGCGAAAATCCGCCAGATCCCGTGCGATGTATCCCGGCGTGTCCGCGTTCGCGACATTTTGTGCGGTCAATGCCTGTTTCTGGCCGGCATGTGCCGCCATGGCAGATGACATCCTAAAGAGGTCAAGGTTCTTGAACATCCGGGTTTCTCCCTCGGGCTATCTCAATCAACGCTTAACTGTGATTCCTTTAGAAAGGGTGAGCGTTGACCAAGGGATGCTTATGACAACCGCCGCACGCCTAGCCGGATTGATGGCTCAAATTGACAGCATGAAAGCCGTGCGGCCTATTGGCCGTGTGACTGACGTCACAGCCGGGGTGATCCGGGTTTCCGGATTGGGCGACGTGGCGCGAATAGGTGACGCCATCCGAATTGCCCGACAGAACCATCCGCCGCTATTGGGTGAAGTTGTTCAGTTGCAGGATAGGACCACAGTTGTTCTTGCCGAAGGGGCGCCAGATGGCGTTGCGCTTCAGGATCGCGCCACAGTGGAGATCAACGCGACACTTGCACCAGATGAGAGCTGGATCGGGCGGGTGATTGACCCCGCAGGTCAACCACTTGATGGACGCCCATTGTTGCGCGGCGCAGTGCTGCGGGATTTACGTGCCCAGCCGCCCGCTGCCGCAACCCGAAAACCGCTTGGTGATCGCTTGAGCACCGGCATGGCTATCACCAACACATTTCTGCCGATTGTGAAGGGGCAGCGGATTGGCCTTTTTGCCGGGTCTGGCGTTGGCAAAAGCAGTCTTTTGGGGCATCTGGCCAGTCACATGCAGGCGGATGTTGTTGTCGTGGGATTGATCGGGGAACGTGGTCGCGAGCTGCGGCATTTTCTGGACGACGTGTTGGGCCCAGAGGGAAAGAAACGCGCCGTGGTCGTTGTGGCAACATCGGATCAATCACCGCTTCTGCGCCGACGGTGTGGTTGGACAGCGATGGCCGTGGCAGAGCACTTTCGAGATCAGGGGCGATCCGTCCTGCTGCTCGCCGATTCCATCACCCGCTTTGCCGAAGCCCACCGCGAAGTGGCCGTGGCGGCAGGGGAGGCGCCGGTGCTGCGCGGCTATCCACCGTCCACCGCGCATCAAATCATGTCACTTTGTGAACGGGCCGGTCCTGGCGGGCAGACACAGGGCGACATCACCGCGGTATTTTCGGTCTTGGTGGCAGGGTCTGATATGGAAGAACCCATTGCCGATATTCTGCGCGGGGTTTTGGACGGCCATATCGTGCTGGACAGAGACATCGCGGAACGGGGACGATATCCCGCGATCGACGTCTTGCGCTCCGTCTCGCGCAGTTTGCCCGCCGCAGCAACCACTGATGAAAATGAAATCCTTGCGCAGGCACGCAGCGCCCTCGCGACCTACGACCAAAACGCGATGATGATCCGGGCCGGGCTTTACTCCCATGGCAGTGATGTAGAAGTGGACCGCGCCATCACTCTTTGGCCCGAACTCGAGGCGTTTTTGGCACGGCTGGATCCGCAAGACTGCGAAGCAAGCTTTCAAAAGCTGGCCTTGCTATTGCGGCGCGGCGGCTTGGTCTCAGGAACGCTGCCAGGCAAAAGCCAAATCAAGCCTTAGGGCACGACCAGACCATCAACCTTGCAGCAGCGATAACGCAATCGCACGGCCAGACATGCCCCCGCCAAACCCGCTCAGCTGATCACGCAGGACGTATTTGGTGATCGCATCCTCACGGGCATCTTCTTGTGAAAAGAGGCTCAAATCATTTGATCCAAAAACTGACGCTGCGCGATCTTTAAAGATTTCAAGCTGCTGGTCGATATCGATTTGCCCAATGGCTGATGGCAGATTCAGCGCCTTTTCAAACAGTTCGCGCAGTGGCGGATCACCCATCACCGTAAACCACTTTGAATCCAATGAAATATCTGCACCCGCGATATCTTCCAGGCTGCGCTGCGCATAAAGCGCTACGCGCATCGCGTCATTTTGCGCCCCTGCAGCCACTTCGAAACTGCCGGTTTCAAAGCGGGCAATGATCGCATCCGCAAAACTTGCCTGACCGGTCTTGAGAAACTCTCCAGGTCCGAAACCAAACGCCTCTGACAATTCCTTGTAACGGGTGTCCGCAAACTTATTGGCGAGTGCATCGTCACTTACCGTGCCCTCCTCCAACACTTTCTTGATGAAATACCGATTGTCGATATCGTCCTGAAGTCCAAAGGCCCCCAGCGCCACACCCAGCAAGCGGCGATCTGAAACAAGGTCATCAGCGGTTGAAACCTGGCCAAGCTTTTCGCGAAAATACTCCGTATCGCGCTGCAATGCTGTCGATTTGGTGAAGGCCTCAAACTGACTGTCGTAGGTTCGTTGTAAGAACCGCCAGCCGGCGAGACCCGCCGCAGGGATCACGGGCTGAAACATCAGCTTGGCCGGATCGCCAAAAGGCGGTCTTCCCTTGCCAGCAAACTGCGCAGCGCTTTCAAGGTTCGGTAATGGTGACCCTCGATCAGGCTTTCGCTCGCCTCTGCCAGGATGCCCCGGCTGTCCGGATCTTTGAAGACCTGGCTAAGCTCCTCGATCTGCCGCAACAAGCCGTGTTGTGCCGTATCGGGTGCACTGTCCCCGGACAACACCAGCTGGACCGCAAAACAGGCGCGGCGCACGGGCGTCTTGGCATCTTCGGGATGGATAGCATCGCGCAATCGCAAAATATGCGCATCTGGTGTCTTGATTGACAGACGGCTGCGGCGATCACCGTTTTCGATGACAGCACCGTTGATCAGCACTCTTTCTTTTGGACTCAACTTCAGGACAAGACCACTCATGTCGATGCCCCTGTTTGCTTGAGCCCCCGCAGAATGGCAGTGTTGATTTCGAGCAAGGCAATGGGTGTCGCCTGCCTGGCAATTACTTTGCTGGTGTGGATATCCGTAAACTCAGCCAGATAGAAAATTCGTGCGCGCAGGTCTGACGGCAAAAGGTTATTGTCATCAGCCACCTCAACAGCAAGTGTGCGCCACAGTTTGCGGTTCTCGTGCAAAGCTTCCAAAAGCTTCGGAAATTTGTCCGCCTCTATTGCCTGCTTTAGCCGGAATGTGATCCGCGCGATGACCTCGTATTCGACACTGCGGTGAGATTTCGTTGGCGCAGTTGTGGGCGCGTAGGCACGTTGTGCCAGATCGGTCGCGTTCATGAGATGTCCTGCCTGCTCTTAAATCGGATTAAAGGCGCATGCGGAGGCGCGATGTCACGCCTCCGCTGTTCTCTTACCGGAAGAGCGAGAGAATGGTTTGAGGTGCCTGGTTGGCGATCGACAGTGCTTGAACACCCAGCTGCTGCTGGGTTTGCAGTGCCTGAAGCCGGGCCGAGGCTGCTTCCATGTCCGCATCAACCAACGAACCGATCCCGGATTTGACCGCGTCATTCAGCTTGCTGATGAAATCACGTTGATCGGCAATTCGTTGAGCGGAGGCGCCAAGTGCGGCAGCCCCGTCGATAGCGACGGTCAAGAAGGCCTCGATCTCGCCAAAGGCTGTTGCCGCCTCGGTCGCATCTGTAATGGCAGAGATGCTGGTGGCATCCAGATTGGTCGTGAAATCCGCCGTGTCTACATCAATCGTTGTTACGGTAGGGGAGGCGTTGCCGACCCGGTCAAGAGAGGACACAACCGTCAGGGCGGTTGCGCCATTGCCATCAATATCGTCCTTGAGCAGGTTCACACCGTTGAACTGGGATCCGTTGGTGATCGCGGTGATTTGGTCAATCTTCTCAAGCATATCCGCGTTGATCTTTGTGAAATCCGCGGTTTCCGATTGGCCCGCGACCGCGAGTTGCTTCATCTCCTTGAGTGTTTCAACGATCTGTTCTGCACCGGCAGATGCAACTGCAACTGTGGATTCACCCACCGCCAGAGAGTTTGAAACGGCTTCAAAACCGGCGACGTCCGATTCCATCACCTTGGAGATCGCCCAGATTGCTGAATTGTCTTTCGCGGATCCGATATCTTTACCTGTTGAGATCGCATTTTGCGTCATCGCCAGATCTTTGTTGATCGACCGCAGCGTTTGCAGGGCCACCATCGCGGAGTTGTTTGTAAGAATGCTCGACATAAGCATAGTCCTTCAGTCATTGACGCTTTGCGTCCGTGAGGTCCCACCCCCCTGGGGCTGGACGAAATGTCGTTCTGACCTGTGCAAACGCCTAATGAAGAGGCTGCGCCATCCGACCTCGGATGCAGGGACAACTTGCCGTCCGGAGCGTTAATACCTTCTGAATGCGCTGCGACGGAGTACCCCGATTTTTATTCAAACGCCCAAATCCGCCCCTCAGGCGCGTTTTTCCACTGAGGCTTCTGCATCCATCTCGATGCGGTGCTTGCGACCATCTGCGCCATAGGTTTCAAGCGATCCCCTGGTTTCGCGTAGAGCTGCCATGCGGCGCGCGACCTCGCGAATGCCCTCAAGTGCCCCGTCGAGCAAAAGCTGGTTTCGGCGCACTTTTCTGTCCAGTGCTTCGAGAGTTCTCAGATCATGTTTCTCCGGATGTTCATTCACCGATCCGATAAGGGCTTCTTTGGCTGAATACATGTCAGCAAGGCGTTCAAGATCACCGCCAAGAAGCGCCTCACGTTCTGCGTCCAACAGGGTGCTCAGATCTTCCAGCGCAAGGTCAGTCAATTGGGGTTGCATCGTTTCTCTCCTTTAGGGATTCAAAAATCGTTTCGCTTAGTCCGATACCTCCGCTGCGCACCATTGCGGCGGCCTGTTCACGTAGCAAAAAAGACGCGAACTGATCCTCTCCCGCACCGCCGCCAAAGGCGCCGCGCGTTTGCCCCAAGCCAGCAGATTTGAGCATTTCAGCCAAAAACGTCGTTTCAAGATCATGTGCTGCGGCACGCAATTTCTGGTCTCGTTCGACCGCAGTCTGGGGTTGATGGGATGGCAGGATTTGCATCGCGTGATCCTTAAATTGCTGCGTATATTTCTCGGTTATCCGCTGTTTCGGTAAACAACAGGTAAGGAGGATCGCGCATACCAGCAGCCACGGGCAGAAACTTCCGGAGGATGCGATGCAATCGTTGATGGGTATACTTACAGGCACAGGCACGGCTGAATCCGCCAAGCAGGGTCCACTTACCCACCTTGCCCCTGTTGACGTTCCGGCAGACGGGGCCGGGGCCACGTTTGGTGATCTGTTCAGGACGCTAATGCCTACTGAGGAGCCAACAGTCCCAGAAAGCATCGAAATGGCTCTGACCGAGAATGATACAAACGTAATCACCTCTCAGTCTGATTCCGCTGATGATCCAGAGGCGCCTCCAATTGCCGGAGAAGGGACATTCACCCAAGAAGCCGAAAATGAGGACCAGGCCAAGTTAAAACACGATCCTGCTTCACTCTCTCCACAAGATGAAATTGCTGCAAAAGTGATGAAAGCTTCGCAGCCCAATATCGAAGAAGGGGCTGCGGTTCATCAGACCAAACCGCTCGCTCCTTCGGCGCGGACCGGCACCGAATTGCGGGCACCTATTCTAGCTCCAGCCCGCACGACGGTGGTCCAACCGAAAGACCCATCCGCCGCCGTGATGCGCGGCGATGCACAACCCGAAACGCTGAATACTCCCGACGCGAAAGGGCCCTTCCATCAACCGGCACCGCCAGCGCAGATGCTGCCTGCAACGGTCCAGACGATCAGGCACCCTTTGCCGCGATTGCAGACCCCGCCTGCAATGGCTGAAACAGAAATTCCGCTGGCGAACCCTGCCACCGTCAATGTAGACCAACCTTCAGCCGCGCATCAGAAAACGGCGGTTCCGCTTGCACATCCAGCAAACATCCAAGTTAAGCTTGAACAACCAAACGCAGCCCATACTGCCGAAACTGTTCAGCCCAAGCAGGCTGCCCTCACGCCAAATCGGGCACCGATTGTGCCCGCGGCGGCGCAGTTACGTGAGCCTTCGACACCTGCCTATCACGAAATCCGACAGCAAGGCATCGCTGCAGCCATGCCCAAGTCCAATGCAGAAAAAGCCGTCGCGCAAACCCCAATCCCTGACAGGGATATGCCGCTTGCCACACATCCCAAGACCCATACTCCAATTCGGCCAGTACCAGACAGAAGCGACTTTTCTATCCATCCCAAAACCAACCCCTCTGCGCCGACAGGTGCACGACCGGCTTCGGCTTTGACCGCAAGTTCTACGCATATCACCGCCAACATGGGGGTACCAATTGCGACGCCAGCTCAGAACATCACGGTTGCAGGACTTGTTCCTGATCATCGCCGCACGACAACAACAAAGACGGCCGAAACCGAACCGGCCAACCGCGCGCCCCTCAAACAGATGTTGCGCGGGTATCAAGCACCCCTCAATCCAATGCCACATGTTTCAAGAGCTGTGGAGAGTCACCGGACAATCGAAAGCCAGCCAACGGCACCGATGCAACAACAGGCGAAAATCGCCGTCCGGCCCTCGGCACAGGTCAGCGTTCCGCCCCTGACCCAGCCCTCGGCGACGTTTCTCACTGACCAACGATCAGCCCATGGTCATATGGCATCCTCAAGCGTGGAGTTTGGGATGGCAGCGCGAACGGATGTGACAGCCGCGCCAAACCCGGCTACACCCGCGGCAGCCAAACCAGAGCTTGCAAACCACATCGCACAGCAGATTGTAGATGTGGTGAAGACCCTTCCCAATCGACCAGTCGAGATCAGCTTGAACCCTGAAGAGTTGGGGCGTCTCAAGTTGCATCTGGTCACGTCCGAGGCGGGTATCGCTGTGCATGTCTCTGCAGAGAGGCCGGAAACAATGGACCTGTTGCGCCGCCACATTGGCATTTTGGATCAAGAGTTTCTGAAGCTTGGGTTTGAGGATGTCGCATTCTCGTTTGCCGGGGGACAAGGGCCACAGGATCAAGCAGACCCGTCCAACGGCCAGTCACCCGAACATCAGGGCGAGATTGCGGATCCGCTTGCGCCCGCTGAGACACCACCCGCGCCCGCCACGCTGCCCCGCGAAGGTGGTCTTGATTTGCGCCTATAGAAAGGTCCGACATGGAAATCACCTCTGCCACATTCCCAGCCACAGGCGGGACCGCCGCATCGCCACAGGCCAATGCTGTCCTGTCCTCGGACTTTGAGACATTTTTGCAAATGCTCACCGCGCAAGCCAAATACCAAGACCCGCTAGAGCCCATTGATTCCTCGGAATATGCCGCCCAACTTGCGCAGTTCTCCATGGTGGAACAACAGGTGAAATCCAATGATCTGCTTTCCGCATTGACCGCGCAATTGGGGGCCAGCAACATGGCGCAGATGTCAGGGTGGATCGGCATGGAAGCCCGGACAACGGCGCCAGTGCATTTTGACGGTGCGCCGCTGACTGTCGCGCCAAACCCTGCGGCGATTGCCGACAATGTGCAGCTTGTCGTCTATGACTCTGTCGGGGCCGAGGTTCAGCGGTTGACGATCCCGACCTCAGCCGAACCGGTCCATTGGGCTGGCGTCACCTCAGGCGGCGCACCCTTTCCGCCCGGCCTTTATCGGTTCGAAGTGGAAAGCCGTGCGCAGGGCGAACTTGTCTTGTCAGAGCCTGCGGAAACATACGGCACAATCACAGAAGCACAGATACATGCAGGCCAGACGCTCTTGGTGCTGGAGGGGGGATCAATTGTGGCGGCGGATGCGGTGACGGGCTTGCGCAGCCCGCCGTTGCTCTGATTAAAGATCCGTCAAAGCAAATCCGGCATAGGCGAAGGGCATGACGGCCCTGCGATATCGGCCCAATTCAAATTTTGCCAAGGGGCGTTGCACGGCCTCGGGATATATATGGTGCGACGGTTTTCCCTGCACCAGATCGGCCAGCAGGGCACCTGAATAACTTGCCATGGCGACACCATTGCCGTGGTAACACAGGCTCGCGAACATCCCCGGCTCACCGGGGACTTCGCCAATAAATGGCATCATCTTGCGGGCGATACAGACCATCCCTGACCAGGCATGCGGCGTTTCCACGTGGCGCCATGCCGGGAACATACGGTCAAAATCTGCACGGGCGCGCTTCATCGCGCGGGCCTCTGAACCGGCTGTTGCCATCAAGCCGCCGCGCACCCCAAACAGCATACGGTTGTCGGGCATAAGCCGAAAGTAATGGAGCAGACTACGGGTATCATAGCTGGCTTGCCGACTGGTCCAGTTTTGCGCAGTCAATTCTTCTTGGGTCATTGGCCGCGTCACGATGATGCTGGACTGCGTCGGCATATAGCGACCGGCGAACCAGGGTGGCAGGTTTTCGGAGGAATACCCGTTGGTTGCAACAATCACCCTGTCTGCCGTCACTTTGCCAGCTGGCGTCACCACAGAGAACCCTTTCGCTGCGCGGCGTACCGAGGTCACTGGGCTGTCGTGACAGATCATTGCGCCTGCTTTTTCAGCCTCCGCTGCCAATCCGGTGATGTATTTTCGCGGGTTCAATCCAAATCCAATCGGGACGGTCAACGCCCCCTGATACCCTGCGTTCATCCCCGCATCCTGCAGATCCTGCGGACCGGCAAGATCAACCTTAACGCCGAAATTTTCAGCGTAGTAATCTGCAGCGCCCTTCATGGCTTCGAAATGGCGGGCGCGGTGGGCAAACATGGTTTCGCCCTTGGAATGGCGATCCACCTCCCAGCCAAAACGCGCAATCAGGTCTTCGACAAGTTTGACCGCCGCCAGTTCTGCCCCGCGCCAATCCGCTCTGCCTTGCCGGCCAAATGCTTTATCGAGCGCGGCATCTTCCAACATACCTCCGCCCAGGCAGCAGAACCCGCCATTCCGACCGGATGCACCCCATCCCACATAATGGCTTTCAAGGACTGTCGCAGAAACGCCTGCTTGCGCCAGATGCAGCGCCGCGGAAATGCCGGTGAACCCGCCACCGATGATGGCAACGTCGCATCGATGCTCTCCAGTCAATGAAGACCTGTCCGGGGCGGCGCAGGTTTTATTCCACCAACAGCCCGCACGGGGACCGTCGCCATAAGCAAAGTCAGGATAGATGCGTGTCATCCGTTGGCGCGTTCCGCGGCTTGCGCATCCTTTTGGGCACGGAGCGAGTTGCGCTTGCTGACCAAAGAGGCGCTGATCACACCCACTGTCACGATGGCAATCATGATCGTGGAAAGTGCGTTGATCTCTGGCGAGACACCTAAACGCACCGCGCTGAAGATCTTGATCGGCAGCGTTGTCGCGGATGGGCCAGATGTGAAGGACGCAATCACCAGATCGTCCAGGCTGAGCGTAAAGGCCAAAAGCCATCCGGAGATAACAGCGGGTGCAATAATCGGCAGGGTCACAAGGCGAAACGCCTCCCAGGGGGAGGATCCCAAATCGAGCGCGGCCTCTTCCAAGGAACGGTCAAAGGAGACCAGCCGCGATGAAACAACGACAGAGACGTAGCACATCGAAAATGTCGTATGCGCCAGAACAATGGTCAAAACACCGCGATCCAGCCCAATCCCGATAAACAGCAGCAGCAGCGACAGGCCGGTGATCACTTCGGGCATCACAAGCGGTGCGTAAATCATACCGGAAAACAAGGTGCGCCCCAAAAACCGCCCGCCTCGCACCAAAACGTAGGCCGCCATCGTGCCCAGAATGGTCGCAAAGGTCGAGGAAATCACTGCAACTTTCAGCGTGACCCATGCGGCATCCAAAAACGCCTCATTCTGGATCAACTCGCCATACCATTTGGTCGAGAAACCGGCCCAAACCGTGACCAGTTTGGATGCGTTGAAACTGTAGATCACCAGAATGACCATCGGCAAATACAGAAAGGCAAACCCGAGGGTCAGCGACGTGACGTTGAACCAGCTTAAGCGCCTCATTGCTCTGCCTCCGCCTGTTTCTGCTGGTTGCGCTGGAACAGCACAATCGGGATCACAAGGATCAGCAACAAGATAACCGCAACGGCGCTGGCGACCGGCCAATCGCGGTTGTTAAAGAATTCCTCCCACAGAACCTTGCCGATCATCAGTGTCCCTGATCCGCCCAAAAGCGATGGGATCACAAACTCACCCAGCGCCGGAATGAACACAAGGAACGATCCTGCAGTGATGCCGTTTTTGGACAGTGGAATGGTCACAAGCCAAAATGCCTGCATCCGGGAACATCCCAGATCTTCCGCGGCTTCGTTCAATGAATCATCGAGCCGGTCCAATGCGGCATAAATCGGCAGGATCATGAACGGCAGATAGGTATAGACGATACCGATATAGACAGCGGTGGTCGTGTTCAGAATCGTCAGCGGATCATTGATCAGACCCAGCCATTGCAAGAACTGGTTCAATAGACCCTCATTGCTCAGAATGCCCATCCACGCATAAACGCGGATCAGGAATGAGGTCCAGAACGGCAGAATCACCAACATCATCAAGGTTGGCCGCCATTCTTCGGGCGCGCGGGCCATGCCGTAGGCAATGGGATAGCCTACGACCAACGTCAGAACGGTAGAGATAACCGCGATCTTGAGAGAGCTGAGATAGGCTTTCCAGTAAAGATCATCTTCGGTCAGGAAGACAAAATTCTCAAAATCCAACTCGGCCAGAAGGGCAAATAATCCATCCCGCATGGTTGGTGAATAGGGCGGGATCGCAAGTGCGGTATCCGACAGCGAGATCTTGAATACAATCAGGAACGGCACCAGAAACAGCAGCAAGAGCCACAGATAAGGAACTGCGATCAGGGCGGCGCGGCGCATCATTGGTCCAGCAAAACGCCGGCGGTGGCGCTCCATGAGATCCACACCGGATCTTCCCAAGTGATGTCGCGGCGGGCCAGGCGGCGCGTGTTGGCCGTTTGGGCCTTGATGATCTGACCGCCGGGCAATTCGACGTGATAGGTGCTGAGATTCCCGAGATAGGCGATATCAAGTACCTTGCCTTGCATCGCGTTTGGCGCATCTTCCGGCTTTTCGGTCGAAATACGGATTTTCTCGGGGCGAATGGCCAAATGGGCCTGCTGCCCTTCGGTAAATGGTTTGGCCGAGGTGGCCTTGATCGGGGACTGACCATCGGCCCAGTTGAGATCATACATCTGTTCACCAGAGGCCTTTGCCGTCGCCTGAATGATGTTCACATCGCCAATGAAATCCGCCACATAAACGGAGTTGGGGTATTCGTAAATTGCGGCGGGCGTGGACACCTGAATGATGCGGCCTTCGTCCATGACCGCCACGCGGGAGGCAACTGTCATGGCCTCTTCCTGATCGTGGGTCACAATCACAAAGGTCGTGCCGGTGGTCTCTTGAATATCCATCAGCTCAAATTGCGTATCTTGCCGCAGCTTTTTGTCCAGTGCGCCCAAAGGTTCATCCAGCAGCAACAGTTTTGGTGCCTTGGCCAAAGACCGGGCCAGTGCCACACGCTGCCGCTGGCCACCAGAAATCTGGTGCGGCTTGCGCTGTGCAAATTTTTCGAGCCGGGTGAGTTTGAGCATTTCCTCAACACGGGCACTGATCTCTTCTTTTGATTTGCGATCGCGGCGGAGGCCAAATGCAATGTTTTCCCAGATCGAAAGGTGCGGAAACAGTGCATAGGATTGAAACATCATATTCACGGCCCGCTTGTTTGGCGGCACCGGGCCGATGTCCTGACCGGCCAGTTCGATCCGGCCATCGCTTGGCGTTTCAAACCCGGCCAACATCCGCATCATGGTGGTCTTGCCGCAGCCGGATGGACCAAGCAGGGCAAAAAATTCCTGTTCAAAGATATCCAGCGTCAAATCATCAATCGCGACGAATTCACCAAACTTCTTGGTGACATTCTGAAAGCGGATGAGAGGCTTTTCATTGGGATCATCCCAAGGCGCAAAAACGGTTTGGCTCACGGCTGGCAATCCTTCGTTCGGCCCATTTGATCGGGCATGTAAAAAGGGCAAGGCATTGCTGCCTTGCCCCGTTTAGATTTTAGGTACCGGACTTGATCTTGGTCCACATCCGGGTCACCAGACGCTGGGTCTTGGGGCCGTAAGGCGATGTGGTGTAGAGATTTTCAAGTGTCGCGGCATCAGGGTAAATCGCGGTATCCCCGATCACGTCTTCCTCAAGAAATTCCTGAGACGCCAGATTGCCATTGGCGTAGTAAACGTAGTTGGAGGCCGCAGCCATGTTTTGCGCGTCCAAGATAAAGTTCAGGAACTTATGCGCGGCATCAGGGTTCGGCGCATCCACCGGAATTGCCATGTTATCAAACCACATCAACGCACCTTCGGACGGCGCGTAATATTCGATCTCAACGCCATTCTCCGCTTCGGCCGCACGATCGCGCGCCTGAAGAATATCACCGGACCAGCCGAATGCGACGCAGATGTCACCATTGGCCAGAGCATTGATGTATTCAGAGCTGTGGAATTTTTGCACAAAGGGCGCGACCGGGGTCAGAACATCCTCGGCCTTTGCAATCACGTCTTTGTCCTGGCTATCGGGGTCTTCACCGATGTAGGCCAGCGCCGCAGGGATCATCTCCGCTGGGGCATCAAGGAAATGCACACCGCAACCCGCCAGTTTCTCCATGTTGGCGGGATCAAAAATCAGTGAAAGCGAACCGACCGGCGCATCCTCACCCAATACTTCTTTGACCTTGCCGATGTTCACACCGATACCTGTGGTGCCCCACATGTAGTTGATCGCATATTCGTTGCTTGGGTCATATTTCTTGAGACGGTCTTCGATGACGTCCCAAAGATTGTCTTTGTTCGGCAGCTTGGACATATCCAGCTTCTGAAACGCACCTGCGCTGATCTGGCGCTGCAAGAAGGTGCCGGAGGGCACAACAACGTCATAACCGGATCCACCGGCCAGCATTTTGGTTTCCAGCACTTCGTTGCTGTCAAACACGTCATAGATCAATTCGATGCCGGTTTCGGTCTCGAACTTTTCCAACAGACTTTCGTCGATATAATCGGACCAGTTGTACACGCGTACTTCTTCGGCCATGGCACTGACCGCCGTCAAAGCCGTCACGGCAAGGCCGCCAAGAATTCGGTTTTTCATAGTAAGCTCCCATCAAGTGACCGGGTTGACCCCGGCCTTACGTTAATTTGATCAAGTTTTGCGTCTTCGAGCAAGATGATTTATGGTTTCACGCACGACGCATTGGTGCAAGGTGCCGTTACAGCGTAGAAATTGGGCAACAGAAAATGACGAAAGACGTGATCTCGGCCAGTGGCGAAAACGGTGCGGACACTTCCGTAAAAACACCGGCGCATCAACATGTCTATGAAGAGCTGCGCCAAATGATTCTCTTTGGTGATCTGGCCCCCGGCCAGGCGGTAACAATTCAGGGATTGACCAAACAATTGGGCGCAGGGATGACCCCAGTGCGCGAAGCGTTGCGCAGATTGATCTCCGAAGGGGCGCTTACCCATCAGGGCAACCGCCGCGTTAGCGTACCAGAGTTAACGGAAAGCTGCGCCGATGAGCTTTATTTTATGAGAAAAACGCTTGAATCGGAACTGACCCGTCGCGCGGCGGAACGCATGACGCCAGAACGGCTTGCGGCACTTCGATCCTGCGACAGAGACCTCAACCAAGCCATCGCTTTGGGCGATGTGGGGGGGTATCTGACGCATAACTATCGGTTTCACAGCATGATCTACGACGGTGCAGATGCCCCGATCATGAGTGCCACCGTGGACCGGCTTTGGCTGCGCTTTGGGCCTTCTTTGCGGGTCATCTGCGGGCGGTTCGGAACCAGCAACCTACCGGACAAACACAAAGACCTGCTTGAAGCACTCGCACAGAACAACACTGAGGCGGCGGTGGCGGCCATGGCAGAAGACGTCGAACAGGGGATGCTTCAGGTTCAGGCTGCTTTTGAAGAAGGTCAGCAGGCCAACTGATTCGATTGACTTCGGATAATTTGATCATATTCTGCGCTCAATCCGTTAGGCCATTATTGAAAGGCGCAGAATCATGTCTATCATCTCCAATCACCTCCCGACTGATGAATTGCAGGCGTTGGATGCCGCGCATCACCTGCATCCATTTTCGGAGAACGAGGCGCTGGGCAAAAAGGGCGCGCGCGTCATCACCCGTGCCGATGGCGTCTATCTGACCGACAGCGAAGGCCACGAGATACTGGATGCAATGGCGGGCCTGTGGTGCGTCAACATCGGATACGGGCGCGAAGAAATGAGCCAGGTCGCAGCCCGGCAGATGCTTGAACTGCCGTTCTACAACACTTTCTTTCAGACAACCCATGTGCCGGTCATCGCATTGGCTGCAAAACTGGCAGAGATCGCCCCCGGTGATCTGAACCATGTGTTTTTTGCCGGTTCCGGCTCTGAGGCGAATGACACCAACCTGCGGATGGTGCGGACCTACTGGGCGCAGAAGGGCCAGCCGGAAAAAAGCCATGTGATCAGCCGTAAAAACGCCTATCACGGCTCGTCCGTCGGGTCCGGATCATTGGGTGGCATGACCTACATGCACGAACAGGGCGGTATGCCCATTCCCGGCATTCACCACATCGCACAACCCGATTGGTGGGCCGAAGGCGGCGATCAGACGCCCGAAGACTTTGGTCTTGCCTGTGCCCAAGAACTTGAAGCGAAAATTCTTGAGCTTGGCGCAGACAAGGTCGCGGCCTTTATTGGCGAACCTGTGCAAGGCGCGGGCGGCGTCGTTGTGCCACCCAGCACCTATTGGCCCGAGATTCAGCGGATTTGTAAGAAATATGATGTTCTGCTGATTGCCGATGAGGTGATCTGCGGCTTTGGGCGGACCGGGAACATGTTTGGGTCCGAAACTTTTGGTATCAAGCCCGATATCATGACTGTCGCCAAGGGTCTCAGCTCTGGCTATGCGCCCATCGGTGGGTCCATCGTCAGTGACGAAGTGGCCGCAGTGATCAGCGCTTGTGAGTTTAACCATGGTTATACTTATTCGGGACATCCCGTGTGCGCCGCTGTCGCGCTTGAGAACCTGCGCATCATCGAGGAAGAGAAGATTCTCGACCACGTGCGCAATGTTGCAGCGCCGGCGCTCAAGGCTGCTTTTGACAAACTGGCGGAGCATCCGCTGGTGGGCACCATCAATATGTCCGGCCTGATGGCATCCATTCAACTGGCACCCATCAAGGGCAGCCGCGCCCCCTTTGCAGGCGAGCAAGGGGCAGTGGGTTATATCTGCCGCGAGAACTGTTTTGCGCAAAATCTCGTGATGCGCCACGTGGGTGACCGGATGATTGTCTCCCCGCCCTTGGTCATCACCCCTGAAGAGATCGAGGTATTGGCCACCCGCGCCAAGGCAGCATTGGATGCGACCTATGCTGAGCTTCAGGAAAAAGGCATGCTCAAGGCAGCATCATAAGAAGCATCCCTGTAGGCCGGGCATTTCTCGGCCTACAGCGCCCTCAAACGCTCAAGCAGGCGCAAGGAGGGATAGCCATCTGGCAAAAAACCTTTGGCCTTTTGAAAGTTGCGCACCGCATTGATGGTCAGCGGCCCCATTTTCGCGTCAATTTTGATGGTGTCAAATCCGGCCGCCGTTAGCCGTTTTTGGAGCTCAATCCGTTCATCATAAGTCAGGGCGCGGTCGCCACGAGGCCAATCATGGCGGATCGGTCCCGCACCCTTGATCCGGTCACTGAGATGCCCGACACCGATCACATAGGCATCCGCCGTGTTGTACCTTTCCAGAACTTCAAAATTATCGAACACCAGGAATGCCGCACCCTGTGCACCGCCGGGCAACAACACCGATGCAATGCCGTAATCGGCCACCGGTCCGTTTGCTCCCGCGATACCCAGCGCGGCCCATTCGCTTGGCAGTTTGGCAAGATCACGCCGGGCCAGCGTGTAATCAAAGTCATTGGGCAATGACACTTCAACACCCCAAGGCTGCCCTTTGGCCCATCCGAAATGTTTGAGATATGCGGCGGTAGAGGCCAATGCATCCTTCGGGTCATCCTCCCAGATGTTCCGCTTTCCGTCGCCATCGTAATCCACCGCATGGGCCTGAAATGATGAAGGCATAAATTGCGTATGCCCCATCGCCCCCGCCCAACTGCCACGCATCCGCGATTTGTCTGTGTCACCCGATTGCAAAATGGTCAGCGCATGGATCAGTTCCGCCTCAAAGAAAGCGGCGCGGCGGGCATCGTAGGCCAAAGTCGCCAGCGAATTGATGACATTATCACTGCCGCGAAAGGTGCCATAGGCGCTTTCCAATCCCCAGATCGCGGTGACCACTTCTTTTTCAACACCGTAACGCGCTTCGATTTGTGTCAGTGTCTCCTGCCATTGGGCCAGGGCCTTGCGCCCGTTTGCAATGCGCAGATCCGACACGGCGGTATCCAGATAGTCCCAGATCGTCTTGGTAAACTCCGATTGGTTCCGATCGCGTTTGATCACCTGTGCATCATAGCGCAGCCCGGTCATCGCGCTGTCGAAGGTCTGGGCAGAAACACCTTGCGCCATCGCGCGCGGGCGAAAATCCGCAATCCAATCTTGCAGCCCTGCAGGCTCTTGCGCGGACACTCCTGCAACGGCAATCATGGCACTGCGTTGACCCGGTGGCCGAGACGATGTTTCAGGCCCCGCCGCCAGTGCCAGAACCGGCGCAATGACCAATGACATCGCACAAATAATACTGCTGATCCGCATCAATTTTTCCTGCTGCCTACATGGCCATCTTATCAGCTTTTGTCATCCGCAGAAGTGTCGGTTCCGCTTGGGCGGCATCTTGCCCGCTCCTCCGCTTCAGCCCGCAGTTGTTGCATATATTCACGCAACATCGGCACCCTGCGTGGCCGGAAACTTTGCCCTGTGCGCCGCAGATCATCCATCCGGTCAAGGCGAAACACCCTGAAATCCCGGCGCAGATGACACCACGCCATCAGCATATTGGTGTCCTGCATATAGACGATCCCCAATGGATCGACCTCGCGTATCGACGGGGCACCTTTCGCATCCACATATGAAAACGCCACAGTTTCTTCGGCCCATGTCGCCGCCCGCAGATCCGCCACGTCGATACGCGGCGGTTCGGGACGAAAGAAACGGCGGGCATCCAGAATTGCGTGTTGCAGGCGATGGGCCTGCCGGGGCGGCACCCGCGCGGTCAGCTTGGCAAGCGCTGATTCGGCAGCGCGTGACAGGGCCGGGTCACCGATCACCGCAACATCGCGTAGGCCCAGCACCAGCGCCTCAAGCTCATCATCCTCAAAACCAAGCGGTGGCAAGGCGGCATCTTCGATCAGGGTGTAGCCAAACCCAGCCTCACCATCGATCACCGCACCCAACCCGCGCAACGCATCAATGTCACGGTAAACCGTGCGCAACGATACATCCATTTCATTCGCCAACTGCACCGCCCGAACGGGCGCCGGCAGGCGGCGCAAAGTCGTCATCATCTGGAAAAGGCGATGGGTGCGGGTCATTTCCGAAACATATCCTATCCTGTCAGAAATTGACAGTATCGAATGTTACTCCAGCATCAGAAACAGGAGACTGCAATGATCACCCTCTACACCTACAAACCCGCATTTGGCGAACCTGCTGCCAGCCCGTTCTGTACCAAAGCCATTTGGCTTTTGAATATGTCCGGGCAGGAATGGCAGCGCAAAGACCTCGCCGATCCACGTAAAATGCCCAACCAGAAGCTGCCGGCGATCAAGGCCGATGGCCGGTTGATCCATGACAGCGACAATATAAGATGCCATCTGGAGGGTCTTGGCGCCGACTTCGATGCCGGATTATCCGATATGGAAAAGGCAACCTCGCGGGCGTTCATACGCATGGCGGAAGAGCATATGTATTTCCACATTGTCGCGGACAGGTGGTGCAACGATGCGGTTTGGCCGGCGATCCGGGAAACGTATTTTGACAGCATTCCCAAAATCTTGCGCCGCTTGATCACCGACAAATTGCGAAAGTCAGTCATTCAAGGCATGCAATTTCAGGGCCTTGGACGCTGGTCCGAGGACGACCGCCTCGCAAGGCTTGAGCCGGATCTACAAGCCATCTCAACCCGCCTGTGGCTCGGGGCCTATCTGTTTGGCGACAGGCCCACGGCAGCGGATGCATCGGTTGCGGCGATGCTCGCCAATATGAGAGCCACGCCGGGCAAGACCCCGCTCAAGACCCGTGTCGCCGAGGATGAAGTGCTTTGCCGTTACATTGATCGGGTCAGCACTGCATTGGGAAAGCCTTGGATCACCGACGGCTCCGCGTCACTTTGCGCTTGATCTTGTCTTTCTTGCGCTTGGCTTTATGCGCTTTGCCGCGTGGGCTGCGGCCCGCGGGGCTGCGCGAGCCTTGTTTGACCTTCTGATCCTCGATCTCAAGCAGCTCCAGTGCGATCCCGCCCGTGACCGGCACAGCTTCGGAAAGCCGTACTTTGACCCGCTGACCCAAGCCAATAGTCATTCCGGTGTCAGACCCCATCAGGGTCTGACTATCCGCATCATGATGGAAATATTCGCGCCCCAGATTGCGCATCGGAATAAGCCCATCCGCGCCGGTTTCGTCCAGTTTCACAAACACGCCAAACCGGGCGATCCCGCTGGTCCTGCCAGTCATCTCGCTGCCAACACGTTCGGACAGATATGACGCGAGATAGCGATCTGTCGTATCCCGCTCCGCCATCATCGAGCGGCGCTCGGTGTCCGAAATATGCGCCGCTGTTTGCTCCAGTCGCTCAATCTCTTCGGGGCTCAACCCGTCTTTACCCCAACCATGCGCCGTGATCAAAGCACGGTGAACGATCAAATCGGCATAGCGGCGAATGGGCGAGGTGAAATGCGCATAAGACCGCAATGCCAGCCCAAAATGGCCAAGATGCTGCGGCGCGTAATAGGCCTGCGTCATCGAGCGGAGCGTCGAGATGTTGATCAGCTCCGCCTCGTCACTACCCGCCGCATCGTTCAACAACCTGTTCAAATGCGCGGTCTGCAGCACCTGCCCCTTGGCCAGTTTGAATCCAGCCGCCTGCGCGGTTTCCCGGAGGCTTTCAAGTTTTTCGGGTGAGGGTTCCTCATGGACCCGGAACAGCAGATCCACCTTCTTTGCCAGCAAGGTTTCCGCCGCGGACACATTGGCCAGCACCATGAATTCTTCGATCAACCGATGCGCGTCCAGCCGATCCTTGAAATTCACGGATCTGACCGTCCCGTCTGCATCAAGTTCGATCCGTCGTTCCGGCAAATCGAGATCTAGCGGCTGGCGCTCTGCGCGGGCCTGCTTCAACGCCTCGTAGGCGGCGTATAGCGGTTTGAGCACCGGCTCCAACAATGCTTCGGTGCGATCATTCGGCTGGCCGTCCACTGCGTCCTGCACCTCTTGATAGTGCAGCGATGCCGGAGATTTCATCAACCCCCGGTGAAAGCTGTGCCGCAACTTGTTGCCCTTTGGGTCAAGCACCATGCGCACGGCAATACAGGCCCGCGGCACGCCTTCATGCAGGCTGCATAGATCCCCCGAAAGGCGATCCGGCAGCATTGGCACCACCCGGTCTGGGAAGTAGGTGGAATTGCCCCGCCGACGCGCCTCTTGGTCCAGTGGCGATCCGGGCGTGACATAGGCCGCCACATCCGCAATCGCGACCCAGACGACATGACCACCTTCGTTCTTGGGGTCATCATCCGCATGGGCGTAACAGGCATCATCGTGGTCCCGCGCATCAGATGGGTCGATGGTGATCAGCGGCATCTCCCGCAGATCCTCGCGCCCTTTCAGGCCCATAGGTTTGGCCGCATCGGCCTGCGCGATCACGTCATCGGGAAACTGGTCTGGAATGCCGTGTTGATGAATTGCGATCAGTGACACAGCTTTGGGCGCGGACGGGTCACCCAGACGGTCAACAATCCGTGCCCGTGGCAGGCCCATTCGGCCCTTTGGACCGGCCAGTTCACCCTCGACCAACTCACCGTCCTTGGCGCCGTAAGTGGCGTCATCAGCCACGATCCATTCCTTGTCAGACCCTTTGTCGATGGGAATGATACGTCCGCCTTCGGTGCGCTTGCGGAAAATGCCCAACACCTTCTTGGGATTGGTCCCGATGCGCCGGATCAGCCGCGCCTCATAGTGATGTTCTTCGTTCTTGATCAGCGTAAGCCGCGCCAGAATACGATCCCCTTCGCCCAGCGCCGGATCAGAGGCACGCGGCAAGACCAGAACACGCGGTTCCTGCCCTTCGCCCTGCCATTCCATCGGCTTGGCATAAAGATCGCCGTCACGGTCCGGACCAGTGACCACCAAAACGGAGACCGGTGGCAGACGGTCGGGGTCTTGATAGCTGCGATTGCGTTTTTCCAGATGGCCTTCGGCTTCCAGCTCTTTCAGCACGCGCTTGAGGTCGATACGCGCGGCCCCTTTGATCCCGAACGCCTTGGCGATGTCACGCTTGGCGGTCAGGGTCGGGTTCTGGGTGATCCATTCGAGAATTTCGGGTTTGGAGGGGATTTTGCTCATATCCCTCAGGTAGCACGCGACCTGCCGCGCGTCATCGCAAATCGTCGGCGGTGTCTATGTCACGCAGTGGCGTAATTTCCGCAATCCGGTGGCCCGAAAGCGTTGCCCGGCTGTCCGAAAGCGCATGAGGGCTGGACCAACGCACACCGGCAAAAAACCCCGCAGGCTGACGTGCGGGATGTTTCAGCCCGACGAGCCAATATCCACCATCGGGCGCAGGTCCAAATACCGCATCATGATCGCCCAGCGCTGCAAAGGCTTCGGCAATATGGTGGCGTGTGATGCCGGGAATATCCGCCCCAATCACGCAAGCGGGACCGGGCGCAGACAGGCGCAGCATCCGCGCCATACGTTCGCCCAGGTCACCGCGCCCTTGCGGCAATCGCGGGAAGTGTGCCGGCCAATTGCGGCTTTTCAGCCCCTCCACATCCGGGGCAACGGCCAGAACGACCTGCCAACGTGGATCTTCGATCCGCCGCAGCAGACGGCGGGTCTGATGGCGAAACCACCAGGCCGCTGCAGTCATTCCGATGTCGCGCCCGAGCCGCGTTTTGACACGCCCGGGGCGCGGTTCCTTCACCATTACGATGAGGGTGGCGTTTTTCACGCAAAATAGTCCTGAAGAATGCGGCCATAAATCGCCTTGAGCTGATGGATATGATCCACCTTCACATGTTCATCGACCTTATGCATCGATTGACCGACCAAACCAAATTCAACCACCGGGCAATGATGTTTGACAAATCGGGCGTCTGACGTGCCGCCGGACGTGGACAACACCGGCTGAACGCCGGTTTCCGCTTTCACGGCCTTGCCGATCAAGTCCGACAGGGGTCCGGGTGGGGTGATAAAGCTCTCGCCGGAAATCTTGACGCTCATCTCGATCTCAACGCCAAATTCGTCACGGATGAGGGAATTTTCCTGCTCCAACCATTTGGTCAGGCTGGCGCCTGAGTGCAGATCGTTGAACCGGATGTTCAGACCCGCAGAACAGCTTGCCGGGATAACATTCGTCGCCGGATTTCCGGTATCGACAGTAACTACGGCAAGGGTGGATGCATCAAAGTGATCGGTGCCCTGGTCCAGCTCATGGGAGGCCAGCTTGTCCACAAGCCGCACCATCGCATTCAGCGGATTATTGGCGCGGTGCGGATAGGCCGAATGGCCCTGCACTCCGGTCACGGTGATCTTTGCGTTCATCGAACCACGACGTCCGATCTTCATCATTTCGCCCATGGTTTCCGGGCAGGTTGGCTCCCCGACCAAGCACACATCCATGCGCTCGCCATGATTTTCCATGTATTCAAGCAACGCCGTGGTGCCATCCAGCGCGTCGCCCTCTTCGTCACCCGTGATGGTCAGAATGATCGATCCATCGGGCGGCGTGTCCTTCACAAAATCTACGGCTGCGGCAGCAAAGGCAGCAACGCCAGATTTCATGTCCGTGGTGCCACGCCCATACATGATCCCGTCTTTCACCTCCGCGCCAAAGGGGGGCATGGACCAATCCTGGGGATTGCCAATGGGCACGACATCGGTGTGACCATTGAACCCAAAGGATCGTGTGTTGCCCTTTTTGCCCCAACGGGCGAACAGGTTGCGAATGCCGCCCCGATCCGCCCAGGCACATTCGAATCCGGCCTCGCACAGCAGATCATGCAGGATCTCCAACGCCCCTTCATTGGCAGGGGTGACAGAGGCACAGCGCACAAGCTGCGCGGTCAATTCGGCGGGATCAACACCGGGCATGGCGGTTCCTTTTGGCTAGGTCAGTGAAATTTGCCCTGTTTTGTGGCGAAAAACACGCGATGCCAAGGGGGATGGCCGAGAAAAGGTTAACAGTTCCTAAATCCTCGTGTTAAGTTTGTGTCAATAATATGACCCGAGGCAGGGCGCAGCAGCATACCGCAGATGACAAAACCGGAAAAATCCGGCCGCGTTTGCATCCAAGATCATTCGCATGGGAAAACCATGCAGGCTGCCACGTTCTGTCCGAACCAGAGGTTTGAGGCACAATGGTAGCAGCGTCGGAACTTCCTATCGAAACGGTGCGCGAGGGCACAACCGCGCTTGATATGGCGCAGGCGATCTTTGGCAATGGCGTCACGGTCACTGGCGCAACTTACTACGGTGATCGCGACAGCGCGGGTATTTACTCAAACGGCGACAGCGTTGCGCCGGGTGTCACGCCATCTGATACCGGCGTGATCATGTCCACGGGTGAGGCTGAGGATTTCACCAACTCCAGCGGTCAATCCAACCAAAGCACAAACACCGGCACCAATACCTCTGGCAGCAACAACGTCAGCATGTACAACAACCACTCCGGCGCGCGCACCTATGATGCCGCGACGCTGGATGTGGATTTCATCCCCGATGCGGCCACAATGACAATGCAGTTTGTGTTCTCATCCGAGGAATACCCCGAATTTCAAAACTCGATCTATCAGGATTTTGTGGGTGTCTGGGTCAATGGCGATCTGGTGCCGATGGATGTTGGCAACGGCGATACCGATCCGGGTAACGTCAACACCACGAATAACATCAACATGTACGTCAACAACCAGTCTGACGATTACAACACCGAGATGGACGGTTTTACCATCACGATGACCCTGACGATGGCTGTCACACCGAATGTGGTCAACTCCATGCGGATCGCCATCGCGGATGTGTCGGACAACCAGTTCGATTCAAATCTGTTGATTGCAGGCAACTCTGTTCAGACCAGCCTTGTTGCGGTGTCCGATAACATTGACCTTTATCCAGACGGCGACAAAGACATCGATGTTCTGGCCAACGACATCAACAACACACCCGGCAGCACCCTGACAATCACCCAGATCAACGGACAGGATGTCGTTGCCGGTGACACGATCACGCTGCCCACAGGGCAAACGGTCAAGCTGAACCCAAATGGCACCTTTACGGTGACGGGTGATGGCGATGTCGAGAACTTCAACTTTACTTATACCGTCGACAACGGCAGTGATGTTGATGTCGGCTTTGTCAACGCAACGGGTGTGCCTTGCTTTGTCGCGGGGACAATGATCGCAACGCCTGACGGCGAACGCCCTGCCGAGACCTTGATGCCGGGTGATCTGGTGCTGACCCAGGATGACGGGCCACAGCCACTGCGCTGGATCGGAACCCGCACGGTAAAGGCGGAAGGCGAGTTTGCACCGATTCACATTCGCGCCAATACCTTTGGCGATCACCGCGACCTGTTGGTGTCTCCGCTGCACCGGGTCTTGATCCGTGACAATCTGGCAGAGCTTTTGTTTGGTGAGGCAGAGGTGCTGGTCGCCGCGCGTGATCTGGTCAATGATCGCTCCGTTCGGCGCAAGCCAGGCGGCGATGTGACCTATGTTCACCTGCTGTTTGACCGCCATCAGGTGGTGTTCTCCGAAGGTTTGGAAACAGAAAGCTATCTGCCGGGCCCTCAAACCAACAAGAGTTTTGAAACTGAAGTCGTGGCAGAGATATGCGCATTGTTCCCTGAGATTGATCCCGAAACGGGCATTGGCTATCCGCCCGCTGCACGGCGAACCTTGAAACGGTTTGAGGCAGATTTGCTGCGCTCTGGACAGGTGGCCTAAGATGACATGGCTTGCCCTCAGTGATCACGACGACCGGCGGCTTTCCCTGCGTGGACTGGGCGCTGACAAGAAAGACAGACCGCTGCTGCCTGATCACCCACGCAGTTTGCTCAACCGCGGCACGATCATGTTCGAGACCCGGCTGTCACCGGATGGCAAGCCGCAGGTATTGTTCGGTTACAAGACAACCTATCCTGAATTGCGCAGCTTGACCTTTCAGGCGATCCCCGGTGGCGGCATCGCGATGGTACAGGTGCAGGATCAGGACATCTGCCATGCTGCGATCCAGAGGTCCGAGACCGGTCGCACAGATGTTGTCCGTATCACCTATTCATGGGACTGCGCCGCCAATTGGGCACGGATGACGCTGGAGCGGCCAGAGGATGCACAAATCTCGCATGCCTATATCGAAGTGCCCAAACCGCTGCCGCTTGATGACATCCGCGACCTGATGTTGGGGCGCAATGATCACAGCTTTTCAGCCGATATGATCTTTGCCGCGCTTTCGAACAAGATTGAGCCGATTGGCCCCATGCCGAGCCTGTTGCCAAGCACACCTGTCGCGACCCCGCGCGGATACAAAGAAGTGGGGCAGTTGCAGCGCGGCGATACCGTCTTGACGGGGAACGCAGGTACGGTTCCGGTTCTGCACAGTCTTGACCGGATGGTCCCGGCGCGCGGAAGTTATCGCCCTGTGCGGTTGCGGGCGCCCTATTTTGGCTTGCAACAGGACATCATCGTGTCTCCCGATCAAAGATTGATCATCGATGGGCCAGAGGTGGAATACCTGTTCAACCAAGAGGCGGTTCTGGTGCCCGCCCGCCATCTGGTTAATGGCTTTGCCGCGTTGGAGGAACCCTGCGGACCGGTCATTCGCTATGCCCAGTTGTTGTTGCCTTCCCATGAGACATTGCTCGCCGCTGGCACCACGCTGGAAAGCCTTTATATCGGGCGTATCCGGCGCAATGGCCAACATCTGGCCAACAGCCTGTTGCGTTCTTTCGACCGGGGCTCCCTGCCCGAACATGGACGCCCCGCGCACCATGTCTTGCGCTGGTATGATGCCATCCACCTGGCGCGTCAGCGGGCGGCCTGATTTCGGAGTGGCAAACCAAGGAAAGCGCGGCGCGGCGATCCTTGCCTCATTCCGGTGAGGGCAGTTCCTTGTCAAAGAACGGGGTCATCTGTGCCACGATGACGGCGTTTTCCTCTAATGCCCGCTGCATCAAGGCGCGTTCTTCGTCGCCGATCTCTTGTCCGTCGGCCTCACGTTCCTCCATGGTGCCGTAGCCGGTGACATCCAATGGATTTGTGTCCGCCTGTTTGAGAATGGCAACGGTTTCGCGCACGGCTTCGGCCTCATCTATGCCGGAGGCAAAACACATAAGGGCCGCACCGGTTGCCTTGTCCGGCAAGCCATCACCCTCTTTGCGGCCAATCTGAACCAGCAGGGTAAACACCTGTTGGCGTGATTTCTTTTTGGCTTTCTTAGGATCAGACATGACAAGGGCCACCTTTTCTGTGTGAAAGGCAGCCCTAGCGTGATCTGTGGGAATTGAAAAGCCTCGGCTCAGGGCCGGCTGCGAAAGGCGTTGATCGCCGCGATCAGGATGCAGGCCCCAACAACACCGGCAAACAATTGTCCAATCCAGCCACCCAGCGACGAGCCGAAGATAAACCCAAGGATCGCATTGAACAGCATCGCACCAACGATGCCCATGAAGACATTCAGCAGCAGACCATGGTCACGCTTCATTATCTTTTCAGCAATCCAGCCGGCAAGCGCCCCGACGATCAGCGCCGCAAACCATCCAAGTCCCGTCATGTCGTTCTCCTTCACCTTGTTGGAAGGAGAACGCACCACCGCTATGTTTGGTTCCCGCGAGGCAGATCAGTCGCGCAGCAGCTCGTTGATGGATGTCTTGGAACGGGTCTTTTCGTCCACGCGTTTGACGATCACGGCGCAGTAAAGGTTCACGCCATTTTTAGACGGCATGGAGCCCGCAACCACAACGGAACCAGACGGCACTTCGCCATACATGACTTCGCCGGTTTCGCGGTCCACGATCTTGGTCGACTGGCCAATGAACACGCCCATGCCCAGAACCGAACCCTCACGCACGATACACCCCTCAACAACCTCAGACCGCGCCCCGATAAAGCAGTTGTCTTCGATGATGGTTGGACCTGCCTGCATCGGCTCCAACACGCCGCCGATGCCAACGCCGCCAGACAGATGCACGTTCTTACCGATCTGGGCGCAAGAGCCAACGGTCGCCCATGTGTCGACCATCGTGCCGCTGTCGACATAGGCGCCGATGTTCACGAAAGAAGGCATCAACACCACGCCGGGCGCAATGAAGGCCGATTTGCGAACCACACAGTTTGGCACCGCACGGAAACCGGCAGCTTTCCACTGGTTGTCGCCCCAGCCTTTGAACTTGCTGTCAACTTTGTCCCACCAGCCTGCGCCTTGTGGACCGCCCTCTTGGTGTTCCATGTCCTTGATACGGAAGCCAAGCAGAACCGCCTTTTTGGCCCATTGGTTCACATGCCAAGATCCGTCTGCCTGTTTTTCGGCGACCCGCAGTTTGCCGCTGTCCAGCGCGTTCAGGGTGTCTTCGATGGCCTCGCGCACTTCGCCCGTGGTGGCCGAGGTGATCTGATCGCGGGTGTCCCATGCTGCCTCAATGGCGGTTTCCAGCTGCGCGTTCGACATATCCGTATCTCCAATTTCAATTCTCAGGCTTGTCGCGGGCTATAGCCGCTCCCCCCCCTTGGATCAATCGGGCATTCCGACCGCCACATCACCTTCAAAACCGCCGCCCGCCCACGCAAAAGCGCCAAAGATGTCACGGATCAGCGGCCATGCCCCTTTGCTGAAAGGCCTTTATTGAGTTTTTCTTGCCAAATGAGGATGGGATTCGGCCAAATTGCGAGGGCGCTGGTTCATGAAATCGGATCGGGGGCCGGGTTTGCCCCGCAGAGCAGAACAGCGACCTTTTCGCCCGGCTCTGGCTGGTAGGCGCCGCTCATCAAGGCGGCGAGCGCGGCAGCGCCAGCCGGTTCGACCAGAATGCGCCATTCACGCCAAAGTGCCACCTGCGCAGCGATGATCGCATCATCATCCACCAATACGGACGCGCCCAGATGGGCCTGCGCCAAACCAAAACAAATATCGCCAATGCGCCGTGCACCAAGGGCATTGGCTGCGACACCCGACACCGGCACATCGCAAGGTTCCCCGTATTCCAGCGCCTTATGCAACGCACAGCAATGGCGCGGTTCAACGCCCACCACCTTGCGGCGGCCCTGAAGCCAGCCAAGCGCACCTCCGATCAAACCTCCGCCTCCCACAGCGATCAGCACGGTGTCGGCATCAAGGCCCTGGGCCTCCCATTCCGCCATCATGGTGCCTTGGCCCGCGACTGTGCCCGGCGCGTCATAGGCATGGATCTGCATCGCACCGGTTTTGGCCTCATGGGCCTGTGCGGCGGCAAGCGCATTTGCATATTCACCGGAGACAACAGTCAGTTCCGCGCCTGTGCGGCGGATCAGATCAATTTTTGCAGGACCGGCCAGTTCAGGCACAAAAATATGGGCGTCATGGCCCAGCGCCTTGGCCGCATGGGCCACAGCCGCACCATGATTGCCGCCGCTGGCCGCAACAACGCCGCCCTTCGGTACATTTGTGGACAGCAAGGTGTTGAACGCTCCGCGTGCCTTGAACGTGCCGGTGTGCTGCATATGCTCAAGTTTCATGTTGACCGGATAGGACAAACCAAAGCTGCGGGTGGTGATCACCGGCGTTTCGCGAACATAGGGCGCAACCCGTGCTTTTGCCGCCTCAATCTCAGCTTTCCAATCCATGATCACGCTCCTGTTGCTGGTGCTCAAAGCGCAAACCCTATAGCTCTGGACCAAACGCGCAAGCAGGAAGTGACCCTCATGAAAGACGATCGTACCAGCCCGTTCAGAGACGCCCATACAGACCGCGATTCTGCCGAACATGTCCCCGACACACCACAAAGCCGCGCGCCAGCCTATCGGTTGGCTTTTGCGGATGAGGATTTCCTGTGCCGGGATGAGTTGCGCCCTGTTCGCCTGCAACTTGAGCTGCTGAAACCGCAGCTGATGCTGGATGAGCAAGGCATCGAAAGCACGATTGTACTGTTTGGTGGCGCGCGCATCCCCGCCCCGGCGGACAAGGACAAAGCCCGCACACAGACACTGTCGGATTTGTCACGCTTTTACGATGAGACACGCGAATTTGCGCGGCTGATGACGTTGAAATCCATGGAAGGTGGCGGTCATGAGAATGTGATTGTGACCGGCGGCGGGCCGGGTGTGATGGAGGCTGGCAACCGCGGCGCGGTTGACGCGGGCGGGCATTCCATTGGCCTCAACATCGTGTTGCCGTTTGAACAGGCGCCAAACGAATACGTAACGCCCGAGCTGTGCTTTAACTTCCACTACTTTGCGATCCGCAAGATGCACTTCCTGATGCGGGCAAAGGCAATTTGTGTTTTCCCTGGCGGCTTTGGCACCATGGATGAGTTGTTCGAAGCGCTGACGCTGATTCAGACGGGCCGAATGCAACGGGTCCCATTCCTGCTGTTTGGCGAGGAATTCTGGAAAAAGATCATCAACTGGGATGCATTGGCGGATGCCGGCACAATTTCGGCCGAGGATCTGGATCTCTTCCGCTTTGTCGAAACGGCGCAAGAGGCAATGGATTTGATCGAGAACTGGGAAACGGCCCCGGCGCGGGATGCTATTCCAGGCAGATAACGATCCGTATCAAATGGTCTTGCCTGCGGGTTACGCAGGCAAAACACCCACTTCAACGTGGTGCGGAAGGGTTTCAACGACCTGGCCGTGCAGCGTTTCCTTGATCGCATAGCCATAGCCGGCCAGCCGGTGCTTCCATTCACGCACAGAAAGGGCGCAGGCGCGTTCGCTCAGGATAAAGTCGAACACCTTGCTGGTGTCGAATTGGTCTTTCTTAGAGATAAAGGACATGGGTCCGCTCCTTGATTGGTTTCAATCTGGAAACAACCCTTGCGCGTGACCATGGCAGCATTTGAACCGAATTGCGGCAGAATAAAGGTATTTCCCAAAACCTTTTCAGCCATGAAAATAACGGCGAAAGCCAAATCTGCGGCGTTAAGGTGCAAAATCTAGTATAAATTGCCGCTGTTCGATTGTGTCGGGAATGGAAACGCCGCGGGCAATGCTGACCTTGTCGATGGCCTGTTCCGGCGCATACCCCAGACGGATCAACACGGCGGATGCCACCATGCCAGATCGCCCGATACCGGCGCGGCAGTGGATGGCGACATGTGCGCCGTTTTGCAGATGATCCGTGATATGGGCCACCAACCTGCGAAAGGCGGATTGGTCAGGCAATCCAAAATCAACAATTGGATGGTTTTCAAAGGCGATGCCCGCATCGGCGCATAATCTGGTTTCTGAAGCGACGCCCAGCAAACCCGCCTCATCAGGGGCCAGCATAGAGATGATGCGCGTGATCCCGGCCTGCGCAAAGGATGCAAACTGATCTGCCAGATCATTCCCTGTCGGACAAGGCATGATCGTCAGCCGTCCGGGCAGGTCTGCCGCAACCAAGAAATGCGCTGGCAATGTCAGCTTCCTGCCAGGCCCGCCTCTTGGGCGATCTGCTTGCGGGATTTGCGTTCGCGTTCGGTGGCCGATTTGAGCTGTCCGCAGGCGGCCATGATATCTTCGCCGCGTGGTGTCCGGACGGGGCTGGCATAGCCGGCTTTATAGACGATCTCAGAAAACGCACGGATGCGGTTGTTTGACGACCTTTTGTAGGGTGCGCCGGGCCATTCATTGAAGGGGATCAGATTGATCTTGGCCGGGATACCGTCGATCAGTTTTACCAATCGGCGGGCATCTTCGTCACTGTCGTTGATCCCATGCAGCATCACATATTCAAATGTAATCCGTTCAGAGTTGGACACTTTGGGATAGACCCGCAGGGCGTCCAGCAAGGTTTCAATGTTCCAACGTTTGTTGATCGGGACCAGCTTGTCGCGCACTTCGTCTGTGGTGGCATGGAAAGAAACGGCAAGCTGGCACCCGATTTCTTCGGCGGTTCGGGCAATCTCCGGCACCACACCGGATGTGGACAGGGTGATGCGCCGGCGCGACAGCTGAATGCCCTCGGCATCCATCGCGATCTTCATCGCATCGCGCACATTTTCGAAATTATAAAGAGGTTCGCCCATGCCCATCAGAACGATGTTTGACAAAAGACGCCCTTCGACGTTTTTCGCGCCGATCTCCGGCCATTCGCCCAGATCGTCACGTACCACCATCACCTGACCGATGATTTCGGCCGCGGTCAGGTTGCGGACCAGTTTTTGCGTGCCCGTATGACAGAACGAACAGGTCAGCGTGCAACCCACCTGAGAGGAAATGCACAGCGTGCCGCGTGAATCCTCGGGGATATAGACGATCTCGACCTCATGACCGCCGGCAATCTTGACCAGATATTTCCGCGTGCCGTCTGTGGAGATTTGCCGCGTGACCACCTCGGGAATTTCGATGACGAATTGTTCGGCCAATTCGGCGCGGTAGGCCTTGGACAGATTGGTCATCTCGGCAAAGTCGCGCACGCCCCACAGATAAATCCACTGCCAGATCTGGCCAACGCGCATCTTGGCCTGTTTTTCAGGGGTGCCGCTGGCAATCAGAACGTCGCGCAGTTTCTCCCGCGTCAGCCCGACAAGGTTCATTGGCCCATCCGGCAATTTGCGCGGGATGGTCATGACGTCCTGTGTGATCGGTGCAGTGCCGGACATGGCGAATCTCCAATGAGGGGTGATGCGCCTCTATATAGAGGATCGCGCCCGGATCAAAAGAAAACAGCCCCGCAGGTGCAGGGCCGTTTTAGCAAACCGCAACAGGTTTTACCCGCCGCAGCGTTTTCCCGCATCTTCCACAGCCGCGGTAAAGCCGAGCAGAGAAAACGTATCTTTGGTGTTGGTGCCACGCCCGGAACGCCCTGAAAGGATCGCCGTCGCGCCACGTTTCATTGCAGTGATGATCTTGGCATCGTCATCGGTGGTCGCAGGCCAAGCCCATTCACCCTCGGTGAACAGCTCAAACGTGGTGCCGGAAATATCCATGTTGACCGTGGATCCAGCTGCAAAAGGATAGCCGCCTGTAAAGGCAACCTGACCCTTGGCACCGGCTGAGGGACGGTAAAAAACCATGAGCAGGGTTTGACCCCGGTTCACCGCCACAACGCGCCCGTCGCGAGTGTTTACAGATTCTTTGGGTGTTGAGACGCCCCAGCATTCGGTTGGATTGTCTTCGACAAAAACGCTCCAATCGGTTTTTGCGGCAACCCGGTTTGTGCTTTGTTCCTGCGCGGCAGCGGGGAATGCGGCAAGAGCCATAAGCCCAAACGCATATCCAAGTGTTCTTCCAGTTCGCATCTGTGCAGCCTCCAGCTGACTTCTACCTCAATTTATCCAGAGCCCTCGGCCATCCTTTAAATGGATCGCTCTTCTACAGGGTCTGTTATATTCTCGACAACAAGCATATTAACGCCAAACACGCGACCGACGAAAGCCTGATTGGCAGGTTTTCGCCCACGAAAAGGACGAAATCATGACCAATCCGGCCCCCTTCGCAGAAATTTGGCGCGGTCCCTTCCTTGAAAGCGTGCATTCGGGCCATGCGGTGATTTGCGACAGCACCGGCCAGATCGTGGATGCATGGGGCAATCCGGAGACCGTGATCCTGCCGCGCAGTTCTTCCAAGATGATTCAGGCGCTGCCTTTGATCACCTCTGGCGCGGCGGACAAAGCCAGTCTGACAACCGAACAACTGGCGCTGTCTTGCGCCTCCCATCAGGGCGCGGCGATCCACACGGATCGGGTTGCGGTCTGGCTTGAGACGCTGGGCCTAAGCGACGATGATTTCCGTTGCGGCCCGCAAGAACCCAATGATACTCCCGCCCGTGAGGCGCTGATCCGCGCCCATGAAAAGCCCTGCCAGATCCACAACAATTGCTCTGGCAAGCATTCGGGTTTTTTGACCCTGAACCAGCATTTGGGCGGCAATGCCGAATACGTTGACCCCGATCACCCGATCCAACGCGCCTGTCTCGAGGCGTTTGAGACCGTTACGCAGGAAACTTCGCCCGGTTTTGGCATTGATGGATGTTCCGCCCCGAACTACGCCTGCACCCTGCATGGTATGGCCCGTGCCATGGCACATTTTGCCAATGCCGCGGAAGGCAGCGCCGAGGCACGGTTGCATCAGGCGATGCGCCTGCACCCCGAGTTGGTCGCAGGCGAAGGGCGGGCCTGCACCGAATTGATGCGAGCAATGGATGGAAAAGTGGCGCTTAAGACCGGCGCCGAGGGGTTCTTTATCGCGATCCTCCCCGAGCAGAAATTGGGTATCGCGCTCAAGGCAGCTTGCGGGACCACCCGTGCCGCGGAATGCGCAATTGCGGCCTTGCTGGTGCGTTTGGGGGTATTGGATGCAAGCCACCCTGCCACGTTGAAGCGGCTAAATGCGCCGATCAAGAACTGGCGGGGGATTGAAACAGGTGTTCTGAAACCAGCGGCGGGCCTGATCTGACCCGCCGGACCGGTCTTACATTTCGACGATAGGCGCGACTTCGGCGGTGCCGCTGCCATCAGCCACCATCGGGCACGCCGCCGCCATTTTGCAGGCCGCCTCAATGCTGTCCGCTTTGACGATGGTAAAGCCCGACAACGGGTTCGATCCGCCATCATCGGCGATCCCGCCGGCGCTGACCGTCTTGGACATGCCGACAGGGTTGCCGGGATGGACGACACTCTCACCGAGATCCTTGTACCACGCCTCCCAGGCCGCCATGGCCTTGGCGCCCTCTTCGGGTGTTTCCGGCATTTTCCCGCCGTGATAGGCAAACATAAACTCTGGCATAATTTCCTCCTCTTAATCCTTGGTTTCTTTGCTCAATAGACGTTCAAGCCGCGACAGTGGGCCGCCCCAACCTCTTTCGTGTTGTGCTGCAATATCGTCCGAGACCAATTCGCGGTGATCCACCACCAACCGCGCCCCTTTGGCGGTTTCGGCAATGGTAAAGGTGACATGGCTTTCGGGCCCGCGCTGGTCTTCTTCGTCGTGCCAACCCCAAGTGAAGCCGATGACCTCATGGGGCGAGACCCGCGTGACCTGACCGGACAGCTTGAACCGGTTGCCCTCTTCACTGCGCATATCGGCAAACCACGGGCCTGTGCGCGAAAAATCAAGCTGTTCTTCCATCATGGTCCAGCCGTCATGCCCCCACCATTGCACGATGCTAGACTGGGTGGTCAGCACCTCGAACAGCCGTTTCTGTGTGACGGGGAATTCCCGCTCCAATCTGATGTCACTCATCGTGCGCACCCCCCTCCTCAGCCAAAATCGCATCCAACCGGTCAAGGCTGGCCTCCCAAAAGCTACGGTGCGCAATTGTCCAATCCACAATTGCGCGCATCGATTCCGGGGCAACACGATAATATCGTTTGGTTCCATCGGCCCGTTGCGTCACCACGCCAGCCTCACGCAGCACCTTGAGATGCCGCGAGACCGCAGGCGGCGACATGCCGACATGTGAAACAAGATCGCCCGCAGGCATTTCACCGCGCTGCATCAACTCCTCCACCACCGTCAGGCGGGTCGGATCTGCAAGGGCAGCAAAGGTGCGGGTCATGTTGTTCATGACCTTAATTTAACAGATTTGTTAATTAAGTAAACCGTTAAATATTAATATCAGGTTAAACGGCAAAGTCTTCGCGGCCATACCCCTGCACAAACAACAGCGCCGTCAGATCACCATGGTTGATCCGCACGTCACATTGCGCCGCAACAGTCGGCTTGGCATGTAAGGCAACGCCAAGCCCTGCGCGTGTCAACATGCCCAGATCATTGGCCCCGTCGCCCACCGCCAGCACGTCCTGATCTGTCAGGCCAAGCCGCGTGGTGATCTGCTCCAGCGCATCTACCTTGGCCTGTTTGCCAAGGATCGGCATAGCGACCTCTCCGGTCAGTTTGCCATCTTTGATCAGAAGTGTATTGGCGCGGTTTTCGTCAAATCCAAGCTTGCCTGCGACCCTGGCCGTAAAAGCCGTGAACCCGCCAGACACCAATGCCGCATAAGCACCGCTTGCCTTCATCGTGCCGAGAAGGGCCGCGCCGCCCGGCATCAAGGTGATACGTTCTTTCAACACTTTGTCGATCACGGCGGCGTCCAGCCCGGCCATCAGGCCAACCCGTTCCTTCAGCGCCCCGTCAAAATCAAGCTCACCGTTCATCGCACGCGCAGTGATGTCTTTGACCCGGTCGCCCACGCCCGCCTCATCTGCCAGCTCATCAATGCATTCCTGCTCGATCATCGTGCTGTCCATATCGGCGAGCAGCATCTTTTTGCGCCGCCCTTCCGTGGGCACCATCACCAGATCAACCCCCATGCCCTGACAGGTTTCCCAGACCTCCCAAAGATTCGGAGGGGCGGCCTGCACGTCAAATTCCGCCGCTTCATCCGGTGACAACCAGACCGCATCACCGCCGCCCCAGGCGTTGCGCAGGCTTTCAACCAAGGCAGGCTCAAGCCCCTTTGTCTCCGGTGAAGTAAGCAAAACAACTGTAAACATGGGGAAGTTTCCGATCCACGCCAATCATGTCGCAAAAAGCGACCCAAGCGGCGTTCTAGCCCCGTTTTGCAGCTTGTGCCAGAGGCCACCTGCCCGTATTTCGGTTCGTGGGACACCCTTCCCCAACGAAGGGCGCTTATCTGAGAGGGTAGCATTCATGGCTATTGAACAACCGGCAACGCGGCCGGCCAATCCGCGTTTTTCTTCTGGCCCCTGTGCCAAAATCCCCACATTCGATTTGAACAATCTGTCGGACGCGCCTTTGGGCCGGTCGCATCGTGCCGCTGTCGGCAAGGCAAAACTGCTCGAAGCGATCGAGACAACCCGCGAGATTCTTGGCGTGCCTGCCGATTACCGGATCGGAATTGTACCCGCCTCAGACACCGGCGCGTTTGAGATGGCCATGTGGTCCATGCTGGGCGAACGGCCCGTACAAATGGTCGCATGGGAAAGTTTTGGCGCGGGCTGGGTCACGGATGTGGTCAAACAGCTCAAGATCGAGGCGACAACCCACACCGCCGAATATGGCGAGATCGTCGATATGACGGCGCTGAACTATGACAACGACGTGTGTTTCACTTGGAACGGCACCACCTCAGGCGTGCGCATGGCCAATGGCGATGCGATCCCGGAAAACCGTGCAGGATTGACCCTGTGCGACGCGACATCCGCCGCCTTTGCGATGGATCTGCCCTGGGACAAGCTGGATGTGACAACCTTCTCTTGGCAAAAGGTTCTTGGCGGTGAAGCCGCGCATGGGATGCTGATCCTGAGCCCCCGCGCAGTAGAACGTCTGGAGAGCTATACGCCCGCATGGCCCCTGCCCAAGATTTTCCGCATGACCAAGGGCGGCAAGCTGAACGAAGGTATTTTCCGTGGTGAAACGATCAATACGCCATCGATGCTATGTGTTGAGGATTATTTGCAGGCGCTGACATGGGCCAAATCCGTGGGCGGCTTGCAGGGCATGATCGCCCGTGCCGATGCCAACGCGCAGGCCGTGGCCGATTTTGTCAAAGCTCATGACTGGATTGATTTTCTGGCGGCAGATCCTGCCATCCGCTCCAACACCTCGGTTTGCCTTAAATTCACGGATGCCCGGATCACCGATGGCGCAGCCTTTGCCAAGGCGGTGGCCAAGCGGCTGGCGGATGCGGATGTGGCACTGGATATCGGCGCTTACCGCGATGCCCCTCCCGGTCTGCGCATCTGGTGCGGCGGCACAGTGGAAACATCCGATGTGGCGGCCATGTTGCCATGGCTCGCATGGGCATTTGAGACCGAAATCAACGCCTGAGCATTGGCGGGATCAATCCCGCCCTACCCCATTCCTGCGGCGGGCACTGCCCCGCCACACCTCCCCATTCAATGAAGGACCGAAACGATGGCTCCCAAAGTACTGATCAGCGACAAACTCAGCGATGCAGCTGTACAAATCTTCAAAGACCGCGGCATTGACGTGGATTTTCAGCCCGACGTGGGCAAGGACAAGGAAAAACTAGCCGAGATCATCGGCAATTACGACGGCCTTGCGATCCGGTCCGCTACCAAGGTGACGGAAAAGATCCTTGCGGCGGCAGACAACCTCAAGGTCATCGGGCGCGCCGGGATCGGCACCGACAATATCGACAAGGAAGCCGCCTCGAAAAAAGGCGTGATCGTGATGAACACGCCCTTCGGTAACATGATCACCACCGCCGAACACGCCATTGCAATGATGTTCGCCGTGGCGCGCCAGATCCCCGAGGCCAGCGCCTCGACCCATGCGGGCAAATGGGAGAAATCCAAGTTCATGGGGGTCGAGCTGACCGGCAAGACGCTGGGCGTCATCGGCGCGGGCAACATTGGCGGCATTGTTTGTGACCGGGCGCGTGGTCTGAAAATGAAAGTGGTGGCCTATGACCCCTTCCTTGGTGAAGAAAAGGCCGAGAAGATGGGTGTTGAGAAGGTCGAGCTGGACGAGCTGCTGGCGCGGGCCGATTTCATCACGCTGCATGTACCGTTCACCGAGGCGACCGCCAATATTCTGAGCCGTGAAAATCTTGAAAAAACCAAGAAAGGTGTACGGATCATCAACTGTGCCCGCGGCGGTCTGGTGGACGAAGAAGCGCTGGCCGATCTGCTTAGATCCGGTCATATCGCTGGCGCGGCCTTTGATGTGTTTGCCAAGGAACCGGCAACAGAGAACCCGTTGTTCAACCTGCCCAACGTGGTTTGCACGCCGCATCTGGGCGCGGCAACAACCGAGGCGCAGGAAAATGTAGCCCTTCAGGTGGCGGAGCAGATGTCCGACTATTTGCTGACCGGTGCTGTATCCAACGCACTCAACATGCCGTCGGTTACTGCCGAAGAGGCCAAAGTGATGGGGCCATGGGTCAAGCTGGCCGGCCATCTGGGCGCCTTCATCGGCCAGATGACGGATGAGCCGATCAAGGCGATCAATATTCTCTATGATGGCACCGTGGCTGGAATGAACCTCGATGCGCTTAACTGCGGCGTGGTTGCCGGGATCATGAAACGCGCCAACCCGGATGTGAACATGGTCAGCGCCCCCGTGGTAGCCCGCGAAAAAGGCATCCAGATCAGCACAACCAATCAGGACAAATCAGGGGTGTTCGACGGTTATGTGAAAGTCACCGTTGTGACGGAGAAACGCGAACGGTCTGTGGCTGGCACCGTGTTTTCGGATGGCAAACCCCGGTTCATCCAGATCAAGGGCATCAACATCGACGCAGAGGTCGGTGCGCATATGGTCTATACCACCAACGAAGACGTGCCGGGCATCATCGGTGCCTTGGGTCAGACGATGGGCGAGAACGGCGTGAACATCGCCAACTTTACCCTCGGCCGGTCCGCGGCCAAGGGTGAGGCGATTGCCTTGCTTTACGTGGATGATGTCGTGCCTGCCAATGTCATCGACAAGCTGCAAAGCACGGGCCTGTTCACACAGGTCAAACCGCTTGAATTTGAAGTGGCCTAATATCCATCGTTGGCGCGGCAATTTGCTGCGCCAACGCCCCTTGATGGTTCAGTTTTGCCGGCTGCGAAGCGCCACCGCCAGGAAGATCAGCATACTGGCAAGGGCAACAACAGATCCGGCTTTGGCCAGCAGATCTGTGCCGCCTGACAACACCACCGCGATACCCGGAACGATCAGGACCAATCCTGTCAGTGAGACAATCAGATGGATCCGCGCCAGACCATTTTGCGCCGCCGCAGGCACAACATGATAGAACATCGCAAACAGCGTCATCCCGACCCAGCCAATCAGGTTAAGATGCCCGTGCGCGGGTGACAGATCGTGGTTTTGCGTGGCTGACATTTGGATGCCCCAGACCATGCCGCAAATCCCTGACACGATGCCGGCCAACAGAAAATAAAGTGCAATACCTTTCATAACGTCCCCCGTTTTGGCTTGCCGATGGATCACGCCGAAGTTGCGGGATCGCTTTATGGATCAAATTCGCACACCATAGACCATATCGAAAATTTATTATTTGTATTATCATCATCCATAGTATGGATTTACGAAGCTTTGATCTTAACCTTCTTCGGGTTCTGCGGGCCTTGATGGAAACCCATTCCACCACCCGCGCCGGACAGCTTATCGGCCTGTCGCAGCCTGCGGTTTCTGCGGCGCTCGGGCGGCTTAGGGAACATTTGAAAGACCCGCTGTTTGTGCGCATCGGCCCCCGGTTGGAGCCAACCGATTACGCGCTTTCGCTGGCAGAGCCGCTTCGCAATATTCTGGATGAGACACAGGCGCTGTTGTCAGGGCCGCCTGCGTTTGACCCCAAGGTGGCGCAAGACAGCTTCCGCCTGTCGGGCAGTGATTTCTTTTCCGAATTGTTAATGCCGGGTCTGGCCGCATTTCTCAGCCGGAATGCACCCGGTGTGCGGGTGCAGCTGGTCGATCTTATGCCGGGTCAACATGGCGGCAAGCTGGAAAGCCACGAGATCGATCTGGCGCTGGCACCGCATTTCGAGATCCCGAGCTGGATGGACTGGCAGCCGATATTCGAATCTCCAATGGTGATGGTCGCACGCGGCGATCATCCATGCCTCGACGGCCTGCCGGAAACATCCGCGCTGGATCTTGAGACATACTGCGCCCTTGGCCATATCCTGTTTTCACCAGAGGGAAAGTACACCGGAACCGGCGATGCTGCGCTGTCCCGTATCGGCAAAACCCGCCATGTCGTGATGAGTTTACCCGTTATGCACGGGGTTTGCAGCGCGGTGGCCAATACCGATCATCTGGCGCTTATACCGCTGCAAATGGCGGTGAAAATGGCGGCCACCCACGGCCTGGCGATACGTCCCGCGCCGATGCCGATCGAGGTTCCACTCGTCGGGATGAGCTGGCACCGACGGCACTCCACAACGCCTGCCCATCAATGGCTGCGCAATAGCATTGCCGATCTGATGGCCGCGCTGGACCAGCCCCGCGGTGCTTTGTCAGCATAGGGCCGGCCTTTTCATTTCGGGAAGGGTCCGCTACCAGCTATTTCATGAAAGAGCAGATCTATGCCATCGGCGACATTCACGGCCAATTTCACGAATTGCAGCGGGTGCTTGCCCTGATCGAACAGGATGGAGGACCGGCTGCCAGGGTCGTTTTTCTGGGGGATTACACCGACAGAGGGCCGGACAGCAAAGCGGTACTGGATCTTCTGATCGATGGTCAAACGCAAGGCCGGGATTGGCATTTCATCCTCGGCAATCATGACCGGATGTTCGCCCATTTCATGCAAGACACCCCGCGCCACGACGCACATTTGCCGATCAACCTTTACTGGCTGCATCAACGGCTTGGCGGTGACACCACACTGGCCTCCTACGGGGTGGAATTTGTGGAAACCGATCGCAAGTCAGTGGTGCATGAACAGGCCCGTGCCGCCGTGCCGCAGGCGCATGTCGATTTTCTCACAAGCCTGGATCTGTCCTATCAGAACGATGATCTGTTTCTGTGCCATGCGGGGATCAGACCGGGTGTTCCACTTGCCAAACAAACAGAACACGATCTGATATGGATCCGGCAGGAATTCCACAATGATCCGCGTCTGCACCCGAAACTGATTGTCCATGGCCACACACCGGTTGCCGAGGCCACGCACTATGGCAATCGGATCAACCTCGACAGTGGCGCGGGTTATGGCAAACCTTTGAGTGTCGCGGTGTTTGAGGGCGCTGCCTGCTGGCTATTGACCGATCAGGGCCGTATGCCCTTGGACCCGTCTGCCTGAGGCGTGTTTGCAATCGCATCGATTGAAGATGCGACGCCGGCAAAATCGACCGCGCTGAACACCGGAACACCTGCGCCGCGGATTTCATCCATTGCGGCGCGGCTTTGGGCATCGGGCCCCGGCCCCGGTTTGCGCAGCACCACTGCCAATACACGCCCCGGATGGCGCAGCACAGCATCCCGATAGACCATCGCATCATGTTGGCCTGTGTCCCCCATAAGAACATATCCCAGCTGCGGATTGGCCGCCATCAACACGTCAATGGCGCCACCTTTGTGATCACCATGGGTGCCGGTGACAAATTGGGTCTGACTCAAGCCAAGATCGCGCAGGAACTTCGGACCCTTCACCAGACCCGACAGATCAAAAATCCGGTTCAGGAAATGATGCAGGTTCCAAGGGCTGGAGCTGACATAGTAAACCGGGTTGCGGCCACCTTCCGACAGCGATTGGAGACATGTAACTGCATCCGGAAAAATGCGTCGCGTCAGGGCATTGCCGGTCAAAGAATTCCACAGATTGCGGATCAGGGAATAGGCACCGGTCTTGAGGACTGTGTCGTCGATATCTGAAATCACACCAAACCGTGCGGCGTTGTCTGGCACCAAAACCGGACATTGGGTTTGTCCGGCCTGCCCTTCGATTTGGACCGGGATGTTGATCCACCCGCATGGCTGATCGCGCGGCAGCAACAGGGTAAAGTAGCCTTCTTCGTCGCTGATCGCTTTGACCATGCCAGATTGCACGGTCACATTTGCAACCTCATCCGTAAGAAACAGTGAGAACATCTGTTTGAAATTGACCCAGCGCGATTGCATGGGTGTAGGCGCATTCCGGCGCAGGGAGGTCAGCACCCTGCCCCGCACCACAAGATGGTCGGGATTGGCGTAACCGATGTAGGGTTCGATGATCCGGCGGGGATCACGCTGGCCTTTGATCCGGTCCAACAAGCGTTCTGCCCGCCAGGCGATTGCATGGAGAGATTTCTTGATCATGACTGTTAACGCCGCAGCAGAAGAATGGATCCCTTCCGCTGCGACAATACCTCAGGTCCAGTCGAGAACAACCTTGCCAGACTGGCCTGATTTCATAGCAGCAAAACCCTGTTCAAAGTCATCGACCCCAAACCGATGGGTGATGATTGCCGAGATGTCCAAGCCGTTTTCCAGCATCGCAATCATCTTGTACCAAGTCTCAAAAATCTCGCGGCCATAGACGCCTTTGATGGTGATCGCCTTGAACACGATGCGCGACCAGTCCACAGGGCTTTTGCCCGGTGGTATACCCAGCATTGCAATGCGTCCGCCCATCGTCATCGCCTCGACCATCTGGTCCAAGGCGATCTGGTTGCCGGACATTTCGAGACCTACGTCAAACCCCTGTTTCATCTTCAGGCGCGGAATCACGTCGCGCAGGTCTTCTTTGGTGACGTTGACAGGCACAACATCCGTGACCTTTTGCGCCAGTGTCAGGCGATCCTCGTTGATGTCGGTGATCACCACATGCCGCGCGCCCACATGCCGAGCAACGGCAGCGGCCATGATGCCGATAGGGCCCGCACCCGTGATCAAGACATCCTCGCCCACCAGATCAAAGCTGAGGGCGGTGTGCACAGCATTGCCCAAGGGATCTAGGATCGCACCGATGTCATCGGAAATTTCATCTGGCAGCGGTACAACGTTAAACGCGGGCAGACGCAGGTACTGCGCAAATGCCCCCTGTTCGTTCACCCCTATGCCGCGGGTTGCCGGATCAAGGTGAAACTTGCCCGCGCGGCTTTGCCGGGAGTTTTTGCCGATCAAATGCCCCTCACCTGAACAGCGCTGTCCGATCTCAAGTCCCTCGACATTGCGGCCCAGTTCGACAATCTCTCCGGCAAATTCATGCCCTGTGATCATCGGCACAGGCACGGTTTTCTGCGCCCATTCATCCCAGTTCCAGATGTGAATATCGGTACCGCAGATGCCGGTCTTGTTGATACGGATCAACACGTCGTCGGGGCCGATCTCCGGCACGGGCGCATGGGTCATCCAAAGCCCTTCGCGGGCGTGCAGCTTGGACAGGGCTTTCATTTCATTGGTGGTCATTTGAATCCTCCCACAGATCCGTGGACAAGTATTTCAGCCCACTGTCACAGACGATCATCGCGACGGTTCCGCCGCGCTCCGGCCCGCGCAGCAGAGCGATCGCGGCGGCCAGATTGGCGCCTGCGGAATAGCCGCCAAACACGCCCTCGACACGCGCGAGCATTCGCGCGGCACCACGGGCCTCAGATCCGGTGACGGCCAGCGTTCCGGCGATATTGGATGCCTCAAGATGGGTAAGGTCAGCCATGGCATAGCCGCCACCCTGAATGGGATGGTTCGGGTCTGACACGGGATGGCCCGCGATCACCTCGGCACCAGCAGGTTCAACCGCATAGCAGCGCACACCCTTTGGTCCCAAGGCCTGCGCCACGCCGGCCAGTGTTCCGCCCGATCCGGCAAAATCGCAGAACGCCGTGACTGTGCCGCCAGATTGTGCCCATAACTCTGGCCCGGTTCCGTTTTCATGCCCTGCGGGGTTGCCGGGGTCTTCGAATTGATCGGCGCGAAATGCGCCAGTTTGATCAGTGATCCGTTGCACCTCTGCATCAACCTGTTTGAGATCCGCCGCTGTCACCTGTCCGGGGATGCCGCCGGTGGCCTGCGGCACGATCACCACCTCTGCCCCCAACCCGCGCATCATCCGGGCGCGTTCGGTGGAATTGCCCGCGCTCATCACCGCTGTGAAAGGATGGCCAAGAACACCGCAGACAATCGCAAGACCCGTGCCCATGTTGCCGGAGGTCAGTTCCACGACTCGTTGACCGGGTTTGAGCCGCCCATCGGCACGGGCCGCTTCGATGATCTGCCGGGCGGCGCGGTCTTTCTTGGAATATCCGGGCAAGAGGTTGTCGAGCTTGGCCAGAATACGGCCCTCCAACCCCAGATGCGCGGTGATACGGCTCAGATCGACAAGCGGTGTATTCCCGATCACCTCGATCACAGAGGCTTTGATGTCTGTCATTTCAACACGCCGCAGGCTTTGCCTGCTGTCTCAAACGCGATCAAGGCACGGTCCAGATCATTCCGCGACAGGGCGGCGTTCATTTGGGTTCTGATCCGGGCCTGTCCGCGTGGCACCACCGGAAAAAAGAAACCGGAGACATAGACGCCCTCTTCGAACAAACGCGCCGCCATATCCTGCGCCAGCTGCGCCTCGCCCAGCATCACCGGCACAATCGGATGTTCCCCCGGAAGCAGATCAAAGCCAAGCCGTCCCAGACCGGCGCGCCAATAGGCGGTGTTTTCAAACAGCTTGGTCCGTAGATCATCGCCCTGCATCACCAGATCCAACGCCTTGATCCCCGCCGCCACGATGGACGGAGGCAGTGAATTGGAAAACAGATAGGGACGCGCGCGTTGGCGCAGCAGATCAATCACCGGCTGCGGCCCCGCGATATAACCGCCGATGGCCCCGCCCAGCGCCTTGCCCAACGTGCCGGTCAACACATCCACATCGACACCAAAATGCGCAGGCGTACCCGCACCTTGCGGCCCCATAAAGCCGGTGGAGTGGCAATCATCAACCATCACCAGCGCCTCGTACTTTTGCGCGAGCTCGGTAATCTGGGGCAGTTTGGCCAGATATCCGTCCATTGAAAACACACCATCGGTGGCGATCATAATGAACCGTGCGCCATCTTCGCGGGCCTGTTTCAGCTGGCCTTCGAGATCATCCATATCGCTATTGGCATAGCGATAGCGTTTCGCCTTGCACAGCCGGATGCCGTCAATGATCGAAGCATGGTTCAACGCATCTGACACGATGGCATCTTCGGGACCAAGAAGAGGCTCAAAAAGACCGCCATTTGCATCAAAGCAGGCGGCAAAGAGGATCGAATCGTCCTTATTCAGAAATGCAGCAAGTTTTTGTTCCAACTCGCGGTGAATGTCCTGCGTGCCGCAGATAAACCGCACGGAGGCCATGCCGAATCCTTTGGGATCCATCGCAGCCTCGGCGGCTTGGATGAGGTCGGGGTGATCGGCCAAGCCGAGGTAATTATTGGCACAGAGATTGATCACCTTGCGATCGCCAACGGTGATCTCTCCACCCTGAGGCGAGGTGATCAAACGTTCGCGTTTCATCATGCCCTCGGCGTCAATCTGCGCGAGCGTTTCGGTGATATGGTCAAGATAGGCTTGGGTCATGATGAGGCTCCTTTGCGGTTCCTCTACCATACCGGACGCGTTTCCGAAATAGTAGAAATCTACTATCACGGATTTTTTCCGTCATTCTGGAATACTAAGCATCCTGCACCACAAGAAAGGCACGCGCGGCACCGCCCTGTGCGGTCACCCGATGCCGCACATCAGCTGCATATCGGGCCGTGTCGCCTTGTTCCAACCGGATTGTCGCATCGCCGCTGATCACTTCGACAACGCCGGTGATCACCGTCAGATGTTCGCGTGCACCGCGGGTGTGTGGCTGGCTGTCCAAAACGCCGCCCTCATCCATCAACAACTCATAAACCTCATGTTTCCCGGCCTCTTCGGGAGGAGAAAGGATACGAATGCGGCAGCCACTGCCCAGATTATTGATCGTCGGAACATCTGCGGCCCGCAACACTTCGATCAGATCTTTGGCAGGTGCACCGTCGAGCAGTCCGGCAAAATCCACCTGCAAGGCCCGTGTAAGGTTCCACAACGTGGCAATCGTCGGGCTGGATTCGCCGCGTTCGATCTGGCTGACCATGGAGCGGGACACACCAGAAAGCTTGGCCACAGCATCCAGCGACAAACCCTGACTTTGCCGCGCTTCTTTTAGGCGGGCGGGCAAATGGGTTAAGATAGCGTCATCGTTTTCCGTCATGACGGACAGATGCGCTTTGCCCGCTGACAAAGTCAAGAGAGCGGGCGCCTGCCTGTGACGGTACGTCCCTCCTGACAATGATCCTTCGCCGCCCCATAATCGCGGCAACCGGGATAGGAGAGACCCATGACCAATGAGATCGTGATACTGGGCGGTGCACGGACCGCCATCGGGACATTTGGCGGCGCATTGGCCGCAACACCTCCCACAGAGTTGGGCCGGATTGTTGCCGCCGAGGCGATGCAGCGGGCAGGCGTCGCACCGGAGCAGATCGGGCATGTGGTGTTCGGCAATGTGATCAACACCGAACCGCGCGATATGTATCTGTCACGCGTTGCAGCACGGGAGGCCGGTGTGCCTGATGAGGTGCCTGCGATGAACGTGAACCGTCTTTGCGGGTCCGGGGTGCAGGCGATTGTGTCCGCGGCACAGAACCTGATGCTGGGCGATGCGGATTTTGCCCTCGCAGGCGGCTCTGAAAGCATGTCACGGTCGCCCTATATCATGCAGAACGCCCGCTGGGGCCAGAAGATGGGCGATGTGCGGACACTGGATATGATGCTTGGCACGCTCAATTGCCCGTTTGGCACGGGCCACATGGGTGTCACAGCCGAAAATGTAGCGGCAGAGCATGGCATCAGCCGCGCCGATCAGGACGGTTTTGCGCTGTCCAGTCAGGAACGGGCTGCGGCGGCCATCGCTGCCGGATACTTCAAAGACCAGATCGTGCCAGTCGACGTAAAGGTGAAGCGGGACACGGTGGCTTTTGATACGGACGAGCATCCCAAGGCCACATCAGCAGAAGCCCTGGCCGGATTGCGCCCAGCTTTTCAAAAAGACGGCAGCGTGACAGCGGGCAATGCCAGCGGCATCAACGACGGCGCCGCCGCGATGGTTCTGGCCACAGCGTCGGCCGCCGAACGCGCAGGGCTCACCCCGCGGGCACGGATCTTGGGATATGCCCATGCAGGCGTACGCCCAGAAGTCATGGGCATCGGACCGGTGCCAGCGGTGCAGAACCTGCTGGAGCGGACCGGATTGAAAGCGGATGACTTTGACGTGATCGAAAGCAACGAGGCTTTTGCCTCGCAGGCCCTGGCCGTGACCAAGAACCTTGGCTTTGATCCTGCCATCGTAAATCCCAATGGCGGTGCGATTGCCTTGGGACATCCGGTCGGAGCAACCGGAGCGATCATCACGGTGAAAGCGATGTATGAGCTGGAGCGTATTCAGGGCAAGCGGGCCTTGATTACTATGTGCATTGGCGGTGGTCAGGGTATCGCCATGGCCATTGAACGGATCGCTTGAGGTAAGCGCCGGGGGCTGTCTGCCCCCGGACCCCCGAGAGTATTTAGAGCCAAAAAGGGCTGGTTCAGGTCAGTGCGACCATCAGGGCGATCACACCGGAGGCAAGCGCTGCACCGCCCAGCGCAGAGAGCAGCATCCAGCCGATGCGGGAGTTGCGCACTTCAGGCTGCGGGTTGCTTTGTCGCAGCAAGGCGGCCTCGACCAGACCGGGCAGGCGCGGACCAAAACGGGCGAGGACCATCGCGGTGTTGGCCAGATCATTGAGCGCGGCGCGGGGGCCGATGGATTTGGTGATGTAATCGGTGACGATGGGACTGGCGACTTCCCAGATGTTGATATGCGGATTGAGCGAGCGTGCAACCCCTTCGACGACGACCATGGTGCGTTGCAGCAAGATCAATTCGGTTCGGGTTTCCATGCCAAACCGCTCTGTCACTTCAAAGAGATAAGACAAAAGCCGCGCCATTGAAATATGGGTGGCATCCATGCCAAAGATCGGCTCCCCAACCGCGCGGAGGGCGCGGGCAAATTCGTCCACATCCTTGTCAGCAGGCACATAGCCCGCCTCGAAATGCACCTTGGCCACCCGCATGTAGTCTCGGCGGATAAATCCGTAGAGAATCTCGGCATAGACCCGGCGGGTGTATTCATCGATGTGGCCCATGATGCCAAAGTCGTAGGCGATGATATCGCCATTTGGCGCAACCTTGAGATTGCCCTGATGCATGTCGGCGTGAAAGAAGCCGTCGCGCAGCGCATGATTGAGGAACAGTTGCAGCACCCGGTCCCCCAGCACGACGCGGTCATGCCCGGCGGCATCAATCGCCGCATTGTCCCCCAGCGGCACACCATCGGCCCAACCAAGTGTCATCACCCGGCGGGCAGACAGGTTCCATTTGATGGCGGGCAGTTGGAAGCCCTGGTCTTCGGATGTATTGGCGGCAAATTCCGAGGCTGAGGCGCTTTCGAGGCGCAGATCCAGCTCGCCGCGGACAACACCGTCAAAGTGTTCGATCACATCCATCGGTCGCAAGCGTCGCGATCCGGGCGAGAACAACTCAACCATGCGGGCGGCCAGATAGAAAGCATCAACATCCTTACGGAAGGCGCGTTCGATATTGGGACGCAGCACTTTGACCGCAACCTCTTCACCTGTGTCCGCGATGCGCGCCTTGTGGACCTGCGCGATGGAGGCCGCGGCGACAGGCTCGCTAAACTCGGAGAACATCTGATCCAAGGGCAGGCCCAGTTCACGCTCGACCTCTGCCTTGGCCTCTTCAATAGAGAACGGCGGCAGCTTGTCCTGCAACACCCGCAACTGCACGGCCAGATCATCCCCCACTACATCCGGACGCGTCGACAACACCTGACCAAACTTGATGTAAGCCGGGCCAAGCGCCGTGAGGGCGCGGGTCGCCGGGGGCATGGACGGATCGCCTTTGTACCCCAGAAACTTGAATGGCAGGCCCAGCGCCCGCGCCACAAAGCGCAGGGCGGGCGTCGCCTCGAATGCGTCGAGCACCACGTTCATCGCGCCGGTGCGTTCAAGCGTTGCGCCCGTGCGAATTAACCGCCAGATGTTGTGAGGGCCGCGCATCTCAGAGCTTCCAACCAGAATGCAGTGCCGCAATGCCCATGCTCAGGTTGCGGTACTTGGCTTGGGCAAATCCAGCGTCGCGGATCATGCCCAGAAACGTTTCCTGATCGGGGAAATTGCGGATCGATTCGACAAGATACTGATAACTGTCACGGTCATTTGCGATCACCTGCCCCATGCGCGGGATTATATTGAAGCTGTAGAGATCATAGGCCTTTTGCATCGCGGGGTTGGGCAATTGGCTGAACTCAAGCACCATCAAACGGCCACCGGGGCGCAAAACGCGGTAAGCCTCGTTCAACGCCTCTTGCGGACGGGTCACGTTTCGGATGCCAAAGCTTATGGTGTAGACGTCAAAGGTGTTGTCCTCAAAGGGCAAGGCCATTGCATCGCCAACCACCCAATCTAGGCTATCGGCCATCTGATCGGCTTCGGCGCGTTTGCGGCCCTCGACCAGCATCCCTTCTGTCAGATCGCAGACGGTCGCGTGGCCCTGGCCAGCACGTTTGAGAAACTTGAAGGACACATCACCCGTGCCACCCGCCACATCCAGCAGTTTCTGGCCGGCACGCGGGGCCAGCCAATCCATCATCGCTTCTTTCCAGATGCGGTGGATACCCATGCTCATCACATCGTTCATGACATCATATTTGTTGGCAACGTCGCTGAACAATGAACGCACCTTGCCGGCCTTTTCATCCTCGCGAATGGTTTGCGATCCGAAATGGGTTGTCTTGTCCGTCATGTCATTGTCCCGCTAGTGTCTTGGCGGAGATATAGCCTCAGTTGCGCAGATACAAACCGCCATTTGCCGCAGACCGGTGAACGCGGTCAGAAAAGGATGCCGAAATGCCCGAACTTCCCGAAGTTGAAACCGTGCGCCGGGGTTTGGCACCGGTCATGGAAGGCAGCGTAATAACCAAGGCAGAGGTCAACCGGCCTGATCTGCGCTGGCCCTTTCCGGAACGGATGGCAGAGCGGTTGAGCGGGCAGGACATCAAGCAGCTGCGGCGGCGATCCAAGTACATTCTGGTCGATCTGGGGTCGGGGGAATCACTTTTGATCCACTTGGGAATGTCCGGGCGGATGTTGATCTCCGGTGATCCATTGGGGCATTTTGTGCATGATCATCCGGCGCCGGAAAAACATGACCATGTCGTGCTTCATATGGCAAACGGCGCGCGCATAACGTTCAACGACCCGCGGCGGTTTGGCGCGATGGATCTTCTGGACACGGCAACCGCAGAACAGCACAAATTGCTGGCCTCCATCGGACCGGAACCCTTGGGCAACAGTTTTCACGAAGCGCATTTGATTTCCGCCTTGAAGGGCCGGAACATGCCAATCAAATCGGCGCTTTTGGACCAGCGGATCGTGGCCGGGCTGGGAAATATCTATGTTTGTGAGGCACTTTATCGGGCGGGCCTGCATCCGGCACGCAAGGCCGGGCGTATATCGCAGGGCCGGATTGCCGCGCTTGTTCCGATCATCAAAGAGGTGCTGGCCGAGGCGATTGAGGCGGGTGGTTCCTCTCTCAAGGACTTTCGGCAAGCGGATGGGGAATTGGGCTATTTCCAGCACAACTTTGACGTTTACGGACGCGAGGGCGCGCCTTGCAATACGCCCGATTGCCCCAAGGTCATCCAACGGATCGTGCAGTCCGGACGGTCGTCTTTCTACTGTAGTCAATGTCAAAGATAGCTTGAAACGTGATCCGCCCGTGATATGCAGAGCGACCTGAGCGCAACAACAAAGAGCATACTTGATGGCTTACGAAACGATCACGGTGGACGTGGACAATCATGTGGCATTGGTCACGCTGAACAGGCCTGATGCGCTCAATGCGCTCAACGACCAACTGATGAGCGAACTGGCCAGCGCGCTTAAGGCGGCACAAGACAACGACAAAGTGCGATGCATTGTAATCACCGGATCGGAAAAGGCATTTGCCGCTGGGGCGGACATTGCCATGATGCGCGACAAGACCTTTGTCGAAGCCTTCACGGGGGACCTCTTCACGCCCGAATCTGAACAGATCATGCGGGTGCGCAAGCCGATCATCGCCGCTGTTTCCGGTTATGCGCTGGGCGGCGGATGCGAATTGGCAATGATGTGCGATTTCATCATCTGTTCGGAAACCGCGAAATTTGGCCAACCCGAAATCAACCTTGGTGTGGTTGCTGGCATTGGCGGTACACAGCGTCTGACCCGTCTGGTCGGCAAATCCAAAGCGATGGACATGAACCTCACCGGGCGTTTCATGGACGCGGCCGAAGCTGAACGGTCCGGCCTGGTGTCGCGGGTGGTTCCGGTGAAAAAGCTGATGGACGAGGCATTAAGCGCGGCGGGCAAGATTGCCGAGAAATCGATGATTTCCGTGATGGTCGTCAAAGAGGCCGTGAACCGCGCTTATGAAGTGCCGCTGCGCGAAGGTCTGTTGTTTGAACGGCGGGTGTTCCATTCCCTGTTTGCAACCGAAGACCAGAAAGAAGGCATGAGCGCCTTCCTCGAAAAACGCGAAGCTCAGTTCCGAGACAAGTAATTGCCGCCCCGACAAAGGGGTTTGCATTGGCGGGCTTTCTCAACTATAGCCCGCCCCAATACATGCGCGTGCAGCCCGCTCTGGCTAGAATCACCTTCCCGGAAGATCCGGCATGGGTTTGGCGTCACGTGCCGAATTTTGAATAGAACCCGAAGGTAGATCCTCATGGCAAATACACCCCAATCGAAAAAACGCGCCCGTCAGAACGAAAAGCGTTTCCAGATCAACAAAGCACGCCGTTCGCGCATCCGCACGTATCTGCGCAAAGTCGAAGAAGCGATCGCATCCGGCGACAAAGACGCGGCGTCCGCAGCCCTGCAGGCTGCACAGCCAGAACTGATGCGCGGTGTGACCAAGGGCGTGTTCCACAAAAACACAGCATCGCGGAAAATGTCCCGCCTGTCCGCGCGGGTCAAAGCGCTGGGTTAATTTTGATCTTCTGATCAAACCAGAATCAGCTAATTGATTGATTAGAAAGGCGTCGCAATGCGGCGCCTTTTTTTGCAACTTTTTTTCCCGTTATACGCGTCAGAGATTCTTTTTGATCGATTCACGAGTCAAGTTTGAAGATATGTTGAAGCGTGCCCGTTCTCCTTGCTATTTATGTCTTGCGAGTCACTTCGCAGGGGGGACAGGCCTCTAACAATGAAAAGGTACGGGGGACGTGCCGCATTGTTTGGAGGTTGGTCAACGGCCCACCAAATTGGGGTCGTTTTAGGTCTGCCTCGGCGCTTATCGGCGCTGTGGCCCTGTCACAACAAAAGTGCGAACGGAAATGTTCGACATCCTGATGTTCATCACTCGGAACATCGATGTTTGGTATGCCCGTTCTACTCAAGGTCCGATGGACACAGGCCGATTCCGGGCGGGGTCGGAACCAAAACCTGTTTCCTGAGGGTAAAATAGGCATGTGCCCGGTTTGGTCGGTAACACATGGGCAGATAGTACGTGGGACGAATAAAAA
>NZ_CP081114.1:0-72829 GCF_025141875.1 Sulfitobacter sp. M368
ACCATCTCAAGCGCATCCGCCACCGACAACTCCACCACCGTGTTGGCCGGGGTTGAGGCGGCCAGAACCGGATCAAGCAATCCCTCTTCGCCTTGGGGCGCCACGGCCAGAGCCCCGCGCGGCGTCAGTAAGGGATGTTCACAAAACCCGTCAGGCGGCGCGGTGAAAAAGCCGCTGCTCAACCCGTTGATCTCCCGCACCATCGCGGTTCCATAATTGCGGGTAAACAGCGCGGCCGACCGGCCCGTGCTGTGATATCCGGCCTGCGATTCGGCCTCCAACAGCAAAACACTACCTTGGGTAGACAGCTCATAAGCCGCAGATGCCCCGGCCATGCCCGCACCAATTACAACAAAATCATAGATCATCAGGCAGCGCCTCTTGTTTAAACGTACCGGACTCAGCGGTTTGCACACAAAACGCTTAATTGAAACAAGATGCAAGTTTTCATAAATATATTGACTCCATGAAAGTTTTGTTACTTTCTCAAGCAACAGCCTTGGGAGGGGTCATGACAATTCACTGCGACAGCGCCTGTCAGAGGCAAGCACATCCACCTCGAAAGCGGACCGTGCCCTGGCCAGCTACATGTTGGCAGAACTGGCAACATTGCCATTTGAAACCGCCGCCAGCCTTGCGGAGAAAGTGTCGGTCAGTGAGCCCACTGTCGGCAGGTTTTGCCGCACCCTTGGCTATCGCAGCTTCAAAGATCTCAAATCCCATCTGCGGCAGGACATTGGCGATCAACCCTGGTTGATCGGCGACCGTCTGCGCGATCTGCAGGCCCGCCATCACGCCGGGGAAGACCAATTGGTCCGCGGGCTTGAGTTGGAAATGGCCGCGCTCGTTGCGGTCTATGAAATTGCCCATTCCCCGGCCTGGGCCACGGTTGTGCGCCGGCTGGCCACGACGAAATCCGTCTTTGCCACCGGCTTCCAGACAGAGCGCGGCGTCGCACAGATCTTTGTGAACCAGTTGCAGTACCTGCGCGACGGTGTTGACCTGCTGGACCTCGCGGGTGGCAATTTTGCACAGGTGTTGGCTCGCGACGACAACGATGCCGCCTTGGTGATCTTCGAGGCGCGGCGCTATTCCAAACTGGCCCTCGAACTGGCGACCAATGCCAAGGCCAAGGGCATTCCTGTCACCCTGATCACCGATCCCTATTGCGATTGGGCGCATGATGTCGCCGACGAAATCTTTGTCGTGCCGACACAGTTCAACCTGTTCTGGGAATCCACCGCGCAAATGGCCAGCTTGGCCAACCTTCTGGTCAACGGCGTCTTCATGGAACTGGGCCCGGAGGTCGAGACCCGCATGAACAATATTGCGAACCTCTACAACACATTCACTGGGCCATGTCGGAAGCGCCCCGGCCAGCCCCAGCAAGCCAAAGACCGGCGATGCTCTGAACAAGAAACCAAACGACCTTTAATTCAAACTTTATCCCAAAAAGGACATCCCAAATGGGCTATGCCATCAAGTCAAAACTTCTGTCGGGAACCGCGCTAATCGCGGCCGGCTTCATTTCCACCGCCGCATGGAGCCAGGAGGCGACCATCGCCTTTGCCTCAGGCGAATTGGGCGCAACATCTTATAACCCGGTGACATCAAGCAACCTGAACTCGGCCACATCGCTGATCTATGACCGGCTTGTGGAACAGGACGCCGACCAATCCTACCACCCGCATCTTGCCACCTCCTGGGAAGAAGCCGCCGACGGCATGTCATGGACGTTCCACCTCAAGGACGGCGTGACTTTCCACGATGGCACGGCGTTCAACGCACAATCCGTCGCCGATTGGATCCCTGATTTTGCGGAAACCGAAAACGCCTATCTTGTGGGCGCTGTTGCCTCTGTCGAGGTCATCGACGATCTGACCGTCAAATTTGTGATGTCTCGTCCGGAACCCAACTTTCTCTACAACCTGTCGTCCTCCTTCATGGGCGTACCCGGTGCGGCGGCCTATGACAGTCTGGGCGAGAATTTCGGCGTCACCGATGCGGTTGGCACCGGCCCGTTCAAACTTGAATCCTTTGCCATCGGCCTCGAAACCGTTCTGGTGCGCAACGACGATTATGCATGGGCCTCCGATCTGTCGGAAAACCAGGGCGCCGCACATCTTGAGCGCGTGACCTTCCGCGAGATCCCCGACCAGTCCACCGCATTTCTTGAGCTGAAAACCGGCGGTCTGGATGTGCTTCTGGGCGTGCCGACAGATTTCCTGCAAATCCTCAAAGCCGAAAGCAACATCAACGTCATCCAAATGCCCGGCACCGGCATCAACTACATGCCGATCAATGTGACCGCCGCCCCCTTTGACGATATCAAAGTGCGCGAAGCCACGGCCCTTGCGATCAATCAGGAAGCCATCGTTTCATCCATCTACAACGGTGTCGGCGCCCCGGCGCATAACTTTCTGATCTCGTCCTTGCCAGAGGCTGACGTCGCCCCAGAGCTGAACGTGTCTTTCGACGTTGAAAAGGCCAACGCCTTGCTTGACGAGGCCGGTTGGATCAAATCCGACGGCCCGGTCAGAATGAAAGACGGCGAGGCACTTTCGGTCAAACTGTTCACCCAGAATGGCACAGAATTTACCGCCCTTGCACAGGTCATCCAGGCCCAACTGGCCGACATCGGCATGGAAGCGGTGATCACGGTCTTTGACAGTTCAACCATCCGTGACGAATACAAGGCCAACCGGCACCAACTGGCCGTGCGCGGCTATGACTGGAACAACTCCGACATCCTCGACTGGTTCTTCTCGGGCGAACGGCTGGGTTATCCCAACGTGTCGATGTGGAAAGACGAAGAAGGCCAACGCCTGAACGATGTCGCCATGAAAGACAGCAAGAATTCGATGGAACGCGTGGCCAATTTCAAAGCCTACCACGAATATGTTCTGTCACAGCACCTGTTTGTCCCGATTTATGAGCCAACGACAAACATCGCCTACAACGCCGAACGCGTGAACATTCCCGATCCGGTGCGCGGCACACGGTTCCGGGCGCAGACAGTCCTCGACATGACAGTTGTCGAATAGTCCCACCCCGCTTTGCCACCCATCCCCTGCCGGGGGTGGGTGAACTTTGCCAAACGGAAGGTCCGACATGCTTTTGCGATATATATTCTTTCGCGTGCTGATGTTGATCCCTGTGTCGATTGCGATTTCCGTCGTGATTTTCATGATCGTGCATCTGTTGCCCGGCGATCCCATCGACAACCTCATCCGCGTCGGGTCATCCCCCGATGACCGGACCGCCTTGATCGCCAAATACGGGTTGGATCAGCCGCTGTTTGTTCAGTATTTCCGCTGGATCGGCGCGATGTTCCAGGGCGACTTTGGCGAAGCCATCGTTCTGCGCCGTCCGGTCGCCGACCTGATTGCACAAAACCTTCCCTACAGCCTGCAACTGGGCGCTTTGGCCTTCCTGTTCTCCAGCATTGTGGGGATCACCCTGGGCACCATTTCCGCCACCACCCGCTCGGCTTGGGTCGAACAGATCGTGCGCGGCTTTATCCTTATCGGATCGACGGTGCCGGGGTTCTGGCTCGCTTTGCTGATGATCTTGTTCTTTGCCGTGCAGTTGCAATGGTTCCCCGTGTCGGGGGCAAGGGGCTGGCAATCACTGGTGTTGCCGGTGCTGACCATCGGTGTCGGCGGCGTGGCCCTTGTTGCACGTGTCACCCGCGTTGCCTTGCTGGATGTCCGCAAAGAAGACTTCGTGACTTTGCTGCATGCCAAAGGACTGCCATCCCGCACCATCCTGACGGGCCACCTGATGCCCCATGCGATGCTGCCCGTTGTGACAATTCTCGCCCTGCGCATCGGCTGGATCTTGGGCGGCGCCGTCACTGTTGAATTTGTATTTGGCCGCCCCGGCCTTGGATCTTTGTTGATCCGCGCATTGGGGCAAAGAGATTATCCCGTTGTCCAAGGATGCCTGCTGATGCTGGCGCTCGCCGTCATGCTTGGCACGCTCATCGGTGACGTGGCGCAGGCCGCAATGGATCCCCGCGTTCGAGAGGCAAAAACATGACTAGTATTACAGGCACCGCCGCCCGCGCATTGGCCGGGTTCGGCAGCACGTCCATTGGCCGGGCCTTCGGGTCATGGCTGGGCAAAATTGCAGGCGGCTTTTTGGTCCTGCTGCTGCTCACCGCGATCTTTGCACCCTGGATCACCCCGTTTGACTATGCCGCCCAGGACCTGACCAACGGCAATGCGCCTCCGGGCTGGCCGCATCTTCTGGGCACCGACCAATTTGGTCGCGATGTCCTGAGCCGGGTGATTTACGGCGCACGGACCTCGCTTTCGGTCAGCGCCACGGCCATTGCCATTTCGATCACCGTTGGCATGACATTGGGCGCCGCTGCCGGTTACATCGGCGGCATGTTTGAACGCGCGGTCATGACTGTTGTCGATCTGACATGGTCTTTTCCGGACATCCTGATTGCGCTGATCTTTGTCGCCATCATCGGCCCCGGCCTGACCTCGACCACATTTGCAATTGCGATTGCCTATCTGGCACAATTCACCCGCCTGACCCGCGCCCAGATTGTCCGGCTCAAGCGGGAAACCTTCATCGAAGCAACGGTCAATCTCGGCGCCAAACCGCGGCACATCCTGCTGCGGCACCTGTTGCCCAACGCGATCACACCCGTGATCGTTGTTGGTATGCTCGCCATCGGGGACGGCATCGTGCTGGAGGCAACATTGGGCTTTTTCGGCCTCGGCGCACAGCCCCCGACCCCAAGTTGGGGCGCAATGATGTCCAGCGGCACCGCGCAATTGTTCCTAAGCCCATGGGTCATCATCTTTCCCGGCGTCGTCGTGGCCGTGACCGTGATCGCCGTCAACCTCTTTGGCGACGAATTGATCCGCGCCCTGGACATCAAAGACCGGATCAGGGGGGCATAACCATGTTGGAAGTACGTGATCTGGAAGTGGCCTTTGGCCCTGTTGCCCCCCTCTCGGGCGTTAACTTCTCCATCAACAAGGGTGAAACGCTCGGCATCGTCGGCGAAAGCGGCTCAGGCAAATCCCTCACCGCAATGAGCGTGATGGGCCTGTTGCCCTTGTCGGGCGGGCGCATCACCGCCGGCTCGATCATGTTTGACGGGCAAGACCTGACCAAACTCAAAGAACCGGCCTATCGCAAACTGCGCGGTGGCCGTATTGGCCTGATCACGCAAAACCCCATGACCTCGCTCGATCCGCTGCAAAAGATCGGTGGGCAAGTTGATGCGGTAGCGATGCTGCATCTTGGCATGACCCCCAAACAGGCCCGCGCCCGCACCGTCGAGATCCTTGGCACCCTGCGCATTCCCGAACCTGCAACCATCTGCAATCGGTATCCGCATCAAATGTCGGGCGGCATGAAACAGCGCATCGTGATTGCGATGGCCCTGGCCGCCGATCCCGATGTGCTAGTCGCGGATGAACCGACGACCGCCCTTGATGTTACCGTGCAGGCGCAAATCATGCGGCTTCTGCATGATCTGGTCAAAGACCGCGATCTGGCGCTGGTCCTGATCACCCATGATATGAGCGTGGTCGCGCAAACCTGCGACAAGGTGGTGGTGATGTATGCAGGCCGCGCCATCGAACATGGTCCCGTCGAGGCGATCTTTGACGCTCCGCAACATCCCTATACTCAGGCCCTGATCAACTGCATTCCCAAAGGCCTCTCCGAGGACGAACATCTGACCGGAATTCCCGGCACGGTGCCTACCGTCCTGAATTACCCCGATGGCTGTCCGTTTCACCCCAGATGCACACGGGCACAGGACATCTGCGCAGTCGAACGCCCCGCGGTTGTGCCCTTCGGGTCCGGCGGCGCCGCCTGCCATTTTGCAGGAGCAGCCCCATGACCAACAAACTCGAAGTGCGCAATCTATCCAAACAATTCATCAGCCCCGGCGGCCCGTTCAGCAAGGCACGCGCCATGCATGCCGTGAACGACGTGTCCTTCGACCTGCCCACCGGACGGGTGATCGGCGTGGTGGGAGAATCGGGCTGCGGCAAATCCACCTTGGCGCGGCTGATCCTGCGGCTGATCGAACCCACAACCGGCAGCCTGTCTTTTGACGGGGATGATCTGCTGGCCCAACCCCCTGCCGCGATGCGACGCCTGCGGGCCGATATGCAGATGGTGTTTCAGGATCCCTATTCCGCAATTGATCCGCGCTTTACCGTGGGCCGCGCAGTCATGGAACCTTTCGAGGTGCAGGGCCGCAAACCGGCAGGCACCCACGCCGAAGAGATTGACCGGCTGCTGACAATGGTCGGGCTTAACCCCGGCCTTGCAAACAGTTTCCCGCACCAGATTTCCGGCGGCCAAAAACAACGTGTCGGCATCGCCCGCGCACTGGCCCTGCGCCCCTCCCTGCTGGTGCTGGACGAACCCACAGCCTCGCTCGACGTGTCGGTTCAGGCACAAATCATCAGCCTGCTCGAAGATCTGCGCGATGATCTGGGGCTGACCTATCTGTTCATCAGCCACGATCTCAGCCTGGTCCGCTATTTCTGCGATGAAATCCTGGTGATGTATCTGGGCCGCGTGGTCGAAGCGCTCCCCGACACCAGCCTGCCGGCCCGCCATCCCTATACCAAAACCCTGATGGACAGCACCTTTGCCCCCGATCCCAAACAACGCCGGGTGATTGCCCCCCTCGAAGGCGAAGTGCCAAGCCCGTTTGACCTGCACCCCGGCTGCGCCTTTGCCGAACGCTGCCCCCATGCGACAGACATTTGCCGCCGCGAAACGCCCACACTGGCCAAGATCGACGGTCATGCCGTGGCCTGCCATCATCCGCTTTGAAGGAACACCTCCTTGCCCACCCGTATTCTAACTGCAGAAATATCCCACGAAACCAATACCTTCAACTTCCGTCCGACTGAGCTTGAGAACTTCCATAACCGGTTTTTGCTGGCCGGCCCCGACGCGATCGCGGCACGGGGAAATGCAAATACCGAACTGGCCGGCGTGCTGGACTGCGCCCGCCGTCAGGAATGGGAAGTCAACCACGTGATCAGCGCGGCCGCCGGTCCCGGCGGGCGCGTGTCGGATCACGCATTCGACAGCCTCTGCGCCCCGCTGCTTGAGGCCGCTGGCACAGAGAAATGGGACGGCGTTCTGCTGATCCTGCACGGGGCCATGGTCACTGCTTCGCACGATGATGGCGAGGGCGAAATCCTGCGGCGGTTGCGGGCCATCATCGGCCCGGATCTGCCCGTGGCCGTCACCCTTGATCCACATGCCAATGTTAGCCCGGCAATGTGCGATCTGGCGCAAATTCTGGTCTCCTACACCACCTATCCCCATGTTGATCTGCGCGCCACTGGACTGCGCACAACAGAATTGCTTGGCCGGGCGATACGCGACGAAATTCGCCCCAAAACCCTGCGGGCCCATCGCCCGATGCTCGAAGAGGCCAATGGCGGGCGCACCGATATGGGCCCCATGATCGAACGCCAGGCCCAAGCCCGCGCCGCCGAGGCCCGTCCGGGTGTCTACGCCATCAGCATCAATGGCGCGTTTCCCTGTGCTGACATTGCCGAAGTGGGGCCAACCGTGCTGATCACTGCAGAAACCGGCATGATCGGCGCGCAGGATATCATCGAAGGCATCGCCGATGACATTTGGGAGCATCGCAACCAGCCGCTCAACACCTACCTTACCGTCACCGAAGCCGCCGACATTGCCGCCTCATGGGCAAACGACGGCGGCCCGCTGATCATTGCCGATTACGCCGACAATCCCGGCTCTGGCGCATATGGTGATGCCACCGCCCTGCTTGGGGCGATGCTGGACCATGAGATCACCGATGCCTGCTTTGGCCCCCTGATCGATCCCCAGATCGCAGCGCAATTGCAAACCGAAAACATCGGCGCAACGGTCACTGTTCCCTTGGGCGGCAAAACCGCGCCGGACTATGGCGGCGGGTCGCTTGAGGTCACCGGCACTGTGATCTGGCGGGGGGACGGCATGGTCACAGGCAGCGGCCCCATTCTGGGCGGGCTCCAACGCAGCTTTGGCCCGACAGCGGTTCTGCGGGTCGCTGGCATCGACATCCTGATCGTCAGCATCGCCCACCAGATCCTTGATCTGCAACAATTCGAGACCTTCGGCATCAACCCCAGAACCACCCGCGTTGTCGCCCTCAAGTCCATGCAGCATTTCCGCGCCGCATTTGCCCCGATCGCGGGCCGGATCATCGTCTGCGACAGTGGCGCCCTTTGCACCCTGAACTACCGCTCATTGAACTATCAGAATGTGCCACGCCCGATATACCCTCTGGATGACATGCCTTAGGGGCGACTGTTGCATTACTCTTAGGAAGCTGAGCTGGAGACAACCCTGACCGGCATTGCCAACTTGTCTGTATGTTTCGCTTCGCCTAGAGGCCCTGCATGAAGATCCTGACCGACATGCCACGCCTGAAGGGCTTCCGTTTTCCACGTGGAGTCATTTCCTACGCTGTTTGGGCCTACCACCGGTTTGCCCTCAGCACCGCCGATGTCGAGGATCTATTGTCGGAGCGGGGTGTGACGGTCAGTCGCGAGACGGTTCGCAAATGGGTGAACCGGTTCGGGTCACACTTCGCGAAGTGCGTGAAACGGGAGCGGCCCGCCGCCAACGACAAGTGGCATCTCGATGAGGTCGTGATCCCGATCAATGGACGAAAATTCTGGCTTTGGCGGGCTATCGATGCCAACGGGGACGTCCTGGAATCCTTGTTCAATCGCAGCGAAATGCGAAGGCCGCTCGGCGCTTCGTTCAGCGGATTGTCGACCGTTTTGGTGATCCGCGTGTTGTGATAACAGACAAATTGCGCAGTTATATCAAACCGATCAAATCGCTTGCGCCGCGCGCTGACCACCGGGCGCACAAGGGGCTGAATAATCGGATCGAAGGATCACATCGTCCAACCAGAAAGCGCGAGAAGCTGATGGGGCGGTTCAAATCGCCACGCCAGGCGCAAAGGTTTCTGGCAGATCATGACCAAATCAATGTCATCTTCCGCCCTCGTCGATATCGTCTCTCCACCAAATCCTACCGCCACGCTCGCAACGATGCTTTCCATCTTTGGAAAGGCTATGCTCTCGAGATGACCGCCTGAAGTGCGAGAAAGAACATCAATGCAAACTCGGCAAAACAAGTTGGCAATGCCATTGAAAGCTGACGCATTTGCGCGTCAGAAGAATACCACATATTTCGCACATCAAGAGTCTGACAGCTCTAGCTCTGGCAAATCCCGCAAGCTCTGCAAATCGAAGGTCACGAGGAACATCTCCGTCGTCACAAAGGTATGCGGCGCGCCCGGTCGCGGCGACCTCGGCCCGCTCGCGATCAGGTCCTTGAACCGGAGCCGCGCCAGCAGATCACGGCTTACGTCTTTGCCAAAAATGTCCTTCAGCCCTGCCCGGTCTATCGGCTGGTGGTAGGCAATGGCACAAAGCACGCCCATCTCCATTTCAGTGAAGGCAAGGGACTGGTCGGCAAGATCGGCCGCCGCCTTGATCGCCTTTGCAAATTGCGTTTTCGTGCGGAACATCCAGCCGCCGGCGGTCTGGACCAGTTCGTATGGTCGACCCGTCAGCTCTCCCTGAATATCCTCAATCAGCATCTCGACAGCCCCCCCCTGCCCCACCATGCGCGCAAGATCGTCGCGACCAACCGGTATCGGACTGGCAAAAAGTACCGCCTCAATCCGCCCCATCCACTCGCGCCAACGCAGCTCTTGCGGCAGGTCCTCCAGCTCTCGGTCAATGACGCCTTCGCGTCCGGCCCCCTTCGGTTTTGCATTCTCTCGTTTGGCATCGTCGGTCATGGCGGTGCGGGTCATCACACAACTCCATACAGTCGGAATGTCGATCGCCCGGTCAGTTCCAGCGCCACACCAAGCTCCACCAGACGGTCACAAAATCGACGTGCCGCGCGATCGGTCATAGGAAAACTTGTCCCTTGGATCATTGGGGACAGCATCGTTGAGGGCGCCACGGCGTCTTCAGACAGGAACAGCGCGACGGCCGCGTCCGATCCCTTGGCCCGCAGTTTTGGGGCCACCGTTCGTAGCGCCGCGCCGCGCTGCGCCAAGTTCCGCGCCAATCGGATAGCCTCTTCGATGGACTGCAAAATACGCTTCTGCACCACAAGATCCGCCCCCTGCCCGTTGCCGAGCAAATCGCGCAGCATTGGCTTGGTCAGATACTGAGCCGAGATCGGTAAGACGGAGGGCCAGTTCAGAAGCCGCACCAGCACAATATCTGACATCAGGCACGCCACCCGCTCGGCCCGGTCATCCGCCTGCAGAACGGAGCGCATCACCGCTACACACTCCGTCAGAGGCCCATGGGACTGACTCTGATTTGCTGCTGATTGCAGCCAGCCGTCGACGTGCATTTCAAACTCCGGCCCAACGAGCGCCAAGAGTGCCGCATGCCAATCGCGTCCCGTCAATCGAAGCCTCGCCGCCCTCCGCCAGTACGCCAGCAGATCACCGTCTGGACCCCGCGCTTCTCCATGCGGCGTCAGGTGATAAGCGTCGCGGATATCTACCTCTTTGGCCAAGCGACCCTCGAGTTTTGAGGTCGCCACAGCCGCGGTCAACGCCAGGCGGTTGGCAAGCAGTTTGCCCGGCACACCCTGCATGGGATCGCTTACCAGCTGATCAAGCACTGTCAGCACCGCGCCCGACCGAAAAGTCACAGTTTCAAGGGTTTCGGCACGCCCGGAGGTGACCCAGCGTGGAAGTTTGGGTAGGTTGTTTAGGTCGTTGCTGATGGCTGCTGGCTGACAAGTCATACCACAAGACTATCCCACGGCGGCGCTTTCGTCTACAATATGATGTTTAAACCGCCCCACTTTTCAGCTTCAGCTTATGTCCAATAAGTTTGCATTATCGGGCATCAATAACTATGCTCAGCGCCATGTCAGAAAACACCAAGAAATCGACCTCAGAGCCGCCAATTGTGTCTTCCGTCAACGAGTACAACGAGAGAGATCATCCTGACGACGAGTCCTTGACCCTGCCTTCCTTTGTGGCGGGCTCAGGCACGCTCGATCGTTTGGTCGATACGGCCCGCGACTATGCGCGCGCAGCGGCCTCAGACAACACGCTGAAGGCCTACGCGAAGGATTGGACGCATTTTGCGCGCTGGTGCCGAATGAAGGGCGCGGAGCTGCTGCCTCCGTCGCCGGAGATGATCGGGCTTTACCTTGCCGATCTGGCGTCCGGGACGGGCTCCTCCCCTGCCCTATCGGTCAGTACAATCGACCGCCGCCTGTCCGGTCTCGCCTGGAACTACGCACAGCGAGGGTTCGTTCTCGATCGCAAGAACCGCCACATCGCAAGTGTCCTGGCCGGGATCAAGCGCAAGCATGCGCGCCCACCGGTGCAGAAAGAGGCGATCCTGGCCGAGGACATCCTCGCCATGATCGCGACCCTGCCCTTTGATCTGCGCGGGCTCAGGGACAGGGCGATTCTGCTGCTGGGCTATGCTGGCGGACTGCGCCGCAGTGAGATCGTCAGCCTGGATTGCGGAAAGGACGACACGCCGGACAGCGGTGGCTGGATTCAAATCTTCGATAAAGGCGCTCTGCTCACTCTTGATGCCAAGACCGGTTGGCGCGAGGTCGAAATCGGGCGCGGATCGTCCGAACAAACCTGCCCCGTTCACACGCTTGAGCAATGGCTGCACTTTGCCAAAATTGATTTTGGGCCGGTGTTCGTCGGCACCTCGCGGGACGGCAAGCGCGCACTGGAGGCGCGACTCAATGACAAACACGTCGCGCGCCTGATCAAGCGCACGGTGCTGGACGCGGGCATCCGCTCCGAGATCCCCGAGAAAGACCGCCTCGCCCTCTACTCCGGCCACAGCCTGCGCGCAGGCCTCGCCAGCAGCGCCGAAGTCGATGAGCGCTACGTCCAGAAACACCTTGGCCACGCATCGGCCGAGATGACCCGTCGCTACCAGCGCCGCCGCGACCGGTTCCGCGTGAACCTGACCAGGGCTGCGGGTCTTTGAATAAGTTCAACTTTCATTGCGTCTAAGTGCTGTCAGAGCCGCAATGTGGCGCGGCAGATCGCTGCGGGAATGCAGGATATCGACAATGATGACCTCTTCAGGCAGATCCAGGAATACCAGGAAGTGCTCCCCTGCCCTCAAGTATCTGAGGTCTGCAGCGTCATCGACCAAGATCGAACAGCTTCGGCTATGTGCCTGCCCATTCACGATAGCATCACAACGAGAAAGGAGTTCCGCCTCGTAGATATCCGCCTGCCCCGGCCCGAAGGTCTCGATGGTCCAGAGGGCGATCTCAACGAGGCTTTCTTCTGCGCGAAGTGTTAGCCGAAAAGATCGACTCATGACGTTGGCCGTGCCCTCGCAAAGGCCCGGCGAACCGCATCCGCCCCACTCCCTTCGGCCAAGTCACCGCGTTCTGCCTGCTGAAGACCTTCTAAAAGGCCGCCACGAATGCCGACCAGTTGAGCCTCTTCCTGCTCAAGCAATCTCAGCCCCGCGCGCAGAGCCTCGCTCACATTCTGATAGCGGCCGGACGCGACCAGAGCCTGAACCAGCTGGTCCTGGGTTTCGGTCAGCACAACGTTGCGTGTCACCATGGAACAAATCTCCTTATTGGCAATATATGCCAATGCGAGGTTTCGGTCAATGTTAGGGAGCCTTGCTTCGCCGTTTCCAAAGGGTGGTTTAGTAGCGATACGTTAAATTGCAAACGGCCCGTTTTCCCGCCCCTTATAGGCTACGCCCGCGTTTCCACAGAGGATCAGACCCCCCTGCCCCAGTCTGAGGCCCTGCAAACTGCGGGATGCGTCGAAACCCATGAAGAACACGCCTCAGGCGGCAATCGTGCGCGGCCGGTGCTTGCCCGCGTGCTGGAGCGCATTAGCAAGGGCGACACGCTGGTTGTCGTTCGGATCGACCGGCTTGCGCGGTCTCTGTCACATCTGCTGGAAGTGATCGAACGGCTGGAGGCCAAGGGGGCGTTCTTTCGTTCCATTCAGGACCCGATCGACACTGGATCCCCGCAAGGCAAGTTCACGCTTCAGGTTCTTGGCGCCGCGGCCGAGTTTGAGCGGGCGCTGATCCGCGAACGGACCAAGGCGGGGCTGGCGAGTGCCCGTACTAAGGGGCGGGTCGGCGGGAACCCGGGCCTACGCGCCCGCGATCCAGCGGCGCTACGCAAGGTGCGGCTCGCGCGGCAAGACGGCTACATGGAGCGGCTGAACGAGACGGCTCAAGACTGGGTGCCCCAAGTGCGCCGGTTGCGCCCCGACTTGGCCTGGGAAGACGTTGTGCGCATCATCAACGGCCCCCTGCCCAATGAAGTGCTTGGTCGCGCTGGACGACGAGAAACCGACGACCGCCTGCCCGCGATTGTCGCTGGCATCAAGGGCGCGGACCCTGACATCACGCTCCAGGCGATCTGTGACCGGCTGGAATCCATGCGCGAACGCTCCCCGCGCGGACGCGCCAGCTGGCAACCGTCGTCCGTGAGGAGGCTGCTGGAACGCGCGGAGAAGTTGGGCTTTCTGAAGTGCGCGCAATAAACACAACCTTGCAAATCTTTCAACTCATGGAACGATTGCAAGGTTGCAGCCCATTTTCTGGTCAGGTGAATGGATTCACGACGCGTAACTGATCTTCGACCAGCAATCCGTCGTGCATATCTTCGCTCCACAAAGTCGTGCATCCAGCAATAAGAGCGGCCGACACAATCATCGCGTCATAGACCGAAAGCTGGTATTTTTCTGCCAAAGCTCGGCCCACAAGATGGGTTTGCACAGACAGGTCCTCGACTGGACACAAGGATTGGACCCCTGCGAGAAAAGCGCCGGTCTCCTCCCAACTGAGACCGGCTTTCCTCCGGCAATTGACCATCGCTTCGTTCAGGACCTGCACACTGATCCGCGGCCCCTGCCCCAGTATGTCTTCCGCCCGATCCGCTTTTGGGCCGTCGTCAAGAAGGTAAAGGACGACATTTGTATCCGCGAATTCAGCGCTCATGCGCAGCGTCGCGGCTCAGGCGTGCGTCCTTGGATAGCTTTCCGCGAAACCGTCTTAGCCCTTGCAGGACTTCATCGGCGCGAGGTTGGCGCTGGACGAGCAAAGTACCGTCGTCCTTTATCAGATCGATTTGGTCACCCTCCTTGAGGCCAAGTTCGCGCACAAGATCGGCAGGCAGCCGGACCGCGAGCGAATTCCCCCATTTTGCAACTTGCATGTTGTTGTTCCTCCAAGTGGATATACGATCCTATATGTATATCATCCTGCCGCAATTGCCAAGATCAGCATGCGACGACGACGGCGAACGGGCTTGTGTTTCGACAGTGAGCTCACACAAGATGTGGAAAAAACTTGCGCGAATCCGACTCTTACGGCAATAGTCACGGAAACGAGGCAAAAAACGTCAATAACCGTGAACACGCCGAAGATGCGTAGCGCGGATCGAGAGGGCAGATGAACAAGACTTTCGTGCATCAGGACCTGAACGCGGTCATCCGCCAGCATTCCGAGTGGCTGGCCAACCAGTTGCATTCGCAACGCGAGAGCCTGTTTCCCCCTGACGCCACAAAGGAAATGCGCAAATTCACCTCCGGCGAGGCGGCAGCGCTTCTTGGTGTGAACGACTCATACCTGCGCAAAATCAACCTTGATGGCAAGGGCCCTTCGCCTGAACTGACGGCCGGCAATCGTCGTCTGTATTCCGCGCAGGACATTCAGGCCCTGCGTGTCCTGCTGGAAAAGACCGCGCGCAAGCCTGGAGACTATATCCCCGGACGGCGTGACGGCGACCACCTGCAAGTTATCGGTGTGATGAACTTCAAGGGTGGCTCGGGCAAAACGACGACTTCGGCACATCTTGCACAACGGCTGGCCTTGCGCGGTTATCGCGTCCTGGGCATTGATCTTGATCCGCAGGCCTCATTCACGGCGTTACATGGCGTACAGCCCGAATTCGATCTGACAGATGGCGGCACGCTCTATGACGCGATCCGCTATGACGACCCAGAGCCGATCCGCGCCGTCATCCGCAAGACCTATATCCCGAACCTCGACCTGATCCCGGGCAATCTTGAACTAATGGAGTTCGAACACGAAACGCCGCGTGCTCTTTCACAAGGCAACGCAGGCCTGTTCTTTTTCCGCGTGAAAGAGGCGTTGGCGCAGGTTGACGGCGATTACGACGTTGTGGTCATCGACTGTCCGCCGCAACTGGGCTTTCTCACCATGTCCGCACTTTCTGCCGCCACCGGCGTGCTGGTCACAATTCATCCGGAAATGCTCGACGTGATGTCGATGTCGCAATTTCTGCGCATGACGGCCGATCTGATGGACGTGATCGCCGAAAGCGGTGCGGACATGTCCCATGACTGGATGCGCTATGCGCTGACACGCTATGAACCTCAGGATGCACCACAAAACCGGATCGTCGCCTTTCTGCGCACCATGTATGGCGATGCGGTGCTCAACTCGCCAATGCTCAAATCCACGGCGATCTCCGATGCAGGTCTGACAAAGCAAACCCTATACGAAGTCGAGCGGAGCGCCTTTACCCGCACGACCTACGATCGCGCCCTTGAAAGCCTGAACGCGCTGAACGACGAAGTCGCTGATCTTATTCAGAAAACATGGGGGCGGTCATGACGAGTGGCAAGAAAAAACGGATGTCGATGCTCGACAATCTCGCCGCAGCCGGTGGCCCGGCCCCTGCCCCTCAGGCTGGCGCCGTAACCCCTATGATGACGTCCAACCGCGCGCTGCGCTCGGCCCGCGATGCGGTCGATTCACATCATGTCTGGGAACTCGACCCGGCCAGTATCGTCGACGACCGAATGGCCGACCGGCTTGATCCGGCGGATGTGCATGATCTGCGCGCCGCAATCGAGGCGAATGGTCAGACCGTACCAATTCTTGTGCGCCGGCACCCGGCAGAGACGGACCGCTATCTGCTCGTCTATGGTCACCGCCGGCTCGAGGCGATCCGCCAGTCCGACAAGGTCGCCAAGGTGCGCGCACTGGTCGCCAATCTGGATGATGACAGTGCCCTGCGTGCGCAGATTTCAGAAAACATGGCGCGCCGCGATTTGTCCTTCATTGAAAAGGCGATATTTGCGCAAGAACTCGTATCGTCGGGCTTTGGAAATCAATCACAGGTTGCAGAAATACTGACCGTGACCAAATCTTCGGTGTCCATGGCCATCGCCATCGCCGACATGGTCGGTACAGACCTCATCCGCGCCATCGGTGCTGCACACGGCATCGGCCGACCCCGGTGGGAGGCCATGGGCCGTGCCATCGCGGACAACGACCTGGATCGGGGCAGCCTGATCCGCCTTGCTGAGGAAACCCATGGCAAGGCCGATGTGGCCATCGTGATTGATGCCGCACCTGCGACCGACGACCCCTCTGTGCAGGCGTTCGAGGCCGTGTCGAAGGTTGTCACAAGGTTAGTCAAACCGGCCAAGGCCCCCTCCCCTTCTGCTGCATCCAGTCAGCCGCTCAGGATTGGGGGCAAACGTGGCGGCACGCTCAAACGCACCGCCAAAGGGATCTCGATCGAGTTGCAGAATAGTAAGTTTGCCGACTGGGTAGAGTCTGAAGTCGATGATTTGATTGAAGAACTTCACGAACGCTGGAAGCAACGTTCAGAAGACTGAGGAAGAGCAGAAACCAAAACAGGAGGCACGAAAAAGCCAAAGAAAAGGTCCCGCAAAGCGACCGCCCTACGAGACCCTGACTTGTTCTTAGCACTCTCAAGTTAGTCTCGGACGCCGTTTTTCGCAAGTCTTAAGTGATTCGCGGACCGTGATTTCTTTGTCTTCGTGAATGTAAAATGGACTACACCCCCGTAACGCCTTTCAGGCGACCAATGAATGCTGCCATTCTGCACTATCAGGCAGCGGCGCAACAGGACCTCCCGCCTTCCGGCGTCAACAAATGGGAAGCACTTCGCGAACTCGCCGCTGCCCGTATCGCCTTCGGCTTGTCCGACCGTGATTTGAGCGTGCTTCAGGCATTGGTCAGTTTCCATCAGGCCACGATCGTTGGCGGGAACCATAGTGAAACTGTCGTGCATCCGTCCAACAAGGCAATTTGCGAGCGCCTGAACGGCATGCCCTGCTCAACCATGCGGCGGCATCTGGCGAACCTGGTGCAAACCGGTTTCGTCGTGCGTCGCGACAGTCCCAATGGCAAGCGTTACGCGCGCCGGTATGGCGACGAAAAGATCGCTTTCGGCTTCGATCTGGCCCCCCTCGCCCAACGCTTCGGCGAAGTGTGCGAAGCCGCAGAGGCTGTCCGTGCTGCGGAGGAGCGCTACAAGCGGCTCAGGTCCACTGTAAGCCTCATGCGCCGTGATCTTGCGGGTCTCGTCGACTACGGCCGCTCTCTGCGCCCTGACCGCGCGATGTGGGACCAGGCGTCCGACCTCTGCGTCCTGACGGCGCGCGACCTTCGCCGCAAACTCGACTTTGCCGAGTTGCAGCAGATCGAAACTGCGTTGTCCGAAGCCCTGAACGCCATAAGGGACCAGTTGGAACCAGTGCAAGCGGAAGATATGAGCACCAATGAAGTCACAAATGAGCAGCACTATCAGAATTCAAATAAAGACTCTTATGATTTTGAACCACGCTTAGAAAAAGCGCAGGGCGAGGGCAGTGCCTCCGATCCAGCGACAGCACTGGTTGCAGAGGGTAGTACTGATGAGCCTGTCTCGGTCGACAACAATCTACCTAGAATACCCCTCGGTCTCGTTTTGGCCGCTTGCTCTGAATACCGAACTTATGCTGAACGACCTGTGCGCCACTGGCATGATCTAGTAAGGGTTGCCGATGTAATAAGACCTATGATGGGCGTCTCTTCTTCAGCGTGGGATGAGGCCAAAAAGTACATGGGCCCGGAAGAGGCATCGGTGGTCATCTTGGCAATGTTGGAACGCTTCGGCGACATCCGGTCACCTGGTGGGTATTTGCGGTCGCTGTCTGCAAAGGCTGCGCTCGGTGAATTCTCCTGTGGTCCCATGATCATGGCCCTTATGAGAAAGGACGCTGCATGAAAAGTTCACAGCTGTGAACTGCGTCTTGTTTCGTCGCGCAGGAGACAGGTTCACAGCTGTGAACTCATTGCTTAGGGGATTCGTCTACCTTCTCCCTGGGCCCGCTTTCCTACGCAGAGCGCTGACTAACGAAAATCACACAGTCAGATCACCATCTCCGAAGAGGTTTGGAAAGAGCCGCTCTCGATAATCCAACGGAAACGCCAACCGAACTGGCGTCTTCGGCGAGGCGGAAGTCAGGTATCCGGCGGCGGTCAGTTTACTCAGCGTGTTGCGAGCAGTACGCTCGGACGTCTTGAGCACAATCTGCGCATCGCCTCGTTCCAGTGCGCCATGCCGAAGAACCGCCGAGATTAGTTCCGGCGCTCGCTTGTCATCGATGGTATCTGCAACAAGACGACGATACCGTTGGTCGAGTCCGCCGAGATCGAACAATCTTGCTGAGAAGGTGATCTGGTCGAGCGTTACCTTTAGGAACGGCATTGCCAACTTGTTTTGCCGAGTTTGCATTGATGTTCTTTCTCGCACTTCAGGCGGTCATCTCGAGAGCATAGCCTTTCCAAAGATGGAAAGCATCGTTGCGAGCGTGGCGGTAGGATTTGGTGGAGAGACGATATCGACGAGGGCGGAAGATGACATTGATTTGGTCATGATCTGCCAGAAACCTTTGCGCCTGGCGTGGCGATTTGAACCGCCCCATCAGCTTCTCGCGCTTTCTGGTTGGACGATGTGATCCTTCGATCCGATTATTCAGCCCCTTGTGCGCCCGGTGGTCAGCGCGCGGCGCAAGCGATTTGATCGGTTTGATATAACTGCGCAATTTGTCTGTTATCACAACACGCGGATCACCAAAACGGTCGACAATCCGCTGAACGAAGCGCCGAGCGGCCTTCGCATTTCGCTGCGATTGAACAAGGATTCCAGGACGTCCCCGTTGGCATCGATAGCCCGCCAAAGCCAGAATTTTCGTCCATTGATCGGGATCACGACCTCATCGAGATGCCACTTGTCGTTGGCGGCGGGCCGCTCCCGTTTCACGCACTTCGCGAAGTGTGACCCGAACCGGTTCACCCATTTGCGAACCGTCTCGCGACTGACCGTCACACCCCGCTCCGACAATAGATCCTCGACATCGGCGGTGCTGAGGGCAAACCGGTGGTAGGCCCAAACAGCGTAGGAAATGACTCCACGTGGAAAACGGAAGCCCTTCAGGCGTGGCATGTCGGTCAGGATCTTCATGCAGGGCCTCTAGGCGAAGCGAAACATACAGACAAGTTGGCAATGCCAGACTACGCCTTGAATGGGAGATATATTCCTTAACTCAGAGAGTTTTCCCGTTAAGATTGAATTTTCTGTTTTCGTGCAAGCCCTCTAAGGCGTCGTCAGCGACGGTCAGGCAATATCGCCCGCTGGCATTGAAACTGAGGTGAGCCCCATCCGCTGGGGCTTACCCTTATTTCAACCTGAGTGCTTGTCCATGTCACGATACCATGCCGCGAACTGATCTTCGGCCACCATGGCAGCCGCGCCATTGACATCCAGCCCCTGGTTGGGTGCGGCGCGGGCGGCCAAGCTGGAAAAAGTGCGGGCTCTGGCAGCGGCACCGACCCCGACGCAGCAGGATGCGGACAAGCGGTTGTTCCTGTCGCAGTTGAAAGAAACCCACCAGCGCGACGATTTTGTGCGCTACGGCTGAATGTCCGCGATCAATTTCGACGCCATCGTCGAATTTTGGGACAAGATGGGCGCCTGAGCCCCATGCAGGGCGTCAGCCGCCCCGCACAGTGTCGATCATCAGTTGCACATTGGCGGGATCGGCGTCCGGCGTGATGCCATGACCGAGGTTGAAGATATGCGGCCCACCTGACAGCGCATCGACGATCTGGCGGGTTTCGCGGATCAGGTCATCGCCGCCCGTCACCATATGCCGAGAGGCAAGGTTGCCCTGCACACATCCGGCGGTTTGCACATTTTCGGCGGCCCAAGCGGCGCTCACTCCATCGTCGAGTGCGATACAATCGGCGCCAATGGCGGCATGGGCGCCGGTGTAGCGTTCGCCCGCACCGCGCGGAAAGGCGATGATGGGCGTTTGCGGGTGTTTTTCCTTGAGTGCCCGGGTGATTTTTTGCATCGGCTTGAGCGAATAATTTTCAAAATCAGCACCTTGCAAAGATCCGGCCCAGCTGTCGAAAAGTTTGACCACCTCGGCGCCCGCCGCGATCTGGGCAGAAAGGTAATGAATGGTTGCCTCTGTGATCCGGTCCAGCAAGCCGTCAAATACGGCGCGGTTTTCGGCCTTGAGCGCATGGGCTGGCCCCTGATCCGGGGTGCCGCGTCCGGCGATCATATAGGTGGCAACGGTCCAGGGCGCACCGGCAAAGCCGATCAGCGTTGTTTCTTTGGGAAGCTCTTGAGAGAGGATTTTCACAGTTTCATAAATGGGGTTCAGGGTCTCGTGAATATCGTCCAGCGGTTTGAGCGCGTTCAGCTCTGCCTCCGTGGTGATGGTGGACAGGCGCGGCCCTTCGCCGGTGACAAACCACAGATCGGCACCCAGTGCCTGAGGCACCAACAGGATATCGGCAAAGAGGATCGCCGCATCAAAGCCATAGCGGCGGATCGGTTGCAACGTCACTTCAGCCGCGAGTTCGGGATTATAGCAAAGCGACAGGAAATCACCGGCCTGTGCCCGCGTCGCCTTGTATTCCGGCAGATAACGGCCTGCCTGGCGCATCATCCAGATCGGCGGCGTGGGCAGTGTTTCGCCCGCCAATGCGCGCAGGATTGTTTTGGTCTGTGTCATGGGGATCTTTCCGGCTTTGTCGTCTGCTGCATCATGCTTTTTCGTGTCGCCACATACAACAGTTGTCAGCCTGAGTGTACAGGGGTACGAAAGCGCCATGACATATGATCTTCCTTCCCCGCAGAACCCGTTGAACATTGGCACACGCGGATCGCCGCTGGCGCTTGCGCAGGCGCATGAAACCCGCGAGCGGCTGGCCAAGGCGTTTGATCTGCCGTTTGAGGCTTTCACGGTTGTGGTGATCAAAACCACCGGGGACAAGATCATTGACCGGCCCTTGAAAGAGATCGGTGGCAAAGGGTTGTTCACCCGCGAGATCGAAGAAGATCTGGCGGCAGGGCGCATTGATATCGCGGTGCATTCGATGAAGGATATGCCGACCTATCAGCCTGATGGCCTTGTGTTAGAGACATATTTGCCCCGTGAGGACGTGCGCGATGCGTTTATCTCGCCGCGGGCAAAGGCGCTGGAAGATCTGCCCGCGGGCACGGTGGTTGGCACCTCAAGCCTGCGGCGCAAGGCCCAGCTCAAGCTGCGGCGACCTGATCTGCAGGTGGTGGAATTTCGCGGCAATCTGCAAACCCGGCTGATGAAGCTGGATCAAGGTGTGGCAGAAGCGACGTTTCTGGCGATGGCGGGGTTGAACCGGTTGAATATGACCGATGTGCCAAAGACCGCAATTGAGACCGAGCTGATGCTGCCCGCCGTGGCGCAGGGCGCGATCGGGATCGAGCGGCGGCAAAATGACACACGGGTCGCCGATATGCTGGCGGCAATCCATGACGGACCAACGGGCCAGCGTTTGGCAGCAGAGCGGGCCTTTTTGGCGGCGCTGGACGGGTCATGCGAAACCCCGATTGCCGGATTGGCGGAACTGAACGGCGGCGGGTTGTTCCTGCGCGGTGAAGTGTTGCGCCCGGACGGGTCGGAGGCGATCAGTGACGCCCTGCGCTGTCCTATCGAGGATGGCGCAAAGGCAGGGCGTGAAATGGCCGAAAAGATTTTGGCCCAGGCGGGGCCAAAGTTTTTCGACTGGCGCTGATCAATCCTCGAAAATCGCCAGACCCAGCCATTCTGCCACAAGGGCAGGGGTCTTTTCGCCCTCGATTTCAATGGTCAGCAAGTTTTCACGCAACAGGTCTGTCGCGCTGCGCTTGGTGACTTTCTGAAGCGTGAACCGCCCGCGCAACCGCGCCCCGGCACGCACTGGCATCAGAAACCGCAGCTTGTTCATGCCGTAATTGATGCCCATCACCTGACCGGGCAGCATGGGAAAACAATCATAGGCAAAGCGGCTGGCGAGCGAGAGCGTGAGGAAGCCATGGGCGATGGTGCCGCCAAAAGGCGTCTCTGCCGCCGCGCGTTCGGGATCAACGTGAATCCATTGAGTGTCAAAGGTGGTTTCGGCAAATTGGTCAATCATCGGCTGGTCTACCGTGATCCAGTTTGACACGCCCACTTCGGTCCCGAGGCGGGCTTCGGCACTTGAAAAAGCGGTCTCTAATGCGGACATTTTCGCCTCCCTTATGATGGATCGGCGGACACGCGCACCATGCGCTTGCCCTTGTTGTCACCGGCCAACAAACCAATCAAAGCCTGCGGCGCGTTCTCAAGACCATCAACGATGTCCTCGGTCACCTTGATCTGGCCGGTGCCAACCCAATGCTGCATCGCGCGCAGACATTTGGCATCGTTGTGGGCAAAGTCCATCACGATGAAACCCTCCATCTTGAGCCGTTTGACCACCACAACACCGGGCAGGTTGCGCGGGCCGGTGGGGTTTTCGGTGTCATATTGGCTGATCGCGCCGCAGCAGATCACCCGCCCGCGTTCGTTCATCACGTTCAGCGCCATCTCAAGCACCGTGCCGCCGACATTGTCGAAATAGACATCCACGCCATTAGGGCAGGCACCACGCAATGCCTTGAAGAACCCCGGAGCGCGATAATCAAGGCAGGCATCAAAGCCCAGATGATCGGTAACCCAGGCGCATTTTTCAGGCCCGCCCGCAATACCGACAACGCGGCAGCCAAGCGCTTTGGCAATCTGGCCGACATAGCCGCCGACAGACCCGGCGGCGGCAGAGACCAGCACGGTTTCGCCCGCAACAGGTTGGCCGATGGACATCAACCCGTGATAGGCGGTTTTGCCAGCGATGCCATAGACCGACATCAGGTGGGAAAGAGTTTCTACCTTGGGCATTTTCATCACTTTATGCGCAGGCATGGTAATCACGTCGGACCATGTCGCCTCTGCCGCGACGATGTCACCGGGGGAGATTTTCGGGCTGTTGGATTGCATCACCTCGCAGATCGCGTAGGTGGGCATGGCATCGCCCTTTTGTACGGCGGCGCGGTAGGTCGCACCCTTCATCCACGACCGGTTGGCGGCGTCGATGGACATGAGGATCACCCGCAACTGCACCTCACCTGCGCCGGGTTCTGGCGTGGCGGTTTCGGTCATGGTGAAATGTTCCGGGCCAAGGGCATCTGTGGGCAGTTCGGCGATCACGATTTGTCGGTTTGTCATGGGTTTGTCCTTGCGGTTAAGCTGCGCTGAGGTCAGCGGGGGATTTATGAGTAACGAGATGCGACAACACCGGTTCACGCCGCCCAAAGGCGCAGCGGACCTGATTTTGATCCGGCACGGCGAGACACAGGCGGCAGTGCGCGGTCAGAATTTTCCGATGGTGGGCGGGCAAGGCGATCCGGCGTTGCGGCCCGAAGGCCATACGCAGGCCAAAGCGGTGGCGGCACGGCTGCGCGATCATCCGATTGATGCGATTTATGTGACGACGATGCAGCGGACCCATCAGACCGCGGCCCCCTTGGCGGCACATCTGGGCCTGAGGCCACGGGTCGAGGCCGATTTGCGGGAGGTGTTTCTGGGCGATTGGGATGGCGGCGAATTCCGGTTTCGTGCGGCAGAAGGCGATCCGGCCATTCTGCGGGCGCGGGACCGGCATGAATGGGGCGAACTGCCCGGCGCAGAGACCACGGCAGAATTCCAGACGCGGGTGCGGCGCGGGCTTTTGCGGATTGCGGCGGCCCATGCAGATGAGCTGGTTGCGGTGGTTGTGCATGGCGGAGTTGTTGGCGCGGCGCTGGCGCTGGCCACGGGTGCGCGGGCCTTTTCGTTCAGTGGCGCGGCCAATGGATCAATTTCTAGGCTGGTGGTGCATGGCGAGGAGATGATCGTGCGCGGGTTCAATGATTGCGCCCACCTGTGAGGGCGCAACCCAGCGCATGATATGTGAGACTGCACCGCCATTCGGGGTCTAGGCGACAGTCACGACAACTTTACCCAGAACCTTGCGATCCTGCATCAACTCAAGCGCCTCTGCCGCGTTTTCAAGCGGAAAGCGGGCCGAGATGCGCGGCTTGATCTGGCCGCTTGCGTACATTCTGAAAAGGTCCGACATGTTCTCGGCATGTCCTTGCGGCTCCCTCAAAGTGGAAGCGCCCCAGAACACGCCGACAATTTGGCACCCTTTGAGCAGGGTCAGGTTCAGCGGGATCTTGGGAATGCCAGCGGGGAAGCCGACGACCAGATAGCGGCCCTTCCACGCGAGCGCGCGCACGGCCGGTTCTGCATAATTGCCGCCCACCGCGTCATAGACCACATCTACGCCCTCGCCGCCCGCCAGTTTCTTGATCTGGGAGGAAAATTCCTTTTGCCCGTCAAGGTCCAGCTCGCGGGGGTAAATCAACGTTTCATCCGCGCCGAGATCGCGGCAAAACTGCGCTTTCTCCTCGGAGGATACGGCGGCGATGACTCGCGCGCCTGCGGCCTTGCCCAGTTCAATTGCAGCGGCGCCGACACCGCCCGCGGCACCCAGGATCAACAGGGATTCGCCCGGCTGGATCGCGGCGCGGTCCTTGAGGGCGTGATGGGAGGTGCCGTACGTCAGGATGAGGCAGGCGGCTTCCTCATAGGGCATGGCGTCGGGGATTTTGATGACCTGTTTGGCATCGGCCAGAACATGTGTGGCGAAGCCGCCAAAACCGGTGAGCGCCAGCACGCGGTCGCCCACGGCAACCTCTGTGACCCCCTCGCCAAGCGCCTCGACCTCTCCGGCGATTTCACCGCCCGGCGCAAAGGGACGGGGCGGCTTCATCTGGTACATATCGCGGATGATCAGCGTATCGGGAAAGTTCAGACCGGCGGCATGAACGCGCACACGCACTTGGCCCTTTTTCGGCTCTGGCGTGGGCAATTCCTCCAAAACCAGCGTCTCTGGTCCTCCGACCTCTTTGCTTAGCATTGCTTTCATCGGGGCGTCTCCTTTGCCGAAATTTCGGTCAGTAGGGGACGTAGCGTTCCGTCTTGTCAATCAAATTTCGAAATGCAATTCTGCTATGCGGAACTGACGCAGCGTGACTTGCGCTGTGCCTGAGGGAGGAAATCAAAATGAGCGGCAACCAGACCGTTGAAGCCTTTCGTGCGGAGCTGCGCGGCTGGCTTGAAGAGAACTGTCCCCAAGAAATGCGGGACGGGGGCATGTCCGAGGATGCGATTTGCTGGGGCGGGACGCAATGGACGTTTTCCTCGCCTGCGCAAAAAGACTGGTTGGAGCGGGCGGCGGCCAAGGGTTACACCGTGCCAACATGGCCTGTGGAATATGGCGGCGCGGGGCTGAACCGCGACGAAGAAAAAGTGTTCCACGAGGAAATGGCGCGGATCAATGCGCGGTCTCCTTTGCAGAGCTTTGGCATCTGGATGCTGGGGCCGGCGCTGCTGCATTTTGGCACGCATGAACAAAAGCTGCATTATTTGCCACCGATTGCCCGTGGTGAGATCCGCTGGTGCCAAGGCTATTCCGAACCGGGCGCGGGGTCCGACCTGGCATCGGTGCAGACCAAGGGCGAGGATCAGGGCGATCATTGGCTGGTCAACGGGCAAAAAATCTGGACCTCCTATGCGGACAAGGCCGACTGGATTTTTGCGCTGATCCGGACGGATAAGGACGCGCCCAAACACAAGGGCATTTCGTTCCTATTGATCGACATGAACGATCCGGGTGTCGAAACGCGGCCGATCAAGATGATCTCGGGCATTTCGCCGTTTTGCGAGACGTTTTTCTCGGATGTGAAGGTGCCCAAGCACCAGATCGTTGGCGAGGAAAACCGCGGTTGGGATGTGGCAAAATATTTGCTGACCCATGAGCGGGAAATGATCTCGGCTGGCGGGGCTGGCCTGTCGGGCGGGGGCCGGGCGCTGGGTGCCATACTGGCGGAAAGCGCGGGCGAAGAAGGTCTGACGGACGCGACTTTGCGCGCAGACGCGATGCGCTGCGAGATTGATGCGCTTGCCATCGGGCTGACGCTGGAGCGGTACAAGGATCAATCCGAAGCGGGGCAGGGGGCCGGTGATGCCTCTGCGATGTTGAAATACATGGGCACCGAGTTGAACAAACAGCGGCATGAGTTGTTGATGAACGCGGGCGGCAGTGATGCGCTGGAGTGGGACGGACCATTGGGCAATCGCGCCGGTGACTGGCTGCGGACCAAGGCCAATTCAATTGAGGGCGGCACCAGCGAGGTAATGCTGTCGATTGTGTCGCGGCGTGTATTGGGGCTTCCGGGGTAGAGACATGGCAAAACTAGTGATGACCGAAGACGAGACCATGTTGGCCGATAGCGCCCGTGGGTTTCTGGACAGCGAAGCGCCGGTGAAGGCGCTGCGGGATCTGCGCGATGCGGGCAAGACCCATGATCCGGAGCTGTGGAAGAAGATGGCCGAAATGGGCTGGGCCGGGGTGCTGGTGCCGGAAAGCGCGGGCGGATCTGACATGGGGTCGGCGGCGGCAAATGTGCTGGCGCATGAGATGGGCAAGACCCTGGTGGTCAGCCCGTTTTTGTCCACGGCAGTGATTGCCGCAACCGCGCTGCGGCAGGTCAGCGATGCACGGGCCGAGGCGGCATTGGCCAAGATTGCGACCGGCGATGTGACCTATGCCCTTGCGGTGGATGAGGGGGCGAAATTCGACCCTGACGCGGTGCAAATGACGGCCAAACCCGATGGCAACGGTTTTCGCCTGTCCGGGAAAAAACAGTTCGTGGTTGATGGCGGATTGGCCGACCGGCTGTTGGTTCTGGCGCGGACGGACAACGGGCTGAGCCTGTTTGATATTCCCGCAGACCGCGCGGGTGTGACCCGCGATGCCAGCAATATGATTGACGACCGCGATGCGGCGCGGATCACTTTTGAGGATGTCGAGGCGACCGGTGATGATCTGCTGGGCACAGTGGATCAGGCGATGGATGTCCTGCGCCCGGCGCTTCAGGCGGGACAGGCGGCGTTGGCGGCAGAAATGTCGGGGCTGACGGCGGGGGCCTTTGGCATGACCGTTGGCTATCTGAAAGAGCGCAAGCAGTTCGGCATCGAGATCGGCCGCTTTCAGGCGTTGCAACACCGCGCCGCGCATCTGTGGTGCGAGATCGAGGTGACGGCTTCGGCGATCCTGCATGCGGGGCGGATGCTGGACCATGATCCCGAAAACGCCGCGCTGGCGGTGTCACTGGCCAAGACGCGGGCGACCGCCACGGCGCAGCTTGCCGTGCAGGAGGGTGTGCAGATGCATGGTGGGATCGGGATGACCGATGCCTTTGACATGGGGTTTTACATGAAACGGGCGCGGGTCGGCGCGGAGTGGCTGGGCGATTACAGCTATCACGCCGAACAGGTCGCAGCATTGAGAGGATTCTGAGGATGGATATCAACAGTCTGTTTGGTCTTGAGGGCAAGACCGCCCTTGTGACAGGGGGCGCGACCGGCATCGGGCGCATGGCCGCCGAAGGGTTGATCCGCGCGGGGGCGACGGTTTTACTGGCCAGCCGTAAAGAGGGCGCTTGCGCTGCAGTGGCCGAGGAGCTGAACGCGCTGGGGGCGTCTGGCAAGGCGATCGGATTTGTCGGCGATGTCGGCAGCGAGGCGGGCATTGATGCGCTGGTGGCCGAAGTGGCATCGCACACAGACAGCCTGCATATCCTGATGAACAATGCCGGGATCACCTGGGGCGCGCCCCTAGGCCAGTTTCCGCATCATGCCTGGGAAAAGGTGATGAACGTCAACGTGGCGGGCATGTTCGATCTGACGCAGAAGCTGTTGCCTATGTTGATTGCGTCTTCCTCGGCGGATGATCCGGCGCGGGTGGTCAATGTCGGCTCTGTCATGGGCGAGCGGGAGATGGGCGATGGCGCATATTCCTATTCCATGTCCAAGGCGGCGGTGCATCACATGACGCGCATTCTGGGCAAGGAACTGGCCGGGCATCATGTGACCGTTAACGCGCTGGCACCGGGGCCGTTTGTCAGCCGGATGACGGCCTTTGCCACGGCAGATGAGACCACGCGCAGCAAGGTGGGCGACGATGTGCCGTTGAAACGTGTGGGCCGCGATGAGGATATCGCAGGCTGCATGTTGTTCCTCTGCGGGCAGGGGGGCAGTTACATCACCGGCGCAATTATTCCAGTCAGCGGCGGCATCAACGTGATGAGCGGGCCGAACATCTTTGAACAGGCGCTGCACTGATGGCCGAGATCAGGTTTGACGGACGGGTTGCGATTGTCACCGGTGCGGGCACCGGTCTGGGCCGGTTCCATGCGCTGGGTCTGGCGGAACGGGGCGCCAAGGTTGTGGTCAACGATCTGGGCGTGGCGCGGGACGGGTCCGGTGCCTCTTCCGAAGCGGCAGAGGCCGTGGTGGACGAGATCCGCGCCATGGGCGGCACAGCGATGGCCCATGGCACGGATGTGTCGGACGAGGCTGGCGTCAAGGATATGGTCGCCCAAGCGATGGACGCTTGGGGCCGCATCGACATCGTGGTGAACAACGCAGGCATTCTGCGCGACAAGACGTTTGCCAAGATGGAGATGGCCGATTTCCGCAAGGTGGTGGATGTGCATCTGATCGGATCGGCAAATGTAACCCATGCCTGTTGGCCGATCATGCGGGAGCAGAAATACGGGCGTATTGTGCTGACCTCCTCTGCCTCGGGGCTTTACGGCAACTTTGGACAGTCCAACTATGGGGCGGCCAAGGCGGCGATGATGGGGCTGATGAATGTGCTGCATCTGGAAGGGGCGCGGGACAATATTCGGGTGAACACGCTGGCCCCCACGGCGGCAACGCGGATGACCGAAGATCTGCTGCCGGCCGAGGCGCAGGCCTTGCTGGCGCCCGAGACCATCACGCCGGGGCTGCTCTATCTGGTCAGCGATGACGGACCAAGCCGGGTGATCCTTGGCGCGGGGGCCGGCAGTTTCTCACAGACGCAGGTCTACGAAAGCACGGGCATCACCCTGATGGACGAGGACAACACACCCGAGGCAGTCGCGGCCCAGTTTGACCGGATTACCGATCCGGCGGGCCATGTGGAAATGACCGATGCCTTTAGCCAGACGCGAAAGTATGCTCTGAACGCTGCCAAGGCGCGTGGGCTGAAACTGGAGTGGTGATGCCTGGCGATCCCTGCCAGTCGCCTTTGTGATGCGATTTGCCAACAAGCGGGGCGGATTTTCCCGCCCCTTGACTGTGAACATGAACGATGCCGGAGGATCCCCCATGCCGCGTGACGATTCCCATCTCCCCAAGGCGCTGCAAGGGCTGCGCATTCCGCTGATTGCCTCACCGCTGTTTATCATTTCGGTGCCCGAACTGGTGATCGCCCAGTGCAAGGCCGGTATCGTCGGATCCTTTCCGGCCCTGAACGCGCGGGAAGGCGAGGGGGAGCATCCGCTGCTTGATACATGGCTGACCCGGATCCGCGAGGAACTGGATCGTCACAACCAGGCCAACCCGGACCGCCCCGCTGCGCCCTATGCGGTGAACCAGATTGTGCATCGGTCCAACGGACGGCTGGAGCGCGACCTGGAGATTTGTGCCAAACATAAAGTGCCGATCTGGATCACCTCTCTGGGCGCGCGGGTGGAGGTCAACGAGGCGGCGCATTCCTGCGGCGGCATCGTTTTGCATGACGTGATCAACAACACATTTGCCCGCAAGGCGATTGAAAAGGGTGCAGATGGTTTGGTGGCCGTGGCGGCGGGCGCGGGCGGGCATGCAGGAGCACAATCGCCCTTTGCGCTGGTACGGGAAATCCGCGATTGGTTTGACGGGCCGATTGCCCTTTCGGGTGCCATTGCCACGGGCGAGGCCCTGCTGGCGGCGCGGGCGCTGGGGGCGGATCTGGGCTATACCGGATCGCCGTTTATCGCCACGGATGAGGCCAATGCCGATCAGGGTTACAAAGATATGATTGTCGGCTCTGGTGCAGAAGATATCGTTTATTCTTCGCTCTTTACCGGGGTTTGGGGCAATTACCTGAGAGGGTCGGTTGAGGCGGCGGGGATGGATCCGAACAACCTGCCGACGGCGGATGCCTCTTCGATGAACTTTGGCCAGGATCGCGAAAAACCAAAGGCGTGGAAAACCATATGGGGCTCTGGCCAGGGCATTGGCGCGATCAAATCGGTCGGGCCTGCGGGGGATATCGTCGACCGGATGGAAGCGGAATATCTGGCGGCGGGTCAGAAGCTGGCGGCGGAGTTCACCTAGTGGCCGAGCTGCTGGTCATCCGCCACGGGCAAGCCTCCTTTGGGCAGGACAACTATGATGTGCTGTCGGATCTGGGCCACCAGCAATCGGCGGCAGTGGGCCAGATGCTGCGCGATGGCGGATGGGTGCCGGACCGGTTGGTCACCGGCACGCTAAAGCGGCAGAGGGATACCTTGACCTCCATGGGGTTTGACGGTGGCGCGGCGGAAGAACATGCCGGGCTGAACGAATATGACTTTGCTGATCTGCTGAACGCGCGGTTCAAGGGGCAGGTGCCGGACGTGGTGAAGGGTGATCGCAAAACCCATTTCCGCACCCTGCGCGAGACAGTTTTTGACTGGCAGGATGCGGCCTTTGACGGGGCCAGCGAGACCTATGCCGAATTTGCCGCGCGTGTTGAGGCGGCGCGGGAATTTGTGACCAAGACAAAGGCCAAACGGGTGTTGGTGGTCAGTTCCGGCGGGGTGATTGGCCAGATGACAGCCACGGCCCTTGGCGCGCCTGCGCGGCAGATGATGCAACTGAACTTGCAAATCAAGAACACCGCCATGACGCGATTTATGTTTTCAGGGCCGATGTTTTCCTTGCATGAATTTAACGCAACGCCGCATTTTGCCTCTGCGGCGGGCGCAAAACTGCTGAGCTATAGTTAGAGAAACGGGGATGAGCGTGGACACACAAACACTCGATCAAGCGGCGGTCAGCGCCTATCTGGAACAGCATCTGCCCGGATTTGAAGGGCTGACAGGGGTGACGAAGTTTCAGGGCGGGCAATCGAACCCGACGTTCCTTTTGACCACTCCCAAGGACAATTACGTGCTGCGCCGCAAACCGCCTGGGGTCTTGTTGAAATCGGCCCATGCGGTGGACCGTGAATACCGGGTGCAAAAGGCGCTGGCGGGCACGGATGTGCCAGTCGCCAAGATGTATCTGCTGTGCGAGGACGACGATGTGATCGGATCGGCGTTTTACATCATGGAGCAGGTCGCGGGCCGCAACATCACCGACCCGGCAATGCCGGACTTTAGCAATGCCGATCGCGGCGCCATCATTGACGAGATGAACCGCGTGCTGGCGGCCTTGCATCAGGTGGATATTGATGCGGTCGGGCTGGCCGATTATGGCCCTGAGGGCAATTATTTCGAGCGGCAGGTGGGCCGCTGGTCCAAGCAGTACCGCGCCTCGGAAACCGAAACGGTGCCGGCGATGGATCAATTGATGGATGCGCTGGTGGCGGAGCGGCCCGAAGATGACGGGCAGCGCACATTGGTGCATGGCGATTACCGCATCGACAACATGATGTTTGATGCCACTGGCACCCAGTGCCGTGCGGTGCTGGATTGGGAACTGTCCACGATTGGCCATCCTTTTGCGGATCTGGCCGGGGTGATCATGCAATGGCAGATGCCAACAGGCACCGAAGGGCGCGGGATGGGCGGGCTGGATCGCGCCGCGCTTGGCCTGCCCAGCGATCAGGAGTTTATCGCCGCCTATTGCCAGCGCCGCGGCCTGAACGGAATTGATCATTTCGGCTATTATCTGGGGTTTTGTTTCTTCCGCATGGCGGGGATCATCCAGGGGGTTCTCAAACGCGCCATTGACGGCAATGCGTCGAACCCTGAAAGAGCGATCAAGCTGGGACAATATGTGCCGGTATTTGCGCAACACGGGTTGGATGCGCTAAAGCGGGGGTAGGGCGATGCACGGTATGGACGCAGATCAGGCAGAGAGCAAAGACAGGAATTTCGTGACCTCTCTGGCCCGTGGATTGGAGATTCTGCGGTGTTATCGTGACAATGAACCCTCGCTGACCAACAGTGACTTTTCAGACCGCACCGGCCTGCCCAAGGCAACGATTTCGCGGCTGACCTATACGCTGTGCGAACTGGGGTATCTGGTGGCCGATGAACGGGTCGGCACCTACCGTCTGGGCGCGGGGGTGCTGCAACTTGGCTTTGGGGTGCTGGCGTCGATGGACATCATCGACCGCGCCAAGCAAGAGATGCAGGCGCTGCGCCGCGGGCCAAACTCCTATATCACCGTGGCATTGGGCGAACAGCATGGGCTGGATGTGGTTTATCTGGCCACGGCCAATTCTTCCGAAGGGGTCTCCCTTTCGATCCGCGTGGGGTCAAGGTTGCCGGTGTTTCATTCGGCGATTGGCCGGGCGATCCTTGTGGGCATGGAGGACGATCAACGCGAGGCAGTTTTCGAAATTGCCGGACGCCAGGATCCGGAGGTCGAGGCAGAGGGCCGGACACATTTTGCCGAGGCGAAAGCCGAATTTGGCGACAAGGGGTTTTGCACCGGTTACGGGCGCTGGCGCAGCGACGTAAACGGCATCGCGGTGCCGGTGTTCTCACTGACCGGTGCACGGACATACGGGCTGAACGTCGGCGGACCGTCGTTCCGGGTGAAAAAGCGTCAGTTGGAAAGCGTCTATGCGCCGCTTCTGATCAAGGCGGCCGAGGCAATCAGCGTCCGACGCTGAGCCGGAGCGCCAAGAATCGAAACAGCGGTCACGGATCACAGTTTCGCTTAGCGGAACAAATTCTAAATCTCTTCCGTTTTCCGTAGCGTCACTTTGTGCGGCCAAGGCGAAATAAAAGTGATCAAACGGCGCATTTTTGCGCGGTTTTTCTGGGTTTGTTCCACCCGATTGCCGCCCCCAAACAGCCGTTTCGCGCCCTGAAACCCTTTGCGAAACAGTGAAAAAATAATTTTTTTCAAAGGGTTAGCTTTCATGCTTCTGCGGGGCCCGGTGGTGCGGGTTGATCACCTGCGAGGGGTGTCAGTGACTTGAAATCCCTGCCCAATCCGGACCGGCCCGCCCTGCCAACAGCCTTGACTTTGGATGGGGGTATGCAAGTCTTTCCAAGCGGCTCAGGGCTCATGAAAAATATTGCCAAAGTCGTCATAGGGAGGATGAAAATGAAAAATATTACCAAGTTGGGTGCGGTGTCCGCACTTTCGTTGATCGTCGGGGCCACAGCGGCCTTCGCTGACAACATCAAGATTGCATTTATTGACCCGCTGAGCGGCCCGTTTGCCAGCACTGGCACCAACGGCCTGCACCAGTACCAATTTGCGGCTGACCATATGGTCAACGAAAAGGGCGGTGTTCTGGGCGGCCAGAATTTCGAGATTGTACCTTTCGATAACAAGATCAGCCCGAAAGAATCGCTGATCCAGCTTCAGGTCGCGATCGACCAGGGCATCCGTTACATCGCGCAGGGCAACAGCTCGGGCGTGGCGAACGCGCTGACCGAAGCGATCGACAAGCACAACAAGCGTAACCCAGACAGCCGGGTTCTGTTCCTGAACTACGCGGCGGTTGATCCGGCGCTGACCAATGACAAGTGCAACTTCTGGCACTTCCGTTTCGACGCCAACGCCGACATCAAGATGGACGCGCTGACAGATGTGATGGCCGCTGATGAGAGCATGAAGAAGGTCTATATCATCGGTCAGGACTATTCCTTTGGTAAGGCCGTTGCAGCCGCTGCTGTTGCGAACCTGGCCGAGAAACGTCCTGATGTTGAAATCGTCGGCAACGAATTGCACCCCATCGGCAAGGTGAAAGACTTCACCCCCTATGCCCGCAAGATCGTCGCCTCCGGTGCGGATGCGATCATCACAGGCAACTGGGGCGCAGACATGCTGGGCCTTGGCAAATCGGTGATCGAGAACGGCTATGACGGCCCGATCTTTACCTATTATGCAGCCGGTTCCGGTATGACAGCGGCCTTTGGTGACAGCGCTAAGGACCGTATTCGCCTGATCTCGCAGGGCGGCATCAACCCGATCGCTACCGAAGAGGCCCGCGCGACCTACGAGGCGTTTGAAGCCAAGTACCCAGATGGCAACATCGATCAAAGCCGGATCTTCAACGTGATCGGCATGTTGGCGCAGGCCATTGAAGGGGCTGGCACAGCGGACGACGTTGTTGCCGTGGCCAAGCAGCTGGAAGGCATGGAGTACGATTCCATGTGGGGCGGCAAGATCTTCATGCGTCCACAGGATCACCAGGCGATCCAGGATATGCATGTTGGCGTCCACACAAACGAGAACATCGACTTTGACTATGACAACTCTGGATATGGTGTCTTCACTGAATCCACAGTGACCATGGCGTCGATGGACAGCCCAACGACCTGCGAGATGAAACGCCCTTAAGACCTGAGCGTTCTTTTTCTCTTTTCCGCACCGCTGCAGGACAGCGGTGCGGAATTCATTGCAAATAAATATCCTATCCCTCGGGGGACCTGATGGAACTCATCCTCGTCAATGTGATCGACGGGCTTGTGACCGGATTGCTGTTGTTCATGCTTTCCGCCGGCCTGACGCTTATTTTCTCTATGATGGGCGTGCTTAACTTTGCACACGCCAGCTTTTACATGCTGGGCGCCTATTTCGCCTATCAGATCAGCCTCGCCCTCGGGTTTTGGGTTGGCCTGTTGATTGCACCGCTTATCGTCGGTGTGATGGGGGCAGGTGTCGAAAGATACGGCCTCAGACGGGTCCACCAATACGGGCATGTGCCCGAACTGATTTTCACCTTTGGTCTGGCGTTGCTGATCGAAGAGCTGGTGCAATTTGTCTGGGGCAAGAACCAGATGCCCTATGACATCCCCGAGATCCTGAATTTCACCGCCTTCTCCATCGCGGGCAATTCGATCCCGGCCTACAAAATCTTTATGATCTTCATCTCGGTCGGGATCTTCATGGGGCTGCTTTATGTCCTGACAAAGACACGGGTTGGCATGATCATTCAGGCCGCGCTGAGCTATCCGCGTACGGTCGAGGCGCTGGGTCACAATGTGCCGCTGATCTTTATGGGTGTCTTTGGCGTTGGCACGGCATTGGCAGGTGTGGCCGGTGTGATTGCCGGGCCGGTTCTCGGCACCTTTCCGGGCATGGCCTTTGTGCTTGGCTCTATCGTGTTTGTGACGATCGTGATTGGCGGTCTCGGATCGCTTTGGGGCGCGCTTGTGGCCTCGCTGTTGATCGGCTGGATCACCACCTTTGCCAAATCCTACAACATCGCGATGTCGGATATCCTGAACGGGATCGGCATCGCCACACCCGAAAACCTGAGTGACAACATGTTCCGCGACCTTTGGACCGTCACCAGCCCACAGATTGCAGATATCCTGCCCTATATCCTGATGGTGCTGATCCTGATCTTCCGCCCTGCGGGCCTATTCGGAAAGCGTGAATCATGAACGATCAGCTGAAGACAGATCCGAGCAAACCAGCCCAGCGGATGCGGGCCGGTTCGATGACACTGACCCTTGGTCCATGGATTGTGGCGGCCATCGCATTGTTGGTGATGCCCTATATCTTCACGTCCAATTCGGCGCTGACGATCATGAACCAGATGTGGATCACGGTGGTTTTTGCCCTGGCCTATAACATGCTGCTGGGGCAGGGGGGCATGCTGTCCTTTGGCCATGCGGTTTACATGGGCCTTGGCGGGTTCTTCTGCATGCACCTTATGAACTATATCGAGGACTTCGGCCTTGCCTTCCCCCTGCCGCTTCTGCCGCTGTTCGGCGGTCTGTTCGGCATGGGTTTTGCGATGATCATCGGGTCGTTCTCGACCTCCGGCGCGGGCACGCGTTTTGCGATGATCTCGCTTGGGGTGGGCGAATTGATTGCGGCCTGTTCCGTGATCATCGTGGCCTTCTTTGGCGGCGAAGAAGGTATCTCGGGCGACCGGACCTATGGTTTGCCGTTTTTCGGGGTCGAGTTCCTCAAGCAGATCGAAGTCTATTATCTGATCTCCTTCTGGCTCATGCTGTCTGCGGCGCTGATGTATCTGTTTTCGCGCACGCCAGTGGGCAGGATGGCCAACGCGGTGCGCGACAACCCAGAGCGGGCGCAGTTCCTTGGTTATTCCGCACGCTGGGTCCGGTTCTACAGCTTCTGCGCGTCGGGTTTTTTCTGCGGTATCGCAGGCGGGCTCTTTGCGATCAGCTATGAGATCCTGACCGAAGAAAACCTCAACGCGGCCTCTTCGGGTGTGATCCTGCTGGTGACATTCCTGGGCGGTGTCGGGTTCTTCTTTGGGCCGATCATCGGGGCAATCGCCTTTACCCTGCTGCAAACGGTGCTGAGCCTGCAAACGGATCTCTGGGCGATTTATGTCGGCGGGCTGTTCCTGGCGACGGTGATGTTCTTCCCCGGCGGTCTGGCCGGCCTGATGATGATGCATGTGCCCGCCATGAGGCTGGGCAAGGCCAGCGGATTGATTGTGCCTTATATCAAGACATTGGTGCCGGGCGCGATTGGCATCCTCGGGGTTTGTGCGTTGATCGAAATGACCTTCCATTTCCGGCACGGGGCGAAGGGTGACAATGAGATGACCCTGTTCTGGACCACCTTTGACAGCCATACGATCTTGCCATGGCTGATCGCGGGGGTTGTCGCAGCTGTGGGTCTTGGGGTGGCGCGGGCCACCGCGCCGGCAATGAAAGAAGCATGGGACGAGGCCAATACGGCAGGAGGTGCGTCATGAGCACAGCAGCACTTGAACTGACCGGGCTGAAGAAAAGCTTTGGCAAGGCTGAAATCATCCGCGGGATTGATCTGTCGATTGGCAAGGCCGAACGTCATGCGATCATCGGCCCAAACGGTGCGGGCAAATCGACGCTTTTCAACCTGATCACGGCACGGTTTCCACCCTCCGCTGGCACGGTCAAACTGCATGGCGAGGATCTGGCGGGGCTGGAACCCTATCAGATCAATCGCAAAGGTCTGTCGCGGTCTTTCCAGATCACCAATATCTTTCCAAAGATGACGGTGTTCGAGAACGTGCGCTGCGCCTTGCTGTGGTCACAGGGGTACAAGTATTCCTTCTGGAACCTGGTGAACCGCAGCCGCGCCCTGACCGAAGGGGCCGAGGCGATCCTTGAGCAGATCAATATGTCGGAACGGCGCAACCTGCCGGCAGGCACCTTGTCTTATGCCGAACAGCGTGCGCTGGAGATCGGGATCACCATCGCGGGTGGCGCGGATGTGATCATGCTGGATGAACCCACCGCCGGGATGAGCCATTCGGAAACCGATTATATCACCGACCTGATCATGAAGGTCACCGAAGGCAAAACCCTGATCATGGTGGAACATGATATGGGCGTGGTTTTTGGCCTTGCTGATCGGATCAGCGTGCTGGTTTACGGCGAAATCATTGCGACGGGCAAACCCGAAGACGTCCGCGCAGATCCCAAGGTGCAAGAGGCCTATCTGGGTGCCGCATTGGAGGCAGAACACTGATGATCGAAATCACAGATATGCATGCCTATTATGGCAAGTCGCACATCCTTCAGGGTGTGAACATGAACGTGCAGGAAGGCGAGATTGTCGCGCTTTTGGGGCGCAATGGCGTGGGCCGGTCCACCACCTGCAAGGCGGTGATGGGCGAGGTTGAACCCAAAGGTTCTGTCAAGTTCAAGGGCCAGGAGATCGCGGGCAAGAAAGCCTTTGAAATTGCCAATATGGGCATCGGATATGTGCCGGAGAACCGCGATATTTTCCCCGGTCTGACGACCCGTCAAAACCTGATTCTTGGCCTGAAGCCGGGGCAGAGGGATGGCGAGGGCCGCTGGTCGATGCAAAACATGTTCGACATGTTCTCGAACCTGAACGAACGCGCGGATGTTGAGGCATCGGTGTTGTCGGGCGGTGAACAGCAGATGTTGACCATGTGCCGCACGCTGATGGGTGATCCTGAGTTCGTGATGATTGACGAGCCGACAGAGGGCCTGTCCCCGCAGATGACGATGAAGGTGGCCGAGGTGCTGCAGGAGATCGCCAATCGCGGAATTTCGACCCTTCTGGTGGAACAGAAGCTGGCCATCGCCATGGACATTGCGCACCGCGTCTATGTCATGGGTCACGGGCAGGTCGTGTTCGAAGGCACACCGGCAGAGTTGCGTGCACGTGACGATGTGCGCAAAGAATGGTTGGAAGTCTAAACCACCCCGGAACGGATCCAAAGATGAGCAGATTTGACGCAGGCAGGCTGACCCGGATCGGGGCGTGGATGCAGTCATATCTGGACAGGAACCGTTTCGCGGGCTGTTCGGTCTTGATCGCAAAGGGCGGCGCGGAACAATATTTCCACAGCTGCGGGATGCGCGACATGGCGGCAGGCCTGCCGTTTGAGCGCGACACCGTGGCGCGGATCTATTCGATGACCAAGCCGGTCACCTCGGTGGCGCTGATGATGCTGGCGGAGCGGGGATTGTTTCACCTTGATGCGCCAGTGTCAGAGTTCATCCCCGCCTTTGCCGACATGCGCTGCCTGATACCGGATGCGGCGGATATATCGCAGACCGAACCCTGCGCCCCGCCGACCCTGCATCAATTGGCGACCCATACGTCGGGCCTCAGCTATCCGTTCAACCCCGGCATTCTGGCGCGGGCGATGGACGCCGAGGATCTGTTGTTCAAGCCTGATCAGGGATCGCTGGCCGCGATGACCGACCGCGTCGCCGCGCTGCCGCTGGCGTTCCGTCCGGGCAGCCGCTGGGAATATTCGGTGGGCATTGATGTGCTGGGCCGGGTGATCGAAGTGGTGTCGGGCAAAACGCTGGATCAGTTCCTGACAGAGGAAATTCTCGAACCTTTGGGCATGCACGAAACCCGCTTTTCCGTGCCGCCTCATGCAGTGGAGAGGTTTGCCGCGCTGTATACGCCATTGGCCGGTGACAGTTTTGCGCTGAACGCGGCCAAGACGGGTGGCGATCCGCTGCGGCAAGTAGATCATGCGGATAAATCGCCATTCCTCAGCGCCTCCATGCATTCGGGCGGTGGCGGTCTGGTTGGCACGATTGACGACTATATGAAATTTGCCGAGATGTTGCGCACAGGCGGGCGGGGGCTTTTGTCGCCCAAAACGCTGGCCTTCATGATGCGCAACCATTTGCCGGGGGATATCGCCTCCATGGGCCCGCAAAGCTTTGCCGAGCAGCCGATGGAGGGCATGGGCTTTGGCATTGGGGGTGCGGTGGTGCTGGAGCCGGGCCGCGCCCGCAGCCCCGGATCGGTGGGCGATTTCAGCTGGGGCGGCATGGCCTCGACCTTTTTCTGGATAGACCCAGTGGAGGAATTGAGCGTGGTGTTCTTTACCCAGTTGTCGCCCAGCAGTTCCTATCCCGCCCGTCCGCAGCTTAAGGCGTTGGTACATGGAGCATTGATGTGACCGCCAAGACCCTTTGGACCCCAAGCCCGGAACGTGCAGCGGCCTCGACCATGGCGCAGTTTGAACGCTGGGTGCAGGACAACCGCGGCCTGACGTTTGAGGACTACAACGCCATGTGGCGTTGGAGCATTGAGGATCTTGACGGGTTCTGGTCCGCGATCTGGGATTTCTTTGACGTGCGCGCCAGTCAAGAGCCCGAGACCTTTATCGCCAAACGGCAGATGCCGGGCGCAGAATGGTGCCCCGGTGCACGGCTGAACTATGCCGATCAAATCCTCAAACATGCCGATGAACGGCCCGATGAGATTGCGCTGGTTGTGCAGTCGGAAACCTTTGGGCGCAGTGAACTGACTTGGGGCGCATTGCGCGATCAGGTTGCCTCTGTCGCCGATCATCTGCGCGGTATGGGCGTGGAAAAGGGCGACCGTGTTGTTGCCATCCTGCCCAATACCGAGGTAGCGCTGATTGCCTTTCTCGCGACGGCAAGCCTTGGCGCGGTCTGGTCACTTTGTGCGCCGGATATGGGCCATGTTGCGATCCTGGACCGGTTTACCCAGATCGAACCCAAGGTTCTGATCGCGCAGGACGGTTATATGCATGCGGGCAAGATGACGGACCGCCGCGATGTTCTGGCGCAGATCAATGCGGCGCTGCCGTCGGTGGATCATTTTGTGACCGTTGCCGTGGCGGGGGATCTTCCGGGCGGCCATGTGGCATGGGATGATTTGATCCATGGCACCGGCGCATATGCCAGCACCCATGTGGCCTTTGATCATCCGCTATGGATTGTCTATTCCTCCGGCACCACGGGCAACCCCAAGCCGATTGTGCATGGCCATGGCGGAGTGATCCTGGAGGCGGCAAAGCAGTCCCTGCACAAGGATATCTCGCCCAAGGACCGCTACTGCTGGCTGACGTCGTCGGGCTGGATCATGTGGAATTCGCAGTGGATGGCGCTGGGGCAGGGGGCGCGTGTGGCGCTGTTTGACGGGGCACCGAACCATCCCGATATGGGAGTGATCTGGCGCTTTGTCGCCGATGAGGGCTTGACGTTTTTCGGGGCGGGGGCGGCCTATTTCAGCACATGTATGAAGGCCGCTTTGATCCCGCGTGAGGCGGTTGACCTGACCGCGCTGCGCTCGCTTGGCTCAACCGGATCGCCGCTGTCGAGCGATACTTATGACTGGATCTACAGCGATGTGAAATCCGACGTTTGGCTTGCGCCGCTGTCAGGCGGCACCGATCTGGCGGGGGCTTTTGTGGTGGGCCATCCGGGCATGCCGGTCAGGGCAGGTGAAATGCAATGCCGCGCCCTTGGCAATGCGGTGCGGGCGTTCGATCCGCTCGGCAACGAACTGGTCGGCGAGGTGGGCGAGCTGGTTTGCACCGAACCTTTGCCCTCCATGCCGCTGTATTTTTGGGGGGACGAGGACGGCAGCCGCCTGTTCGAAAGCTATTTCGACACCTATCCCGGTGTCTGGCGGCACGGGGACTGGATTTCCATTGATGAAGGCGGGGCCAGTGTGATCTATGGCCGCTCGGACGCCACGATCAACCGCAAGGGCCTGCGCCTTGGCAGCGCCGAGATTTATCAGGCGGTTGAAGGGCTGGACGAGGTGCTGGATTCACTGGTGGTCGATCTGGAATTTCTGGGCAAGGACAGCTTTATGCCGCTGTTTGTGGTGCCGGCGCAGGGCGGTGCGGTGGATGATGCGCTCAGAGACAAGATCAACGCGGCGATCCGGGCGCAGGTCTCGGCGCGGTTTGTGCCCAACGAGATTGTCGAGGTCAAAGAGGTGCCGCGCACCCTGTCGGGTAAAAAGCTTGAGGTTCCGGTCAAAAAGCTGTTGCTTGGCGGTGATCCGGACATGGTTGTCAATCGCGATTCCATGGCCAATCCGGACAGCTTTGATTTCTTTATCGCCTATGCCAACGCACGGGCCAACGCCTGAGGCCAGCCCATGACATCCGTTGCCGACAAACTGCTTGAGCTTTTGGACATCGAACAGCTTGAGGTGGATATGTTTCGCGGACTTGGATCGGGCGGTGAAACCACCACGCGGATCTTTGGCGGGCAGGTGATCGCGCAGGCCCTGATGGCGGCCTATCGCACGGTGGAGGACCGGCTGTGCCATTCCTTGCACGCCTATTTCATCCGCCCCGGCGATCCGAGCATTCCGGTGATCTATCAGGTGGACCGCGCCCGCGATGGCGGCAGCTTCACCACACGCCGTGTTGTGGCGATCCAGCATGGCAAACAGATTTTCAACCTCTCGGCCTCGTTTCATGTGCAAGAGGACGGTTGGGATTATCAGCACCCGATGCGCGAGGTTGGCAAGCCCGAGGATTGGCCGTCACGGGCCGAAACCCGCGAAGCCTATGTGGACCGTATCCCGGAGAAATACCGCGAAGAGTTCCTGCGCGAGCGTCCGATTGAACTGCGCGAGGTGGCACCGCGTGATATGTTCGACCCCGAGGTGGAAAGCGACGTGAACCAGCTTTGGTTTCGGATGGAGGCGGCCAAGGGGCAGTCACCGCAGATGCAACACTGCCTGCTGGCCTATGCCTCTGACATGAACCTTTTGGGATCCTCCCTGCGCCCGCATGGGCTGACCTGGTTCAAGGGCAATGTGATGACCGCAAGCCTGGATCACGCTATGTGGTTTCATGCGCCGATCGAATTTTCCGACTGGCATCTTTATGATCTCGATGCCCCATGGACAGGCGGCGCACGAGGGTTTAATCGTGGCGCAATCTATAGCCAGAACGGGCAATTGGTGGCCAGCGTGGCCCAAGAAGGCCTGATGCGACCCGTAAAACGCACATAATTGGCAAAGTTATCCCCAAGGTGCCAAGCCTTTGGGATCAGGGATCAAAACCCACTTCCCCACAGGAAATACACAAGTTATTCCAATAGGTTATCCCCAAGAAATTGCGCAATTGCGTGATTTTTTGTTTGCGCGACTCAGGGGTTGGGTGCCAGTCTTTAGTTAACGCGAAGGGTCGCAAGACCCCAAGCGGGACGCGAGGGTCTTTCGAGGTTGGAGCGGGCAAGGAGAGGGTCAAACCAAACCGAACCCCGTGTTGATAGCAACGGAACGCTGGGCGAAACGAAACGGTCTTTTGAGCGGTTCGGGAAGTCGGTGAAAAAGCCATCGCGTGTCCGGTAGCGGTCTTTGACAGCTGCTGGTTGGGGGGACGATCCGCAAGGATTGATCCCGCTTGCAACGGCTCATAGAGCCCGAGCATTTGAATAGGGGGACCTTCGGGAAGCTCTGTTTAGGAAGGCGTCAGGATGGTAGTTTCGGCTGCTTGGTGCGGACCTCGGTCCAAGCTCCTGACGCCTTTTTCTACGTCTGGCCTCAGGATTGCAGGGCTTTGAGATCCTCAGGCGACAAACGATCAATCCCCTTGGCATAGTTCAGCGCGTTCAGATGATAGAACCTGGCGTTCATCAGATTTGCCGCGCTGTTGTCGCGGGTTTTGATCCGCTTTGCCGGGCTGCCTGCGATGATGGAATTGTCGGGAAATACCGACCCTTCGGTGACGATGGAATGACCCGCAACAATGCAATTGCTGCCGATCTTGGCCCCGTCCATGATCGTCGCGCCAATGCCGATCAACACCCGGTCGCCAATCTCGCAACCATGCAAAACCGCGCGGTGGGTGATCGAACAATCCTGCCCCACAATTGTGCCGGATGCCGTGCCGACATGGATCATCACGTGGTCCTGAATATTGCTCCGCGCGCCGATGATGATCTCGTGCATTTCGGCGCGGGTCACCACATAGGGCCAGACAGATGCGCCCGGCCCGATGGTGACCTTGCCGTATAGCTGCGCAGTGCCATGCACAAAGGCAGGGTTATCGAGCGTCACATGCGGGCCGATATGGGGCTGGAGATCAGCCAAAGACAAAAAAGCACAGCTTGTTGCCGTCCGGGTCACGCACGTAAGCCCCATAGAACCGGTCGGGGATGCGTTGGCCGGGTGCCCCGTCGCAGGTCGCGCCGAGATCCAGCGCCTTTTGGTGCAGCTGATCGACCTGTTCTTTGCTGTCTGCCGTCAGGGCCACCATGGTGCCATTGCCGGGGGCGGGATCGTTTTTGTCGTAGGGCTCGCAGATTGCCAGCATTGGCTGGCCGCGCCCGGCGCTGACAAAGGCAAGGCGGCCCTGATCCATCACGACCTTTGCGCCTTTGTCCGCAAGCAGATCACCGTAAAATGCTTTGGCGCGGCTCATGTCGTTCACGCCGAGGGTTACATAGCCGATCATCGGCGGTTCCTTTCTTTTGTGGTTGGTCGGTTTGGCCCGGCCAACTCTTCTGTCTGTTACATGTCCATGCCGCCAAATTTGCGGTTCAGCTTGCGCATGCCGCCGATCCAGCGGTCGTAATCGTCGGTCTTGTTCTTCATGTACTCGCGCACTTCTGGATGCGGCAGGATCAGGAATGTCTCGTCCTTGATCGCCTGCAAACAGATCTGCGCCACCGGCTCGGGCTCCATCATGCCGTTGATCGCCGCGACGTGGTCCTCGTGGCCGCGGGTCATTTCGGTGCGCACCGCTTGGGGGCAGAGCACGGACACCTTGATACCTTGGTCGCCATGGGTCATCGCGATCCATTCGGCAAGGCCAACAGCGGCGTGTTTGGTCACACCGTAAGAGGCCGATCCGATCTGGTTGAGCAGACCTGCCGCCGATGCGGTGTTCAGCAGATAACCCCCGCCGCGCGCCGCCATCAACGGCACCAGATGCCGCGCGGCCCAGACATGCGACATCACGTTGACGTCCCAGACCCGCTGCCATTCGTCATTGGGGGTGTCCATCCCGCCGCCCACGGCGATACCGGCGTTTGACCAGAACAGATCAATCGGGCCAATGTCCCGCTCTACGCTGTCGATCATATCCTTGATCTGATCCTCGCGGGCCACATCCACGGTATAGGCCGCGCCGCCCACCATTTCTGCGGTCTCTGCCGCACCGTCGCCGTTGCGGTCCACACAGACCACCTCCGCCGCGCCCGCATCTTTGAACGCCACACAGAGCGCCCGGCCAATGCCGCTGGCCGCGCCGGTCACAACACAGATTTTGTCTTTTACATCCATGATCTCAGGTCCACATGTTAGAGCCGCCACAGACCGTCAGCGCCTGACCGGTCATGTATTTGCTGGCATCGGAGGCAAGAAATACCGCAAGCCCGGCAAAATCTTCCGGTTCGCCCAGACGGCGCAGGGGTATTTCATCCTTGATACGCTTTTCGACCTCTGGATTGTCCCACAACTCGCGGGCGAATTCGGTTTTCACAAGGCCGGGGCAAATCGCGTTAAAGCGCAGACCCTTGGGCCCGAACTCTGCCGCCAAGTTCCGGCACAGACCGATCAGCGCCAGTTTCGACATGCCATAAGTGCCCAGCATAACCGAAGGCTTGAACGCCCCGATGGAAGAGGTGAACGCCATGGATCCCCCGCCCTTTTCGACCATGTCGGGCGCGACCATCTGGGCCAGCCAGAGGTTGGATTTGACGTTGGCATTCATGGTCTTGTCATAAGCGTCATCGGGAATTTCCGATGTCTTGCCGTAATAGGGGTTCACCCCGGCGTTGCCGATGACCACGTCGATCTTGCCCGCCTCTTCGCGGGTTTGATCAACCAGCGCCTGAAGCTGATCCTTGTAGCCGACGTTGCAGGCCACTGCGATCGCCTTGCCCTTGCCGCGGGCATTGATGCCCGCCGCCGCTTCGTCCAGCTGTTCTTGCTTGCGGGCCGAGATCACCACGGTTGCGCCGTGATCGGCAAGGGCGGTGGCCATTGCCAGCCCCATGCCTTTGGACGCGCCGGTAAGCAGCGCGACCTTTCCCGTCAGATCAAACAGATCGCTCATCCCATGAACCCCGCAGAACCGCGTGCCTCGGTATGGGCCTTGGCGGCGGTCTGGCGCGAATTGCTGTCCTGGTAGGTTTTCACCTCATGGCGGGCGATTACATGGTGGTGCACCTCATCGGGGCCGTCCGCATAACGCAGGGTTCGCTGCTGGGCATACATGCCGGACAGGGGCGACCATTGGCTGATGCCGGTGGCACCATGCACCTGCATCGCCTGATCAATGATATCGCAAACTTGCTCTGGCACCTTTGCCTTGATCATCGACACCCAGATGCGGGCCTCCTTGTTGCCCAGCACATCCATCGCCTTGGCGGCTTTCAGCACGAGCAGACGCATCGATTCAATCTCGATCTTGGCGCGGGAAATGGTTTCCATGTTCTTGCCCAGATCGACGATCTTTTTGCCAAAGGCCACACGGCTCAGCCCGCGTTCGATCATCAGATCCAGCGCCTTTTCGGCCTGCCCGATGGAGCGCATGCAGTGGTGGATACGGCCCGGTCCAAGGCGGACCTGGCTGATTTCAAAGCCGCGCCCTTCGCCCCAAAGCATGTTTTCCTCAGGCACGCGCACATTGGTGAACTTGATGTGCATATGCCCGTGCGGCGCGTCGTCATGGCCAAAGACATGCATCGGGCCAAGGATCTCGACGCCAGGGGTGTCCATCGGCACAAGGATCTGGCTTTGCTGGCGGAACGCTTCGGCATCGGGGGAGGTTTTGACCATCACGATCATGATCTTGCAGCGCGGATCACCGGCGCCGGAGATGTAATATTTCTCACCGTTGATCACCCATTCGCCGTTTTCCAGCACAGCGGAGGTCGAGATGTTCTTGGCATCCGAAGAGGCCACGTCCGGCTCTGTCATCGCAAAGGCAGAGCGGATTTCACCGGCCAGCAGGGGCTTGAGCCAGGTGTCTTTCTGTTGCTGGGTGCCGACCCGTTCCAGCACTTCCATATTGCCGGTGTCCGGCGCGGAACAATTGAGTGTCTCGGATGCCAGCGGGTTTTTACCCAACTCGGCGGCGATATAGGCGTAGTCGAGGTTGGACAGGCCTTCTCCGGTTTCGGCATTGGGCAGGAAAAAGTTCCAAAGACCGCTTTCACGGGCCTTTTGCTTGGCCCCTTCCATCAGCTCGGTCTGGCGGGGGTGATAGGACCAGCGGTTTTCGTTGCTGTCGGCAAGGCGGTGGAACTCTTCGGAAATCGGATCGACGTTTTCGCGGATGTGTTTGATCACGGCGTTCAGCAGTGGCTTGGCCTTGTCAGACATTTCCAGATTGTTCAGGCTGAGTGGCGAATTGCTATCGGACATATTGTGCCTCCTTGGCGTGGTTTACTTGTTCACCCATTGGGGTGCGCGTTTCTCGACAAAGGCGTTCACGCCTTCTTTGAAATCTTCGGTTTTGGACAGATCGGCGATCACTTCGCGGGAATAACCGATGCTTTGCTGCATGCCGTCGCGGGCGTACATATCGTTGAGCACCCGTTTCGTCGCCTTGACCGCAGAGGGCGAGACAGAGCAAAGCTGTTCGGCTTTTTCCATGGCTTTTTCCATCAGCTCGTCATGGGGATGCACCGCGTTGACGCAGCCCAATTCGAGGGCTTCCGCCGCGCTGATGGTCCGGCCGGTGTACATCAACTCCTGCGCGGCCAAACGGCCGATATAGCGCGACAGGCGCTGCACACCGGAGGCGGCGGCGAAAAAGCCGACCTTCACTTCAGGCAAGGCAAACTTGGCATTCTCGGAGGCCAGAATAATGTCGCAGCTCAGCGCGGTTTCAAAGCCGCCGCCCATGGCAAAACCGTTGACGGCCGCGATGATCGGTTTTTCCAGATCGAAACGCGCGGACAGGCCGGCAAAGCCTGATGGTGTCATCTCTTTCTTGGAGCCGCCCGCCGCCGTGGCCTTAAGATCGTTGCCCGCAGAAAACGCCTTGTCCCCCGCGCCAGTCAGAACCGCAACCCAGAGATCCTGATCTGCGGCAAAAGCGTCCCAGCAATCGGCCATCTCGTTGTGCATATCCACATGCACCGCGTTGTAGACATCGGGGCGGTTCATAGTGACAATCAGAATATGCCCCTGTTTCTCGGTCTTGATGAATTCGTAACTCATACCTTGAGCCCCCCAGTGTATATTTCAGTGAATTTGCCGCCCTCTGCGGCCAGTTTGCGCAGGCTGTCCGCCGGTGCAAATGCGGCATCTTCGGCACCCAGCGTTTCCATCCGGTCCAGCACCGCCTGTGCGCCGACCATATCGCCATAAAACATTGGGCCGCCCTTGTCGGCGGGCCAGCCATAGCCGTTGAGCCAGACCACATCTACATCAGAGGGCCGCTGCGCCTTGTTCTCCTCAAGGATTTTCACCGCCTCGTTGATCATCGGGTAGATGCAGATCTCGATGATTTCATCGGCGCTCATCTTGGACGGCTCCGCGCCGGTGATGTCGCGGATGATGCCCGCCGTCACATCCGAAGGGATCGGCCGGCGGTTTTCGTCATAGTCATAAAAGCCCGCCTTGGTCTTTTGCCCGCGCCGGTCCAGCTCGCACAGGGCGTCGCGGATCGGATTGTCGGTCTTGGCCCCCTTGGACCACCCGATATCCAGTCCAGCCAGATCAGACATCTGGAACGGCCCCATCTTGAAACCGAACTGGTTCAGCGCCGCATCCACATCCCATGGCATCACGCCCTGATAAACCAATTTGTTGGCCTGAATTTGGCGGGCGAACAAAATCCGGTTGCCGACAAATCCGGGGCAGACCCCGACCAGCGTGGCAATCTTGTTGATGTCTTTGGCCAGCGCCATACAGGTGGCAACCACATCATCGGCGGTGTGTCTGGCGCGGACAATCTCCAGCAGCTTCATCACATTTGCGGGGGAGAAAAAGTGCAGCCCGATCACGTCTTCGGGGCGCTTGGTCATGCTGGCAATCTCATTGATGTCCAACGCCGAGGTGTTGGTGGCCAGGATCGCACCGGGCTTCATCACCGCGTCCAGTTCGGTAAAGATCTTGCGCTTCAGCTCCATGTTTTCAAACACCGCTTCGATGATCAGGTCGCAATCGGCCAGATCGGCAATCGCCAGACGCCCGTCAAACCGCGCCATCCGCGCCTCGACCTCGTCCAGGGGAAAGCGGCCCTTGTCGGAACTGCGCTGATAATTGCCGCGCACCACCGCAAGGCCGCGGTCCAGCGCCTCTTGCGTGGTTTCAACAATCCTGACCTGAAAACCGGCGGTGGCAAAGTTCATCGCGATGCCGCCGCCCATGGTGCCGGCGCCGATGATGCCAACGGTCTTGATCGGGCGCAGGGGGGTATCGGCGGGCAGGCCCGGAACCTCCCACGCCGCTTTGCCGGATGCGGCGATATAGCTGCCGATTTGCTCTTCGGTCGGGGTCATCATATCTTGGCCTCTTGGTTGTCCAGACAGGCCGCACGGATCGCGCGCCGGTCAATTTTGTCGGTCGCACCACGGGTCAGCACGTCGCGCTGTGCCCAAAGATGCGTGGGTATCTTAAATTTGGAGAGATGCCCGTCCAGAAACGCTGCCATATCCGCATGGGACAGGCTGGCACCATTGCGCAGTTGCACAGCGGCGCCCACGGTCTCTCCCAAACGGTCATCAGGCACGGAAAACGCGGCCGCCTCCAACACGTCGGGATGGCGGTGCAGAGCGCCCTCGACATCCAGACAGGCAATGTTTTCGCCCCCCCGGATGATGATATTTTTCTTGCGGTCGTGAATGGTGACATAGCCATCGGCGTCAATCGTGCCCAGATCACCGGTGCGCAGCCAGCCGTCCTGAAGCACCTCGGCGGTGGCCTCTGGTTTGTTCAGGTAACAGCGCATGTTGGCCGGGCTCTTGACGGTGATCTCACCCATCTGGCCGACAGGCACATCATTTCCGTCATCATCCAGAAACCGCAGCTCTTGTACGGGGGGATGCAACTTGCCGGCGCTCTCGGGGCGGGCGGCGTAGTCATCCCCGATCATGCCGATGCCCAAGGCATTGGTCTCGGTCATGCCCCATCCGGTTGCCACGCCTGCGTTTGGAAAAGCTTCGACCAGTTGGGAGACCTGCGCAGCGGGCCGTTTGGCCCCGCCCGATCCGATATAATCCAGCGTTGGCAGGGCCTCGCCCATTTCGCGCGCGGCGATCATCAGTTCGGCCGATTGCGTGGGCACCCCGAGAAAGCGGGTGATATCATTGTCGCGGATCAGGCGCACGGCCTCGGCCGCATCCCATTTGTGCATCATCGTGATCTTGGCCCCCGCAGGCAGGCTCAGCAAAAACAGCGGATGCGTGGCGGTCACATGAAATAGCGGCGTCACCACCAGTGCCGAAGGGCGCGGCGGCGGAGGTGCATCTGGCGCGGGCGGGTCTATCAGCGGCGCCACAACCGACTGCATCAGCCAACTAAAGACCGCGTTCACCGCGCTGCGGTGGGTTTGCACCACGCCCTTGGGATGGCCGGTTGTGCCGGAGGAATACATCACGGCAAAATCGTCGTCCGTATCAATGGCAACCTGTGGCGCGGCGCTGGTTGTGGCAGCGGCGTCCAGATCGGCAAAACTGTGATCGCCCTTGCCTTCACCGTCGCGCACGCCAACCAGTGTCAGCCCCAGTTCTTTTTGCAATGGCAACATCCGCTCAAGCCGCGGGCCATCGGCAAAGATCACCTTGGCTGCACTGTCGCGCAGGGCGTAATCCAGCTCCTCGGTGGTCCACCATGCGTTCACAAACACGACCACCGCCCCGATGGAGGAGATCGCCAAAGTCATGATCAACAGCTCGGGATAATTGCGCATGGCAATGGCCACCCGGTCGCCCTGCTTCACGCCCAATTGCTGGATCAGCGCATCCGCCTGCCGATGCACGGCGGCGCAGAACTGGTCATAGGTAAGGGTCTCATCGCAATAGGCCAGATAGTCCCAGGCGCCATCGCCATGCCGCGCATGCCCTGCCGCCATCAACGCAGGCACAGTGCCGGGAATGTTCTTGAACGCGCGGAACGTGACGCCGCGCACCTCTGCCAGCCCAACTTCAAAAACCGGATCTGTTGTAATGACGTGATGCACCGCCGCTTCTGGTGTCATCGCTGTCATGGCAGCAACCTTGTGGTCTGCATGTTGTCCTCCCATTGCAGATTTACGCACATCCCTCCCCGGAGGTGCGACTCTGTTACCCAAAGGTTAGGCAGTTAAGAGGGATCTGCCAATACCGCATAACGGAACTAAGTTCCGCATTTTTCACACCAGACCAAGGCAAGGCCCGTTGCGGTATGGTTTTCAGCTTATATCAAGGCCCAGAACCGGCCAGATTTACGCAGCGTCACGAGGGTGCCCGCGCGGCGCATCAAAACCCCGTAATTCACATTATGTAACAAACCCCATCAACCCTATCCCACCTCAGGATACACATGTGTCCGCTTCACCACCCCGTAAACAAAACTGGTGTCGATTGACCCGATCCCGCCAATCGGGTGCAGGCGTTCGCGCACAAACCGTTCGTAGCCTTCCAGATCGCTCACCACGACCCGCAGCAGGTAATCCGACAGGCCGGTCATCACCATGCATTCGAGCACCTCGGGAATGCGTTTCATCTGATCTTCGAAATGGCCCACAACATCCTTGGTGTGTTTGTCCAGCGTGATCCGCACCATCACCGTCACCGGCAGCCCGTAGGCCTGCGCGTCCACATCCACGCTATAGCCGGTGATCGCGCCGCTTTGCTCCAGCAGGCGCAGCCGCCGCAGACAAGGCGATGGCGACAGGTTAACCGCGGCCGCAAGGTCAAGGTTGGTCATCCGTCCGTTGGCTTGCAGCGCACGGATTATTTTTCGATCAATCGCGTCAAGTTTTGGCATTTTATTCCAACATTCATGAAATCACAGCACAACATAGCAACTAATGACCCCTGATCCTAGCTGATAATGCTTTCAGAATCGAGGAGACTGCGATGCGTTCCACTGACTATGATTTTTCCACTCGCGCCATTCACCACGGCTATGATCCGCAATCCCATCAGGGGGCGTTGAACCCGCCGATCTACATGACCTCCACCTTCACCTTTGACACGGCCGAATCCGGCGGCGCGATGTTTGCGGGGGAAAAGGAGGGGCATTTCTATTCGCGCATCTCCAACCCGACACTGGATCATCTCGAACAGCGGATCGCCAATCTTGAGGGCGGCGAAGCGGGCCTTTGCACCGCCTCCGGAATGGGCGCGATCACCTCGACCCTTTGGTCGTTTCTTGAGGCCGGTGATGAGGTAATCATCGACAAAACGCTCTATGGCTGCACCTTTGCGTTCATGACCCACGGTTTGCCCCGCTTTGGCGTCAAGGTGACGCTGGTGGACATGACCAACCCCGACAACCTGACCCATGCGATCAGCGAAAAAACCAAGATCGTGTATTTTGAGACACCCGCGAACCCCAACAACCGTTTGGTGGATATTGCGGCGATTTCACAGATCGCCCGTCGCACCGGGGCCAAGGTGGTGGTCGACAACACCTATGCCACGCCGGTGATCACCCGACCGCTCGAACATGGGGCGGATATCGTTGTGCATTCGGCGACGAAGTTCCTCAGCGGCCATGGCGATGTTGTGGCGGGTCTGATCGTCGGCAGTCTTGAGGACATCACCCAAATCCGCCTTGTGGGACTGAAAGACATGACCGGCGCTGTGATGTCACCGATGACCGCGATGCTGCTGCTGCGCGGGATCAAGACGCTTGAATTGCGCATGGAACGGCACTGCAAAACCGCCGCAGAAGTGGCGCAGGCGCTTGAGGCCCATCCCGCCGTGCTTAGCGTGAGCTATCCCGGCCTCGACAGCTTTGCCCAGCGTGATCTGGCCCGACGCCAGATGGCCAATTTCGGCGGCATGATCCCCTTTGAGGTCAAGGGCGGCAAGGCGGGCGGCATTGCCATGATGAACCGGCTGACCCTGATCCAGCGGGCGGTCAGCCTCGGCGATGCCGAAAGCCTGATCCAGCATCCCGCCAGCATGACCCATTCGACCTACACCCCCGAGGAACGTGCCGAACATGGCATCGCCGAAGGGCTGGTGCGCCTGTCTGTTGGCCTCGAAGGGGCGGCGGACCTGATAAACGATCTGCATGCGGCGCTTGGCGCACATAACATGCAGGCTGCCTGACCTCCCAAAGGCAGCAACTGGGCGCAGGCAGGGGAGTTCCTGCGCCCATTTTTCCCAACAAAATCGGAATAGACCTATGACCAATCCCAAGATCCTTGGCGATGACGCCAGCCTGCCGCCTGCTTCGACCAAGGGGGGATGGCTCAATGACCTGAACCGCGCCCGAACATCGGGTCCGTTTCTCGCCGCGCATCCCACGCCCGGCGCCGGCCTTTCCACCACTGCTGTACATGCCGGCACCCATGACGACCCGCGCACCGGTGCCGTGGGCACCCCGATTTATCAGGCATCGACCTTTGTTCTGAACGAGGGCCAGTACCGTTCTGTCGAGGACGGCTTTGCCCGCGACCGGTTCATCTATTCGCGTTATGGCAACCCGTCCCAATGGGCGGTTCAGGAAAAGCTCGCTGCGCTTGAAGGTGCCGAATCCGCCATCGTTTTCAGCTCTGGCATGGCCGCGATCACCAGCACTGTTCTGGCGCTGATGGACAAGGGGGCACATGTGGTCGCCTCAAGCGATCTTTATGGCGGCACGTTCAACCTTTTTAACCAAGAGTTCCCGACGCTGGGCATGTCCTGCACAATGGTGGATTCCTACGATTTTGACGCCATCGAAGCCGCGATCCAACCCAACACCCAGATGCTGTATTTCGAGGCGATCACCAATCCGCTGCTCAAAGTGATCGACATCCCGCGCCTGGCCGAAATTGCCAAACGCCGCAATGTCCGGCTGGTGGTCGATGCCACCTTTGCCCCGCCCGTGGCGATGCGCACGCTGGATCACGGGGTGGATGTCGTGATCCATTCGGCCTCAAAATACCTCAACGGGCACAGCGATCTGATCGCCGGTGTCGCCGCTGGCCCGCGCAAACTGATTGACATGATCTGGCCGCGATTGCTCAACTACGGCGGATCGTTGGACCCGCATGCCTGTTTCTTGCTGGAACGCGGGCTCAAGACCCTTGCCGTGCGGATGCGCGCGCACGAAGAAAGCGCGCTGGCGCTGGCCGAATTCCTCGAAAGCCATCCGCGTGTGCAAAAGGTGTTCTACCCCTTCCTGCCCAGCCACCCTGATTATGACACCGCCAGTCGCCTGCTGAAAAACGGCACCGGCAATGTCACCTTTTTCATCGAAGGGGGCGACAGGGCCGCGCTGCGCCTGGTTGATGCCCTGAAGATCCCGAAACAAGCCACCAGCCTTGGCGGTGTGGAAAGCCTGATCAGCCTGCCATTCAACACCTCGCAGGCGACATTCACCGCGCGGCAACGGGCCGACATCGGTATTGATCCGGGCTGCGTGCGCCTTTCGGTCGGGATCGAAGACGCCGCCGACCTGATCGCAGATTTCGATCAGGCCCTCACCGCCATTTATCCAGCAAAGGACACCGCACATGCGTAACGCCATCCCTACCGCCGCCCTCAGCGAATTTGTAAACGAAGTCGCCGCCGCCCCCGAAGAGGCGATCATGGACTATGGTCTTGAGGTCAAATGGCAAAGCGGAACCCGTGCCATCAGCGAAACCAAACCGATGAAAGTGGGCCCGCATCAGGTCAGCCGCTCGTTCAGCTGGACATCGGATGAACCGCGCCAGTTGATGGGCAACAACCACGGCCCCAATCCGCAAGAGCTGCTGCTGTCGGGTCTGGGCTCTTGCATGATGGTCAGCTTTATCGCCGGGGCCACTGCCGAGGGCATTCAGCTTGAATCGGTGCGCATTGATTTTGACGCCACGCTGGATCTGCGCGGGTTCATGGGGCTGGCAACCAACAGCACCGTTGGCTTCCCAGAAATCCGTTACCAGATCCACGTCACTGGCGATGCCACGGCCGAAGAATTTGCCGAACTGCACCGCAAGTCCGTCGCCCATAGCCCCAATGCGCAGACGATCCTGAACCCTGTGCAATTGACCGGCGACATTATCGCCACGCAGATCGAAAACTGATCTATCATTCCCCTGCCCGCACCCGAAGAAGGCACCGCCATGACACAGATTGACCAAACCCATCTCAAGACCATCGAACAGCGGCTCTTGTGGCTGTCGCATTGGATGATCCACAACGCCAACCACATCCGCCCCAAAACGGACGGGATCAAGGTTGGCGGGCATCAGGCCTCCTCCGCCTCCATGGTCTCCATCATGACCGCCCTTTACTACAGCGCCCTGCGCCCCGAAGACCGGGTGGCGGTCAAACCCCATGCCTCGCCGATCTTTCACGCAATCCAGTATTTGATGGGCAACCAGACCCGCGAGAAAATGGAAAACTTCCGTGGCTATCAGGGCGTGCAAAGCTATCCCAGCCGCACCAAGGACATCGACGATGTGGATTTCTCCACCGGTTCTGTTGGTCTTGGCGTGGCGATCACCTCCTTTGCTTCGCTGGTGCAGGATTACATCGCCGCCAAGGATTGGGGGAACGGTCTGCCACTGGGCCGGATGGTGGCGCTGGTGGGTGATGCGGAACTGGACGAAGGTAATGTTTACGAGGCGCTGCAAGAGGGCTGGAAAAATGATCTGCGCAACACATGGTGGATCATCGACTACAACCGCCAGTCGCTGGACGGTGTGGTGCGCGAGGGGCTGTTCAAACGCATCGAACAGATCTTTGACGCCTTCGGCTGGGATGTGGTCAAGGTCAAATACGGTGCCCTGCAACGGGCCGCGTTCAAGGAACCGGGCGGCGACAAACTGCGCGACTGGATCGACAATTGCCCGAACCAGCTTTATTCCGCGCTCACCTTTATGGGCGGCGCGGTCTGGCGCGAACGGCTGATGGAGGCGCTTGGCGATCAAGGCGATGTGACAGCGCTGATCGATGCGCGGTCAGACGATGAACTCGCCGATCTGATGGAAAATCTCGGCGGCAACTGCGTGCAGACCATGGCCGAAACCTTTGACGCCATAGACCATGACCGCCCCACTTGTTTTCTCGCCTATACGGTCAAGGGCTGGGGCACGCCCATCGCGGGTCACAAGGACAACCACGGCGGCCTGATGAACAAAACCCAGATGGCGGAATGGCAAAAACACATGGGCGTGGCCGAGGGCGACGAATGGGAAAAATTCGCCACCGTCCAAGACCCCGCTGCGCTGCAAGCTTTCCTCGACAAGGCACCTTTCTTTGCCAAGGGTCGCCGCCGCTATACCGATGACAAACTGCCGGTTCCGGCGATTGATTTGGCCTCTGACCGCGAGATTTCGACACAGATGGCCTTTGGGAAGATCCTTGATGACCTGTCCAAGGGTGACAGTGATCTGGCCGCGCGGATCGTCACCATGTCCCCCGATGTGACCGGCACCACCAACCTTGGTCCATGGGTGAACCGGCGCAAATTGTTTGCCCGCACCGAACAGGCCGACACCTTTATCAATGAAAAGATCCCCTCCACCGCGAAATGGGAATTCACCCCCAAGGGCCAGCATGTCGAACTGGGCATTGCCGAGATGAACCTGTTCCTTCTGCTGGGTGCGGCGGGCCTGTCGCATGCGCTGTTTGGCAAACGGGTCATCCCCATCGGAACGGTCTACGATCCCTTCGTCGCCCGCGGTCTCGATGCGCTGAATTACGCCTGTTATCAGGACGCTCGGTTTATGATCGTGGGCACCCCCTCGGGTGTCACCCTCGCCCCTGAAGGCGGTGCGCATCAATCCATCGGATCACCTCTCATCGGGATGAGCCAGGACGGGCTGGCCAGCTTTGAACCTGCCTTTGCCGATGAACTGGCGGTGATCATGAAATGGGCCTTTGATTATCTGCAAAAAGACGGCGAAGGCGACCCGGACGAACGCACATGGCTGCGCGATGAAACCGGCGGTTCGGTCTATTTGCGGCTGACAACCAACCCCATCGAACAGCCGGGAAAACGGGTGGATGAAGACTTCCGCCAAGGCGCGATTGACGGGGCCTATTGGCTGCGCAAACCGGGGCCGAACTGCGAGGTGGTGATCGCCTATCAGGGGGCCGTCGCCCCCGAGGCGATCAAGGCCGCAGGCACCATTGCCGAAGGGCGGCGCGATGTTGGCGTGCTGGCCGTGACCTCCGCCGACCGATTGAATGCGGGATGGACGGCGGCGCAACGGGCCCGCGCCCGCGGCAATGCACGGGCGCAAAGCCATGTAGAAACCCTGCTGTCGGCCCTGCCCCGCGATTGCAAGCTGGTCACGGTGATTGATGGCCATCCTGCCACGCTGTCATGGCTCGGCTCGGTGATCGGGCATCAAACGGTTCCGCTGGGGGTCGAACACTTTGGCCAGACCGGCACCATCGCCGATCTTTATCGCCACTTCGGCATCGACGCCGCCTCAATCGTGGAAAAGGTGCAAGGGCTGACACCGGGGCGCAACGTGGTCCACCGGATCGCAGGCTAGACACCTGACCCCTGTGCCGGGGCGCTGATCCGCGATTTCTTGCGGTAAGCCCCCGGCGTCAGGTCCGTCCAGCGTTTGAAGGCACGGTGAAAATTCGCCGCCGAGGCAAAGCCGACATCAAGCGATATCGCCTCAATGCTCTTGCCCCCTTGCGCCAAATCCCGGATCGCAAGATCCCGGCGCAACCCATCCTTGATCCCCTGAAAGGACGTGCCTTCCGAATCCAGCCGCCGCATCAATGTGCGCGGCGTCAGATGCAGCCGCTGTGCCGTATCCTTCAATCCTGTCTCCAGCCGGTCTGAGGCCAGCAACAATTCCCGCACCCGCAGCGGCAGCGCATGTTCATGCAGGCTGGTGAAAATCCAGTCGCGCGGGGCACGGATCAGAAACTCCTGCATTTCCGCCTCTGTGCGCGACACCGGCATCGGCCCCACGCTGGCATCAAAACTCACATAGGACTGCGCCTGCCCAAACCGGATCGCCGCCGGAAACAGGATCGGATAATCGGCGGCGAACTCCGGCCGCTCAAAACAGAACCCGACCGAGGTCAGCGGCAGCTCGCGCCCCGCCAGCCAGGACGCAACCCCATGCGTCAGCTTGAGCAGCAACATATGGCCAAACCGCTGCGGCACCTGATCCCCGCGCGGCACCAAGGCCATGCGCAGGGTCTCGCCGTCATTGTCCAGCCTCATTTCGTAGTCATCCAGCAGCAGGTTCCAGAACGACGTGAACCGGAACAGTGCCGCAGACAGCGACGATGCCCCCCGCACCGAGGCACACAGATGTTTGAGCGCACCGGGCCGGATCGTCCGGCTGCACAGGCCCATCATCTCGTCCCCGGTTTCTGCCACGACCATCTGATACAGCCGGACGATCTGATCATGGGTCACACGCCCCCGCGCCCCGTTCACCGCCGAAAGGCCGGTCTTGTCCAGAAAATCCGCCATTTGCCGCGCCGAACAGTCGCGGCGCAGCACCGCCAGCCAATCATCCAGAAAGGCCCGCGACACAGTTGGCAATATCGTAACGGTCTTTGTGCTGTTCATTGGCCCATATCGCGCAGCTTTGTCACTTTTTGCAAGTTTTGCGTCCATAGAAGAGATGGCAAGCCCCCCTTTGTCCGCTATGTATGGCGCAACGCAGCTGCCAATCGGAGACACCAAAATGTTCACCGCCCCGACCCAAGACATGCTCTTTAACATCACCCATCTGACACAATGGGACAAAATCTCGGCCCTGCCGCAATACGAGGGGCTCGATCTCGATGACATTGGCGCCGTTCTTGAGGAATACAGCCGTTTCTGCGGCGAGGTCATCGCGCCGCTCAACGCTTCCGGCGATCAGACCGGCGCGCAATACAACGCCGGCCGCGTGACCATGCCCGATGGCTTTACCGAAGCCTATGCGCAGTTTGTCGAAATGGGCTGGCAAAGCCTGCAACACCCCGAAGAATTTGGCGGTCAGGGTCTGCCCCGTTCCGTTGGTGCGGCGGCGACCGAAATGCTCAACGCCGCAAACATGAGCTTTGCCCTCTGTCCGCTATTGACCGATGGCGCGATTGAGGCGCTTTTGACCGCCGGATCGGACGCGCAAAAGCAAACCTATCTGGCCAATCTCACCTCCGGAAAATGGTCCGGCACAATGAACCTGACCGAACCACAAGCGGGCAGCGATCTGGCGCTGCTGAAATCCAAAGCGGTCCCCAATGACGATGGCACCTACGCCATCACCGGCACCAAAATATATATCACCTACGGCGAACACGACATGTCGGAAAACACCGTGCATCTGGTGCTTGCCCGCACGCCGGATGCCCCCGCTGGCGTCAAGGGGATCAGCCTGTTTCTGGTGCCCAAATTCATGGTTGGCGATGACGGAACATTGGGCGAGCGCAACGCAGTGCAATGTGTCAGCATCGAACACAAACTGGGCATCTCCGCCAGCCCCACCGCGGTTTTGCAGTTTGAAGGTGCAACCGGTTATCTGATCGGCGACGAAAACGCCGGGCTCAGCTATATGTTCGAAATGATGAATTCCGCCCGCTATGCCGTGGGCCTGCAAGGGGTCGGCATTGCCGAACGCGCCTTTCAACAGGCGCTCGCCTTTGCAAAGGACCGCGTGCAAAGCGCCCCGGTCGACGGCTCCACCCGCGAGGCCGTGACCATCATTCATCACCCCGACGTGCGCCGCCTGCTGGCCCGGATGCAGGCGCTGGCCGAAGGGGGCCGCGCCCTCGCCGCATTTGCCGCAGGCTGGCAAGATCTCGCCCGCCACGCCGCCAGCGAAGGAGACCGCGCCGAGGCATCCGCCATTTCAGAGTTCCTGACTCCCTTGGTCAAAGGCTACTGCACCGAATCCGCCATCGACGTCACCTCCGCCGGGGTGCAGGTGCATGGCGGCATGGGCTTTATCGAGGAAACCGGCGTGGCGCAGCATTACCGCGACGCCCGCATCCTGCCGATCTATGAAGGCACAACCGCCATTCAGGCCAACGACCTGATTGGCCGTAAAACCCTGCGCGATGGCGGACGGACCGCTCTCGCCCTTGCCGCGATGATCAAAGGCACCGAGGCCGATCTGGCCGCTGGCGATCCAATCGCGCAATCCGTTGGCAAACAACTTTCCTCCGCCCGCGCTGCCTTTGAAACCGTCGTGGCACATTTTCTGGAAACTGCCAAACAGAACCCCCGCGCGGCCTATGGCGGCTCCGTGCCCTATCTGATGCTGGCCGGAAATCTGGTCAGCGGCTGGCAAATGGCCCGCGCCCTCTTGGCCGCGCAAGGCGAGATCGCATCGGGAAACAGCACTCCGTTCCTCAAGGCCAAGATCGCCACCGCGCGGTTCTACGCCGATCACATTCTTGTCGAGGCCGAAACCCAGAAGCGCCGCATCACCGGCGGCGAAGACAGCCTGCTCGCGTTTGATTTTGCCTGATCACCCGCGCCCACTATCGCACAAAGGACGACCCTATGACCAAAACCATCGACATCTCCAGCTATACCAATCTTGACCTCGCGCCACAGGACGACGGCGTTTGGGTTGTCACCCTGAACCGCCCGAAAAAGCGCAACGCGCTGGACATCGACACCATTGAAGAGTTGGTTGATTTCTTCTCACTCGCGCCGCGCGCCGGTGTCAAAGCCGTGGTTCTGGCTGGGGCAGGCGATCATTTCTGCGCCGGTCTCGACCTGATAGAACACCACGACGAAGACCGCAGCCCGGCCGATTTCATGCATGTCTGTCTGCGCTGGCACGAGGCTTTCAACAAGATGGAATATGGTGGGGTGCCGGTGATCGCCGCCCTGCAAGGCGCGGTGGTTGGTGGCGGCCTTGAACTGGCCAGTTCCGCCCATGTGCGCGTGATGGATCAGACCTGCTATTTCGCTCTGCCTGAAGGCCAGCGCGGGCTGTTCACGGGCGGCGGCGCGACCATCCGCGTGGCCGATCTGGTGGGCAAATCGCGGATGATCGACATGATGCTGACGGGCCGTGTCTATCAGGGGCAAGAGGCCGTGGATCTGGGTCTTGCCCAATATATCGTGGAGGGGTCCAGCTTTGACAAAGCCATGGAACTGGCCCGCGCCGCCGCACAAAACCTGCCTTTGACCAACTTTGCCATCTGCTCGGCGATCAGCCACATGCAGAACATGTCCGCCCTCGATGCCGCCTATGCCGAAGCGGTTGTCGCCGGTGTGGTCAACACCCAGCCGGACGCCCGTGCCCGCCTTGCGGCCTTTGCAGATAAAACCGCCGCGCGGGTGCGCCCCAACAGCTGATCCTGGGCGCGGCTTTCAAACCTTTGGCGGGCGGCTGATCGCCCGTCAGACCGGTTTCCGCCCACAGGACACCTGCTGCGGTGCAGCGGCGCCTTCGATGCCCGGCGGCGGCGACTTTTGCATGGGTTCGATCCGGTCCCGGATAACCCTGTTCAGCAGGGCACAATCCCCCTCGGAAATTGCCCGCCGCACTGCACGCAATAGGCCCGCCACTTCGATCTGGCTCAGCATTGCCTCCTTGGCCCGCAAAATCTTTGGATGTGGGGTCTGGATCAAACTGCCCCGATCGATCAGCAGCTCTTCATGCAGCTTCTCGCCGGGGCGCAGGCCGGTGATCCTGATCGCAATATCGCCCCTTCCGGTCACTGGATCACGTTCTTGCCGGCCAGACAGGCGGATCATCCGCCGCGCAATGTCCATCACCCGTTGCGCCGCGCCCATGTCCAGAACAAAGACCTCACCACCTTTGGCAAAGGCACCGGCCAGCAGCACCAGCCGCGCCGCCTCTGGCATGGTCATGAAATACCGCGTGACCTCGGGGTGGGTCACGGTCACCGGACCGCCCGTGGCAATCTGCCGTTGAAACAGCGGCAGAACAGACCCCGATGACCCTAGAACATTGCCAAACCGCACGATGGCTGAGCGGGTCTGTGCATGGCGGGTTTGCATGTCCTGCACCACCAGTTCCGCCATCCGCTTGGTCGCGCCCATCACATTGGCAGGCCGCACCGCCTTGTCAGAGGAGACCAGAATGAACCGTTCGACGCCCGCCTCAACCGCCGCCTTGGCCACAGCATGGGTGCCCAACACGTTGTTTTTGGCCCCGGCCAGAGGGTTGTCCTCCACCATAGGCACATGTTTATAGGCCGCAGCATGCAGGACAATCTCCGCCCTGTCCGCCGTGATCACCGCCCGCACCCTTGCGACATCCGTGACGGACCCAAGCCGCGCAACCAGCTTGACCCCTGCCGCATCGGCAAGATCGGCCAATTCCTGCTGCACTTGGTAAAGCTGGAACTCACTGTGATCAAAAAGCACGATCCCCGCCGGACGGCAGGCCAGCAACTGCCGGCACAATTCACCGCCGATCGATCCGCCCGCGCCGGTCACCATGATCACCCGCCCGGCGTAAGCCTTGGCAATTTGCGGTGCATCAAGTGCAACCTTGTCGCGGCCCAAAAGCTGTTCCGGTGCCACCGGCCTGATCTGTCCCGGCGGTTCACGTCCCATCAACATATCGGCAAAAGACGGAAGCACCTGCACCTCAACCCCATGGGCCCGCAAGCGCCTGACCACCTGATCGCGCCGCGCCGGCTCCATCGAAGGGGCCGCCAGCACGATCTGCTCAACCCCGTGCCGCGCGATTAACTCCGGCAGCTTGCCGGCGTCAAACACCGCCAAGCCGCAGACCGTCATCCCCTGCAGATTCGGATTGTCATCCACAAAAAACACCGGGCGCGCCTCACTGGTCTGCGACAATGCCGCCGCCAGCTGCATCCCCGCCGCACCCGCGCCATAGATCGCGATTGTCTGCTGCCCCGCCGGCCGCGTCCGCCCGATCACCCAACGCAGCACATGCAGCGCCGCAATACGCACCCCGGTCGCAAAAAGGGCAAACAGGCTGCCAAATATAACCGCCACCGCGACCGCATGATCCAACCCGGCCAGCGTCATCATCACCGCTGCGATCATGCCCAAAACGCCCGCTGCCATGGTGACCCGCAACCCGCTCATCATCTCCGGCGCGGTTAGCTTCACCCGGTCCAGCCGCACAGCCGCCACCACCAGCGGCGTAACAAGCCCCATCACGATCCACAGATTCGGTGAGGAAGCCCAAAACCCTGTGCCACCGCGCAACACCATCGCCAGACCAAGCGCCGCACACATCAACGCGCTATCCACCGCAATCAGGATAATCCGCTTTTTCCAGCGCGGCAGAATGTGCAATTTTGCAAGATGTTCCAATGCGCCCGTCACCTATCTTTCCTGCCCCATAAAATGGGCAGATGCTGAAGAAACGGTTAATACCGGCCAGTGATCCCCTTTTTGGCCCTAAATACCTCCGGGGAGTTTGAGGGGCTGGCCCCTCAATCCATCATCAAAAACAAGAACCGGTGCGGCGTATATCACCCATGCAACGCGCAGCGTGCAATCACCTCAAAGCGCCCGTCCGCCCGCTCGCCCACCAGCGCCAGATCGTCAATGCGCACGGGTTCGGCCAACACCGGCGCAAAATAGTCTCGCGCCACATGCACCACCCGCCCGGCCTCCGCCTTTGGCATCCGCCCCGTCAGGGTCATGTGAAACCGGTAGGCGTCCATCACATGCGGATAGCCCCAACGCCGCAAATACCCGCGCTGCACCTCGGACAATCCGGGCCGGTTGCGCCGTTCAAATTCGGCATCGGACATCGGCGCGCGCCAGATGTCCAACCCTTCCACCACCTGCGCCGACATGGCCCGCAGCTCCGCCATCCCGCTTTGCGGGATCAGCGCGACAAACCGGCCAAGCGCAACGACGTCAAGATCATCGCAACCGACCGGCGCAATGTCTGCACACAGCTGCGTAAAGGCCTGGCTCAAGTCCTCAAGTTGCGCCCCGTGCCGTATCTGAAACGGCGCCATAACAGTGCCGTGAAACCCGTATTTGCGCGGCGTTCGGGTCAGCGCGGGCAGGTCCAGATCAAGCCCATCAACCTGCGCAACCTCGGCTCCTTGCGCTATGTCCCAACCCAGCCATGCTGCACCGGCCGCGCCCAGTTTCCCCTGCGGCACTACATAGACAGCATATCGCGCATAGGCGCTCATGGCCTGCTCAGTACCACTTGGCCAAGGGCGGCAGGCTCATCAAAACCGCATCCGGGTCATGGCCGGTCTCAAGGCCAAACTTTGTCCCTCGGTCATAAACCAGATTGTATTCGGCATAGAGCCCGCGATGGCGCAATTGCACGTCTTTGTCGGCCTCATCCCAAGAGGTCTCGCGCCGCCGGTCTGCCAGCGGCACAAAGGCGGGCAGAAACGCCGCGCCCACATCCTTGGTCAGCGCGAAATCAGCCGCCCAATCGCCGCTGTTGCGGTCATCATAAAAAATCCCGCCAACCCCACGCGCCCGTTTGCGGTGCGGAATATAGAAATACCGGTCAGCCCAGTCTTTCAACTCGTCATAAAGCGTATCACCATGGGGATCGCAGGCCCGCTTCATCTCGCTATGGAAATGCGCGGTGTCCTCATCATATTCGATGCAAGGGTTCAAATCCGCGCCGCCGCCAAACCACCAGGCATGCGGGGTCCAGAACATTCGTGTGTTCATATGCACCGCCGGTGCATGGGGGTTTTGCATATGTGCGACCAAGGAAATGCCGGAGGCCCAGAACCGCGGATCGTCTTTCATCCCCGGAATGCCCTTGCGGGCCGCCATGGCCGACTGCGCCCGCTCGCCCAGCACGCCATAAACGGTTGAGATATTGACCCCGACCTTTTCAAACACCCGGCCGCCGCGCATCACGCTCATTTCGCCGCCGCCCGCGTCCGATCCATCTTCCGAGGTACGGCTGGTCTTGCGCACCTCCATGCGCCCCGCCGGGGCATCGCCGCCCTGCCGGTCCTCCAGCGCGTGAAAGGCGCTCACAATCTCGTCGCGCAACTGCCGGAACCAGCCGGACGCCTGCGCTTTTTCAGTTTCAAATGTATCGGTCATGGGCCTGCTGTCTTTGCTGTTCGCGCGCAGATTAAACTGCCCGAGCGGCAGTTGAAACCTGCCGATTGCCGCATCACGCTTGAAATGGTGTGAGTGCCCCCCTACCCTGCCCGGCATGACGCCCCATGGCGGCATGACCCTCACAAAGGCAGGCACGTGACAGCACAATCAGATCTTTCCCGGCCAGACCTGTCCCGCCGCCGCCTGCGCACTTGGATCAGGCTGCTGCGCCTGACACGGGGCACCGAAAACCAGCTGCGCGAATATCTGCGCGTGACCCATGACACCACCCTGCCCCGGTTCGATGTGATGGCCGCACTTTATCGCAATCAATCCCCGATGAAGATGACCGCGCTCAGCAAGATGTTGCTGGTGTCCAACGGCAATGCATCCACCATCGTCAACCGCCTTGAAAAGGATGGTTTGGTTGAACGGGTCTCGCCCGCAAAGGACCGACGGGTGGTCAATGTCACCCTCACCGCCGAGGGCCGCGCCCAGTTCGAAGTGCAGGCCAAGGGTCATGAAGCTATGGTGAATGACCTGTTTGACGGGCTGGACGACGCCGATCTGGATCAGATCCGCGATCTCTTGCGCCGCGCTGATTCCGCAGATGAGGCCGCGATCTAGCCGTTCAGAACCGCCGTTGCCTCGATCTCCACCAGCGCCTCGTCCTCTACCAGACCGGCCACAACAACCATTGTCATCGCCGGAAAATGCCGTCCCAAAACTTTGCGGTACACCGCGCCCACCTCGGCCTGCCGCGCGAGGTATTCTTTCTTGTCGATCACATACCATGTCAGCCGCACAATATCAGTCACCTGCCCGCCTGCGGCCTCGACCACATCGACGATATTGCGCAGCGCCTGTTCCATCTGCCCGATGAAATCATGGCTTTCGAACCTCTGCTCTGCGGTCCAGCCAATCTGCCCGCCGACATACAGCGTGTTGTCCGCCGTTTTCACGCCATTGGCATAGCCTTTGGCCTTGGCCCACCCTTCGGGTTGAATGATCTCATGTGCCATACGTATCTCCTTTACAGATGGGTCTCTAAACGGCTGCGGATGTGATCCGGCCATGGGGTGGATGCGCCTTGGGCGTCTATGAATACGATTGTGGATGTGGCGCTAAACCGCGCCTCACTGCCGCAAACCGCTTGATAGCTCAGGTCGAGAGATGACCGGCCAATGCGCGTGCAGGTCAGCGTGATATCCAGAATATCACCCAACCGGCTTGGCCGTTTGAACTTGGCCTCGATCTGCGCCGTCGGGATGCCGCTGGCTTGATGCATTTGGGAGAACGGAAAGTCCAACTCTTGCTCAAAGAACGCCTCGACCGTGTCATTGGTCATCTCGAAGAACCGCGGATAGAAAACAATGCCTGCCGGATCACAATGCCGGAACTTGATCTTTTGCCGATAGGTGAATGCCATGCTCAGACCCCTAGATACCGGTCTTTGACCTCTGCACTCAGATCGCTCATCGTGCCATGCCAGACCGACACACCACGCTCCAGAATGACCACGCTATCGGCCACCTGGCGCAGTTCGCTGATGGTCTTGTCCACCACGAGGATCGACAGGGAGGTGGTCTTTTTCAGGGTCGCAATCGCCGCCCAAATTTCCTGACGCACCACGGGTGCCAGCCCTTCGGTGGCCTCATCAAGAATCAACAACCGCGGATTGGTCATCAACGCCCGGCCAATCGCCAACATCTGTTGTTCCCCGCCCGACAGCGAGCCCGCCAGTTGATCGCCGCGTTCCTCCAGCCGTGGAAACAGCGCATGCACGCGGGCAAAGTCCCACTCACCGGGCCGCGCCGAGGCAAAGAGATTTTCGCGCACCGTCAGATTGGTGAAACACCGCCGCCCCTCCGGCACCAGCCCGATGCCAAGCCGCGCTGCCTTGTGGGCGGGCAACGCGCCGATGTCCTGCCCGTCAAACAGCACTTGCCCCTGCGGGTTTTTCAGCAACCGGCTGATCACCTTGATCGTGGTGGATTTGCCCATGCCGTTGCGCCCCATCAGCGCGACAACCTCGCCCTCGCGGATCGTCAGATCGACCCCGAACAGGGCCTGCGACGCGCCATAGATCGCGGTGATCTGCTCTAGCTGCAACAGGCTCATGCCGCGTCCTCCTCGCCCAGATAGGCCAGTTTGACCTCCGGATTTGTGCGGATCTCATCCACTGATCCGGTTGCGATGATCTTGCCGTAGACCAGCACCGAAATCCGGTCGGCCAAGGCAAACACCGCGTCCATGTCATGTTCCACCAATAAAATGGGCGCTTCGGTCTTCAGCGCCTCAAGAAATCCGGTCAGCGCCTGCGATCCTTCGGCGCCCATGCCCGCCATCGGTTCATCCATCAAAAATGCCTTTGGCGACAGGGTCAGCGCCACCGCGACCTCCAGTTGCCGCCGCCGCCCGTGTGACAGCTCCGATGTGCGCACATGCGCCAGATCGCGCAATTCCACCCGGTCTAGTGCCTTGTAGGCGCGTTCGAGTAGCCGCGTGTCTTTCATCGCATCGCGGAAAAACCTGAACCACGATCCGCTTTGCCCCACCGCGCCCAGCACGACATTTTCCAGCACGGTAAAATCCATCGCCAGCGCCGAAATCTGGAAGGTGCGTCCCAATCCGGCCCGCGCCCGCCGTGCGGTGCTGTGCTGGCTGACGTCGCGCCCGTCAAAAAACACCTTGCCGCTGTCGGGCTTCAAACCACCGGCAATCTGCTTGATCAGGGTCGATTTGCCCGCCCCGTTCGGCCCGATCAACGCATGGATCTCTCCCGGTTTCAGGTCCAGCGATATGCCATCACTGGCCTTGAGCGCGCCAAAGGATTTGCAGATGTTATCGACCCTCAGAATGCTATCCGTCATGGCGCACCTCCCGGCGGGCCAACCCGCCCACGATGCCGCCCTTGGCGAACAACACCACAAACAGCAAGATCAGCCCCAGATAAATCTGCCAGTACTCCGAAATCCCGCCCAGCATATGTTCCAGCAGGATGTAAACAGCCGCACCCGCAACCGGCCCAAACAGCCGCGCAACACCGCCCAGAATGATAAACACCATAATCTCGCCCGAGGTGTGCCAGCTGAACATTGTCGGGCTGACAAAACGGTTGAGATCGGCAAACAGCGCCCCGGCCAAGCCGGTGATCGCCCCCGATATGACAAAGGCCACCAGCCGCAGCCGATAGACATTGATCCCCACCGTCAGCGCCCGTTCCTCGTTCTGATGCGCGCCGTTCAATGCCAGACCAAAGGGCGATTTGTTCAACCGATTGACCAGAAACAACACCGCCATCAGCACCACAAAACAGATCCCGAAAAACTGGATCGGATCAAGGGTGTTCACCCCCGGAAACTGGTTGCGCACATAGATCGACAGCCCGTCCTCGCCGCCATAGGCCGGCCAGCTGATCGTGAAATAGTAAAACATCTGGCCAAATGCGAGCGTGACCATGATGAAGTAAACACCGCTGGTGCGCAGGCTCAATGCCCCGATCAACAACGCCGCCAGTGCCGAGGCAACAATCGCCACCAGCCAGATCACCGGCATCAGATTGGTGCCTTCGATCAAAAAGGGCGCCTCCATCAGCGGCGCATAATCCTGCGCATGGCTGGCCAGAATACCCATCGCATAGCCGCCAATCCCGAAATAGGCCGCATGACCAAAACTGACCAATCCGCCCTGCCCCAGCGCGAGGTTTAGCCCCACACCAGCCAGCGCGAGAATCGCCGCCTTGGTCGCCAGCGTGATGATAAACGGCTCATCCAGTTGCAGCGCCACCAGAGGCACGATCAGCAACAGCGCCCCGATCAGCAGGTTGAGATATCTTTCCCGGATCACGTCACGCGCTCCCAAACAGTCCGGTGGGTTTGAACAAAAGCACCCCCGCCATCAGGATATAAATCAGCATCGAGGCCAGCGCCGAACCCACCGAGCTGGCCGCCGCAGGGTCCATGAACACCGCAAAAGCCCAAGGCAGCATCGTGCGCCCCAAAGTGTCGGTCAGCCCGACCAGTATCGCACCGGCCAGCGCCCCTTTGATCGATCCGATGCCGCCGATGACGATCACCACAAAGGCAAGGATCAACACAGGCTCGCCCATGCCCACCTCAACCGACTGGATCGCGCCCACCAAGGCACCCGACAGCCCGGCCAGCGCCGCGCCAAGGGCAAAAACCAATGTGTAAAGAACGGAAATATCAACGCCCAAGGCACCAATCATCTCGCGGTCGTTTTCCCCTGCTCTGATCCGCATCCCCACACGGGTTTTCGAGATCAACAGGAACAGCCCGACCGCCACTGCCAGCCCGATCAGGATGATCGTCAACCGGTAGCGCGAATATTCAATTCCCCCCGGCAGAGTCAGTGTGCCTGACAGCGCCTCGGGAATATTCAGGAACAACGGGAAGGATCCAAAGACCCACCGCGTTGCCTCCGAGAAAATCAGGATCAGGGCAAAGGTCGCCAACACCTGATCAAGGTGGTCTCGCGCATAAAGCCGCCGGATCACCGTCAATTCAATCAGTGCCCCGAACAGCGCCGCAGCAGCAAAGCTGGCCGCCAGTGCCAGCAGAAACGATCCGGTCCAACCCGCAACCGCCGCCGCCGCAAAGGCCCCCACCATATACAGCGATCCATGCGCCAGATTGATCAGCCCCATCACTCCAAAGATCAGGGTCAGACCAGCGGCCATCAAAAACAGCATGACGCCAAACTGTAGCCCGTTCAGGATCTGCTCAATGATAAGGATAGAAGACATTGCCCTGCCTTTGATTGTCTTCACCGGCAAGGCCCTGCCCCGCCGGTGAAAAGTCAGTTGCTCAGAGCTTGCACTCGGCGGCATAGACATCCTGATGGTCCGTCAGGCCGGTGCTGATGATCTTGTTGGTGTAGACGTCACCCTCCTTGATCACTTCACGCACATAGATGTCCTGAATCGGGTGGTTATTGTTGCCGAACTTGAACTTGCCCCGCACCGAGGCAAAGTCGGCCTCTTTCAGTGCAGCGCGGAAGGCATCCTGGTCTTTTACATCCGCCTTGCCCATCGCGCTGATGATCAGGTTGGCCGTGTCAAACCCTTGCGAGGCATAAAGCGATGGCAAACGCCCGTATTCCGCCTGAAAGGTCTCGACAAAGTCTTTGTTGGCGGGATTGTCGATGTCCTTGTTCCACTGCGATGTGTTCTGCACACCCAGCGCCGCATCGCCAACCGCCTGCAAGATGCCCTGATCAAAGCTGAAGGCCGGGCCTACAACCGGCAGGTCAATGCCGCTGTCGGCATATTGCTTGAGGAAGGAAATCCCCATGCCGCCGGGCAGGAAGAAAAACACGCTGTCGGCATCGGAGGCGCGGATCTGCGCGATCTCCGCGGCATAGTCGGTCTGGCCCAGCTTGGTATAAAGCTCGCCCGCCAGATCGCCGGAATACATCCGTTTGTACCCTTTCAGCGCATCCTTACCCGCCGGGTAGTTCGGCGCGAGGATAAAGCTGTTCTTGTAGCCAACGGACGTGGCATGTGCGCCCGCCGCTTCGTGCAGGTTATCGTTCTGCCATGCCACGTTGAAATAGTTCTCATGACAGCCCTTGCCGGCCAGTTGGAACGGGCCCGCGTTGGGGGACAGATAGAATTTGCCCTGCGCCGTTGCACTTGGCACCACGGCCAGCGCCAGGTTCGACCACACGATACCGGTCAGGATATCGACCTTTTCGGACTGGATCATCTTGTCGGCCAGCTGCACCGCCACATCCGGTTTGCGCTGGTCATCCTCAACCACCACTTCGATCCCGTCGTTGCCCGATTGCTTCACGGCCAGCAGGAACCCGTCGCGGATATCCACACCCAGACCCGCGCCGCCGCCGGTCAGTGTGGTGATCACCCCGACCTTCACCTTGGCATGCCCGTCCGCAACAGCGGCACCCGCCATCGCCAAGGCAACAGCCGTCGCCGCGCCCAATGTCTTGAGGCCCATCTTGGCCATCTTTGTTTTTTGCATTTTTCGTCTCCCTGGTAACGTCAGCCCGTCATTGCGCGGGCCCTTTCGGCACGATGTGCCAATCGCGAACCATTTTCCATGGTCTTTATGGGAGTGACGCTACTTTACAGCGGAATTTATTTCAAGTTCAAAATATTTGAGCTTGAAATTGTCGGCACAAATGCGAAACGGCGGCGCAGTCTGCACTGCACCGCCGCCCGGTTTTTGCTTTTGTCTGGATCAGTTGCTGGCTTCGACAGCCGGACCAACAGACACCAGATAGGCCCAAACATCCTTGGCCGCCTGCTCGTCTTTCAGACGGAAAGACATCTTGGACTTGGCTTTCTTGTCATCCAGATAGGTCTGCAGAAACTTCTTGGAATCGGCTGTGAAGACCACAAAATCCGCCTCGTTCCACGCCAGACCGGCCTCGCCCGCCGCCTTCAGCGACTTGCCGTATTTCTTGCCGAAATCCTCATCGCTGCCCGCAACGCGGCCAAAGATGCCATAAAGGTTCGGACCACTGCGCCCGCCCTTGGCAATCGGTTCGCCTTCCGCATCCACGATGGCGTGACAGGATTTGCACTTCTTGAACACGGCCTCACCGGCGGCGGCATCACCTGTGGCGTGACCATCTGCTAACGCAGGACCAGCTGCAAGGGCAAGCCCCAGAACGGCCAATTTCAATTGTTTCATCTCGGAACTCCTTTTCGGTATTCACTATGCCTAATATGGCGATATCGGCTTCTACCCCAATTTGCCACCCGTAGAAATAATCGAAAGCCAGATCGGCGTCTTTGTCGCAGCCAACCGACGCGCGGCCAATTCCCCTTGCACATCACCGCCCTTTTGGTTTTGACAGGGCAACCTTTCTTGATCGGGCTTTTGATGACCAACACCGCTGATAATCTCAAGATCATGATCCCCGCATGGGTGGATGGCACATTGACCCCGGTGGAAAAGCTGGAAACCCATCTGCGCGGTCTGCGTCATCTGGCCGTGTCGGTCTTTGTGATCCGCGACGGCAAGATCCTGATCCAGCGCCGGGCGCTCAGTAAGTATCACACGCCGGGTCTCTGGGCGAACACCTGCTGCACCCATCCCGATTGGGACGAACCGCCCGCCGATTGCGCCGCCCGCCGCCTGACCGAAGAATTGGGGATCACCGGCCTCTCTCTGACCCATCGCGGACAGGTCGAATACCGTGCCGAGGTCGGCAACGGGTTGACCGAACATGAACTGGTTGATGTTTTTCTCGCTGATGCCCCCGGTGACATGCCGCTGGCCCCCAATCCGGACGAGGTCATGGACACCCGCTGGATCACGCTGGAAGATCTCAAAGCCGAGATCGCGCAAACCCCCGACGCCTTCACCCCTTGGCTGCACATCTATCTGGACCGCCACAGCGACATGATCCTCGGCGCTTAGAAACAAGCCCCGGCTGCAATCACATCAACACCGCCCTGCTGCCCCTTTTTGGCTCTAATACTCAAGGGAGCATGAGGGGCTGACCCCTCATTCCCGCCTGCTGCGCCAAGAAACCGAGCCCTAGTCCTTCACACGGTTCAACCGCTCTGGCCCCAAGATATCTTGCGTCAGACCGCATTTGACAAAATCCTCCGGCATGGGACCATCTGCACAGATCGCGGCCACTGCCCGCGCCAGGGACGGAGCCATCATGATCCCGTAGCCCCCCTGTCCGGCATGCCAGATAAAATCGGGCACCTGCCCGTCCCGGCCAACAACCGGCCCCTCGTCCGGCACAAAGGACCGCAGGCCCGCCCAGCTATGTGAGATCCGCCGCACCGGGATCAAGGTGTGCCTTTCGATCCAGTCGGCCAAGATCGCAACATCCATCTCATCGGGTTGCACGTCTTGCGGGGCAACCGGCGTTGCATCCCCCGGCGAGGCCATGAATTTTCCCGCTTCGGGTTTGAGATAGGCGTCATTGGTGGCAAAATCGACGCAGGGAAACTGCGCTACATCCATGCCCTGCGGGGCATCCAGAATGATCGCAGTGCGCCGCTTGGCCACCAAACCGATGGCCTCGGCCCCTGCCATTGCACCAATTTGATCGGCCCAGGCGCCCGCCGCATTGATCAGCGTCTTGCCGCGATGGGTGTTTCGCCCGGCTGTGATCTCCCAAACATCGGCTTCTCGTTTCAAGGCTGTCACCGGCGCACGGGTCTCGACAACACCGCCCCGTCGTTTGACCCCTTTGAGGTAACTTTGCAGCATCATCGCCACTTCGATATCTGTGACGCTCTCTTCATAAACCGCCCGCGCGACCTGATCGGCCCGCAGGATTGGC
>NZ_CP081115.1:0-92112 GCF_025141875.1 Sulfitobacter sp. M368
GAGGTCTGTGTTTGCGCCGCGGCTTTCGCGGCGACAAGCGGGGCAATTGCCAGATCAACGGGACCGCTCATCAGATGATCTCCAGATCTGCATGCAAGGCGCCGGCGGCTTTGATCGCTTGCAGAATGGCGATGGTCTGGCGGGCGCCAACGCCGATGGCATTCAACCCATTTACCAGTTCTTCCAGGCTCACGTCGCCGCGCAGAATGGTAAAGCTGCCGTCACTTTCGGCGATATCAATTTCCGTTTCGGGGACCACCACTGTTGATCCGCCGATGGAAATGGGCGCGCCGGTGATCACCGCCGTGCCGCCCCCAACACTGACCGGTCCGGGCTGGCTGACGTTGAAGTTTTCCTGAATGCGCACGGTCAATCCGCCCTGGCTGATGGCGACCTGTCCGATACGCACGTCCGCGCCCATGACAATTGTGCCGGACTTTTCGTCCACAACGACACGGGCAACGGTATCAGGGGTCACGGTCAGGTTTTCGACGGTCATCATCGTATCGGGCACATTGCCCTTGCCGCCGATCCAGACTTCTACCGTGCCGGAATCCAGCACCTCGGCCGCGCCACTGCCGAGCCTTTCTTCGATGGCGTCATGCACACGGGCGGCAGTGGTGAAGTCAGGGTTGCGCAAGGCGATGCGCACACTGTCGAGCTGGAACAAGTTGAAATCAATCTCGCGCTCGACAATGGCCCCGTTTTCGATCTTGGCGATGGTTGGCACGCCCTCGACCACACTGGCGGCATTGCCATCCACGCGATAGCCAGACGTGGCGACCGCACCCTGCGCGACGGCATAAACCGCACCATCCGCTCCGGTCAGAGGAGTGACCAAAAGCGTCCCGCCGCAGGCTGGTCGCATCACCGAGGGAGGAAACGGTGATGTCGATCGGAGAGCCGCGCCGGGCGAAGGGCGGCAGTTTTGCGGTAACCATGACCGCAGCCGTGTTCTTGGTTTTCAGCGCGGCACCATCCAGATTGGCCACGCCCAACCGTTCCAGCATCCCGCGAATGGATTCGCGGGTGAACGGGCTTGAGTTCAGCTTGTCACCACTGCCAAGCAGACCCACCACCAGCCCGTATCCAATAAGATGGTTCTCACGAACGCCTTCGAAATTGGCGATGTCTTTTATGCGCACCTCAGCTTGGGCGGGGACCGCCGGTAAGCCCGATGGCCATCGCCAGAACCGCGGCGCCAAACTGACGTATCAAAGACCTCATTTGCATCATACTCTCTATGTTGCGGTGTCCGGCAACATTCCAGGGTCAAGAACAGGAAATTTATACTTGTATAGAATTTCTTAAAGCTGGGTATAAATGCAAGGTAAAAGCATATTTAATCATTGAATGGAAAATCTTTACTTGCTAACAATCAAGGATAAGTAAAAATAAGTGAGGTGGCAGGCAGATGCGCGTCTATGTATTCGAGCAGCGACAAGGAACGATGTGCCGGCCTGACATCGGAACTGCGCAGCGTTGCATTGAGCCGCAGTTTGTGACCGAGGAATTTTTCGAAAACGGGTTGGCCCTCACTGGTTCAGCCGGGCAACGAAACCCGCGCGGTTTTGCTGGGTGAATGCAACGACTTGCGGCAGCACATTCGCGCCTTGCGCAGCGCCGGTTGCGAGAATCCCATCATTGTTTTCAGAGACTTCCGCAACGCGCAGGATACATCCGAACTATTAAATCTCGGCGCGGACGATGTAATCGTCAGCCCGATCCGCGGCACTGAAGTTTTGTCGCGCACCAATTCGATCATTCGCCGGTTCCATGGCCATGCTGCCGACAGTGTGGTGGTGGGGGAATTGACCGCATTCTTTGATGGCCGCGACCCGATCGTCTCTGGCAGCCGGATCAAGCTGTCCAAGCGCGAGCACTCGGTGTTCCAGCATCTGGCGCTGAACTCCAACAAGGTGATTTCCAAGGATGCGATCTATGATGCCGTTTATGGCGCAAGTATAGATCAGCCGTTCGACAAGGTGATTGACGTTTATATTTGCAAACTCCGCAAGAAGATCGCCATGGCAGCAGACAGTGGTTGGCAATATATCGAAACCGTGCACGGCCGCGGCTACAAGCTCAGCTCTCCCGAACAGATGTCACAGGTGATCTGATCAGCGCAGGAAATTCAGGATCGACAGCCCGCTCAGGCGGGCGGAGACCTGATAACTGGCCTCTAACTGATTTTCGAGGTTCTGCATCCGGGTGATCGCCTCGTAGGGATCAACACTTTCATATTGTGAAATCTGGGTGCGCTGAACCAGCGACAAATCAACCAGTTGCGATTGGGTGGTCTCAACGATCTGTTGGTTGAAACCGATCCGGGCAGAAGCATCCAACATGCCTTCCTGACCTGTGGTCAGCGCTTCAACAACCCTGTTCATATAGGTGCCGTAGGCCGCTTCGTCCATGGTGCTGATGTCCGTCGTGGCCAGCATGGCAAGGCCTTTGAAGGCCTCGCGGAACGCCTTGTCATTGGCCCGCACCCCATAGACGATTTCCTGGCCGGCGTTGACCCAGCCGTTGACCTGTTTTGTGGGCGATCCGCCGCCGTCCAGTTCGGGTGAGCCATTGTAGAATGTCGCCTCGAAATTGCGGTTCGGATCACCCAGATCTGCGGAATCAAACGCCGCATCAATCGCATCTGCTATCGCGGTGGCCGAGGCTGCATCGGTTGGGCCTGCGCCAAAGAGATCGGCGAGCACATCCTCGGGTGAGAGACCGGTGCCGGGGTTTGCCTGATCCCAGCGCATCAGCGGTGGCACATCAGAGTTCAGACCCGAAAACAGGTGGTCGCCGTTGTAGCTGGTGTTCATGGTCGCAACCAGGCTTTCCAACGCGGCACGCGCCTCGCGCTGCAACACTTCTGCGCCGTTTTGTGGGCGGGTGGCATTGGACAGGGTCACTTCCAGCACCGATTGGATGCGTCCGCGCACAGAATCCACCGATGTCATCATCGCCTCAAGCTTGCTGCCCAGAACCGCGTTCGACTGCATATAGGTCTGCGTGTCGGCTTCTCGGGCGCGCAGTTTCATTACAGAGGCGGATCGTGGGCCAAGGTCAGCGTAGATATCCGCCTTGCGCCCTGTTGAAACCTCTTGTCCGGCGCGTTGGAGCGCCAGCGTGGTGTTCTGCACATTGCGTCGGTTGAACATGTTAAACTGCAATGTTGAAAGGCTGCCGACCCGAAATGTCATAGCGTTTTCCTCACACGGCTGCGATCAGGATGTCGATCATCTCGGACACCGTGGTCAAGACCCTGGAATTGGCAGCATAACTTTGTTCGATGAGCATCAATTGCTGCATCTCGTCGTCGATGTTCACGCCTTCGGCATTGCGCCGGGCCGACATCACGACCTCCGCCGCAGAACTGGCGGCGTTGTAGTTGTTTTCTGCCCGTGCGCGTTCTGACGCCTGCATGGTCACCATTTCGGCGCCAAAATCGATCAACGTGACCAGCGCTGGAATACCGGTGCCGGGATCTGCCCCGACAGGGGTCGAAAGGGAGGTGATGAAGGCCGAAATCTGCGTTGAATCCGCAGCAGCGCCCGGTGCGGCGGCCCCCAGACCGTCACGAATACGCCAGACCTCCGAGCTGCCCCCGACAGAGACCAGATCATTGACCCGAATGCGGCTGGCCAGCCCATCGAGGTTGACCGCATCAAAGGCGATCCCGTTGTCAGTAAACAGGCCCGGTTGGCCCGGCCCAAGGGAGGCATCCGCGCTTTCGAAGGTTTGCATCAAGCCGCGTGCATATTCATCCAGTTGCAGCTTGAAACGGGGGATCACATCCCGCTTGAGTTCGGACAAACCAACCAAGCTGCCATGCTGGATACCGCGCACGCCATCCTTGAACGGGGTGATATCCTGTGTCCCCGCCATCAACGTGCCATCGCCCGCGTTAAAGGTGACATCCTGGACAAAATCACCCTCAACCAGCGCCGCGCCGCTTACGGTGTAAATACTGACCGAGCCGTTTGAAGACACGGTTGAACGGATATCGACGATCTGGGAAATTTGGTCCAGCACGCCATCAATCTGTTCATCATATTGGGCGGTTTCCATCGTGCCGGGCAGGAAATCGCGCCGCTGGATATTCAACTCTCGCAGTTGGTACAGCGCCTGATTGAGATCTGCGACCTCGTAGCGAATTTCCATATCGACTTCGCCGGCAGTGGTGCCCAGAGTTGTCGCCGCGTTGCGAATGGACAGCGCCAGATCTTCGGCCGCCAGAATTGTGCCTGTTTGAGCGCCGGTCGAAGACGGCATGTTGACCAGCGTGGTCAAGCTGTTCTGGAACGCCGCGAACTTGTCCGCGGGCGATGTGCCATCGCCCGGCTGCCCGAGATAGGCGGTGTAGCTGCGCAAGCCTTCTTCCACCGCCTGAAACCGCGCCATCTTGCCACTTTCGAGGCGCGACATCCGCTGCAACGACATGTCCACCTCGCGCCGGATCTCGCCGACAAGGACACCGCTTGGATCGCCGCTTGGCGTCACCAACAATGCCTGCCGCCGGACGTATCCCGGCGTCATGGCATTGGCGACGTTGTCGGCCGCGACACGCGACAGCGTTTGGGTGGTGGTTAACCCGGATGTCGCTGCGTTGAGCGCACCTGTCAGGCTCATATCTTACTCCGGCGTCAGGGCTGGATTATCGTTTCAGCCTTGTGGTTTCGTCCATCAGTTCGTCAACGGTCGTGATCACCTTGGCGTTGGTGGAGAAGGCCCGCTGCGCTTTGATCAGATCCGTCATTTCTTCTGCAATATCAACGTTTGACGCCTCAAGAGCGCTGGAGTTGATGCCACCAACGATTGAAGTGTTGGCAACCAATGCCGAGAAAGATCCGGTTTCGCCCGACAGTTTGTAGGCGTTGCCCTTCACTTCGGTCAGACCATTGGGATTGTCGACGGCAACCACTGGGATTTGATAAAGGGCGCGGCGCATGCCGTTGTCGAAAATCCCGAAGAGTGTACCTTCGTCGTTAACCTCTGTCCGGAGCAGTTCACCCACGCTTGACCCGTCGCGGTCAAAGGACAGGCTGAAATCACCGGCAAACTGGGTGATACCATCAAATGAACCCGGCTCGCCCAAGGACACTTCGATCACCTGCGGCGTGGTGCCGTTGTTCAGGGTGATAGTTGCCGTGCCGGTCGCCACATCAAATGTGAACGCGGCCGGCGCAACCGCCGCAGAGGCGGCCCCGGAATAGCTGAGCGGGGCGCCCGCTTGCGGGCCGGAATCGTTAAACTCAATTGTGACGGAGCCAAGCGGATCGCCGTTCTGATCGTTGACGGACAAGTCCCAGATATTTGAGGTTGCTGTTGGCTGCCAGGAAAAGCTGATCCGCTGGCTTTCGCCCAAGCTGGTGAAAAGTTCTGAGGAGGTGGTAAAGGGCGCGCCAGGCGTTGCAAGACCGGTGTCTTGTGACGGCAAGTTGCCTGCCGTCGAAATGGTTGAGGTCACACCGGCGGAAATGCTGATGTTGCCGACATTCACTGTTTCCATCTGCACAAAAGAACTGCGGTCAACTGCGCCAACGGTGCCGTCAAGTTCATAGGGGAAACCAGCAAGATAGTAGCCTGCCGCGTTCTTCAGATCGCCGTTTTCGTCCGGCAGGAACGATCCTGCGCGGGTCAGCATATAATTGGTCAGAACTGTCTCGTTCGGGTTCTGCGAGACCGCAAAAAAGCCTGCACCGCCAATGGCCATATCTGTTGACGATGTCGTCGAGATCAGACCGCCAGAGCGTGAAATATCAATCTCCTGCTGTGCACCAACCGACAAAACCCCAGTACCGCTGCCGCCGGATGCGGTGGTCGTCACCATATGAACAAAACCGCGACGATAGCCGACGGTGTTCGAGTTCGCGATGTTTTCTGAGATGCTGCCAACGGCGGTCGAGTTTGCCTTCAGACCGCTTACGCCCGTCTGGAGCGCGCTAGAAATACTCATGGGATCACCTTTTTATCTTTTTATGTTCTTGCCTCACGTTAAGACTTACACGGTCAAGTTTTAAGGAAAGTTAAAGAATTGAAATTTCTTTTTGCTTTTAAACTTGTTGCGTCATGAAGCTGAGCCAGTTTTCAAGGTGAAATGCCGGAATTCTTGATGCTCTCAAATGCATTTTTCAAAGTATCCAATCTCTGCTGCGCGGTGTCCGCACGCAACGGCATCAGCTGCGGTGCCTCTGCATCAATACTTTTTGCCAATTTTATCAATGGCTTGGATTCTGTCAGGCTGGGAAATGCACGCAAAACCCTGTCAATGGCAATAGATTGATCAGTGCGGTTGGCCGCGATCAAAAGATGCGTGGCGTCATTCACCGAGAATTCCTTGGGGAACCTCTCCCATAGTTGCTGAAAAACATCGGTGGAGGAGGCCCATTTTTCCTCCTCAGACAGAACCAGACCAAGATTTCGCAAGTATTCGGCGGAAGGTGTCGGAACGGAGGCCTCCAAAAACGCAGGTTTGTCGCCAATTTCGGCCAGCATTTTCGCCCGCAGGCTGGCAAGATCCTGTGTCTCTTTGGACCCGACTGGCGGTCCGATCAAATCCAGTGTAACCCGCGCTTCGGCGGTCAATCCTGCATGCAATTGCGATTTGGCCAACTTCATCTGCAACCGGAACAGATCACGGGCTTTTCGCGCCTCGCTGAGAGACACATTGGTATCCTTCAACAGGTCCATGGCCCGCCGGTATTCCCGTGCGGCAAGATCGGTCGCGCCCAAGGTCATAAGGAAATCGCCAAGATCTTCGGTATGTCCGGGAAAGGAGTCCAGGGTGCGAAAGAACGGCAGAAACTGGAGATGGACGTCAATCCAAGGGCCAAGCGGCAAGGCCCCCTCAGCGCCTTTTTGATAGAACGCCTGCAACAGATCTGCTGCTTCCTGCCTTGCCACTTCAGCCTCCTGAACATGCGGAAAACGCATGATCAGTTTGCCGCGGGTTAACAATCCTTGCACATCATCGCCAAGCCCATCATGAATCCGCGCCAGACGTTTGAGCAACTCCAACTCATAGCGGTTGCCGCGCCAGGATTCCGCGCCTTCGGTCAGGGTGCTTTTGGCTGCAAGCAGGGCACCCGGACTGCCATTGTTCAAAGACATATCCGCAACCGCCAGCCGGGCACGGGCGGCATATTGATCCCATCCCTTTACCGCTTCGAAATAGGCATCCAGCGCACCGGGTTCGTTGCCCACAACCTCTGCCGCACGGCCGCGCAGGAAATGCCCCACCGGCGCGTTGTTCAGATCGGGCAGTTCGGTCAGCAATTCAAGCGCCGCCCTGGCATGGTCCATATTTCGGGTTTCGATCGCCGCCTCGGTGAACACCGGCAACATTGCCCGCAACACAGCACGGGATTGGTAGGTCAGCCCGGAAAAGCTCGGCTTGATATTGGCGCCCAGCAATTTCACATCAGCCGAGGCAATCGCCTGAAGAGTGGCCCAGAACGGGCTGTCCGGGCGGCTTTTCGCCATCAGGGGCGAGGCATCAAACCCGTCCACCTGCCTGCCTTCAAGCAGCAGTGCTGCATGGCTCAGGGCGGCATAGCGCTGCTTTTGCGGATCCGTTTGCGGCGTGACCCCTTCCAAGGTGGATCTGGCCTCGTAGATCAACATATGGCTCAAGTAGAGCTCGGCAGCGTTCAACAGGACGTCCTGCTTTTCTGCGCCATGGGCGGCGCTCAGCGCCTCAACCGTCGCTTTGAGATCATCGTGCAAGTTCGCGGTCTGCCAATAGGACAGATCCATTTCCACCTGCCAGCCTTCATGCCGGATTGCAGGTGGCGCCGGTTCGGGCGTCGCCATGTCAACGGAGGCTGCAAAGCTTTGGACGCCAAAGGCGACAAGAACTGTTACGACAAAGATGTTCTTGGTCCGTGGCATTGCGGGCAATTATTCTTGAGTTAAAGAATAGAACTTGTCTTATTCTTGTAGATGTGAAATTTTGTTTTTGCAACAGACTGCCATGCCAATGATAACCTCGGCGTTCGCTCCGCCGTAGGAGGCCCAAATGAGTAACATCAGCAACGTTTCGCTGTCGCAGGCCACTGCGCTAGAGCGAAGCTTGAACGTCACCGCCCACAATCTCGCCAACGCAAACACAGCCGGATACAAGACCATTGTGCCGCTGTATGAATCCGTCGGGCATGAGGTCAGCGGCGAAGAGGTCAGCTTTGTCCTGGATCGGGGCACCTATCTGGACCTGAAAGACGGATCACTGGTCCCGACAGGCAACCCTCTGGATATCGCATTGTCTGGCGAAGGTTGGCTTTCGTTCCAGATGGAGAATGGCGAAACCGGATACAGCCGGCATGGCCGGCTGGTCGTGGATGTGGACGGGCAGCTCAAGACATCTTCCGGCAGGCCGCTTTTGGATGCGGGTGGCGGTCCCGTGGTCCTGCCCGATGACGTCGGGCAAAACGTCACCATCACAAACGGCGGCACCATCACCGATCCCGAGGGCGCAATCCTCGGAACAATCGGTGTTCTTACAATCGAGCAGGGGGCACGTATGTTGCCCTTGGGCGGAGGCATGTATCAACTCCCTGAGAATGCCGCCGCCCCACAACAAGCTACAAATCCGCAGATCAAACAGGGATTTGTCGAAGGCAGCAATGTCGAGGCGGTTCTGGAAATGACCCGGCTGATCGACATTCAACGGGCCTATGAGAACTCGGTCAAATTGATGAACGAAGACGACAATCTGACCAAGACCTCCATTCAGAGATTAGGACGCACGGGTTAACCGGCGCAAAGGAGCAGACAATGAAAGCACTTGGCATCGCCGCAACCGGCATGTTGGCCCAGCAGACCAACGTAGACGTGATTGCGAACAACATCGCCAACGCCAACACCACCGGTTTCAAAAGCGGGCGGGCGGCCTTTCAGGATCTGATCTATCAATCCATGCACAACGCCGGCGCGCTGACCTCCGAAGAAGGCACCGCCCGGCCCGTCGGTACGGATGTGGGCCTTGGTGTGCAGGCCGCAGGCGTGATCCGCCATAACACCCAGGGGGGCTTGATCCAGACCGAGAACCAGCTTGATATCGCCATCGAAGGGCGGGGATATTTTGTGGTGAACCGCCCGGACGGAACGCTGGCCTACACACGGGACGGGAATTTCCAGTTAAGCGCCGAGGGTCAATTGGTGACATTGAACGGCTATGAGATCGAGCCTGCCATCGTCGTGCCGGAACTCACCAAAAGCATCGAGATCAATCAGGAGGGGGTCGTAATGGCCTTTGTCGAGAATGATCCGGTGCCCGTCGAACTGGGCCAGATCACATTCTCCACCTTCCTCAACGACGCAGGTCTCAAGCCGGTCGGCGATAACCTTCTTGAGGCGACAACGGCATCGGGAGAGGCCGTTGAGGCCACCCCCGGATCGCCCGGTATCGGGATCACCCGGCAGGGCTATCTGGAAAATTCCAACGTCAACATCGTGCAGCAGATCACCGATCTGATCTCGGCCCAGCGGGCCTATGAGATGAACTCCAAAGCCATCGAAACCGCCGATCAGATCATGCAGACCACCAACCAGATCAAATAACAGGACCAGATAGATGCCCCGCCTTTCCATGTTGAAATCACTGATGATACAGGTCTTCTTGGCCTGTACCTTGTTGTGGACGGCTCAGGTTCAGGCATTGACTCTTCCCGTGACAGCACTGGTCGAGGAACGCGCCGCCGCCGAAATGGGCCGCGCTATTCCGGCCAATGGGCGCATTGATGTGCGACTGGCCAAGGGTGCGATCCTCGAAGGCGAATTCATTCAGGAATTCTGGATGGATCAGCAGACCGGCCAATTCATTGCAAATGTTGTCACCGAACATGGCGAGACACAGCGGGTTTGGGGCGTTGCGGTGATGACCGTCGAAGTGCCTGTGCCATCCCGGCGGATCATGCCAGATGAAATTGTCGGGCCAGAAGACCTGACCTACATCGAACTGCCGTTGCAACGGTTGGGCAGCTTTGCCCTGTTTGACGCTGACGAACTGGTCGGCAAACAGGTGCGCCGGATGCTGGTGGCAGGGCGTCCCGTGCCGCGCCAATCGGTCATTCCGCCGATCATCATCACCCGCGGTGAAAAGGTGAAAATCCTGCTCAACTACGGCGGTTTGCAATTGTCCGCACGGGGGCGGGCCATGTCTGATGCCCATGCCGGGCAAGAGCTGCGGGTCGTCAATCTTTCCAGCAACAAAGCCATTTCCGCCATCGCGGCGGGCGACGGGATCGTAAAGGTCGAAAAATGAATATCACTTACTCTCCACTGACCCGCCTGCGCAACGTACTGGTGATTGGCCTTGCTGCTGCGGCGCTGGTGGCCTGTTCGGAAATTTCCGAGAACCGTGATCCGACGGTCGGAAATCTGGTGCTTGATCCCGACAACATGGCCGAGGTCAACCGGATCAGCGTGCCAATGCCGCCCTTAACGCCACGGCCAGCGCCACAACGTGCCGAGGCGACCAGCCTTTGGGCCAGCGATTCCACCAGCTTTTTCCGCGACCGCCGCGCCAAGGAAGTGGGCGATCTGGTCACGGTTCTGATCGATATCAATGATCGCGCCCAGCTGCAAAACGCAACGGGTCGCAGCCGCGAAGCCAAGCAAGAAAAACTTGATCCGGATATCCTTGATTTTGATACCGCAACCCAAAGCGGCAAGGTTGTCGAGTTGGAAAGCAGCTCGGAATCAAGCGGGCAGGGGTCCATCCGCCGGAATGAAAACATTCGGCTGCGGGTCGCCGCGTTGATCATTCAAATCCTGCCAAACGGGAATTTCGTGATCGCAGGACGGCAAGAGGTCAAGGTCAACTCCGAACTGCGCGAACTGCGCATTGCTGGCATCATCCGGCAGGCCGATATCAACGTGAGCAACACGATCGACTATGACAAGATTGCCGAGGCACGCATTTCATATGGCGGTCGCGGACAGATCTCTGCGGTACAAAACGCCCGTTATGGCCACGATGTTCTAGAAGTTATCCTTCCCTATTGATCGGAGGGTCTCATGATCAAGTTTCTGATCTTGGGCGTTGCTGTAGCAGGGGCCGGGGCTGCGGGATATTTTGGCGAACAGTTCTTCCGCCCCACCGCCGCGCCCGAGGGGGAACATGCCGCATTGGCGAAAAAGCCGGAGTTGTTGTTTGAACTGCCCTTGGGCAAATTCACGATGCAGATCATTCGCGATAATCAAATCTTGCATCTACTCTTTGATGTGGACGTGTTTATCCTTGGATCTGCCGAGTTTCAGAAGATCAATGGCGCTGTGGGTCAGGCACGATTGCGCGATGCCACGGTGACGGCAATAGCTGAACTTGCCGAAACAGAACTGTCGCTGGCCGAAACGGCAATGAACGAAGAGGGCCGAACCGCCCTGGCCGGCCAGATTGTCCGAAAATTATATGTGGATTTCCCGGTGATCCGTACGGCGCGGATCAACAGTTTTGTCGCAAATACGACCGCCCGCGAGTGACCATAGGGTCAAGATCCTAGCTGGCGGATTTGACTGTCACAGAAGAGGCTTCCTCACCGCCGTCCAGACCAAAGATAATCTCGCCCTCGTGAAAGCGCACTTCTTCGACCACGGCATCGCGGGTGAGTTCAACTGCAACATCGGCGCCGTTGGCATCCTTGGCTGTGATCTGAACAACATAGCGTCCGGAAAGCATTGGCTCCCCTTGATCATCTTTGCCGTCCCAGCCCAAAGGAATTTCAACGCCCGACTGACCAGAATAACCAGACAAGGTGCGGACCAAACGCCCCTGCGGATCAATGATCCGGGCGGTGATATCGGTTGCCCCGACGCCCAATTCAAAAGAAGTATCGGTCGTGCCGTTCTCCAAAATCGCCAGATTGGACTGTACGGTCACCGACCGGCCAAGCAGATCCGTACCACCAAGATTGAGCAAGCCAGAGATCTGGTTGGTCAGCGTTTCCAATTGGGAGTTTTGCTGCACCGCCTGTTCAACCTGACTGAGCTGGGCCAGTTGGGCGATAAACTGCGTGCTGTCCACCGGTTCAAGCGGATCCTGAAACTGGACCTGCGCTGTCAAAAGCGAAAGAAACTGAGTGTAATCATCGCCGAGCTGCGACAGGGAATTTGCGCTGTCGGTTTGATTGCCATTCGCAAGACTGGTCAAAAGGTCCGGGCTGGTCAGCATGTTACGTTCCTTTTCATGTCAAAATATCCAGCTGTCCGTCGCCCACCACATCGGTGTGCTGGGGCGCGGTGTCAGCCGTCAAACTGGTCTCGCCTGATTGACCCGAAGACCGGGAGTGGCCACCTTGCCCCCCCGATGGATCATTGGGCTGGTGGTCGTGGAATTCCAGAACGCTGCCATCAGACAGCCCGATGGCTTGCGCCAACAGATCGCGTTCATCTCTCAGGCTTTGCAACACTGCGGGGTTTTCAACGCGCACCACAACTTTGGACGCGGCATCTTTCTCCGTCACAACCTCGATCTCGATATTGCCAAGCCCGCGCGGGTGCAGGCTGACCGAAGTGCGCCCTTCACTGACCTCCACGGATTTCACCTGCGAGATCAGCGCCTCTGCAAACGGTTTTGGTGGCGCCTTTGGCGCAGCCTCCTGCGGGGCGGCAAGTTTGGCCGCGCTTGCAGGATCAAATCCTTGCACAGGCGCGCCATCGGAGCGCGGCGCGAGGGTCGGATCGATGGGTTCAAACACCGCGCCAATTGGCCCCGCGACCGGGGTTAGGGCGGTTTCGGTTTTTGCCTGCACCACAGGTTGCTGCCCTGTTGGCGCTTCAAAAACGGATTGCTGGGTTTCCGCGCGGGTCGGTGCCTGCGGCTGAACGGTTTCCGGCTTCGCTACCGCGGGTTTGCTGGTCTGGTTCGTTGCCTGGGCTGGCCTGACCAAATTTCGCTGTGCCGTGACCGCTTGGATCGTAGAGATTTGGGCAGGCGCAGTTGGCGTGCCGGTCGCTTTCTCCGCCACTGCGGTTGGCGTCACGGATTGGGCTTGCTCATTGGTGGTTGGCGCGACGACGCCGGCAGGGACTGCAACCGCAACCGATTTCGGCGCGGGGGTGGCTGGTACGCCCAACCCTTCAGGTTTTGCGGCGATCGCAGGCGTGTTCACCGGCGCAGGGTGTTTGGCCTCGGTTTCAACCGATGGCCCTTGTTCGGACAGGACCGGATTGGCAGCGGCGGGCACGTTTGGTTGCACGGTATTGGAGACAACCGGCGCATTAGCCGCAGAATTCGCCGGCGCTGCAGATGCGGCTTTCACCACTTGCGCAGTCTTGGCTACGCCCGTGGCCTGCACCGGCAGAGGCACCGTTGTCGGCACCTGTTTGGATGCATTCTCCAACGGAGTTATCTGGGTTGGAACAGATGCCCCAACTGGTTTGACCTTCAGTTGTGCCGCCGCCGTAATAGGCTGTTTTTCAACAGAAAAATTAGTTCTCTCGGACGCCGTAGAGACAACGGCTTGCGTAGCAATTTGCCGAGCTTGCCCCAACTGCGTTTCGCTGGCTGTGTCATCGGTTACATTTACAACCGGTTGACCCTGGCTCACCGCTTGTTTCATCGGAACAGCGGCTTGCGGGGGCACCGCGATTTTGGGGGTCTCACCTTTTGGGGCCGCCGGTTCCGCCGTCACTGAAACGTCAGGCGCCGTGGTGGTGGTGGCCAAATTCAGGTTGGCGCTTGACTGCGGCGCATTTTCGATTGTTGCTGTCACCTGCACCGAAGGTTGCGCAGGGCCCGGAGCGGTTGGCACGTGCTGGATCGCGGTTGCAGCAGAGGTTTCAGCCTTGCCTGTGGTCGGCAGGGGTGATGGCCCAACCGGACTTTGTGTCAGAACCGGAACAGCGCCTGCAGGCGGAGTGATCTTTGCGCTTGGCGGCACAACCGTATCAATCGTTGTTTGGGTCTGCATCTCACCCGCAACGGCTGGCGGCACCGACGCAAGAACAACTGGCTGAACAGCCGCTTTAGTGGTTTCTCCAGTCTCAATGGTGTGCGCGGCACCCGGCATGATCTGCGCCGAAACTTGGCCTGCTTCGGTTCCAAGGTCCGGCAAAATCTGCTGTGGAGCGATCCCGGCCACCACCGGGGCAGGTACGGCAACACCTGTCTCGGGCGCTTGTGGATCTGGTACAAGGGCGCCTTCGGGGATCAATGTTTCTGCGGTTTGCACCGCCGCACCAAGAAAAGGCATGGACAGAGACGCAACCGCCTGCCCTGTCTGGGAGGGCGCCGCAATCGCACCGGTGACCAAGGCAGCAGCATCAACAGTTGCGGTGCCCGTCGCCGTTTTGACCATCACGCCAAACCCTGCTGGCAGGGTTGTCGCCCCGGCGTTGGCCGAAGGAGATCCTGTGCCTTTGGTCGTCGAAGTGTTTGGGAAAACCAGATTCAACATCTCATTGCGCCCTGCTTGTCAGGACGCCGCGCGACATCAGTTCATTCTTCAGGCGCGACATGGCCCGCCGCTCCAATTGGCGCAGCTTGCTGGTGCTCATGCTTAACCGGTCTGCCAGATCGCCGATGCTGTCTGGCGGCTGTTTGAGGGATCGCGACACCACGACCTCGCGGTCAATCTCATCAAGGCCGCTCATCGCTTCGCTGATCCTTTGCCGCATCAGATCAAGCGAGGAGTTGCGGATGACCATTTCTTCTGGTGTTGGCTCATCACACACAAGAAAATTGTAAACGGTGTCGTCATCCAATGATTGTTTTGCGATCGGCGGGGTATCACCCTTTGCGCTGACCGGGGTTTCGACGACCGACCGCAAACGGGCGAGCGCGGTCAGCACAGAGTTTTTGACCCACCAACGCGCATAGGTGGAAAAGCGCACCTCCCGCGCCAGGTCAAACATGTCAGCCGCACGGATCAAACCTAACAATCCTTCGGACACCAACTCTTCTTGCTCGGTCTTGTCGGGGCTAAGTTTGCGAGCCCAGAAAAACACGATACGGGCATGGGACAACATCAACGCCTCAAGGGCGCAACGGTCCTTTGCCTGCTGCCAATCACGGATCAACAGTCTTTCGTCTTCGAACTCCAACAGAGGCGCATTGCGCGCCGCTGCGTAAGAAATTGCCATGTCACTGCCCAATAAGATTTTCTTATTTTTGGAAACAATCCCACAGATCCTTGATCATGCAAAGAATATTCTGATTAACACTTGGTTAAAGAAAAGGATTGTTGCCTCCGAACAGTGTTAGTTTTTGGCAATTATTGGCAAATCTGTACTGGTTACATCCGAACGGAAGCCAGATCAGAAAGTGTGTGGTTTGTCCTTGTGATGCGCCCCATATTGGCCACGCGGATCGTTTTTCAAAGGATAAACTGTTCTTCGGCAAGTTGCGGCTGGTCCGTCCGTCTTGTTGCCCCCGCAAAAGCCACGATGTGATCCACAAGCACATCCAGCGTGTCGATTGTCGGCACCGGCGCTCGCAGCCTATCAGCGATGATCGAGAATTCGGAGCAACCAATAATCAGGCATTCACATCCATCATCCACCAGCGCCTCGGCGCCGTCTTGCAGGGCGGCGGCGCTCATGGGGCAGGGGCCTTGTGCCTTGATCCTGCGGATCGCCTCCAGCAGCCCGGATTGATCTGCGGGATAAACCGCGTCGCAGTTGCGGATGTGCAATGCATCATGAAAGAGGTTGATTTTCTGCGTCGCCGGGGAGGCCAGAATACCGACCTTCGTGCCGCTGCCATGCTGCCCTGCGATCTGCTTGGCGGCCAGTTGCGGCATATGCATCAGAGGTATATCGACCGCGGCGGCAATCTGCGGGGCAAAATGGTGCGCGGTGTTGCAAGGCATCGCCAGCGCCGCCGCGCCCGCCCGTTGCAATCGCCGCGCCATCCCCGCGAGGACAGGGCCGGGGTCCGTTCCGGTATGATCAAGCAACCACGCTAGGCGGGACGGCACTTGTGGGTTCATGTCCACAAGCAATGGGATGTGATCCGCATCATCCTGCGCCGCAACGGCCGCGATCAAACGTTGCTGGAGCAGGATCGTCGCCTCCGGCCCCATACCGCCCAATATGCCAATCGTCGGCAGTGTCATTTGGATGGCTCCGCGTTGAAGACATCAAAAGGCAGGCGCGCAACACCCGATGCGTTCAGAGCGAACACAGCAAGCGCAAGCCCATCCGACTTTGCCGGATGGGCGTCTTGCTGTGTGGACGATCCGCAGACCAGTCGCGGCATCTCAGGCCGCCGAGGTCCAGCGGTTCTGGAAGTCGAACGCCGCATCATAGCCAAACAAGGCCACAGATCCGCCTGTGTGGAGGAAGACCACCCGCTCGCCCTTTTTGAAGTGGCCCTTGCGGATCAGATCCACAAAACCCGCCGCGCCCTTGGCCGAATAGACCGGATCAAGCAGGATGGATTCCAGTTCGGCAAACATGCGAATGGCCTCCATCCCCGATTCCGTCGGAATGCCATAGCCCGCGCCGACATAATCGGTGTTCGCCACAACATCCTCACGGGCAACCACGCCGGAACAGCCCAGTTTGTCGGCTGTGGCGCAGGCCAGATTATAGACGTTCTCTTCCTGTTTGGCCTTGGGTGCGCGCACACCGATACCGAGCAGTGGGATCTGCGCATTCATCGCTTTCAGGCCGGTGATCAAACCCGCCTGCGTGCCGGCGCTGCCGGTGGCATGGACGATGTGATCGACCTTGAGACCGCGCTCGTTAAACTGGTTCAACATCTCGAACGCGCAATTGACATAGCCAAGCGCCCCGGTCGGATTCGAACCGCCGCCGGGAATGGTATAGACCTTGCGGCCATCCGCACGCATCTGGTCCGCGACTTTTTCCATCTCTGCATTCATGTCCAGACCACCGGTAAATTTCTGCGTGGTCGCCCCATGCAGATGGTCCAGCAAGACGTTGCCGTTGTGGTTGTAGTTGGCGTCATTGGAACCGGTCCGGTCTTCGAGCAGGATATGACAGGCCATACCCAGCTTGGCGGCAAATGCTGCGGTTTGACGGGCGTGGTTTGACTGGGTCGCGCCTTGGGTCATCACCACATCCGCGCCTGCCAACTCGGCCTCGGCCATCAGGAACTCCAACTTGCGGGTTTTGTTGCCGCCCGTGGACAACCCCGTGCAATCGTCCCGTTTGATCCAGATCTCAGGCCCGCCCAGTTCGGCCGAAAGCCGATCCAGTTTTTCCAGAGGGGTGGGCAAATGTGCGATGAACCGGCGGGGATAGCGGGCGAGATGCATGGGAAACTCCTAATTGCGTTATTGTCATGTCTACGCCCAGCGACCTTGACCTCAAGTTCGAAATTTCCGTATTAACTTGCAAGATGTGCAACTTATCGAGGTGTCCATGCGGCTTGAATGGCTTGAAGATATCCTGTCCGTCCTGGACAGCGGATCGTTTAACGCCGCCGCTGAAACCCGGTTCTTGACGCCGTCCGCATTCACCCGGCGCATCAGGTCAATCGAAACTGCGCTGGGGTGCGAGCTGTTTGACCGGAGCCGAAAACCCATTGTCCTGCACCCGCATGCCTTGGACTGCGTGCCGGAAATGCGCGACGCGGTGGCAGCCCTCAAAACTGTCAGCCGCAGATTATCTGACCCACAGGATGCCCTGCATCACCGTATCACCTTGGTTTGTCAGCACACGTTAACAGCGTCCTGGGCACCAACACTTGTGGCCTTTGTGTCCCGTGATCAGGCCGTGAACGTGCGGGTCAAATCCGGCACCAAAAGCGATTGCCTGCTGAGTTTGGTCAAACGGGAAGCACAGTTTGCCCTGACCTACGAGGCCAAGGATGAAGTGTCGGGATTTGACCCGGAATTCAGCGATCGTATCTTGCTCGGGCAAGAGATGTTTGTGCCCGTGGCCAATCTGGTGCAAAATCCGGAACTTGTTGATGACCTTGCGGCCAGACGCGTGCCGATCATCAGCTATCCAACCAGCGTCTTTCTTGGCGAGGTCCAGCGCAAGATGATCCAGTTCCAGGCCGACCCGAAGTTTGCATTCGTGAGCATTGCAGAGACCGGCCTTGGCCTTGCGGTTGTTGAATTTGTCAAACGCGGTCTCGGGATTGGCTGGGTGCCCCAATCGTTGATCGGTGATGAACTGGCGGCGGGTGAACTGACCCTTCTCACAGACACCTTGCCGGGCTTCACCCTCGACATTACGCTGACACGGCTCACCGGCACCCAACCCAAACACGCAGAGGCGCTTTGGTCTATGGTCCGGGATGGCCCTGAAATCGCGGATATGGCCAATTGACGGGTTTGAGGATTTGCACTTCGTTTGTGGATCCCCCCCCATTGGACATCACTCCTGATAAGTATGATTATGTTAAAAGAGACAAAGCCAGAAAAGGCCCAGCATTGATGCCCGAGCAATATGTTCCAAAAGCCCTCCGGTGGATTCCCACATGGTAAGAAGCCTACTGCCACTGTCGGCGCTTTTGCTGGGATCCGCTTTTCTGCTGTTCGCAGGCGGGTTGAACGGTCTCATCTTGCCGATCCGCGGAGAGGCGGAAGGTTTCTCCGCTGCTTCGCTGGGCTTGCTCGGCACCGGTTGGGCCATTGGATATGTGGCGGGCTGTTTGCGCACACCGGCGCTGGTGGCGCGGGTTGGGCACATTCGGGCCTTTGGCGCGATGTGTGCGCTGGCCGCGATAGCTGTCCTGCTGTCTTTGATTTTGATCTCGCCGATGGTCTGGATACCGGTGCGGGCGCTCTCTGGCTTTTGCTTTGCCGGGGCCGCGATGATCGTCGAAAGCTGGCTGAATGAGCGGGCCGATGCGGCCTCGCGCGGGCGGGTGTTCGGCATCTACACCATGGTAAACCTGGCCGCGACAACCGCGGGCCAGATGGTGCTGACCCTTGGGGATGCCCGCGGATATCTGTTCTTTGCGGTTGCTGCGATGGTCTATTGCCTGGCGCTTTTGCCCACCGCGATCTTTGCGACATCGACCCCCAAACCATTGACCAGCGTGTCGTTGAACCTGCGCGGGCTCTGGAACAATTCGCCCATCGCCTTTTTTGCGGTTCTGATGGTGGGCATATCTAATGCCTCCTTTGGCACGCTGGCAGCCGTCTATGCCGCACGGATTGGCCTGACCCTGAGTGATGTTGCGCTTTTTGCCTCTGTGCCGATCCTTGCTGGCGCGGCGGCGCAAATCCCTGTCGGGTTCGCCTCGGACCGCTTTGACCGGCGCATCATCCTTGTGGTGATTGCGGCCCTGGCCCTGCTGGCGGATCTGCTGTTCATGTTTGGCGGTTTTACCGATCCGGCCAGCGTGCGGGTGCTTGCCGCGCTGTTTGGCGCCACGGTCTATGCGATGTATCCGATCATCGTGGCCCACGCCAATGACCATGCCGCCCCCGGCACGTTTATTCAGGTCAGTGGCGGCTTGCTGTTGGTCTATGGCATCGGGTCCATTGCGGGGCCAACGCTGGCGGGTCTGGCGATGACCAGCTTTGGCGCGTCCAGCCTGTTTGCGGTGACGGCCACTGCGCATATCTGTTTGATCCTTTTTGCCCTGCTGCGTTTGCGGACACGGGCCGCTGTGGCGCACAAGGACAAAGGCGTGTTTCAGGCGTCACCTTTGGCGCGGGTCTCTACCCCTGAAACCGCCGCCTTTGCCGCAGATGCGGCAGAGCTTCAGGCAGACCGCGATCAGAGCAAGGAAGGCGCATCGGGTTTGGAATAGCGGCGCAAAAATTGTTTGCGTTTGGGATGATCTGCGGTAGCTGACGTCGAGACATCTAGGAGAGCATGTGATGGCCGCTTCCCCCCCTCTGCGCCAGCATCGGCGTGATCTGGTGCCCGCTGGTGCGTTCACCTATCCGGTGCGGCATGTGCAGCCGACCCGCTGGTTCGGCTTTCTACTTCTGCCCGAATTTACCCTGCTGGCCTTTAGCGCCGCGCTTGATCCGCTGCGCATTGCCAATCAACTGTCGCAAAAGCCGCTCTATGGCTGGGTGGTTATGTCCGAAGATGGCCAGCCTGTTGTGTCGTCCTCCGGCGTGGATGTGGGCGTGCATGCGCCACTGCCCGATCTTGATGAGGATCTGCACCTGTTTGTCTGTTCCGGCAATCGCGGGCCAGAGGTCGCCAGTGATGCGGTTCTGTCTGCCCTGCGCCGTCATGCGCGGTTTGGCGGTGCGGTGGGCGGCATTTGCACGGGCGCCGCAACCCTCGCGCGGGCCGGATTGCTGAAGGACCGGCAATTCACCCTGCATTGGGAAAACCAGCCCGGATTTGCCGAAGCCTTTCCAGATCTGACACCAACCCTGCGCCGCTTTGAAACCGATGGCGGGGTGCTGACCTGCGGCGGCGGCGCGGCTTCGACCGAAATGATGATCTCGCTGATTGCTCAGGATTATGGCGAGGACTTTGCCATTGCTGTCTCTGACATGTGCCTCAACACCGCCGATCTGGCCCCTGCCCGTGAACAGCGATCGTCGATTGCCAAGGCGATCTCGTCGCGCAATCCCAAAGTGCTGGAGGTGATGCGGTCGATGTACCAGAACATCGAACATCCCCTTTCGCTTGAGGAACTGGCCGAGCGCGCCCATGTCTCGCGCCGGCAAATCGAACGGCAGTTCAAGACCCTGCTGGGGGAATCCCCTGCCGCAACCTACCGCAATATCCGGCTGGACCGGGCGCGGGCCTTGCTGATGGAAACGGATCTGAGCGTGATGCAAGTGGCGATGGCCAGCGGGTTCAACTCCGACGCAGTGTTCTCGCGGCATTTCCGGGCGCGGTTCGGCGAAACGCCCTATGGCACCCGCCGCAAGAAACGCGCTGATTAAGGGCTGACCCCCAAGCTCAGACGCCCAGATACCGGGTCAGCTTGTCCGGATTCTGTTCCAGATCGGCGGCACTGGTGGTTTCCACGTCGCGGCCATTCTCGATAAAGGCCACCTTGTCCGCAATCGACAACACCGCATCGACCCTCTGTTCCACCAGAACGATGGCAAAGCCTTCGGCCTTCATCCGCACGATCACCTGCCGGATCTGTTCAATCATCGAGGGCTGCAAACCCTCGGTCGGCTCATCCAGCAGCAATACCTTTGGCCGCAGGCATAGCGCACGGGCAGTCGCCAGCATTTGCTGTTCTCCGCCCGACAGCGTGCCCGCCGCCTGCCCCAGCCGTTCGCGCAGACGCGGAAACAGATCCAAAACCCAATCGCGGGTATCCGGCCCCTGTTTTCGGGTCATCAATCCGATCTCGATGTTCTCCGCCACTGTCAATTCTGGGAACAGCCGCCTGCCCTGCGGGATATACCCGATGCCCCGGCGCGGGATCAGATGCGCCGGCATATTGGTCAGGTCTTCGCCCTCAAGCGTCACGCTGCCTTCGGACACGGGCAGCAGGCCCATGATGGATTTCATGATCGTGGTCTTGCCCGCCCCGTTGCGCCCCAGAAGGCACAGGATCTGCGAAGGCTGCGCCGACAGGGACACGCCGTAAAGGGTTTTGACCTGCCCATAGGCCACATGGATGTTGTTGACCTCAAGCATGCGGCGTGCTCCCCAGATAGGCGGCCTGCACATCGGCATTGACGTGGATCTCGGCGGGTGTGCCTTCGGCCAGCACCATGCCTTGATCCAGAACGGTGATGAAATCCGCGGTTTCCATGACCACCTTCATGTTGTGCTCAATCAGCAGGATTGTGGTTTCTCCGGCCAGCGAGCGCACCAGCTTGATAAAGTCATCCACCTCGGTGTCCGCCAGACCCTGTGTCGGCTCGTCCAGAATGAACACATGCGGGTCTTGCGCCAGACCCATGGCAATCTCAAGAATGCGCTGGTGGCCATAGCTGAGATCACCGGCGATCTGTTCGGCCCGGTCCGCAATGCCAACGCGGGTCAGCACCGCCTGCACCTTGGCCTCCAAGGCCTTGCGGTCTTTGCCCAGTTTGCGCCGCGCGGCCAAGGCCACGTTTTCATGCACGCTCAGCCCCGGAAAGATCGAGGTGATCTGGAATGTATAGGCCAGCCCCAGCTGCATCCGTTTGTGCGCGGGCAGATGGCTGATGTCCTGGCCTTCAAAAAACACCTGACCGCTGGTCGCCTCTGTCCGGCCGCTGACCATGCCGACAAAGGTGGATTTGCCCGCGCCATTGGGCCCGATCAACGCGGTCACCTTGCCCTTGGCCAGTTTGAAATTCACATCTGAGTTGGCCAGCACCCCGCCATAGGCCTTGGTCAGGCCGCGGGTTTCCAGAATGCTCACGGCAGCCATTTGAAAACCCTCTTGCGCAATTCACCCGCCAGACCCTGCGGCGCGAACACCGTCAGCAGCACCAGTACCACACCCGCGATCAGCATATAGGCGTTGGTGTAGGTGCTGGAGGTGTCGATCAGATAGAACATGAAAAAGACCCCAATCAGCGGCCCGATTGTTGTGCCCGCCCCGCCCAGCAAGACCCAAAGCAGCGGAAAGATCGAATATTGCACGGTGGCAAAGGTCGCCCCGACATAGCCGAACAGCAAAGCATAGGCCACCCCTGCCACACCGGACACCGCCCCTGAAAGGACCAGCGCCCGCAATTTGTGACTGCCCGCGTCATAGCCCAGCATCCGCGTGCGTTCCTCGTTCTCGCGGATCGCCACCAACGTGCGGCCAAAGGGGGTCTGCACCAGCCGCGCCAGCCCCAGAAAACAGATGGCAAACAGGATCAGCGCGGTCACGTAACGCCCGGTCTCGCTGGTCAGGTCGATCCCGCCCAACATCCGCTGCGCCTGCTGGATCACAAAACCTTCGTCGCCGCGCGTATAGGTGCCGAAATAAAGAACAACCAGATAACCGGTTTGCGCAAACATCAGCGTCACAATCATAAAGGCCACACCCGCCGTGCGCAGCGCCAGCAACCCGATCACCAGCGCCAGCGCCCCGGCGCAGATAACCCCCGCCACAAAGGCAAGCGGCACCGGCCATCCGCCAAGGTTCAGCGTCAGACCAAAGCCATACATGCCCGCCGCAAAGAACATTGCGTGCCCAAGGCTCAGCAAACCGGTGTAACCGAACAAAAGGTTATACCCCATCGCATAGATCGCCAGCACCATGATCCGCGACAGGTTGCCCGCATGATAGGGCGGCAGGACAAAGAACAGCACCACCAGAAGGGCCAGCACTCCAAGGTGCAGCAAGGTCGATTTACGCGATGATGTCATGGCGCGGTCTTCCCCAGCAGGCCTTGCGGGCGGAACACCAGCACCATCGCCACCAGAAGTGTTGCAATGATCTTGGCAATGGTCGGGGAAAAGAACACCGAGATGATGCCATCGCTCATCCCGATCAGGATCGCGGCAACAATGGTGCCCGGCAGGCTGCCCAGCCCGCCAATGATCACCACGATAAACGACAGAAGCAGCGGATCATGCCCCATCAGGTAATGCGCCTGCTGGATCGGCACGACCAGAACCGCGCCCAATGCGGCCAGCCCCGCGCCCAGACCAAACACCAGCGAATAGACCGTGCCCACCGGAACGCCAAAGGCCTGAGCCATTTCGCTGTCTTGCTGGGTGGCGCGCATCACCAGACCAATCTTGGTGCGGGTGATCACCATCCACAGACCCAGCAGGATCACCACCGCCGCCGCAATCACAAACAGCTTGTAGCTGGTGGTGCTCAGCCCCCAGGGCCAGAACATCGCAAAACCATTCTCGCCAAATTCGAACCAAGGCAGAGACAGGCGCGTGTTGAAAGGCGCCTCCACCGGGCGGGCGTCCGGGCCAAATGTCATCAGCGTAGTTTGCTGGATGATATACAAGATACCGATGGTGCCGACGATGGTCCGGTCCGCATCATAATCGATCCGCTTGAGGATCAACCGGTCCGCCGTCGCTGCAATCGCTGCCACAAGAACCGGCACAATCAAAAGCGCCGTAACAAACCCCAGCGCCGGATGACCGCCAAGCGCCGATGTCACGTACCACGCCAAGACCGCGCCCAGCATGAAAAATTCGCCATGCGCCACGTTGACCACACGCATCACACCGAACACGATGCTCAACCCCATCGCCGTCAATGACAGGATCGCCGCGATGACCGCCCCCTCTAGGGAGGCGAGCATCAGATGAGGACCAAATTCCATAGGTATCTTGCCTGTTTTGAAAAGGGTTGAACCGCTTAGAAGGACTGCGCGGTGTAATCGACCTCATCTTCATACATGCCATCCTCGATCGACGCGGTATGCGCCCGCACGAGTTTGCCATCTGTGACCTTGGAAATGTACTGCTGACCAAAGACCTGATGGGTCTTGCCGTTGAACTGCTTCGGCCCCTGCGGATGGTCATCGCTTTCCGGCATGTCTGTCATGGCCTCAACCGCCTCGATCAGCTTGGCCCGGTCCGCCGGTCCCTGATAATCGGACGCTTCCATGCCTGCCTTGATGATGTTGAGCGTTTCCCAACAGCCAAACATATGGGCAAAGGTCGACACGTCCTTGCCATCCGAAAGCGACGCGCCCCGATCATCGACACCCACCGCAGCGCGATACGCCTTGTCATGCGAGGTCTGATCGGCCTGCGCGTGGCGCGGCATCCCCTCCCAGAAGTATGTCCCTTCGAGAAACTCCAATCCGGGGCTGTTGATGTTGACCGCCTCAAGGCTGTCGATAAAGCCAAAGATCTCGGGCCGGCTTGGGCCAAAGAATTCGCCCAGTTCCTTCACAAAGGTCAGAACCGCAGGGCCAACCATCACATGATAGATCACCTCGGTCTCACGCGGGATCGACGGGAAATAACGGGTAAAAGATGTCTCGGTCGGCGGGATCGCGATCTTGGCGACCACCTCACCGCCCTGCGCCTCAATCGCGGCGGAAAAGAAATCGCGGTGATCATGGCCAAAGGCAAAGTCAGGGAAGATCATCGTGACCTTCTTGCCGAGGTTGCCAGCCACAAAAGGTGCCATCGACTGCACCTGGCTTTTTACATCGGTGATGCCGGGCTGCAGGGTATAGCGGTTCAGCATACCACTTGCGACGTGATGGCCTTCGGAGACCACGAAATAGGGCAGCTTCAATTCGCCTGCGCGGGGGGCCGATCCGATCACCACATGGCTGAACAGCGTGCCAAAGGCGATGTCGCATTCATGCTGCGTCGCAAATTTCTCAAGCACCTCTGCGCCGCGTTTGGGGTCGGTGCCATCATCCTCGACCACGATCTCTACCGGACGGCCATTGATGCCGCCATTGTCGTTGATCCGCTTGACCGCCGCATCCGTGGTTGCGCCATACCAACGCCCATAGGCCGCGCCGATGCCCGTGGCATGTTTCTGAAACCCAATTTTAATCGGCGCGGAACTTTGCGCCTGGGCAAACCCCAATGTGCCCGGCAATGCGCCCGCCGTGGCCAATGCGCCCGCGCTGGCACCAAGGCCCAACAAAGTGGACCTGCGGCTTAACTTCGAAGACTTGAAATTCCCGTCCGACATAAAATTCTCCCATGCTGTGATGGCACTTTTGTCAGTGCTTCATCGTTGAAGTTTGTGTGTATACAAACGAAATGTCTAGAACTTTCTGAAACCACTATACGCCTCTGGGGCTGGCCAACAACCACAGACCAAAGATCGTATAGGCAATCATCAGCAGGCTCAGTCCGATCTGAAGCGCAATCAAATCCCTGTTTTTCTGCACAAATCCGGCAGCCAGGTGATGAGTCATCAACACCGACAGGATATGCGAGGCCACCACCGCTGCCGCCTGCGTGATCCAGATTACCCGGACCGTGTCTTGCGTGTTGAGAAACCCTGTCGTGACCCGCACCGCGCCCAGCCCAAACAGATTCCACCCCCGCGCCAAAGGGTCCGCAAGGGTGGCCGCGACATATTGGATCTGCACCAGAAAGGTCACGAAATAATGGGCGAAATGATAGCCAAGCGCGATCGGCAGGATCGCGATGGCAAAGCTGTTGAAGGCCACTCCAAAACCGGGCGCTTGCCCCCCGCCCCAACGGCGCACCGCCACAAGGCCGACCCAGACCGCCAGCGCAAAAACCGTGATCAGCGCCGCGTTGGCGGCATAAAGCCCGACCAGCGTCGGCATTACCACCGCAGACCGCCCCGGAAACGCCAACGGGTTGATCCCGATCTGGGCGAGCCACCAAAAGGTTTCATGCAGCCCGTCAAAGCTGCCCGAGGCGAGGATGACCAGACAGAACACCGCATGGCTTGGATGCAGCGGCGCCTCCACCACCGCACGCCATCCGGCAAAACCATAGCGCCCCTGCCCGCCTGCCTGAACCGGACGCAACCGGCCAATCAGGGCAAACAGCACCGTGAAACATTCCACCTGCGCCAGCCACCGCTCTGACCCGCAGAGGATCATCCCCGCCAGTGTGAACACCCAATATCCCAGCGCAAACAGCGCAAGACGGTCCGGATCGTTCGGTGCAACATCGGCGAGGATAAACCCCTGAAACATCAAAAACACCGCAACCGCCGGCCAAGCGCCCCAGCGTTCCGGCAGGCGCAATAGCGGCGCACTGCCTCCGGCAAGCAGTTGATGCACCCCCGTCCACGGATTGATCCAGCGCCAGACATCCGCGACCAAACCCTGCACCACAAACAGGCCAACCCACCACACCGTCCAAAGTGTCAGCGGCAGCAGATTGTTCTGCGGATCGGTCGGCCCTTGTAGACCGATGTATACCAAAGCCAGAAAAACCACGGTGCCAAGGATGGAGATTGCCATCTGCCCCGCAGGCCAATTCAGCGAAAAACTGAGCCGCCGCGCCCGAAACAAAACCGCCAGCACACGGGGTGACAGCACCGTCACCAGCACCAGCGAAAACACCACCGCCAATGTGCCTGCGACGGTATAGGCACCGGTCGGCAGCAACAGCACAAACCCCTGCTCTGACGCATGCGCCCAAAGCGGCGCGGGCCAAAGCGCGATCAGCGCGGCGGCAAAAAAGGGGGGTAACGGGCGGCGTTTCATGTGCTTAGATACAACCGACTATCCGTCAGGGAGCAAGTGATTTGATCAGACGTATTGCCGCTATTGTCATCCTCGGGGCCTGTGCACTTGCCCTTTTTTGGGGCATGAGCGCCAACCGCCCTTCCATCACGATCGAGAACGCCAAAGCCGTGCCGGTTGAGGGGCGCAATGACATGTTCATGGTCACACTCGACATGGTCAATGACGGCGCGGCCAGCACATTTTTGGGCGCTTCCTCGCCTCAGGCACAGATGTTGATGGTGATGAACCCCGGCCATGATGGCGCGGCGCTGATCGTGCCGGGCGGCGGCAAGGCATCGCTGGCCATGGACGGCGCCCATCTGATGCTGCGCGGCGGCGGGGATGACTTTACCCAAGGCGGCTTTATCCCCCTCACCCTGTCCTTTGCAAACGGGCAGCAGGTCTCAACACGGGTGATCCACGCCGGCAGCACCACGATGGATCACAGCGGCGCAGGCGTCAGCACCTCCCCTGCCCCGACCCTGATTCCACCGGCGCAGGTCGATGCCGATGGGTTTGAAATGCGCCTGAGCATCGAAAATTTCGCCTTTGTGAGGGTAGAGGACGGCACACCCCATGTGCCGGGCGAGGGTCATGCGCATATCTATCTCAACGGTCTGAAACTCGGGCGGCTTTACGACACCCGCTTTGACATCGGCGCACTCAGCCCGGGCAGCTACGACCTGCGCGTCGCGCTCAATAGCCATGACCACCGCCCCTATCTGGCGGATGGGGTGCCCGTCGCGGCGCAGTTTGCCTTTACCATTCCCTGAGCCAAAGCGCCCCGAATCCGGTTGACAAAAACCGGGGTGCCTTCATATCATTTGCATACAAACAATAATGCAACGGGAGCCATGGTGAGCTATCACAATCCGACAGATCTGGCCTCGGCCCTTGAGACCCTCACCCGTCAGGGCGGTAAGGTCGTCGCGGGCGGCACCGATGTCTATCCCTCCGCGCGGCAGGGGCAGCGGCCAGCGTTCTTTCTTGATGTGACCCGCATTGCCGGGCTGTCCGGCATCAGCCGCACCGAGGCGGGTTATCGGTTTGGCGCGGCCACCACATGGACAGAGATCCTCAACGCCGATCTGCCCCCGGCCTTCGACGGGCTCAAATCCGCCGCAGCCGAGGTCGGCAGCATCCAGATCCAGAACGCCGGAACGATTGCCGGAAACCTTTGCAATGCCTCTCCTGCAGCGGATGGCGTTCCGCCGCTGTTGACCCTTGATGCGCAGGTCGAACTGACCAGCGCCGCCAATGGGGCGCGTGTTCTGCCCCTGGCACAGTTCATCACCGGCGTGCGCCAGACCGCATTGGCCCCGGACGAATTGCTCACTGCCGTCCTTGTGCCGGAGCCACCGCAGAACGCCACCTCCTCTTTTGAAAAGCTGGGCAGCCGCCGTTATCTGGTGATCTCCATCACCATGACCGCCTGCCTGATCTGCCTCGACTCCAATGGCCGGATTACCGAGACCCGCATCGCCGTTGGGGCCTGTTCCCCCGTGGCCCAGCGACTGCCCGCCTTGGAACAGGCGCTGATCGGGAAAGCCGTGCATCAGGCCGCTGTCGAAGCTGACCACCTTGCCCCCCTCTCCCCAATCGACGACGTGCGCGGCAGCGCCGATTACCGCCTTGATGTGGTGGCCGAGCAGATCCGCCGTGCGATTGCAGAGGCGGCCGCGTGATGAACAAACCCACCGACCTTTCCGCCACGACCTTTACCCTCAACGGGCAGCACGCCCAATGCCATCCCGCCCCCGGCCAACGCCTGTCAGAGATGCTGCGCGAACAGCTTGATGCGCGGGATGTGAAAATCGGCTGCAACGCGGGCGATTGCGGCGCCTGCACCGTGTTGGTGGACGGCGCCTCCGTCTGCGCCTGTTTGATGCCCGCGCAACAGGTCGCGGGGCGCGCGGTGGAAACCCCCGCCGGCCTGCATGCCAATGATCCGATTGCCCATGCCCTGGGCGAGAGCTTTCAAAACCACGGCGCGGCGCAATGCGGGATTTGCACACCGGGGATGATGGCCTCAGCCGTGGCGCTGCTGCGGGCCAATCCGCAGCCGACAGAAACGCAGGTGCAGGATGCGCTTGGCGGGGTGCTGTGCCGCTGCACCGGATATCGCAAGATCATCGACGCCGTGATGGGCGCCCCTGCCCTCACCCGCGATGCACCCGGTCATGCAGGCGATGCAATCCGCCGCCTCGATGGCGCGGACAAAGTCGCAGGGCGCGAGACCTTCGGCGACGATATCGCGCCGCCCGGCACGCTTGAGATTTTGGTGATCCGTTCGCCCTTCCCTCGCGCCGGTTTCACCTTTGGCGATCTGGAGGGATTTGTTGCCAACACCGCTGGCGTTGAGGCCGTGCTGACCGCTGCCGATATCACAGGCCGCAACGTGTTTGGCGTCATTCCGCAGTTCATGGATCAACCCGTCTTTGCCCAGGGCGAAACCCGCTTTCGGGGTGAAGCCGTCGCCGCCGTGATCGGAACGCCGGAGATGATCCGCAACTTCGATCCCGCCACTTTCCCCATGACGTGGGAGGAACGCCCCGCCAGCACCGACATTCACAGCGCCCAAACGGATCAAGCCGCAGAGCTGCACAAAGGCCGGGACATGAACGTGATGTGCGGCGGCTTTGTCGCTTGCGGCGATGCCAAATCCGCGCTGGCCTCTGCGGATGTCACCGTGTCAGGCCACTACCAAAGCGGTTTTGTCGAACATGCCTATATTGAGCCTGAAGCCGGCTTTGCCCGTATGGATGGGGACCGTGTCGAGGTCTACGCCTGCACCCAGGCCCCCGTCATGGATCTTGAGGCGCTTGAGATCATCCTTGGCTGGGATCGCAGCCGCATCCGCATTGTGCCAACCGGCGTGGGCGGCGGCTTTGGCTCCAAGCTGGACATTTCCGTGCAGCCCTATCTGGCGATGGCCGCGATCAAGACCGGCAAACCCGTGCGCCTGACCTATTCGCGCAGTGAATCGATGCAAAGCACCACCAAGCGCCACCCTTCCGACATCCGCCTGAGCATCGGCGCGGACCGCACCGGCAAGATCACCGGCTATGACTTCTATGGCGAATTTGACACCGGCGCCTATGCCAGTTGGGGGCCGACCGTGGCCAACCGGGTACCGGTGCATGCGTCCGGCCCCTACAGCATCCCCAACTACCGCGCCGAATCCAAGGGCATACACACCAACAACCCGCCTTCGGGTGCCTTTCGCGGCTTTGGCGTGCCTCAGGCCGCGATTGCACAAGAAAGCCTGTTTGACGTGCTGGCAGACAGGCTTGGCCTCGATCCGCTGGAGTTCCGCATCCTCAACGCATTGGAAAACAACGCGCCCACGGTCTGCGGACAGGTGTTTTCCCAAGGGGTCGGCATTCGCGCCTGTCTGGAGGCCTTGCGCCCCGCATGGGCCAAGGAACGCGGCGCGGCGGCGGCATTCAACGCGGCCAATACCACTCTCAAACGCGGCGTCGGCATTGCGGCGGGCTGGTACGGTTGTGGCAACACCTCCCTGCCCAACCCCTCCACCATCAAGGCGGGCATCCGCGCCGATGGCACGATCGCCCTGCACCAAGGCGCAATGGACATCGGGCAAGGCGCCAACACCGTGATCAGCCAATTGTTCGCCACCGCCCTTGGCGTGCCGGTCCATGCCCTGACCCTGATCGGGGCGGATACGGACGTGACACCGGATGCGGGCAAAACCTCCGCCTCGCGGCAGACATATGTCTCGGGCAATGCCGCGCGATTGTCGGGCGCGGCGATGCGCGCCCAGATCCTTGAGCGGATGAATGTCGCCCAAGACGCCCAGCTTGAAATCGCAGATGGCATGATCCACGCCACTGACAACGCGGGCCGCCACAGCTTTGCGCTATCGACCCTCTCCGCCGATGGCGAAGGCTATGTGCTGCGCTCCGAGGAAACCTATGATCCGCCCACCAAACCGCTGGATAAAAACGGCCAGGGTGCACCCTATGCGCAATTTGGCTTTGCCGCGCATCTGGTGGTGGTCGAGGTCGATACTGCCTTTGGCACCGTCAAGCCGCTACACTTTGTTGCCGCCCATGATGTGGGCAAGGCGATCAATCCGATGCTGGTTGAAGGTCAGGTGCAAGGCGGCATTGCGCAGGGTCTCGGCATGGCTTTGATGGAAGAATACATTCCGGGGCGCACCGAGAACCTGCATGATTACCTGATCCCGACCATTGGCGATATGCCCCCCGTTGAAACCCTGATCATCGAAGAGCCGGACGCCCACGGGCCATACGGGGCCAAGGGGCTGGGCGAACATGTGTTGATCCCGACCGCCCCCGCGATCCTGAATGCGATCCACAATGCCACCGGTGTCCGCATCACACAGGTTCCCGCAACCCCCGCCCGCGTCCGCGCTGCACTCAAGGCCAAATCCCATGACTGAACGCGCCAAACCCGAAAAGATCCGCTGCGACGCCTGCCCGGTGATGTGCTACATCGCTGATGGCAAGATCGGTGCCTGTGACCGCTATGCCAACCACGGCGGTGATCTGGTGCGCCTTGATGCGCTGACCATCATCGAAGGCACCGATCAAAAGCTGGTGCCGTTCCTGTCGGACACACCCGCCGATGAATGGGATGGCAATATCGTCAAAGGCGACCGCCCCTTTGTCACCGCTGTCGGCGCTGGCACCACCTATCCCGATTACAAACCCGCGCCCTTTATTGTCAGTCAGGACGTTGAAGGCGTCGATATGGTCACCGTTGTGACCGAGGGCATCTTTTCCTACTGCGGCGTCAAGGTGAAGATCGACACCGACCGCCACATTGGCCACGAACGCGATGTGGTGCGGGTGGATGGAGAGCCGATTGGCCATGTGATGACCTCTGAATACGGGTCCAAGATGCTGTCGCTGGGCGGGGTCGAACACCTGACTGGCGGCACCAAGAAAGAAGGCCGCGTAACCTGCGATGCCCTTTTGAAACTGTGCAACCGCGAACCGGTGGAAATGATCATCGGAGAGGACGATCACGCCACCACCATCGTTGTTGAGGCCGGCAAAGCGCCGGTGATCAACGGGCTGCCGGAAAAGCTGATGCGGGTGGGCTGCGGCTCTGCCACCATCGGGATGTTTGCCAAACAATGGCTGTCTCATGCCGAAGATGTGGTCGTGGTCGATGACCATATCACCGGCGTGTTGTCCGAACATCAGGCGGGCAAGGAACTCGATGTGCCGCCCACCGGCATCAAGATCCTTGGCCGCCGCTCCACGCCGGGACGTTACTTTCAGGTGGCCGAGCCCGGCACTGGCTGGGGCGGCACCGATATCGAAGATCCGCTTGCGATCCTTGGTCCCTTCAACCCCAAGGTGGCATGGGCCGGACTGCGGCTTCTGATGGTTTCAACCACGGGCGAACAATCAGGCTATTACGAACTGGACGCCGATCTGGTGCCACAACCCGCACCGATGCCGGATGCCTTGCGGGCCTCTTGCGATCTGATCGCGGAAAACTGCGAACCCTCGATCTGTTCGGTGCTGTTCATGGGCGGCGCGGGCGGCAGCCTGCGGGCAGGCGTCACTGAAAACCCCGTGCGCCTGACCCGTTCAGTCAAAGACGCGCTGACCCATGTGTCCTGCGGCGGCGCGGAGGCCTATGTCTGGCCCGGCGGCGGTATCACGGTGATGGTCGATGTGATGGACATGCCCACCGGATCATTTGGTTACGTGCCGACCCCTGCCCTGGTCGCCCCGATTGAATTTTCCCTGCGGGTCAGTGACTACGCCACCCTTGGCGGCCACATGAGCGAGGTCAAACCCGTGTCCTCCGTCACCGGCGTCACCCGCAAGGTCAAGCCAGAGGCGCATGGACATGATCCGATGGCCCATACCAATTATCGCTGGGCCAAGGGCGACAAGTCCTGATGGGCCCGCAGGCTCATCTTTTGCCGGGTGGCACCCGTCTGCACCTGCAACACGGACCGATAGACCTGATCATCGGGGCCGAGGGTGATCGCAAAATCGCCTTTGCCGCCGCGCAGGCCCGCTTTGCCACTGTGCTGGAGGAACTGGTGCGGGAACTGCCTGCGTTGCGCCAACCGCTCAGCACGGAGAGCCCTCCGCCCAACGGGGCCATCGCCTGCCAGATGCACCTTGCCACCTATCCTTATGCGGCAGAGAGTTTCGTCACCCCGATGGCTGCCGTTGCCGGTGCTGTGGCCGATCACGTCCTGCACGCCATCTGCGCCGCCACGCCCCTGACCCGTGCCTATGTGAACAACGGCGGCGACATCGCCCTGCATCTGACCAAAGGACAGCATTTCACATCTGCTATGTCCGGCCATGACGGCAGTGATCTGGGCCGCATCACAATCACACAGGACACGCCCATTCGCGGCATCGCCACCAGTGGACGCCATGGCCGCAGTCTCAGCCTTGGCATCGCCGACAGCGTCACCGTGCTGGCCCGCACCGCCGCCGAAGCGGACGTTGCCGCCACGATGATCGCCAATGCCGTGGACCTGCCCAACCATCCCGCGATCACCCGCGCCCCGGCCAGCAGCCTTGATGACAACAGCGACCTTGGCGATCTGCCCGTGGTCACCCATTGCAGCGCGTTGCCCGCAACAGACCGCCGCTTGGCGCTTGAACAGGGGCGCAAACGCGCCGATGATCTGATTCAAAAGGGCCGCATTCTTGGTGCAGCCCTGTTTCTGCAAGGGGACAGCCAAAGCTGCACCGCGCCCCTCGCTTCCCTCAGCTTAAGGACCGCTGAACATGCCTGACGTTATTCTGCGCAAAACCAGCCGCGTGATCGAAGAGATCTTTCACGAGGGCGGCCCAGTGCCTGCCAAATCCCTCAAACGCGCCGCTGTGATGGCGGTGATCAAGAACCCCTTCGCCGGACGGTACGAACCGGACATCCAACCCTTTATGGAGGATCTCAAACCGCTCGGCCTGTCGATGGCGGAAAAGCTGGTCGAGATGCTTGGCGGTGCCGACCAAATCGAAGGCTACGGCAAAGCTGCTCTGATCGGCGCAGATGGAGAGTTGGAGCATGGCGCACTTTGGCACGCCCCCGGCGGTTACGCGATGCGCGAGCTGCTGAATGGATCTAACGCCATCGTGCCCTCCACCAAAAAGGTCGGCGGCGTTGGCGCACGGCTTGATGTACCGATCACCCATATTAACGCATCCTATGTGCGCAGCCATTTCGACAGCATGGAAGTGGGCCTCAACGACGCGCCGCGCGCCGATGAGATGATGCTCATTCTGGTGATGACCACGGGCGCACGCATTCACAATCGCGCTGGCGGATTGGCCGCCGCAGACATAAAAGGGGAGGACGGATTGAGATGACCGCCAAGATCCGCAAAATTGCCGTCAACGTCGAGGAAACCCACAGCGAAATGGGCCGCAACATTGCGCCGCCCACCCGCAAGGCCGTCGCCGTGGCGGTGATCGAAAACCCCTTTGCCGGGGTCTATCAGGAAGACCTCAGTGCCCTGATGGACATCGGCGCAGAACTGGGCGCGCTTCTGGGCGACAAATGTGTCGCGGCCCTTGGCATCACGCCGGCGCAGGCGCAAAGCTACGGCAAATCCGCCATGGTCGGCGAAAACGGTGAGCTGGAACATGCCGCCGCGATCCTGCATCCCAAACTTGGCGCACCCCTCCGGGCCGCCGTGGAAAAAGGCGCAGCTCTGGTCGCCTCTTCGAAAAAGATGGGCAGCCCCGGTCAGGTGCTCGATGTGCCTCTGGGCCACAAGGACGCCGCCTATGTGCGCAGCCATTTTGACGGAATCGAGGTTTGCCTCAACGACGCCCCCCGCGCCAATGAGATCATGGTCGCCGTGGCCGTCACCGACAGCGGCCGGCCCCTGCCCCGCGTGGGCGGTTTGACCCATGACGAGGCCGAGGGCAAAGACGGGTTGCGCTAAATGAAATCAGGCGGGCAGGTTAAGCCTGCCCGCCATCCTGCTCATGTGGCAGGGCTCACAGGGCAAATTCCTGAAACAGGTATCCGCCCTCATAGACCTTGGTTGACCGATGCTTCAGATCTGGCGCCGCTGCGCCATCGCCAAACAGCGGCACACCCCCGCCCAACACGATCGGCGCACGCTTCAGGCGCAACAGATCAATCGCCCCAAGCGCCAGCAACGCCCCGGCAAAGGCCCCGCCCCCACACAGATAAACCGGCCCGCCCGCGGTCGCTTTGAGATCATCCAGATGCGCTTTCAAATCCCCCTGCATCTGGGTCACGTCGCTTTGATCGGGCAGATCAATCTGCTTTGAGAACACATAGGTCTGCATATGGGGATAAGGGTTTTGCCCCGGCTCCAAACCAAAGCGATAGCCAAACTCATAGGTGCCCCGCCCCATGATTGCCGCGCCATAGGTTTGCAACCGCACAGCGTAGTCTTCCACCACTTCTCCCTCTTGGGCAAAGCGGCTGATGTCCCCGTCAGGACCAGAAATATAACCGTCAACAGAGACGGCAACGTCATAGATAATGGGATGCATGGAATGCTCCGTGAATAAATACCAATCGGGCCGAATGGGCCGGTTCTTGCAGGTACTTACTTGATCACTGGCAGGGCACTCCTCTGTTGCGGTTTATATGGCAACGCATGCGGGGGTTGTCAAATCCACTTCATTCCCCGTTGTGCATCACTTCCTGCCTGCGGTATGAACGCTCATGACCCGAACCGCCCCTGCCCCCAGCGAGACCGCCTATATCCTCGAAGATCAGGTGGGCTATCTGCTTCGACTGGCCAGCCAGCGGCACGCGGCGATCTTTCAAAAACACGCGGTGCAAAACCTCACGCCGACCCAGTTCACCACCTTGCTGCGTGTGGCCGAACAGGGGGATGTGTCGCAAAACCATCTGGGGCGTCTGGCCGCGATGGATGTGGCAACGATCAAAGGTGTGGTGGACCGGCTCAAGGCCAAGGGGCTGATGCAATCGCGCCCCGATCAGGTCGACAAACGCCGCTCCATCATCTCGCTGACGGAGAAGGGCGCGGATCTGATTGACGATCTCAAACAGACCGGCCTGATCATCACCGAAGACACCCTTGCCCCGCTCACCGCGCAGGAACGGCGCACGCTGGCCAACCTGTTGCGCAAGATCTCTTAGGCCGAAACGACCTCCGGCAATCTATCCGCCGGTGGCGTGTTGCGGCTGCGTTCGCTGCGCACGACCCCATCAATAATCGTCATGCCAACCCCTGGCAGATTGCCCAGTTGCACCGATTCCAGCATATTCTTGCCCGGCGCATGTTGGGCCTGATCCAGCAGCACAAAATCGGCGCACATGCCGACCTCGATCAATCCGGTATCCAGTTTGCGTTGCCGCGATGTGTTGCCATTGCCAAAGCAGAAGGCCAGCTCCGCCGGCACATTCCCCAAGGAGGACAACATCGCGATCATCCGCAAAATGCCCAGCGGCTGCACCCCCGATCCCGCAGGACCGTCCGTGCCAAGGATCACCTGGTCCAGCTTGCCCAGTTCCCGCGCCGTGTTCAGCGTCAGCAGCGCCGCGCGTTCATTGCCGTTGTGCACGATCTCAAGCGCCGCCTTGCAGCTTTCGCACAGGCAGATGATCTGATCATCCGGCAAGGCCGAATGCCCGCCGTTGATGTGGCCCACAACATCGGTTCCGGTTTCCAGCACCATATCCGCATCAATCAACCCTGATCCGGGGATTGACGGCCCGCCCGTGTGGATCGTGCTTTGAATGCCGTATTTACGCGCCCAAGAGACCATCTGCTGCGCGGTCTTGCCATCCTTGACCGTGCCAAGACCCACCTCGCCCAACAGTTTGACCCCCGCATCGGCCAGATCCTTGAAATCTTCCTCGACCATGCCGTGTTCGATCACCGGCGCACCGGCATGCACCTTGACCCCGGAGGGGCGAAAATTCTCGTACCAACGCTGTGAGGCAATCGCCATCGCCTTGAGGCCAACCACATCTTTGGGCCGCCCCGGCATATGCACCTCGCCCGCCGAGATCAGGGTGGTCACTCCGCCATGCAGCGTGCTGTCGATCCAGTGCAGCTGTTGCTGGCGCGGGGTGTAATCCCCGACCACGGGGTGAATGTGGCTATCGATCAAACCGGGGGCCAGCGTCACGCCATGGGCATCAACCGTCGTCGTCGCGCCCTCGCAATCAAGATCCTTTTCCTTGCCCCATGCGGAAATCTTGCCATCAACCGCAATCAGACAATCCCCGTCAAAGATCGGCTCTTCGAGTTTTCCCGACAGGATCTGCCCGATATTCCTGATCACCAACTTGTCCATGAACCGTCCTCCAACATGCGTTCTTATTGTTAGTATACGAATATTTCGCGGCTCGCCGTCAAGGGCGATTATCCCCTGCCCTGCCGAAATCAGACCTGTGTTGACAGCCGCTTTTTGCTTCGCTAATTCATTTGCATACAAATGATTATCGGAGCGTGAAAATGTCCCTAGATGCAACCGCCGCCCAAGGCGCGTTACCGATCCCCGCAGGGGTCTTTGCCCAGACCGTCACATCCGTTCAGCATTACACCGACCGCCTGTTCAAGTTCCGCATCACCCGCCCGGACAGCTTTCGCTTTCGCTCCGGCGAATTTGTGATGATCGGGCTGCCCAACGCCGAACGCCCGGTGTTCCGCGCCTATTCCATCGCCTCGCCCAGTTGGGATGAAGAGATCGAGTTTTACTCGATCAAAGTGCCGGGCGGCCCGCTCACCGAACATCTGCAAAAGATACAGGTGGGCGATACAATCCTGATGCGGCGCAAGCCCACAGGCACCCTGGTCAATGATGCCTTGCTTCCGGGCAAACGGCTCTGGATGTTTGCCACCGGCACCGGCATTGCGCCCTTTGCCAGCCTGATCCGCGACCCTGAAACTTACGAGAAATTCGACGAGGTAATCCTCACCCACACCTGCCGCGAGGTGGCCGAGCTGACCTATGGCAAGGAACTGGTCGCGGCGGTGAAAGATGACCCGCTGGTTGGTGAATTTGCCCAAGGGCTGCGCCACTATTGCACCACCACCCGCGAGGATTATCCCTTTATGGGCCGCATCACCGATCTTATGGCGTCTGGCAAGGTGTTTGACGATCTGGGCCTGCCGCCCATCGCACCCGCCACAGACCGCGGCATGATCTGCGGATCAATGGACATGTTGCGCGACACCAAGGCGGCGCTGGAAGGGTTTGGATTGGTCGAAGGGGCCAATAACCGCCCCGATACTTTTGTCGTCGAAAAGGCGTTTGTGGACTAGGGCCTTAACCCTAACCTTCAAAGGGGTTCTGAACAGACAGACCGCTGTGCTGAAAATCCCTTAGATTGCGGGTGGCCACCGCTGCGCCATGCGCCAGTGCAATGGCCGCAATCATCAGATCCTCCACCGCCATGTTCCACCCCGCCTGCCGTGTCCCGGCAGCTAACGGGCCATAGATCACCGCAGCACTTTCATCAAAGCTCAGCACCCTTCCGGCAAAATCTTCGGCAAACAGCCGGTCCGCCTGCCGCATCAATCCATCCCGCCTGCGCCCTTCTGGCAATCGGTGCAGACCATACCCGATCTCGCCCAGCGTGACCGTGCTCAAATACAAATCCGCCGGAGTTTGCCGCGCAAACCAGTCCCGCACAGCCGGGGCCGGTTCGGGGCGCATGATTTCCGAGATGATATTGGTATCGAGCAGGATCATCCCGCAGGGCCAAAGTCAGGCGCATCTCGGGGCTGGCGCCGCTCTGGCAAATCCAGATCGCTCTCTACTCCGGCAAACCGCGCCCGCAACCGATCATAAAACGCCGCGCCATCCTCTTTGGGCTGCGCCGCGCCTGTGTGATTGCTGAGCAACGCCCGCACCTCGGCCTCCATCGACCGGCCATGCGCCGCCGCCTGCTCCCGCAGGGCCTGATGCACCTCCGGCGCGATATTGCGAATGGTCAGGGTCGGCATGCCAAGTCTCCTTCTTTTCGTTCCTTCACCATGTAAGCACTGCTAGCAATGCTGTCAATATTCAGCCAAAGCACGCCCCAACCGATCGAGCCCCTCCATCAGGTTCACGGCCGCGCCGCCACCAACCCCCAGCCGGATATGATTGGGTTGCTCATATGCACTGCCCGGCAGCAGGAATGTGCGATATGGCTCCGCCAGCAGCCGCTTGGCAAAGGCATCACTGTCAATCCCTTCGGGCAGCCGCCCCAGCCCGATCAATCCCGCACGCGGTTTGATCCAGGACAGCCCGGACTGCGCCGAAACCCACGCGTCCATCTTGGCCAGATTGGCCGCACCTTCGCGCCGCGCCTTGTCCATCGCAGCGTCGTAGCGATCCGGGCGCAGCGCGACTTCGGCAATCACCTCGCCCATGATGTTCATAATCTCGCTGGAATTCTCCCGCAGGATCACCGAATCCATCACCAACTCAGGATCGCGGCAGATCAACCAGCCCGTCCGCAGCCCCTGCAACCCCAAGGCCTTGCTCACCGATCCCGTAGTAATCCCGCGTTCATACATTCCCGCAATCGACGGCGCGCGACTGCCCTCCCATTCCAGCCCCGCATAGACCTCATCCACCAACAGCCACGCACCAACGCGCCCCGCGATCCGCGCCAATTCCGCCAGTTCATCCGCGTGCAATAAATCACCCGTGGGATTGTTTGGATTGGTGATGAAAATCATCTTGGTCTTGTCCGTCACCGCCTCCGCAACCCGGTCCAGCGGCAAATGCCAACCATCTGCCTCCTGCCGATGTACCTTGACCACCTTGGCCCCGATCGCCTTGGCCAGCACCTCCGCCTGCGGCCAACCCGGCGTTTCGATCACGATCTCGTCCCCCGGCTGCAAAAGCTGCATCACCGCGAGATAATTCGCCTCCGCCGCACCCGCTGTGATCAACACATCCGCGGCCGAACAAAGCCCGCTCAACCCTGCCTGCGCCAGAACATGGTCCCGCAATTCGGGCAACCCGCGAAAATCTCGGTTGTTCCAATCCAACGGCAAGTCCGGATCAAGATCCGCTATGAACTCCCCCAGCTTGGGCGATTCCGCCAAGGAGAACCCGACAATCGCCTCCGGCTCCGCATCTGTTGTTTCCAACAGGTATTGAAACAGGGTGTGAATCTTGACTTTCATTGCGCCGCCTTTGCTTATGGCCCCAAGGGGGATCGCCACATGAAAAGCCAAGTTACGCTGAAGGGCAAACCGAAACGCCTCGCTGTGCTCGATTACGGGTTGTTCGAGGTCCATTCCGGCCCGCGCACCATCGGAATCTGCGGCTTTGTGGTGGAAACCGACGCTGGCGAAGTGGTGTTGATCGACACCGGCTTTCCCGAAAAATACGCCCACGATGCAGAGGCCGCCACCGCCGAGGACGAACTGGGCAGCTTTGGCCGCGTTCTGTCCGTGACCCCCGAAAACATGCCCGGCCCGCAACTGGCCAAACTGGGGCTGGCCAAATCCGATGTCACCCTGATGATCCAAAGTCATACCCACATCGACCACGTTGGCGATATGGCCGGTTTTCCCCATGCGCCGATCCTGATTTCCGCCGCCGAACGCGCCCTGCCCCGCCCGCTGTATTGGTCCGGAAAACAGATGATGGACTGGCCTGATCGCGACTATCATCTGGTGCGGTCGGATATGAATCTTGGCCCCGGATTTGAGGTCTTGCTCTGCCCCGGTCATGCCCCCGGCCAACTGGCCTTTATGGTGCAATTGCCGCAAACAGGCTGGGTTCTGCTCACCTCCGATGCAATCAGCCGCGCCTCCGAGATTGACGAGAAATTTGCCGGATCATGGGATGACGATCTGGCCATCCACCATGGCGACCGGCTGATGAAACTGGCATCAGAACGCGGCGCGCTGGTCATCTACGGCCACAGCCCCGAACAATGGCCGACCCTCAAAAAAGCGCCGGAATGGTTTGATTGAGGTGATTTTATTCTAAGAAAATCTTGCAGAATTTTGGAAAAATTCTGCAATTTGGGCAGCACAAATCAACGCACATCGCGCCCCTGGTTCAGGATAATCACATTGCCGCTGGACACATCCCCCGCAGGAGAGATCAAAAACCCGACCCAAGCTGCAATTTCCGAAGGTTGCATCGCCCGTCCATGCGGCATTTGCGCAATCGCCTCTGCCAGCACGTCCTCGCTCACCACATTAAACAGCGGCGTTTCGGTCATCGCTGGCGCAATCGAATTGACCGCGATTTTATCCGTCGCAAACCGCCGCGCCAGATCTTTGGTCAAGGTATCCAAGGCCGCCTTGGAAGCACGATAATGCGGCGGATCGAAAGCATCGAAATTATACGCCCCGTTTGAGCTGATATTGACGATCTTGCGCACCCCGTCACGGCCTTCCATCAGCTTGATCGCCGCTTGGCAACAATGGAATGCACCCGAGAAGTTCAGCGCCATCTGCTTTTCGAATTCCGCCACGGGTATGTCCGGAAACTCAGACATGAAACAGGTGCCCGCATTGTTCACCAGCGCATCAACACCGCGATGGTCTGCTGCAATTTTTTCAAAAGCTGCCGAAATGGCGTCTGGGTCTGTCAGATCCGTTGCAATCCCTTCAAATCCCTCCTCCGCTTCCATCTCGGCCAGCGCAGCACCGTCCAGATCCAGCCCGATAACATGCATGCCATCCGCGATCAGCTTTGCAACAATCGCACGGCCCATGCCGCCCGCCGCACCGGTGACAACCGCAATCCTACCCATGATGATCCCCTTTTATGGTGGCCTTCTGCGCAATGGCAGGTTAGGCAGATTTAAATGTAAACGCATATAAATTTCGATGCAAGGAACGCCCATGCCCATCCGCCCTGCCCGCCGGATCACAGAAACCTCACCCAAAAACTTTGGCATGTTTGCCAAGGCCGTCCAGATGAAAGGTGATCTGATCCATCTCGAATTGGGCATGCCCGCAGAAGACACCCCCCAACACATCAAAGACGCCACCATCGCCGCGCTGCAGGCGGGTCATGTGCACTACTCCGACTTGCAAGGCATTCCCGAGCTGCGCGACGCCATCGCGGACAAATTGCGCCGCCAGAATGCCATGGATATCGCCGCAGATGAGGTGATCGTGACCAATGGTCTGACACAGGCCTCCTTTGCCGCCTTTATGGCCTTTCTGGATGCGGGAGATGAGGCGCTTTTGCTCGCCCCCTATTATCCCCAGCATATCGGAAAGGCAGAGCTTGCAGGCGCCAAAGTCACCATCGCACCCTTGGATGCTGCAAACGGTTTTGCCATCAACCGTACTTTGTTAGAGCCACATATCACCGCCGCGACCAAGGTGATTGCGCTGATCAACCCCTGCAATCCTACGGGCCGGGTCTATACCCGCGCCGAATTACAGATCATCGCGGATCTCGCGCAGGAATACGATCTGCTGGTCCTTTCTGACGAGGTCTATGAAGAGATCACCTATGACAACGCCGCACATATTTCTATCGCTTCCCTGCCCGGCATGAAGGAGCGGACAATCTCCATGTTTGCCTTCACCAAAGCCCATGCCATGGACGGCTGGCGTCTGGGTTATATCGCTGCAGATCAGTCTCTAATTGGACCAATGATGAAAATCACCACCAACGAAGTGACCCATGTGAACACCTTTGTGCAGCACGGTGCTTTGGCCGCCCTCACAGGAGACCCCGCAATCTTGCAAGGCATGGTCGATCGCGACCGGGAACGCCGCGATCTGGTTGTCTCGCGGCTGAACCAGATGCCCGGCGTGACCTGCGCCCCGGTGGAGGGGACGATCTACGCCTTTCCCGACATCACCGCCACCGGCCTGACCGCACAAGACTGCGCCGACATGCTCTTGGCGGCAACCGGTGTGGTGGTCGAGGCAGGCAGCTTTTATGGTGATGCTGGCGAAGGGCATCTGCGGGTGTGCTTTGGTTGCGCCGACATGGATGTGCTGCGGGAGGCGATGGACCGGATGCAGAGGTTCTTCAACGACTTGCTGTAGAAATCAGTCTCTATACATAGGGTTTAAGACCGCGGAACAAGCGATCCACGTGGTGGTCCTTGGTCACCGCGCCGGGTGATATCCGCAAAATCCGGCCCCGGCAATCCACATGCACATCTGCGTCTCGCAATCCGTCAACCAAGGCAGCAGGGTCGGCTGTTTCTGGCAATTGCAACATCACGGAGCCGCCCCTTGCCGCCTCGTCCTTTGGCGTGGCCAGCGGCAACCCCATCTCTTCTGCATGATCCATAATCGACTTGGTCAGCTTTCGATTATGCGACAAAAGCCCTCCCTGCCCTGCGTGCCATTTCAACGCGGGCACCGATCCCACACAGGCCAAAACCGAGGGCGTTCCATGTTCAAACCGCCGCGCATCGGGTGCATAGTCAAAAGCATCCAGATCCCATGAAAACGGATTGTCCTGCGAAAACCATCCGCGCAGCTCCGGCTTGACGGTCTTCAACAGATCCTCCCGCATCTGGATGATCCCCGCGCCGGGCGTGCCGCACAGCCATTTGAGGGTGGTGGACAACACAAAATCAACCGGATGATCATCCAGCGAAAACGGTATGATCCCGATCCCCTGGGTCAGATCCAAGCCCACCAACGACCCCATCTGCCGGCCATGCGCCAACAGCGTGTCCAGATCACAGCGGTGCGAAGAAGTGGAGGTCACAAATGTCAGAAGCGCAAGACCGACATCCGGCCCCCATGCCGCAATCATATCCTCATCACGGACCCAGAAATCCCCCTGCCGCACAGGGACTGTCTCCAACGTAAATCCCAACCGATCCTGCATCCCGTTCAGCAGAAAATGCAGCGACGGAAAACAATCTGCTGCAACCAACACCCGCTTGCCGCGCAGATACTCTGGTGGCAGGCCGCCCAGAACGGAGAACAGCCCTGTCGTCACATTCTCTGCGCTGGTCAACGTACCTTCGGGCGCATCAATCAGATCGCGCCAGAGGTCGATAAACTCTGCCCTTGCTGTCAGGACATTTGGCCATTGCTCATCGTCCAACGCGCCCCAAGTGTCTGAAAACGTGGTTAGCGCCTTGGCCATCTCCGCCGCCTTGCCCGGATACTGGCCAATCGAATGGTAAAGGAAATAGGCCGGATCGCCCGATGTCTCTGTCATGATCAGTCTCTAAATTGGGTTGTTTTCGGCAAAGGTCTTAAAGAATGCCAGATAGGCCTTGTCGGGATCACGCGCTGGCGGTTTGCCCGCCGCCCATGCCCGCCATTCCCCCTCTACAAAGTAAATGTCATATCCGGGAAACCGCAGTTTGGCCGTCTCATAGGTCTCTGTCCGCAACGCCGCGCCCTTCGCATCCAGCCAATCCGGGCGCGGCCGCATGGCTTCGGCCTTGGCTGTTGCACGTTCCTTGCGCCCCACCGAGGAAAACTGCAACTCGCGCTCCACCTCTGCCTCGCCGCCCGCATCCTTGCGCCACCAGCGCAGTTCAATATGCGTGACCCGCCGCCCGGTTTTGATCGGATCAACCTCAACGATATAGTCACTCAGCGCCGAAACCTCCTCCACCGCCGGATCAATCGCCCGCAGCTTCAGGTTCGACCAAGAGGTCAACTTGCCCTTGGGCACGCCCAGCACACCGCGCATATCTTCAAGACTGAATTTTTCCGAGGACCGCCAGCGCAGATTGCCACGTTTTTGCACCATCTCATAAAGCGTCAGCGCATATTTCGAGGACAGCGCAAACATCACCTCGCGCTGCAACCGCGCAAACACTGTGCTGTCCTTGATGATCCGCCGCAGCCGTTGCGGAATCTCATATTCGAGCAACCCGTCCCGCCGCGTTGTTTCGACGTTCCCCCCCAGAAGCTGCACCCGTTCAATTGCCGGCTCGCCGTCCCGCATGACCTGCACTTTGACAATCGAGGCCATCAGCCGCTCAATCGACCCGCCCACCCGATCGTTGGAATTATGCGATCCGCGCAGATCGGATTTGGAGATCACATGCGTTACCGGTTTTTCGATCGCGTCCCATGCGTTCTCAAGCAGCTGATTGTAAATCCGCCGGTCAGCCAAGGTCAGCGGCGTCACCTCGACCAGGTCCACCAGCTCGCCGGGTTTGACCAGCGTTTGCGCGTTTGGCCGCGCATCAACGGTTCGGTAAGCTTTGCTCATGCTTTATTGTCTTACCCAGTATTCTTACTTTTGTTGCTCGTTTCGCGTAAGCTATCATAGGGTTCTGGAGCGGTCTATCACCCAATTTGTAAGTCCTGACCGACGCCGATTCGCACCCAATGATTCGCAAACCCCTGTTCTATAGGCTTATCCTAGCATGTTCTGTGGCTCTCAGATCAGCCACCCAAAACGTAAGGTTTAACCCTCAACCCATCCGTAAGGGGAATCGCCCCGATAGGTAAGGCTAGCCCTCCCAAAAGGTTTGCCGATCCGCCCCAAAAGGTAAGTGTTAGGCACTGATACGCCATAAAACAAAGGGCATTGGCAAGCCCGAACACAGAACACTAAGAATCCTGAACCATAGGGGTTTTTCAAATTCTGTTTTAAAGGGTAAGATCAGCGCCGGTTAGGACCCATTGGGCGCGATTGATCCCATAGCTTACTTTTCGGGTGTTTCCTTCGCAAAAAGGCTATGCATTGCAGGCAAATGCCGAAATATCCAAAGAAAATGACCTGTGCCTCGGATTTCCGACTTTTTGCATGGTTTTCGTGAAACTTCACACTTGAGCGCTCCAGAACAACAGTCCATGATTCGCAGAGCAAATAAATGAGGCCCCGATGCAGCAGCCCGTCCTTCCCCCCGTCACCCTAACCGAATTGGCCAATCTTAGCGATCGCGCCAGCACCGTGATTGAACGCCTGCGCGAACGTGTTTTTGCGCCCGGCGCGTCCAAGTCGCTTGATCTGCGGTTTAATGTCCGCCGCGCCGCCGAAATGGTGGGACGCAGTGACAAGTTGATCCGCGATGCCGAGGCCGATGGCCGTCTGCCGCCGCCCGACAAAGATCCCGAAACCGGCCGCCGCAGCGGCTACAGTCTTGCGCAGGTCAACACCATGCGGGACGTCTTTGGCACCCTGCCCCATCGGCAACCCGATGACCCCGCGATGGTCCTGGCGATCCAGAATTTCAAAGGCGGTGTCGGGAAATCAACGATGGTCTGTCATCTGGCGCAATATCTTGCCCTCAAGGGCTATCGTGTTTGTGTGATCGACTGTGACAGCCAGGCCAGCACCACCTCCATGTTCGGTTTGAATCCGGATGTTGATGTGGATGAGGACGATGATACCCTTTACCCGTTTTTCCGCCATGGTGGGCCAGCCAGCTTGCATTATGCGCTGCGTGCCACCTATTGGCCCGGAATTGCGCTGATCCCCGCAAACCTCGGGCTTTATGATGCGGAATATGAATTTGCCGCGCGAATGGCGCGGGACAGTACATTTGTGCTCGACCGGCTGCGCAACGGTATTGAGAGCATAAAGGACAATTTCGATGTAATCCTGCTCGACCCGCCCCCTGCCCTGGGCATGCTGTCACTGTCCGTGTTGCGGGCCGCCAATGCACTGGTGATCCCAGCCCCGCCGAACAACATCGATTTTGGCTCCACCGCGCATTTTCTCAAGATGATGGGCGCTACTCTGGAAGAGCTGGCCCGCGCTGGCGGTGCGCGTGATTATTCTTTTGTTAAAATTCTAGCGACAAAGATGAACGATGGGAAATCCGCGCATCAAGCGATCAAACGCATGATGGAGGCGGTGTTTCCCATGGATATGATGAGTGCCGTTTTGAAAGATTCTGCTGAAATCGACAATGCAGCGGCCAATCTTTCAACGGTGTACGAGCTGACCGGTCCTGGTGTGCGGACCGAAACGCACAAACGCTGCCGGGCCTATCTGGATGCGGTCAACGCAGAGATTGAGCTTCTGATCCGCAAGACCTGGCCCAGCCATCACAGCGCCCTGCGCAAGGAAGGTTTGCTATGAGTAAAAAACACGATGCCATTTTTGACGATGTCCTGAGCGGGCTCGACACCCCTGCCCCATCTGCCGAACGCGCGGGGGCGCGGTTCCTCAAGCGGTCCACCTCCATTGGGGAACGCATGTCAGGCGAAATGCAGGAGAAGACACTTTATCAAGTGGACCCGGCCCGCTGCCGTATGTGGGAACGACACAACCGTGATTATGCGCTTCTGACAGAGGACAACTGCCGCGATCTGATCGACGGGATCAAGGCGCAGGGTCAGCAGGAGTTTCCCGCGATTGTCCGGCGTCTGTCGGGGGAAGAGCACGAATTTGAGGTGATCTGCGGTGCGCGGCGACACTTTGCCGTCAGCTGGTTGCGGGCGCATAATTATCCGCAGTTCCGCTATCTGGTTGAAGTGCGCGACCTTACGGACGAAGAGGCCTTTCGTCTGGCCGATATCGAGAACAGAGATCGCGAAGACATCTCCGATTATGAACGGGCTGTCGATTATGCCGAGGCGATCCGTCTCTATTATGATGGATCGCAAAAGGCGATGGCAGAGCGGCTGGAGGTGAGCCCGCCATGGCTTTCCCGGTATCTGGTTCTGGCCAAAATGCCCGAAGAGGTTCTTGATGCTTTCGCAAGCAAGCGCGACATCAAGGAGCGCCATGCGCGTGCGCTCAAACCATTGCTGAGCGTGCCTGAACAGGCCGCGGGCGTTCTGGAAGAGGCGATGCATCTCGCGGGCGTACAGAAACGCGCGGCGAAGGGGCAGGGCGGTTATGTCGAGGCTGCGGATGTTTTCAAACGTTTGGTTGCAGCCGGAAACCCCAAGCCTAAAACGCCAAAAGCAAAGACTGGAAAGCTATACCGCCGTTCGCCGGGGGAGCGGGGGATCATGGTCAAGAAACGCGGAAATCAGGTCCAGATGGAGTTTGATGCATCGCTTTCCGACGCCTCCTTGATGGGTGCCTTCGAAAATTACTTGAAGGCGCGCAAAGGCTGAGTTGCCCATGGGCAAGTTTTGGGAAGTTGTTATTTATCAACGAGATAAGAATTTAAGGGGGAGGGGCATCAGCCTCTCCCTTTTTTCTTGCTTTGGCTCGAATTGACAAGGCGAAATAGGCCTAAAGGTTTGATAAGGCTTGAAAAGTACAAAATTGCCCATGGGCAATCAGGTCCAGTTCTGATGAGGGTCCGGCAAGGGGATCGCATCCAGCAACTCGCGCGTATACTCGGCTTTCGGAGCGTCAAAAAGCGCGGCTGTCTCCGAATCCTCAACGACTTCGCCGTGGTGCAGAACCAGTACTCGGTCACACAGGCGGCGGATCACGGAAAGATCATGGCTGATAAATCCCAACGTCAGCCCCAGTTCCTTGACCAGTTCTTCAAGCAAGTTCAGCACCTGCGCCTGGGACGAGACATCAAGCCCCGACACGATCTCATCCGCAAGGATGAAGTCAGGACGCAGGGCAATGGCGCGCGCGATACCAACCCGTTGCCGTTGGCCTCCCGACAGTTCATGCGGAAATCTCTGGGCGAAATGCCGCGGCAAACCAACCATATCCAGCGCCTCTGCCACCCGTGCGGGTGCATCTTCGAACCCGTGCAAGCGGAGGGGGCCAGCGATGATGCCGCCCACACGTCGGCGCGGGTTCAAGGAAGACATTGGATCTTGGAAAATCATCTGAAAGCGCCTGCGCATCCCTCTCAGGCCATCTTCGGGCATATGGGTAATATCCTGCCCATCGAACAATATCTGCCCGGTGTCGGGCTCCAGAAGCCGTAGCATCGCACGGCCGAGCGTCGATTTGCCGGACCCGGACCCGCCGACGATGCCCAACACCGCGCCCTTGGGCAGGTCAAAGCTGACGCCTTTGAGCACCTCGATGCGAGGCGCGGCGCCAAAAAGCGGTTTGTGCGCCATGTCGGGGAAAGACAGCCGGAGATCCTTGACCTGATACATCATCCGCCGGCCCTTATGTCATGTTGGCGCACTTCGGTTTCCACGTCTTCTATCACTGTCGCCGGAACAGGTGTCAGGCTTCCCGTGGGATTGGTGTATGTCGGTGTCGCGGCAAGCAATGCGGCGGAATAGGGGTGAACCGGCCGCATGAAAAAGCGGTGCATCCCTGCGTCCTCCACAACCTTGCCAGCATAGAGCACCGACAGCGTATCGCAGACTTTGGACACCACACCGAGGTCATGGGTCACAAACAGAAGCGCGGTGCCGTGACGCGCCTGCATATCGGCGATCAGGCGCAGGATTTGCTTTTGCACAGTCACATCCAGGGCCGTTGTCGGTTCGTCTGCAATGATCAACTTGGGTTCGGCAGCAAAGGCGGAGGCGATTAGAATACGCTGACGCATACCGCCGGACAGCTCATGCGGATAGCTGCGCATCACGCGGGCCGGATCGGGAATATGCACCTCTGCCAATAGCTCCAACGCGCGTGCCTCGGCGACGGCTTTGCGCCAACCCAGAATATCGACCAGACGTCGGGTGATTTGCGGCCCAATGCGCCGGGATGGGTTCAAGGCGGTAAGCGGATCTTGCGGGATCAAGGCGGCGGTGCTGCCGATGCGCTTGCGCCGCTCTTGCGCGGGGAGGGTCAACAGATCGACGCCGTCCAACCAGATCTCGCCCGATTGGATGCGCAGGGCACGGGGCAGGGTGCCCAGAACCGCCTTGCCGATCATGGACTTACCGGCACCGGATTCCCCCACCAGCCCATGCACCTGACCGGCAGACGCATCCAGGGACACCGATCGCAGGATTGGCGCCCCATGTTTGAGGGTGACACACAGATTGCGAATGGAGAGATACGGTTTCATCGCAGCACCGGATCAAAGCGATCTTTGAGCCCTTCGCCCAGTTGGCTGAAGCTGAGGACCGTCAGGAAAAGTGTGATGAGTGGGAAAACCAGCACCCACCAAGCCTGATGCACCGATGTGCGCCCCTCGGAGATCATGCCGCCCCATGTCGGGCTATCGGTAGAGATTGAAAGGTTCACAAAGCTGAGGATCGCCTCCACGATGACGGCAATCCCCATCTCAAGAGTTAACAGGGCGACCATGGTTGGTAGGACATTGGGCAGAATTTCGGTGATCATCGTGCCGAATTTTCCACGCCCGGCAACTTGCGCAGAGGCGACATAATCCATCACCCCCTGGCTCATCGCCTCGGCACGGATCACACGGGCAAAACGGGTCCAGTCGATCACGACGATGGCGATGATGATCGACATCAACCCCGGCCCCAGAACCGCAATCAGCAAAATAGCAAAGAGGACGGGTGGAAAGGCCATCCAGATATCGACAAAGCGGCTGATGATCCGATCCGGCCAGCCACGGTAATAGCCGGCGATGAGGCCAAGTGTGCCGCCAACGAGACAGGTCAATGTTCCCGCGACAAGCGCCACGATCAGAGCCAAACGCGCACCATAGACTATACGCGACAGCACATCGCGGCCCAGTGAGTCCGAGCCAAGCCAGTATCCGGGTTCTGCCTTGGCATCCCAGAAGGGCGGCAGGCGGGATGTGAACAGATCTTGTGCCAGCGGATCTTGAGGCGCGATGAGCGGCGCAAAGATCGCGGCCAGCGCCAAAAGGGTTAACCATCCCCCCGAAAGCCACAAACGCAGTCCGATGGGCCGCTTTATGTCTCCTCGTGCGTCACGCATGGCGCAGGCGGGGGTTCAGAACGACGTAGAGCATATCAACGGCCAGATTTACGAGGGTAAAGAGCAGGGCAAACAGGATCACGATGCCTTGAATGAGCGGCAGATCGCGGTTGATCACGGCATCAATGGCCATGTTTCCCAATCCTTCATAAGAAAACAGCCGTTCGATGATCACCGTGCCTCCTATCAGAAAGGTAAATTGCACCCCGACAAGAGTTAACGTGGGCAGGATCGCATTTGGCAGGGCTTCGCGGGTGATAACGTGATGTTCGCTGTAGCCTTTGGTGCGTGCGAGGGTCACGTAATCCAGATGCATGGTCTCCTTTAGAGACTGTTTTAATAGCTGTGCAATGATTGCGGCCAAGGGGATGGCCAGGGCAAGGGCAGGCATGAACATATGGCTCAGCAGGTCGAGCCAGACATCAAACCGCAAGCGAAACAGGGACTCGAAAACATAAAAATTCGTCGTGAAATCAATGTTGAGCGAAGGAGAGATCCGTCCGGAGATGTGGAAAACCGGCCAAAGCACCCCAAAAAGTAAGATTAACACCAAACCCCAGAGGAAATCCGGCACCGACAGGGCCATGCCCGCGCTGACGTCAATGGCGCCTTCTGTCTTGGTGTCGCGATAGCGGGTGCCGGTCAGGGCCATTGTGCCACCGATCACCACCGCGATCACCAAGGCAAAGATCGACAGTTCAAGCGTGGCGGGCAGGCGGCCCAGAACCAGCATCGAGACCGGTTGGCGCAGGGAGATCGAGGTGCCGAAATCGCCCTGCATCACACCGCCAAGCCAGATGATGAACTGTTCGAATATGGATTTGTCGAAACCATATTGCGCCTGAAGCCGTGCGATATCGGCATCGGTGGCACCGGGCGGCAGCATCATGGCGATGGGGTTGCCGGGCACCACGCGGATAACAACAAAAACGATCACCGCCACACCAAACAGCGTGATTGCGGTGGTCAATATCCGCAAAAGGATGAGGCGCAGGAGTGTCATGAAGGTCCGTTCGAAAAAGGACGGGGCCAGTTTGCACCAGCCCCGCCAGTTCCAGGGTGGTTCTTATGCGCGGGTCATCAGGTGCGGCAGCAACGCGCCAGAACGGTGCGGCGTGACCTTGACGGCAGAGCTGTGCAGGATCGGTTGCACATACTGCAGCAGCGGGATGACTTCGGCGTTTTCGGCGATGCGTTTGTCGACGGCTTTCCAGCCCTCGATCCGCTTGGCCTCATCCGCCTCGCCCCAAAGCGGCAGGATCGCGTTAAACGTATCCTCACCGTCCCAGACCGAATGCGGCGAGGGGCCGAACATCGCAAAGCCGGTCGAGGTGGTCGGATCGCCCACGGAATTGCCCCAGTTGTAGAAGGCGGCCGGGGCCAGTTGATCTGCGGCGCGCAGCTCGAAGTGTTTGGCGATCTCGTAAACCTCGATCTCTGCTTCGATGCCGACCCGGCGCCAGAGGCCCACGATGGCTTGCACCATCTCGTAATCCTTGGGTTTGAAGCCCTTGGTGGTCTGGATCTTGAACTTGACCGGATTGTCAGGACCATAGCCGGAAGCGGCCAGCAGTTCCTTGGATTTTTCCGGATCGTAAGGCACCTTGATGCTGTCGTCATAGGCGACGTAATCGGGAGTTTGCAGCGTGTCGATGGGCACACCGTAGCCCGAGAGAAGCCGTTCGATGATCAATGATTTGTCGATGGCATGGGCGGCGGCCTTGCGCACGTTGGGGTCTGTCATCACCTCTATATCATTGAGGAAAATCATCCCGATATCGGAAATGGGCGCGGCCACGCCCTCAATGCCGTCCTTGGCTTTGAGGCGGTCGAATTCTTCATAAGGGACTTCGAGCGTGACATGGCTGTTGCCCGATTCCACCTCTGCCACACGGCTGGCGGCGTCGGTCACAAACTTGATCGTCACCGTCTTGAACTCCGGCGCACCGCCCCAGTAATTCTCGTTGGCCTTCAAGCGGACAAAGGCGTTGCGCTCGAATTTTTCGACCATATAGGGGCCGGTGCCGACGGGGGCCGCTTCGAAGCCTTCCGCGCCGACCTCTTCGTAGTATTTCTTTGGCATGACATAGCCGGTGAGGAAGGACATCCATTTAAAGAACGTCGGTTCATATTCCGGCATGTCGGCGGTCACGCGGTTGCCGTCTGTCTGGATATTGTTGACCTTGCCCCAGATGAACTGGATCGGGTTGCCGCTGTCAGGATTGCCGGCGCGGGTCAGGGACCAGGCCACATCTTCGGCGGTCAATGGATCGCCATTGTGCCAGGTGACGCCCTCCCGCACATCCATCCAGATCGCGCTGCGGTCGTCGTTCCATCCGTAGTCCGTGATGATGCCTGAACCAAAGCTGAGGTCAGTGTTCTGCGGGATGAAGAGGTCAAAAACTGATTGGTAGAACCCTTGAATGGTCGGGTTTACCGCAGATAGGCCGACGGTCGGATCCCAGCTGGGCAGGTTGACGTTGTAGGCGATGACCAATTCGTCAATCGCTTGGGCAAAACTGGGCAGGCCGACGACGGCAAATGTCGCGGCTGCGGCTGAGGACTTGAGCAGGCTTCTTCTTGAAAGTGTCATTCTGGATCTCCCTGATCTTTGATTTTGTTGGTTCTTTGCTATTTTCCGACAAGTTTTTTGGCCAACAGGGTGCCGGGCCCCGCGCCTGTTCCGCCACCGGGCCAAACGGCGGCCCCGGTGTGATAAAGATGTTTGATCGGCGTGCTGCCGTCGGCATAGCCGCGGGCGGGCCGGTTCATGAAATGTTGGTGCAGATGGTGGCTGCCGCAGACCTGATCACCGCCGATCAGATTGGGGTTGTCGGCCTGCAACATGTCCGGTGTGACGATATGCTGGCCAAGGATCTTGTCCCGTGTGCCGGGGGCGTAACGTTCGACAATATCAAGGGCCCGTTCGGCAAAGGGCGTCGCGGCATCCTGCCAATTTGTGTCAGGAATGGTGCCAGCGGCATCGCCTTTGATTTCGCCCGGCGCCATGCGCACTTGCAACCACAATACATGTTTGCCCTCAGGGGCGCGCGAGGGATCAACCACGGTGGGTTGTCCGCAAACGATAACGGGCTCATCGGGCAGCAATCCGGCCTTGGCCTGCGCATAGGTGCGGGCCATCTGATCCATCGACGGGGCCAGATGCACATAGGCGAAACGTTTGAGTTCCGGCGCGGACCAATCGGGCAGGGCGTCCATCGCCAGATGGATCATCATCGTGCCGGGAGCGTGTTGAAATCCGGTCATTGCGGTCTCGTGACGCGCATCGCCGGTGCCGCCGGTCAGCTTCATCAAGGCTGAGGGCGCGACATTGGCAATCACGGCCTTGGAGGCGCCAATGAAACGGCCATCAGCCAGCGTAATACCCGTGGCGCGACCGCCGGCCTGTTCGATCGCTGTCACCTCGGCGTTGCAATGCACCTTGCCGCCACGTGCCTCGATCATCTTGATCATGGCCTTGGTCATCGTGTCTGCGCCGCCCTGGCCCAGAACCATGCCAAAGGCCTGACCTGCCATCGCTTCGAGATAGGGAAAAACCGCGCCGCCCGCAATATCGGGCGCGAAATCGAGGTGCATGCCCCAGGCGGCAAGGGTCGCTTTGACGTGGTCACTTTCAAAGGTCTGATCAAGCCATGCGCGGGGCGACATCATCATGAATCGGGCCAGATCAAGCGTGCCGCCGCCGCCGCGCTTGCGCCATGTCTTCCACCCTAAGGATGAAAATGCACGTAAATTCATCGGGCTGCCCAACACGGCAAAAATCGAATCTGCCATGTCCGGAAAACCGTCTGTCAGATCTTGCCAGGCCTGTGCATCGGCATCGGAAAAACCACGCACGCGAGCCTTGGTGATCTCGGGGTCATTGGAGATACCAAGCCAGCGCCCATCGGGGAACACACTTGCGAAGGGATTGCCCGTGGGTGCAAAGGCCAGTCCATGTTTGGCCAGCTCCTCTGCATGCTCTGTATGGAAGGCCGATCCGGCAAAAAGCGACAGGTTCATCGCCGCCCAATCGTGGCGGAACCCCGGCAGGGTATATGCGCCGGTCTTGACCGCGCCGCCGGGTTCGGCCGCTTGTTCAAAGATCTCAACGGACCAACCGCGCGCTGCCAAATGGCATGCACAGGCAAGGCTGTTGTGCCCTGCGCCGATGAATATCGCGTCCGGTTCGCTGGCCATTTCTGACGATCCTCCCGAACAAGATAATTGCAAATGCATGTAAACTTGTCTAGCATTGATTCATCCAAACCTGCGTGGCCAACACGCGACAAACATTGCGCGGAGCAAAATCGCGCAACCTTCAGGGAGTGAGAAACATGAGCGCTGCGGATGTCGTAAGCAATTTGGGGGCGATGCTGGCCTCTGGTGGAGTGGAAGTTGTGGATTGTTCCGGGGTGCTTGGCCCGGACACGCCAATCCTTCAGCTGCCACCGGATTTTGCCAAGAACACGCCCAAGGTCGAGATCCACAAGATCAGTGAATATGACAATGACGGCCCGTTCTTTGCCTGGAACTGGATGGTGTTGGGGGAGCATTCCGGCACCCATTTTGACGCGCCGCATCACTGGATCACCGGCAAGGATTATCCGGACGGTTATACTGACAAACTGGATGTGCAGCGTCTGGTTGCGCCGGTGAACGTGATCGATTGCTCAAAAGAAAGTGCCGAGAACGAGGATTTCCTGCTGACCGCCAATGGGGTGAAGGCCTGGGAAAAGGAACATGGCGAGATTGGCGCAGGCGAATGGGTTGTGATGCGGACCGATTGGGACAGCCGTGTTGATGACGAAGACAAGTTCCTGAATGCCGATGAAACCGGCCCGCACAGCCCCGGCCCGACGCCGGATTGCATTGAATATCTTTTGAGTAAGAAAATCGTTGGCTGGGGCACGCAGTGCATTGGCACGGACGCGGGCCAAGCGGGTGGAATGGAGCCGCCCTATCCGGCGCATAACCTGCTGCACCGCGACAATTGCTTTGGTCTGGCGTCACTGGCCAATCTGGACAAACTGCCCGCCAAGGGCGCGATCCTGATTGCCGCGCCGCTAAAGATCAAGAACGGCACAGGCAGCCCTATCCGGGCATTGGCTTTGGTTCCCAAGGGCTGACGGGTGTCAAAGGTTGACCATCTGATCATCGGGTCGGGCATCAATGCATTGGTGGCCGCCGCGATGCTGGCGCGCAAGGGCGACAGCGTGCTGGTGATTGAACGCGAAGACCGCATTGGCGGGTGTATGTACACTTCGGATGATGTGACATTGCCGGGATATCATCACGATGTGATGGCGGCGACCTTTGTTCTGTTTCTGACCGGTCCGGCGCATGGGGCCTTGGGCGAGGATCTGGCGAAACACGGGTTGGAGTTCTGTCACACACAGCATCCGACAGCGGTGTTGCGACCGGATGGATCGGCCCTGACGCTGAGCATGGATCGCGACGCCAATGTCGCCGCATTCAATGCCCGTGCCGCAGGGGATGGCGATCAGCACCGCGCAGATGTGGGCGCGATTGAGCAGGATGCGGAGTTTCTGTTTGCGCTGCTGGGGCAACCTTTGTGGTCCCGGCAGACGGCGTGGCTGTTGGCGAAACAGGCGTGGAAGCGTGGTTTGACCCCGCTCAAGGCCTGGTTCGGGGCAGCTTTGGAACCGGCCCGCGGATGGTTGGAAACACGGTATCAAAGCGCAGATGTTCAGGCACTTTGGGCGCCATGGGTTTTGCATGTGGGGTTGACGCCCGAGGCCAGCTATGGCGGCCAAATGGCGCGGGTCATCGCCTTTGCCCTTGAGGCGGCGGGCGCGCCGGTTGTCAAAGGCGGGGCAGGGCAGGCGGCGGCGGCATTTGCCTCTCTGATAAAGGCGAATGGCGGGGAAATCCGCACGGGTGTTGAGGCGGCCAAGATCCTGATTGAGAATGGCAAAGCAGTGGGCGTGCAGACCGCGACGGGCGAGCGGATCGAGGCGGGCAATGTGATTGCCAGCACCGCGCCGGGGCAACTCTATGACGGGTTGCTGGCCGATCAGCCGCGCCCGGATGACACCAAGAAATTCCGCCATGGGCGGGGCAATTTCCAACTGCATTTTGCGCTGGACGGCCCGGTGGATTGGGCTGCCGAAGGGCTGGATGATGTGGCACTGATCCATTTGGCGGACGGGGTCGATTCAGTCTCTAAATCAAGCAATGAAGCTGAACGTGGAATGTTGCCCGAGCGGCCAACGATTTGTGTTGGGCAACCGCACAAGATGGATCCCGGCCGCTGCCCCGAGGGCAAGGCGTTGCTGTGGCTCCAGATCCCGGATGCGCCAAGCGTGATCAAGGGTGATGCGGCGGGCGAGATCGACACTGTGCCGGACTGGACCGAGGCGATGCGCGAAGCCTACGCCGACCGTATCGAAGCGATCCTGTCTGCGCATATCCGCAACTGGGATCAGATCAAGCTGAAGCGGCGGGCCTATTCCCCTGCTGATCTGGAACAGATGAACATCAATCTGGTCGGCGGTGATCCCTATGGCGGGGCCTGCGCGATGGATCAGTTCTTTGTCTGGCGGCCGCAGGCTGGGCAGGTGAACAATGACACCGACGTTGCCGGGCTTTTTCATATTGGTGCTTCCACCCATCCCGGTCCGGGGCTAGGCGGAGGATCAGGTTTCAACGTGGCAAAAAGGCTTGGTGCATGACCGATATGAAAGACGCTGACGTGGCATCCCCCCGCCTTGGGGAAATGGGGCTGGAGAACTTTGCGCCCTATCTGATGAACCGGATTATTGGGCGGTATAACGCGGCGATCAATTCGGAGATGGCGGCGTTGGGTCTGACCACACCGCAGATGCGGTCACTGGCGGTTTTGTCTGTGGTTGATGGAGTGCTGATCCGCGAACTGGCGGTCTATGCGGTGGTGCAACAATCGACACTCAGCCGGGCGCTGGACCAACTGGCGCAGAACGGGTTGATCCGCCGGGAGACCGACGAGAACGACAGCCGCGCCACGCGGGTGTTTCTGACCAACACCGGACGCGAAGCCTACGAGCGGCTTTGGCCGCATATGGCGGCGGCCTATGAGGCGATGTTTGTCGGCATCGATGAAGATGAGAAGCGGGCCTTTGTCGGCACGTTGCAAAAGATGCTGCGCAACATTCGCAAGCACGATTTCTAAGCGCAAAGCCGCGCCCAGAGACAAGAACCGGAGTTTCAACCATGGCTGAACGGTCATTCAAAGCGGAGGTGGAGCATCTGCGCAAGGGTGCAGGTGACACATTCACCGGTGAAGGGATTCTGGCGATCACCAAGGCGCTTTTGGAGAATGGTGTGGGCTATGTGGGCGGCTATCAGGGCGCGCCGATCTCGCATTTGATGGATGTTCTGGCGGACGCCGAGGAGTTGATGGCCGAGCTGGGCGTGCGGTTTGAGGCCAACGCAAGCGAGGCGGCGGCGGCGGCCATGTTGGCCGCGTCGGTGCATTACCCCATTCGCGGCGCGGTGACGTTTAAAGGGCCGGTCGGGGTCAATGTGGCGTCCGATGCCTTGGCGAACCTGTGTTCCAGCGGCGTCAATGGCGGGGCGCTCATTATCGTGGGCGAGGATTACGGCGAGGGATCGTCGATCATGCAGGAACGGTCCCACGGCTTTGCGATGAAATCGCAGTTTTGGCTGCTCGACCCGCGCCCGAACCTGCCGTCGATCACCAAGGCGGTGAAAGACGGTTTTGAGCTGTCCGAGGCCAGCAATACGCCGGTGATGTTGATGGTGCGCATCCGGTCGTGCCATGTGACCGGCAGCTTTGAAACTCGCGACAATGTTGCGCCGCCGCTGACGGTGAAACAGGCGATTGCCAATCCGCAGTCGGATTTCAACCGGGTTGTGCTGCCGCCGATGAGCTATGTGCACGAGCAGGACAAGATCAAGAACCGCTGGCCGGCGGCGGAAAAGTTTATCACCAAGAACAAGCTGAACGAGGTGTTTGGCCCCGAAAAAGCGCCGCTGGGAATCGTGGTGCAGGGCGGGATGTACAACGGGTTGATCCGCGCCTTGCAGCGGCTTGGGCTGGCCGATGTTTTTGGCAAGACCGAGGTGCCGATTTACTGCCTGAACGTCACTTATCCCATTGTGAGAGACGAATTTGACGCCTTCTGTGCGGGCAAGGATCATATTCTGGTGGTCGAGGAAGGCCAGCCGGAGCATATCGAACAGCAGCTTGGCGCGTTCCTTTACAAGGCGGGGGCCAAGCTCAAGCTCTATGGCAAGGACGTCTTGCCGATGGCGGGGGAATACACCGGACAGGTGATGCTGGACGGGGTCACGGCATTTTTAAAAGCCGCCGCGCCGGAGATGTTGCCGGGCAAGGTGCGTGCGCCCAATGCCGAAGCGCCGCAGATCCCGGACCTGAGCAAGACCGTGCCGATCCGTCCACCGGGATTTTGTACAGGATGCCCCGAACGGCCGATTTTTGCGGGTATGAAGCTGGTTGAACAGGAACTGGGCAAGCACCAGATCACCGGCGATATCGGATGCCATTTGTTTGGCTCTTTGCCGCCCTTTGAGATTGGCGGCGCGACGATGGGTTATGGCCTGGGACCAGCGGCCAATGCGGCCTTTGACGGGGGCGGCGAACGGCGGGCCATTTCGATGCTGGGGGATGGCGGGTTCTGGCACAACGGGTTGTCCAGTTCGATCGGGAACATGGTGTTCAACAAGTCCGACAATGTTGTTGTGATTGTCGATAACTATTATTCCGCCGCGACGGGGGGGCAGGATGTTCTGTCTTCTCGGGCGCATAACGATACCAAATCAACGGGCAATCCGATCTCTGCCGCGCTCAAGGGCGTGGGGGTGGAATGGATCCGCCAGATTGATCACACCTATGACGTGGCCAAGGTGCGCGACACGGTGCGCGAGGCATTGCTGACGGATTTCAAAGGACCCAAGGTGATCGTGGCCTCTTCCGAATGTATGCTGAACAAACAGCGGCGGGAAAAACCCCTGCGCAATGCCGCGATCAAGGAAGGGCGGCGGGTGGATGTGCCGCGCTTTGGTGTGGACGCGGATGTGTGTACGGGCGATCACGCCTGTATCCGGTTGTCGGGCTGTCCGTCTTTGTCATTGAAACGGCTGGACGATCCGCTGCGCGATGATCCGGTTGCGCATATTGATCAAACTTGTGTGGGCTGTGGAAATTGCGGCGAGGTGGCGGATGCTGCGGTTCTGTGCCCATCGTTTTATCGGGCCGATGTGGTGCATAACCCCGGCGGATTTGAACGCTGGCGGGCCGGGCTCAGGGCGCGGGTCATTGGCTGGTTGCAACGGCGGCGGGCGGGCAAACGATTGGCTGTCATGGGGACGGGCCAATGAATATGGTCTTGCAACAAAAGACCCCGGATGCCCGCGTGGGGCAGATCATCAAGCTGGCGGTGCTGGCCGTGGGCGGGCAGGGCGGCGGCGTTTTGACCGGCTGGATCGAAGCCTTGGCGCGGGCGCAGGGCTATGCGTGTCAGGCGACATCGGTGGCGGGCGTGGCCCAGCGGACGGGCGCGACAATCTATTATGTTGAGATGACCCCAAAGAGCGATCAGGCACCGGTTTTTGCGCTGGCCCCGTCGGGGGGTGATGTGGATGTGATGATCGCCGCCGAGATGATGGAGGTGGGCCGGTCCATCATGCGCGGCTTTGTAACGCCGGATCGTACCACCTTGATTGGATCGACACATCGGGCGCTTGCAGTGTCTGAGAAAATGGCTCCCGGTGACGGGATTGCCGATGCCGATGAAGTGCGCGCCGCAGCAGAGATTGCTGCGCAGCGTTTGATCCTTGCGGATATGGACAAGCTGGCCATTGAACAGGGGTCGGTGATTTCCTCCAGCCTGTTTGGCGCTTTGGCAGGATCAGGCGCCTTGCCGTTTCCCCGCGCCGCGTTCGAAGAGGCGATCCGCGCGGGCGGCAAAGGGGTCGAAGCCTCCTTACGCGGTTTTGCCGCCGGGTTTGAGGCGGCGCAGGGTGAAGGGGCGGCCTTGGAGGCACCGGCAGTTGCAGCGGACAGCGCTCAGGTCAGCGGCCCGCCCGCAATGATGAAAGACTGGCAGGCCTTGATGGCGCGGATTGCCGCGATGCCGGACCCTGTGCAAGACATGGCAAAGGCCGGTTTGGCCAAGGTCGTGGATTTTCTCGATTGTGCCTATGGCGGTGAATACCTTGATCATCTTGAGGGTGTCTTGGCCCGTGACACTGCGGCGCATGACTGGGCGCTGAGCGCTGCGGCGGCAAAATATGTTGCCAATGCGATGGTCTATGATGACATCATTCGGGTGGCCGATCTCAAGACACGCAGCACAAGGTTTGACCGGATCAATGGCGAGATGAATGTCGGCGATGGGCAGGTGCTAGAGCTGACGGAGTTTTTTCATCCCCGCGCCGAAGAGATTGCCAGCCTGATGCCCGCGAAGATAGGCGCGAAATGGGAGGCCAGCCCGCGCCGCATGGCGCTGCTGGACCGGTTGTTCAACAAGGGTCGGCGGCTGCGGACGCATCGGTTGCGGTCTTTTGTGATGCTGCATCTGCTGGGCGGGCTGAAGGGATATCGGCGGCGCACGCGGCGGCATGAGGTCGAACAGGCCCATTTGAAGGAATGGCTGCACCACAGTCTTGCCCCGTTGGAACGCGACTATGCGCTGTCCGTCGAGTTGTTGAAATGCAGACGGCTTATCAAAGGATACTCGGACACCCATGCGCGGGGGCTGTCGAAGTTTGCCAAGGTGATGGAGGCCGCCAAACTGTTGGACGGGCGCGAGGATGCGGCGGAATGGGTCGCACGTCTGCGCGAAGCGGCACTGCAAGACCCGGACGGCAAGGCGCTGGACGGTGCCATACAGACGATCAGAAGCTTTATTTAACAGAGCGTTAACCAATTAAATCAAAAAATCGCGGTCATTGTTAGGATTTGAGGCAAGCTGTCTAAATTGCGCCACATTCTCGTGCCACCACTCTAGCATCGGTAGAATTGGGTGGGGCTTATCCTGTTCGCCGCTCTCTGCCAGAAGGCAAAAGAGGCTTTCCATCTCTGCGGTTGCGCGTCAGAGGCGGACATTGAATGGAACACTCGCAAGGGTGTTGAAGCAAAACATGAAGTTTCTGATCGTTGATGATGACCCGGTAATTCTCGACCTGCTGACCGAAATTCTGTCCGGCTATGGATATGAAGATCTGGTTACAGCCACAGGTGCAGACGATGCCTTGACCGCCCTGCACGCGCAGGATGCGCCCTTTGATTGTTTAATGCTGGATATCCAGATGCCCGGCATGGACGGGATCGAACTGTGCCGCACCGTGCGGCAGATGCCCGATTATGCGGAAACCCCGATCCTGATGATCACGGCGATGAGCGATAAACCCTATATCGATTATGCCTTTGCCGCAGGCGCGACCGACTACACCGTCAAACCGTTTGATGTGGTTGAGCTGATGTCGCGGGTACGGAATGTGGAGCGGAGCAACCCTTATGGGCGCATGGGTATGTTTGACCCCACTGGACGTGGCGCAACGCCCAAGACCGGCTATGATTATCCGGTTCCGGTGACAGGGTCGGTAAACGGGTTCATCCGCATGACGGTGCTGGAGAATTATGCCCGGTCGATCCAGAAGCAGCGCATTTTTGCGATGGTCGCCTTTGCGATCCATATTCCCGAACTAAAAGAGGTGCATGCCTCCACCACCAGCGCACGGTTTGCCAAGGTTCTGACCGGGATTGCGCGGGCGATTTCGGAAACCTTGCTCGGCACGCAGGCGTTCATGTCCTACATCGGTGAGGGCAAGTTCTTGTGCATTTGCGACCACACCCGTTTGATGGACATCACTGCGCTGCAAAGCGAGCTGGCGCTGGTTCTGAGCGAAGATGAATATGTGCCATCCGGCATCGCCGTGAATGGGTTGAGCGTCATTGTTGGTCCGGCCTGTGTGCCCAAGGCCTTTGACCGGCCCAAGGATCTGAAGTTTATCGAACGGGCGCTGGACGGTTTGGAAAGCCGCGAGGCCAGCCACGTGGACCGGCCGGCACGGTCAATCGCAGCGCGCCTGTTTCAAAGGCTCAGTTTCCAATAGGCAAGGTGCCTCCTGTTGAGCGGCCGTGGCAAAAAGGCCGCAGAGACACGAGAACGTGAAATTCGGATTCAATTCCTTAACCACGATTTAACTTATGCGGGAATTTTCAGAGACCGGTTTTCCGCTTTATGTTAAGATTGTCCTTAACGGTAGGAAAAATACCGAAAATACAAAAACCACCCGAGGCAGTTTGAAACCATGATGCAGGCACCCCAAGATTCGAATCTCGAAAAGTTGCAGGCCGGCCTGGCCAAGATCAAAGAACGGTTTGTGCAATCCATGCCAGAGCGCGTTGCAGAGTTCGACGCCTTGATGGATCAGCTTTATGAAGATGAAGACACCGAAAAGGTGGTCGATGAAATTTGCCAACGTGCGCACAAGTTGCACGGGCAGGCGGGTTCCTTCGGATTTGCAGAGATTGGCGCGATGGCCGCAAAGCTGGAACAGAACATCCGCGATGTTCAGGACGGGCCGCGACCGATGAATACCGAGGGGATCGAAGCGGACCTGGTTGCGATGCTCGACCAGATCGACGCAAGCTTGAACGTGACCTGATCGCGCATGCACCGCCTTTTTCACATCATGCCGACAGGGCTGACGATCGGGGCGCTTGTGCGGCTCGGGTTGGTGATTGTCTGTGCGCTGTGGATGGTGGCGGGCCGCGCCGCGATGGCGCAGGACACCTCTGACACTGAAATCCGGGTTGGCATTCTGGCGACCGAAGGCGCGACACGCGCGTTGGAGGCGTGGACACCGACCATTGATCTGTTGAACGGCGCCGCCGAAAACCAGAACCTGCCCTATCGGTTCAAGATCGAGCCGCATACGGATTTGTCATTGCTTGACGGTATTGCGGAGGACCGGATTGATCTGTTCCTTGGCGATCCTGCCACCTTTGTGGTGGGTGAAGTCGAAAGCGGGGCGCGGGCGTTGCTGTCTGTTGCGCATATGTGGAACGGTGTCACCTATGACGAAACGGGCGCGGTGGTGTTTGTCCGCGCTGACAGTGATATCCGCGATTTGGAAGATGTTGCAGGCCGCCCGATCATGGGGGTTGCAGCGCAGGAGATGACCGGCTGGCAATTGGCACAGCAGGAGTTTCGCAAAAACCGGCTGGAGCCGGAAGACTTTGGTTCGAACGTGATGTTTTCGGGCGGCAACCAGCGCGAGGTTGTTTATGCGGTGCAAACCGGCCTCGTCGATGTCGGGGTGGTCCGCGCCGGAGTTTTGGAGAACCTTGCCAAACAGGGGGCGCTGTCGCTGGATGATTTTCGACCCTTGGGGGCGATGGATCACGACGGTTATCCGTTCTGGGTCAGCACGCCGCTTTATCCTGATTGGGTCATCTCGGCGGTGCCGGATGTCCCAGAAGAGGTTTTGGCGCTGGTGATCAACAGCCTGTTGTCGGTGACCGTGGACAGCGACGTGTCACAATCGGCGGGCGGCGTGGTGTGGCAAGCGCCGCAAAACTACCAAACGGTGCATGAGCTTTTGATCTCGCTCCGGGCGCGGCCATATGAAAACTATCTGCGCCGTGCGGCGACGCGGATTTATTCCGCATACCAGTGGCCGGTGATCGGGCTTGGCACACTGATTGTTCTGTCACTTGCGTTTTTGGCGTTTCAGGTGCGGCGCAATGCGCAGCTGGCCGAAGCCCGCAAGAACGTCCTGCAATCGGAGGTGCGGTCAAAACAGTTTTATCGCAATGCGATCGAGGACCACACGGTCTTTTGTATGCTTACCAAGGACGGCGTCATATCGCATGTGAATGAAAGGCTTCTGAAGGCGCTTGACCGGCCACGATCCAGCCTGATGCAGAACCATCTGGCGACGCTGTTGAACGAGACAAATCAAAGTCTGCTGGAGACCGAGATCATGGCCGCCATGCAATCGGGCGCGCCTTGGCAGGGGCCGTTGCAATTGACGCGCGGCGATGACAAGTCCGCTTGGGTGCAATGTACATTCATTCCGGTGACCAGCGCATCGAACACCTTGAGCGAGATCGCCATTGTTGCCTCTGATGTGACCGAGACCCGCACGGGCGTGTCCGAAAGCCGGTTCAACAACACGTTGGAGCTGATCCAGGATCAGGTCATCGTCATGCGCCCCGGTACGTTTGAGCTGATGTACGTCAATTCTTCCGCGCATCAGCTGCTGATCGGTGAACGGATGGGCGGCACTTGGAAAGGCAAGAAAGCCTCTGACTTTATCACCAAAGAGGACTTCGAGGCGCTGAAAATGCGGGCGGAGGCGACCATCGCCGGACCGCAACGGCGCGTCACATGGGAGGTCGAAGGCAAGTTCGATGTTACCTATGAAATCAGCCTTGAATATGCCCAGCCCGAACAGGATGAGCCGCGCCTTATCGTGATTTATCGCGATATCTCCGAACGCAAGGCGGTGGAGAAAGCCAAGAACGAATTTATCGCAACGGTCAGCCATGAATTGCGCACGCCGCTGACCTCGATGAAAGGGGCGCTTGGCCTTGCGGTATCGGGTGCGGTGGGTGAAGTGCCGGAGAAGATGAACGGCGTGATCAATATGGCAGCGTCAAACTGTGACCGGCTGGTGACGCTGATCAACGACATTCTTGACCTTGAGAAAATCAGCTCGGGCAAGATGGATTATAAGATGCAGACGTTTGACCTGAACACGGTCGTGTCTGACGCGCTTGAGGCGAACAAGTTCTATGCCGAGAAGTTTGGCGTGACCTTGCGGCGGATTGGCGATGCGAAAGAGAATGAATTCCGCACCTATGGCGATGCCACGCGCCTGACGCAGGTGATGGACAACCTGATGTCGAACGCGGCCAAGTTCTCGCACAAGGGATCGGAGATCCTGGTGTCCTTGAGGGAGTATGAAGGCCGTTTGCGCATCTCTATCCGGGACTTTGGTGATGGCATTCCGGAAAAGGCGCAGGCTACGATCTTTGACAAGTTTACCCAAGCGGACAGTTCTGACACCCGGTCCAAGGGCGGCACCGGTCTTGGCCTGTCGATTGTGAAACTGATCGTTGAGCATCACAAAGGCCGGATTGCATTTGTCAGCAAAGAAGGCATCGGCACCGAATTTTTTGTCGATCTGCCGATGCTGGATGGCGAAACGGTTGTGCCGATCTCGCGCAAGGGATCTGACGACAGCGCAGACCTGACCTTTACCGATACCTTGCCGGATACGGTTGCGATTGCGACGCCCCAAGTGGGTGAAACCGCGATTGACCGTTTGGTAACCAAAAGCCGCGAAACTGGAACGAACGTTAAATTCGAGCTTGGCCGCGTGAACGCATTGCAGGTCGCAAAGGGCCGCGGCGTCGTGGGTCAGTCGACGGTATTGAACTGGCTGTCGAGCCATGAGCAAGCCTTGATGGTGGAGCTGCTGCAGCGTGACGATCTGGAAAACTGTGACGTTTCCGTCATCGAGATCACGCAGCCAAAGAACGCTCGGCAGGATGTTGCCGCACGCAATATCACGTCGGGTACAATGGTGCGGGATTGGTTGCGCGAATGCAGTGATCTGCTTGTCGGTGAAGGTGGTGAGATGGCCAAGGTTCTGGGGATCAGCGACGACAAAGAGGTCGCTCAATGGTTGGCCGAGCAAGAGATAGAAACGGTCCGGAACAAGGGTGCAGCCGTCACAAAGTCGCGCGAGACCCAATATGACTTGATCGCGCATTTTGGCGAGGGCAATGATGCCGCGACGCTGGCCCTGTTCCCGATGCAGGGCGGGCGTTTGCCATCCGGTTGGCCGGTGACGTTGATCGTTTCTTCGGCCGAGAAAAAGCAGGCGGGCCGGGGCGTGGTCTCGAAATTCGCAAGTGGTGGCGGACGCGGTCGGCGGCGGGCGTGAAAATGAAACGGAAAACTAAAGCGTGGAAAGCGGGGAAACAGGATGGCTGAGCTAAAGAAGATTTTGCACGTCGAAGACGATGCCGAGATTTTGCAGATCACTGGAATGGCCCTGAATCTTGTGGGCGATTTCGACATCATGCAGGTGGATCGCGGCGACAAGGCGCTGGCGGTGATCGAGGAATTTCAACCGCAATTGATCTTGAGCGATGTACAGATGCCGGGGTTGACCGGGCCAGAGACATTGGTGGAAATCCGCAAGATGCCAGGGTTCGAGAACGTGCCTTGTATCTATCTGACGGCGCGGTTGATGGACGGCGGCGAAGGGTTGATCGTGCATCCGGCCGATCTGGACGTGATTGGCAAACCTTTTGATCCGATGACATTGGCCGATCAGATAAACGAGATCTGGACCACAAAATACGAGGCGGCGGCCTGACCCTTTCGGGGAAGGCTACCCCTCGCCCTCGCCCCGTTTGAGCAAGAACAGATTGCGGCCTGCATCATCCAGCGCGGCGATTTCGGCACGCGCCTCTTCTGACTTTTGTTCATTGACCGCACGATCCAGCACTGTTTCGTTGGTCTTGGTCTCGCGGAACGCGGTGAACAAACGGGCTTCGGCCAGCGCGGCCTGTTCTTCGAGTTTTTCACGTTCTTCTTCGAGGCCGCGCTGCTTGATATCAACTGATTTGAGATAGCCGGGCAGATAGGGGCGGGTGTCTGCGTTGCTTTGGCTGGCTTCGGTCGCGGCCTGCTGGGACAGATCTGCGCTTTGCCGGTCCAGATCCGATTGGGCGGCACGCAGGGCAGAGAGTTCCGCGCCGATGCTTTCCAGTTCGTGTTGTTTGATGCGGCCAATCAGCTTGAGCGCGGCCAAGCGGTTGCGCGGAGGCATCGGTTAAGCGGCCTCTGGCGCCGACTGTCGTGCCTCTTCCATCTCATAGAAGGATGGCTGCAGGTTGCTTGGGATGTTGCCGCGGCCAATCTCGGTGCAGATGGCAGGCGAATGGTTGTGCAGCATCGCGATGAAGATGTCGCGGATCACAGCGTAGTAAATGCCGTCCTGCTCTTCGATGGCCTCAAGCCGGTTGGCCAGCGGAGCCACAAAAAGATAGGCAAGGAAAACCCCCAAGAACGTCCCAACCAAAGCGCCGCCAATCATACCACCGAGAATGGCGGGCGGTTTGTCGATGGAGGCCATGGTTTTGATAACGCCCAAAACCGCCGCAACGATCCCGATTGCAGGCAAAGCGTCGCCCACAACGGTCAGGCCATGCGGTGCAACAAGCGCCTCGTGATGGTGTTTCTTGAGCTTGCGGTTGATCACGTCTTCGGCCTGGTAGGGGTCATCAAACTGCAGGGCGAGCATACGGAAACTGTCGGTGATCAAATCAATGGCAAAGTGATCTTTCTGCAGCTTGGGGTATTGGGAAAAGATCGTGCTTTCCTTAGGGTTTTCAATGTGTTCATCGAGGGACAACATGCCGTTCTGTTGGTACATCTTGGCCAGTGTGAACATCAGGTTCAGCAGATCGATGTAATCCTTGTTCTTCCACTTGGGCCCTTTAAAGGTTTTCACGAGCCCCTTTGCCGCGCCTTTGATGTCGCCCAGAGAGTTGGCCGCAATGAACGAACCAATGGCCGCGCCGCCGATCATCATGCCTTCGAATGGCAGGGCGTGTGTGATGATGCCCATCTCGCCCCCGGACAGCATATAGCCGCCGAAAACCATGCCCATAACAACAACGAAACCCAGGATAACTGTCATTTTGCGCCCTCTGCGTCGGTCCGTAGAAGTTTAACCTCTATTCTCGACAAAACTCAAGGATAGTTGGCTGATGTTAAGTATAAATATGAGGAACCAATAACAGTTGACACCGCTTAGGGGAAGAATACAAGTTTAGGTATGTATATTACGGTTTGGAGATCAGGCGCATGAACAGTACCGAGAGTGTTTTGGTGGTGCTGATTGACGGCGAAGACGTGAAACATGTGTTCTCTGCCTGGCCAAGCGACATTTGCCTTGCCGCCTGTTTGATGCGCGATGGCGATTGCAGCATGATCGTGTTCCGCCGTGATGAGCGCCCGCGCGTGCCAGCCAGACTGGTGCAGACCTTGGGCGTTCCAGCCGAGGCGGTTTGTTTTGTGCCCAAGGTGATCGGCTATGAGACCAAACAGTTCTTGTATTCCGATGAGCGCCGTTTGATGGAATTGGTCGCGTCCTATCCTGCGATATTGGAAGAGGCGATCGATTACGCCGTCAACTATACCTATGCGCTGGAAGAGGGGCTTGATCCCGAAGTCTTGCTGGGTCTCAAGCAGAAGGACTATCGCGCAAGTCCGATCCAGGCGCCGACGGTTGTTCCGGCCCCTTCCTTCCGGCGGCATCCTTTTCAGGACAAACCGAAGCGGGCAAATGAGTTGAACCCGCTGTTGCCTGATTTTCTGAGAAAGTCGGCGGAAAATGCGCGGCGGCCCCGGTTTGCAACGGTGCGCAAATCGAGGCCGGCGGCATTGGTGCCTCAGGTTTAACGCAGCGCGCTGCGCAGATGTTGGAAGACCTGATCGCCAAGAGGGCTTGGTTCGGGTTCTGTATGATCCGCGGCATGCTGAGTTTCTTGAACCGTATCCATATCAGTTTCAGCGTGATCTTCGGTTGGCGCGGGATCATCCATCTTTTCCGCGGGCATATCTGCTTTGGCTTCTTTTACCATCGGGGCCATGTCGGCTTTTTGGCGGTACTGCACCAGGATGGAGATGCGGCGGTTGGTCGGATCTTCCGGGTTTTCCGGGACCAACAGTTGTGTATCGGCCAGACCTGACACCCGGATGATGCGGGCCCGGTTTACGCCGGACCCTTCAAACACACGGCGGGTGGCATTGGCGCGATCCGAGGACAAATCCCAGTTGTCGTATTTGGTGCTGTCGGCGAATGGCACGGCGTCGGTGTGGCCAGACAGGACCATGCGATTGGGGATGTTTGAAAGCGATTGCCCAAGCTTGGTCATCAGGGTTTTGGTTGCACCCGCCATTTCGGCGCGGCCGCTGTGGAACATCGGTTTTCCGTCCTGATCGACAATCAGAATTTGCAGGCCATCCGGGGTTTTCTCAAAGATAACATTGGCTTCGAGATCCTTGAGATCAGGGTTCGCCTGCATGGCATGTTGAATTTCTTTGCGGAGTTCTTCGAATTGGTTGTCATCTTGTTCGCGCACTTCGGCCATCGCGGCGTCTTCGCCACCGGTTCCCTCGGCGGTGCCTTCTTTTCCGGAGTCGCTGAACTCTACCGCAGCGTCTGCAGCGGCGGGGTGTTCGTGATCGCCCTCTTTGGAGCCGAGCACTTTTTCCTTGGGGTCGGATGTGGGGGTGACGTCGCGAATCTCCCATTTGGCGGGGGAGGGATCGTCAATTTTGCCAAGTTCGGAGCCACGCGCCACGACACTGCCGTTTGAGGCGGTCAATGTGCCGGGTGGTCCGAGAGTTGCACCATCCAATACGCCGCTGCCGCCGGGCATGGTCGCATTGGTGAAATATTCCGCGATGCCGCGCAATTTGGCTTCGTCAGAGCTGGCGAGGATCCACATAAGCAGGAAAAACGCCATCATCGCTGTCATGAAGTCCGCGTAAGCCACTTTCCAGCCGCCACCGTGATGGCCGCCACCTTCGATGACTTCGATCTTCTTAAAAATCTTGGGCTGCGCTGCTGCTGCCATGATGCTCTGCCTCGTCCACGTCGATTGGTTCGATCGTTTTCGGCGGGCGTGCTTCTGCTAGTCCGCGGTTAGGGCAGTTATCAATGTTAAGTGTGAGTTAAGGAGGACCAAATTGGGGCAATACTGTGGCCCTGTCTCCGGGTGTCAGACCGAGGGTCTGCCGCTTTGCTGGGTGCTGTCATCGCGGGCATATTTCCCAAGACCGATCCGTTTGGCGTATTCGGCCTTGCGGATGGAATAGTTTGGCGCAACCAGCGGGTGGTCTTCTGGCAGATCAAATTGCAGGCGGTATTGATCTTCGGTCAGTCCATGTTCCGCCTTGAGGTGACGCTTGAGCATCGTAAAGGACCGGCCACAACACAGACAGGTGACGGTGTCATTGGTCACGGATTTGGAAACCGGAACCGCTGGATGGGCCATGACAGCGGTTGGAACGGGCGGTTTGGGCGCTTCGCCCGCGTTGGCAATTGCGCCGGTTATGCCGCTCAGGGCGTTTGGCAATTGCCGGGCCAGCGAGAGCACGTCTTCTACTGTTGCATTTTCGCGAGACGCAAAGGCGCTCAGTACTTTCAGCGCGGCATCGGATGGATCAACTGTGTTTTTGTTTTCCACAATCATCTCGCTCTTTGTTTCAGTCGACCGTGATCAGATCGCGCATACAGATGCGCGCGCCAACCTGCCTGTTTCCAAATTCTCTTTGTCTGCCAATCGGCCCAAGGCGCGGACTCTCGCAATGTAAAAGGCGAGTATCCATGCTTTGAGCTTATGATCAAAACTTTGGACAAGATAAGCCGCCAATTCTCCTTGCTTTACAAGAAAAATGTGCAAACCGGCTCATTTTTGCGCAAATTCGCCCGTTTCAGACGCCATTTGTGCAAAATCCTCTAGTTTTGCGTGTGTTAATGGCACAGTGAAGCGGGGGTGCCACCATTTTGAGAGATCTGACCAAGATCAGTTGTGCCGCTCGTGTTTGTCAAAAGTCCCGCCTGCGTGATGACATGCCCTGCTGCTTGCAGCGTGTCATGAAGAAAGTCGTCGTGCTCTGTCAGTTTGATCAATTTTTCCAACCGCTGTGCCGCTGCGAGTGCGAGCGATCGGGTTGCGTAAGCGCCGTTTGTGCCTGTCATTTTGTTACCCAGTTTCCAGGTTTATGCCGGCGCTTTCTGCGACCGTTACAAGTACTATGTAGGACTGAAAGTTAACAGAAGGTGAAAAGATCGGGTAAATCTGGAAGAAAGCCGGTTTGTTCTTTCATTGTTCTTGAGGCGCGGGTTTTGCGTCCGATCGCAGCAAAGAATAGTGAATTTTCCAATAAGAAATTGTTGAAAAATTCCACTTAAAGTTACAAACTTGAGGCAGGGTGAGTCTTAACCCGTTGTTCTCAAAGAGTCGTTTTACCGATCATGAATCAGGACCAAAATCGCTTTTCTTCTGTGCTGGTCACCACCGACCCGGCGCTGAAGACTGCGTTGAGCTACCTGTTTTCTGTTATCTTAAAATACGACTTTGATGTCATCGAGGATTTTTCCCAAGAGGGGCAGGACGCGGCACTTTCTCTTACCCCTCAGGCGCTGTTTGTATTTCCACCCAAGGTCAAGGAAGAGGCTCTCGCGCTGATCGAGCGGGTGAAAGGAAAAGCGAACCCACCTGTGGTGATCGTGCTGCAGAATGGCGTGTCGGAATTTGGGGCACAGGCCTTTCTTGCCGGTGCGGATGATGTGGTTGACTGGCCTTGTTCGTTACATGAATTGGCGCTGCGTCTTTTTGTGCGGTTGGGGCAATCGCCCAATACCAGCTCGGCCTCGGTTCGGGATGCCAATTGGGAGACCGAAGCCTATATCGCGGCGCGGGCCGGCCTGACGACAGCCGAGGCGCAGGTGATGCGGGTTTTGTTCAGCCATGATGGGCAAATCGTGACGCGAGACGACCTGAGCTATGCGGTGGATGCGCGGCCCTGGCGGTATGGTGATCGCAAGTTTGATGTCCATGTTGCGAAAATCCGGAAAAAACTGCTGGATTCATTTGGTTCCCAGATGTCGGTTTCGACCGTGCGGTCCTCGGGGTATTGCCTGTCGACGAACGGCGCGGATCTGTTCAACGAAAGCTGAAAATCTGGCGAAATTTCATCGTTGCATGCGGATGCACCGTCTGGCCGCACCCTCCCCAAAAATGGTGAATTAAGGATTTAGTAGTTTTCTCTTTTATCAAGAGGGGAAATGTAAATTCGCTACCCCTGCTGAGCTTCTGCTAGATTTTGCCCCGAACACAAACTCTAGGAGCAAGCGAAATCCCCGACACTAGATGTAGAACCCCATAAATCAAGGGAAATTTGTGGACTTTGGTAACCATTCCGGAATTGGCCCTGCCTGCAAACCCACTGTTTTCAGGTGGTTTGGCTGGGGCAAAGTTTCAGAAAGGTTAACAAATCTCTCATTCAAAATGAAATCTTCGCGAGGTAATCTGGAGTTGCATTAAGTTTGATGATCGGGGGATCGTGGCAGTGGTTGATATTCTTGAGCACGTTTGGAGTGGCACGATTGAGCGCCGCGAAGTTGCCGATCTTTCCCCCCTTGCACAGATCCTGTCCTCCCTTTTGGCGGCCCCGACGCTTTGCTTGATCACTCAGGCGGGAAAAAAGGATTTGAAACCGTTTGCAAGTTACGGTGGCTGCGAGGTGATGCCGGGGGCGAGCCTTGCTGATGTGCTTGACGAAGAGCTGGGCATCGAGATCAGTGACGAAACCATCGTGTTGGTCGAACCCCGCGCGATGAGCGAAGCGGATTATTATTCGGGCAAAGAGTTGGGCCAAGTTTTGGGCTCTCTCTTGGTGGATCTGTCAGGACTGGAGCAAGGTCAGCTGACCGCTTTTGCAGATCGCACAGCAGCGCAAGCGGCACCGGCGGGCCAGGAAATGGCAAAAGGGCGCCTGCAGGCAGAACAGATGGCGGAAAGCCACGTTAACTAACCTCTTCAGCGGCGCGTGCTGTGTTGCCGCGCCGCTGGCCAAAAGAACTTCCCATGAACAAGAGACTGCAAAACCTTGGTTTCCCAAGGAAAATAGTCTCAATCTGTGGCAGATGTGCCATGATTGGCGTTTAAGACCGCACAAAAGCGGACTTTGTCATCGAAATGCCGGATTCTTAAATTTCTCTTAACCGCGTCTGGCTAAAGTTAAGCTGAGGCAGAAAAAACAAACAGGTGACGAGAATGAGTGTAGCCGCATATAAGCGGACCATCTCGCACACGGAAGCGCCGCGTCAAATTGAGCGCCGCATCCTTGCGCAGGTGACTTCAGAACTGGAACAACAGTTTGACGCTTTCGATAACGCCGAACGGAAAATTGACCGTTTGCAAGTACTTGCAGATGGACTTCGCCATTCGCTGTGGAGAAATCAACAGGTTTGGGCGACGTTCAAAATGGATCTCATGGAGAAAGAAAACAACTTGAGCCCCGAATTGCGGGCCTCATTGGTGTCTTTGGCCATTTGGGTGGAAGGTCATACGCAGAGCGTTATGGCCGGTGGCAAAAACGTTAAGCCCCTTATCGATATTAACCGTAGCATCATCGACGGTCTTGGCGGCCGCGCGTTTGATACAGCAGCGGAGTGATTTGATATGGCTTTGCGACTGACCCTGAAACCAAACGAACGGATCTTGATCAACGGCTGCGTGGTGCGCAATGCGGATCGCCGGCAGATGCTGATCATCGAAAATCACGCCGATATTGTCCGCGAGGCGGATCTCTTGGATGAATCCGAAGCGCGTTCGCCTGTGAAAGAAGTCTATTACTTCATTCAGGCGGCCCTGCTTGATCCGAATGTACGGGGCAAGCTTGTCCCGATTATCCAGAAAAAACTGGGCAAGTTGGTGCCCGTTTTCCACGACGATATGAGCCAGCACATCTTTGAGGCGGCAAGCCAGGTGTCTCATGCGGATTTTTACAAGGCGATGCGGGCGCTGCGCCCTGTGATGGACTACGAGACGCAGTTGTTTGACGTGCTACAGGCGAAAAATGCGGCGACCGCCGCAGAATAGGATACGCTATGATCAGCATCTCGGGACTTACCAGCCAGACCGCACTGCGGCTGATTGACGTCACGCGAGATCGCCAGATCGAAGTGATGCGCGACGATCCCGTGAACAAACGCGGCGAAGAGGCATTCCGTGAACGGATTGCCAGTATCACCACGCCAGAAGAGCTGGTTGCGGACTTCGAAGTTTATAGCTTCGTGATGAAAGCCTTTGATCTTGAAGATCAGATTTTCGGCAAGGGTATGGTGCGCAAAATTCTGGAAAGTGATCCGGTTGAAGAGACATCGCTGTTGAACCGGCTGACGGATTCGCGGTTCCGCGAGATGCATCTGTCGATGGAGTTCACCACAGAAGATGGTCCGCAAACACCTAATTTTTCGAATGAAGCCTGGGTGGATGAGATTGTTGACCGGTTCTATAACCGGCAGTTCATCAATGAGAATGACAACCAGAATGGCACGGTGGGTACTGTGCTTGAGTTCCGCGAAGAGGTTGCGGGGTTGAACAGTTGGTTTGAAGTGCTGGCTGATGCAAAACTGACAAAGTTTTTCCAGATCACCCTGAATCTGCCAGAGCAAATTTCCGGTCTTGATCTGGAAGTGCAAAAGAAGCTGTTTGAGGAAAAGTATGACCTCGCGGATCTTGCCGATCCGGCCGAACAAGAGCGGATGATCACCCGCTACATGGCGATTTCTGACGTGTTGAACCCGCCGCAGTTCTCAGCGGGCAGTCCTGCGGTGAGCATCTTGCAATCCGCCAGTTTCGGTGCGCAGTTCGTGCCGATCACGCTGGATGTGGCGACCGTGACATTCTCGGCATCGCAGCTTTATCGCTGATCGCGTGGGTTAGTCGGCGGCATCGTCCATCATGTCTTCACCGTCATCAGGCATCTCGATGGCACCTTCAGACACCAATCGCAGTGCCGCTTCGACCAATTCCGATTGCGCGCGTTTGACGTCTTTGGATTTGACCGGCCCCATCGATTCCATCTCTTCTTGCAGCATGCCACGAGACCGCGATGGCAGAGATTCAAGGAAATGTTCGCGGACTTCTTTTTTGGCGCCGCGCAGGGCAAGCGGCAGGGTGTTGCCCGTCACCTCGCGCATGATCTTACCCAGTGTGACGGCCTCGAATTTCATAAGGTCATCAAATACAAACATTTTTTGCTTGATGGCACGGAATTGATCCGGCTGGCGTTGTTCCAGTTCGCGGGACAGGTTGCCAAATAGATCCTCGTCCAGCTTGTTGAAGATTGATACCAGCTGTCCTTCGACGCGGGCCTCGGCGCTGCGACCGGCCTTGGCCAACACATCATCCCGCAGGGTGTTTTCGATGTTCATAATGGTGTCGTTGGGCAGGTTGTCCATCTCCATCACCCGCTCAATCAGATCGGTGGCGCGGTCGGCCCCCAGCAGCGGCAAGACCTTGGCGGCAGCATCCGGGCGAATGCGGGACAGGATCACAGCGACGGTTTGATTGTGTTCCTTGCGCAGGAATTCGACCAATTGTTTCTCGTCCAGATCGGACAGATCGCGCCAGACATTGTCAGTGGTGTTGCCGTCGATCTCTTGCAAAATCTCAGCCACGCGTTCTTCTGGCAAAAATTCCTTGAGCAAGCCGCGGGCCGCTTCGATTGAGCCGACAACACCGCCGATCTGGCTGACCTTCTGACCGAACTCGACCATAATTTCTTCGACGATGCTGGCGTCCACTTCGCCCATGGTGGAGATGGCGGTGGTGATCTGGCGGATCTCTGACACGTCCAGTTTCTGCATCAATGCGCCGCCGCGTTCTTCCCCAAGGCAGAGGAACAGAATTGCCGATTTCTGAGCGCCCGACATGCGGCGGTGTTTGCGGAAGGGGACGAATTGATTCATCTGTGCCAAATGTCCTGATCACGAGCGAAAGGTTTAACCAAGAATAAACCAAGCTATCCTTGATGAACATCTCTTTCTTTGCGAAGGGCGGCGATTAACCAGATAAATATGACTGAATGAGCGATCCGGCGAGCATGTACCACCCGTCGATCAAGACAAAGAAGATAACTTTGAAGGGCAGCGAGACCAAGACCGGAGGGAGCATCATCATGCCCGCACTCATCAAGACCGAGGCGACGATCAAATCAATCGCGACAAAAGGCAGGTAGATCAGAAATCCGATTGTAAACGCGCGGCGCAATTCCGAGATCATGAAACCCGGCACCAGCACGCGCCAGCTGGGCACAGCGTCAGGGCCATCGGCCGGATCGGGGCTTTCTCCGGCGATGTCCTGAAACAGTTGCAGATCTTTGTCTCGGGTGTTGACCAGCATAAACTCGCGGAACGGCTCTGCGATGTTTTGCATCGCCTGTTCTTCGGTGATGGCATTGCGGATCAAGGGCTGCACGCCGCCCTGCCATGCGTCATCGAACACCGGCTGCATCACAAAGAACGTCATGAAAAGCGCCATGGCGTTGAGCACAATGTTGGGCGGTGTCTGGTTCAAGCCCAAGGCGAGGCGCAGCATCGCAAAGACAATGACAAAACGTGTGAAGCTGGTCATCACCACCAGAAGACCCGGCGCTACACTGAGGAATGTGATGACCGCAAAGAGCTGAATCAAGCGCCCGGACAGGCTGGCGCCCGCGTCGCTGCCGGGTTCGGTGTTGCCCAGAGTGGTGGACAGATCGCGGATCAGACCGCCGATTTCGCTGTCTTGGGCGCTGGCCAATTGCACGCCGAGCAGGACAATCAGCGCGGCGGCTGCCAGCGGGGCAAATGCCCTGCGCGAAAGAGAGGCGAAACGGGGCAAGATCAGGCGTCTGTGATGAAGTCTTTGACGATTTCCCGCAGCGCCACGCCCAGCATATCGCCTTGTACGCGCACCAGGTCGCCGCGTGCCACCATGCGATCATTGATCATGATATCAACAGGTTCGCCAATGCGGCGGTCCAGTTCGATCACCGAGCCCTTGGTCAGGTCGAGCAATTCCGAGATCGGCATGCGGCTGCGGCCCAGAACGACACGCACATCCAGTTTGACACCAAAGATTGCATCAAGGCTTTTGCCCTCGCCTTTCTTGGCTGTCGGCGGTTTTTCTGCTGGCGCTTCGGGGGCCAGTTCATCGGGGTCGATCTGTGCCGATTGAGGGGTGTTCATTTCGGCAGCTTCCTGTTTTTCGTCTACCATTTATCCAGCTTTCCCAGTGGCTTCGTTGAATTCTTTTGCCGCAGTGGCAAGGGAGGCAAGCACCGCGATGCTGGCCTGTTCGATGTCGTAATCCAGACGCCCGCCCTTCCATCTGACCTGTGCGGCACTTCCCGATAGTTCAGGGTCTGCAACCACGTCAATTTGCGCTGTGCGGGTGGCGGAGGCGAGCCATTCGGGCGCTTCGGATTGCAGGGCTTCGGCCACGTCCGGACAGGCGCGAATGGTCAGGACCGGATCGGTTCGTGCAAGGGCCACACTTTGACGGATGCGTTCGATGGCCAGATCTGTGCCGTAGTTTTCAAGAAGTTCCGGCACCAATCGTTCGGCGATTCCCAAGAACAATTCCACGATATCCCGTTCGGATGTGCGGCGCAGTTCGGCATCTTGTTCAAGCACGGCGTTTAGTTGATCGCGGATGGCTGTGCGTTCCTGAGTGAGCCGCTCTTCACGGGCAGCGTCATATTCGCCTTGGGCATCCTGCCGTCCAACTGAACGGCCTGCGTCAAAGCCCTCTTGCCGGGCTTCTTTGATGCGCAGCTCCTGTTCTGCAAAGGCCGCGAGTTCGCTCATTTTATCTTGGGGCGAGTCCTTGGGCTTTTCCGCCGGCTCAGTGTCAAAGTTGCGCTGAAACAGGTCGATCATGCCTCGGCCTCAGTCATCAACCATGAGCGTAGAACGCGCAGAACCTCTTCGGGCTTCTCATCGGCAAGGCGTTGAATATTATCAATTTTTTTCTTTCGCAGATTGCCGCGAATGCCCTGTTTCTCGACAAATTCGTGATCTTCATCGTCGTCATAGTCATCGGCAAGCAAATCCCGTGCATCTACGCCGTTTGCGGCGGCGCGGCCTGTTCCGGGAAGGGCGGCGGTGCCGGGCGGGTTTTCGCCATTGGGCAGGGCTTGCATGCCCGCTGTTCCGGCTGCCAAAGCCTCTGCATCAGCCGCATCGCCAGCAGGAAGGGCAGGGGCGCCGCCGGTGGTTTCGGGGCCCGCTTCGATCTTTTCTGGCGGGTTGAGGCGGCGCAGGACGGGGCGCACGCCCATCACCATGACCAGCCCAACAATCAACAGTGCCATGACGCTTCGGATGATAGTGACGATGTTCTCGGAGAGGTTGTCCATCAGGGACATTTCAACCGGATCGCCAAGTTCCATGGAGTAATCCATGAACCGCATGCTATCGACGGATACGCTGTCACCGCGATTTTCCTGAAAGCCGACCGCGGATTTGACCAGCTCTGTCAGGCGGTCCAGTTCTTCGGGTGTGCGTTCTGCATAGGTCACGTCGGAGCCATCGACGTTGTAAATTCCGTTGATCAAGACCGCGACTGTCATGCGGCGCACATCACCGGCCTCGCGGATAATCTCGCGGCGTGTGTTGCCGATCTCATATTGCACCAGCTCGTCAGATTCAGAGCGGCTGGAGGTGGTGCCCGGGCCATCTCCGCCCAAGGCTGCGGGGATGTTGTTTTCGATGCCGACGTTGCCGCCGTCCTCGGTGCCGCTTTGGCTTTCGGATTTGTTTTCGGTGGACCGCACGACTTGCTGATCCGGGTCAAATGTTTGTTCTACAATGACTTCTCGTTGTGTCACGAGATCGACATTGACCCGAACACGCGCGTTACCCGCGCCGACGCGTGCGGTCAGGATGTTTTGAATTTCCTGGCCCAAACGGTCTTCGATCCCTGCCTTCGCGGATTGAATTGTCGCCTGGCCGTTGCCGTCTGTCCCTTCGGCGAGGATGGTTTCGCCGCTGGCAGACAGGACGGTGACACGTGCCAGATCAAGCTCCGCCACGGCGGAAGCGACCAGAGTGCGCACCGCGACCGCTTGCTTGCGGGTGACAGCGCGGCCCGGTTCGGGGCGGACAATGATAGAGGCGCGGGGTGCTGGCGCCTCTCGCGAAAAGGGTTCGCGGTCAGGCAGAACCAAATGCACCCGCGCCGTGGAAATGCCGTCAATGGTTTGGATCGAGCGGGCCAGCTCACCCTCCATTGCGCGCATGCGGTTGATCTTTTGCAGGAAGGAGTTCATCGCCAAGCCGCTTTTTTCGTCGAACAGCTCCCAACCCGGATCGCCGTCAATCGCAACGCCGGATTCGGCCAGAACCATTCGCGCACGGGCGGCATCGGGGCGGGGTACGGAAACGCTGGACCCGTCTTCGGAGACCGACACCTTGAAACCGGCGTTGGCCAGCGTGGCCTCGATGGAATTGGCGGACGTGACCGAGAGATTTGAGTAGATCGGCGCGTAATCGGGGGTCGCCACGGCGTTGAGACCCAGCAGCATCGCAAGGATAACCCCCACGGCGGTCCCCGCAAGGATAAGCAGCCGTTGACGCCCAAGCGCCATCAAATTGTCAATCAAACCCTGCACGAAATGCTCCGCATATTTTTCTTGTCACTATACAGCATTAAGAAAAGGTTAAAAGCAAGAATTAACCAAAACTAAACTTGTATTTTCCCCAGAAAAGACGGATTATTCTTGAGTAGAGGAGCCCAATTTATCCATGGCTGGCAAGGCAAAAGAAAAGCGCAAACCGGAGGCGGCGGCAGCGGGAGACACCCCCGAGGCCAAACCCAAAGGTTCGAAAAAGATGCTCGTGGCGGCCATGGCGTTTTGCCTGGTGTCGCTTGGTGCGGGCTTTTTCCTGGCGCGGATGGCCTACATGCAGGACGCCGAAGCCTATGAGCCAGAGTACAAGGATGAAGATGAGGCGCATGGCGACGATCACGGCGATGAACAGGACGATGGTCACGGCGGCAAGGATGATCACGCGAAAAAGGGCAATGGCATCACCGACCCGCTGGCCAAGGATGGCCATGAGGCTGAGAAGGCTGAAGCACTGAAGGCCAAGGATGATGGTGGCCATGGTGAGGCATCCCATGACAGTGGGCTGCTGGATTTTGGTGAGATGCTGACCAACATCGAAGGCTATGACGTGCAGGGTGCGCCAACGCGCGCGTTTCTCAAGGTCAATCTTGTGGTGGCCTATCGCCCAGATGAGGGCGCATCGGAAATCATGGAGGAACGCCAGGCGTTCATGCGCGATCTGTTCAACTCTTACCTGCGTGGGCTGACCGAGGCGGATGTGCGCGGGATGGCAGGGCTGCTTTTTGTGAAGGCGGAGTTGCTCAAACGGGCGCGGGCGGCAGCGGGCAGTGATCTGCCGCAGGAAATTCTCATCAAAGATCTGATTGTTCAGTAAGGAATGCAGCGGTGAATCAAGCACTGGCAGAGGAAAAGGTCGAGGCCGACGAGGCCAATCTCATAGACGAGATTATCCGCCTGTCGGATTTCACATTCGACCGTTTGCCGATGCTCGACATCATTGGCGAGCGGCTGGTCGAGAACATCTCGATCGCATTTCCTGATCTGATGCGGGCGCTGTGCGAGGCGTCATTGGTACAGTTGGATTACATCCCGATGGGCCAGATCATCGAGGGATTGCCACAAAACGCGCTGCTGGCAGTGGGCACCGGTCATCCCTTTGAGGGGGAGATCATGCTGGCCATTGACCGGACGCTGTTCATGACCTCGGTCGAATTGATGCTGGGCGGCACGGCCAAGCAGATCAACGATGACGACGATGACGAATATACCGCCATCGAACTGGCCTTTGGTGAACGGCTGGCGGCGGCCATTCTGGCAGAGCTTCAGCGGGCCTTGTCGGTTGTTGGCAAAGCGGAGCTTGAGCTGGACCGCGTGGATACCGATCCGGATGCGGCCAGTGTGGCCAAACATTCGGCGCTTTGTGCGCGGATGAAATTTTCCGTGGCGATGGCGGGCCATGCCGGGGTGCTGGATGTCGTGATCCCCTATGACGCGCTTGAGCCGATCCGCCCTGACCTTGGAAAGATCTATTTTGGCGACCGCGGTCAGGCGCAGAATGTCTGGCATGATCTGATCAGCGACCAGATTGAACGCGCACATATGGAATTGGAAGTGGTGATGGCCGAAGAGGCGATCCCGATCCAGAAGATTATGTCATGGCAGCCCGGTGATACCGTCGAGTTTGGGATCGAAGAAGGGCAGGACGCGATCATGACCTGCGCCGATGCGCCCATGTTCAAAGTGTCCCTTGGCAAACGCAACAACGGCTTTGTCGCCGTTCAAATTACAGAGAAACTCTCAACTTTGGAGGTGCCCGAAAATGATGGCGACGATAATTGATGGTGTGATCATTGTGCTGCTGGTGGGAAGCATTGCCTATGGCTATTCGGTGTCGCGCAAGGTGCGGCAGTTGATGGCAACGCTCAAGGAGCTGGAGCCATTGGTGAATGAGTTTTCCTCGGCCGTGGATAAGACCGAGCATTCCGTGCATCTGATGCGCGAGAACATCGAAGTGGCAGAGCAGGTGCAGGAGCCGCAAGTGAAGGCGGTGCCCGACACACCGGCTGAGGCGGCATTCTCCAGCCGCCGTGCACCATCCGACGCGCCCGAAGTGCCGGGCCTGCGGGTGATGCGTGATAAGAAAGATCTGGTGCGCAAGTTCTTTGAAACCTCTTCAACGGCGAGGGTCTGATCCATGCTGCGACTGCTGAGCGGTAAGGTGATTTTGGGCGGTCTGGGGCTGACATTGTTTGCCAAGGCGGCGATGTCGTTCCCTGAGTTGCCGATGTTCAATACGGTTGACCGGGTGCCGGATGTTGCCGTTGTCCAGACCGCGGCGGCAGAAAAGAAAGACGCAGCACCGGAGCCGGCTAAGGACGTGCCGCCGCTGGTGGCTGATTTGCCCATGGGGGGCAGTGAATGCGAAGCGCCGGAAGATGTGTTGCGGTCACTGGCCCGTGAGCGGGAGCTGGTTGCCCTGCAAAAGCAGGAAGTTCTGGACCGGCAGGCCGAACTGGCCCTGGCACGGGAACGGCTTGCCATCGAAAAGGGGTCATTGACCGAATTGCAGGCCTCCATTGAGGCGCTGTTGGGCCGGATTGAGGCCAACAAAACGGATGACCTCAACCGCTTGATCGATTTTTACAAGAACATGAAACCAGCCGATGCCGCACGGATCATGGATGATCTGGATATCGAAACCACGGTCATGGTGCTGGGCACGATGAACCCAAGATCAGCGGCGCCAATTCTTGCCAAGGTATCGCCGGTGCGGGCGCGGGCAGTGTCAAAGATCATTCTGGAACGGTCACAATTGCCGGGCGATCAGGATCTGGTCGGGATCAAGCTCAAGTAAGGTCAGTTCAGGCTGGTTTGCAGGGTCGAACCATCCGGGATCTTGTGCGGTTTGTTGTTTTTGCGATCAAAGACAAAGCTGATGATCTCGGCGACGATCTCCCAATGTTCGACCGGCACCGGCTGATCAATCTCGACCGTATCATAGAGGAGACGCGCAAGCGGTTTGTTCTCGACCACGGGAATCTCGTTTTCAAACGCCACCTCGCGGATGCGGTGGGCCAAGTGATCGGCACCTTTGGCGATACAGATCGGGGCGACATCCGTGATCGGGTCATATTTCAGCGCCACTGCAAAATGGGTCGGGTTGGCGAGGATCACATCGGCAATTGGCACCACGGCGATGGTCCGCTGCTGCGACAGCTCGCGGCGGCGGCGGGCGCGTTTGCCGCGAATTTCGGGCGATCCCTCGCTTTCCTTGATCTCGTCGCGCAGTTCTTTCTGGCTCATTCGCTGTTTGCGCCGCCAGTCAAACCTGCGCCACAGGATATCGGCGACGGCCAATGGCACGAGGAAAATCGCTGCGGCCAATAGAAGCTTGCCAGCGGAATTGACCAGATATCCCGGAAGAAACTCGGGGATAAAGCCGGAGGTCATCCAGATCGCGCGGACAGCCTGATTGGTGATCCAGATGGCCATGGCGCCAACAGCAAAAACCTTGATGATGCTTTTGATAAATTCGACAAAGGAATTCGCCGAGAACAGGCGTTTGAAGCCTTCGCGGGGCGAGATTTTCGACAATTTTGGCTTGATCCGCTCAAAGGCGATCACGGTTTCGCCCTGAATGGCCGCGCCGATCAGACCGCCGATCAGCAAGACCCCGAACAACGGGGCCACAGCAATGGCCAGCGTGAAAAAGAAATCGCCCATGATCTGGCCAAGGCGTGTCAGGCCCGGCTCGCCAGTGGCCACGGTCAGGCTGGAGGCTTGTTCGATCAATGTGCTGAGCGCGCCGACAACATGGGGTGTTTGAAAGGGCAAAACCAGCGCAGTGATGCCCAGCAAGGCGATAACCACCACCATATTGCCGGTCTCTTTGGAGGACGGCACATCCCCCTTGCGCCGCGCATCCTGCAGACGCTTTTCGGTGGGTTCTAACGTCTTTTCTGTGCTGTCGTTGTTCTCGGCCATGACTCAGAGCTTAAAGCCAACAAGCCAATCCTGAAACTCCGATATAAAGAAATCGAGCAGCGCGGGCATGGAAATCGCGAGAATGAGCAAGCCCGCGCCGATCAGAAGGGAGGCGGCGACAAAGAACACGGGCAATTGCGGCATCATCCGGTTGGCCAGCCCCATGCCGAGGTTCAACACAACGCCCATGACAAAAAACGGGGCGGCAACAGCGGTGCCGATGTAAAGGCTTTGACCTGCGGCCTTGAGCAGTTGGTCTGTCATATCCTCAAGCATGATCTGGCCGGGAGGAAACAGCTCATAACTCGACAGCAAGGCCCGCAAGATGATGTGGTGGGTGTCGGTGACAAAGATCATCGTGACCGCGCTGATCAACATCAAGGTGGCGACCATGGTTGCGCCTTCGAATGACCCGAATGAGGGACCAAAGGCGTTGGCCAAACCGGACACCTGGCCCACCTGAAAGCCGGCAAACTGCAATGCCGACAGCAAAATACGTGCGGTGAGCCCGATCCAAAGACCAATCGTCACCTCAACACCCAGCATCAGGGCAAGGGCGACCGGATCGTCCGGCATTGCGGCCTGCACCGGCGTGATCGGCAGCAAGGCAGCGCAAAGCACCAATGCAAAAGACAGCCGCGCCCGGATCGGGATTTGAACTTCGCCAAAGGCGGGCATGAAGATCAGGGCAGAGCCGAGGCGGGCAAACACGACCAGATAGGACAGAACAATCGAGGTGACAAATGCGTCAAGCGACATCGGTTATGGCCCGACGGTGCCGACCGTGCGCAGGGATGCTTTGCGGTGGACCTCGTTGTGGGAAATCACCTGTGTCATCGGGCTGACCCGTTCGAGGATCGACCGGACGTAAGGCCGCGCTTGCGGGGTGACCAGGATCGCGGGCCATTCATCGGCAGAAGAGAACTTCTGAATTTCCTTACGCATCGCCAGCACAAATTCCTGCACCCGTGACGGCGACATCAGGAATGTATCCTCGCCATTGGTCGTCGAGATGGAATTGACCAGCTCGCGCTCCCATTCGCCGCCCAAGTTGATCACCGGCACATAGCCCTGCGCATCGACAAGCGATTGACAGATCTGTTTCGACAGCTTGCCGCGGGCATGTTCGATCACGGTGCGGATGTTCTTGGTGTTGGCGCTGGCTTCGGCCACCGCCTCGATGATCTTGGGCAGATTGCGGATCGACACGCGCTCTGCCAGCAGCGCTTGCAAGACATGTTGCAGCATCACGGCCGGACTGTTGTTGGAACTGTCGGACAACAGTTTCTGGTAGTCTTTGTCCTGTCCCTCGATCAGATCCTGCACGGCGGCATAGGTCAGGATCTCGGGCATATGTTCCTTGATCACTTCGGTCAGATGGGTGGTGATCACACTTTCGGGGTCCACAACCGTCATCCCCATCAGCTCTGCCTCAGACGCGCGGGCCTCATCCACCCAGATCGCCTCAAGGCCAAACGTGGGTTCGCGGGTGCGTTTGCCTGGCAGATCAATCTCGCCGCCGGAAGGGTTGATCACCATCATCATCATTGGATCGACCTCGCCGCGGGCGGCCTCGACCCCTTGCAGCGAAATCGAATAGGTGCCCGCAGGCAGATCGGCGTCATCCTTGATCCGTACAGGCGGCAGAACAAAGCCGAAGTCCTTGATAAACAGGGACCGCAGGCTCTTGACCTTGCCGGGCAGGGCGGCGTTGACCGTTGTGATCATCGGGACAAGCGCGGTGCCCAGATCAAGCCGCACATCATCGACCCGTAGCATGTCAGCCAGTGGATCCTCTGCAGCATCACTGGGCGTTTTGCGGTCTTCTTCGATCTGGGCGTCACGGTCGGCGCGTACTTTGACCTGCTGTTGCATGACATAGCCAAACCCGGCCATCCCGGCGGCCAGCGGCACAAAAACGGGGAGCGGGAAACCGGGCAACCAGCCGATGCAGAAAGTCAGCCCCGCCGCCATGTAAAGCGCCTTGGGGAAATTGCTGAGCTGGCCCAGAACCGCCTCGTTGGCCGCGCCATGGGTGCCGCTTTTGGTCACCAAAAGACCGGCGGCCAGGGACACGATCAAAGCGGGGATTTGTGTCACCAACCCGTCACCGATCGTCAGAACGGTATAGTTGCTCATCGCCTGACCAATGCTCAGATCATGGGTCATCATGCCAATCAGGATGCCGCCAAAGACGTTGATCAAGGTGATAATCAGACCGGCAACCGCATCGCCGCGCACAAACTTGGACGCACCGTCCATCGCCCCGAAGAAGGAGCTTTCTTCCTCAACGGTTTTGCGGCGCACTTTGGCTTCTTCATCACTGATCACACCTGCGGCGAGATCGGCGTCAATCGCCATCTGTTTGCCGGGCATCGCATCCAGAGAGAACCGCGCCGCCACTTCGGCAATCCGGGTGGAACCTTTGGTGATGACGATAAAGTTGATGATCACAAGGATAGCAAAGACAATGATCCCGATGACAAAGTCTCCACCGACGATGAAATCGGCAAAACCCTCGATCACATTGCCCGCTGCACCGGGACCATTGTGACCCTCGCTGAGGATCAGCCGCGTCGACGAGACATTGAGCGCAAGACGCAACATCGTGACCACAAGCAGCAGGGTCGGGAAGGAGTTAAATTCAAGCGGTGCGCCGATCCACAGGGACACCATCAAGATCAGGACCGCCAAAGACAGCGAGACCGCAAGCCCCACATCCAGCAGGACCGGGGGCAGCGGCACAAAGAGCATCGCCAGAATGAGGATAACGCCAATGGCAAAGCCGATATCACGGTTGCTGTGCCCCAAACGGGCAAAGCTGATGATCGGGCCTTCGGTTCTGATGTTGGTATCCGGAGTTGCCATGGCTTCAGTTCACCTCGCTGTATGCGGGGAGGATCGGCTGGATCGGCAGGGCAGAATAGATCGACAGTGAATCGCTCATCCGGGTTGCGCCGGTGCCTGTCATTTCCGCGCTCCAACCGATGGTTGGGGCAGGGCGGCTTGCCGGTGCATGTGACTGACCAAAGCGCACTTCCTGCGTGAACTGGGCAAGGTGCGTATTGGCAAGTTCTTGATTATGTGACAATTTTCTGAGGTAAATGTCTTTGTAGACATCCGTAGAGGAATGATAGCGGCCCGCGGCATCCCACCAATCATTGGTCTCATTGTAGAGCGCCCGCAAGAACCGTGCGGCATAATCGACATTGGTTTGAGGATCGCCGGCCTCTTCGAGAGAGGCAAAATGTTGCCCGTGCCATTTCTGGTTGACCTGCATGCAGCCCACATCAATCGAACTGGCGCCGCCCGCCTGTTTTTGCCGGACCCAGGCTTCCATCGCCTGTTTGCTGCCGAAAAACACACCTTCGCCATCGTAGTTTGCGGTCCAGGGCCAGACCGTCAGCTCTCCGTTGACGCGCCGGCCGGCTTCTTGCAGGCCGATGGCCAAAAGCAGGTTGTTCGGAATCTCGTAGCGGTCCTGCGCCTCCAGAATGGCAGACAGGCAAAAGGTGGTTGGATAGGGGGTGTTCTGGGTATTCGGACTCAACAGCCGGTAAAAGCCGGCCCAGGGATTTGCCTCTGTCGCGAGGGAGGTCTGCGCGATCAGGCACAAACCAAAGGCAGCTGCGATCAAGCGGCGCATGTCACACGCCTCCGTTGCTGATCAAATCAAAGATGCGATCTGACAGTTGCAGGAGGGTGGAAAAGATGAAGGGCAAGGACAGTGCCAGAGTTACAAAGATAGCGGCGATCTTGGGGACAAAGGTCAGTGTCATTTCCTGAATCTGCGTCAAGGCCTGGAAAAAGGCGATCACCAGACCGACGGCCAAGGCGACGATCAGCACCGGCGCCGATGAAATCAGCGTCGTCATGATGGTCTGCCGGATAACCTCGTAAGTGGTGACTGAATCCACGACCTGTCCCTAAATATTTGTTGCGATTGCCTGCCGTCAGATCGGCATGCGCATGATGTCCTGATAGGCCTCAACCAGCTTGTCACGCAGGGCGACAGAAACCTGCACTGTACTTTCCATCGCCATCGTGGCCTCGACAACTTGCTGCAATCCGGCCTGCCCGTTGAGGCCCGCGATGGCCATGCTGTCACCGGTGCGCACGGTCTCAACAGCCTGGGTGGCCGCGTTTGAAACCATCTGCGAAAAGCTGCCGGCCTCATTGGAGGGATCAATCGTTGCCGCGTCCTTGGGGCCGGATTTGGATTCGGCGGCCTTGCTATAGGCGGACTGGACGTAAGCGGCGCGAACGGATGAGAAATCAGACATCGTTCCCCCTTACTTCAACAGATCAACCAAGAGGCGGCGCATCTCGCGGGCGTTTTCCATCATTGACAGGTTCGCCTCATAGCTGCGGGCCGCTTCGCGCATGTTGTTCATTTCAATCAATGGGTTAACATTGGGCAGCTTGATATATCCGTTCTCATCCGCCGCGGGGTGAGAAGGGTCAAACCGCATCCGGAACTGGCTTTGGTCAAGGCTGATGTCGGACAGGTTCACAATGGCCGCGCCGGTGCGCGAGTCTGTGGTCGATTCAAAGCTGATGGTCTTGCGCTGGTATGGATCGCCGCCCGGCTCCTGGGCGGTGGTGGTGGAGTTCGCAACGTTTTCAGACACCACCCGCAAGCGTTCGGATTGTGCCCGCATGCCGCTGGCGGCGGTGGCGGAAATGCTTCTTAAAGGATCCATTACACGCGTTCCTTATGTTCAGCGGCGGCCGGCAACGGCATAGAGCATCTCATGCGCCTTGCGGTAGAGATTGGCAGCGATCTTAAACTGGCCTGAGTTTGCATTGGCCTCCATCATCTGCTCTTCCAAAACCACGTTGTTGCCGGACATATCCATGCCCCAGCCCACATCCGCTTCGGTGATCTTGGCGTCCGGCAGGCTGTCACGTCCGCTGGCGTCCGCGAGGTAGCTTGCAAAGCTTTGCGTGTCTTTCGCCCGGTAGCCCGAGACATCGGCGTTTGCGATGTTCTCCGAGACAACCTTCTGGCGGGTCGCCAGCCACTGAAGCCGCTTGGGTGCGAGATCAAAGAGTGAGGTTGGTTCAGTATTCATCATAGACTCATTATTTATTCTTGAGATATACCAAGGATAGAAAGATTAAGAAAGGATTAAATCCTGATGTCAACGTTTTCCAAGTTGCAAGACGCTGTCTATTCATCCTCGGCGGCGCGGATGGTTGGGAGCGTTAAGGGCATCGTTGGCTTGACCCTGACTGTCGGCGGTCTGGAAGCGGTGGCCGGCATTGGCAGTCGTTGCCGGGTGCGCAGCCGCAAAGGCGTGATTGACGGTGAGGTGGTCGGCGCTCAGGGATCAGACCTTTGCCTCCTGCCCTTCGGCAGCTGGGACGGTGTTGCCGTGGGCGATCCTGTGGAACTGATTGAACATGATGACCTGATTTATCCTGACGACAGCTGGATCGGATCGGTGGTCGATGCGCTTGGTCGGCCCTTGTCGCGTTATTCGCGCCTGCCGCGACCCCGGCGCAAGTCCACCCGCACCGCCCAGCCCCCCGGCGCGTTTGAACGCAAACAAGTGGGCGACAAGCTGGAGACGCGGATCAAATGTGTGGATGTGTTCACGCCGATTTGCCAGGGACAGCGCATGGGGGTTTTTGCCGGGTCCGGTGTGGGCAAATCCACCCTGATGGCGATGCTGGCCCGCAACACCGATGCCGATGTGATCGTGATCGGGTTGATTGGGGAACGGGGCCGGGAGGTGCAGCAGTTTATCCAGGAGGATCTGGGCGAGGAAGGCATGGCGCGTGCCGTGGTGGTTGTATCGACCGGCGATGAGGCGCCGCTTTTGCGCAAACAGGCGGCGCTGACCACCACTGCGATTGCAGAGCATTTTAAAAACAAAGGCTTGCAGGTTCTGTTGCTGCTGGACAGCGTGACCCGTTTTGCCATGGCACAGCGGGAGATCGGGCTGGCACGGGGCGAGCCGCCGACGTTGCGCGGGTATCCTCCGTCGGTGTTTTCGGAGTTGCCGCACCTGCTTGAACGGGCGGGGCCGGGCAGGGCAGGTGAGGGGGACATCACCGGCCTTTATACGGTGCTGGTCGATGGCGATGACATGAATGAACCCATCGCGGATGCCGTGCGGGGTATTGTGGACGGGCATCTGGTTCTGGATCGCCGGATCGCCGAACAGGGACGGTTTCCTGCTGTGGATATTCAACGTTCCCTGTCGCGGATGCTGCCGGGGTGTCATTCGCCCGAAGAGTTCGAGATCACCAAAGCCGCCCGAAAAGCACTGGGGCGTTACGCCGACATGGAAGATCTGATCCGGCTGGGCGCCTACAAGGAAGGGTCTGACCCCTCGACGGACGAGGCGATCCGTTTTTTCCAGACCGCCAGCCCTTTTCTGTCCCAACGGCGCGGTGAGATGACCGCCGCCAGCCAAAGCTTTGCCGAGCTCTACCGGATGATCCTTGAAGCGGGGATCGAAGACCCTTTGAAGGCCTATTTTGAAGAGGCGGAGCGCCAGCAGGCAGCGGAGATTGCACAACAACAGCCCGCGCATTGAAAAACCGGCCACTGGTGCGACAGGTGGCCGGTTTAGGATCAAGGGAAGATCATGGAGGTAAGATGCGCCCGACTTGATCGGGCGCATCAATTCATTTCAGCGACTGCCGATTAACGGAACAGGCTCAAGATGTTCTGCGGCGCCTGGTTCGCAATCGACAGGGACTGCGTCGCAAGCTGCTGCTGTACCTGATAGGCCTGCAAACGTGCGGCCTCTTCTTCCATGTTGGCGTCAACCATCGAGGATACACCGGAATCCAGAGTATCTGTCAGGCTGTCAAGGAACTGCATCTGACCTTCGAGGGTGTTTTCTGTAACGCCCAGGGATGTGGCTGCATCGATCGCGTTGGACAACTGGCCTTCGGCTACAACCAGCTTGGCTTCCAAGGTGGTCGCGGTGTCTGTCACATCGACCGCCGCCAGGGCTGTCTGGATGGCCTGAAGATCAACGGAGTTGAAAGTGATCGACGTGGTGGCGAACGAGCCGCTTGCGCGGGACACACCTGTCACAACTGTCACAGCAGCGGCTGCGGCGCCAACAAGATCGTCACCGTTGAATGTGGCTTGGTCGATTGCCGACTGCATGTTGTCGGCCAAAGCGTCCAGTTCGGTTTGAACGTCAGCTTTGTTGATGCCGTCGCTTTGGGCAAATGCGATACGTTCAACCATCTGGTTCGCCAGATCCTTGACCGTTTCTGCGCCAAGACGGGCGGTTGCAACGGAGTTTTTCGTTGCTGTCATACCTTCGTTGATGGCTTTGAACATGCCGCTGTCACCCTTCATCGTTTCCGAGATGGCGAAGTAGGCGGCGTTTTCTTTACCGGAGCGAATTTGCAAACCAGTGGACACGCGAGACTGGGTCTCGTTCAGGCCGCGGTTGACATCGTTAAGCGTGGCAAGTGCCACCATTGCGGAATTATTGGTGAGAATGGACGACATGACTGCTCTCCTCATTTCTCATATTTTATCGGTCTTCTGACCGATTGTTCAGACTTCTGTCTGACAGCTGGCTTTTGCGCCAACACAATGTATCTAAAGAACAGGGTTAACGAATGGTTAAATTTTTGCGATTTTGTGCAGGTCGTCGATCAAAACTCCTGATCGATCCGCATTTTGCCTTTCGGCGCATCCGATAACTTGCGCCCAGACTTGCCATATACACCACCTAACCCATTGCGATTGGTGATTTTTTCGACTTCTCGCAGGATGGTGCGGGCGGCCACGGCCATCCGCGACAACATCGCATCATCTTCTTCGATAAATTTCTTCAGTTCCGCCAAATGCTCTTTGAGATTGCGTTTTTTCGCAGCCTCGTGGTTTAGAAATGGTTCAACAAGCGGCGTGCGCAGCTCCAGCCATTTGAGCACTTTGGACTTTTCATCAAAGACATTGCTCACCACTTCCAGCTCGCCATTCTTGATCGCGGTGATCTCGTTGCGCAGGATCGAGACGGTTTCCTTGATCTTGCCTACATATTCATCAAGATTCTGTTCGTCCTGCCGGGTCAAGGGAATCTGATCGGCTGTACCGCCCTGTGCCGGGGCATCCATGCGTTCACCAAAGCGGAATTTTTTGGGAGCATTCATGGTTTCGACCCTTTCAAAGCGCTGCTGCCGGTGGTGTAGGCGTTGATCATCTGACTGACGTTGGCCGAAAGGCCCAGGCCGCCCTGTTCGACCAATTCTTTTGCGACGGCCTCTGACATGAATGACCGCCACATCTCGGCCTGTTTTTCACCGCCAAACGCTGTTGCGCCAGTGGTTTTCATCATCTCGTCTACAAATTGGGTCAGGAACACCGCTTCGAAATCCTTGGCGGTTTGATCCGCCTTG